>NZ_JBKEVJ010000002.1:0-582453 GCF_056357055.1 Bifidobacterium sp. LH_416 | reverse complement strand
GTGACTGCAACTGAAGCGCGGCGGTGAACAGGTGAGAGGTATCCATGCCTCCAACCTACCCGACCGGCATCACCCCACCCCAAACCACCCACCATAAACAGCGAAAGGCCTACAAATCTTCCACCAAACAGTTGTTCGGCTCAAAGGTAACGGAGAGTAATCCGGATATGGATAAAGGTTCCGCCATTTACTATGGCCGTGAACTTCAGTTGTTCACCTATGCACGGGCGGCGCAGCGTAATACTGATGTACCGCTTATTGGTTTGTTCTTTGTACCGATTCGGCGTAAAAGCGACGGTGTCAAACCAGTAGCATTTTCGGATTGGATTACCACAAGGACAAAGGGTCCCCTGAGCGACGGTACGGCAGCATTGTTCCAAGATGATGCATGGGCCTCGGCTTGGAACATGGGATTGGGCAGTGGTGCAACCATCGTGAATCCTTGGGTAACAAGTGCTCCTGAAGTTTGGGCTCAGGTCGAAGATGACGAATTCAACGCTATCTGTGATTTCGTACAGATGAAGATTCAAGAAGCTTGCGAGAACATCATGGCCGGGAACCTACCAGTGCAGCCGTATAAAACCTTGGATCCAGAGGCGAAGGACGGTGTGATGCGCAGCTCGTATGCGGATGTGATTGCTCTAGATATGTTGAACGGTGAAGCCTTCCACTACGAAGATCCGATTGCAAAAGACGCGCTCATTCATACGGCCATGACGATGGTTCAGAAGAAGTAAGGGGGATAGTTGCTATGAATAAGAATACGCATGTGATTAATGCTTCCGCTGGTACTGGTAAGACCACCCAGCTGCTGCAAGACGTGCTGCTTGATTTGCTGGAGCGCAATCGTAGCGCCGCTAGCCCGCAGTCGATTCGCGCCTCTTTGGTGATTACGTTCACCGAAGCGGCTGCGGCGGAAATGCGTAGGAGATTGGAATCCAATCTTCGTTTTGCCATCGATTTTGCTACGGCTAATGAGCATTGCGACCCGCGGCACCTCATCAAAAATGATGATAAGTATGAAATCGGCGGCAATGATGGGGCATTGGCAAAGGCAATACTAGCTAATTGCCCATTGGCATGCAGAGTGTTCACGCAAGCGCTCGCTGATTTGCCTGCCGCGCATATCAGCACCATCGATTCGCTTGCAAAATATATCGTTGATCGCAATTCCGAACTTTTGCCTCAAGTGGAGCCAGGGCAGCAGATACTTTCTGACGAAGCGATGCGCCATGATTTGCAACGACAGGTTATGGATGGTCTGTTTGAACAGTGGTATAGCGACAACGATAGCCATCATGCTGATTTCATGGACCTTCTGGAAAGCTTTGGCGGTGCCCGGAACGATAACTCATTACGCAGCTTGATGTTCCGCCTGTACGACACAGCGCTGACCAAACCAGATGGCCTCGCTTGGCTGCGTAATTTGAGCGAACCGTATGATCTGGTGTTCGTCGCTGATAAGCCTGTATATGGGGTGAGTGACGCGCTTGACCGACGTATCGACGCGTGTATTACCGAGTTCAATCGTGTGTATCCGGAGCTGCTGAAGCGAATTGACTTCATCGCAAAAACGTATGCTCCGCAATACCCGGAAACCAACTTCCCGGAGGACAGTCATTATTTGCGGTCACTTTCTCAGCTGGGTAATCTGCCGGAATTGATACGCAACGGTACATGGAACGAGCTGTATGCGCTTTTTCATGACGAGCAGGAACATCCTGATAATGGTCTGTATCATGCTGTTACCACAAATTGCACGCAGAGAACAGGCGTATTGAAAGACGTGTTCAAAGGCAAAGTTAATACTAAGTGTGAAGGTGTGAAGGAACTCGCCCAGTCGGTGGGTGACGTTCAGCAGCCCCTGAAGAATATACTCACGATATTCACTTTCACGCTGGAAGACACCAACCTGCTGTACGCGCGGATGAAGCATCGTTTGGATACGCAGGTTTGCTTCATTCATCTTTTGGATGATGCATACCGTGCTGAGAAAAAACGTATGCGATTGGCTGATTTCAGCGACGTGGCGGAATGGGCTCTTTCCATATTGCAAGAGCCGGAAGCAGCGCAGCGCATCCATGATCAGTGGCGTTATATCTATGTGGACGAGAGCCAGGATGATAATGCGCTGCAGAACGCATTCATCCAATACGTCAGTAGTGAAGCGGACAAGCTCACTATGGTGGGTGACGTCAAACAAAGCATCTACGGTTTCCGTGACGCTTCTCCGGAGGCCTTCAAGGAAATTTGCGATCAGGTGCCGCCTGAGCATACCAGCCAATTATGGGTGAATTATCGTTCAACGCCGGAAATCATCACGTTTGTGAATGCAGTGTTCGATGGGTTGATGACTCACGACATGGGCAAGGTGGATTATCGTGCTGAGCGGCTGCATATACAAGCTGATGTCCACGCTGATGAGTCAGCGCAGGATACGCCATTCCACAGTGATGCAGTGGAACTGCTGCTGTGCTTGCAAGGCGAGCGAGTGGAGAACGGTGACGAGCCCAGCAGTAACACACCGGAACCCCAGATGAAATCTCAAGGTAATTTGCGTTGCGCGCAAAGTCAGCTGCAGGTGGACATGATTGTGCGCCGTGTGCAGTCATTGATTGCTCGGGAGGGCTATTCGTACGGTGACATTGCGATTCTTTCGCGTGGCGCCACCTATTTCGGAGATCTCGCGGACCGGTTGCAGGCTGCCAATATTCCGGTCGAAGTGAAAGGTGTAGGCGATTTCTACAAGAAGCCGGAGATTACCCTGACGCTCAACTGGCTGAGAGTCATTGCCAATGCGCATCAGGATATTCCACTGGTCACTGTGCTGCGATCATTTGGCTTTACTGATGACGATCTGGCGCGGTTGCGCATGCAGACGAAGGGTGGATTATACGGGCAGATCTGGGTAGCCAGTGAATTCAAGAATCAGCATGCGAAAGTTGACATGCAGTCTGGTGCAGACAATGCAAATGACACGAATGATGCCAACCCTGAAGATACTGCGACCGACTTGGCGCATACATGGCGCACCCAGGGATTGACTGACAAATGTCAAGCATTCTTGAATCTTCTGAATGATATGCGTGACTTTGCCTCCAGTCATCCGCTGGATGAACTGTTATGGCATCTGTATGCAGTAACAGATTTGTACGATTACGTGGGCTTGCTGCCGGAAGGTGCGCAGCGCAAAGCCAATTTGGAGTCGCTTTGTGCCAAGGCCAGGACCTATGAATCCACACATGGGCATAATCTTCGTGCATTTCTTGATGCCGTGGAATCTTGGGCAACGGATGCTAAGGCGGGGGAGGAGGCCTCAACGGTTCCCACCAAGAACGCCGTGCATATCATGACCATTCACAAGGCTAAAGGTTTGCAATGGCCGGTAGTAATTGTGATGAACGCTTCAGGTGATTTGCTGAAAAACGTGAAGCAAACATCTGTTCCTGTGGTGGAAAAGCCGGGCGTACGTTATGGCATCGCCGGCATGAATGTAGTTTTCACGCGCCATGAATACAGATTAGGTACTTTCCAACGCGATGATGTGATGGAGGAGTTGAAGCGTAAAAGCGTGGAAGAGGAGCTGCGCCTGCTCTACGTGGCATTGACCAGACCGAAGAAGAAGCTCATCATCGTGGCGAATGCCAAGGAATCCAAAGATAATCCGAATTCGATAGATATGCGAAAGATTATCGGTGACGCTTCAGTGCGAGAAGTGGATTCTGTCTGCGGTCCGCGCAAGGCGTTATCAGTACAATCGTTGGTTTCGTCTTCTCAGTATCTGTCTTGGATTCTTGGGGGAATGCTTGCGTGGCAGCAGTCGGCAGAGCCGGGTGCGGTCACTCAGATTCCAGATGATTGGCAAGATATTCATATTGACGGTGAGCCTCGAGTCATTGTGGTTCCTCAAAACCCTGATGATTCCGATTCACAGACCGCACAGCAAGGCATGTGCATTACGATTTCCGCTCATGCGGATAATCCTGAACCGCAGACCGAGATGACCGCGAATACGCCAGGATATTCATACACCAAGAAGCGTATGAATATTGAAGCTCAACGCCCCGAGGTAGACGGAGACAGTTTGCCGCGTGTGCCAGCGGCCGTCAATGCTTCCGGCGCTCGCTATTGGATGGCTAATGCCGCCCAGCAGAATACAGGTGATGAAGATAGTGATGTTGCAGATGATTCGGCAGAAAACGTGATTGTGGACGCTAAAGATGACTGGCGCCGCATGGACTTTGCCTTGCCGGACTTCATGGTAGCCGAATCCACCAAGCATGAGGCTTCTCCTGCCGAAGTAGGCACCGGCGCGCATAACGTGTTGGAAATCTTCGACTGGGAGCGCTCGGAGAATGCTGAATCCTGCCGTGCTGGCATTGAATCAGCTATCAACCAATTGCTTCACAAACATCTGATTGCGCCAGCCGTGGCTGAAACCCTGCGAGGTGAGACGATGATGGCGAATCTGCTGTGGTTCGTCTCAGGCGGGTTGGGTGATAGTGCACAAGTAGTTGCTGACGAAAATGAAACCGTGAGTGCGGATGCTCTGAGAAGGCTTACTGCACGAATCCGTTCCAACCCAGCCGATTTACACAGGGAAGAGCCGTTCACCATGCTGATTGGAGCGCATGAATTGGCAGTCTTCAATAGCTACAACGCGAATACTGATGATTCGGCGGATTCGGATACAGTGTCTTCGCTTTCTTCCATGAAGAACGAGGAGATCGTAGTGCGTGGTGTTATCGATGGTTTCGTCGTCGATGATGCAACGAAATCCATCATATTGTTCGATTACAAAACCGACCGGGTACAACGTGGTGAGTCTCTTGATGCTTGGCAGAAACGTCTTGCCGACGATTACCGAGCCCAGCAAGATCTTTACGCGCGCGCCTTGGAACAGCGCTACTTTGGCTACCGGGTCACCGATCGTTGGCTTATCGGTTTGGCCGGGCATCGGCTGATTGATGTGAGCTGAGCAACATGCGTTGAGCAATATGTGCAGACTAGTTGTCCAGGCGCCCATAGAGAAAAAAGGCTTTGAACCGAACAATTATGTTCGGTTCAAAGCCTTATTATGCGCTCAGCCATCGGTAGAAGAATAATTCCATGGAGTATGGCACTGCTGCTGATATTCCGTGCTGTCATTCGACTTACTTCTCGAAGTCATCGATGGTGATACCAAGTCCGCTGAAGTCGAGCTTGTCGAGTGCGACGGGTTCCATGCTGTCGATAAGATCGTCCTCGTAGAACCAAGGACGGCTGACGATTTGGTAGCCGTTAAGCATATCCTTGTCTTCGTCGGGATTTGTCAGATTAAAACGGTCCGCAAGGTTCCATGCTTCGTCTACGCTGCCCAACCATGTGCCGTTCATCGCGTCCGGTTCCCATGCGGCATCGGTGCCGTCGAGATCCGGATCTGAGAGGAACGCGTGGTCACGGCTGCGACGGACGGCGTATTCAAGTCCGGCTGCCTTGGCGCCTTCTGGCAGGTCATCAGTATCCGGTGCAATCAGAATGATGTTCATGGTCATGGTGTTTTCCTTCCTTCTTCCTCGTCCAGAGCCTTTCTCTGAACGTCTATCTTTTTCTTGCCAACCAGCCTTTCCGGATGACACCATGATTAACCGGACAACTTCCTCATAGGATTGGTTTTCTTTGTTTTATGAGGCGTGTCGCAACGTTGTGGGGATGCAGGAGCCATGCTGACCTAAGTCTCAACTGTGTTTGCTGAATTCGGTTTTACCAGTTGAGCGTTTCGATAAGGGTTTGCCTGATTATTAAAGATGAATGGCTGAAAGATTCCGCTGCCCGAAGAAAGGAGAGCCCATTATCGTTTAATGGTTTTCGCTCCGATGAGGTTTTCGGATGGTTCGGGCGCGAACATCTGGCGCAGATATTCTAAAGCCTTAGCTGCATCCGGGATGCCGGTCAGATACATATTGGTTGCCTGCTCGGCATCCAATTCGAATAGAAGAATATGCTTGGGAAAGCCCTTGTCGATATTGTTCATAAACTTTAGCGACACCTGCCCTCGCTGTACAAGCAGGTATCGTTCGCTTGAATCGCCTTCATCTTCCAGTGCTCGCTGGGACGGTAGGATGAAGGCGTTGCCCAAGATGCCGATTGGGCCGGTTGCATTCTTGTCTTCCTTGAGTGGCAACTCTTGGTGCAAGGCCATCATATAAAAGTATTGCTTGATGAGATCACCGATGCCGGGCTGACCGGTTATTTGACCGTTCTCCGAGTCTGAATACTTGTATTCGGGCATATAGTATTTGGCATCCAGAATGTAAATGGAAGATTGAGTATTCAACTCCGCAGTGTTGATTACATCCGGTATAAGAGTGGACGAATTTGCCTCTGCTGTGGTGCCCTCTCCTGGGATGTCATTCTCTTGCGCGGCTTTTGCTTCGTCGGCGTTTGCATCATTGACAGCCTGACTAGTGAGATTCGAGCTCGAATTCCACTCCAATTGCGGGAAGAATTCCCACATGGGTTTTGGCAAAGTGATTCGTTCGTCATGGTGGAAGATTTGTTGGCAAATGTCTTCCCACACGCGATCGAACGACCCTGTGCCCTCAGCTAGAATACTGCTCCTGTCCGCAGGACTGTAATTCCTGAGGTAATTGAGCATGTTGCTTAAGAGCAGTTTCTTTCGTGTCTCGAACTGAATGCTGAGCTCCTGCTGCAAACGGCGCACCAGCATTGCAGTATCACCGACATCGTCCAAGTTCTTATGTGAGTTCCTGACAAGTGGCATGTGCAGAATCCCGTTCAGACCGGTGCTTTCTATGAAATCGCTGATTTCGGTGAGCATTGCCAGTTGTATGCGCGCTATGAAATTGGACGATTCACGGGTCCGTCGCGAGGTGATAAGTTCCATATACGCTGGTGAATCGTTGCTCATTACTGGAGTGATCTGGCCTATGGTGCGTGGCCAATCGATTTCACCTTCGCCATTGAATTCCCGTATTTTCCGTGAATTCGTGTATGGCCCATTCTGTGCATAGTCTTCTAGCAGGAACCGATACAGTCCAAGCTGGTTCTGCACAATCGGTTGTTGGATGTCTGCCGGGCTGAAGGTAATTTCATCCTGCTTGGTCGGGTGAGAACTGAGATATTTGTGTATGGCGGTAAGTACCTCGATGAGAGAGGCCGCTGCAGGCTTAGCTGGAATATGCTCCTTGGGCTCATACGTATAGTACTTCGGTAGGATCGGAAATAGAAACCCGTCTATAGCGAGGACTCCCACATAATTAAACCGGTAGCCGCCTTTGACACTTTTCAGCAACGACTTTTGGCCTATTCTCATACTGGAAAGCATATTGATAACGGAAGTGGTGGCATCGTTTAACTGCTCATCTGACGCATCGTAAGTGGGCGTTTCTGTGCTAGGTAAGCCACTCCTGATTCGTGCTTCGCAAATCTGCTGAGAAGTGTAACAGACTCCTTCAATGAAGAATCGACTGACCATTATGGTTTATTCCTCATCGCCTTGTGCAATCTGATTGTCCGATGTCGTTTCAGGATTTGGTGTGGAAGTGTCCTGCTGCTCAGCTCCTGAATTAGAAGCATCTATTTTTTCGTTCTTTTGTGCTTTATCGACCGTTGTCAGTCCTTGGAAAATGCCGTAGTTAATTTTATCCCAAGCGTCGAAAAGCTTCTGCAGTGAAAGCTTCTTTCCGGTTTCACTGAGAGTGCCATTAATCACTTCGGTATTGAATATCTTTGTCGGATGATACTTCGCGGCATCTTCGAAAAGGTACATGATGACCTTATTCTTCATAGCCTCGTCGAATTCAGGAGTGCCGAACTCGAGATTAATATTTCCTAGGAAAAACGGACCCATTTGCTTGTCTTCGGGTATATCGGCATTAAGCAAATTTTCATTAATTGCTATGCGGTATTTTGTTACCCAATCCTGGTCTTTTATGATGTCTTTTCCCTCGTCAATGCTGACGTATTTGAAATTCCAGCGACGCTTGAATGCGGTATCGAGAGGAAATACGCCTTGATCGGCGGAGTTCATCGTGGCCAAGATATACATATTCGACGGTATGGCGATTTGAGAACAATCATCTTGGCCGGTCAGCCTTTGAAGATTGTCCCGTCCTTCTGTTGTCAGGCTGGTAGGTTCGCTTGCTGCTTCCTTATGACTGAGATACTCGCGAAGGTCTTCACTGACCGTGATAGCGTATTCGCTTTGGCCTTCGTCGTTGCGGTCGAGCAACTGGAACGCGTCGCCGAATACGGAAGCAGCTTCGGCTCGGTTCAATTCCTCGATGACCAAAGCATATGGCTGATTGGGGTCATTGAGCGCACGAATCAATACGCGGGTAAAAGGCCCGGGGCGGAACTGATACTCAATCGTACTAATGTCTTTTCCGCTCCTATTTGTGACTGTTATCGGCTTGTATGACCCAACAAATTGCGAATGCAAGTAGTCCGCGTAAAAAGTAATTCGCTCATATCTATTGGTGAAATAGTTCTTTACCAACTCATTGAGTTGGTAGCTTTTACCGGTACCTGGAGCTCCAAAATAAATTAAATTGTGAGATATTGGGATATTGTTTGATTTAACCTGTGAATATATATTTTGTTGAACATCTGATAGAAATTCATTGTATGCCAATAAGGCTGATGATAGATTTTTGTGGTCATCCTTCCAGTCTGAATTAGAATTATTCTTACTTTCGTATCCGAACTCAAGTAATTTATTATACATAGAATTAATAATATCTTTATTGTTTATTTTAAATAAAGATGTTTTAAATAGATTATTGCTATCTAGTGTTTTTTGATTATTTGACAATCGATATTTATTGGGGTTGTAATTATCTAGCACAGAGGCATAATTACTTGCAGTGCTTGCTGCTATCTTTTTGTGTTCAATTGACCATTGTATGAATTGTTCTTTAATCTCTTCGTTGAAGTTTTCTTGTGTCATTTTTATCCTTGACTTGTGTGTTTTAAGCATTTATTTTTGTGGGGTGCGTTTTTCTTATAAATGACATACATCCCACGACTAATGTGAACTATAGTGACTTCACTTTTCGAGGAGGTCTTTGTATGAGATGGGCTGCTCATAGCGGACGTTGCCGGCGCGTTAGAAGTCGTTGAAAAGCCTCTTGGCGCAGGCGATTTTGCCGTTTTCGACGGTGTCTGTGACAAAGACAAATGTTTGATGCCACCGTCCAGTGGGTCATCGTTTTTGCTCCTTTTTGATCTGTTCAGTTATCGAAGTTCTTGTTCACGCGTAGTGTCAGCTGAGGCTTTCCTTGTACGGAAGTATTGCTAGACAGTCCGCTGCCATTGGAAACGACGAGGATATTGCCGAACGACAAATCATGCAGCTCTTGTACGGTCAATCCAATCTCCTCACTGATGGTATTGGACGAGAGACCCTTGTTGCGATTGGTTTGTGCAACAAATGAAAACACCTTGGACCGTTCTGATGCAATGCCGTTCGGTTCGGAAGATCTGTAACCTTGTGCAGTCAATGCCGAACAAGTTTGTCGGTATTCCCAATCAGTGAGCCTTCGCAATTCATGAGCGCGACGGGTCATCGCCATCGCTGAGACCTTGAAATATCGTTTGCCTTTAATGATGTCGGCAATGCTCGCATGTGTGGGGATAACTGCTTTTACGCGGCGTTCTGGCATCAGTAGATTCGCTGCAAACTCGTGTGCTTCCGACTCCACATCGCGGCTGGCGATATTTTCGGACATCGAGCTGGCGTGCAGTAGTAGATGTCCGAGCTCGTGCGCGATATCAAACCGCACACGCTCAGCAGTTTTTGAGGCATCAACTGCTACATACGGTACCGTGTCAAACATGAAGCTGAACGCATCCACCTCCTTGCCTACGGAAGGCAGAGTAAATAGGCGAACGCCATGAGCTTCGGCAAGACCTGTCATATCGGGGAGGGGATTTTCCCCATATCCCCAATCGCCACGCAATGCTGTGGCTGCTTCGCACGGGGTCCAAGCTGCGCCATCCTCCACTGGTAGTGTGCAATCAGGAAGACGGAAATGGCGCTCAATCCATCGGAAGAACAATAACGCATTCCGGCCATGACCGACTGCTGACTTGCGTTGTTTCACCGTCGACTTGCGCAGTGAACGGAACCACACCTGTTCCTCGGATAAATCCTCAATCGCAGGTGCGTCTGGCAGTGCTGTAAAGAAAGACGGCATGACACCCAGCGCTTCTGCCAGGACTAAAGCTTGAGAAGCGGGCGCGCCATCTTCCTCATAGTTCGCAATCGTGCGTGACGTGACATGCAGAAGATTGGCTAGCTGGACCTTGCTGAGTTCCGCTGTCTCTCGGGCACAGCGAATACGTTCCGGATT
The DNA here is from genome assembly GCF_056357055.1 of Bifidobacterium sp. LH_416. Classification (NCBI taxonomy): domain Bacteria; kingdom Bacillati; phylum Actinomycetota; class Actinomycetes; order Bifidobacteriales; family Bifidobacteriaceae; genus Bifidobacterium; species Bifidobacterium sp. LH_416. The sequence continues at coordinate 572,098 of NZ_JBKEVJ010000002.1, read as the reverse complement.
AAGTGATAATCGAGCGTTGCTTTCAGCGTGCGGAAATGGCGACGGCAGCATCGTCATCCTCGTTACGCTCATCGTCCCGGACCTCCATGATTTGATTGTTCATGCCGATCTCGCCAAGCACAATACGCTTGTCCCATCCTAAAATTTTACCGTCATCGCTCACTCCGGTTGGAAGCGACACTTCTAACCTGACAGCTTCATTATCCGCGTCGCGATGGAACAGTAGCAGCCACAGTGTCTGAGGACGCTCCTCCACGGCTTCGGACAACTCTCCAAATTCTAGTTGCTGTGGAACATGATTCGTGTTCTGCTGCAACTCCAGCAGAGTGAACGTACCAAGGGGTTTCTTCAAACGAGGGGAGCCGGAGATGCGTCCTGTTGCTGTGGTTCCTTGTGCGAACGCCAAGGCCAGTCCATCTGAGCGGTGTGCCCTTGGTGAGGTGTGGTTATCGTCCTCTCGGTTGGCACTCCAATCGTCAAAAGTATCCAGCTCGGCGCGAATCTGTTCCACGAAATGATGATAGAACCTTGAACCTGCCGCACTTAATTGTGAATGCATGTCATCGGTTTCGCGAGCTCCACGCAATGCCAGCAATGCTGCATCCCTTAGCGTTTGTGCAGGAAAACCGAAAATACGAGCAAACTCTGTATCTGAGGATTCTCCGGTAAATACACGGCTGTTGTTGGCGAAATCGATTTGAATTGACATGCCCAAGCTCTCACTTTCTTGTTTGAAACCGGAAAATATAATGATATCGTAGCAGGAGATGGGGATTATTCCGATGAATCGACTGCAGAAAGGAGGGGATTATGACGGGGAAGAATAAGACGCGTAAACAGTCGGGGCACGGCAATTCCGGCAAAGGGCGTTACAAGTCCGCAATCACGGGCCGCTTTGTAACCAGTCATTATGGTAAGGGTCATCCGAGAACTACATATAAACTTGGCGATTGACAGATGGGGTGGGCCATCGAACAAACGATGGCCCACCCCATCTGCTATGGAATCAGCCTACTGCTGTGACTAGCAATTCCTTGCGAGGTCGGGTCATGGCAACATACAGCAGGTTCCGCTCCTGCCTGTACAGCTGGTTCAGTGCCATCTCATTATTGGCGAACTTGTGTACCAGTCCCGCTGGCGGACACTGATTCACATCGGCAACGACGACATAGTCAAATTCCAATCCTTTGGCGCGATACATAGTGGCCACACGAATGCCTGGCGTTTGAGCCATATCTTGAGTTTTATTATCCAACTTCAGCGCCTTATATGAAGTTCTTGATAGCAACGCTTCCACCCAATCATCCGCATGTTGATTGTCGCGCACGATTATGCAAATGCCTTCCGGCTTGGCAGCAGGGTCTTGCTCCAGTCGTTTATCGATCCATTCGTGCACGCGATGGAATTGAGCATCCCAACTCTTGCAGCGTATTGCTTCGGGCCATTCTCCATGAGTCAGTGAGATCCCGTCTCCAAAGATTTCTTGCTGGGCTGAGTCCTCGAATACGCCGGTAAGCGAGTACTCCAGCTGATCGGCGTTCTTGTCCTTGGAAACATTGTCAGAGTCGTTCAGCGCTTGAAGATGTTGAGCCGACTTCATTGCCTGCACTACGTCACTTATTGTATTGGCGCCGCTAGTTCGCCCAACGCTTTCCGCAGCTGTTTTGATTTCATTCGTCGTTCGATAGTTGACCTTGAGCCTGAAACTGCGTCCGGCAATCGGAATGCCACATTGTTTCAAAGAGACGCGATTGCCGTATAGCTGCTGGTGATTGTCGCTGGTGATGAACATATCATTGGCATGATGACCGACCATACTGCGGAGTAGACGATACGCCGATGCACTGAAATCCTGGCCTTCGTCGATTACCACGAATGCGAATTTATGGTCTGAGTATGGTCCATCAAGGAGCTTGGCGGCGATGTGCATGGCATATGTCTGATCGTATTCCTTGCGCTCATCCATCAGCTGACGATACTGTTCCACGATGGTCCATATGGATTCACGCTGCGACTCGGTCAGGCGTTCACTTCGCCCTCGCCGGGATACTGCAAGATATTCGTTCATATCAGTGATGCCGTTTGCGAGAATTACCTGCTCCCATTCCTGAACGAAGAAATCGATTGGCAGTCCCAACACGGATTTATCTGTAATGGCTGATTTGGCTTTTAGCCACAGGCTGGCGGTCTTGTACTGGACGCGGTACTTCGTGTTCTTACTCAGGAACGAGTACAGCCACTTGTCAAGATTGATGATCTCAATATGTGCAAGCTCGTTTTCGCTGCAGAGCAGTTTCATATTATCGAGAATGTCATCAGCCAGATTGGCGGTGTACGTAGTCAGCAGGACCTTGCGATTGCTGTTTTGTTTGATGAGATTCTGTGCCAGTCTACGCGCGCGATGCATGGCAACTACGGTTTTGCCGGTGCCTGCCCCACCGGTAACCCGCGCTGGACCGGAATAATCACCGTAGGCGATGGCGCGTTGCGTTGGATGCAGGAACACGCGCCACTGTGCCAGCGGAGCATTGAGAATTCGTTCGAGATCGTCATCATCGGTAAGCACGACAAACTGTTGTTGCGTGCCGTTCGAAGTGAGCATTGAACGCATGTTTCGCTCATCTTGATTGTCTCCGGCAGCTTCGATGAATTCCTGTGACGAATCCTGTTGTGCAAAACCATACGATATGTTTTGCTTGCGTTCGTCGGCGAGTAGTTCATTAATGTCATCCTTGCTATAACCTTCAAGGGCAAGATCAACGCATGCGCGAGCCTGTTCTGGTAGTAGGGAAGCCATAATCTTGGCAATTTCGATAGAAGGTGCGTATCGCAGTACGGAAACGCCGCTTTCAGGGATGCCGAATGCTGCGATGTCCTCATCGCTGAATTTGGTAAAGAGATCTCTGTATGAGCCATTTGTGAATCCATCGGACAGCAGTTGTGCCATTTGATTTGGATCGATGGATTTTTCCAACCGGATGGTATTGGTGACCATATCCGTGGTGAGACGATGCTTCGCCACCCAGTCGTAGGCGTCATCATGGCCTTCATCGATATGCAAAATCGTATAGGTGTTGGTCCGGGTTTCTTTGGCTACGATGGCGCGGCAGCCTTGATTGTTGATGCGAATGGATCGGATTTCACGGTCCTTCGTGTTTTTCAGAGGCTCGACGTGCAGACTTGGCAGCGTTGGATCGTCACGAAGTTGCTGGATAAAGGTGCGGAACGCTTTCTGCGTGCTTTTTTGAAAGGCATTCAGCTCGGCGAACGCGTTAAGGTACATGACGATGGTCACTGTATTCGAGTTAGCTTGCGACATGAGATTGTGATTTTCCTTCTTGTCATTCGTGTGGAATGGTTCATACTTGCTCGTAGACGTATGATTCAAGCCGGCGCATTTCACCTTCCACCATCTCTGCCAGGTTCTGGTCCTCGACTTTCAGCCCAAGCTCGATATTGAGGTTCTCCGCACTATAGGAGAAGTTTGCACTGGTTACGAGCAGCGACTGATGATCAATGGAGAGGAATTTGGCGTGGTTGCGGTAATACTTGCCGGTTGCGTATTTCTTGGTACGGAACACGTGAGCTCGAGGAAGTTTTTGGGCGATCTCCTTTGGCGAGAGACTGCGGCTTCCCGCTTTGGACGTCCCATCGTTCGCGGAGGCGTCAACGTAAATCCTTATGGATACCTCAGGATGCTGTGCGGCCATTTCCACTAAGGCCTTCCACAAGTCGGACGAGGATTGGAAATTATACGTTGAACAAACCACGGATGTGCGGGCGTCCATTACTAATCTGCTACGTGATAGGTTGAGCTCGCCGGCATTGGCCAGCAGATGCGGTGCGGTCCACATAGGAGAGATTTCGGTAGTGCCTGAGTGCGCTCCTTGAATGGTGCGTAAGCCGGCAACGGTCATTTGCCGCTGGACATCTCCAGAAATGCCATATCCCGCGGTTCTCAACAGATGCCGAATGTCCTTCCTGCGGGAAGGTTGTACGGCACCCAGCGCTTGGGTAATGGTTTCGCCGGCGGCAAGCCGGTCAGCCATGGTGCCTGCCTCCGTACCGGTGAGGTACGCTCCGAGAACAACGAGTGCATTCTGCTGATTTTCGTCCATCGTCAGTCTCCGAAGAATGCTAGGTCCGAATACTCTCCCGGCAACGGGACAAGGAATCGGCGATCGAGGAAGCGATTCGCCCGCTCGCAGGTCGTCTCTGCGAGCATGCAGCAGCAGTGGCAAGCGGCTCCATGCAGGAAGTCCTCCGGATCCTTGGGTATGCGCTGCGCGCACACGGGATCCGAAGAGCAACGTCGAATCTCCTGAAGGGTTTCAGTGAAGATGCGTTCAAAATCTTGCTGTGCTCCCAGACTGACCAGTCCGCCAAGTGTGCCATCTGAATCAGATGCCGTAGTGGCGATCAGTACTCCAGTCGCGGCCGGATGATCATCATCCTTTGCCGGCCATGCGTATATGCGTTCGTTCAGACTGGGGATGCCATATCCGGATGACATGGCCATCATCTTGATAAGTGCATGAGACAGCGTATGCACCAGCCAATAGCGCGGTTGCGGCAGTCGGTCATCCGGGTTGATGTCCTTTGATGTTTCAGAGAAACGATTATAGAAATTACGCCGATGGGCTTGTCGATGCGCCTCCCACAGGCTGCTGGCAAGCACATGTTGTTCCCACTGCGCAACCTTATCTTCATCCAATTGGATGAAAACACCCTCACCGAGATCTTCGGTGGCGGGTACCCATGTCGGTTTGTCGTGAGTGAGCCCGACCAGTCGATGACCGATATCATTCGCGCGTTCGAAATCGTCGATACGTGTGAAACCGAGGAGCGTGTTGACCTTACGAAGCTTATCGACTCCCAATATGCGGGAGATGCCGGCATGAGTCACCGACGGCGCGACTGATTCCTTATGAACGGTGATACCGCTGTGCGGTTCGGTATATCCGTCTCGGAAGAGATCTCGCTGAAGGAATTTCCATTCAGGCACCCGAAGATCAGATGGATCCCAGTTCTTCCGGCGTTCCTGTTGCTCCTTTTCCTTGTTCTCCTCTTCTTTGCGGGCATGATGAATCAAGAATTGCAGCTCAGCTTGGGAAGTCAGTGAATCTTTGAGCTGGCGGCTTGCTCTAGGATGATGCGAGACGGTTTTGATAATGCTCTCGTAGTTGTTGTCTTCCAGCATCCATTGATTGCCGCTCTCATACAGTAATTTGGTCAATTCCTCATAGAGGTCTTGGCGTTCTTTTGCTTCATCGAGGCGTGGCATATCGATGATGCTTTGTGTCACGGGGAACCACAAGTTGGAGGCACCGATGAGCATCAGGCGAACCGGTTCGTTGCAGTTGTCTTCATACTCATTGAGATGTGGGAACCGGCCTCGGCATTTTGGTAGTTTCTTTTGTCCGTCAGTTCCCTGTGCCTCACTCATGGTACGTTTTTTGCCACAGCTCTTGCACTCAATGGTGGGAATACCCTTGGCACCCTCAAACATGCGCAGTTGTGGTTTGTCAGGGGCGGCGGTGCAGCGTTCACCGTAATGCACCCACCAGTCATAGGGGAACTCGTCCACATGGCCATTAGGACACACCAGTAGGTATCGAGCTGGAATACAGAGACGGTCGGTTTTCTTGCCTTGTCCGCCTCCCGGGCAATGACGATGTGTGAATTGCGCCTGATCGGGACGGTAACGGTTGACATTGCGGTAGCCGTTGACAAAATCCGCAACAGGGGCCAGCTTATTGCAACCTGTACAGCGCAACCATTGCGGGAAGACTCGTGCGGGCACTCCGAGTCTGCCGCCTTCCTGAGACGGAATTCCGGAAAACGATGTTTCGCGGGGGAATGGACGCAATTCCTGCACTTGGCGTCCAAGCATGATTTGCACGCTTTCCAGCAAGCGTGGCGCGTGGATGCTCGGGATGCCGGAATTGGCATGATCCCAGACATGGTCCCAAGCTTCCAATCCCATAGGCATAACCGTGAAATGCGGCAGATCCATAATGGATCCCGGCCCGTAGGTATACAGTAATGTGGATCCGCGGGAAGAACCTACCTTGGAATAGTTTTTACTCCCTTGCTGTTCGGCAAGCTTATCTTCGTCTCCCAATGGGTCAACGAGTGCGTCTTCATCGTAATTCAGATTGCTGGTATCGCTCATGGTCAGGCCTTCTGTTCGTTGTCGTTATCGGTGTCTTGGGGTTGCCAGGGCAGCATGCCGCCTTTTTCGACGTTGCCGAGCTTGTCTGGGATAGGTGAGACGAGAATATTGATCTCCGGCTGCACCTCACGCATGGAATTGGCGACCACGAATTTTCCTTCCGTGTCCGCTTTCGCTTTGTCGCCGAGATCTTCCGCAGAACACATCAGCGGCATAAGCTGTTCGTTTCCTTCGGGGACTCGCTCGTAGACCAGCGTGCGGCCTTCGCCATGAGCGGTATCGGAGAGCTTGATCCATTTCTCGAGTCGATTACGCAGCTGTTTGGCTGCATATATTGTTCTGCTATCGTTACGGGCGGCGTGCCGAATGCGTTCTTGGAGTTCCTTGATAAGTTGTTCGAGGAATGGTCGCTGTCCGTCGATTTGACCGGCGTTATGCTCGGGGGACAAACCGTCATGCACGCCGGCTTGCAGGACTCGTGCGGCGCTGACGAGTAGCCCTTCGATGCCTCGCTCCATTGAGGTGATTGAGAACGGTGTGACGGACAATGGTTCCACTCGTGCATAGAACGACTCATGGTAGGCACGGAACTGTTCGAAATGTGCCAGATCGCGCGGACGAGCCCAATTGCCAAGCGTCACCACCAAGCCGGGGCGATCCGAGTCACGTCCGACTCGGGAGGATGCCTGGATGTATTCGGCCGTGTTCTTCGGCTGCCCGACGATCATCATCAATCCGAGCCTGGGCACATCGACGCCGACCTGCAGCATCGATGTGGCAAGCACGGCATCGAAGGGACGTTCGCCGGAACGGTAGATCGGCTTTTTGCCTTGTTTCTTCAATTGGCTGTTATGAGCCAAGGCCTCTGCTGAATCGTATCGGCGGTCGAACTGTATGTTCATGGCATTCAGCGTCTGCACGATATCGGAGGAGGCGATGCGTGACGTCAATTCGCCGACATTCAACATATTGCCCTTGGTGCCGAGACGCTGGGGAAGTAGACTGCCGAGTCGCCAAATGCGCACGCGGGTGGCGATATCGTCCTGCATGAATCGTGCCATGCCTGCCAATTCTCGGGTAGTGGAAAAATAGCTGACCAGGGTCATGTATGGGTCGGCGGCGTTGCCTCCGTTGGGATCGTCCATCAAACGCTGCGCGCCCTTCAATAGGGTAGTGGCGGTATGGATTTCCGCATTGCTCAGACGCACGCCGGTAGTGGAAATGCCAATGTACCGTCGACCGGGATGATCGGCGGATACCGGTACTTCCTTGGAGAAGAATGTATCCGCGGCGTCGAGTACCTGTGGCGGGAACATCGTGGTGCCGCGAGCATACAGATTCTCGATTTGTTCGGAGGCCTTGCGCACCGTAGCCGAGGAAGCCACGATCAGGGGCCGAATGACATGCCCCTGAGCGTTCTTCCAAGTGGACATCACATCAATGCCGGCTTCGAACAGGCCGATAGTGGTGCCGAGGGAGCCGGTGATGAGGTGGAGCTCGTCCTGGATAATCAGGTCTGGCGGACGAAGTCGGATTGCTGGGTGGATTGCGGCTTTTGGATGTCCGTTCTTCGCTGGATGAGCGGAATCATCTTTCAGATTGCATGAGGCGTAGTCGGCGGAACCGTCAACGCCCCGTTGCGGCACATAGCCATGCCTATCGCATTTGCGGCCAACATAGCCGAACAATGCGGAGGCGGCACTTTCGCGGGCAAGGCGGGCGAACTTGTCAACAGTGGCAATCACGAATGCTGGTACCAGACGATAAATCTCCTCGTCGGTGGTGAGTACCGGAATGCCTTCCTCCACTGTGCCACCGTCTGCAAACGGGCATTCTCCGAATCGGTCGGAGCAGCGCACATACACCCGTCCGAGTGTCTTATCGACTTTGAGTGAGTCGGATGACAAAGTGCGGCCGCACCACGGGCAGTTGGCGATTTGCAGCACATCCGGATTGCGGGAGGAATTCTGACGGTTGAGCTGCTGAATCTCCTGGGCTGCTTCATCCACTCGCTTCGGTGTCACACTGGTGCCCACCCACAGGCCGATGCGGAATGGCTCGGAACCCCAGATTTCAGGAGCCTTGCGACGTTCCAATTCGGCAGCGCAAACGAGAGCTGAAGCACGTTGGAACTGCTGTGAGGTGAGCAGGCGCAACGTGTAACGCATGAGTACGGTTACGCCCTCATTGCCGTTGAGCGTGCCGTCCGGACTATTGATAACACCTTGCCGGCGTCTTGCCGCAAACGCATACGCGGCAAGACCGAGATACGCTTCGGTTTTACCGCCACCGGTTGGGAAGAACAACAGCTGTGCTTTGGCCATTGACCATTCAGGATCAGAGCGGACCTTCAACGATGGGTCGCTGAGTGCATGCACCTGCATGAGAATGAACGCGATCTGGAACACGCGCCAATGATGCGGATTCTCAGAAGCCTCGACCTGTTGTTCGGCTTTTGCCATCGTCAGTGTACTGTTATTGGCACGTTTGGCGGCAATTTGTGTGTGTACGCGCTGGTCTGCCATCACCCGGTTCATGAAGTGGAAGCAGCGTAACGCCTCCTCATCATGAGTGAGGAAGTCGATGCCGTCGGCGAGTTGACGCTGCACCTGCCAGGCTTCCGCGATAACCTCATCGGCGGTGTCACGCAGGTGTTCGGGCAGCTGATCGGCGATGTGCTGTTGCTCGTCCAGCCATGCCGCATACCCGTCCGCAATGGGCTGCAAACCGGAACGTACGGTGTCCGCGTCTGCGCTCGCGAGTGTGACCATGTCGAGCTCAGTGTCTTGCACTGTTTCCGCTTTGGTCTGTGGAATCTCCGATACCGGCAGCCATGTGGTACGTACGCTGGTGGCGCGGCGAGGATGTTCTGGAGCAACCGTCCAGTCGGCCGAGCAGGTGCGTCCGATGGCGAATTCCAGTTTGTTGCGGTATTGCAGGTGAAGACGCTGCTCCTCCACATCGGTTTCATCTTCGAAGGATGTGTCTTCCATCCAGTCATGTACGGGCAGAAATACTGCGGCACCGCCGGCATCCACTTCCAGCTTGGTCTGGAACAACCAATCGGGAATGCGAATAGTGCTCCCGACTGCCTTATCGTTGCAGAGCGCCACTTCGATAAGACGACGATGCTGGTCCGGTTCGTTGTACACGTCGACGCGCAACTTGATACTGTCCGCATCCGATGAAGTCACCTTGAATTCTTCGGTTGTGCCTTCTCGCAGTTCCGCCAGACGAATAGTCACCGGATGGTGCATTGGCGCGCGGCGGAATTTGCGGACCTCCTTGCCGCTCTCGGTAACTTCGCCTGTCTTTTCCGGGTTGTATACGCCCCACGAGCAGTGCACGGTGACCGTGTCCAGATCATCGGGCACTTGAAAACGCAGGCCCATTGACGATGGGATGATCAGCCCGCGACGCTGCGGTTCATCCTGATTCTCGGAACCGCCGTTTTCCACGTCTTCGGAATCGTCATCCTCTTCGTTGTCATCGTTGTCAAGGGCATCGAGCAGCGGCAATCCGCTTTTATCGTCGGAATCATCATCCGGACGAATACGCGTGGGGGCGATGCGGCCGAGAATGTACTTCGTCTTCGGGGAGATATCCATGAGTTCTTCCTCGCCTTCGGATGGGCCGAGGAGTTCACGCTCAAGAATGTTCTGCAGATTCTCTCGCACCGAGTAAGACTTGCCGTCAAGCGGATAATGCAATTCATAGGGTTTTACTGGTCGCGACTGTTGAGGTTGCGATTGTTTTGCCATCACAGTTCCTCCTGCTATTTGGCCTGCTGGTTGGTCTGGGTTTCAAGTGCGTAGCGGCGGTGGTTTTCTTCGAGGAGACGGTCGAGAATCTCGACGCGGGCTTCGGGGCACACCGTCCAACGGGTCATCTTGCGGTACGTATGGAAACCGTGGTTGAGCGGAACGTCGCTCCATCCGTAGGCGTCCATAACCGTCTCGTCGAGCGTCTTGTGGATCTCGCGCATACGGGCCACGTCCGCATCCGACGAATCGGAGAGATCAGGATCATTGACGAGGTTATACAGGTCGGTCAGGCCGAGATTGCGACGCAGCATGATCTCGCGGCGCTCGGTATACAAGGTTTCGCCGATTGTCTCGAGGCTGTCGTTACCGGTTCTCGGACGGGGGAACGTGGCGAATACCGCCGAGGGAACATATCTTGGGTCGAGTCTCATGGTTGTGCCGTATTTGATGACCCAGTCACGATGCATCGTGGACGATAACACGGCCAGATCCGCGTACCGATTGGTGGCGAAGACAATTAGCATTGCGTCAAACACCTGGTCATTGGTGACCATTTGCGGCATGAGAGTGCGACTCACCTGTGCAATGACAATCACCTTGTCAAGCGAGGATATCGCCTTGCGCATCGCGGGACGCTTTTCCGCGTATTGCCACCAATAATCTCGGTAAACTTTTCGGTTGTTCTTCAGTCTTTCATCTTTAACGTGGGCGGCAAGTTGCTGGTATGGTAGTACATATTCTCGCGCTTTATCTTCAGACATATCGTTGAAGTCAATGACCCAGCGAGACGCGGAGCAATCCGCATTCTTGTTCAGATTGTCGCCGTTGAGATAGGGGAAGAGCACATCCTTGTTCTCCTGGTCTGCGGCAATCCACTGTTGTGCGGTATCCGGCGAGATAATGAAACCGGTACCAAGTACATAGCATCCGTTAAAAGCAATGCTCTGATTTTCAATCAGCGATTGGGGGGGGGGGGTGGTGATTCTACCGGTAGGTTCCAACAATGTGGAGATACGCTTAGTTCTTACACCGTCGCAATCCTTCAGGATTGCATCGTCTACACGACCGTTTACGCCCCACACCACTGCGTATTCCACGCTGGCGCTAGCTACTGTCCATGTTTGCGATTGAATGGCTCGAGTAATGGTGAAACCTCGTTCGGCCATCTGATCGAGACCAACCTCGCGAGTACCGCCCTGTGCAATAGTATTTGTGGCCAGTAAACCGAAGGTTCCTCCTTTACGTAGCAAATCGAATGCGCGTAAATAGAAATAGGCACACAAGTCCGCAATCCCCGTTGCTCCGCTTGCGATGACATGAATGAACCAATCTCGCATATTATTTCCCATAGCCCCGCGTAGTTTTTGGCTGCCGAGGAACGGCGGATTACCGATGATGGCGTCGAAGCCACCATTCTCCATAACTTCGGGAATTTCAAGCGGCCAGTGCAGGCACTGCCATTGCTCGTAGTCGGTCGGCACGGTCGGAGTCAGGCCGCGTTTGATGATGCTGCGCAGCATGGTATCGTCGGCTTCGCCGTGCGTCGGGAACGCGCGGCCGGCGGCCACGGCGAGGTTGTCGTAGGCTTCGTCCAGTTGCTTGCCGGGTTTGCCGCCGACCTGCAGTCCGGCGGCGATCACACCGTCCGCGATTAGGCGCACCTGAGCGAGCGCATCTTCAATCGCGTGCATCTGCCGGCGTTTCGCGTTGGCAGAACGTTGCGGGTCGTTGTTGTTGATTTCGTCGGACAACTGGTCGCGCAGACGGCGCACCTTCCGCAGCACCCCATCGACGTCCACGGCCTCAGCTGTCTGGTCGAGTTCATTCACCACGAACAACTGGCCTTGGTCATGCTGTTGGGCATCAATGCGCATGGTCTTCATCTGCTGCAGGCTGGTGATGCCGAGTAGCGAGTTGCCGTGGAAGATCTTGTTGTCCACGAAGCTGAACGGCAGGTGTGGGTCGAGCGAGACGAGCCACAGCGACAGTTTGCACATCTCCACAGCCATCTCGTTGATGTCCGCGCCATACAGGCATTTGGCCACCACTTGACGCATGGCCTTATTGTGTACCTGTTCCGAAGAGCCGGCCGGAGTGGTGCCTTCCCGATGCCATGCTTCGACAAGCCGATTGGCCAGATAACGGCCAGCGGCCACAAGGAACGCGCCGGAGCCGCACGCGATGTCGGCCACGTGCAGTTCAAGCAGGTCGTCGGACGAGATGGGCTGCCACTTGTCGCGGTCGTTGGTCTGGTATGGTCCGGGCTTGTAGATGAGCGGTTCGAGCGCGTAACGTACCACGTCCTCGGCCAGGGTTTTGGGTGTGTAATGTGCTCCGGCGTTCTTGCGTGACGGGGTTTCGGTCACGTACAAGTCACCTTCGAGGAATATGACAGGCTTGCCGCGCAGGTCACGGCGGATGAGCGCTATCCACGGGCGCAGACGATCCTGCAATGCGCTGTCGTGCGTGACGGCAAGCAGTGCGCGTTCACCATCCTCGGGCATCTGTCCGGCAATCATCTTCGCCATCGCATTCTTCGAGGGCGCGTCAGAAGCCGATGCATTGTTCTTTACCCAAGTTGCGATGGCAGTGGCACGCTTACTGCCGCTAGCATCGGACGCAGCAAGATTCGCAGTGATCTGTTCGAGAGCGTCAAGCGGCATTTCCGGTTCCGCGCCGGTCTTGCCGTTCAATCCGAGCACAATATCAGTACTGCGACGGCACGTATAGCCAAGCAGGCCTTCGTAAATATAGCCGATCTGTTCCACATCGATGTCTCGGAAGGAAATACGGCGGGCCTCGCCATTCACGTTCGCGATCTGCACGGCTCGCAGCACATGATACATAACACGGTCAGGCACACTCAATGCCAGTTCACCGCGATCGTTGAGCGCGGTCAGGAAGGGGTGCCGGTCCGGGTCGAATACGGAGCCGCCGTAGGCAGGCAGACGCATGTCTTCGAATGACGCGCCATAATACAAAGCTTGCGAAGTGGCGATCAGACGATGCCAGACCATGCTGGTGCCGTCCATTGACTCCTCGCCATCCGCACGGGCTTGCGCATCCAACTGGTCGAGCACACCAGCCAAACCGTAGCCATTCTCAAACAGCAGACTTTGCGGCAGGAGCCCGCGTTCCTGCGCGAATAGCAGGAACACGACGCGCATCATCATGGTCACGGTTGCCTCATAGATTTCCTCGCCATCCTGTGGCAGTGGATCGGGCAGACCATCCTCGCGTGAGTGTGCGGAAGCTTCACTGAATGCGGCGACCACCAATTCCACGGCCTGACGAACCTGACGGCCCAGAGAATCGGTTACTTCCTCGGCGGCGGTCACTGACTCCGCAAATAAAGCGGGCAGACGGTTCTCCTCCGTGCCGGTCACCAAACGTCGGATATCCAGCAGTTCGGCGAACGCGTCACGTATTGCGGGAGTATCTATCCACATCTGCGAATCGAACTGTCCCCATGCTGCCGGACCATGCTTTGGCGCACTCACAATCGCCCACCAACGGCCATCGGTCACCACGCCGATTGAACACGTCGAATCCTCAACGCGCAACATGTTTTCCATACGATCGAGCGCATTGGCTGACCATCCGTCATCCAAATCGTCAGTCAGCGTGCCCTGCACCGGATCGATCACCAACACCAGGGCTCCGAGATGATCGTTCACGCTCATCATGGCGGTCGGTTCCACGCGAATGGCCTCGTTCGGTGACGTGAATCGATAGGTGGAAGCATTTGCGGAACCGGACGTCAAAGGCATATATGTATGTTCCCAGCCAAGCATGTCTCGCAGTACGAACTCCACCCACTTGTTTCGTTGTACGCGGTACTGGTTCAGCCAATTCATGCGGACCTGCGGGTCATCCTTCGAAAGCGACCGGTACCAATCATCCCACGACTGCTCAAATATCGCCTTGCGATCGCGCAGTTCCGCCATGATGTTCCCACCGTTTGGACGCTGCTTGATGGAGGCCATGCCCTGAGGCCATGCACGCTTCAGCGCCGGGACGGCAAGGAACGGGCCATCGGTTGTGACCAGCTGCAACCAGTCACGATGCATTTGGGTGACACTCATCTGGCTTGTTGCGCTGCGACCTCGCTGAGCGCTTCTACGGGTTGCTGCCATTAGCGTTCCTCCTCCCACATGCGCGCATCCTGCTCGCTGACGGCAAACACCAACGCGGCAATCGACGTATACGGTTTGACATCCTGATAGCGGGTGCGAATCATATCAAGTTCTCGGCGTTCCTCTTCGTCCAATGAATCAAGACGGTCTTCCATCTTGCGAATATCACGCTGACGCTGACGTTTCTCCTCGTCGCTGAACAGGTCAAACATCATCTGACTTTGCTCCTCGTCCTGATCATGCAACTGCTTGAGCGAGTCGCGCAGATTCACACGGAACTGTTCAAAAATGCTCTTGGCGCGAGTCAGGTCGGCGTCACGGCGTTCATTGAGTTTCTCGGCGCTCTTCTGCTGTAACGTTTCGGCCTGACGGTTGACGGCATCCTCGAGACGTGTGCGCAGACGGCTGTTATTGGCCATCCATGCCTCACTCAGATGATGAAGCACGGCAGGACTGGCAATCTTAAGCTGACGCGATGCATCAAGTGCGGTGCTAAGCAAATCCTGAGCTTTGTCTCCTGCCATGTTCTGCGCGCCAAAGCGCAGCCCGGTGACGAACACCTCCTCATGTACGCGCAGACCGCCACGGCCGACCAACACCATGCGCGATACGGCTGCCGCACACGTATATTCCAAATCAGGCATGACGATCGCCGTGACGCGGTGCAGTTTTGGCTCCTGGCCATACAGATTACCGCGCAGCACACGGGCGGCTTTGGTCATCAATTCGCTTCCCAGATGCTCATAGGCCACATTCGGGTTTTGCTTGGCAATCTGCTGATCAAACGTGATTGGGCGGACGGTTGTCGGGTCGAGCAGCGTACGCAATCCGGCGGCAATCGGTTGCCAACCGCGGTTGAGATCAGGAAGACGGAACACGCCTTCCTCCACTTGGCCATCATGCTCGGCGGGAATCAGAGGCGGCTGGTTCGTCAAAGCCAGAGCGGTATTGACAACGCGTAGCTCCGCCTCGGGGGAGAGATGCATGGCCTTCCTGCTCGCATCATATTCCTGAGCGAGATGGGTGAGTTGACGGTTCAACTCCAAGCTGCCGGCCAGTGTACGGTTGATTGCATCATTCGCCTGCCGCGTCCGAACATCAACCGCAGGCGAATGTGTCGACTTTTTTGCATGTAGGAAGTGATCGGCAATATCGTAGTCGATTAACGGGTTCACGGTGCCCAGATCATGCTTTTCCACAGCCACTTTCTCGGCAATGCGTTCCATGAAGGCCATATCGCCGGCATACAGTGCGCCAGACGTATCGTTCGGACGGAAATAGTAGATTTCCGGGGTCTTTGTCTGGCCGTATCGGTCGATACGGCCAATGCGCTGTTCCAATCGTGACGGATTGAACGGCACATCGAAGTTCACCAGACGATGGCAGTATGCTTGCAGGTCGATGCCTTCACCGGCCGCGTCGGTGGCCAACAATACTCGGATGGGTTCCTTGCGTGGGTCGGCGTTGAACCTGGCGCGGATGAGTTCACGATTTTCCGCGGACGTTGCGCCGTTGATGACAGCCAGGCGATGAGCGGAATAGCCGCGTGACTCGAGTACCATGTGGATCCAATCCAACGTATCCGCGTACTCGGTGAACACGACCACACGTTCGTCGCTCCACTGTGCACGGCCATCCGGTCGACAGATTGAATCCAGCCAGTTGATCAGAGCCTGTAACCGGGAATTTGGCTTGGCTTCATAATCACCTGACCAGGACGACAAATCCTCCAGTTGTTCTTCTTGCGCGGCCTCAAGCGGATTGTCCGCCTTGCCTTTGCGCAACGCTTCGGACTCAGGCTGGTCCTCGAGCCCCTCCTCTTCGTCCGACTGGCCGGAGCCCATGACCTCGGTGTAGTAGTTGTCATCGAACGGATCCCGATCGTCGGAATCGGACTCATGCAAAAAGCGTCCCAACGTGACGGAAAACGCCCACGGGCTTGATAACAGACGCTTCTTGAACAACAACGCCGTGACACCGAGGGAACGACGATTCCGCTGCTGCTTTCTTGTGGTCTCAAGAATATCATCCAGCAGCTGGTAGTGGCTTTCCTCATCTTGGGTCGGCGTAAACGGGATGGTTTCGATGTGACGCTCTTTGAAGTTCAGATTACTGATACCTGTCTTCAGACGGCGTACGGTCACCTCGTTCAGTGCCTTTTCGTCGATATTTGCGCCACGCGTGAAACGACGGGAATCGACCATCTCCAGCAATGCCGTGAACGACTCCGAATACCCGTTATGCGGGGTTGCGGACAGGAACAAGCGATGCTCGCAATGCTCAGCCAGACGACGCACAGTCTCCGTACGTTTGGAATCCACCGCGTAGCCACGCGCCTTGCCGGGCATGGTCGGAGCCGCGGGAGCGACATGATGCGCCTCATCGACGACCAGTAGATCAAACGAATATCGGCGGGCGCTGTTCAAACGTCCAGCATCCGCGTACACCTCTTCGAACAGGCGCTGCGCGCGAATCGACGGCACCCACGCCATAGACACGATCACACGCGGGAATAGACGGAACGGGTTCGATCCCAAACCATACTGACGGCGTGTGTTGGCCAAGGTTTCCGAATTGACGATGACGAAATCCAAGCCGAATTTCTCGTGCATCTCTTCCTGCCACTTCAAACACAGCGACGGCGGGCATACGATGATTACCGTACGAGCCCGGTGGCGCAGCAGCAGCTCCTGAATCACCATGCCTGCCTCGATTGTCTTGCCTAAGCCGACATCATCCGCCAGCAGCAGGTTTGTGCGCGGTGCGGCTATCGCGCGACGCAACGGTTCCAGCTGGTAGGGTTCCAGGTTCGCGCCAGTACGGAAAGGAGCTTCGAATTTCTTGTCATCCGCGCTGGTCACCGAACCCCAGCGCATTGCATCTACAAACGCGCCCAAACGGTTCGGATCATCGAACGAATCAGCACTGATTACATCCGGCAATCCCCGACTGGGGATGACGGTTTGACCAACCTCCAATTCCCAAATGACCGATAGTTCCTCGCCCATGCGATCCTCTTCCAAGGATTGCAATGACACAACATGCTGTTTGCAGCCGCGAGTCTCATCGGCTGGGCTGCGCGACAAACCCTGTTCGGCCACACTCGTGACCGCCCATGTGGTTCCACGCACCTCGACGATACTGCCAACCTCCGGCAATGCGGGCATTGCCTGCTGCATATCAGTAGTCGCCATCGCCGTCGTTCTCCTCTCCTGTCAGTCTTTCACTCGTCAGTCGCCTGCCGCTGGCCCAGAATGAACCAGAATGGATCATCCTTACTGCTCGGGGATCTCGCCACGCTGAGTGTGAACCGTCCCTGCATATCCTTACCGGACAAGTCCACGAACGTCTGCTCTTCGATGCCGAAGCCACTTTTATGAGACTTGCGGAACCGCCGTAATGCCGCCTTTTCCATATCCAACAGATCCCCATATTCCTGGGACCAATTGGAATACGCGCGAACATTCAGGGTTTCGTCCCTGTTCAGCATCGTCAGCCATGCTCCCGGCTGCAACAATGGCGCGATTCTTCTCACCACCGCAGGACGAGATGCACGTACCATCGGGTATAGCTTCGCAGCCACGTCAGCCTTCCACTGTCCTTCTCTGACCCGGTCAATCAGATAATCCGGCATCAACGCCTTGGACGCGAAGAGGTTGCAGGCCGTCTCCTCTGCTTCTTTGGCCGTCGCCTTGTCGTCGAACGAGTACAGACGCGACCATAGGTCAAGATCCACATGTTGCAGATAGTGCCCTAACTCGTGAAGCAGCGTGAAATTATTGCGCGGCCGATATTTACATTCGTTGATCACCAGCCGGTAACGGCCATCGTCGTCAGTTTGCTCCGGAGGCTCGCAGAACCCCGCCGGTCCGGTATCAGCTGATTCGTCGGTCGCCTTCTGCCTATGCCCATGCCCGTACGCCTTGATTCGGCGTACCGTGATTTGATTCTCCCAATGTTGGGCGATACGAAACGGGTCGCTGAGACAGTCGTCTGGAAAATCATGATGCATCCGTGCGGCCGTCTCGAGCATTTCGCTGACCTGCGCTTCAACCCATTGATATGTGGATCCCAGCATGATTGTGTTCCTTGATCGTCGATTTACTGTTCGGTGTCGTCAGACGTTCGATTGTTATGCAAGACCTGTTGAATCACACCACGCCAGGACTCCTGTCCGTAACCGCTCTTGCGGGCGGCCAGCGCGAAGGCGTCCTTTGCCAGATTGAGGCGCGCATCCCCTGCAAGATTCGCTGAATACCGCTGTGCGATCTGACGGTACATGGGCTGTTCGATTTCGACCAGCAGATCCTTCGGCAAATGGAATGACCTCGGCCGGAACCGCTCAGGATGCACGCCTGCATCAGACAGACGCCGATTCTGCTCATCGTCCAGGGCAAGATGACCATCGACCACCGCGGCGGCATCCGCAAACGACAATCCCAGCACAGTCACCAAAGACTTCACATATTCCGCACGCTCCGGTGTAGTCGAGCCTCGCTCCTCATCTGAATGCAGCTTCGGTAGGTCGGAGCACATGGCGTGCCAGGTTTCCATACGCCGGCGGACTTCGAAAATCTCCCGCTCCGCCGACGTCGTCGGATCCTCCGGAGCTGTTGCACGTTCAATGCCAAGCGACTCGTCATCGCGATTATCGGCCAGCGCTCGAGCCACGAGCTGATCGAACTCATCCAGTGGCTTGAACAGTATGCGAACTGGCACTTCGGCTGCCAGCTCGGGCCATGCGACCATTGGCCGGCATAGGGGAGTGTCTTTTACTATCAGCGCTCCCTCGGTCCGTACAGCTGTATCGTTGCTCATTGGAATCACGGTGATGAGGCGCGCATCATCGGAGACGCCGCTGACCAATACGTACTGGTGTCCGGTATTGGTTTTTGCCATCCACAGTTGTCCGGCGGCTACCGGCTGCTGCAACCGTTGCATGGTGTACTCCGGGCTGTCCATGCGAAGGACTTTGGCAGGAACCGTGACTGGGGGAAGGGTCAGCAGCCGTTGCTTTGCTGCATGAGTGTTTTCTACCATGATTCACTCTCCGCGTTGATTAGTAGGTGTAGCCGGTGGTGCCACGGTCACCGGTCATATAGTTTTCTTGATTCCAGTCCACATCGTCTACGAGGCAGATGTTCTTATCTGAACCATCCTGGACCATGTAGGGGTGCAGACCGATTATCAGCCGCGACAGCACGTTGATTTCTACGGATCCTTGTGCTGTCTGCAGAATATCTTGCAGGCAGGCGACAATTGGGGCCCGCGCTAACGGAGGCATTTTGGCTCGCTTCCCTTGGCGGAATTCGTCATATTTGCGGTCATCGGGCCATTTGATGAGTTCTTTATGATGCCGTGCGGCCGGACGGAGTTCCGCTTCGGAAAGCTGTGAGCGAGTGGATGAGCATGTCAGCAGATGCCAGAGACTGGTTTTATCTACTTTGGCGAACGTTTCCTTGTGCTCTTCCATGTCCTTTTCAAGGACGCGTCGTGTTCTGCCGAATTCGGTTTGGTCGAACAGGTCGCCAAGCCATTGCTTTGCGGAACCTAATAGATTCTTTTCGAATTGCTCATCGGTTTCGCATGAATCGAAAAGATCACCGATTTTGGGATTGTATGAGGAAGTGTCATATGACAAGGACTTCATCACTTCGTTGGTATCAAGAAAGATAAAAGTAAGAGCCCACTGCTCGGCATCATCTCCATACCGGTAAACAAGTGCGGGATACCTATTCAACTGACGAGAAAAGAAATCCTCCAGTAGTGAGAACAGTGCCCAGTAGTTGTGATCGATGAGAGCTTGCCTGTTGTACTTCGCTGTCATAATCCCTCCTGCTATGGCAATTGCTCCTAGCTTACTACCGGCAACAACAGCATGAAACTAATTAAGATTGAGGAATAATGAGCAATGGTGGGTTACTTTTCTGTATTTCTCCTGCATTCTAAGTGAAATACATTTTCTCCATTGATGCGAAGGGGAATTGGATCTCCGAGAGCCTCGCTGCACACGATGTTGAATCCTTGCCATCCCGCTCGTTGCGCATTCGGTCCCAACGGTTTTCTCGGCTGGAACATCTCTCTCGTCTGCAGTTCCTGGGGGATGAAGAAGATTTTCGCGTTATCGTCGGCATCCGCCAGAACGATATACAGGCTAAAATATATGCCAGCGTTCATTCGTTCCTCTTGCGGTTTCCAGGCTGCACCTGGGATTACTCCATCAAATCGATCCGGCAGCTCCTGCACATGCTTGCTTTTCACTTGAGCAAGGAAGCCACAGAAATCGCAGATGACATCCGCGCATTTGAAGTTCTGCCGGAGCAGGCAAAGCTTGCCGGTCTTGCATTTCGGGCAAGGAACGTACTTCGCGATCAGCTGTTCGCCGGCGTCTCCGAATTCTTTCTTTTCAGATGACATATGTATTACCTCGTTTCGATGTTGTGCTTTTTTCTTTACGTTTTCGCTAACCGGACAACTGCCCTTTTCCTAGAAATTCGAGGCGTGTCTGGTGGCTCGGTTGGTTTGTCCGGTTATTGAAGGTGCAGCTCGGAAACGCATTGTGCTGCGTGCTGCAGAAAGGAACCTTTTTTGGAGATGATGCATAGTCGGCCGCATCAGTCCCGTTGGGATGATCTGGATGAATTGGGGACATTCCAATTGCAAGAGCTTGTTCATAACTCAGCAATCGAAGCGAGCGCCATATTTATTGCGTTAAGCTATCGTTTCACTCCGTGGTGTTCCCAATATGGATGGATTCCAGAGCATAATCCGGCCTTGAAATCGTATTACATGTGTTTGAGCAAGCAGACTCGGAGTAGCCGGAATTATCCCGATTTGGATCATCGCGAGGAGATGATTCCCTATATCCGCTGGCTGCAGGAGCAGCATCATGTGTATGACCGGGTGCTTAACGTCGTGGATTCATCGCAGGACAGCATACATACGTGGAATCATTGGCATGATTTCACCGCATGTGATAGGCTCCGAATTCTTGCGATGAAACCTGATTTGGCATTGCTGCGTCACCTGTTGTGCGCATATCAATCTCGTCCAATGCTGTATTACGCGTTGGAGCATCACTATTCATGGGTTCGACCGTTGTTGAACTTGCCAATTGGATGGCGTCTGCGGTTCGGACCGGAACTAATCGAGGATTTTCAACGAGTGATTGATGAGGAAGGGCTGCAGCAATTCCGAATTTTAGATGCATGCGAGCATTGCGACGGTCTTCGTGTCTTTTATGCGTCAGTAGGGGCAGGAAGCGCGGATGATGGTCGTTGCGCTGAAATAGACCGGTTGGTTGAATGCTATGCGGTATTGGCACAGCATGTGTGTGGTTTATGCGGTATGACCGTTGCTCGAGGTGATACGTCGATAATGCCGATATGCGCCGTATGCCGTGATGGTGGAAATTGGATTGAGCGTGCTTTTCCTGATGTAGATAAGGATACGGATGGTAAGCCTGTCTTGAATGATCCCATTGGGAGGGAAATTCGTGCGCTATGGTCTGATGCGGCAGATTCCGACTCTCTCTCGGACACTTTGCATATTCTTCGGTTTCATTCCTCTGACGTATGGCCATTCCTCCGGAACTAAGCTGACGGTATCTGAAACTGTTGAAATTTGAGGCGTGTCGCGATTTTTGCGAACTTGTCCGGTTAATGAAGGTGTAAGGCAATGAACCGGTTGCACAAGGTAACTGACAGCTAAAGATTAAGGAGATAATTATGAACACCCCGATTAAGACCACCGTTTCCTTCAAGGATCCTCGCGATGATGACGATGACCGTCTGGAGGATTACACCGTTCCGATTCCGGAAGGACTTACTGAAGAGTTCGTACCTTCTCAGCCAGTGACTCCCAAGCAAATCATTGATTGGGAGACTAAGAACAAGGAACCTTATCCGGGTTATGCCGAGGAGTTGTTCAACTGGGAGAACGCATGGGAAGAGGTGAACCGTGCGCAGCTGAAGGCTGATGGCGGTTATCTGCATATTGCTGACCCGGTGCACATTGAGGAATAGATATTAGAGGTGATATCGAAGGCTCCCCTCACCCGCCTTCGGCGGGAGCTCCCCTCAGAGAGGGGAGCCTGGAAAACGGCCAACTATGTTCTCCGCCGCCCGTGGTGGCTCCCCTCCCTGAGGGGAGCCCAAACAGGTACTGTGATGGTCAGAAATCGAAGTTGTCAGGGTCGGCACCATTGCGGTGACCGGTATTGAGTGCGGTTACCGCCGCCATATCCTCATCCGACAGGTTGAAATCAAACACGTCGAAGTTCTGCTTGATGCGTTCGGCGTGAGTGGACTTTGGCAGCACTACTACACCGCGCTGAATATGCCAGCGAATCACCACCTGGGCAGCGGACTTACCATACTTGGCGCCAATCTCAGTCAAAACCGGCTCAGCCAACAGGTTGCCGCCAGTGCCGCCAAGCGGGCTCCATGCCTCAGCATGAATACCTTTACCGGCAAGGAAGTCAATCAGTTCCTGATTGGTGAACTGAGGAGAGGATTCAATCTGATCCACTGCAGGGACCACATCACTGTTCTTCAACAGCTCCTCAATATGATGCTGCTGGAAGTTGCTCACGCCAATAGCCTTGGCTCGGCCGGAAGCGTAAATGGTCTGCAAATCCTCCCATGCCTGCTGCCAACCATCGGCCGGCCAGTGAATCAGATACAAGTCCACGTAATCCAAGCCAAGACGGTCAAGACTTTCCTGGAAGGCATCCAAGCCACGATGTGCGCGAATATCATCATTCCACAGCTTGGTGGTCAGGAAGAAATCCTCACGCGGCACGCCAGCACGGCGGATGCCTTCCCCCACGGAAGCCTCATTGCGGTAAATCATTGCCGTATCAATATGACGGTAGCCGTTCTCCAGAGCCGTTTGCACAGCGTTTACCGTGGTTTCGCCATCCGGAGTCTGGAATACGCCCAAACCAACCTGCGGAATCACGGTTCCGTTATTGAGGGTAATCGTCGATTGAATCGCCATAATGCCTCGCTTAACTCAACGTCAATACTTTCCTGAGCTATTCTACGAAGCAGAGCAGGTGATTATAAGCATTTTGCTGGGTGAGGAATTTCTCACGATAACCATGATGGTAGGAGCGGTTTATGCGGTATGCGGCGACATTTGACGCGGGCACTACGGCAGTGAAGGGTGCGCTGGTTGCTGAAGACGGACGAATCGTAGCCAGTGCAAGCCGTGACTTGACGCTCATTATCAATGCCGATCAGCGTGAGCAGAATCCCGACGAATGGTGGGAGGCATGCTGCAACGTAGCGCAATCAATGTTGGCTCAGGCGCAGAAGCATGAGACGGGATTCCATGCATCGCAAGTTGCCGGCATCATTTTCAGCGGGCAAATGCAGGATGTCATCGCCGTGGATGACGAGCTCAAGCCAGTATGCAATGCGATTCTGTATTCGGATGGTCGTGCAGATGCTGAAGCTGCCCAACTTGCAAGCGCCTATTCAGGTGGCGAGGTCCGCTTCCTTGAGACCGTGGGCAACCGACTGGAAGGCTGCCTGCCGCTACCGAAGCTGATGTGGCTGCGAGATCATGAGCCGGCGTTGTTTGCCAAAGTGAAGCATGTGCTCATCAGTTCCAAGGATTATCTCATCGCTCAATTGACTGGGCGTTGCATTGGCGATGTCGCCGCGTGCCACGGCAGGTGCAATGGACATTCGCGAGGGGCAATGGGGTACGGAACTGTGCGCAGTGGCCGGAATCGATACGGCGATATTACCGGAATTGCATAAGCCACAGGAATGTATTGGTGCTGTATCTGCAAAAGCAGCGCAGCTGACTGGATTTACGGACGGTATTCCGGTATATGCCGGAATCGGTGACGCCGGAGCGACCACATTCGCCAGCGGTGTAAGCAAACCTGGACAATACAACATCAACATCGGCACATCCGGCTGGATCGCCACCGTTTCTCCCGAACCATTCGTGAATAAACCCGGAGCAGCAAACCTAGCGTTCGGCGTGGAACCGGGATTCGTGAACGCTGTGCCATTCCTTAATGCAGGAGACGTACACAAATGGGTGACCGGTGTATTTGCGAGCGGTGATTATGCCGAAGCACATCAGTCGATTGTACATTCCAAACCGGGCTCCAACGGTGTACTGTGCCTGCCATATCTAGTGGGGGAGCGATTCCCAGTCATGAATCCATCCATTCGTGGCGCTTACGTGGGGATTACGCCGGACACTTCCAAAGCCGATATGATGCGGGCGGCTTTGGAGGGCGTGGCATTCTCCATTCGCCAAGGAATGGAAAGCTTTGATAAACCGCCGACTTCAATCTCACTGATTGGTGGCGGCGCTCGCGAAACCGCATGGTGCCAGATTCTCGCCGACGTATTGAGCCATCCCATCGATGTCTACACCAACGCCGATATTCTGCCCGCTGTGGCTCTTGCCTCACTGGTCTTTAATCTACGTGACCTTACTTCAACCATCGCGGATACCGTTACCTATACTCCGAACCAACCTGCCGTGCGCACATATAACGAGCTCTACCCCCAGTTCACCACGCTGTACCCGGCCATTGCTTCCCGGGGCTGCGTTCAGACGGAACTTTAAGCCTATAGAGGATTCACCTGCGAATGATGCCGAATATACCGTATACTGCATAAATAAGCGGTTGCTCAATGATGAGTTTTTAACGGCTGAGCCTTGATGAGAATGGGGAACAACGATGGTTAAAGATATTGAACTGTATAAAGCCGAAGACGGTTCGGTCCAGCTGGAAGTCAGTGTGCAGGGCGATACGGTGTGGCTGACACTTGACCAGATGGCTGAGCTGTTTGATCGGAATAAGTCAACGATATCGCGGCATATAAAAAATATATTCAACGAGAAGGAACTCAGCCGTGAGGCAGTTGTTGCAAAAAATGCAACAACTGCCTCAGACGGTAAAAAATATATGGTTGAGTATTACAACCTTGATGTCATCATATCCGTTGGCTATCGTGTGAAATCACTGAGGGGTGTTCAATTTCGTCGTTGGGCCACGAATGTGCTACAGCAATACTTGATAAAAGGATATGCAGCCAATAGCCAGCGATTGCAGCAGCTGGGGAAAGTCGTCAAAGTACTTGCTCGTAGCAATGACCAGCTTGCGGCAGGAATTGCCGATGTCGTATCGACTTACTTGCCGGGATTGAATATTCTTCGTGATTATGATGCACATGAACTTGCTCCAAATCCGCAAATAAAGCCGATATGGACCCTTACTGCTGAAGACGCACGTTCCATAGTGGTGAGATTACGTGGCGAATATCCGGAGGACACATTACTTGGCCAGGAACGAGGAGATGCGCTTGAACGCATTATTGGTGCGATATATCAGAGCTTTGCTGGTCAGGATTTATACCAGACAGTTGAGGAAAAAGCTGCGCACCTCTTATATTTCACGGTGAAAGATCATCCATTTGCCGATGGCAATAAGCGAATGGCAGCTGCGATGTTTGTGAGTTTTCTTGAGGGGAATGCCGACGCTTTTTCCGATGGAGGCAAGCCGATTATTACCAACAATGATCTTGCAGCCATCACGTTACTGATCGCCGTGAGTGATCCCAGCGAAAAGGACCTCATGATTGATTTGGTGGAGCGCATGCTAGCGACTGAGAGTAATTAAGAGATGGAATAAGTGGTTTTGAGGCGTTCATGATTTGGCATCAGGAGGCCGGCACAAGTGATTACTGTCTGCTTCAAACTGCTTGATATCTCACGATACGGGTGAAAGTGGGCGTTCCTGAGCACTTCGTGGCTCACATTGCTACGATGGGGCTCTATGAGCGAGAACATCATGCGAATTATCGACCTGCGTGGTCAGAAACTGTCCCGTGCCGAACTGCTGGCCGCGATGCCGCGTGCCGCAATGGGCACTTCCGAAGCCACCGATCTGGTGCGCCCGATTCTTGACGATGTCAAGGAACGTGGTGCAGCAGCTTTGCGTGACTTTGAAGAGAAGTTCGACCATGTACGCCCCAAGAATCTGCGCGTACCGGCCGAAGCCATTCAGGATGCCTTGACCACGCTGGATCCCGAAGTTCGCGCCGCCATCGAAGAATCCGTGCGCCGCGCTCGTGCCGTGGCTGAAAACCAGGTGCCGAAGGACTTCCACACGGATCTGGCTCCGGGTGCCCGTGTCGCTGAACGTTGGATTCCGATTCAGCGCGTCGGCCTGTATGTGCCTGGCGGCAAGGCCGTTTACCCGTCTTCTGTGATTATGAATGCAGTACCGGCACAGGCTGCAGGCGTCGAATCCTTGGCCATTGCCACTCCGCCTGCTCGCGATAACGCCGAAGGTCTGCCAAACAAGACTATCCTCGCCACCTGCGCTATTCTCGGCGTCGACGAGGTCTACGCAGTCGGTGGCGCTCAGGCCATCGCCATGTTCGCATATGGCGCCAAGGGCAGCGAGCCTCAGGACGGCGACGTGCTGTGCGATCCGGTAGATAAGATCACCGGCCCGGGCAACATTTTCGTGGCCACCGCCAAGTCCCTGGTTTCTGCATTCGTGGGCATCGATGCTGTCGCAGGCCCGACCGAAATCGGCATCATCGCCGATAAGGATGCCAACCCGAGCCTGCTTGCTGCTGATCTTATCGGTCAGGCTGAGCATGATGAGCTGGCCGGTTCCGTACTGTTCACTGATTCTCCGGAATTGGCCGAAAAGGTACAGGAGAACCTCAACTATCGTGTGCCGAAGACCGAGCACGCTGAACGCGTCCACACGTCCCTTTCCGGTACTCAGTCCGCCATCGTGCTGACCGACGGTCTTGACCAGTCCATCGACGCAGCCAACGCATACGCTGCCGAGCACTTGGAGATTCAAACCAAGGATGCCGATGCCGTGGTCAAGCGCATCAAGAACGCTGGCGCAATCTTCCGCGGACCGTATTCCCCGGTGCCACTGGGCGATTACATGTCCGGCTCCAACCACGTGCTGCCCACCGGTGGTACTGCACGCTTCGCCGCAGGCCTCGGCGTGCACACCTTCATGAAGCCGGTCGAAGTTATCGAATACGACGAGGAAGGCCTGAAGGCTCTGGCCGCTCGTATCAACGCGTTCGCTGTTTCCGAAGATCTTCCTGCCCACGGTGAGTGCGTGCTCTCCCGCTTCGTGGATGATCCATACAACAAGGAAACCCTGCGCGAACAGGAAAAGGAAGCCGGTCTGCTGTGAGCACTATTCCCTCCAACCTGCCGCTGCGCAACGATCTGATTGGTGAGGAGCCGTATGGCGCTCCTCAGCTGGACGTGCCGGTGTGCTTGAATGTCAACGAGAACCCGTACGCTCCTGATCCCGCGGTATGCGACACCATCGCCAAGCGTGTGCGTGAAATCGCACCCACACTGAACCGTTACCCGGATCGTGAGCATATCGCGCTGCGCCAAGCATTCAGCGACTACCTGTTCCGTGAATCCGATACCCGTCTGGACGTGGATGAGCTGTGGGGTGCCAACGGCTCCAATGAGATCATGCTCCAGCTCTTCCAGGCGTTCGGCGGCCCGGGCCGTACCGCTCTGGGCGCTGACCCCACGTATTCCATGTACCCGGAGTACGCGCGAGACACGTTCACCGGCTGGAAGCTGGCCCACCGCAATCCTGACTTTACGCTGAACGTGGAGAAGGTTATCGAAGCCATCAACGAAGTCAAGCCTTCGATGGTGCTGCTGACAAGCCCGAACAATCCGACTGGTACTCCGCTGCCGATGGATGATATCGAGCGTATTCTCGCTGCTTGCGAAACCGCTGAAGTGGCGGGTGCAGGCGAGGGCGTACACCCGATTCTCGTCATCGACGAAGCCTACGTGGAATTCCGCAAGCCCGGCACTCCAAGCGCGGTCAGCCTGATCAAGAATCATCCGAATCTTGCTGTCAGCCGTACGATGAGCAAGGCATTCGCCTTCGCGGGCGCTCGCGTCGGCTATCTGGCTGCCAGCAAGGGCATCATCGACTGCGTGCGCATTGTGCGCATGCCGTACCATCTGTCCGCCGTGACCCAAGCCGCCGCACTGGCCGCGTTCGAACACACCGACGAACAGCTGAGCCGCGTGGAACATCTGCGTGAAACCCGCGAGGCCACCGCCGAATGGTTGAAGCAGCAGACCTATAAGGGCCAGCCGCTTGAGGTTGCCGAATCCGGCTCCAACTTCCTGCTCTTCGGCGGTCATTTCGACAAGCGTGACGCTATCTTCGACGAGCTCCTGAAGCGCGGCGTATTGATTCGCGTAGTGGGACCGGACGGTTGGCTGCGCGTATGCATGGGCACTGACGAGGAAATGGAAACCTTCCGTAACGCCCTTGCCGAAGTGCTACGTATAGTGGAAGCAGCCTAGAACATAACGTATCGGAACCGTGGCAGGGTACTGGTTTGAAGCCGGTCCCTGCCGCATGCGTTCCACGCCATACACAACATCAGGAGAAACGATGGCAAGAACCGCACATATTGTTCGCGAAACCAGCGAATCACATATTGACCTTGAACTGAATCTTGACGGTACCGGCCAAACCGATATCGACACCTCCGTGCCGTTCTACAATCACATGATGAATGCGCTCGGCAAGCATTCACTCATCGATTTGAAGATTCACGCTCACGGTGACACCGATATCGACGTGCATCACACCGTGGAAGACACGGCCATCGTATTCGGCGAGGCCTTGAAGCAGGCTCTGGGAGACAAGCGCGGCATTCGTCGTTTCGCCGACGCCACTGTGCCCCTGGATGAAGCCTTGGCCAAGGCCGTGGTCGATATCTCCGGACGCCCGTACTGCGTCTGCTCCGGAGAGCCGGAAGGCTTCGAATACTGCATGATGGGCGGCCACTTCACCGGTTCTCTGGTACGCCACGTTATGGAATCCATTGCCTTGCATGCTGGCATTTGCCTGCATATGCAGGTGCTTGCCGGACGCGATCCGCACCACATCGCCGAAGCGGAATTCAAGGCTTTGGCCCGCGCCCTTCGCTTCGCCATCGAACCTGATCCTCGCATCGAAGGCCTGATTCCCAGCACCAAGGGAGCTCTGTGATGGCGGACAACGCTGACGATAAGAACCTGAACGATATGAATCCGGACGAATCGCACTTCTCCGACGAGGAGCTTGAGGCGGCGCTCGCCGGATTCGAAAAGGAATTCGCGGACGATAACGCAGACAATACCAGCAGCACGTCTGCGGATTCCACCGATTCCGCAGACGATACGGCAAGCGTTGCGGATGCCGTCAACGAAGCCATGGCCGATGTAGTTGATCCTTCACTCGGCTTCGACAATGAACTTGCAGGACTCCTCGGCAATAAAGCAAAGGTATCCCTGATTGTTACCCGTATCGCTGCCGCAGATCTGCTAGCAGCATTCTGCCAATTGTCGGACATTTCAGCCGAATGCATCGGCTCCAATCAGGGTGCTATCGCCGTTCTCAAGAACTTGGATGGTGATGGTCCTGAGGCTGCAGCCAAGGATTTGACTACCGTAGTCTCCGGTATGGCGGTAATTCTGGCGGTTAACCGTGCCGACAAGCTTGAAGCTACCATGTATATGCAGGGTGAAGCTGGGCAGACGTTCGCGCCGCCGGTACTATTCAACTCCACTCCACGCTTCGTGGAGGATTTGATGCTGGGCATCGTATCGCTGGTGCAGTTGAAAAGCCAGGGTTTTGAAGTGGTGAATTCCGCTGATCTCAATCATGATCAGGCCATGGAAATTATTGCCAAGCACACCAGGCAGGGGCGTGCCGGCCGCGGTTCGCGAATCGAATAATCAGTCGTATCCAACAGTCACATCACATTAGGTAGGGGAGAGGCTATGACCACAGCAGTCGTATTTGACTATGGTTTTGGCAATGTGCGTTCTATGGTGCGCGCATTGGCCAATCTTGGCGTAGATACCACGCTGACCTCCGATTATCGTCAGGCGCTTGAAGCGGATGGTCTGGTTGTGCCAGGAGTCGGCGCATTTGCCGCATGCATGGAAGGTTTGAAGCACGTAGACGGTGACCGCGTGATTTACGATCGTATTCGCGCAGGCCGCCCTGTGCTTGGCGTTTGCGTTGGCGAGCAGATCATGTTTGAACACGGTACCGAGCATGGTGAGCAGGCAGCTGGAGTTGGACTCATCGGTGGCTCCGTAGATTCTCTCGACGCCGATGTGGTACCTCACATGGGATGGGATACCATCGAGGCCGCTGAAGGTTCAGTATTGCTCAAGGGCGTGGAGCATGAGCGGTTCTACTTCGTGCACTCCTATGCGGCAATGGCGGTAACACCAGCCAATACCGCGCAGTTCTCGATTGATTTGACTCAATATGAGGAGCATGTGAGCTGGTGCGAATACGGGCGCTCGAAGTTCGTGGCCGCTTATGAGCGTGGCCCGCTTTCTGCCACCCAATTCCATCCGGAAAAGTCCGGTGACGCCGGTGCCCAGTTGTTGAAGAACTGGATCGCCACGCTGTAGATTCGTTGATCCCATTAGTGGGAGCGAATAAGAAAGGTTGATTGATATGTCGTTGACTCTGCTTCCCGCCGTTGATGTGCGCGACGGCAAGGCTGTGCGTTTGCGCCAGGGCGAATCCGGTTCTGAAACCGATTACGGCTCTCCATTCGAGGCCGCCCGTACTTGGGTTGAGGCCGGAGCCGAATGGATTCACCTGGTTGACTTGGATGCCGCTTTCGGCACGGGCAATAATCGTGACCAGCTTCGCCAGATCGTTCACGAGCTTGGCGACAAGGTGAACATTGAGCTGTCCGGTGGTGTGCGTGACGATGATTCCCTCGAGGCCGCTCTTGAAGCAGGCGCTGCACGCGTAAACATTGGTACTGCTGCTCTGGAAAACCCGGATTGGACTGCTTCTGTAATCAAGAAGTATGGTGATCGCGTGGCCGTTGGCTTGGACGTGCGTGGCCATACGCTTGCCGCTCGTGGCTGGACCCGTGAAGGCGGCGATTTGTTCGAAACGATGAAGTTCTTGGATTCCGTGGGTTGCTCACGCTATGTGGTGACCGACGTGGCTAAGGACGGCATGATGTCCGGCCCGAACATCGAACTGTTGCGCGAAGTGGCTGAACGAACTGATGCCAAGGTGACTGCGTCCGGCGGTATCTCCAAGCTCGACGATCTGCGTGCTATCAAGACGCTGGCTGACTTGGGCGTGGACGCCGCAATCCTCGGCAAGTCCCTCTATGCGCGCGCTTTCACGCTGGAAGAGGCGCTGGAAGTCGCCAAGTAAAACGTTGATTGTGCTCCCGCCAGCGGGAGCACAATCACTATGACATTGCCTACGCGCAGGGCAATTCGCCGGATTTGATGAGCTTCTTGAAGACGGCGTAGTCTTCATCATTCTGCTCGGCATAACTGACTGCAAACGAAGCAATCGCCTGATCAAATTCGTCCGTACCGCCCATGTAATTGGCGATGGCAATCGAATCACCAGTGCGAGCATGCGCATGAGCCAATGACCATGCGCACATGCGTGCTAGATCACTCAAACCAGAAGCATTGAGATTATCGATATCAATCGATCCCTTACCATTCCACAGCTGGCGCACGTAATAATCACGCTTGCGACCATCTTCGGCAATAAAACTCGACCAACCGAGCAGCACATCAGCAGTACTTTGAATCAGTTTCTGCCCCTGCACCACACGCTCGCCATGAGTGGCATACCGCGAAGCGCCACAGTAATGCTCCAGTACCGAATACGTGGCTTCCTTCATCTGCAGCATCATTGGATCATCCATATCGCGAGCAATCCAGACGGACGTCCATGCACGTTGGCCCACTGAACCGACGCCTACCACCTTGCGTGCAGAATCCTGATATCGCAGATGATCGAACACCATGCGTCGATCGTCATACAAAGAATGCTTATAGCTTTCCAGCAGTGTGTTGATACGAGCCTGCAATGCTTCAGGATCTGCATATTCCTGCAGCTCATTAATCGGCACCAATTCCGGTGGATTCGACTTGAATCGCAGCTTGCCACCCTCATAACGGCACAGCTTGGCCGCAGCAGCATCATTATCCTTCAGCAGCGCCTTCATCGCCGCTTCGCGCAACACAGGATTGCGCTTAGACCCACTAGTCTCAAAACGATCCAACGTTTCATTAACATCCAGATGCTCATACCAGGCATCCAAATAATCCATTTCGGAGAACCATTTCATGCGCTCGCGATAGGTGCGTACGCACTGCAATACCGCAGCACGACGATCCTTGGTTTTGAGTTTATTGGCACGCCCGCAAATCTCCACGGAAACAGCCAGTCGCTTCAAATCCCATTCCCAAGGGCCAATGGCCGTCTCATCGAAATCGTTGATATCGAACACAAGACGGGCGGAAGGGGAGCGGAAGATACCGAAATTACCAATATGCGCGTCTCCCACACATTGCACGGGAATGCCGGTAACTGGTGTGGATGCCAAATCATTGGTCATAATGAGCACAGTGCCACGGTAGAACGTGAAGGGGCTCACGCTCATTCGCTTGTAGCGGAGCGGAATCAATTCCGGAACGCGAATCGCGGACTGTTCCTCCAACA
The DNA here is from genome assembly GCF_056357055.1 of Bifidobacterium sp. LH_416. Lineage (NCBI taxonomy): Bacteria > Bacillati > Actinomycetota > Actinomycetes > Bifidobacteriales > Bifidobacteriaceae > Bifidobacterium > Bifidobacterium sp. LH_416. The sequence continues at coordinate 539,458 of NZ_JBKEVJ010000002.1, read as the reverse complement.
GACTAATAGCTTCACGTCTGCCGGAACGAACCTGCCAGATAGCATGGGACTCAAGCGGTGCAACATTACGGGCCTTAATACCGGCGCGAGAACGCTCGCGAGGCTCAATAGCTTGCTTCCAGCTAGTCACATCAATGGGCGGATTGGCGGACGGTGTCAGATGATCTTCGCTCATGGTCATCTACTCTAGCGCCGAATGAACCTGGGATGTTAACGCGACTCGTAACACGGGTATGGAACGATTAGCCGTTATGGATAAACAGCAGGAGTTTGCACTGCGCACGGTCGAGGAACGCGACGTGCGTTTTATTCGTCTTTGGTTTACGGATGTGCTGGGAACACTGAAATCCGTGGCCATTGCTCCAGCCGAACTAGAAGCCGCATTTGAAGAGGGACTGGGCTTCGATGGTTCTGCAATCGAGGGCATGACTCGAATTTCCGAAGACGATATGATCGTTCAGCCCGATCCTTCCACATTCCAGATCCTGCCGTGGCGTGGTGGCCCGCAGGGTACTGCACGCATGTTCTGCGATATCCTGACTCCGGACGGTGAGCCCTCACTGGGGGATCCACGCCACGTGCTGAAGCGTGCGCTCGCCAAGGCTAAGGATAAGGGCTTCACGTTCTACGTGCACCCGGAAATCGAGTTCTACCTGTTCGAAAGCCAGGACGATTGGTCCAAGGCTCCAACGCCGATCGACGAAGGCGGCTACTTCGATCACGTGCCGCGCAGCCCAGGCATGGACTTCCGCCGCGCCACCGTGAATATGCTTGAGCAGATGGGCATTTCGGTGGAATACTCGCATCATGAGGCTGGCCCTGGCCAGAACGAAATCGATCTGCGTTACGCCGATGCACTGACCACGGCGGATAACATCATGACCTTCCGTACCGTGGTCAAGGAAATTTCCTTGGAGCGCGGTATTCATGCCAGCTTCATGCCGAAGCCTCTGGCAGATGCACCTGGTTCCGGCATGCACACGCACCTGAGCCTGTTTGAGGGCGATTCCAATGCCTTCTACGAGGCCGGTCAGGAATTCAACATGTCCCTGACCGCACGTCAGTTCGCGGCAGGCATCCTGTACCATGCTGCGGAAATCTGTGCAGTTACCGACCAGTACGTCAACTCGTACAAGCGTCTGTGGGGCGGCAACGAGGCACCGAGCTACATTTGCTGGGGTCATAATAATCGTTCCGCACTGCTGCGCATCCCGCAGTACAAGCCAGGCAAGGGCAATTCTGCTCGTATGGAGTTCCGTGCACTCGACCCGGTGGCAAACCCGTATCTCGCATACTCGGTGCTGCTGGCTGCAGGCCTTGACGGCATCGACAAGCAGATGCAACTGGGTGAGCCCACGAGCGATGACGTTTGGGAGCTTACCGATGGTGAACGTCAGGCCATGGGTATTCAACCGTTGCCGCGCTCGCTCGACGAAGCTCTGAAGATTATGGAGAAGTCCGACTTCGTGGCTGACGTGCTTGGCGAGCATGCCTTCGGATACTTCCTGGACAACAAGCATCAGGAATGGGAAGAATACAACCAGCAGGTCACTCCATTCGAACTCAAGAAGTATCTGCCGAAGCTGTAATAGCTGCTGATTACCGGCTGTCTGGGGTATTTCCCAGACAGCCATGTTATTTCAACTGAAAGGTCTTGGACACAGGCTCACCGTCGTAAGGTGTGAAGGTCACGGTGATGGGGGAGCTCTCGTCGTTGAGCTTAACCGCGTATTGCGCAGTGGCTTTCACTCCTGGCTTGATGTTGAGCATGGGACTGCCGTTCACATATCCGTCAGGGTCATCGAGATACAACGCCCTATCCAATTCCACGTTATGTTGCATGACAGAGACGTCACCGTAATAGCTGAATGATTCACTGTTCGCGGATTCGTTAATCCAATCCAAAGCAACGATGGCGGATGGTGCATCCATGGCATCCGTTGGGCCGCGCTGCACGCCAGCAAACGCGTAGGAGAACTTCGTATACTCGCTATCTCCAATGGTCGTCATGCCTGCTCGATCACTCGAAGCTGCCTGTGAGATAGTAATCGTATTTGATTCGACTTGCGTCCAATCGCTTCCGCTGCCGGGAGTGAATGCAGAAATGATCAGAGGGCTTACCGAATAGCGGGCGTCACGGTCACTTTGCACATAGATTGGCGTAGTTGTATCCCGCAGCGTATACGCCAATGTTGTGGTGAAGTTTTCTCCGGAATCAACTTTGGTTTGTGGTGATTCATAACTGTAGCCGGGAACTTCGGTACTCGTGGAGAAACTGATTTGCCGTAGCTCCAAACCATTCTGATATACCTCAGGAGAAGCGATCGAATCGAATGTCAGCGCCTTATTGCTGGTATTCGTCCATTTGAAGGTCACAATCACCGTAGGATTACCGGAATAATCGGCGGGACCGGTTGCGGCGGAAGCGATGGTGATAGTGCCCTTAGACTCTCCTGAAGCGTCGAGCACATCACCGGTTTTTTCAACAGTAATGGCCGTACTGTTTTCATTTTGAGCAGCATCATCAGAATAATCGTTGTCAGAATCTGAAGAGTTACCGTCGCTGGTACTGCTGCTTTCTGTTGTGCTGGAATGCCAAGGCGAGGTGCCTGAATCAATCAAATCGTATATGGTTCCGGCAATCGGTTCCCCAAAGCTGAACAGTAGAACGAGCGCAACAACACTCCAGACAAACGCTCGGCTCTTTTTGCGTTGTTTGCCTGTTTGCTGCCGTGCGATTACCGGATTCGCTCGGCGTGCTGTGCCATGTCCTTGAGGGTGCGTGTGCTGTTGCTGTTGACGGTATTGTTTGAGCGTATTGCGCTGCTGCGTGCGAGCCTGCTGTGCTCGTGCCTGTTGCGGAACTGCCCCACGCTTGGTCTGATTCGTGCGTTGCGTGGTGGATTTGCGCGCAGCTTCAGCCCATTGCTTCCCTCGTTGTTCGGCAGCCTCGCGCATTTGATGCTTGGTATCAACGATTTCAGAGAGATAATCTGCGCGCTTTGATGGGTCAATATAGGAAGGCATTCCATCATCAAAGGGAGAAACATAATCATCGTCATGATTGAGCAATCCCATAGCATCCCCCTTGGTGCATTATCAGCATTGTTCACCATTCTACGGTGAGTGAGAGGGAACACAAGATGTCCAGAGTCCGGAAAACCCCGCGTGTCTGCTAAGCCTAGTTGTAGAGCGAAGCCAATACCATCAACTCGGAAAAGAAATAAGGGAGATGGTAATGGCTGATAACGCTCACAATGAACAGCCTCAGCGCAATAACAATGCTGCTGCAACACAGCGCAAGGATCGCTTCTTCACCTTGCCGGTTAACATTCTGATTTTCGCCAGCTTCATGCTTGGTATGAGCGAATTCGTTGTGGTTGGCATCTTGCCGGATATCGCAGCCGGTTTGAAGGTTTCCGAAGTGACCGTCGGCAATTTGGTGGCTATTTTCGCGTTTGTGTACGCGCCTTGCACGCCGCTTGGTTCTGCAATTTCCGGTCGTTTTCCACGTTTCGCTACCTATCTGACATTGATGGGTGTGTTCTTGGCCGGTAATATATTGTGCGCATTCGCGCCGAATTATCCGGTGCTGTTGATTGCCCGACTGCTTATTGCTTCGGTATCTGGCACATTGGTGGCTATTTCCATGACGTTCGCTCCCGATGTGACCACTGATCAGTACCGTACAAAGTTCATCGCCTGGGTATTCTCTGGTTTCTCCATTGCTTCTGTGGTAGGTGTGCCAGTGGGCACATGGGTGGCAAACACGTTCGGTTGGCGAGTGACGTTCTATCTGATTTCCGTATTGACTGTGGTGCTATTGCTGCTCATGTTCACTGTGCTGCCGCGCAACAGCCACATTATTAAAGTGGGATTCCTGTCTCAGTTCCGTTTGTTCTTTGATCGCCGTATTCATTTGGGTGTGCTCACCGTGGTGTGCGGAGCAGCATCCAGCTACGTGTTCTACACCTATTTGACGCCGATTCTTCGAGACGAGGTGAAGGTTCCAGAACAGTACATCAGCTTCGGCTTGGTGGTTTACGGCGTAGCCTGCTTGTGGAGCAACCTGTATGCCGGCAAGCTTGCGGAACACGGCAGGGGAGTGGAACCGCTACATCATTTGCGTTGGGTATTCCTCGCACATGCGGCTCTCTTATGCTCTCTGGCATTGGCACACGTGTTCTCGTTCTATGGTGCGATTGTGCTTATCGTGCTCGGCATGTTCATGTACCTGTTCAACGCATCGTCTCAGGTGCTGTACATGGATGTAGCTGCGCAATCGCACCCAGGCTCGATGAATCTGGCCGCTTCGCTCAACTCGATGTCCTTCAACATTGGCATTGCCATTGGCTCCGCTGTCGGCGGCTTGGCCAATGATTTCCTCGGCCTGACCTGGCTCGGCCCGGTGGGCGCAGTGTTCGCATTGCTGGCCATGGTGATGTCGATGATGCTTGGCCCGTATGTGGGCAAGCGCATCGAACGCTGAATGGCTAACGGTCAGCTGCGGGGAGAGCCGAACCAGTTTTCATAAATGATGGAGAAGTTGCGGTTACCGTAGCTGGAACATGAGTCTCCTTCACCTACTCCGGCTGCCAATGCAGCCTCATTGGGCTGATACGGCGTGTAAATGTAGAGCAGTGCGGTGGCCTTGTTCTTGATATACACGTTGGTACCGCCGCATGATTCATCCGGATGGTATTGCACGTAATTCAGTGCGTTCGCATGGTATCCGTAGCTATCTTCGTGCGCCGTGTAATACTGGTATCGTTTGGCGGCGCCATACACCTGCTTGAAGAACCCTGCATATTCAGGGTCGCAACTGGCATCATCCGGGCAACTCAAGCCCATGGCCGCCTTGTACTGGAAATCAGTGATCTCCGTTGCTGTGACCAGATGTTGCTCTTTTTGCAGAACGGTAAGTAGCACCTTTTGGCTGACACCGCAGGCTTTGGCTGCTTTTGTAATGATTGCGGCAGCTGTCTCGCCTTTAGCGCCCTTATACGCGTCGCAATACTCGTCAGCAGGCTGATTGGTGGTGTCGAACGTCTTTGATTTGAGGCATTCACTGCCGGAACAATCGGTACCCTGCTCGTCAAGAAATGCCTGCACTTCAGACTCGCTCATCGCATTGCCATTAAAGAATTGGCCATCCGAGATAATGTCTCCCGGATCGAAGTTGTATTCCTGCGTCAACTGCAACTGACGGGCTTCAGCCTCTTTAACTTCGAGACGCCATTCAACAAAGCGAACAGTGCCCATCGCGAGCGCCATCGCGCAAATCACCGCCACAAGAGAAATCGCAATGGTTTTGATTTTCTTGCCGAGGCTCGCACGCTTCCACCATTGCGAGGGACTCATGGGCTTACGACTGCCGACTTTGCCCCCGCTCGCCTTGCTTTTTGCAGTATTGCTGCGCTTGGAGGCCTGTGTCTTGGACTGTTTCGTTTGCTTCGCTTGTGTCATCGCTCAGACATTCTAGTAGCCGACGCTCAGAGCTTATTACGCTCCCAGGTGAAGGCAGCTCTTCCAGATTGCAGTAAATTACGTAGCTTGTTGGTTTGGTATGCGTATCGCGACCGTAAGCTTGGCCGAACGGCCTTGAGTGTGTCGCGATGCGTATATCAAACCAACAAGCGTCCGCAAGAAGCTTCTAGGCAAGAACTTTTTTAATACGGTTCAAGGATGCGGGACCGTGTGTGCCGAGCTCCTGTGCCCACAGGCTGACGTAAAACTCTTCGAGCATCCAACGAGCCTGCTCAGCCTTCTTCATTAGCATCTCATGCTTCGGCCCGGCCGGTTCCGCCTTAGCCTGCTTCAAAGCCTTGTCTATCAGCTGTTTCGCCTCGTCAGCCTGCCATGCCCATTTCACATCGCGATTCTTATCGGCTTTTGCCTTATTCAATCGCATGAGATCAGCTTTGAGATACCGGCTCAGCGACTTCAACGCATCCGGGGGAGTGCGGGCGATGAAACCGGGGTACACGATGGTGGCGATATGGTCACGAATCGATTGCAATACCGAAAGCATTGGTAGATCGGCTTTGCCTGAGGTGGCTTTATCGACCTCGGCATACGCTTTGATAATGCCAATAACGTCATGAGCCACTTGGTAGACGGTGTCTTCGTATACTTCGCGTACATCCAAGACAGCGTTTGCCAGCGCCTCATCATTGGCAAGCATATCCACATTCGGCAAGAGCCTCTTGACCGTAGCCAACTGCAGATCCTCCACCAATTCCTTGGTGGTCTTATAGGGAGCGGCTGCCAGCAGTAATGCTTCAGTGCCGAGCCAACGTGAGGATATGCGTTCGGCTGGCAAGCGCAGTGCATCCAATGCGCCGCGCCACAGCATGTCGGCGCGAGACTGCGTAGTAGCTCCCGCCTTATGCAGCAGATTGGCCTGTTCAACAAGATTGCCCTGCTGGGCCGCCTTATCCGCCTGCTTTTTGACCATTTGGCGAGCCGATGCTTCAGCTTGTGCCGCAAATTTACGCTGCAAGGATTGGAGGTTTTTGGAAGTTTCCAATACCTTGACCTGACCGCGAGCATGACGGCGACTACGAGACTGCTTGGCAGGAGGCAGTTGCTGTTCTACCGAGAATGTCACCTTCAAATACGGCTGCAGTCGCTCCATCAATTCCGGGCCCAGCACCTCGGGATGAATCTGCGCGCCAACGGTAGCGATGGCGGCTTTGGTGAACACGTGAGCCAAATCAGGCCATCCAACAGTCTCATCATCACTGTCCATTGGAGCAGAATTCGGCTTCTGCTGAGAGCCGGAGCCTGGCAAATCCGGGTAATGCTCGTCAATCCATGCACGAATTGCGCGGGCGGCATCAGGAGCCGGTACGAATTGCACACGCAGCTGCTTGGGCAATGCCTTGATCATCGCCAAAATTAGCTCATCCAACAAGCCTGGCACATTCCAAGTGAACTGTTCCGGCGTAATACGGGAGAGTGCCTTGAGCGGTACGTGAACGGTGACGCCATCCAACGGATTACTGGGATCGTAAATATAGCTCAAACGCAAATCAATGGGTTGGCCATCGGTGCCGAGCGTATGCCAATGATCCGGATAATCACTGAGGCTGACGGATTCACTGTCGGAAAGTCGCTCCACCTTGGAAGGATCAAACGTCAGCAAATCAGGATGCTGATTATGTTCCTTCTTCCACCATTTCGCCAAATCAGCAACCGATGTTACATCGGCGGGAATTACCGCGTTATAGAAGTCGAACAAGTCCTCATCGGACACGGTATCCGCCAGCTGGCGAGTACGGCTGGCATCCTCTGCCGCGTCCTCAAGAATGTCTCGATTCGCGCCGACGAAATCGTCGTAGCTGAATCGTTGTTGAATATCGCCTTCCACCAAACCTTGGCGAAGCAGGAAGTCACGGGCCTCCAGCGGATTGATGCGACCCCACTGCACAGTGCGATCCTGCACAATCGGCAAACCATACAACAACACACGCGCAGTGGCGACCGCCGAGCCTCGAGAACCGGACCAATGCGGTTCAGCATACGTGGTTCGCGTCAACTGTCCAGCCAACGGCTCGGCCCATGCTGGATCAATAGCCGCCGAATATCGGGCCCACAAGCGAGAGGTTTCCACCAATTCCGTGCTCATCACCCAGGAAGGAGTATTCTTCGCCACAGATGAGGCCGGGAATAGTGCAAACCGAGTGCCACGCGCGCCTTGGTAATCATTTTTCGACTGCTTCTGCGCACGCTTCATTGCACGAGCGCGAGCCGCACCAGTCAATCCCGCGAAATCAGACGCCTTAGGTGCACGAATCACCTGCATACCCATCATGGACAGCAAGCCGGCAAGCATCGACTTATGAATACCATCAGCATCCCAAGCACAGCACAACGAGTGTGCAGGCTGCTGGTTCAACGGCAGCTGACGAATCTCCAAGCCAGGTCGCGTGGACGGCAGAGGGTCGCCGACCTTGAACTTCAACTCCTTGCACATTTGCTTGAGCTGAGCAACCAAGTCCTTCCACTGGCGCATTCTCAGCCAACTGAAATACTCGGTTTTACAGATACGACGCAACGCATTATTGCTCGGATCACCATCCGCTTGGAAAACGCGATCCCAAATATTCAACGCGGTCAAAAAGTCTGAAGTCTCATCCGCATACCGATTATGAATGCGATCAGCTTCCTCGCGTTTATCATCCGGGCGTTCGCGCGGATCCTGCAAACTCAAGAAAGACACCACCACCAGCACTTGAGCCAGCAGATTGGGGGAGCCGGATTTTGCGGCTTCAATCACCATACGTCCCAAGCGCACATCAATAGGAATGCGAGCCAGCTGGCGGCCGATATGGGTAAGCGTAACCTCGCCACGTTTGCGGCCGATGGCTTTAAGCTCGGTCAGCTCGTTGAAACCATCGGAAACAGCCTTCATGTCCGGCGGGTCGATAAAACCAAACGTGGTCACATCTTCAGCGGTTCGCGCCACACCAACCGACAGCATATGCAACACCACAGCACCTAACGAGGTACGCAGAATCTCCGGTTCAGTGAATCGAGGACGAGTCTCGTAATCCTCGCGTGAATACAAGCGGATGGCAATACCGTCCGCCACACGACCGCATCGACCGGAACGCTGATCGGCACTAGCCTGACTGATCGGCTCAATCGGCAGACGCTGCACCTTCGCGGTTTTGGAATACCGTGAAATACGAGCGGTACCTGGGTCGACCACGTAACGAATACCCGGCACAGTCAACGAGGTTTCTGCCACATTCGTGGCAATCACAATACGCTGATGCGTATGCGGCTCGAATACCTTATGCTGATCCGCAGAAGACAGGCGCGCAAACAATGGCATGATTTCAATAGCATCAGGCCTGCGCATATCATCAGCGCGAGGACCATAATGATGGCGCAGCGCAGCCTCAAATTCATGAATATCGCGCTCGCCGGAAGCAAAGACCAAAATATCGCGCGGACCACGCTCGTGAGAGGAATGAATCACCAGCTCAGCACAAGCGCGAGCCACGGCCGTAGGCATGTCGGTAATACCATCGTCGGCATAACTGGTGGAGTTGCCTGAGCGAGGACGGTCGGAATCTGATTCGGCAATTGCGTTTGCCAGCTCGTCATAATCCGCGTCCCCCGGGCGAGCGCCTGTGGCGAAACCGGGCACTTCTCGCATCAAAGCGGGAGCAGTGCCCAGCGGTTCATACAACACCTGTACAGGGAAGGTGCGTCCGGATACTTCGATAACCGGCACCTTCTCATGCAGAGCATGCTCGAAATGCTCCTTGAACTTCACTGAATCAATCGTTGCGGACGTGATGATCAGCTTCAAATCACGGCGGCGAGGCAGCAGAGCAGTCAGATAGCCAAGCAGGAAATCAATGTTGAGGCTGCGCTCATGAGCCTCATCGATGATGATCGTATCGTACTGGGAAAGATTCGGATCGCGTTGAATCTGAGCCAGCAAAATACCATCGGTAACTACGCGCAGACGAGTATTCGGTGAACTCTCATCAGTAAATCGAACCTGATAACCCACCTCATCGCCGAGCTTGACACCAAGCTCCGCAGCGATACGTTCGGCCACAGTGCGAGCTGCAATACGTCGAGGCTGCGTATGCACAATCTGATGGCCATGCGTGCCTCGGCCCAGCTCGAGCAGAATCTTCGGCAGCTGCGTGGTTTTACCAGAGCCAGTCTGACCGGAAACAATAACGACTTGATGATGTTGAACCGCTGCGGTTATCTCTTCGCGGGCACCGGAAACGGGAAGTTCAGCTGGATACTCAAATTTCATGACGAACTTCAATAATACGGAAGCCCTTGGAGCTCGCGTATTTGCCCACCGCGAACTGATCTCCCAGCGCCTCCGCCAACCAAGGAATCAGAGAATCGGAGCCAAGATTCTTCTGCACCACAAGATATGCCGCAGCACCCGGCTTCAGTTTCGGCAGCCAAGCCATAAGCAGCGTATGCAATGCTTCCTTACCAATACGAATCGGCGGATTCGACCAAATGGCGTCAAACATCAGATCATCGGGCATGGTGAAAGTGCCTTGCGGTTGCTGGTCAGATGGCAGGGGAGTGCTGGATTCGTCGACCAACGTTGTACGGACATTGCCGCATCCGTTGGCAGTGGCGTTAGCCTGAGTCAAATCCAACGCGCGTTCGTTAACATCCACAGCCCATACGGTGGCATTCGGCGAATCCAAAGACATCGCCAGCGCAATCGGACCCCATCCGCAACCCAAATCGAGGAAATTGCCCTCTTCGGGAAGTTCAGGAGCATGACGCAACAGCACGGAAGTGCCCAAATCAAGCCTGGAGCCAGAAAATACGCCATTCGACACCTGCACCTGTGCGTCATGACCGCGCACGGTAACGTTCAGCGTGCGGCGAACATCCTTGGATGAAGGTTCCGCGGAAAAATACTGCTCTGCCATCAATCGACTCCATTCCAGCGGACCACCCGCATGATGTACGACCATGATTTACGACTGTTGCCCAGCGTATGCGGGCATGTCACCTCACATGATGATAATAAGGAGCCATAGAAGAATCGTGAACCGTTGAACCCCGAAGAGGTGCTTTTGAGCGAAGACAACCAGTACACCGACATCGACCACGGCAGTTCCAGCATTACCGCACAAGGTGTGCTTTCCTCCCAGTCGGACGTTCTTCTCGACAATAGTCAACGGCCAGCGGGATGGCATGAAGACACCAATCAGGAATGGGAAGAGCGAGAAGCCCGCAACGAGCTCAAACATGTGGCCGGTCTTGGCGAACTCGAAGACGTCACCGAAGTTGAATACCGTAAAGTGCGTTTGGAACGCGTCGTATTGGTCGGCGTCTGGTCCTCAGCCGTAACCACCCAAGCGAAGGCGGAAGAATCATTACGAGAGCTGGCGGCGCTCGCGGAAACTGCTGGTGCCGTGGTGTGCGATGGTTTGCTGCAGCATCGTTTGAAACCGGATGCGGCCACCTATGTGGGCTCTGGTAAGGCGCGTGAAATCGCGGATATTGTGGCTCGAGAGGAAGCGGATACCATCATCGTCGATGATGATCTGCCGCCATCGCAACGCCGTGCATTAGAGGATGCCGCCAAAGTGAAAGTGGTTGATCGCACGGCGGTGATTCTTGATATCTTTGCCCAGCATGCCACCTCGCGTGAAGGTAAAGCGCAGGTGGAGCTGGCTCAGCTTGAGTATATGCTGCCGCGACTGCGCGGTTGGGGTGGCTCTCTGTCCCGTCAGGCTGGCGGTCGTGCCGCTGGTGCGGATGCCGGCATTGGCTCTCGAGGCCCGGGTGAAACCAAGATTGAGATGGATCGCCGTGTGATTCGCACGCGCATCGCCAGGCTTCGCCGGCAAATCCGTGAGATGGCTCCAGCCCGTGAAGTGAAGCGAGGGTCCCGCCGGCGTTTTGGCCTGCCTACTGTGGCGGTAGTGGGGTATACGAACGCTGGTAAATCATCGCTGACCAATCGTTTGACTGGCTCTACCGAACTGGTGGAGAACGCGCTGTTCGCCACACTGGATACCGCCGTGCGCCGCGCAAAAACCCGTGACGGCCGCTTCTATGCATACGTGGATACGGTTGGATTTGTGCGCCGCCTGCCAACTCAGCTGGTGGAAGCATTCAAATCCACATTGGAGGAAGTCGCTGAAGCCGATGTGATCGTTCATGTGGTGGATGGCTCCCACCCGGACCCGTTCTCCCAGATCGACGCGGTCAATGATGTTCTTGCAGACATTGACGGCACCGCCTCGATTCCGCGCATCGTGGTATTCAACAAGGCGGATCAGATCGAGCCGGCGACTCGTGAACGTTTGGCGGCCCTCCAGCCTGATGCGCATATCGTTTCCGCATACAGTGGTGAAGGAATCGATGAATTGCGTGATGCTGTGGAAGCGCTGCTTCCTGTGCCGCATGTGCACGTTAACGCATTACTGCCATATACGGCGGGCTCGTTGTTGTCCCGTGTGCGCGAATACGGCAAGGTGAGCAAGGTGGAATACCGTGATGACGGCGTACTTGTGGAGGCGGATGTAGATTCGCATTTGGCTGCTCGTGTTATCGAACAATCGATTGATGAATCAAACGATTAACGTGATGAAAGTCACATATGGTTTGTGAGCGTTAACAACCGTTGTATATTCAGGATTTTCTGGATTTTGCAACGGTTTATTGCACATGAAAACGTCTTAGTGGGTTTATAAAGTTAAACCGTTAGTTACATGGCCTGCCGTTCTGCAGACCGCCTTTGAAGAGAGGTTAATCCATCATGGCGGAAACTACCGTTAAGCCCACGAAGCTTGCTATCATCGGTGCCGGTGCTGTTGGCTCCACCCTCGCGTTCGCTGCTGCTCAGCGCGGTGTTGCTCGCGAGATCGTGCTCGAGGATATCGCTAAGGAGCGTGTGGAAGCCGAAGTGCTCGATATGCAGCACGGCTCCAGCTTCTACCCGACCGTGTCCATCGACGGTTCCGACGATCCTGAGATCTGCCGCGACGCTGACATGATCGTCATCACCGCTGGTCCTCGCCAGAAGCCAGGCCAGTCCCGTCTGGAGCTCGTTGGCGCCACCGTCAACATCCTCAAGGCCATCATGCCGGGCCTCGTCAAGGTCGCTCCGAACGCCATCTACATGCTCATTACCAACCCGGTTGATATCGCCACCCACGTTGCCCAGAAGCTGACCGGTCTGCCTGAGAACCAGATCTTCGGCTCCGGCACCAACCTGGATTCTGCTCGTCTTCGCTTCCTGATCGCCCAGCAGACCGGCGTCAACGTCAAGAACGTTCACGCTTACATCGCTGGCGAGCACGGCGACTCCGAAGTCCCGCTGTGGGCTTCTGCCACCATCGGTGGCGTCCCGATGTGCGACTGGACCCCGCTGCCGGGCCACGAGCCGCTCGATGCCGCCAAGCGTGAAGAGATTCACCAGGAAGTCAAGAACGCCGCCTACAAGATCATCAACGGTAAGGGCGCCACCAACTACGCCATCGGCATGTCCGGCGTCGACATCGTCGAAGCCGTTCTCCACGACACCAACCGTATCCTCCCGGTGTCCTCCATGCTCAAGGACTTCCACGGCATCTCCGACGTCTGCATGTCCGTCCCGACCCTCCTCAACCGTCAGGGCGTCAACACCGCCATCAACACCCCGGTGTCTGACAAGGAGCTCGCCGCTCTGAAGCGCTCTGCCGAGACGCTGAAGGAAACCGCAGCCCAGTTCGGCTTCTGATAAATAATCGTTCTGCGGAGCGTTCTCGTCGTTGCAGCAGGCTCGAAATACCTTTGTATTCCTTCGCCTGCTGCGCCTAGAGACCGCACGCGCAGAACGATTATTTATTTTTTGATAGAAAATCGCTGTATGGGATTTGATGTCCATACAGCGATTTTTTATGAGGTGGCTGGGCTTTACTGGTGGAGGTCGCCGGCTGAAGGGGTGGTGTAGCCTTCTGGTTCCAGTTGGAATGTGGTGTGGGGCACGGAAACAGGGAAATGTTCACGCAAGCAATCCTGAAGCTGAGCAAGCACTTGAGCCGCCTGCTCCATCGTCAAATCTTTGTCCACCACCACATGAGCCATCAAAATAGGCATGCCAGTAGACACCGTGCTGGCATGCAGATCATGCACCGCAATCACATGAGGCACGCTTTCCAAATGCGTGCGTACAGCATCCAAATCAAGGCCCTCGGGCGTTTCCTCAAGCAGCACACGTACGGCATTATGCAGTAACTTGATAGCGCGGGGAATCATCAACAGTGCGATAATCGCACCGGCTACAGCGTCAAAGCCCTTCCATCCGGTAGACATCATGACCAAAGCTGAAGTCACCACAGCAACCGATCCCAGAGCATCATTCATCACCTCAAGGAAGGCTGCCTTCATATTCATATTGTCTTCGCGTTGCGAGGCCAAGATGAATATGGAAATAATATTGGCACTTAAGCCCAAAATGCCAACAAACAGCAGAAGATTGACATCTTCAATTTCCGCGTGCGTGCCGCCGAATAAACGCATACCGGCCTCAACAAGGGCGTATATGCCGACAATCAACAGCACCACGGCTCCAGCTGCAGCGGTCAGTACTTCAAGCCGTGCCCACCCCCATGTTCTGGTATTACTTGGCTTGCGTTGCATAAGAATGGCCGTAATCGTCGATGCAATGAGCACAGACATGTCGGTTAGCATGTGTCCCGCATCCACCAGCAGTGCCAGCGAGCCAGTCACAAATGCGGACACGACCTCAATGATGAAAACCAATCCGGTTACGGTAAGTGTAGCGATTAGCCGGCGCTGATGAGCTGATGCGCTGGTGGTTGATGTTGATGATGGTGCATGTGTATGTGGCATAGGTGGTAAAGCCAGCTCCTTCTTCGATATCGAGATGAAATCGCTTCTCAATACCATTTGCGTTACGGTTCAAATATGGAGAAACCCCGGTCAGTGACCGGGGTTTCAGTGCTGCCTGACAGTCTAGCACTTATCGAGCTATGTATGCTTAAGGCGGCGGGCGCACGAATGTGCTATGCCTTGCGGATTACAGTTTGCGCAGCACTGTTACCACTTTGCCCATAATGGTGGCGTGAGTGCCGTCGATGGGGGAGTAGGCCGGATTATGAGGAATAAGCCATACATGGCCTTGCTCTTTTCGGAACGTCTTCACCGTGGCCTCATCATCCAACAATGCAGCCACAATATCGCCATTCACGGCGGAGTTCTGCTCACGAACCACCACATAGTCGCCATCGCAGATGGCGGCATCAATCATGGAATCTCCGTGAACCTCCAGCATGAATAGTGTTCCCGATCCCGTTAAACGCTCTGGAAGACGCATGACGTCATCAATATGCTGTTCGGCGGTGATGGGCATGCCAGCCGCGATACGCCCCACAAGCGGCACATCGCGGGACTCGCTAATGGATTCAGCCGGGAACTGGTAAATTTCTGCGGCTTGTGACTCATTCGGCTCTTGCCCCTGCGCGGCATCACGCATAATGTCATTCTGCGAGGAGGAAGAAGGCTCAGAAGAGGCGGGGGCTATCACTTCAATCGCGCGGCCTTTGTTGGCATTGACGCGAATAAACCCTTTTTCCTCGAGAACCTGAAGCTGATGCTTCACCGAGGATGGACTTTTCAAACCAGCGGCTGATCCAATTTCTCGGAATGAAGGTGCGAACCCTTGCTCCTCGATATGAGACCTAATCGCATTCAAGACTTTGCGCTGTCGATCGGACAATGAGGCTTCGTCCGGCGTGGATTTCGGGGAGAAGGGGATGGTGCTCACTTCAGGGCT
Source organism: Bifidobacterium sp. LH_416 (assembly GCF_056357055.1). Classification (NCBI taxonomy): domain Bacteria; kingdom Bacillati; phylum Actinomycetota; class Actinomycetes; order Bifidobacteriales; family Bifidobacteriaceae; genus Bifidobacterium; species Bifidobacterium sp. LH_416. The sequence goes on along the minus strand of NZ_JBKEVJ010000002.1, from coordinate 524,160 downwards.
CCTTTCGTGCTCTTCTTAGCATAACGTGACATTCACAAAAAATCAAACATCTGTTCGAGTTCTGCGCTTGACTTCTTCGAACATACGTGCAATGATTTGAACAGATGTTCGATAGAACACCTGTTCGAGAAGGGTGGCTGAGATGAATAGTCCAAACGCGATGATGATTACTCGCAGTCCTGAGATGTGCGATGCTGCATATCGCCATGGAAGAACAGTGCGTTCGGCTGCGCTGCATATGTCTGAACGGGTGAAGCGCCAACGTAGGCATAATGTTGTGCTTGCAATGCTGCTTGCCACCATGTTGGCATGGTTCGGTGTTGGCGCATGGTCGGCTCGAACGGCACAGTCGGATGCGGGCACGACCGGCATGACGAGCTACATTGTGAAGCCGGGGGATACGTTATGGTCGTATGCTTCTTCCATAACGCCGCAAGGGCAGGATGTGTCTGAAACGGTCGATGAGCTGATTGAACTCAATGATTTGGATTCAGGCGCATTGCAGGCAGGCCAACGGATTATTGTTCCTCATGCGTAATGCGAACCACCTGTATTCGGATTTTCTCCATGGTCACGTTATCCTAGGTGGCATGCATTGTCCTTTTTGCCAGAATCCCGACACCAAAGTTATTGATACCCGTATCAGTGAAGACGGCCATTCCATTCGTAGACGCCGTGTGTGCCCCAAATGCAATAGGCGCTTCACCACATTGGAAACCAGTATGCTTTTGGTCACCAAGCGTTCTGGTGGTGCAGAGCCATTCAGCCGTGACAAAGTCATCAATGGTGTGCGCAAGGCGTGCCAAGGTCGCCCGGTGCGAGAAGAAGATTTGAAAGCGCTGGGGCAAAAGGTCGAAGAAGATTTGCGTTCACGAGGTCTTGCTGAAGTCACTTCAGACGAGGTCGGCAAGGCTATCCTGAAGCCTTTGCGAGATTTGGATGAAGTGGCCTATCTGCGCTTCGCAAGCGTATATCAGGATTTCTCTGGCTTGGAAGATTTCCAACACGCTATTGATGAATTGCGCAACAAGCAGTGACGTCAGTACAAGTGCCTACTTGATAACTACACGAATGGGGCTGGTGTTGAGAATGTTCTCAACACCAGCCCCATTCACAAACTGCCTATGACAGTCAGTTTCAGTGTGTGATCAGAAACTTAGCAACGCAACGAGCTCAGTTCGTGACACGCATGCGAATTGTTCCCTCAATACCGCGCAAGGCCTCAAGAGTTGCCGCGCTGGGCTTGGAAGCCACGTCGGTAACCACATAGCCAATCTCACCCTCAGTAGCCAGGGACTGGAACGAGATATTAATGTTCTCGTTGCCCAATACATGGTTGACGCGAGCCAAAACACCCGGAAGATTATCGTGCAAATGAGCAATGCGGCATACACCCTTGCACTTGCCTAGATTGATTTGCGGCAAATTCACGGACAGTGACGTAGAGCCATTGAACCAATAATCTTCAAGGCGTTGAGACACAAAATGACCAATAGATTCCTGTGCCTCCAACGTGGAGCCACCGATATGCGGGGTCAGAATCATATTGTCTTCGTCAGCCAGCGGTGTATTGAATGCATCGCCGCTCTTCTTCGGCTCTACAGGGAATACATCAACTGCCGCTCCAGCAAGATGACCGGAATCAAGATGCTGCTTCAGTGCATCCAAATCAGCCACAAAGCCACGAGACAAATTAATGAAAATCGCATCCTGCTTCATATGAGCAAACTGATCTTCGCCAAAGAAACCAGTATTGGACTTACGTCCATCAACATGCAGTGTCACAGCGTCGGACTGCTCCAAAAGCTCATTCAGCGTAGCACAACGATGAGCATTACCCAAGGCAAGCTTCTCTTCAATATCGTAGAAAACCACGCGCATACCGAGCGCTTCAGCGAGCACTGAAAGCTGGGAGCCGATATTGCCATATCCGATAATGCCGAGCGTTTTGCCTCGTACCTCATGGGAGCCGGCAGCGGACTTATCCCAAACACCATGCTTGATATGGTGCGTATGAGCCGGAATTCGGCGCATAAGGCAGATGATGTCGCAAATCACCAGTTCCACCACGGAACGAGTGTTGGAATACGGAGCATTGAACACGGCAATGCCATGCTTGCCCGCATAATCCAAATCAACCTGATTCGTGCCAATGCAGAAGCAGCCAACAGCACTGAGGTTTGGACGTGCAGCCAAGACGCGGGCGGTGACGTTAGTTTTAGATCGGACGCCAACCAGATCCACGCCATCAAGGGCATCAATCAGCTCGTCTTCGCTGAGTGCGCCTTTCATCGTTTCGACTTCAAAACCATGATCGCGTAACGATTGGGCTGCGTCTGGATGGATATTTTCCAATAACAGTGCTTTCGGCATGACTTTCACCTTAGATGTTCATGGACTGTTCGTCCGCTTTTGTCCGAACTATAACCAGTTTCTGAGTGGGTCTGGTCATTGCTACATACAGGTCAGATGCGGCAACCAGACGGCTTGGCGCATCATCTTCAATCATTCCAGGCTCGACTACGATCACTGCGTCGAACTCCAAACCCTTTACGGTTTCCGTTCCGCACACACTGATCTGCTCGTCCCACTCGGGTTGATCCAGTAGCCGCTGATATTCCTTGGGGTCAAGCACGCTGGATAGGCGCTTGCGCACAGATTGGCGCACCGGATCGATAAGCGAATCCGGGCAAATGATGGCAATACGGCCAGTGCCGTCTGCAGAAACAAAATGATTCGCCAATTGAGCCGACTGGTTGGCCACGGTCTGCAACAATGCCTTCGTATCGTCAACAGTATGGCGAGATACCGATTCGGGCAGATCACGCACAGCATGCACAGTGGAAATATACAGGCCCTCATTCTGCGCGAACTGGGACGCCAAGTCAGAAACCGCCTGCGGATTACGGTAGTTGATGGTCAGCTCATTAAGATCCCAGTTATTTGCTCCGAACAAACGATTCATCGTTTTGTCCCAACGTCTAGTGCCACCGAGAGCAGACGTCTGCGCCACATCGCCCACAATGGTGAACGAACGTGAGGGGCAACGGCGCATCAGCATTCGCCAATCCATGGCGGTAAGTTCCTGTGCCTCATCAACCACAATATGCCCATAGGCCCATTCGCGGTCAGCGGCTGCACGCTGTGAAGTCAGCTCAGCATCGTTACCGTTCATTTGATCAAGAAGCATCTGGCTGGAAACAATGCCCTGGCCAAGACCCGTAGCGGCAAGAGTGTCCTTGGCGTACTGCTCTTCCGCAGCGCGGCGCGCGTCAGCCGCTGATTTGCGGGCTACCACCTTGGGATCGGGACCCAGCAATTCCATGGCTTCATCAAGCAGCGGAATATCGGACTTTGTCAACGGCGAACCCTTGGGGCGCGCAAGTGCGCGAATATCATCATTGGACAGCCAGCCGCCGAAAGCCTTCAAACGTTCTGGATGGGCGAACAGCTGATCGATAAGCCACGGTCCCGTCATTGGCAGCCAGCACAGGTTCAGCGTTTTACGTACGGCGTCGTTCATGCGCAGCAATTGCATCGCACGATTGAGCTCGGCCTGATCTGGCGTATAGTCCAACTGATCGGCATAGCGGCGCTGCATGCTGGACAGCATGGAGCGGATGAAAGTTTCGCGAGCCTTGTTATGAGGCTGTCGAGTACGCTTCGCGTCAGCCTGTGCCTGCTGGATGTCAACAGCGAGCATCGATACCGGAATACCGCTGATGGTCACTGTCGGCAGGTTCGCAGGTATGCGGATGCGCGAGGCAATGGCATTAGCCACGACCTGTGCCATACGCCTATCGCCCTTGAGCTTGGCGGCATACGGGGTGTCAATGGCGGTAGCAGTAATGCCGGGAATAAGGTCGCTGATGGTGCGAGACACCACACCGGTCTCACCCAAAGAGGGAAGCACCTGGTCAATGTAATGCAGGAAAGCCGAGCTGGGGCCCACCACTAATACACCTGAACGTTCCAAGGTGCGGCGATGGGTATAGAGCAGATACGCGGCACGATGCAAGGCCACTGCCGTCTTGCCGGTACCTGGACCACCCTGCACCACCACGGCGCGATTCATTGCGGAACGGATAATGCGATCCTGCTCAGCCTGAATAGTGGCCACAATATCGGTCATTTTGCCGGTACGGCGTGAGCTGAGCGAGGCAAGAAGTGCGCCTTCGCCAGTGAGTGTGCCGGCTGATGACGCTTGACCGACCTGGTCGGAATGAACGTCGAGCACCTCATCTTCAACACCTACCACATTGCGGAAGCTCAGCGTGATATGCCTACGCATCACAATGTCACCATGGTTGGAAGGAGTAGCTTCATAGAACGGTCGTGCAGCTTCGGCGCGCCAGTCGGTCAGAATGGGCTCGTGATCGGTGCTGGACAGGCCGATGCGGCCGATGTAATGCCGAGTACCGTCTTTGGAATCGAGACGACCGAACACCAAACGATCTTCGACACTGCGAAGTTGGGTGAGGCGATCCTCATACATCGTGGCAAAAGAATCTCGTTCCGTGCGTTGCGTGGGCGATCCATGGGATCCTGCGGCTCGAACGGTATCTAGGCGATGCCACATTTCGGCACGAAGGTCATCAAGGCGACCGTAGGCACGATCAACGGCTTGTTGTTCCTCATGCAGCTGTGAGGCGTAACTCGACATGCTTCTCTTCGTTTCCATTTCTTCAAGGTCAACACTTTAAGGCATTCAAATTTACCGCACGCCCCCTACCGAGCTGCTCAGTAAGTCAATCAGACGCATGAACTTCCGGTGAATTCACATGGGTGTAGTGAGCGTGATGAGTGCGAGGTGCAGATGACGCTCATGCGCGACCGGTGGGGAAGATGCTGATCCAGCCTGGCCGATGACCGACGAATCCATAGGGGAGACCGGCCGACACGCACGAATGAGATGAATTCTTCCTAAAAGCGTGGGCAAATTGTGTGCTAGTGGGGAAAAATGGGGAACAGTGGGGTAAAGTGGTGAACCAGTTGGCAGGAGTGTACCTAAACGCGCGAAAAAGGAGGTGGAGCCATGGCTGGTGAACAGACCTCACAGGATGCACAATCCTCCATGAATGGCTCCGCCGGAATCGCAGATCTCCTGTCGGGCCTGCCGCCGCTGCTCCTGGGCACGTACACTCCAAAAATCGATGCCAAAGGCCGAGTAGCACTTCCCGCTAAATTCCGTTCTCAGCTTGGAGCCGGCCTGGTCATGGCTCGTGGCCAGGAGCGGTGCGTATATTTACTGCCCTTCGATGAATTTCGCCGCATCGCCGCGCAAATTCAGCGCACTTCCGTGGGCAACAAGGCTGCACGTGAATACCTGCGTGTGTTCCTTTCCGGAGCTGTGGACCAGGAACCGGATAAGCAAGGCCGCGTGGTTGTGCCGCAAATGCTGCGTGACTATGCCAACCTCGGTTCGGACATCGTGGTTATCGGCGTGGGCACGCGAGCGGAAATCTGGAATAAGGATGCTTGGGAGGCTTACCTCGCTCAGAAGGAAGAGGATTACGCCGATATTGCCGATGATGTATTGCCGGAGGTTGAATTCTGATGACTGATCTGACCACTATTCACCAGCCGGTACTGCTGGAAGACTGCGTTAATCTCATGGCGCCCGCTTTGGCGCATGAAGGTGCCATTGCAGTGGATTGCACGCTTGGCTTGGCCGGTCACTCCACCGCATTCCTGAAAGCCGCCCCTCAGGCTCGTCTTATCGGTATTGATCGAGACAGCGAAGCATTGGCGCTGGCAACCGCTCGTATGGAACAGGAAGGACTTGCCGACCGATTCACTCCGGTTCATGCAGCTTTTGATGAACTTGATCAGGTGCTTGAAGATCAAGGCATCGAACGCGTGGACGCGGTCTTCATGGATTTGGGATTGTCCAGTCTTCAGATCGATGAAGCGGACCGTGGCTTCTCATACTCCCATGACGCACCGCTTGACATGCGCATGGATGTGAGCCAGGAGCTGACAGCACAACGTATCCTCGCCACTTATGATGCTCCCGCATTGGTGCGCATCTTCAAGGAATACGGAGAGGAACGTTTTGCTCGTCAAATCGCTCGCGCAATCGTGACCGACCGAGCCAAAGAGCCATTGACCACTACCGGCCAACTCAATGCCTTGGTAGAACGTGTGGTTCCTAAAGCCCATCGTCCTGCAGGAAATCCCGCCAAGCGCGTTTTCCAAGCACTGCGCATTGAAGTGAACGGCGAATTGGCCAAACTCGCATCCACATTGCCCCAGGCGGCAAACCGACTCAATGTAGGCGGACGCCTGATAGTGGAGTCCTACCATTCGTTGGAAGACAAAACCGTCAAATCATTCATGGCGTATGGCTTGAAAATCGATGCGCCCGCCGATTTGCCGATAGTGCCGCCCGACGCACAGCCCTTCTTCACCGAGCTGACTCGAGGAGCCATCAAGGCCGACGAGCAGGAAATCGCTTCAAACCCGCGTTCCGCATCAGTCAGATTACGTGCGGTGGAACTTGCACGGCCCATACCGGACCGATGGCGCAGCCGCTTCGAGCATATGGTCGAGCAGCCTGAGGCCACGCATGACCCCGGCACTCGACGCAGTGGAAAACATACCAACAATCGCAATAATTCGAGGAGACATTAAACATGGCGGCAACGGCACGTAGCATTCGATCCGGTTCTTCGGCATCGCAGCGCCCCCAAGCCAAGTCGCAGGCGAGCTCTCGTCCGCAGCTGAGGGTGATTACCAATCCTCACGGTGATGAAGCGAGCAACGTATTCGGCCGTGTCCTCGAATGGACGAGGACACGTACCGCACCAATGGTGCATGTGGTCATTGCCGTGGTGTTTTTGGGCGCCACCTTGCTGGGCGCTTTGATGCTGCGAACCGAGATGGTGCAGAACTCCTTTGAAGCCGCAGAAGTCAAAAGTCATATCAATGTGCTGACTCAAGACATTGAGGATGATCAGGCACAACTCGATCAATTGGTTGCTTCGCTGCCGGATAAGGCGAGCGAAATGGGCATGGTCTCCAAAGGCGGCGCAGTAACCATCGACCTTCAGGGATACCAGCAGCCGAAGGACGCGGAAGGCGGAGCACAGTGAAGATCATTTCCCGCATCATACGGTTCGCTAAGGTGAAAACCTTTGCGACCAAATGCATCGCGATTGGCCTGGCTTTAGCATTCGTGGCTTCGCTGTGCGTGGGGCAGTTGGCGTCCATCCAGCTTATTGATGGACGTCAGATGGCGCAGGCCGCCACGGCTTCGCGTACATCTCGCGTGACGCTCAGCGCCAAAAGAGGCCGTATTTTGGATGCCAATGGCACTGTGCTGGCGCAAAGCGTGGAAAGGTACACGATTGTAGCCAATCCTGAAGCTGCTCAGGAATTCACTCCGATTACCTGCAATAAGAACAATCAGGATTACTGCCATCAAATCGATGGCAAGCCGGTTGGAGTCACAGGTGCTGCCGCAGTAGGACGCTTACTGTCCAAGGAGCTGGGCATCAGCGCGATGGAATTGGGCGCTGATCTGTCGATTAGCGGCCAGTACGTTATTTTGAAAAAGGACGTGACGCCGCAGGTCAAGCGCAGCATCGATGACCTGAACCTTGGCGGTATCGTCTGGGGTGAGCTCAGCAGCGAACGCATCTATTCAGACGGTGATCTGATGGGTTCGTTATTGGGCGGCGTCAATGATGAAGGCACTGGTGTGGCCGGTATCGAGCAGATGGAAAACAAAGTGCTCACCGGTACCGATGGTCATCAAACCTACCAGCGTGGCAATTACGGCGGTGAGGAAATCCCCGGCACCATGACCGAATCGGTGGCTGCCAAGGATGGTTCTGACGTGAACCTGACTATTGATCGTGACGTGCAATGGTATGTCAAGAAGATCATGAAAGAAGCCAAGTCCACGTACAATTCGCCGTGGGTTATTGGCGTGGTTCAGGATGTGCAGAGTGGAGAGATTCTTGCTCTTGCCGATAGCGACGAAGTCGATGCCGGAACGGATGAGGCGAAGCTGGGAGCTTCGCGTGCTGTTTCGGAAACCTTTGAACCGGGTTCGATTGGCAAGCTGATTTCAGCTGCAGGATATCTGCAAACCGGCGAGCATAAGATGACTGACAAGTTCACGGTGCCGAACTCGGTGACTGACAACGGTCAGGATTTCAAGGATGCATTCACTCACGGTGACATGCATTGGACCCTGGCCGGTATCTTGCAGAAGTCCTCCAACAACGGCATGGTGCTCGCTGGCAAGAACTACACGGATGAACAGCGTTACGAATACCTCACCAAGTTTGGCATTGGCCAGTCCACCGGATTGAACCTGCCGGGCGAATCCAACGGTGTGCTTACTGATCCATCGTCTTGGGATTTGCGTACGCGCAACACCGTGCTGTTCGGCCAGGGTTATACGGTTAATGCGCTGCAGCTGACCAATGTTGTGGCCACGCTGGCTAATAAAGGTGTGCGTCAGCAGCAGTCGATTATTAAATCGACCACAAATGCGGATGGCAAGACCACTGAAGTGAAGCATGGCGAGGCCACGCGAGTCGTCGACGAGCAGGTGGCTGCCGACGTGATGAATGCTATGGAATCCGTGGCGGAAGACTATAGCAAGTTCGTCAAAGTCGATGGTTACCGCATGGCCGCCAAGTCCGGTACCGCTGAGGTGCAGGGCGATAACGGTACCCTGAGCTCCATCATCTCCGATTACTCAGTAGTGATTCCTGCCGATAATCCAAGGTTTGTGGTTACTGTAGTGATGAAGGATCCGCAGGGCTCCTACGGCGGTTTAACGGCTGGTCCTGTTTCCGCCCAGATTTGTGAGTTCCTTATGCAGAAATACGAGGTGCCGGTATCAAGCCCACGTACAGATGCTATTCCAGTCACGTGGTGATGATGAGAATGGTGACTATGGAAGAAAGGCGTTAGCCCATGAGCGCGGTGAGCGAAGCCATTTCCCAACGTATGACGTTGGGCACGTTGGCTGAGAAGTATGGTTTCGATATTGTTCCGCAATTCGCGTCCAATGTCACCATCACATCTCTGAGTGATTCCTTGGACAGTGTAGGGCCGGGATCGTTGTTTGTATGCGGCAATCGGACTGCTGAATTAACCCATGCGGCACAAGCTGGCGCTTATGCCGCATTGTTGCCTCGTGCATTCCAGCATCAATGCCCGCAGGCGGATATTCCGCTGGTTTTTGGCGAAATCAATGATCACGTATTGGGAGATATCGCCGTCACGTTAGCCGGTTCACCGACCAATTCGATGGCTGTATTCGCTGTATCCGGTGATGATGACGACGAAATCAGCGCCAATGTGACACAGCTGGCCGATTTCCTGCATATGCTCGGTAATCCGGTGGCGGTGATTGATTCACGCGGTTCCACTTCCATGACGCGCACGTTGAATCTGTCATATCCACTGGGTGTTCTCGACATGCAGCGCACATTGGCAGTCTGTGCGGAAGATGGCGTCGCCGCAATGATCATCGCACTGAATCCGGCAACAGTGCACAACCATGCGTTGGAATCCGTCAACGTCGATGTGCTGGGAATTGAGCACAATATGTCGAATCAGGATGTTTCCGCGCTGAAGACAAAGTATTCCTTTATCTCGGACCGTGATCTTGTGCTGACTGGTACGACTCCGGAATCCGACGATCTTGCCCTGGAATCTCCCGTTGGCTACGACCGGATTCGGGCAGGGCATATGTCTTTGGCCATCGCGATGGTACTGGCGGCCGGTGTACGAAAGAACAATGTGCGCAGCGCATTGAGGGTAGCGAATAATCTTAATTAATCATCCGCGGTGCCGAGGAAGCGCCGCCTGGATTGCAAGGAGTGGAAAACATGGTTCCGATGAGTGTCGAGGAAATCGCACAGGCGGTTGACGGACGTGTCATCGCCGGTGATGGTCCCGCGGCCGCCGCAACAAGCGCTGTCAGCGATTCGCGGCAGGTGACTGACGGCTCGGTATTCGTAGCCATTAAGGGCGAGCGTGTTGATGGTCATGATTTCGTAGGTACCGTGGGTGCTCAAGGTGCTGTAGCGGCCATTGTGGATCATGAAGTGCCCGCACACGGGCTTGCCCAGATCGTAGTGGAGAACACGGTTGACGCATTGGGCAAACTGGCCAAGCACAATATCGAGCGTCGCCGTGAACTGCCGTCAGGCTTCGACATCATCGGCCTGACTGGTTCTGTAGGCAAAACCACCACCAAGGATTTGCTCTCAGCGCTTATGGCCAAGATTGGCCCGACTGTGGCTCCTATCGGATCCTTCAACAATGAGATCGGTTTGCCGCTGACCGCACTGAAGATTGATGAGCACACCCGATTCTTTGTGGCGGAAATGGGCGCTAACCATTTGGGGGAGATTGCACGCCTGACGCGCATCGCCCCGCCCAATACCGCGGTGGTGCTTAAGGTTGGCGTCGCGCATTTGGGTGAGTTCGGATCTCGCGAACGCATCGCACAGGCAAAAAGCGAGATTGTTGCAGGCCTGCTGCCTGACGGCGTTGCCGTGCTGAACGGCGACGACGATCATGTGGTTCCCATGGCGGCAATCGCGCCGGCACAGGTGATGTGGTTCGGCAAGAATGGCGGCCATGAGCCTGAGGTGACGGCAACGGATATCACCGCTGACACGGATGATCATGCCGAATTTACACTGCATGCTTCAGATGGAACCCATGTACGCGTGCATCTCGGCATTCCTGGCCTTCACAACGTTATGAACGCCTTGGCTGCGGCTACCGTGGCACTGCGATATGGCATGACGTTGGAGGATATCGCTCAGGTGCTTCACGAACAGCGCACTATTAGCCCTCACCGCATGGCGCTGTCTGAAGTCACCCGTGGGCAATCGCATTTCACACTGATTGATGATTCCTTCAATGCCAACCCGGATTCGATGAAGGCCGGCCTTGAGGGGTTGAAGGCTTGGACTTCCAAAGACGGCGGTAAGCCGTTCCGCGTTGCGCTGCTCGGAGCCATGCTTGAACTTGGTGAAAGCGAGAAAGACCTTCACCAGTCCGTGGGCCGCTTTGCTGCAGAACTCGGCCTGGATGCCATTATCGCTGTTGGTTCCGATAGCGATGAACATCTGCACAATATGGCTCAGGCTTTGGCCGAGGGGGCTAGAGGCGTGGCAGAGACCTCGGTAGACTGTGTTGAGAATATTGATCGTGCCGAGCAGCTGGTGTTGGATTTGGCTGCGAAGCATCCGGATACGGTTGTTTTGCTTAAGGGCTCTCATGCGTCAGGCTTGAGTGCACTGGCGGAGCGTTGGTCAAAGAACTAGATAACGAATTAATTAGGAATTAGGTGCCAATCCACCGACAAGAGGAGAGAAACCACTCGTGATTGCTCTGATTATTGGAATGCTGGTGTCGTTAGTCGTCACCCTAGTGGGCACCCCTATGCTCATCAAGCTTGTGCACACACTGCATTACGGCCAATACATTCGTCAAGATGGTCCGAAATCGCATCTGGTCAAGCGCGGTACCCCTACATTGGGTGGCGTAGTCATTAACTTCGCCATTCTACTGGGTTGGGGTTCTTCTGCGCTGTACCGATACCTGCATTCGGGAGACACCCCATCATGGTCCGCAGTGCTTGTGCTGTTCGCAATGCTTTCCATGGGTGTGCTTGGTTTTATCGATGATTTCGCCAAGGTCCGTAAGAAGCAGAATGAAGGCTTGACCGTTGGCGGCAAATTCGTCGGTCAGTTTATTTTTGCCACGATTTATGCGGTATTGGCATTGATCATTCCTACGAAGTCAGGATTCCCGAGCGCGCAGCCGGGCATGAGCTTCATTGAGAAGCCGTTCTTCAGCTTTGATTTCGCAGGCCGAGCAGTGGCTATTATTCTGTTCGTCATTTGGGTGAATTTCCTGATGACCGCGTGGACGAACGCAGTGAATCTGACTGACGGTTTGGATGGCTTGGCAGCAGGCTCCTCCATGATTTCCTTCACTGGTTTTGGCGTCATCGCATTCTGGGAAAGCTACCACATTAAGGGCGGCGGGCATGAAGGCTACTCATACGCGGTTTCCGATCCTCTTGATTTAACGATTATCGCTATCTGCGCAGCCGTGGCCTGCTTCGGATTCCTGTGGTACAACTCGAACCCTGCATCGATTTTCATGGGTGATACCGGTTCGTTAGCTTTGGGTGGCCTGTTTGCAGCACTGTCCATCGCCACGCACACGGAATTCCTCACGGTGATTCTCGGCGGCTTGTATGTGATGGAAGCCATGAGTGACGTTATCCAGGTGGGCTATTTCAAGCTAACGCATAAGCGCGTATTCAAGATGGCGCCAATTCACCACCACTTCGAATTGAAGGGATGGACTGAAACCAAGGTTGTGGTTCGATTCTGGATGATTGAGCTGCTTTTTGTGCTGTTGGCGCTTACTGTGTTCTATGGCGACTGGGTAGCTCGCTCCGGACTTCTGTTTAACTAACGGAAAAGAGCGAGACGGCCTATCCCGTCTTGGTGATTGTTCGGTGATTGTGTATTGGGAGGAATGATGCAAGTAGCGGATAAGACAGTGGTAATCGCCGGACTGGGAGTATCCGGAACATCGTTGGCACAGGTGTTGGCTGAGCGTGGTGCCCACGTTATTGGCGTTGACGAACGCAAGCCCGAAGCTGATTTGCACTCCTTCGACCAGGTTGATTGGGGTCGAGTGGATTATGTGATGGCCTCTCCGGTGTTCAATCCGCGTACTCCGTTCATTCTTGAAGCACAGCGCCGCGGTATTCCCGTAATGAGCGAAGTGGAATTCGCTTGGCGTTTGCGTGTGAACAATGAGCGCACCGGGCAGCCTGCACCTTGGATTGGCATCACCGGAACCAACGGCAAAACGTCCACCACCGAGATGACCTCGGAAATGCTGAGCGCATGCGGCATGGATGCGCCTACTGCTGGCAATATCGCTTCCGGAGACATGTCCATGAGCTTGTCTCGCTGCGCTACGAATCCTCACCATGATGCACTCTGCGTGGAGCTGAGCTCGTTCCAGCTGCATTTCACGGATTCCTTGGAATTGGATTGCGCGGCAATCACCAATATTGCTGATGACCATCTGGATTGGCATGGTGGTCGCGAAAATTATGCCGCCGACAAGTCGAAGGTGTTTCATAACGCCAAGCGCGCCATCGTCTACAATGCGCAGGATGCAACGGTGAGCGCACTGGCACAGCAGGCGCAGACTGCCCCCGGCTGCCGTAAGGTAGGTTTTACCTTGGCTGTGCCGCAAGCTGGTGAAATCGGCATTGAAGATGGCTGGATTGTCGATCGAAGTGGCGTCGCCTCCGGCACGGTTGGTGAATCAGTCAAACTTGCTCCCATTGCGGAGTTCACGCATTTGATGGAGCCGGATGGCACGCTGTACCCGCATTTGGTGGCTGATGCGTTGACCGCTTTGGCGCTTGTACTTGGACTGGGCGCTGATGCAGCAACCGCATTGAAGGCGTTGAAGGCATTCAAGCCTGGCGGGCATCGTATTGAAACTGTGGCACAAGCACAGGTTCAGGGTGGTTCCATTCGATTCGTTGATGATTCCAAGGCCACGAACGGCCACGCTGCGAATGCTTCCCTTTCGAGCTTCCCTGCAAAGTCGGTAGTTTGGATTGCCGGCGGTCTGGCTAAGGGCAGCCGTTTTGAACAGCTTATTCACGATCAGGCTAAGACCATTAAAGCTGCCGTAATCATTGGCAAGGACCAGGAGCCAATGCGAGAGGCTTTTGCCAGCCAAGCCCCTGAGATTCCGGTAACGTTTATTGATCCTGCAGACAACGCAACTGTTATGGAGCGTGCCGTTGAAGCCTGTGGCCAATATGCCCAAGCTGGTGATGTGGTGCTGATGGCCCCCGCTTGCGCTTCCATGGACCAGTTCAAGTCCTATGCCGACCGTGGCAACAAGTTCGCGGCAGCAGCGAAGACCTGGAGCGAGGTGCATGGCCTCCAATGAGTCTCCCGCGCGTCGTGTACGCGCATCACATGGCAAACCGGCTCTGACCATTACTGATTACACGGGCTGGAGAAGCTTGCTGAATCCGGTATGGTGCTACCACGGTTTTCGTACCGCTGTGGTAGGCCTTACCTGCTTCGGCATTATCATGGTGTTCTCCAGCTCCACGGTGTCTATGGCGGCGCAAGGAGTGTCTCCGTTCCTGCGCTTAGCATCACAGAGCGGCTTCTGCGTTATTGGCCTGGTTCTCGGCTTCATTGTTATGATGTTGCCGCTGCGTTTTTGGAAACGTTTCGGCATCTGGGCCATGTGGATTGCCATTGGTCTGCAGTTTCTGACGCTTACTCCACTGGGCGTCGACGTATACGGCAACCGAGGTTGGCTGAACCTAGGATTTACCACTATTCAGCCTGCTGAATTTATGAAGTTCGCGGTATGCGTGTGGCTACCAACCTCTTTGTACGCGTGTAAAAAACGGTACCGTAAAGACGGCATCAAGGCATATACAAAGCCGTTGCTGATTTATGGTTTAGGTTTAGCAGCAGTGATTGCCGGCAAGGATCTTGGTACCGCCATGATTATGCTGTTCATTGGCTTCACGGCGTTCCTTGTTGCCGGGTTCCCCGGTAAATGGATGGTCGCAGGCATTATCGCAGCCGTCGGATTGGTTGCAGCGCTTGCTATATCCAGTCCAAACCGTATGCGAAGAATCCTGGCTACGTACGGGGATTGCTCGGCGGCGGATGCGCAAACCGTGTGCTACCAGTCGATGCATGCCAAATATGCAATAGCATCAGGCGGTTTTCTTGGCGTAGGCATCGGTAATTCACGCGAAAAATGGAACTATCTGCCTGCCGCTCACAACGATTTCATCTTCGCCATTATCGGTGAGGAAACCGGTTTTGTAGGCTGCATCGTGGTGATCATCTTCTTTGTGATTCTTGGATGGTGCATGATTGCCGTGGCCTTGCAGGTCACCGACCGGTACGTATCCATGGTGCTGATGTGTGTCACCATTTGGCTGGTTGGCCAGGCCATGGTCAACATTGGTGTGGTTGTTGGTGTGTTCCCGGTTCTGGGTGTGCCTATGCCATTCGTCTCGGCAGGTGGCTCATCCATGGTGATGTGCTTGACCGCGGCCGGCCTTGTTGTGGGGCTTATGCGATGCCAACCGCAGATTAACCAATCTCGTCAGAATGTGTAGAGTACACTCAGTAACCATGACTCAAGGAACACCTCATATAGTTCTTGCCGGTGGCGGTACCGCTGGGCATGTCAACCCTTTACTTGCTGTGGCTGATGCCATTCGAAAAATCGAACCGGACGCGCAGGTTACCGTTATCGGTACGGCTGTAGGATTGGAAAAGGATCTCGTGCCGAACGCAGGGTATGAATTGGACACTATTGAAAAAGTGCCATTCCCACGTCGCCCCAATCTCTATATGCTCAAGTTCCCGGCAAAGTGGAAGCGCGAAACCGCCAAGGTGCGCAGCATCCTTGAGAAAAGGCACGCTGATGTTGTGGCAGGCTTCGGCGGTTATGCGTCAGCGCCGGTATATGCGACGGCCCATAAGATGGGGATTCCAATCGCCATTCATGAGCAGAATGCACGTGCGGGCATGGCCAATAAGCTTGGCGCCCGCTGGGCTGATTTTATCGGTACCGTGTATGACAATACCGGATTGAAGCCGGCGTCAGATGCTCGTATGGAGCGCGTTGGTTTGCCTCTGCGCCCGGCAATCGCTGCACTTGCTCAGCGCATCGAACATGATAGGGGAGCGGTTCGTCGAGAATCGGCCGAACTGCTTGGCGTTGATCCGAATCGACCGCTGGTGTTGGTGACTGGTGGCTCTTTGGGCGCACAGAGCCTGAATCGTGCTATCGCCTCTTCGGCTGCGGATTTGTTGGCGCATGCGCAGATTATTCACCTGACTGGTCGCGGAAAAAGCGATGAGGTTCGCGACTTGGTTTCCAAATCGGCAAAAGCCGACGTATTGACGGGGCTCGGTCTGGATTCATACGGTAAAGGCGATTATCACGTCGCCGAATATCTCGAACGTATTGATTTGGCGTTCGCCTGCGCTGATCTGGTGATCTGCCGAGCTGGAGCAGGATCGGTTTCTGAACTGGCCGCATTAGGTTTGCCAGCCATTTACGTGCCATTGCCTATCGGCAATGGTGAGCAGCGTTTCAATGCCGAACCAGTAGTGCAGGCCGGTGGCGGTCTGTTGGTTGCCGATAAGGATATGACTCCAGACTGGGTTCACAACCATGTGCCTGAGCTGCTCGCAGACCAAAACCGTTTGGCTGATTTTGGTCGCAAAGCATGGGAATACGGCATTCGAGATGCCTCCGAAATCATGGCACGTCATGTGCTCAGCCTTGCTCATGGTCAGTCTGCCTGATTTGGCAGGGCCTGAGACGGTATGCAGGCATACAATATGTGGTCAGGAATAATCCTTCAAGGAGAGTCAATTGTCTCAAGAACAATCCATCGTGCTTGATCCCACGCATGCTGCGTTTGATGCGCAGGCAACCCCAGCTGATCTCGGTTCCACGCACTTCATCGGCATCGGTGGCGCGGGCATGAGCGTCTTGGCGGAAATGCTGCACGCTGAGGGCGTGCAGGTTGATGGGTCTGATCGAGAGCACAGCGCCAAAACAGACCGTCTCGAAGCCCTGGGTATCACTGTGGAATTCGGGCAGAAGGCTGAAAACGTGGTCGATGCGTCCACCGTGGTGTATTCAAGCGCCATTAAGCCTGATAATCCAGAGATCGTAGCTGCACACGAGGCTGGCAAGCGCATTGTGCATCGCAGCGATATTCTGGCACTGCTGATGAACGGCAAGCAGGCTGTTACTGTGGCAGGCGCGCATGGCAAGACCACGACGAGCTCTATGCTCGCTCATATTTTGGTGCATGCTGGGTTTGATCCCAGCTACGCCATCGGCGGCTCTATTCAAGGGCCTGATGGCAGCTCCCTTGACGGCGGACATGCCGGCGCCGGTTCGGTGCTGGTAGCTGAAGCTGACGAGTCTGATGGTAGCTTCGCAAAATATCATCCGACAATCGCTATTATCACCAATGCTGAAGCCGATCATTTGGACCATTACGGTGATGAGGCACATTATCGCGCCGCTTTTGTGAACCATGCCGAGCACGCGACCGGTCATGTGGTGATTTGCGCCGATGACAAGGATGCACTTGCGGTATTCGAATCGTTGCCGGCTGAAGTCAAGACGCATACCGTGGTGTACGGCACTACTCCGGAAAATCAGTTGCCTGATTTGGCAGGAGCGGCGCTGGTGGCTATCTCCTCTGAAAACGAGACTGCCGGCAGCGGTACTGAACAGCTGACGCTGGAATTGCCGGCGTCCGTGACCGGTGGCGAACCGATTTGCCAAAGCGTGGCTTTGAAGGTCCCCGGTATTCATAATGCGCGTAACGCTGCTGCTGCTATTACAGCTGCTGTGTTGCTGGGAGTAGCCCCTGCTGATGCAGCGAAGGCTGCAGGTAGCTTCCTGGGTGCGGCTCGCCGTTTCCAGGTGCGTGGCACCGTGAAGCAGGTCACCGTTGTGGATGATTATGCACATCATCCCACTGAAATTGCCGCTTTGCTGGATGCTGCTCGTCGCCGTTATCCGCAGTCGACGATTCGTGTACTGTTCCAACCTCACCTGTTCTCCCGAACCAAGTTCTTTGCCTGCGAATTTGCGGAAGCGTTGGCTAAGGCGGATGACGTTATCGTCACTGGTATTTTCCCCGCGCGTGAAAAGCAAGTGGACTTCCCGGATGTCGGTCCAGACACCATTGTGGACGCGGCTGAAGGGCTCAAGGATGAATCTCAGGGTACTTGGATTCAACCGGTGGACGATATGTGCCTAGCGGCCAAAATGATGGCTATGCGCGCCCATCATGGCGATGTGATCTTCACTGTAGGAGCCGGTGACATTACCGATATGGATCAGGTGCTGCTGACCGCTCTTGAGGCACATAGGGAGAGCTGCGAGTAATGGCCGGACGTACGGTCAGTTCTTCAGGCGCTTCAGATGCTTCAGGCAAGCGGAAAGCTCGCGTTGTTGAATCTCAGGCACAGCGTAACGCGGGAACGCGTAAGCCTAGGACTCAGCGAAGCGTGGTCTCACAGCCAGGCAAAGCCCCTGAAATCCAGGATGTTACGGTAGCCAAGGGTAAGGCCGGGGCTTTTGTTGACGCACGAACGTTACGCAGTGAGGATTATGTAGCGGAAACTCTCCGCCAGACAAGTGGTCCTCTCGGAGTAGCTTCACGCCCGAAAGTGGTGGATTTCAAGGCGCGAGCTAAAGAACGCAGAAAAGCAAACGCACGCGTGATTGCTGTACGTGCTGCCATTGCAGCAGTAGCGGTTATAGTGATTAGCGCATTACTATGGCTGCTGCTGTTTTCTTCTGTGTTCCGGCTGGAAGCGAATGCGATTAGCGTGTCTGGCGCCAATGAATGGGTGAGTAGCGCGACTATTCACAGTATTGCGGATAAACAGGCAGGCAAATCATTATTCTTGGTTTCTTCCAACGACGTTGTCAATCAGCTGAAAGCTATTCCAGGCGTCAGTGAAGCAAAAGTCTCCAAGCACTTCCCTAAGTCAATGAGCGTAACCATTCAGGCGCAAAAGCCTGCTGCCATGCTGAAAAGTGGGGACACGCTTACTGCTGTGGATGATCAGGCTCGAGTACTGAACTCGGTGCAAAAGAATGCCGATACCCAAGGCATACCGGTAATCGAGGTCAAAGATGTGGAGAAGAGCCTGAAGAACCGTTCGGTAAAGGGCGCTTTGACGATTTTGGCCGCGTTGCCTGAATCAATGCGTAAGCAGATTACCAAGGTTACTGTGGCAACTCAGGATTCGGTAACGACCACATTGAATGATGGCGAGCATGTGATTGTGTGGGGTGACTCCTCGCAATTAAAGCTCAAGATGGCTGAAGTCGATAAGATCCTCAACGATCCCAATGTAATCGGCGACTATAAGCAGGTTGACGTCTCTGCTCCAAGCAGGCCGATTCTGAAATAGGCTTGTACAGCAAAAAGAAAAGCGTCGTTGTTCTGATGAACAACGACGCTTTTCTGCATCTGGTGGAGGCGCGGGGAATTGAACCCCATCGCACCGGGTTTCGTGAACGGCTTGAAATGGCCGTTTTCCCTTACGGGAGTAGGGCTGAGCGGCTTTCCCGTTTTCCGTGCGTTTCACTGTTTTTCACCCGTTTTCAGAAAAAATGTGGGCAAAATGTGGGCAAAAAACGATGTGCGCGCAGCCGTGAATCGCGATTATTCACGGGACTGTATACCATTGCGCTACATGCTATTGAGAATCGATTCCGACCGATTGCAGACGCTGCTGCAGAAGCGCAGCGAGACCATCGGCTTCGGATCCAGGACGGCGCGAATGACGGGTTTCGTGGAAGGATGCTTCCTGATACTGTCCGCGTTCACTGTGGACATACCGCTATGGCTGGCGGTATCGTTCGGCGTCGCCGCGACAATCGTGACCCTGTATTCGCTTATCGGGCTTATCATTACATGGAAGAACGGCTATAACGCCGAGGAACTGTATCAGGAGCTGAAGGACATGGACCGGACGGAGAAGCACAGCAGCATCATCGCCATCAACGACGGCAACCGCTACCTTCTCTACCATGACAAGGGCTGGGATTGCGATTTCTTCCCCAATCACGCCACCGCGGACAGTGAGACCGAGAACCTCAGGCTCCTGACGGAGTACCTTTCCGCAGGATTCGAGATCCCGAAAAAGGATTTCACCCTGGTGAGGGTCACCGATGAGACGCACGAGAAGTATTCCACCGAGCATCAGGAGAACAGGATCTACGATTACACGCTGTACAAGGCGAACATCCTTCGAATGCCCGACGCATGGCGAGGTGAACGCTTCCATGTGGATTCCAAGGACTGCCGGTGGATGACCACCGAGGAAATGCTCTCCGACGAAACCATTCGCGAGAAGAACCATGATGTCGTGGCCATGGTCAGGGACCATGCATGATCATCGCCAACGCATGAATACAAGAAAACCGCCCCGCCCGGCGTGCAGCAGAAGAGCTGTGAGCCGGACAGGGCGGTTTCTTAATTTCGGGCGTGAATTATTCCATTAGGACTTGCCGGCGTGAAATAATCCACGGTTTTGAAATTTTCCGTGGTTTTGAAATTTTCCACGCCGTTTTTCACATCACTTGCCGGTGTTGGCTTTGATGGCGCTGGCTCCGATGACGACGCCGAGGAACAGGGTGACGGCGTTGATGCTGGTGGCGATCTGGCCGGCGATATCACCCCACCCCCATGTGGCTCCCAATGCCGCGACGAGTACGGAGAGTGCTGGGAGGACGACGAGCGCCACCCATTTCAGCACGTCGTACACGCGGCTGGGGATGAGCCAGTCGGGCACGTTGTCGCCGTTCAGGTCGGATGCCGCGTGGTCGGCCTTGCCTGGCGTGTTCACCGGCATCGCGCCGATCGTGTCAATCTCGGTGGTTTCAGGGGTGGTGGTTTCGGGTGCTGCGGCCATCACTTGGCCTCCTTCGAGCCGTCGTCGCTCTTCGCGTTGTTGGTGAGCGTGATGCTCAGGTTCTTCAACGCGGCTTCCACGCTGGTCTTGACCGCGTTGGTGATGTCCTCCGGGTTCGCGCCCATGTTCTTCGCGAGGGCTTCCAATGCGGCGGTCTGCGCGGTCTCATAGGCGAGCGTGTGAGCCTGGACCATGGTGGTGATCTCCTGTGCGCGGCCCCACCACGGGCAGCCGTTGTTGCCGTGCACGGTCTTCACGCCGGCCAATTCCAGGAGCTTCGCCTGATCGGGGTGAGTCAGGCCGGTAAGACCGGATTCGGGGCTCCAGTAATAGATCAAACCGGTATCGTCGTTACGGATCATGCAAGATGCCATGGGTAATCCTCCATCGTTGGTGTTGGTTGTGGTGTTGGTTGACGGTGCGGCCGATCCGCCCGTCATGTGGTCGTACCATTGCTGGGCGCGTGCCATGTAGGCCGCGTTCTGGGAGCCGGCCAATGAGGCCGGGCATTGGGTTTGGCTGAACCGGCTGTGGGGGAACACGTTCACGTTCCACGTGGGTCGGCCTAGCTTGTAGTGTTTGCAGATGGCGGCGGTCAGGTGAGCGCCGTTGTCCAACGTGGCGTCGCTGACGGCCCACGGGCTGCTGCTGATGTCGGCGTGCTCGATGCTGATGTAGTCGAGGTTCGCGTTCCAGTTTCCCAAAGCCCATGCGGTGTCCGTATCCCACACGTGCTGGCTGATATGGCCGTTCGCGTCCACCTGATAGTGGGCGCTGGCCTGACGGGTCTGCCACACGTCGTAGATCTGCCGGGCGTTCAGATTGCCCGCATTGTGGTGCAATGCGACGCCTTTGATCGTGTGGCCGGCGCGGCCGGGCGTGTAATGCTTGGAGAGGATCAGGTTCTCGTCCGCTTCCAACGTTTCCCAATTCTTCAAGGCGAGGCTCCTCCTTTCGGGTATGAAAAAGCCCGGAACCGCAGAGGGTTTCGGGCTTTTACTGGGAATGGCTTGCATATGGATAGACCCCGGTAGCTGTATGGCTATCGGGGTCTGTTGGGTTATTTGTTTTTGATGAGTGTGGGCGTCAGGTCGAGGTCCACGGTCTGGTTTTCGTTTACGAATAGTTCGCAGTAGTATTCGCCGTCCGCCAGTGTGCCGGTGACCGGTTGCGTGTCGCTGGGGGCTTTGAGGTTGTTTGCGTCTTCGCCCGGCATCGTGACTTGTACGCCGTAGTCCCAGTTGTTCGCTCCCTTGCAGGCGAGCGTGTATTCGCCCGCCTGCAACCTGATGTTGACGGAGATGCTGGCCCACTTGGTGGCGGTTCCCTTCACGTGCACGCTGCCGGGAGTGGAGCCGCGCGTGAACGTGACCCCGTTGTTGGAGTAGGGCAGTTGATCGTCGAGTATCGGGTAGAGTCCGGCCGGGTATACGGTGACGGGAACCGTTTTCGTGATACCTCCGGTTTGGATGGTGAGTTGGGTTTCACCGGGAGTGAGCGCTGTTGCGCTCACCCCCCCCCCTAAACGTTGAATCGTGTTATCACTCATATTGTTTGCTCCTTAGAGTTTGTAGAGGAATGGTGTGATGGTGCCCGCATACGTTTTCGACGGTTCCAACGTCAACTGGCAGCGGACCAGCGTGGGAACGTCGAGCGTGAACGATGCCGGCGCGTTATAGGTTTTGGTTGGTGACGCGGGCGGGTATTGGAGTGTGACCTTGATATCGGCTCCCTGCTTGGAGAGCGTGTAGTGGCCGGCCTCCAATGTGATGTCCTTGTAGATTCCTCCCCATTGGGTTGTTGTGCCGGTCAGCGTGTATGAGCCGTTTTCCGCTTTGCATTCCACGCCGTAGTATGAGCCCGACGCGAACACGGGCCACAGGTTGGCTAGTTCACCGCCCCCCCCCCCTGAAGCGTCGTGTCGTCAGGTTTCATCCAGTCGAGCGCGGTGTCTCCGAGGGAAAGCCGCGGGTCGAACGTGCCGTTGATGACGGTTCCTGGCGTGTACGCGCCTCCGGTCAGCAGGCGCAGGTCGAAGCTGGCCGCGTTCGTGGGCACGGTCACCGGGCCGTTCAACGCGAGGTCGCCGACTTGGAGTCCATCGCTTGTGAGGAACGCGACATACGAGTACATGCCGGTTGGCGCGGTTCCTTTGTAGGTGACGGTCTTGCCTTTCACGTCGGATGGTAGGGGGCTCGTCCAGTGCAGGCCTTTCTGTTGGGCTTCCACGCTGCCGGCGATGGTGAGTTTGCCGTCAGTGTTGACGGTGGCGGTCAACCCGTTGCCGGTGGCGGGCCCGTAGGCGAGCAGGTTCGTGGATTTCACCGTGATTGGCAGATTCCTGTTGATTGTTCCGGCTGTGAGCGTCGCCTGGGTCGAGCCCATGGTTTTGCCGGTGATGTTGATAGCACCCATAATGGGGCCTCCTTAAAGATAAAGCCCCATATGGTGGGGCTGTCATTCTACGTATTCGCTGGTCTTCATCACGGCGAGCCGTGTGACGGTGAACGGGGTGGTCGTGAACGCGCCGATGCGCAGTTCGACCTGCGTGGCTCCGGTCAGCAGCGTCGCGTCGAGCCGGTAGTGGCCGGGCGTGACCTTTTCGGGCAGCGGGAGCGTGGCGACGGGCTTGTAGTGGTCGCCTACGGAGATGACCGTCATCAGGTTGGGTGTGAGCGTCGAGTCCGCCGTCAGCTCGGGCCCCGTGTAATCCAATCCGACCGTGACCTTGCTGCCGAATCCGGCTGGCAGGTTCACGCGCGTGGTGACCCGCTGGTCGGTGGTGCCGGTCTTGCCGGTGATGGTCATGACGTTGCCCGTGATCGTGTACGACGGCAGGATTCCCGTGTTGTCGGATGCCGTGGTGAACGTGGCTGTCGGCCAGTCCTTCAACAGGTTCTCCCGCACCTGCACGGGCACTTGTTTCGCCACCCCGTTGCCGGTGGTGATGTTCAGTGTTGTTTCACCTGGGGTGAGGCCGGTTACGGCCACCCCCCCCCCTAAATGCTTCTGTCATGATGATGCTCCTTACTGTTTCGTGATATTGGCGATGGCCGTGTCCTTGACGTTGACCGTGTAGTCCTGCGGCGCGTAATCCGGCAGGATGCTCACGTTCAGGCTGGCGGATTCGCCCACACGCAATGTGAGTGATTCCGGGGTGACGGCGATGCCGGTCGGCTTCGCGTCGCCCACCACGGCGATACCCGGTTCGACGGTGCTGGCCGTGAACTCCTGCGCTGCCGCCTCGGGCAGGATACGCACCCTGAGATTCACGCTCTCGCCCACACGCAACGCGATTGATTCGACCGGCTTGCCCGCATCATCCAACACGCTCACGGACTCAGGCTCATAACCCGCCGCCAGCGACAAGGCGGCGGACGTGAATCCGCCGATTTTCGCGGTTATCATGGCAGTGCCGCCATGCACCCATGTGACCGTGTTGCCCGAAACCGTGGCCACCGATTCGTCCAATGATTTCCAGAACACGTGCTCCGTGGTCAACAGTTCGCTCTTATGCCCGTCAGCATACGTGGCGCGGGCAGCCAACTCCACCGACCCGTTGATGGGCAACGTGGTGGGGGCAGGCTTGCCATCCGATGCGAGGATTTCCACGCCGGTCACCGTGTCGGCCGGAGTCGCCCAGACTTTGCGGCCGTTGTAAAGCGCGTTCATCAATCGGCCGTTCAGATAGGGCTGGCCGATTTCCACGCCGTTCACATACACAGGCATGGGACTACTCCTCCACGGGCGTGCCGCCGGCATCCACGTCCGTCACATCCGTGGTCGAACCGTCACCGGTCTGGACACCCGGCATCGAACCGTCATGGACGGTGGAATCATCCTTGACCGAATCCTCGGCCTGCTGGATGTCCGCGATGCCCGTGTTCGCTTTTTCCTGCACGCTTTGCACGATGCCGTCGATGGCCACGCTCGCCTCATCGCTCTTCGCCCGGATGGACTCGCGCGCCGTATCGGCGGCGATGGTCACCGCGGCGAGACCGTTGGCCGCGTCCGCCACCATACCCGCGTCCTGCACGGCCTGGGATTTCAACGCGCTGGTACGCGCGGCGGCCGTGGACGCGTCGGCCTGCAACTGCTCGAGGCTGGCCATGATCTCACGCGCCCGGCTCTCGGTCGCGTCCACCGGATAGATGACCAGACGGGCCGGATACGCTTCGCTCTGCGCCTCCGCCTCCGTCAATGAGCCCACGACCATCCAATTCACCAACGGCGAGCCGGCAACCGCATCCGGTTGGAACGTGGCCGGATCCACATCGTCCAGATCCGCGTACTCGACGGTGGTTTTCGAATCCGGCACCTCCACATAACGCGTATACGCGAGCGGCGAGTCCGCCAATTCGACGATCTGCCACACGTATGCGGGCGTGGTTGGCATGAGCGTCACCGTCACCGTGCCGTCAGCCGCGAGCGCCGCCTCGAACGGTTCCGCGACGATCAGGTTCTTGGCCGTGTCGAAATGACGGCGGACTGGACGGAAACGCAGTTTGCCCCCCACCGGTTCCAGCGAACCGTCCGCGTTCGCCTTCTTGATGCTGATATGCACCTGTGTCATAATCTCCTCCTCAGGATCATTTGGTTTTCCTTGTCTTACTGCTGGTATTCCCAATCGCATGCGGTCTCACGGCGCACGTAGTCGGTCTTCAACGCCTCGTAGCGCGCGTGCCCGTACCCGTTGCCACCCAGGTCGATGTATTCTTTGCCGGCCTCCAATTGACGTTCATGCTGTGTACGGCTCCTGGTATGCGCGAACAGGTCCAGGCGGAGCACGTCCAGCCGTAAATGCCGGCGGTCGCGTTCCGATGACTCCAGCCGCTCGTAATCCCTGTCCAGTTTGGATTGCAGATCACGGATGGTGGCGGAATCCGCGAGCGCTGCGTCCAGTTCCTCGCGTGTGATGGTGCGTTCGCGGCGGTCGAACCGTCGTAGCAGCCATGCCGTGATCGGGGCCGTGGCCCCGCTGCCCAGCAGGGCGCTCAGCATCACCGCCCACACGGGCAAATCATCTACTGGCACATTGGCCTCCTCCTTCATCATTGAGCCGAAAACCCGCACGATCATCCGCTTGGGACGGCCATGCGGCGTGCGGGTTTCCGGAGGTTGAAAATGCTGTTGAACGAATATTGGGAACGGTTGTATTGGCCGGCGTGCGGCAGACTACGCGAATGCACGCGCGTTGGATACCGGAGCGCATGGCAACGGCACATACGACCCGAATTGGGTGACATGGAGCTGGCGTATCTGACTGGACCGCGCATCCAGTCGTGGCTGGACTCGATAACGCCGGCCGGTGCGGCGCGTAAATCCTGGGCCGTGCTCCGGCAGATGCTGCGAGCAGCGGTACGGCTCGGATTACTGGATGTGGACGTGACCGACAGGGTCACGCCACCCAAGCCCAGCGGCTATGAGCCGGAAGTGCTGGACATCCGCCAGATACGGCAATTGCTGCGCGGGTTTCACGGGCACGAGCTCGAGGCCTGGCTGCTCTGCAGCGTATGCCTCGGACTGCGCACCGAGGAAGCCCTTGGATTGGAATGGAACGATCTGAACCTCAATACAGGCAAGGTCAAGGTCCGACGCGGATTGCAGTGGGTGGACGGACACGAGGTGATCGTGGAGCCGAAGACCGAGCTATCGCGCCGCACCGTCGTGCTCCCCAGATTCGCGGTATTGAGACTGCGCGAGATCAGACCGCATGAGGGCGGCCGTCTCATCGGCTTATTGAATCCAGGTCAGGTCGCCAGACGCTACGCCGCATGGTGCAGGTCACAGAACCTGCCGTATGTGCCACGCCGCAACCTGCGCCACAGTTGGGCCAGCACCGCGTTGGGCGCCGGCGTGGACGTGGCGGTGGTCAGCCGCGCGTTAGGTCACTCGTCAATCGCCACCACGGCCCGCTACTACCTACGCCCTGACAGCGAGATACTGCGCGAAGCCCAACGCGTATGGGAGCACGCCCTCATACGCTGAGGGATTCGCTAACCCATCACGGTTTCCAGCGTGCCGATGGCGGCGTGGTCCGTGGGGTGTTGCAGCCGAACGCGGTGACGGTCCAGCAGGCGGCATGGCCGAAGCCGTTCGCGGAAATACCCACCGTGGTCGGCTGGTATGCGAACGACAACATTTATTCATGCTCCGTCACATCAGTTACCACGACCGGCTGCACCATCGCAATCAAGAACATCGGTGAACAAGCCAATGGTATCGAGGGCCACGTGTACGCGGTGGCCTACGGCAAACTCGCCTAGGCGAAGGTCACGCCGTCCGGTATCGGCAGGCTGCGGGGAGTGTGCAGGCACCTGTCCCCGTTGGTCAGGGAGCCGACCACGGTGATGCTGCCGTCCACATTCCAGGTGGCATTCTTGCCGAAGTTGCCGGACGGTATCGCCCACAGGCAGCCGAGATACACGGGTTTCGAGGGCTTCACGCCGGAGGCGTGCTGGAACACGCCGTAGTCGCCCACGTTGACCGTGCTGCGGAAGCCGGACAGGTCCACGTGGAGCAGACGGTTGCGCTCGTCCACGATGATCTGCATGCCGCCGCCATACATGTCAGGTGGGAAACTCCCCGTGTTCTGCATACTGAACCGCGCGTATTTGAGCGGCTGGGTTAGCGAATCCCACACGCTGCTCAACGGCGCCAGCACATTCACCAACACATCAACACCGGTGACGTTGATACCGTCGATGCTCACACGGCATAACGGCAGGTCGGAAGTGAGGGCGCCGCTGATGATGCTGCCCGTATTATAGGCGGGATCCACAGGGGAAGCTGCCGCGGTGCCTTTGATGGCGACCAGGTTCACCGCTTCGACGCCCGTGCTCGCGTTCATCGTGTAACGGACCACGATCAGGTCGCGACGTTTCACGCCCTGCGAACCGGATTGGATCGTCACATCGGTGGGCTGGTCGATCATGACCTGACGGCCTTCCATCACGATATCCCACGCGGGGATGGTGATGGTGTTCGAATTCTTCGCCGACGGCAATTGCGTCCAGTTGCGGGTCTGCAACAGGTAGCCGCCACGACCGAGCATGCCGGCATGTAGGAGACCGTCCTGCGCGCTGGTCACGTGGGGCTGGTCGCCTCCCAGTGATCCGGTTACCAGTACCGCGCCCATGTCACTTGCCTCCCTGCTGCATCCACAGGTCGAAATCCTTGTCCTGATTCTCGGCCAACTGCAGGTAGTCCTTGTAATCAGTGCCGCACAGGAGGAAATGCTTCTCGTTGCCGTTGCGGTCGATTCGGGTGAGTTCGTGCCAGTCGGGGGACGCGGTTTCGTTCGGTGAGACGTATTCCTTGATGGGGCATCCGGTGCGGTCGCACTCGTATTGGGTGATGTTCTCGTATTTCGGCATGGCGTTTATCCTTTCTAGGCTTCTTCCTGCGGCCAGTCGTATGAGCCGGTCTCATAGCTGACCTTGGGTATGCCGTTCTTGAGTTTCATGCTGATGCGCACGATGGGGGAGTCCACGCTGATGCCGGTCGTGGCATCATAGGCTCTCACATGGTCGTCCACATGCAGATTCAGATCGTCGGGCAGGTCGAGTTCCACGGTGCCCTGCGCCCATAGTTCCTTGAGCTTGTCGCGGGTCTTGTCCGCTAGTTCGCTGCCTTCGCTGGTGGTGAGCTCGTAGGTCTGGCAGATTTCCCGGCTGCCGGTGAGCGATTGGGTTTGGCTTATGTTGCCCTGCTCGTCCGCATACCAGTGGCTGACCGCACGGTCCTTCAGCTCGCCTTTGCCGAGGCCGATGAGATGGTTGACCTGCGTGTATGCGCGTTTGGCGGTGAAATCCACGCGCTGGTCGCTGTCCGCGCCGCCATACGTGGAGGATTTCACCGCCTCCAGCTGGCATGCGCCGTTGATGAATCTCATGTTCAACCGTGCCCCCACATTGGTGAGCATCATGCGCAACCCGTCCCATGCGGTGCAATACCGGTGGAACGCGTAGGCACTGACCGTGATTCCGCTATTCGTGGCGGGCACGGTGAACGTGTCCGTTAATCCGATTCGGCTGATGATGGTGCGGATGACGTTGTTCGCGTCTCCGGACAGTATGAGCCGGTTCATGCCCGAATCGGGTTGGATGATCTTGCCGGCGAGCATGCCATGCCAGGTGCGGCCCGTGGCTGTGTATTCGGAATGCCCGTCGCTCATCTCGACGCGAATGCCGTCCACACGGCCACCGTATTCGGCTCCCTCCACCCCGATCAGGCAACCGTCCGCCAGCACGACATCGCTGGTGGAGTGGGTGAGTTCGAAATCGTTGCCCTCGTCACCGTATTGGATATCCAATGCGGGGCTGACCAGCTCGCCCTGCGGCACATGGCTGGGATTCGTCCATATCACGTCCATGGCAGGCCGGTCCTCTCCATCCAATATTCGATGTCGAAGCTGAACGATTCATCCCAGCTGACCTGGCTGACGCCGGGCTGCAACGTGGCGAACGCGTATTCGTTGTTCGCCTGGTCTCTTCGCAGCTTGTCGAACACGTTCGTCTGGTCGCCGTTCGCGGCGGTCAATACGGCGGTTCGGGGCGACCCGGTGCCATCGATGATGAGATAGCCGCCGGAGGGGATGCTCACGTCGGCTATCACCTTATTGCCGCCGATGGTGATGGCGGGAGAAGTGGCGGCACCGTAGATGATGTATTTCACACGGCTCGGCAATGCGGAATCGTTCGACAATACTGCACTGGCACGGGTCGGCACGTAATCATATCGGTAGTCGTACGAATATCCCTTGCCGCTCGTATACCGTGCTGTGTTCCGGCTGAACTGGCGGGTCACCGGCTTGTGCCATACGCCGTCGAACAATGCGGCGGTGAATTCCACGCGCGTCAACTGGGGACTCACGTAATCGGGTTCCGCCTTGACGATGAGCGCGGTCTGCCGCCAGCCGTCCACCTCCAGCATGCCGGGTTTCACCTGCTCCTCCACATAGGCGCGCACATCCGCGTCGAACAGGCGTTCCGCCGCTTCCAACATGCTCTGACTGCGGCAGAGGGCCGTGAACTTCACGGTGCGGGCGGGCCGGTTCGCGGTCAGGCTCCGGTAGCCGAGCGTCCAATCCCATTGGCGGGTGCGCAGCTCCATGATCTGACCGACCAGCAGCCCCACCGGCTCATATAGGTTCACCGTGGAGCCGGTGGAACTGGTGTATGTGAAGGTTTTCACCGCAGTGCCTCCCGTGTGAGTCGTTGGAAGTCGCGTTTGCCGATCTGCGGCGCATACATGGCTATCAGCGGGCCGATGTCCTCGTGGAACGAGTCGATGGCGTTGATGACGGCCTGATTCGATTCGACCAGCATCGTGTTCGGCGTCGCATCCAGACTGGGTGCCGGCAGATACATGGTGCCCTGGTCGGGCTGGTAGCGCATTGTGTTCACGGAGTCCATGAAGCCGACGCCGTAATGGTCCACGGCGCGAGCCTTCATCATGTACTCGCCGCGTGATGCCCAGATGAGGTTCGAATCGCTGACCTTGCTGCCTACGCCGCCCAGCAGGCCGTAGCCGCCGGAAGCGTATTTCGGAATGCCGTCACGCCCCATGAGACCGCCCGAAGCGTAGCCGATGAGACCACCGTGAGCTTTCGCATCGCTGCCGATGTTGACCTTGAACACTTTGCCGAGAATGCCGTTGACGGTGCCCCAGAAACTGGAAGCATCGGCATCGACCTTCACGGTCTTGCCTGCGATCTTCTTGTTCTCCACGGCCTTGGCTGTTGATTGGAACGGGCCATCGTTGCCGGAGATGACTCCGGTCTTCGTGTCGATTTTCCAACCGTTGGCCTGCGCGACCTTGGCGAGCAGGTCACTGCCGTCACCGACCAGATAACCGGTTTTCTTGTCGATGGTCGCACCGTTCGCCAATGCCAACGCGATGTTGTACTGGCTGGAGTCCAGTGTGACGGTGCCGGTTTTCGAATCCACGGGCAATCCGTTGACCGCGGCTATCGCGGCGATGGCATCCGTGTTGTCTCCGCCGATCTTGACGGTGCCGTCCGGCAGGGTCTCCACGGTGACGCCCAACGCCTGCAATTGGCCTTCGGCTTCACCCGTGTCGGAGTTCACGTTGATGATCTTGCTGTCCGGGATGAGGCCGATGCTTTTCGCCAATCGTTCGAACTCGCTTGATGTGAGTCCGGCCGCGTTGGCGGCGGCTTCCGCATCCTCGGGCAGCATGCCCATCGCTTCGGCGGCTTTGATGTAGTTCTCTCGGGCCGTGTCCAACGTGCCGTTGATCTCATCCATGCTGCTGCCGTTTTTGGCTTGCGCTTCAGCCGCCTTCAACGCGCTGTCGGCGATATCGTTCAACGCGCTCTGGTTGCTGCGACCCTTCTCCGTGTTCAGGTCAAGAGTCTGACCGTTCTCCTGAGCCGCCTTGGTGGCCTTGTCGAACGCGTCATGCATGGAGATCAACGCATCCGAAGCGCTCGTGCTGAACCCGTAGTAGGTGCTGAGCGCGTCGGTGACCTCGCCCAATGCCGCGGCCTGCTCGTTGATGCCGTCGGTGGTGGCTCCGAAGTTGTTCGCGAGGATGCTAGCCGCGTCGGCGGCATCATCGGCGGCATTGGCTGTCTGGTTCAATCCGTCTGCCGCTTCTGTGCCTGATTCACCTAACTGTTCGTTGGCGTCGGCCAGTTCCTTCGTCTGCTCCTTGTTGGCCCCGATCTGGTCACTGGCTTTTTGCAGGGAGTCGCGGATGAGATCGGATTGCGCCTTGCCGACGTTGATGCCGTGAACCCACCGATCGTTGGCTTCCTCATGTTCCTTGAGTGCCTGGTTGACTTCCTTGAGCGCCTGCTTGTTGCCTGCCGCGGCCTGGCTGAAGGTGGCGGCGCTGACTCCGCATGCCTTCAACGCGTCATTGAGGTTCTTCACGTCCTTTGACGAGTTCAGGAATCCGAGATCACTGCCCCAGTCGCCTTTGATGATGGCGTTCGCCAATGCGGTGGCCGCATCCTGACCGGATTCCATTGCGTTGGAGAGGTTCTGCGTCTCCTGCTTGGCCACGGCGGCTTTATTGGCGAAATAGCCGATTGCAGCGCCGGCTGCTGTCATGGCTATACCCCAAGGGCCTCCCAGTAGGTCCACGACTCCGCTTCCGATGTTTTTGAGACCGGACATGGCGGCCGTGGACGTGCCGATAACGGGAGTGCCCGAGCTCAGCGATTCGAATGTGGTCTTGAACACGCCTCCCAGCATGACGAAACCGTCCTTGAGCTGCGGGCCTGCTGTGGTGAGCCTTTGAATCGGATCTATGAGCAGTCCGAGTTTCTGCGAGGTGGCGCTGCTGCTCTCCGCCAATGGGCCGAACTGCTTGTGTAATGCGGCGACCGCACCGCCGGCCGCCCCAAGCAGCACAGTACCCTGCTGGACGGGTGCGGGCAGGCTGCTGAACGCGTCCACCACCGTGTCGAGCGTCTGCACGAGGGAGCGTAGTGGGCCGTTGGCTCCGCTGCCGATGGTGATGAGCATGCTTTCGAAACTGCCGCTCAGGTTCTCCAGGTCGCCTTTGAGGTTATCGTTCTTGGCCGCGGCCTGCTGCGCCGCGAAACCGGAGTCCTCGACCTTCTTCGTCCACTTGTCGATGCCCTTCGCGCCCTCGTTGTAGAGCACGTTGGCTGCGCGGATGGCATCGGAGCCGAAGATGGTGGCCAACGCCTGGTTGCGCTGCTCCTGCGTGAGCCCGCCCATCTTGTCCTGCAATTGGCCGGCGAGATTGGCCAAGCCGATGAAGTTGCCTTGCGCGTCGTACGCGTTGATGCCGAGCTCCTGCATCAGGTTCTTCGCCTTGGTGCTTGGATTCGCCAGCGAAATGAGCATGGTCTTCAGACTGGTGCCAGCGTCCGAGCCGATCATGCCTGCGTTCGCGAACGCGGTGAGCGTGCCCACGGTCTCCGTCATGCCGATGCCAAACGAATTGGCGACCATGCCGGACTGTTGCAACGCATAACCCAAGTCACGGGCCGAACCTTGTGCCTTGCCTGCGCCAGCCGCCAACGCGTCAGCCACATTGCCGGCCTGTTTTCCGGTCAGGTTGAACTGGGCCATGGCGGAGCTCATGAGCTCCGCCGCCTCGGATACCTGCATGCCGTCGGACGCGGCGAGGTTCAACGCTCCGGAAAGACCGCCGGAGAGAATATCGGTGGTGCTCATGCCGGCCTTGCCGAGCTCGTTGATCGCGTCGGCCGCCTCCTGCGCGTTGTACACGGTGTTCGCGCCCGCGTCGATGGCCGCCTGACGCAGCTTGTCCAATTCCGCGGCGGAAGCCCCCGTGTTGGCCTGCACGGTGCTCATGGCCGCATCGAACTGGGCGAACGTGGTCACCGCGGCCACGCCCACTGCGGCGCTCACGGCACCGACCGCCAAGCCGACCTTGGTGAGGCCGGCGCCGATCTTCTGACCGGTGGTCATCGGCTTCTCCAACGCGGTGGACAGTTTCGACGCCTGCGCGCTTGCGGCCTGCATCCTGGTCGTGTAGTTCGACGTGTCGGCCATGAGCCGGATCATGATGTTCTCATTCAAACCGGCCATACGCCGCCTTTCTCTAGATTCTGACTGGTTTCCGCGTAAGACTGGTGGTCAACGCGCCTGATGCGTTCGGATCCGGAGAACCGGACCCCCGGTATTCCTCCAACGCCCGGTTCCGCTCATAGGCGGCGAAGCACAATTCCACTTCGCCCTTCAACCGCAATGCTTCGAACGCGTCCTGATCATGACAGACGCGCGTATCCATGCCGCACAACGGGCAGATGCGATTCTCATAGGATTGCAAAGCGAGCATCCACATGCGCTCCGTCTCATCCCATTCCACTGCATCATCATCGGCTGGCGTCCAGCCGTTGAAGCGTTTGAGGCTCATACCCAGTTGCCGTGCGCAGCGTAGGGACGCGAGCAGTTGCGGGTCGTTGCCGATGATGTCGGCTAGTTCAGTGATGCCAGCAACGTCAACGTCTCTTTTGGGAGGCTGGTGACCGGAGTGTTCAGTTCCTGGATGGTCGTGAGGATTTCCGCCGTCTGCGAGTCGGTGAGACTATCCAATAAGGTCTTCACCGATTCCGGTGACGCTTCCATGGCCTTGCCTACCGGATCCTTGATGGCACGCAGCATGCGCGGGAACGCGAGCTGCAGCAGCCGATTCATGTCGCGGGACTGGCGCCCGTTCTCCATGCTGGTGCAGCGCAGGATCAGCTGGTTCCATTCGTTGGCACGTAACCCCTCAAGCGTGACGGTCAGTGTGCTCTTTTGCACGTCCTGCACGGTTTTGCTGAGTTGTTTTGCGAGTTTTTCACGTTCGCCGCGTGCGGCCGACGCTTCGGCCTCGGTCATATTCTCCAAGGCCTTGAGCTCGTTGATCCGGTTGGTCAGTTCGATGGCCGCGCGCAACGCGGTCATGTTCGTGACAATTTCCACGCTCGTATAGGGGGAGTGCACCTGAAGTTCCATATGTCGCCTCTTTTTCTGAAGAATGATGTCCTCTTTCATATGTCTCACAAAAAAGAAGTCCCTCCCGTCGCGAAAAGAGGACTAGAAAACGGCGGGAGAGAAGATCAATGGGTTAGGCGGCGGTGACCACGGCGGTCTCATCCTGAGAGCCCGGATCAGCGGAGAAGCTGATGGTGCTCAGCTGACGCTGGTTCGACGCATGCGCCACCGGCGTCTTGATACCGACGACCACCGGGAACACGCTCACCACGTCGCCGGCCGCGAACGGGTCATCCGTGGCCTTGCCGCGGCGACGCACGATGTAGCCGGTGGCGCCGGAGATGAGCTTAGCGACCGCATCGTTCGTCTCGCCCTTGATGTTCACGTTGTCCAGCACCTGCAGAGTGCCGTCCGTGAACTTCTCCTGGCCTGGAATCTGGCCAACCGCGGCGGCACCTTCTCGGTCATCGTCGATCATGTCCTGCGAATGGGTGAGCTTCCATCCGTCGGAGGTCAGCCAATAGGAGAGGTCCAGCACGTCGGTGGTCAGTTCCACGATGGTCGGCTTCTTCACGTTGGCGATGGTCGGCACGAAGATGGTCTTTACTCGACCGTCCTCGAGATACGCCTTCACATTGTTCGGCATAATATGCTCCTTGCTTTGAATAACGATTGATAAGAGAGGGGGGGATGTCCGGTCTATTGGCCGAATCTCCATGAGATGACGCGCATCACATACGCCTGACCGGTTTCGGGGTCGGTCAGTTCGCTCGCATACACGCCGGAATCCGAATATGGGACCAACGCGCCCATGCCACGGGGATGCACTCCATCCAACGCCGTCATGAACGCCTCGCACGCAGAATCCACGTCGTTCGCATAGGCGGCTACCACGCGGATATCCAGTTCGAACAGGCGACTGGTCACGTTCACCGCCTCGTTGACCGTGCGGTCAGTGGAGCGTACGCGCCATACGATCCATGGCGGGGCCGGACCGGTGGCCACATCCTCGTACACCCGCCAATGCGGCATGGAAGGCAACAGCGCCCAGATGAGGTCTTTGGCTTCACTGGTTTTCATAAGGTGCTCGCCGCCTCCCGCACGTATTTGGCGGTGGTCTCGAATTCTTCCTCGCCGTGCTCGTAGAAACGGTGGGTGCCGCCGCCGCGAGACGTGCCGAAGAACGCGATGTTCGCCAGATTGCCGGCACCGCCCTTCGGCGGCGCGATATCCGCCTCCACGAGGGTGCCGGACTCCTTCATTTCATAGGAGACGGGGATTCGTGAAATGCCCCTGTTGGAGGAGGTTCGCACGTCAGCGAGTATCGCGGTCTTGATGTTCTGCGCGCCATGCTTCACCGCCGCCGTCACAAGCCGCTGCTTGCGAATCGGCACCGATTTCAGCTTGGCGGCGAACGCCTTCACCTGACTCACATCGACATCGACCACGCCCATCAGCCACCACCAGCCTTCGGAATCTCGCGCACGTTCCAGCGTCTCGCCGTCGCATGAGTTTTCTCGGACTGCATGTTGACCAGGCGGAAGCGCCTGCCCACCAGATCAGGATCGGACGAGGCCGTGCATTCGGCCATATCCTTCTCCCGTAATCCGGTGGCGTTCATCGGCAGGTGCAGGTAGAGCAGCCATTCGGCCACGTTCCCGCCCACATTGCTCGAAGAGCCGGTGGCGCTCACCTTATCCGAGGCCGCGCCACCGGAGGTCTGCAATTTCCCCTTGCCCTCATACACGAGCTCCATCACCGGCCGGGTCAACCCCGTTTCCGGATCCGTTTCGCTTCCACCCGTGTAACGGGTGATGCGGAACGAATCCGTCATCAGGGATTCAGCGTAGGAGCGCAGTCGTCGGAGACTGACTTTACGGAACGTGCTCATCCGACCACCCTCGCATTCAGATAGCCCGGATAATCATCGTCCTCGAACCAGTAGGGGCTCATGTCGAGACTCGGCAGCTCGTTTCGGGTGATGCCGATGACTCCCAGACCGCCGATGAGCGGTGATTGGTCGGCCACGAGATCGTCCAACGTCTGCATCTCGCTGGCGGTCAGATAGATGCCGGCTTCATCGACTTTTCTGCTGCCGCCATCCATACCGTCGTCGATCTGCCGTGACCACGAGGTCTCACCTTCGGGATTCATGTAGAATCTGCCCGCCGCAGCGAGACACACATCCTGCAGGTCCTCCGGTAATGGGTCGATGAGCTGGCCTGCCTCATCGACCCATGTGCGCTTCGTGTATCTGCGGATACGGTTCGACGCGGCACGAAGGCAACGTTCCGCACGCTTCGTGTCGGCGTCTTCAATGATGGATTCTCCGAGCCATTCGGCCAGATCGTTTTTCGTGGCGAATGTCGGCAGCGGATTGCTCATAAGAGTTCTCCTTAGGCCGCTATCACGCCTGCCGCACGCAGCTGGGTGAGCAGGCTGTTGAACGCGGAGGCGAGCGCCGCCGCATCCGCGTCTGCGGCCACGTTCGGTACGGCCACGCCATTCTTCACACCGCCTAATGCGGTGACGGAGGCGGCTGGCAGCGTGTAGGCGGCGGGAATCACGCCCTTGGCGAGCTTCGCCGCGGTGACCTGTCCATCGCCAATGGCGGCGGTGTTCACGGCGTTCGGTGCGAGCATTGCGGATGTGATGGCGCCGGCGGTCGGAGTCGTGGAATCATCCACGAAATCGAAGCCGGAGCCGTCCGCCTTCACCTTGACCATTTTGGAATGGCCTGTGCTGGGGTCATAGCCGGAGAGCGAGGCCGGTGTGACGCTGCCCGCATCGGGGGCCTTGGAGCCGCCGACGTTGACTGGATTATCATCGACGTCGAACACGGCGATTTCGGCTACGTCCTGGCCGTCAACAATGGTCGGCTGGGAAACGAATCGTATCTGCTTGGCCATATCAGGCACCGACCTTCGGGACGATGAAGCCGGCCGGATACTGGGTGCCCTTGCCGGTGACGCGGGTGACCGGGTTGGCCACCTGGAAGCCGACGCGCATGACCACGCGCAGAGCCTTGGAATCCTGCTGCATGAGGTTGTAGATGACCTTGCCGTCAGCGTCGCTGATGACGCCCTGGTCGAAGATCTGATAGGTCATGTCCTGACGGACACCGACCACGAACTTCGTCCAATCGGCTGCGAGCAGCACCGCCTTCGTGGAATCCCATGCGCCGTTCTTCACCTCGTTGAGCGGGTAGCCGTACAGGCTGGCAGGATTGCCCTGGGTAATGGAAGGCGTGTAGATGGGCTGGCCGTTCGCGTCGCGCAGGCCGACGAGCTGCCAGTTCAGGCCGGGCTGGCTGGCGAAACCATTGACGGCGAAACCCTTCTTGCTCAGGACTTCGCCGAGTTTGGCGACGTCCTGTGCGAGGTCGGTTCCGGTGCCCTGCGTGATGGTGGCGCCGGCTTTCTTCGCGCCGGAGAGGATATCGTCACCCCAGGTGGAAGGCTTGTCAACGCCGAAGATGCCGGCCGCATCGACCTTCTTGCCGAACGCTTCGGTGATGAGCGGCTTGACGGTATCCCACAGGTTGATTTTCGCGTCATCCACGACGGAATCCGGAATCGGGACGATGACCGCGAGTTCTTCGGCGGTGATTTGCACGTCCTCCCAGCCGGTCTTGCTGGTCTGCTTGAGCGCGCCCTCGGAAACCCAGTAGGCTTCCGGCAGGGTGGCGAGAACCGGCTGCGTCTTCTTCATGCTGCTCATCGGCACGCGCTTGGCGCGGGTCAGCAGCACGGATGATTCCGGCATGGTCTGGATGATCTCCTGGGAAACATCGTCAGGGATGAGGGCCGTGCCGAGGTCGGTGCGGCCGATGGTGTTGTCGAATGCCATGTTTGGCTCCTTTTACTTGCTGGTCAACGCGTCTCGCAGCCAATCCGTTGCCGGATTCGACGTGGGGTCGGTTCCCCCGGATGGCTTGGCGTGCACGCGCTGCAATGGGTTGATGTTGTTCTGGTCCGCGTCCTTCGCAGCCTGTGCGTCGATGCGTGCCGCGAGCTTCGCGGCCTTGTCCATGACCTCTTCGGGGTTGTCGCCGCCGATGAGGTCGAAATCCTGTTCCGTCAGAGACGGGTATTTGGCGCGGGCCTCGGCCCATGCCTTCGCCATGTTGACTTGGGCGAGCTGTTCGCGAGTCTCCTTGAGGTCGCGCTGCAGCTTCTCCTGTTCCGTGAGCTTCGCGTCCTCGATCTCGCGCAGCTTGGCGCTGCTGGCCTCGCTTGCGGTTTTGAGTTTCGAATTGTCCTCACGCAGATGCTGGATGAGATTCCATGCCTTTTCCGGTGAGAATTCCTCTCCGTCTCGCTCCCACGGCGGCTTCTGCCCGGTGTCGGTGTTCTGCTGCCCGCCAGGAGGTTCGGGAGTGTTGTTCTGCTCGTTGGCGTCATCGGCCATGATGGTTCCTTTCCGCCCGTCCTGCGGGCATAAGAAAACCCGCCATGAACTTCATGACGGGCTAGATGAATAAAGTTTTTTGCTTACCTCTTCCGGTGGGCTTTCAGAAGATCAAGATACACATGGATTGCCATGTAATCCGGATCTTTCGCAAGCTCATATACTCCGTCCGGGAATTTTGCGTATAGGCCAGGATGGGAATAAGCAATGTCCAGGGCATCAGCGATGGCCAGATCAGGTTCTCCGGAAAGAATCATGTCGCGGGCGTCTTCCTCGGTAATCTCATCGAGGCCTTTAACGATTTCGAGGCATTGTTCGGCGAGAGAAATCAATTCATCCATTGTCATGACGATCGGATTCCCTCCATTGTTTTGCCTTACTCCGTTTGACTGCGATTTTACCCGTTGGAGTATTGCGAGTCACGCCGGCGCCGCCGATTGGCATCGCCCTGTCGATGACGTATTGACCACCCACAAGGTACGCCTTGACTTCAATCTGGACTCCGTCAACGGTTCCGCCGAACCTGTGCAAAGCTCGATCATTGTCGGGGTGAATCTCCCATTGAGGAGATTCCATGACTTGCCGAATCGCATCAAGAATCCTGTTCCTGTCCCATCCTTGCGGAAACTCGGTCTTGCCTAGGATATTCGTACCATACAGATGGCCTCCTCGCTTCCCGTCGCCTTCCCCGTACAGGATGTGACTGATGACCTTTTCGTTTGGCGGCTGAACGTTATTCGCCCACATGCCTGGGCTTTGCACTGCCGGTTTGACTTCGGGGAGCAGCCTTGCAATCCTCTTGTCGAAACCGGCCTGCCGTCGTCGCTTGAGGTATCCCGGAGTGCTTCTGCGCTGTCGTGAGTCTCGGAACGAGCCGTTGCGGCGCATGAGTGGCAACACGGTTTCGGCGGTGCGCGGAGTGCGGTCGGGAAGGCTTTCGGCCGCCCGATAGTATTCGTCGATCCACTGCTGTTCCTGCTCGCTGGGCTTCCAGTCGCCGTAGACGACCTCGACGGTGCAGCCGCAGTGGGGGTGATACTTTTTGCCGGTTTTGGCGCTCAAGCCGGCTTTTTCGGCCGACGTGTACACGGGGCCGCGGGTGACGAGCATCGCGCAGAACGCGCACGGATCGCCGTCGGAGACCCTACGCCAGCCGATGGCGCGCGTATCTTTCTTCGCCCAATGCTCTATCGTGGTGCGGCCGCCGGTGAGCACCGCCTCATGGAACACGCCGAGGAACAGGCTGCGGGCAGTCGCATACGCGGCCTCCTGCGTCTCCCCGCGCGCGATATGCCATAGCACGTTCGTGGCGCCGAGCCAATCGACCTGACCGGCCATCCTCTTGCGGTCGAACCTTGGCACGGCGGTTTCGAACGAGCCGTCACCGGTCTCGGCCTCACGGAACCGTGGCAGGTAATCGGCGGCGGTTTCGGCGCTCACCTGCCACCATGTCTGCAGCAGGTTCAGCATCGCGTTCTTCCATATCGGCTGCGAGCCCTTCAGATCATCCAAGTCCAACGTGGAATCCCATAGCCTTCGCGCCTGACTGTCGGCGGTGATCGCCAACCGCACCTGATTCCTGCGATGCCGGTCGGTAAGCGCAGCCCCCTTACTGGTCAGCGCCATCATCAACCCCCACCGGATTCAACTGCGCCTGATACGCCTGCACGGCAAGCGCATCCGCATCGGGGTGCGCGTCGGCATATTCACGCCATGAATCCGCGCGGGACTTGGAAACGCCCGGAATCATATCCCACAATTCCTGCTTCGGCACGCCGAGCATCTGCGCGGCCTTGCCTAACGCGTCCACCGCCTGGTTGATTGTGCGTACGTCCGTATCCTCCCAGATGGGTGTCAGATCGAAGTTGTGCGCGTCATCCATACGCCCTTCGATGCCGGCGCACAGGCGCAGCACGTCCATATGGCTCACGCCGAACGACTTCTGCCGTTCATCGCGCTTCGCGTAGAAGCCCGCACGGCTTTCCGCGATGCCGGCATCGCCCACGTTGACCATCTTGCCGAACGCTGTGGTCGGAGTCTGTGACACAGCCGCCAATTCCTCCACGTCCGCCTGCTTCGCCTCGATGAGACTCGACAATGTGGTCTCAGGCAGTGCACCGAACTGCACACCCTCGCCGCCGGCCAATAGATCGTCCTGCCTCAACTGCAGCTTCTTCTCGCTGCGCTGCTGGTCGTTCAACGCGGTCATATCCAAACCGGTGACGGTGCGCACCTTCCAACTGTTGTAATGCTGGGCGAGCAGACGATCGTAATTATCCTTGTTCAACCTGCCCGCCAACGGGATATACGGCTCCACCTCGCCGGGAGCCCTGCCCTGCAGATCCAGATCGTTCGTATAGCGCACCACCGGGCACACCGGGTTGCCATATGCGTCAACCGCCAGATGCGGAGTGCAGGAGACCAGCGTATAGGCTCCGTTCTCACGCGTCCACTGCCAGATGTTCCACTTATCCCACAGCTCATAGGATTCGACCTGCGGGCTGATGCGCCTGACGCGCATGAACGACTGGGGGAACGTGTCTCGCGCCGCGTCATCGTAGACGGCGATGCTCTCACGCGGCGAATAGCATTCGATGACAGCACGCGTGCCGCCATCCTCGGATGCGTCCGCCCTGACCGCCGCGTAGGCGGTGCCGTAGGCTATCGCGGCCTTGTGCAACGCCACCTGCCTGCGGCCCATACGGTTGGCGACCCACGGATGCCAGAAGATGCGCGCCGACTCCGTATCCGGCTTGCCGGGAATATCCACACCCTCCAGATAGAGGGTCTGGCTGATGGTGGTGACCACCAGCCTCAGCCACGGGGTCACTCCCAGGTCACGCAGCATGTGATGCTCCAACGTGGCCTGCTTCAACCTGACCGGTTTCGGATTCCACCGCCACCAACGGTCGATGCGGTTCAACCGCTCCAACTCCATGCCCCATGCCGGCAGCAGAAGGCCACGCAACGCCTGCTCGGCTTCAGTCTCGCTCGTATATTCGGTGGTCACCATACCTGGCCTCCTCCTCTCTTGCGATTGTTCAGATATTCACGGCGCATGCCGCGCGCGGCTATCGCGCAGAACGCGAGATCGATCTTGCGACGCGATTCGCGCCCCTCCTTGGCGATGCTCATGCCCGCGCGAGTCGGCTGACGTCTCGCGTTCAGCATGTGCGCACGCAGACGGGCATCACCATCGTGAGGAAAATCCCTGTCGCAAATGGCCGTATACGCCTGATCCACGTATTCCACGAACCGTTTCTGCACATCAAGCCGCACCATGTCGAACATGATGGCATGCCGGTCACGCCCCTCGGGACGAGCCCACAGCTTCAGCCGACGACCGTAATCGCGATGCCATGCGTCGAACAGCGGATCCCAGTAATGCAATCCGGTCTCATCATCCAGCACATGGCTGGGGTCGCCCCAGAACGCCTCCACCTGATACCGGCTCATGGCCTCGCGCACCGTATCGTCAACACCTTCACGCGGCACCTTCCAATCCCTGCCGCGAGGACCGGGCGGCTTCTGCCACATGCCCAACGGTTTGACGAAACCATCCGAGATACGACACGCGACCAACGCGGTGGCGTCATCGGTGAGCGAGCAGTCAAGGAACATGACTATCCGCTCGCCCGGCTCCAGCCGAAGTTCGGGATGTTCGTTGGAATCCCATTCCTGACTGGTCACATAAGCATCCTCGGGAGCCTCGCACTGGTTGAACCACTTGCGCCGGGATTCACTGACCGGGTTCTTCGGGTTGATGATCTCCTTGACGATCTTCGCGGTGGACAGCCATGTGGAGTCCCCGCGCACGTCCTCCACGACCTTGGGAATGCTTTCCTCGGTCATCGGGGTATCCGGAGCGGCCTCGATGCTGTCATACAGGAGACCGAAATCCATGTACTTGGGGCGAAGCCCCTTATCCTCGGAATTCGGGTCGCCCTGAGTGCCCTCCCATGCCTCGCGCACGCGCTGCGCCACGGAATCCTCGCCATCACGGTACGCGTTGCAGATGTCAAGCATCTTCACGTTCACGCTGTCCTCGGATTTGGCCGCGTTGCCGGAAAGAACGCCGTCCATGTCATGGCCGCCGTTACTGGAATTCCAGTTCTGCGTCTCGTTACGGATCAGGAACGTGGGACGCCCGCCTTCCAAGGCGAGCGGCGATGATGTGACCGCCTCTATCTGCCGTGAATCACCCAACGCGTACATGTTCAGCTTGCCAAGCTGGATACCGTAATAGCGTCTGGTCTCCGCGGGTATCAAGCCGGGCAGCAGCTTCATCGTGTTCTTCGTCTGCTCCTGCGAGACCGCGCACACCTGCACCCAAGCGTTCGGCTCCTCACGACCCACCGGCTCGCCCGAAGCCGACCAATGGTCGAACGTGAGATCGGCGAAACAGCTCGTGACCGCGCCACCGGCGGCCATCGGATCCTTGCCCCAACCCTTCAGCCGCTGCAGCACCGCATTATCGTGGATCGGCACGCCATGCTCGTCCAACGCGTAGAACCACAGCCAGAAACGAGCCTGCTCAAGCGTCCACTTCCACGGGGTCCGCTGCTTCGCGTTACGCAGCCAATAACCGCTCCACGCGAGGAAATTCCAACCCAACGTATGCTCCGGCAGCAGCCAGCCATGCTCGCCACGCTTCCACGTCGGCCCGATGAGCGTGGGCCGCATATGCCATTCACGCGCCGGCTCGACGGCGAGCGCGTTTCGGTACCAGTCGGTGATTTCCCGGTATTCGGTTTGGCGTGAGGGGATGAGGGCTGCGGTTTGTGGTGTGCGCAGCCGTGCCATCAGCTTCCGTAGGCCTTTCCCCAGCGGCTTTGCACGATGGCTCGCATTTGTGCGGAACGTTCGCCGGAGTCTGTTTTTGTGTTTTGTTCGGGTTCGGGCATGTCGATTCTGGCGAGGAGTTTGGCGAGGTGTTCCTCGTCGGCTCTGAGTTGTGCGAGCAGCGGGTGGGCGACGAGTTGGCCTTGGCTTCCTTTGACGGTGAGTTGGTCGCCTATGGCGCGGCGTTCGCGGGTGATGCGGTCGGCGGTGTAGCAGGCGACTTCGAGAAGCTTGTATTCCGCTTCGGTGAATTCCCATTTGGCGGTGAGCTCCCGCCAGAGTTTCTGGCCTTTGCCGTCTCGTATGAGGCCGTTGGGCATGCGTGGTGTGGAGGTTTTCGCCATATGACGCCTCCTTGTGATGATTATGCGAGTTTGGGTATGACCGCGAGCAGGAATGTGAGATCCGCGAGTTTGGTGGGGGAGTCGCGGAAGGTGCGGCCTGTGTAGGTCATGTATCGGCCTTGCGTGTAGGCCTCGATGTTCATGCCGAGCGTGTTGCGAATTCTGATGCCGGTCTGCTGCGGGGCGGTTCCCCAGATGTGCAGGCCGTCGCCGCTTGGGCTGATTTCGATGTAGGTTCTGCCTGCCACGGGCGCGATGAGCATTTTGGCCCAGTCGGTGAGGTGTCCTCGGTTGTCGTAGCAGTGGTCGAGGTCGATGCAGGCGAATCCGTTCCCGAGTGCGAAGCCGAGGCCGTCTCCTGTGGTGGAGTTTTCGGCCTGTTCGAGTGCGGTCCATGTGCTCGGGTCGGTGCTTGACGCGGGTTTGCCGTCCGTGGTGATCGGTTGTTTGGTGGTGCCGTCGCCTCGTG
The DNA here is from genome assembly GCF_056357055.1 of Bifidobacterium sp. LH_416. NCBI lineage: Bacteria > Bacillati > Actinomycetota > Actinomycetes > Bifidobacteriales > Bifidobacteriaceae > Bifidobacterium > Bifidobacterium sp. LH_416. The sequence goes on along the minus strand of NZ_JBKEVJ010000002.1, from coordinate 480,107 downwards.
TGACGCGCTTCCAACGCATCCACCGGTCGGCGAGCGCCATCTCGCATGGCACGGGCATGGGCTTGCCGTGCCGGTGCGCTGCCTGACGGCATGCGTCGCAGCAGTAGCGGCGCTTGCGGCCGCGTCCCGAGGCCTGTTCGATTTCCTTATGGCAGTATTCGCAGCATGTCACGATTTAATTATAACGTAACAGGTGCTAAAAAAACGCTGAAAACCCAATAATTCCAACGGTTTACGCCATTTCGTGACAACGCTTAACGTGTCACGAAATAAAACCGGGCAACCGGCCACACGCCAACCAAAACACGGTACAGGACAGGCAAAAACAGGCCATACAAGCCCGAACGCCACCCAACATGAAAAAACAGCCAAACCAACCAAAACAGGGATTCAGAACGTACGTACAACCGGAAGTGCTATCCGGCGGTTATACCCAAGGAGCGGAGGAGTCCACCCCCACCTGGGTCGTTCGGCTTCCACCGCTTCAGTCAAGCAATCCGGGAAATCTTTCCTTCGGATGCTTTCTCATGCGCGCCCTGCGCGCGTTGCGTTCAGCGTTCTCCTTTTCGGTCTTGGCTTTATGACAAGGATGTGACAGCCATTGCAGATTGTCAAGACCATGATTGTCTCCGGCGATAATGTGGTCGCAGTCGGTTCCGATTCCATCGCATTCGGGAACGTGATGCTTCGCCTGGCACAGACCGTGCGCACGTTCCCTGACCTTGGCTCTGAGCTCTGGCCAGTTCGTTGGAAGTCTGCCGCGTCTGTCGCTGCTGTTCCAGTTGGGGCGCTGCCGTAGGTGGGGCATGGATACCTGCCCTCCGGAAAGGGTGATGTTGCGATTGGAAGGCTGAATATGCAGGAAGCCCAGTCACATTCGACTGGGCTTCCATATACTAATCCACTGCAATTATTGGTGACAGTTCAAATTTTGTCAAGCCCGCCAGCGAGAACACGACGGTACACGCTGCAATAGGTGATGCCCTGCGGCCCGGAATCCACCCTACCGCGCTTCACCCACTGGGTAATAGTGTTCCTGCGCAACGTTATCCCCGCATCCGTGAACGCCCTCGCGATATCCGCGGCACTCCCACGCTTCGAATCATCCCAACATAACGTCTTCAACCTACGCAATTTCACGGTTTGCACACGCTGCTCGCGCTCGCAGACGGGGCATGTCACCCACTGGTCATTGGGGCCGGCCGTAAGCATGCTCCCGCACAGTTCGCAGCCGCCTATCTCACGCCGCTGCTCGGGCGGGTCCAGCAGCATATCCGATTTGCGGGCCAACCCCTTGATGACGTTCATGTAGAAGCCCGCGTCCTCGAATGTGGCGAGCCGTTCATGCGCGGCGCACGCGATAAGCGTGCTCTCCAGATCCTCGGCTTGTGGATCCTTCCGCCAATCCAACGCGTCGATGCCGTCCAATCGCCGTTTGAGCTCATAGGCGGTGGAATCGAGGATATCCAGCAGGTCGAGCACATCCAATCTGATCGGGGTCGGGGGAGTGGCGGTCTGGATGCGTGACGGCGCATGCCCTCCCGGATGCAATGTGGCGTCCAGCGAATCATGCAACGGCGTGACATCGCGAGCCAATTGCAGCAGCATGCCAGCGAATTGGAGCTCGCAATGCGCGCACAATGTGTATCCCTCTTCGATTGTGATGGTGCAGTTCTGGCAAAGCAATGCAGTGGCCCCTTCCGGTTTGGCTGATAGAATGATGTCGCTTATCTCATCGCCCTGATCGGTCAACCCGGTTGGGGTTTATTTCTTTTTGAGTTGGCTGAACGGTGTCGTCCATATCCATTTGAATTCGCTGATCTCCTTTTCGGTTGGCTGCCGGCCTCCCCAAGGTTTGCCCGGCTGGCGTTCCCGTTTCGGAGGTTTCCACGGTTTGAGGCTGATGCGTGCGTGCCCGCATTCATGCATGGCCAGGTATTGGCCGTCCGGCTTGATGCCGGCGTCACGGAACACACTGCGCAGCAATGGGTATCCGACGGAGGGGAGCCATATGATGCGCGTCAATGGGCGTTCCAATATGATGGCGACGGTCAGATCGTCACCTTCGACCAATCCGTAATCCCATGACTCCCACAGGTTTTCGCGGTCTTGGATGATGTATTGGCCGCAGCTGCAGCGGGTGACAATGAGCGGACACATATCGGGTATCGTTTTGCGCAGCCACGCGGGCTTCAACTCGCCGCCACGCCTGCTCATCGCATCACGCCGCCTGTATGAGGGTCGATGAGCTCGCAGCTCATCGCATCGATATGCGAGCCGGTGCGGGCCTCCACGCACAGGTATTTCACGTCACCCTGCATGACGGTCTCCGTCATCATCCGCTGCTCCGATGCCGGATCCGCGAACATACTCCAGATGAGAAGCCCGCAGAGGGCCATGATCAGCAGCACGACGAACGCGTGCGCCGCGAACAGCAGCAATCCCACGAAATTCTCAAGACTCCAATCCGTAAACGGTTTCCTCATGATTCCCTCCTCCTTCTTGCCAATGGGTTCCAATCGAATTCCCGGTGCAGGAACCGCATGAACATCGCGACTATCACCGCGATCAAAGCGATGAACAGGCCCGTGCCGGCGAGCGCTGCCAACCATTGCGCGAGCGTCAGCATGCGTCTTCCTTCTTCCTGTATGGGTTGTCCTCCGGGTATTTCATGTCGGGTAGGTCGAGGCCGCGAGCGCCGGCCTCTCCCGTGTACTGGCCTTCCTCCCAACCGTCCTGCCAGGCTTGTTCGGCTATCTTCCGGTCGTGTTCGGCCAGCCATTGATCCCATTCGTGGAACGCCTGTGTGGTCGTGTAGCCGCATGCATCGCACAGCATGGCAGTGGTCGCCATGACGATCATGTCCGTGGTCAATCCGCTCATCGTCATCGGCCTCCCGTCTCGATGCAGACGGGGCAGAGTCCGACGTCGAGCCAGTCAGGGTCGCCGCATCGCCGGCAGTAGCCGCGCTCCAGCTTGCCGCCGTTCAGATACCGTTTCCCACTTGATTTTTCCTCCCTGAGCGGGCTGATATCGGTTTCGATGCCGTGCTTGTCGTAGATGAGATCGGCAAGATAGTCGGTTTCCTCAGGAGAGACGGTCTTCGCATCCCATATCGGACCGATATCAGAGAACGCCGATTCCAGTTCGATCGCGAGCGCCGTGCGCAGTTCCTTGCGGGTGAAGAGTTTCGCCATGTTGTCATTCATGGTCGGCCTCCGTTGGTATGTCCTCGTAGCTCATTTCGCCGGGCTTGTAGTGCCGCAGGGAGCGTGCCATGGTTTCGAGGAAGCGTGCGAATTTGACGCGGCTGTATTCATCGATGTCGTCGTTGATGCGGCAGACCGTCATGTCGCTGCCCGGTCGGAGTTGGAGCACGGCCACGGTGACGCAGCCGATGCCTCCCGGTACGAGGAAACTGGCGACGAGGTTCGTGGCGTCCGGATTATGCAGGTCGAGCATGTGCCCGTCCGCCAATAGTGCGATGGGCATGTCCGTACCCGGTTGGAAACCCTCAATGCCCTTGGGACGCTTGTTTTTCTTGCTCATGATTGCTCCTTCGCTTGTTTGCGTTGCTTTCTGGTTTTGCGCGTGTAGTAATCCGGGGTCCTGGACTTCAATGCCAGGTATTTGCGATGGTTGTCGAGGCTTTTCCGTTCGGCTTCGGTGAGTGTGATCGGCTGACCGGTCTCACGCGCCTCACGCGCCATGTTGACCGCCAACTCCACCCAATCGTTCGATTCGGCGGGTTTAGGCCTGGGTGGTCGGCCTCCGCGCTCCCGATAATTGGCCGCGAGATGCCCGTGCGTGTCATTAGGTCTGATCATGTCTCGTCTCCTGGCTGAATCGTCTGAACAGTTCCGGGTTGTACCGGTAGAGCGCCTCACGGAACGTGAGGCTCCGGCAGAACAGCATGTACAGGCGGTTCCACGCCTCCTGCTCGCTCATCATGGTTCGGTTTTCTTTCGTTGCTCTTGTTCCCGGCGCTTCTGGCCGCGCCGCCACAACCGGTACCATTCGTCCGGATAGCGTGCCCTTGCCAGCGCCTGCTGCGCTTCGGGCAGGTCCAATGCGGCCAATTGGGCTTCGGGGTCGTCCACGTGCGTGCACAGCCAATCCACGTCACGCAATCGTTTCGCCTGCTCCACGGCGGGGTCGGGCTGGCCGGGCTTCGGTTTCACCGGCAGTGGGTCGTCGTCCCAATGCTCGCCGTCCAGCCAGTTCGCCGGCGTCAACGTGTAGCCGGGCTCGCGGTTCGGATCCGCCGCATACAGGCTGGCTTTCGCGATCAGGAACGTGTTGTTCGTCTTCCGGCGCGCCTTGCGCCATGCCTGGAACGCCTTGCGTTTGCCCTCGTGGCGCGGATAGGTCGCCCAGAACTGCTCGAAGTCGATCGGGTAATCCTCCTCCGGCTGTTCGCTGGCTGGCCCCCGTGAGGGGGTTTGGGGGAGAGAGAATTCTTCGTTAGAAGAATTCTTATCTGTATCTGTTATCTGTAATCTGTTATCTGTATCTGGCTTCGTTTTGCTTGAATCTTGCTTGGCATTTGCTTCGCTTTTGCTTTCCGTTTGCTTCGCGGGTGCTTCGCTTGGCTTCGTTTTGCTTGAATCTTGCTTGGCATTGCGCGCTTTGCCGCCGTTGCGGCCGGCCTCGGCGCGCTTCGCCTTCAATTCCTCCACGTCCTTGCGGGAGCGTCCCTGAGCCTTCACGAAGTCATGCAGCCAGAGACTGCCGTCGTCATGCTCGTCAAGCATGGAAGCGGAGACCAGGGCGTCGATGTCGTCGTCACTGGCTCCGAGCAGGCACTTGAGTTTGAAACGGGAAAGCTCGCCGTCGTTGAGCTCGTTCGCGCAGTAGGAGATCGCGAACGTCCACACGGCGAACGCGGTGGGGTGCTCCATCGCGAACATGCGCGCCTTCTCGTTCTGCCATAGTTGCGTGCTGAGCTTGGCGAACGTTTCGTTGCTGTCGGCCATCAACGGCCTCCGATCCATGAGATGATGACGGTGAGGATGATCAGGATGAGGAATGGGATGAGATTGCTCATTCCGGCCCCAACGGGAGGCCGTCGTTGAGCAGCAGCGCGAACCGTCCCAACGGGAGCCACACGAGCGTCGGATTGCCACGCAGCGGTTTGGCCTCGCGCCTCAGTTGGGTGGCGAGCTCGCTCAGCTCCGACAGGTGCGGTTGCGGGGAGGTGAGCCCGGTGAGGAACCGTTCGAGGGTTTCCACGTCCAGGATGGCCATCTGCCTTGCCATGCCGTTGAGGCTTTTGACTCCGATGCCTTTCCTGTGTTGGACGAGCACCCCGTAGGGGGTGTCCATGTTCGCCATCTCCACCTTCAGCTCACGCCAGTGCTTCCGGTATTGGGGTTGCCTCGTGTCCTTGCATTCCACGCACACCTTCTCGCCGCGGAACATGACGCCGGCCAGATCGCCCTGGTCATGGTCGCCATGCAACGGCATGCGGTCGATGCGCGTATCCTGCAACGCCCACGCGAGGTAGCGCACGGTCCATGTCTCGAGACTGGTGCCCTTGGCCTTGCTCGGGTTACTCATCGCCATCGTCCTTTCGCGCGGCTTCGATGGCGATGGTGTCCAGGCTCGGCTGTTCGGTCGGGAACATGCTCTCGATGGTGTCCAGCGTCTCCTGGATGCTGAAGCTGCTGTTGCAGGAGAGTCGATCCGCACCCGCGTATTCGAAGCGCTGCCCGCAGACTCGGCACCACAGGGGGTGAGTGTTCCGCTTCAATAATTGACGGGTCTCTCGCAGGTCCACGGTGCCCTCATTCGCCCATACAGGTTTCCCGCAGCGTGGGCACAGGCTCCAAGGCGGACGCTTCACGCACGCCTTGGAAGGGGCGAACAGTTTCTTCATCGCCTTCTCCGCCTGTCCGAACACGGCCGGCCAATGGTCGATGATCTCCTGATAGCGTTCCACGGTCCGATCCTCGAAATCATCACGGAACCGGTTGAATTCCTCCACGCCGTGGAAGATATGCGTGGATGCGAGCCAGAGAAGCGTGACGGCCACGTAATCCGGGTAATAGCGGTCCGGATGCACGCTCACCCGCACCGTAGTGTCATAGGAAAGCCCGGCCTCAGCGTCAAGCGCTGAATACGAGACCTCCATACTGTGCGCCAGCATGATGCATGGTTCTTCGTTCTTCATCGGTGTTCACTCCTCCTCTTCGGCTTCCTCTTCGCATTCGGGGCATGGTATGGGGCGTAGCGGGTAGAGCCGGCAGCCATGCCTCGGGCAGGTATCCTCCACGTCGGGCGGCGTTTCATCGTGGTACAGGTGGAGCATCAGAATTCCGGCTCCGGCGATGCCCACGGGTCCGAAGCCGGCTGCGGCTGCGGCTGTTGGTATCCGTTCGACGGTTGCGTGTTGCCGGTGAAACCGTTGCGCTGGCCCTTCTGCCTGACGTTCGTGATGGCCACGGCCGACGCGTTGACGTTCACCGACGCGGCCGGCTCGTTCTGCTTGTTCAGGTACGCGTTGAAGCTGCCGACCTCGCCGACCACGCTCACCTCCACGATGTTGTTCTGGTCGGAGCGGATCTGGCTGATCTGGTCGAACACGGGTTCGAGGTTCGCGTAGCCGGCCGGCCACACGTTGTAATGCTGTTCCGGTTGGCTCACCCACTTGCCGTTGCGGTCACGGTAGCCGGGGGAGACGCTCACGCTCAGGTAACGGCGGCCTGCCTTGGTCTGCTGCACGCCCCACGCGGTGCCCTGGATGATCATCGTGGTTCTTCCCGCCATGATTTACTTGTCCTCCTTCACGCTGGCCTTCAACTGGGCGAGCACCGTGTCAAGCTCCGATTCGCTGAGGTCGTTGAACGATTCGCTGGCCATGCCGGTGATCTTCGCGATGGTCTGCAACGCCTCCTGTTCGTCGGTGACGCCGAGACGGTGGAAGCGTTCGATGACCTCGCTGCGTTTCGCCTCGACGGGGGAGGATTGAGGCTGCTGCGGTTCCGCTGCGGACGGCTCCGACTCCACGCTTGCGTCGATGGGCGTATCGTTCACGCTCGCATCGGGCAGCGGGTGGAATATATCGCGGTAGTCGGGCGTCTGGTCGTCGTTCGCGGCGGCGTTCTGCGCTTCGACGCTGACCGGCAGATACGGGAACGCGCGACGAATCACGGTCTTCATGGCCATCGCCTCGTAATCGGATTTCCACGGGCTCATGCTCTTCCCGTAGGAGGGGCTGCGGCGTGCGGCCTGCTCGATCTCGTCCGCGTTCATGACCTTCATGTAATGGCCGCCGTCCTTGAAATGCGCGACCATGTACACGTGGGTGAGTTTGCCGGGCTTTGCGCACGGCACGTGGCGCAATGTCTCCTCCAGACCGTAGGAGTATTCGAACTCGTCGCCCTCATGCACGGCCCGGGCGGAGATATCACGGATCTGGCCGGAACGACGCGCGAGGTCGATCATGCCCTTGTAGCCAATGATGAACGTGGCCTCACGCTGGCCGGTGCGCATGTTCTTGTTACCGAACGGCAGGATGTAGGCCATGCCGAGATTGTTCACGTTCGACGGTTCCAAGCCGAGGGCGGCGCATTTCATGAAGCAGGAGAGCACCGACTCGACCGTGCAGGACGCGAGCTGCGGTTCACGGTTGATGGTGCTCACGTACATCTGGTAGAGGCGCTGGGGGCTGAGGTTGTTGCCGATGACCGCCATGATGCGCGGCCAGCTCTTCTCCAGCAGGGCCTTCATGTTCTGCTGCGGGTTCATCTGCGTCAACTGGCGGTTCTGCGCCTGTGTTGCGATCTGTCCCATGATCTAGTTCCTTTCCTTCAACTGTTTGAATCTGAACGAGCGTCCCGAACTGGGTTTGACCTCACGCATGTAGCCCTTACGGTGGTACGGCTTATAGGTGGCCTCGAATCCTTGGCAGCGGACTCCCGTGTGGTCGCCGATGCGCACGATCAACGCCTCCTGCAGGAGCTGCGCGTCATCGGCCGCCGCCTTGGCGGTCTTCCGCGCCTGCTCGTATTCACGCATCAGGCCTGCGAGATCATCGTCATCGTCGGCCAGTTCCACGCCCTCGCTGGGCTCCGGATACGCCTTCGCCACGTCCTCGCCTTTCAACCGGGGCATCTCTCCGCGGGTCACGTAACCCCAGAACTCCTCTGCCGCATGGATGACGGCGTTCACGTCGTCCTCGTCGCGTTCGAAGCGCACCTCCACCGGCTCGCTTTCGCCGAGGTCCGCGTAGAAGTAGCCCCATGTGAAGCCGGTGACGGCCATGTAGTGCGTGACCTGAGCCATGTAATAGTCCGGCGCCTTCAGGTTCCCGTCCGCGTCGTGCCAGTCGGTACGGCTACGGGATGCGTTCGCGGTCTTGATCTCCAGCACGCCCCACGAGTCGGACTCCTCGTCGTAAATGAACCCGTCGAGCGATGCGTGCATGATCGGATGCTCCTTGGAGGTGAGGCTGATGTCGGTGCCGCCGATGACCTTGTATTCGGGGTGCAGGGTGAGAAACCTGCGGCGCAATTCCACTTCAAGCGCGTTGCCCTTGACGACCGCCCACTTGCCGGAAATATCCTCCGGCTCCTGACGGTTCGTCTTCTCCAACCAGAGTTCATACGGCGTGCTGTAGGGGTTGAGGCCGAGGATCGTGCCCATGTCCGAGCCGCCGACGCCCAAGGCGCGGAACGCATGCCATGCCTCACGCCGGCTCGCCTTCGTGGAACCGGGTTTTTTGAACCGGTGCACGTCGAAGCAGCCGGTTGATTCCGCTGCCATATCGATGGTCCGGCGTCTCATCGTGTGTTCCTTTCGCTTCCGTCTGTGGTGAGTCGTGCGTGTGAATCCTGCAACGCCTGGAGTATGAGCGTCATGAGCACGTCATCCGAGAAACCTGCGGGCATGGAGTCGATATGGGAACGCAGATGATGTGCGAACGATTCCAACAATTCAACGTCACTCATTTGCCGGCCTTTCCGTTGAGGTATGCTTCACGGGTGTATTCATTGCGCGCGTCCACGGCCTCGATGACCTCGGGACGCCAGCCCACGCATTTGCCGAACTGGCGTACCGGCTCCCCATACGGGGATTCCAGGTGGCCGGACGACCATTTGGAGACTGTCGAATACGATTTATGGCAGTGCGCGGCCAATTCCCTGATCGAGACCAGTGGGCGCAGCGTGTTCGCAACACCAGGCATCGGAGTATCCTTTCTGTTGAAGCGTTTGTTTCAACCCCAGTTGCCGCTGGGGTTTTCTTATTTGAATCGGGGTTGGTTCGTGGACCATGCCGAATCGAACGGCTTCCCGACGTTTGCCGCGCGTACATGACACCGCGCGATCTCCGTGGCGGGGGCTAACCTGCAAGGCCCGAGCGGCCGGGACGCGATCGTTCGGACAGTCAAGCCCCGGCCATGGTTCAAGAAACTGTTCAGTTATTTGGTGTTAACGACTTGGCCTTTGTCGCCGCCAGCCGGCCAGGAAAGTAGAAGCAGTCCGGCTGGCAAGTCTTTTAATCGGAATCGGGCAAGGCGTCCGCAGTGAACAGGCAGACCAGTCTCAATGGCACGAAACCCAAGCCCACCAGTGCGGCCAAACCATTGCCCAACGGGTGCGCGCACCCATCATGGGAGAGCAGCCACACCACGCACACCGCCAATACGAGCAGCCACACCAGTGTTCTGCGTGCCAGACGCCGCTCATACTCGTCAGGCTCGGGCCTGCGGTAGCCGCTGAAATGCCGGCCATATCGACGCTTGTTCATTGGAATCTCTTTTCGATGTAAGCCCCTCCGCCGTTAGGCTGGAATTGCGACATCCACAACCCAAGCAACGGAGGGAAGAATCTAGATGTGGAGCGTTTTGCAGAATCTGGTGAACCTCTTGGCCATTCCGACGTTTCTCCTGCTGATCTGGCAGATACTGCGCAACGAGGGGCAGCAGCCGCCATTGAGCATCGTGGAGAAAGTGGAGAGCGAACCGAAGTTCCTCGATGTGGACGGAGTGAAGGCGTGGAGCGTCGGAGTGCAGGCGACGGCGGAAGGCGGTGAGAGTCTGAATGACGCGCGAATCATCCCGTTGGGGGCGACACGATTCGAGACGGAACCGGAATCGGTGCCCGTCCTCGACCCCAATGGTGAGAACAGGCTCGAGGCCAGACTCATGGCTCCGGTCGGCAAACCCATCATCGCGGTGTTCATCGCATGCCGCCATTCGGTGATACTGAGAAGGAGCATCGCCGTATCGACACGGTTGACCGTCGCCCTAAACCCAAGAATCGACGTGTCACCACATGATGTACGACTACATATGCTGTCCGTCGACTCCCGCCTGTGGCAGTGGGATAGGCTTGCATGGCTGAAGCATCGGTTGAACCGGCTCCTCGCCGGTCTGCATGTCCGCAAACGATTCCGTCTCGGCTCATTCCGGAAGAACACCGCCCCATATTGGAAGAGTGATCTGCCTGAATACGACCTGTCCTCAGAAGCCCGGGAAGCAATCGACGAAACGTTGAAATAAGCCACTCCATCACTCCGCCTCCTTGTGTTTCTTGGCGGCTCGCGCCATGCGGATGGTGCGGCCGATCGCACGGTTGAGGTCCACCAGATCGCCCATGCTCATGTCGTTGATCTGGAAGGCGGTGCCGTCCACGTCGAAGCTGAGGGTGAACCGGTACGGATTGCCGGGTTGGCCGGTCAGGTCGCAGCCGATTCGATAACTGTTGTTCGTGGACTCAGGATCGAAAACACTCATCACTCCGCCTCCTTGCCGGCGAGCGCCGGAGACTTAATGGACTTCTCCGCTCGGGCAATTATTTCTGAAAGTGGCTTCTTCACTACCCGAGCTATTCGAGTTAGTTCATCGAAGCTGAAGGCTCCGCCGTTGATTTTTCGGTTAAGCGAATTACGAGGAATCCCAACATAGGTTGAGAGATATTCCTGAGTAAGGCCCTCTTCGGCAAGAATCTTTTTTAATTCGGACCCGAACTGTGCTGACGTTGGCTCAATGTGTTCCATATGGCACATATTACGCCCTAGTTTCAGAAAGTAAAGCCCGGCGTGTCCCATTTGGGACATGTTGCGTGTTGTTTGGCTGTACTATGTCCCATATGGCAACAGGAAAGAAACAGCCTACGGTCGAATCAAAGGCGCTCTCGATTGCGATTCGCCGCGCAATGGCTACACGTGAGATGAAGACACCGGGATTAGCGGAAGCGTCAGCCATCCCCTATGGCACCATGCGCAAAATTCTTGAATTAAATACGGTTGCTGACTACGAGCAACTGCGAAGAATTGCAATGGCACTCAATATCCCATTAAGTGAAATCGTTGCCGATGCCGAACGCCTATCTAAAGACCCTGGTGTTAGAGAGGACTATGAGGCATCCGAGCAACCTCTGAAAGAAATGGACGACACTTCCGTTTCCGGCGAGCATCCCGCCGATGATTTGGATGTGTTGGCGGATGACATCGCGGCACACCCGGAACGATACGACCTCGCCGCCAACCGGGACCCCAACAAGGAAATCGAACGGGAAGGAGGTGATGGGCGATAGGCATCACGTATGACGGCCTGCTGGACGAGGCCGCCAACAACGGCATCCACGTCGAGGAACGCAAGCTCCCCAACGGCTTATGCGGCCTCTACTACGAGCCCACCCGCCTCATCGTCATCGACGAGACCCTGCTGGACGCGCAGAAACGATGCACGCTCGTGCACGAGCTCATCCACGCGCAACACCACGACCAAGGCTGCAATCCATACGATTCGAAAACCGAGCATCGCACCCGCATCCAAACCGCGCTACGGCTCGTCAACCCCATCGAATACGCATTGGCCGAACGGCTCTACGGCGGCAACACCTACCTCATCGCATGCGAACTCGGCCTCACCGTCCAAGTCATCCAGGATTACAAGAACCTGTTGCACGAGAGCATCGAATAATCAAACGCATCGAATTCGATGCGTTTAGGAAGGAGACCATGATGAGCGAGAAGCGGGAGCCGCAGGAGGGCAGCATCGTCCTCTATCAGGCGGACGGCAGGAACGTGCCAGTGCAGGTCACGTATGAGGATGAGACGTTCTGGATGCCGCAGAAGCAGATGGCCGAACTGTTCGCAGTCTCCGTGCCGACCATCAATGAGCACCTGAAAAACATTTACGAGACCGCGGAACTCCAACCGGATTCAACTATTAGGAAATTCCGAATAGTTCGGCAGGAGGGCAGCAGGCAGGTGGCAAGAGAAGTCGCCTTCTACAATCTCGATGCGATCATCGCCGTCGGATACCGCGTCAACAGCAAGCAGGCCGATGTGAAAGCGAAATCGGAGCTCGCACGATACAACCAGTCAAGCATCGACCAGTTGAGCGACTTCGAGAAATTCGCCCGCGGAATCAACCCCCGATAAACGAAAAACGCCTCACACCGGTCCAGACCACCGGCATGAGGCAAGTGAAGAATCCACATGGTTTTGAAGAAAGGAGGACGCTTCACCCGACATTATACGGGCGAAGCACACCCAAAATGCTATTTTCCCCACGAACCTCAGTATTGGGTCAGCCTACTCTGGCCTTCATCCCTATGGGGGCGTTCAGGCGGCACGGATGCATCCAGATATCCTTCACGCTTAAGCGTGTCATAGGCGATATCAGGGAATTCCCGAATCAATGCCTTGAGCTGCCGTTCCCTATATTCCGCTCGGCTCTCTTCGATGAACCTCTTCCAGTCGGCGGTCGTGTCGATATGGAATTCGTAGACGGCCATCTGCAGCACATCCTCCAACCCCGGACGGAAGCGGTCGCCTCCTACTGGGAAATGCAGCGTCGAGAATGTGGGGAAAGCCCCGTCATTAATGTACTTCTTGCGGCGGCTCTTGCCTCTGGAACCATTCCCGCAGGAGAGCATGATACGCGTCGCCGCATCATTGGAACCGAAGATATTGATGTGCGCCCCAGGTATCTCGGATCCCACCACACGGTTGAAATCGTAATGGAACAACGGCATATGCTCGGGTTCGGCACTGACCATGATGACGGATTTGTCAACTTGAAGCCATGCTCCCGCATCCTTGCACGAGCATTCGAAGCTGAAGGACAGCGACGCAACGGTCTCGCCGTCGGAGTTGAGTTCTATGCCGCGTTTCTCCCGCTGTGTGATTCTGTATCCGATTCGACCGCCACGCAAACGTTTGTCATGAGGTTCGGCGACGTATCCTTCCTCCAGTCCGCCCAACACGTTCTGCAACAGCGTTTCCATGCGTTGGGCGAAATCCGTCGCCTGTTTCCCGACATCGGGCGTGCTCACTCGGCCTCCAACCATTCAAGCTCATCAAGAGCCCAGAATTCATCAGCGGACAAGGGGTACAGCTGCTTGCGACGTTCGAGTTCTTCACGCGTACCATATTCCCGTTCGAGAGCTGATTTGCGTTTATCGATTTCCGCCTGCGTCAACATTATTGGTTTGCCGATTCTATGGGCTTTCGGCGCGGCTGCGACTGCACTCATAGCTGTCGTCCCTTTCGTCAGGATAGGTGATTGTTGGTTTCGGGCTGCTGTGACTCCGCTTTGGGTTTCGCCCGACGCTCCATGTAATGGCGGGCGCTGCGATGCAGTTTCATCCATTTCGCGTCCACCGCGTTACGGGGTATGCCGTCCGCTGGCGGAACGTATACGGGTATCGGCTTCACGACGCCCGGTCGTTTCACGTATATGCGAGCCTCCTCTTCATATTTTTCCTGAAATCAATGCAACTTACTCGGTTGATTGATTTCTGTCAAATCCCATTAAACCACGTTAAAACCGGTTAAAACCCGTGAACAAGCAGAAAACGAGAACCATATCATGGCGAACATCGTCAAATACCAGACCAGCAAGGGTGAGACCCGCTACCGGGTACGCTACCGGAAACCCGACGGCACCCAAACCGACAAACGCGGGTTCAAACGAAAGATCGACGCGACCAACTGGGCGGCGAAGCAGGTGACCGTCGCCAAGGCCGAAGGCACGTTCATCGACCCTCAGGCCGGCAAGGCCACAATCGGATCCCTATGGCCCGCATGGCTGGCCTCCAAGAAACTCAAATGCAAGCCCAGCTACATCGAATCCCTCGAACGCGAATGGCATACCAGGGTCGAACCGAAATGGGGAAAGCGCGAACTCGCATCCATAACACGCGGCGAAGTGCAGGAATGGGTGACGCTGCTCCACGACGGCATCACCGACAAAGGCGGCGAATCGATAAAACCGGTGAGCGCCACCGTCATCCTGCGCGCCACCGGCATACTCTCCGGCATATTCCGGCAGGCGCAACGCGACCGGCTCATCGTCTCCAACCCATGCGACGACGTGGACAAGCCGCGCAAACGCAGGAAGGAGCACCGGTATCTGACCGTGGACGAGCTGATCCGACTGGCGGACGAATCCGACTGGAGGCGGCTCATAGTGCTCACCCTGGGATTGACCGGCATCAGATGGGGTGAGATGGCCGGCCTGCAGGTGGGTGACGTGGACCTCGAACGGCATCGCCTGTGGATACGACGCAGCGCCACCGAGGTCAGACGGCGGATAGTCGTGGACACTCCGAAAAGCGACCAGTGGAGGCAGGTGGTGTTCCCCGACCTGCTGGAGGAGCCGCTGCGTGAACTATGCGAGGGGAGGCGAGCGGACGACATACTGTTCACCGCTCCGGACGGCGGGTATGTGAGGCGCACGCACGGGCCGAACACCACGTCGTCATGGTTCTACTGGGCGCGCAGGCGTGCCGGCATCGAGGGTGATATGACGGTGCATGACCTGCGGCATACCGCGGCCAGCCTGATGGTCAAGTCCGGCGCGAACGTGAAGGCCGTGCAGAACCAGCTCGGCCATTCGAGCGCCGCGATGACGTTGGACGTGTACGCGGACCTGTTCGACGACGATCTGGACGCCGTGGGCAGGGCCATGAACGAGCTGCTGCTGAAAAAGAATGTGGGCAAAATGTGGGCAAAAAATAAAAGCGAAGCCGCATAACCCAATGATTATGCGGCTTCCGAGGGGTGGAGGCGCGGGGAATTGAACCCCGGTCCGATGACCGAGCCCACAGTCTTCTACGTGCGTAGTCTGCTGGCCGTGCGGCAGTTTTTCTGCCCCCATCTGTGTCGCAGACAACCGATGGCGAGCATATCTGCAGTTAAAGTCCCGATGTAGCCCTGAAGCTCAGCTACATCAGCAAGTCTTCTTAACGACGCTCAGCATCCTCCCAAAGACGAGGAGAAGTGAACGGAGCGGCTGCTCACTGGTTAGTCCTGGCGCGAAGCTCAGGCAGCGAGAGCGAACTCAGTGCGGTTAGATTTAGCACTTATTCTTTTGTCGGGGTCATCCACGAGTGGACCCGACGTTCTCGGCACGCTTCCCTGCAGCGAACAGGTCACCGTCGAAACCGATCGCCCCCAATATTGAGTTATCAAACCCTTCCGGTCTTTCGGCCGGACTTTTCAATATATCCCTTCCTGTTGCAGAATGCAAATCAGCGTATGGCGATGCCGCAGGACATATACAGTAGAGCATAGAAAAAGCCTGCGCGAATCGAAGGGGGAGATTCGCGCAGGCTCGTCTGTTATTCGATGGCTAGAAAGCGGCTATCAGGCCTGAGCCTTCTTGCCTTCGAGGATCTTGTAAGCGAAGCCCATAACCAGCACGTACAGGCAGCCGACGGCCATCACGAGGATGCCACCGAACTGGCCGGCAGCGTCAGCGGCCACACCCATGATCGGCGGGAAGATAGCGCCACCGATGAGGCCCATGAGCATCAGACCGGAGATTTCGTTCTGACGATCCGGACGGTACATGAGAGCGTGGGAGAGGAACAGGGAGAACACGTTGGAGTTACCGAAGCCAACCAGAGCGACGGCGACCCAGAACAGCCAGACCGGCGGGTTATCCTGCACCAGGGCGAAGATTGCGAAGCACACAGCGGACAGGGTCATGATGACACCGCAGATGCGCAGGCCGACCTTGTTGGAGATCTTCTGCAGCACGATACCACCGGTGAAGCAGCCGATCATACGAGCGATGAAGTAGACCATGGTAGCGGTGGCGGCGATTTCAGTGAACTGGTCGCCAGTGTGCTCGGTCAGGATTCGAGGAGCCTGAGCGTTGATGCCGACGTCCACACCCACGTGAGCGACGATACCGAGGAAGCACAGGAAGACAATGGCGTCGGAGAACAGGAGCTTGAAGCAGCGGCCGATGGTGGTGGTGCCAGCGTCAGGAGCCGGTTCGTCGATCTTATCGAAGGCGAGCAGCACGTAGCCGATGATGCCGATGACGAAGTAGATGACGAAGAGGATCCACCACATGCCGAGCTTGGTGGCGCCCCAGATGGCGATGTACGGAGCGAACAGGGAAGCGAAAGCCTTGACGAACTGGCCGGTGGTCAGGGTGGAGGCGAGCTTATCGCCCTTGACGAAGACGGTCAGCAGCGGGTTCAGGGACACCTGCATCAGGGTGTTACCGATGCCGAGGAAGGCGAAGGAGATAACGATGAGAACCAGCTGTGCAGTGGACTTAGCCGGGCAGGCCACGTAGGCGATAATCGGCAGAGCCATGGCGACGAGGGTGACCAGGATGGACCACAGCACGGTCTTGCGGCGGCCGATCTTGTTCATCAGCATGCCGGTCGGCACGGAGAAGATCAGGAACCAGAAGAACACCATCGTGGTGAACAGGTTCGCGGTGCCGTCAGCCAGTGCGAACTCGCCCTTAACGTAGTTCGTCGCGGTGCCGACCAGGTCGACGAAGCCCATGACGAAGAAGGCGAACATTACCGGCAGGATCTTAGCAAATCCGGCGTTGCCGGTCTTAGTGGTTTCGTTGCTCATTATTGAATTCCCTTTTTCTTAACTGCAATGAGACAATGAATAGTTGATTTTCAATTATGTTTTCCGTGTAATCAGACACAGCTCACGCCGGCAGACGGTGTATCGAAAGGGATTACCGGACTTCATTGTCCGACGTGAACTGTGCCCGAAAACGGGAGGAAAGGAGAGGGTTTCAGCTCAGCACTGCCTGAGCTGAAACGAGATCACTTGCCAGCTTCGGCAAGGTAGTCCGGCATCTCGGTCGGGTAATCCGGCCAAGCGCCAGCCTGGGTGCACACGAATGCAGCGGTGTTGACGGCCTTGCGGTGAGCGTCTGCGAGAGAATCGCCCAGCAGGGTACGTGCGGTGAAGGTGCCGGAGAAGGAATCGCCAGCGCCGACGGTGTCAACGACCTCAACGTGCGGGGTGTCCAGAGTGGAGGACTCGCCACGGCGAGAAATCACGGTGGAGTATGCGGAGCCTGCGGTCAGGATCACGTAATCGAGATCGAACTCGTCGAGGAACCAACGGCAAGCATCCTCACCGGAGGTGCCGCGAATGTCGAACATGTCGCGCAGCAGCAGCAGTTCTTCGTCGTTGATCTTGAAGACGGTAGCAGCCTTCAGCAGCTCTTCGATCAGTTCCTTGGAGTAGTGGTCACCACGCAGGTTGATGTCGAAGAACTTCATAGCGCCCGGCTTGGTGTGCTTCAGCAGCTCCATGATGGTGGCGTGAGTCTCAGGGGAGCGCAGTGCCAGGGTACCGAAGCAGATGGCGTCGGCCTTGGAAACCACGTCGATGAGCTGACGGGTGTACAGAATGTGATCCCAAGCGACACCCTTAACGATGGTGTACTCCGGGATACCGTTCTTCAGAGCCACCTCAACGGTGGAAGTCGGCCAAGCGTTGCGCTGGATGACGGTGTTGATGCCAGCTTCGTCAGCCTTGGCAACCAGCTCGTCACCGAGTTCATCCTCACCGACGGCGCTGATGGCCCAGCCCTCGGCACCATTCTTCATCGCATGGTAAGCGAAGTTGACCGGAGCGCCGCCTGCACGCTTGCCGCCAGGCAGCATATCCCACAGCAGCTCACCGAGGCTCAGGACGATCGGGTTAGTCATGATGGTTCCTTTCCTTATTTCTTCTTGTGTGATTCCGTATGGAAATTTCACTGTTGATGTCTTGGTTCAGGAGACATCAAAGAACATCGAAGGATGTTCCAAAAATTGAGTGACCGCCACGGCTGCTGCACCGGAGACGGCGGCGTCGGCAGACAACGTGGACAGTGTGATGGACGTGGTGTTATAGATTTCCGGGATGGACCGTTCTTCCACCGTGCTGAGCACTTCGTCGAGGAACAGCGGGCCCGCTTCGGACACGATGTCTCCGATAATGATGTGCTTGGGATTAAAGCCATTAAAGATAGTGACGCAACCATAGCCAACATATCGTGCGATTGAACGAACCATGGCGATAGCCTGTTCGTTGCCTTCATTCGCCTTGGCGAACAATGCACGCGTGGCAACGGTGTGAGTCATGGTTGCGGCGTCTGGAACCAGCATGCCTTCGCTGACGAGCATGTCATGGATGGCTGGGGTGGAGCAATAGCGTTCGAGGCAGCCAATGTTGCCGCAGTCGCAGGAGCGGCCGTTGACATCCACGGAGATGTGGCCGATTTCGGTGGCGGCGCCAAGGAAACCGTTAATCAGACGTCCGTTGTCGATAACGCCAAGGCCAACGCCTTCGCCCACCAGATAGTAGGCGAGGTTGTCGCTGGTGTGGAATGCCGGATCAAACAGATAGTGGGCCAGAGCACCCGCGCGAGCGTCCTGTTCGATGAACAGCGGCACGCGGAATGCGGAGCCGAATTCGTTGATGAAGTTGACCTTGCGCCAGCCCTGCATGCCGGACACCACTGCGGTGCGGCCTTCATTGCGCAGGTAGGGGCCTGGTACGGCCATGCCAATGGCCACAATGTTGTTGTCTTCGTCAAGGAGCTGGTTGAGACGCTGGTGAATGAAAACGACAGTGTCATCAATGGTGTTTTCATACACCGTAGGCAGCGTTTCCAGATTGAGCGCATTGCCGCACAAATCAAAAACGCCGATTTGTACCAGAGAGCGGGCGAATTTTACGCCGATGATGTGGAAACGAGTGGTATCGAGCTCCAGGCCGATGGAACGACGGTTCTTGGAACCTTCGATGTCGCCGGTCTCCTCAATCACGCCGGCTTCGATGAGCTTGGCGGTGATTTTGGTGATAGCTGCGGGGGTCAGATCCAATGCCTTTGCGATTTGAGCACGGGAGCTGATGCCGTGGTGGTACAGATGCTGAAGAATACGAGAGCGGTTGGATTCGGAAACGCTGGCTTGTGAAGTAGCTTGCTTGGCTTCAAGTGCCATGATTCCTCCTTGTCCTGCCTCGTCGCGAGTGATTAGGTTCGCTCGTCTTTGAATCTGAACTTGATTAAGATATTAACCTTGTTAATTGATTCACGCAATCAACCTAATTTATCGGCGTGTCGCTTATATGACTCGCTGCTTAATTTGTTAAGAAGGTTGTCAATACTCTGGGGCACACTGATATACAGGACGAACGTTCAATGAAGAACAAAGGAGACAATATGTGTGAACAGGTTCCTAACAAATTGAGGATTGGTGTTGATGTAGGTGGCACGAAAATCGAAGCCGCGCTCATCGATCAATCCAATCGAGTGCTCGGTA
Source organism: Bifidobacterium sp. LH_416 (assembly GCF_056357055.1). Taxonomy (NCBI): domain Bacteria; kingdom Bacillati; phylum Actinomycetota; class Actinomycetes; order Bifidobacteriales; family Bifidobacteriaceae; genus Bifidobacterium; species Bifidobacterium sp. LH_416. The sequence goes on along the minus strand of NZ_JBKEVJ010000002.1, from coordinate 460,563 downwards.
CGGCGCGAATTCCTGCGCGGCACGGCAATGATGCGGTCATCGAAGACATCGTCAAGGTGTCCGGCCAGGTGTGCGACGATGATTTCAGCAAGGTGTCCGCCATCGGCATCGGCACCCCCGGTCAGGTCAACCACGTTTCCGGACATGTAGACAATATCGTCAATCTTGATGTGACGTCATTGGATATGGGCCCTTTGGTGGCTGCCCGCACCGGAGTGCCAACTCGTGTGGAGAATGACGTTAATGCTGCTGCTTTGGGTGCCGCCGCAGTATTGGGTGGAGCGAGCGTGTTGCCGGGAACGGTGGCATTCCTCAATTTTGGTACCGGGCTTGCTGCAGGAATCGTGCAAGATGGTGTGCTGCTTCACGGTGCTAGCGGTGCAGCGGGAGAGGTCGGCCATATTCCGGTGGAACCGCACCGACTGAAGTGCCCCTGCGGTCAGTACGGTTGCTTGGAAACGGTGTGTTCCGGCGCTTCGGTGGCACGGTTGTGGCCTTCCGCGAATCCGGCAATGCCTGATCTGATCCGCCGTGCCAAGAAGCGCGAAGCTCAGGCCGTGGATGTGCTGGATATGGTGGTGCGTGCCATTGGCGATACTATCCAGATCGTGGCGCAATCCGTGGATCCTGCGGTGATCATTCTTGGCGGCGGCATGGCGAAAACCGGTGAGCCGTTGGTTGAGGTGATTACCGCTGAGCTTCGCCGCCGTGAGAAGACATGCCCGTTCCTTACTTCGCTGGATCTGCCGGCACGCCTGCGTCTGGCTCCACTGGACCAGCCTGTGGGAGCCATTGGAGCGGCCGTAGCTGCCTGAACTGTAGCTGATAACCATATCGAATAAGGGCTGTCTTGCGAATCACTGACGAGTGTGATTCGCAAGACAGCCCTTATTGCTGTTCACTGTATGCGTGTGGCGACGAGGTGTATTGGACTGGCTTATTACTGGCCTAAATAGTGGGTCAGCACGGCGATGGCCTCGCCCTGCACTGTGATATCCGATCCGCATTCGCAGCGCCGGATAACAGTGTGCTTGTGGAAGGTGGAAGACGTGCTGTCATCGAGATATTGCTGAGCTGCATCAATGAATGTTGCATTGACGATATCCGGTTGCCCGTACACGCAGACGTCTGCCATATCAAGCAGACCGACCGGCATGGAGAGGGCTTGACCCAGATAGCGACCGGCTTGAGCGAGAATGTCGTGCTTATGAGTCTCGTCGGCATTAATAAGTTGCCTGCGCAAAACCGTGTCGGAAATCATGGTTTCCAAGCATCCGCGTTTACCGCATGGGCATTCTGGACCATTGAGATCAATGGAGATATGGCCAATTTCACCTGCGGCATGCATCTCGCCTTTGACGGGAGTGTCATTGATAAGAATCGCCGAGCCAATACCGCTTTCTATGCGTACAAAAATCATGTTGCGGTCGCCTTGGCCGAAGAATCGCTCGGTCAGCATGGCAGCGGTGGCATCGTTGGTCACCGTTACGTTGGTGCCAAATCGTTCTCTCAACGGGGTGGCAAGATCCACATTGTGCCAGCCGAGCCAGGTGGATCGTTTCACCACACCGCCGTCCACCACGCCTGGAGAAGCAATACCGATGCCAATAACCTGGCCTTCGGTCATACCCATCATTTTCTCAATAAGCTCGCTAATCATTTCCAGCGAGACGTGTTCGTCGGCACCGAGCGTAATCTCCGCATGCCGCAACGCCTGCCCCAATAGGTTGGTGACTGCGCCGTGCAGCATATGATCTTGCGTCAAATCAAGACTAATAATGTTCAGCCTGTCAATATCAATGCTCAGTAAAGTGCCGCGTTTGCCCTTGCCGCCACTGGGTGCCTGGCCGGTCTCTCGCAGCAAGCCTTCATCAAGCATCTGGCTGACCACATCAGAAACCGCCACGCGGCTCAGCCCAGTGAGTCTGCCAAGGTCAGCGCGTGAATATTGGTTGGTGGGAAAGAGCAGAGAAAAAATAAGCTGGCGATTATTGCGGCGCACATCGGCAGGGGAGGCCTTGGCCGATTGACTATGCGCTGGCGAGGCGGCTCCGAAGAGTGACATGCATTCCTCCTGTCTGGATGAACATGCGTTCCAGAGCACTCGTACGCTCGTCGCATATGTTCTGTTGTTCTGCGCACTGAAGTTCATTCATCGTTGAATCTGTTATGAAACTTCACTAACTATTTCCAGTGTACCTCAGCTTGACTGCAAGACATCACGAAAACACCATATGTGCGTTAAGTCCAAAATTGTAAGTATCATTAACAAATAGTTGGTTCGATGTATCGAAAATACGCGGGCCACAAGGCATCTCGGGACGTGACAAAGAAGTTGCCATCACCCCTGATGCGGCAAAAACTACACAAGGCCTGTATATGACGGGTCACGGATGAAGGAAAGTACCAATGCCTGAAATCATCATTGTGAAGAATGAGGCTGAAGCTGGCGATATCTACGGACGTTGCGTGGCTGACTTGATCAAAGCCAAGCCGAATGCTGTGCTGGGTTTGGCTACCGGCTCCAGCCCGTTGGCTGCATACCGTTCTCTCGCCGCAATCATCAAGGAAGAATCCATTGATGTCTCCCAGGTCCAAGGTTTCGCACTGGACGAATATATCGGCCTGCCGCTGACTCATCCCGAGTCCTACCATGCGACCATCCACCGCACGGTGGTTGAGCCTCTCGGACTTGACCCGGCCAAGGTGCACGTGCCAGGTGATGTGCTGAACGGCACTCCGTTGGAAGATGGCGAGAAGATCGCCGGCGCTGGCCCTGCCTATGACGCAGCCATCGAAGCTGCAGGCGGCATTGACGTGCAGATTCTGGGCATTGGCACGGACGGTCACGTTGGTTTCAACGAGCCGGGTTCGTCTTTGGCTTCCGGCACCCGTGTCAAGACACTTGCCGAGCAGACCCGTGTTGATAACGCTCGCTTCTTCGATAATGACATCAACCAGGTGCCAACCCACTGCATTACTCAGGGCATTGGCACCATCATGAAGGCTCGCCACTTGGTGCTGCTGGCCTTCGGCGCCGGTAAGGCAGAGGCTATTGAAGAAACCGTGGAAGGCGGCGTGTCCGCATTCTGCCCGGCTTCTGCACTGCAGATGCATCCGCATGCCACGATTATCGTGGATGAGGAAGCCGCAAGCCGTCTGCGCCATAAGGACTACTACCGTTACGCCTACACGCACAAGCCGGCTTGGCAGGGCATCTGATCGATTATTGGAATTCGGTTTCCTGTTGGCTTCTGACATGCTGGTGAGAAGCCAACAGGAATGAGGAGCGATATGTCTGATAGGAACGAAGTCGTTGAGCGCGTCACCGCTGCTTTGAACGGTAAGCCGTCTCCCGTTGCCATTCGCAATGCGCGCAAAGTGGATGCGCGAGGAGAGCAATCCGGATATTGGGTTGTTTCTGATGCCAATGGCGTTATCGTTGCATCTGGAACAGGAAGCAATGAATTTGAGCAGGCCTGCCATGCAGTGGGCCTTGACTCTCACAGCGAGAGCGATGTCATTGATGCAGCCGGGCGAATTCTCACCCCAGGCTATGTCGACATTCATGCGCATGGCGCATGGGAGAAAAGCTTTGATGACGGTCCGGACGGTATCGATGTGGCACGGGCCGGCCATGCTGTGCATGGCACCACCCGTCAAGTGCTGTCATTGATTACCAACCCTCTTGACGTGATTTGCCATAATATTCGAACAGTCGCGGATATCATGGCTTCCGGTCGGCCGGACATTCTCGGATGTCACTTGGAAGGGCCGTTCTTGGCTTTGGCCCGCAAGGGCGCTCACGACCCGAATTGTCTGAAAGACCCGGTTCCGGAAATCGTCAATGAGATGCTTGAAGCATCCGGTGCTGATGTGGCACAGGGCAAACGTGGATGCATCCGTCAAATCACTATCGCTCCTGAGCTGCCACACGGCTTAAGCGCGATTCGCCAGTTTGCTGAAGCGGGCGTGGTGCCTGCAGTAGGCCATTGCGATGCCGACTATGAGATTGCCAAGGCTGGTTTTGACGCTGGCGCAGGCATTATGACGCATATGTTCAATGCAATGAACGGACTGCATCATCGTGAACCAGGTCCGATTCCTGCTGCAGTGGAAGATCCGCGTGTCACCATCGAACTGATCAATGATGGTTTCCATGTGCAGAATCCGATGGTCAAGCTTGGTTTCGGTTTCGCACCGCATCGCGTCGCTTTCGTGACCGATGCCATGGCCGCTACGGATTGCCCTGATGGTGCGTACAAGCTTGGTGCTTTGGACGTCAATGTTGTCGATGGGCATGCACGACTTGTGTCCAACGGTGCCATTGCCGGTTCGACGCTTCTGCTGGAAGGTGCAGTTGGCCGTGCTGTGACCGAATTGGGCATTAGCCCTGTAGCTGCAGTTGAAGCTGCTACGTTGACTCCGGCCAAGGCCTTCGGATTCGACCGTGCTAACGAGGTGACCGGTGCGCCTATCGGCTTGATCGCTTCCGGCTATGCTGCCGACTTCAACCTAGTTGATTCTGAGAACTGGAAGGTCGAACAGGTGTGGTGCGCAGGACGCAAAATCAAATAGTATCGCATTCGTGATGTGACGTGATATTGGCGTAAGAAAAGCAAAGACTTGAGCCTCCTCCCTGATGGGGAAGAAGGCCCAAGTCTTTGCTTTTTCCTATTGGCTATGTATTAATGCTGAACGCCGTCGAACACGAACAAAGCGTGTGCATCGCCATGCTTCTTGTTCTCAAAATACCGTTCAAAAAGCGCTAAGCGCTCAACAGTACTGGCGGCAAGAGGTTCAGGAAGCGCATCCAAATCGAACCATCCAACGTTTAGACTTTCCTCATCGCCTACAAATGGTTTGCTATTGCCTCCAGGCTTGACCCGGCATAGGAAGGAATGATCCATATACATGGTGTTATCGCCGTTGGCATACGTCAACACCTTGTTGGATGAGGTGACGGCTACCAAGTCAGTGACAATGGCATCCACACCGGTTTCTTCCTTAATCTCACGCACCACGGTATCCGCAGGCTGTTCGCCAGGCTCATTGATGCCGTAAACCATAGCCCACTCGCCAGTATCCGAGCGGCGGCCCAACAGCAGCTGACCCTGTTCATTCAAGACATAGCCAGTCACGCCATTAAGCCACAGCAGATCATGACCAATCTTTTTCCGTAGTTCAAGTACGAATTCTGGTGTTGGCATATTACATCCTTAACTATAAATTGGCTCCCCTCGCTGAGGGGAGCCTACGAATTATTCAGCGTGTGCAGCGGCGCGATCAGCCATCCAAGCTTCAACGTCGTCGATCTGCTTCGGAATGCCAGCGGAAATCCATTCCGGACCATGCTCAGTCATCAGCACATCATCCTCAATACGAATACCGATGCCACGGTATTCCGGCGGAATCAGCAGATCATCCTCGCGGAAGTACAGGCCTGGCTCAATGGTGAAAATCATGCCCGGGCGAATCGGAGCACCCTGGTATGCCTCAAAGCGAGCCTGAGCGCAGTCGTGCACATCAAGACCAAGATGATGTGCCACGCCGCAAGCCAGCCAACGGCGATGCTGCTGACCTTCAGGGGAGAGCGATTCCTCAACGCTTACCGGCAGCAGACCCCAATCATGCAGGCGCTCAGCAATCACACGCATGCAAGCATGATGAATATCGGAATACGTGGCGCCAGGCTTAGCGGCTTCAAAACCGGCCTGCTGAGAATCCAGCACAGCTTGGTACAGGCGCTTCTGCAGCTCAGTGAACTTGCCGTTCGTCGGGAATGTACGCGTGATATCCGCCGTGTACAGGGAATCAACCTCCACACCAGCATCCACCAGCAGCATGTCGCCGGTCTTCACCACACCGGTGTTACGCATCCAGTGCAGAATCGGAGCGTGAGGGCCAGAAGCCACAATGGAGTCATAGCCCACAGCATTACCGAGCTCGCGAGAGACCGCATTGAACGCACCCTCGAGAATTCGTTCGGAGCGCGGCTTATCCAAAGCGGCAGGTAATGCGCTCAGCAGGCGGTCAAAACCATGCTTGGTGGCATCCACAGCCTTGTGCATTTCACCAATTTCGTAAGAGTCCTTGACCATGCGGGCTTCCGACGTGAATTCGTGCAGCTTGTCATCCGCTGCGGAATTCTTATCTGGATCAGCAGCACCATTGGCTTCGCGAATGGATTCGACCAGCGAGGTGATTTGCGGATCGGTTTCGCGCATCACGCGCACGCGCACAGCGCCGGCTTCAGCGCCGACGTCTTTGCTCAGTGCATCGGCCAGCTGAGCAATATCATGCGTTTCAATACCGGTCATAGCCGTCATTTCCTTCAAACCGGCACGCGGGCCAACCCAGTACTCGCCGTAATGCGGGTTCATGAAGAAATCGGTGGTGGAGTTATCTGCGCGAGGAGCCACGAACAGTTCCGGCGTATGAGTTTGGCCAGCCTTGGCTTCTTCGGAATCCGGGTCGACCGGGTTCAGCACCAATACGGCACCAGCCTCATAATCCACGCCAAGTCCGGTGTAATAGGCGAACGCGGTATCCGGACGGAACATGTAATCGCAATCGTTGTTGCGAACCTTGGGCTGTCCGGCCGGAATCACCAGACGCTCGCCGGGGAAAGCCTTGCCAAGAGCGGCAATGCGGGCAGGAGTGAACTTGGAGGATTCAAGCGGTTCGATGTCCGGTTCATCATCAGCCCAGCCTGACTTCATAAAGTCCTTGAACGCTTCGGAACGCGGCCGCAATGAACGATTGTTCACACGATCGCTCATGGCCTGATCATTGCCGGGAGCGCTCTTACGCTCTTCGGCTTCATATTCCTTATCCTTAGCGGTGACTACCTCACCCATCGATACTCCTTTTACGAAAAAGGTCATGTTACCGCTCCCATACTAGTCGTTCGAATCCGTTTCCTGCATGCTCGTCGCTGCCTTTCATCACCATGAGTCGTTGCTTCGCTGCGGAACTCCAGCTTTGAGCAGTTTTATTCGCAGTGGAATTCGTTCATAGACTTCCGAGAATGAAAGATGCACCACATCAGTAGCTCCCGCTCGTCGAAGACCGGCATCTCGTTCCCGCTCTTTGACAACCATTTGCTGGATACTGCGATTGTTGGTCATATCCGGATTAACGTATTTCTCAGTGCCGTCGTATTCGGCGACTATTATGCGTCCGTCATCAAGCTTCCAGACAAAGTCTGCGCGGTAATCCGCTCCGGTTTGTGGATCCTTGACCGGAACCTGGATTCGTGGCATAACGAATTCTTCCTCGTAAATGGTGCCACGCATCAATGATTCTCCGCCGTTCTCGCTGCGAGGATTCGCCTGTTGCAGTAGTTGAAAAACAGGCCTATAGTCAGTTCTCTGCTTGCCGCAAGCAGCAATGACCTGATCAGCTGTTGTGCCTTGTGCAAATGCAGAGTCGAAGAATGGCAGAGCGAATCGAAAATCATAAGTATGTGCGCATTCAATAAGTACATGTGCTGGAGGGATAAGCAGTAATCCGCTAGAGGATTCTCGCATTGCCAATGAAGAGGCGTTGGCCATGTATACACGTTTCAATTGTGCGTGCCGCTGTTCGCTGCCGTGATTCTGCGTCATGATGGACACTGAGCCATCATGAAGGCACCATTGGTGCTCAAAACCATATGCGCTGGCAGCAACGAGTCCTCCAAAAACCCAGTTTGGATGTGCTTGTGCAAGTGCTTTCGCGATGTGTAACGTGCGCTCAGGCGGGGTCAGGGCTTCCCAATATGGTTTTTCTGCATATAGTGAAGGCGAACCGCAGTACGTGTGTACGAGTTCTCCGACCTTGGCACGGCGTTGCAGTGCAAGTTGTTCTGATGGAGTTGTGGAATACGCGCAACGTTTCTCGGATTTTGCGGTATCAAGAAGTCGGGCAATCGCTTTATGTGTTTTCATGCCATCAACGGTAAGGAAAATACGGCAGTAATCCATTGAAAATCAGGGAATGTGGTTCGAGCTTAGTTCGGCGGTTCGTATTGTGCTGTCAACGTTGGAATATGGCCAGTTATTCGGTTGAACGACTTGTAAATAAGTTATCCACAATACTGCGTATGGAACTGCAGATGACGGGAAATGGTCGAACAGGCGTTCCAAAGGTGCAAGAGGGAGCTTTTTGAGATGTGCTAGTGCCATGTACTGGGGTTCCCGCTGCGCTGATGTATGGAATGGGATTAAGAAGAGTGGTTCGGCGGGCACGTGATGGCATGCTCCCGTCTTTACGATGAAGCCACGAGGACATGTGATGGCATAGTGACTTCATTTTTCATGGATTACGCGGCATTCTACTTCCTTCATACGCCGGAGAAGTCGCCTCATAAGGGAATCAGTGGTTCACTGATTCCCTATATGATGCCGGAATGCCATGAATTGGCCGAGAGACTGCGCTTATTCATAGTTGGCGATGTTGAGCGGGCACTATGTGCCCTGATTGGTTCGCTGAGACGGTTCAACGAAGTCATCGGGGCAGCACCTGGATTGCCGCCATTGTTGAGTGATGCTGAGTGAAGTCGTTTTCCTACTGTTGGCCGGAGAACTTCAATAACACGTTTTTGTGATGTGCAAGAGGCATGGACTGCCCTTTTCACATCACAATATTGGTGCGCGTAGTCCCATTGAACATATATCCGTAAAGGTTGCCATCGGGACAATACATGGATGAATGTTCTCCGAGTGCGCAATGACGGTACCTATAGACCCCGGCGATTAAGATAGGGGAGGTTTGCACGTGAAGGTTCATATTCGGCATGAATTGGTAATGCAATGCGACTTTGCGATTTGCGCCTATTGCACATGCTGGATACGAATATGGGATATGACGGCAATACCGGCGTAGGCTGGAATGCGATTTGAGTATGAGAGGAATGGGCGTTATGTCATTCGAGCATCCGAACAGGAACAACGAAACGATGAGGGACGTCGAACTGGACATTATGAGCCGTCCGCCGGAACACAACACCACGAACCTCGACCTGGACCGCATGAACCTGATGCTCGATCTGCTGGGACACCCCGAGCAGTCGTTCCGTGTGATTCATGTGACAGGAACCAACGGCAAAGGCTCCACCGCGCGCATGGCTGAAGCCATCTGCCGCGCCTATGGCATGCGTACCGGTCTGTACACGTCGCCGCATCTGGAGCGAGTCAATGAACGCATCTGCATTGACGGCCAGCAGCTCTCCGATGACGACTTCATTGATATTTGGGATCAGACCAAGGATCTGGTGGCACTGGTAGACGCCAAAATGGTGGAGCAAGGCAAGCCGAAGATGAGCTTCTTCGAAGTGCTCACTGCCATGGCTATCTGGAAGTTTGCCGACGCGCCGGTTGATGTGGCCATTGTGGAAGTCGGCATGGGCGGTGCTTGGGATGCCACCAATGTGCTCAACGCCGATGCCGCCATTATCGGTCCGGTGGATATGGATCATATGCAGTGGCTGGGAGACACGGTTGAGAAGATCGCCAGCGAAAAGGTGGGCATTATCAAGCCCGGTTGCACTGCCGTCATTGGTCCGCAGCCGCATGAGGAAGCGGTTATGCCTATTATCGAAGAGGCGGCAGCGCGCAATCATGCCACACTGGTTCGCGATGGCTATGAAATGACGGTAACTGATCGTATGCCGGCTGTCGGCGGCCAGGTCGCCACGCTCACCACCCCAAACGGTACTTACGAAGGTGTGCCGATTGCCAAGTTTGGTGAGCATCAGGCCCATAACGCGCTCGCTGCGCTTGCGGCAGCCGAAGTGGTGATTCCTGTTAATGGCCCGCTGGATGGTGATTTGGTTGCCGAAGCTCTGAGCTCGGTTAAGATTCCGGGACGCATTGAACAGATCCGTACTTCACCGACCATCATTCTTGACGGCGGCCACAACGTAAACGCTGCCGAGGCGCTGCGTAAGGCCATCGAGGAAAGCTACGATTTCAAGCAGCTGGTCGGCGTCGTGGCCATGATGCGAGACAAGCAGGTTGAGGAATACCTTGGCGTGTTGGAGCCGATCCTGAGCTCTGTGGTCGTTACGGAAAACTCCTGGCGCGATCGCGTCATGTCCGCTGACGATTTGGAGAAAATCGCAGTGGAGGTCTTTGGTCGCGATCGTGTGATTAAGGAGCCTAACCTGCCTGATGCCATCCAGACCGCTGTCAACATGGTTGATGCTGAGGATGAGCTTGGCGTGGGATACGGCCATGGTGTGCTGATTTGCGGCAGCTTCGTAACAGCCGGCGATGCGCGCACCATGCTTGAGGAACATGCCAGCCCCACGATGAAGCAGGCTATGTCCATTCATCAGCCGGTGGTGGAGCCTGATGATTCCGACAATCAGGCGTCTGACGATGAGGCAGCTGACACTCTTGATGATTCGGTCAGCCCCGATGATTTCGACGTGTTCGATGTTCTCGGTTTGAGCAAGCAGCATGGCGATACCGATGAGCATTAGCCTCGAGCGCGCAATCTAGGTTAGAAACGGCCTCTTGCCATGTATCTTAAGGAACTCACCTTACGCGGCTTCAAATCCTTCGCCTCGGCCACAACATTGCGGTTCGAGCCAGGGATTACTGCGGTTGTTGGCCCAAACGGTTCAGGTAAGTCGAATATCGTCGACGCCCTGACCTGGGTCATGGGTGAGCAAGGGGCCAAAAATCTACGAGGCACCTCAATGGAGGACGTGATTTTTGCCGGTACGTCCTCCAGGCCTCCATTAGGCCGCGCGCAAGTGAGCCTGACCATTGACAATTCCGATCACACACTGGATATCGATTACACGGAAGTGACGATTTCCCGCACGATTTTCCGCAATGGTGGATCTGAATACGCTATCAATGGTTCACAATGCCGTCTTCTGGATATTCAGGAGCTGCTTTCTGATACTGGTCTCGGCCAGCAAATGCATGTAATCGTCGGGCAAGGTCGTTTGGATGCGATTCTGAAAGCCGACCCATCCGGCCATCGTGCGTTCATCGAAGAGGCGGCCGGTATTTTGAAGCATCGTAAGCGTAAGGAACGCGCGTTACGCAAGCTGGCCAATACGGAATCGAATCTGAACCGTCTGGATGATCTGCTGCGTGAGATTCACCGGCAGCTCGGACCGCTTGGCCGTCAGGCTCGCATCTCTCGCAGGGCGGATGCCATTCAGATTTCTGTGCGAGATGCGCAGGCTCGTCTGTATGCCGAAGATGCGCAACGGTCGATGATTCGACGAGAAACTGTGCGCAAGGAACTGGGCGACGTGCGATCCCAGTTGACTGCAGCACAGCGAGAATTGGCGCAAGTCAAGGTGCGTATTGAGCAGATTGAATCTTTGACTTCTCAGTCCAGCCCTGCCATTGCACAAGCCAATCAGTATTGGCATGATTTTTCCCAGACTCGCGAACGTTTGCTTTCCCTTGCGCAACTTGCCGATGAGCGATCGCTGTCGCTTACCAATAGCATTGTCAGCAATGTGGGTGAAGATCCGCGCATGCTGTATGCACGTGCTGATGAGCTTACGCAGCAAGCCGGCAAGCAAGAACATGTGGTCGCGGATGCGCGCCTCGCGTTTGATAAAGCCACGGAACAACGTGCCGACAATGAGAAACAGCTTGCGTCTATACGCCAGACTGTGACCGAGTTGCGTAAAACGGCACAAGAGCGTGATTCTGCAATCGCTCGATTGCGCGAACTCATTGCGCGAGAAGAATCCGCCGTACAGCTGGCGGAAAGTAGGGCTAAGGATTACTCGAACCAGCGTGATGCAGCAACAGAGCAGCGCGAAGAAGCGCAACGCCAACTGGATGCGCTGCGGTATGAGGCTGACGCGGTTGCAGACGATAATGGTGCCGCATTGGACGCAGCACGCACCACATTGGCTGAATGCCGTGACACGTTGAACGGGCTGACTGATACGCAGCGCGGACTGCAATCAAAGATTATTTCCTTGAAGGCTAAAGCCGACGCACTCACCGACACGTTGGAAAGCCGCAATGCGGCCGGCGAGCTGGAACATGATGCCGCAGTACATGCGTTGGGGCGTCTTACGGACTTTATTCATGTCGCCGAAGGCTGGGAAGAATCGGTGGCTCATGTGCTCGGCCAATTCTCCAGCGCCATTGTGGTTGCGGAACCGCACAATATGCTTCATGCATTGGAACGCGCGCGTGAAGATAAACTTGGCAAGGCAGTGATGATTACGGCATCAGAGCTGCCGAACGCATTGGCAGTTCGCCAGTCAGCACACAATAGCGATAATCAAGAGAGCAGTAATGATCACACGGTGCTGTGGCTTGATGCATTGGTTACCGTTAATCCTCAGGCTGCGGATATTGCCACTGCGCAATCCGTAGTGGCCGCCGTCCAACTATTACTGAGCGATACTATTGCTGCCGATAACGCGGAACAGGCGCAACAGTTGGTGGCGTCCGGGCAGACTGAACGGGCGGTGACCGCTCAAGGAGAAATGTTCTGTAGGGGAGTGGCTGCAGTCGGTGGCTCCTCACTATCTCAATCGGATCTTGCTTTGGCGGCCAAACGTGATAAAGCATTGGCGCAGGCGTCTCACCTCGAATCAGAGGAGCAGCAGATAGCTGAACAGGTGTCTCAAGCCAAGTCGCAGCGTGATGAAGCAGCACGAGCAGTAGATCGCGAATCTGCTAAGCGTACAGAACTGCGACTTCAAGCGCAACAGGCGCATAAGGCGTTGCAGGCAGCAGAACAGCGCGTGCAGTCGCTTGGATGGCAAATAACGCAATACGATAGCCGTATTACTGAAACGGAGTCACAAGCGCATGACCATCAGCTCAAGCTCGATGATCTTCATCGCGCTTTGGAATCAGCTCAGCAGAACGGGAATGCTCAGGAGCAGTGGGACGATCTTGAGGAACGGGAGCATACGCTTGAACAGACGCTCGTTCAGGCTCGAGAGCATGAAGTAGAAGCGAAAATCGCTTGGAATGAGGCCTCTCGTAAAGCCGAATCCTTACACCGTCAAGCAGGATTACTGCGAGACAATGCGAAGGAAGCGCAGGAACGCCGCGCCCGCATTGAAGCGCTGAACGCTACTCGACGAGTTCAGGCCGAACGCCTCAATGGCGTGGCTCAGGATGCGCGCACCGTAGCCGCAATGGTGACTGAGACACTGCAGAATGTTGCTGCCGAGCGTGATCGGTTGCAGGCTGAAGCATCTGATCATGATAATGAGCTGAAGTTACTGCGTGCGCAGCGCAATGATATCGAGCCTCGAGTCACTGATTTAACGGCCCGTGAACATGCGTTGGATGTGAACCGTGAACGGCTGGCCATGGAGGCGGGGCAGCTGACGCAAAAGGTTTCCGATGAACTCGGATTGACATTGGAAGAGCTGGTTCGGGAATATGGCCCTGACCAGCCAGTGCCGGTTTTGGATGACAACGGCAACCCTGTGCCGGTTGACGATTCATCTGACGAATCATCATCAGATAGTTCATCAGCCAATGAGACGGCTTTGGAACGTCACGAAGCAGCGCCTCAACGATTCCTCACCGTGCCGTACAACCGTGCGGAGCAGAAGAAACGCTTGGATAAAGCTTGTCGCGATTTGGCTGCCTTGGGCAAAATCAATCCGCTGGCCACCGAAGAATATGAGGCGCTGGAAGAGCGCAACAAGTATTTGAATGATCAGCGCAATGATGTGGTCAAGTCCCGTGATGATTTGATGCAGCTCATCAAAGAACTCGATTCCACGATGATTACGGTCTTTAAATCGGCGTTCGACGATACGGCCGAGGCCTTCCAACAGGTGTTCGCCACATTGTTCCCTGGAGGCACCGGGCGCTTGCGTTTGGAGGATCCAGATGACCTGCTGACCACAGGAGTCTTGGTGGAGGCAAGCCCTGCCGGCAAGCGAGTCAAGCAGTTGAGTCTGCTTTCCGGCGGCGAACGATCACTCACCGCATTGGCGTTGCTATTCGCTATTTTCACTGCTCGACCCAGCCCGTTCTATGTGATGGACGAGGTGGAAGCTGCATTGGATGATGTGAATTTAACTAGATTGATTAATGCGCTGAATGAGCTGCGCGAGCATGCGCAGCTCATCATCATCACGCATCAGCAGCGCACGATGTCTATTGCCGATGCGCTCTATGGTGTGACCATGCGAGCTGATGGTGTGACGGCTGTGATCAGTCAGAAAATGGATTCCAGAACCTGAAATCGGGGGAGCAGCCGCATAACTGTGGCACGGGATCGCGAAGTGGCTGCCATTCGATGATTCTTCACCTCGCGTATCTTTTTGGGCTGAAACCATTGGCGAGCTGCCTTCAGAATGGTGAGCGTGGCATAGAGTGCACGATGGATTGGAACATCGCGAGCCGGGGCAACCGGAGTGATTTCTTCAGTGAACTTGGTTTTAAACTCGTTGAGTCCCTTCAATGAAGGCGCAAAATCGGAACCGATACCCATCAAATCATAATCAGTAATTCCTTGCTGCCCGAGCATGCAGCATTCAGCATAAAGCAAGCGGTCGGTTACGTGCAGTCGCATAGCACTATCGCGCATGGCTGCATAGTAGCGCACAGCATACGAGCCATTAACTGTGATAATGGACCATGCGACTACCTGACCATTAATGCGCGCGGCGAATACACGGCAGTGGTCAGGGCCAAGGGCGCTAATCATATCGGAATAGTCGGCGATGGGTGCAGGCGTGAAACCATCGCGCTTACCGGTTTCGACCATCACATCGTAATATTCGGAGAAATCAGCCAGTGCGAGTTCGGTTTCGTCAGCTATTGTTGCGGGGCATTCACGAAGCGATTTGCGCACGTCACGCCTACCGCGGCGCTTCATGCGGGATAGGATTGCGTCATCCCCGCCAGTGACGTCAATGACTACCGTCCAGTCATACGGCACTGTTGAAAGTACTGGTACTGTACCAGCGGCCGACCATGTGTCGATGCGTAAGAATGCGATGCTCGGATCTGCGTGACGAATGTATGCGGTAAGTGCCCGAATGACCGAATGTTCAAGATTTGGATTAGGCAGGATTGTCCAAACCGGTCCGTGCGCAGAGCGCAGATAACGGTAGCCGTGCGTGCGATATTCGATAAGCGTGAGGAAGGCTACTGGTGCATCGCCATCGAGCACTGCCAACGATCCCCAAGTATGGCGACCGTCGATAGTGTCTTGATACTTGGCCCATTCCTCGGTCTGTTCTACAGGAAGAACAATGTCGCAAGCAACGGCTTCTTCCTCAATGTTCTGGAATGTGGTCTTAACAACAGTAAGCATAACTTCAGCTTTCATATGGCGTACAAGTTCTGATGACTGTCGAATATTGTGCGTTGCACACTTGGCAGAATCTTGGAACTATGCCGCCGAACAGCTGAAGCTATGCTTGTGTTTTACTTAAAAAAGCTGGTTGCGTTGCTGAATGCTGAGTTTTATCGGCTGAGTTTTCCTCGACGGATATTCTGGATAAAACGAAGCAAACCATAGAATCCACGCTGAATTGGGATGTCATGGCCGGCTGCAACCGGTGTGATTTCCGGAGCGAACTTGGTTTTGAACTGGTTCAGACCTTTCAAGGATGGTGCGAAGTCGGAACCAATGCCCATCATGTCCAAGCTGACGATGCCCTGTGCACCCAGCGTGCAGAAGATGTGATAGAACATCTTGTCCGGCACGCGTAGACGACGGACTGCGGTGCTCATGCAGCCGTAGTAGTACACAGCTCGCTGATCGTTGATGGTCACCAAACACCAGTTGACCACCTTGCCGTCAATACGGCTGACGAACAAACGGCAGTGATCCGGGCCAAGCTCACGCAGCATGTCTTCGTAGTCGCTCTTGGGCGCAGGCGTGAATCCATCGCGGTTACCGGTGTCGACCATCACGCCATAGTATTCGTCAAACGATTTGGAGGCCTGCTCGGTTTCGTCGGCACAGACTGCTGGGCTTTCGCGAAGTGCCTTACGCACGTTTTGACGGCCACGGGCACGCATACGAGCCAGAATCTTTTCGTCGCCTCCAGTCAGATCCACGATAACGGTCTGATCGTATGGCACGGTGGACAGCACACGGTAGTAGCCGTCTTCATACCAAGTATCGACGCGCAGGAATACCACCTTGCGGTCTTTGGCGTGAACTGCCTTCACCAAGGCGTCGATGACTTCGCGCTCCTCTTCCTGAGTGGGCTTGGACACCCACACCGGACCATGAAGGGAACGCAGGTAATGATAACCATGCGTTTCGTAATCAATAAGCAGCAGTACGGCGATGAGCACGTCGTCTCGTTTGATGAGGTAGGCGCCCCAAGGGTGGCGGCCAGGCACGGTGGACTGGTAGCGTGCCCACGCTTCGGTCTGCTCAATAGGCAGCACGAGGCCGGCTGCTGCCGCTGCCTGTTCCATTGCGGCGGCTGTGGTGTGTTCAAGAGTAATCACTGCGGACTCCTTGGAAATGATGTGAATGCTGTAAGTCTGTATGAATCAGCTGACGAATCGATATTGAGTATTGGGTACTGGCAAACGGAATATCATGTGGATTAGTCGTTTGGCTGTTCGATGCCGAACAGTCTGCGAATCACGTGCCCATCGCCTTCATAAGGGGCGTGTTTGCCTTCCACTTTGATCCACTGTTCCTCGCCCTTGCCAATAACAAGCACAACATTGAACTGTCCCTGCTGCGCTGTCTGCTCAGCTTCCGCCACGGCTTGCTCAATGGCCTTGGCTCGATCGAGAACAATCTCACTGGAAACGCGCGGATTCGTGATGTAACTGCGCATCTCGTTCAAGATATCGATCATTGGTTCCTTGACGGTATCCTCAGAAGTCAGGATGATACGGTCGGCTCGTTCCTGCGCTCCATTGATGATGCCTTCACGACGATCCACGGCCTTATCGCCAACTGAACCGGTAACCACGGTGATACGAGGATTGCGATCAGCATATTTGCGAGACACGAAGTCAATCAGTGTGCGCGTGCTGACGAAATTATGCGCGTAATCCACATAAGCCACGATGGAGCCGTCACTGTTCGCAAAATGCTCCATGCGGCCAGAGATACGCACATGCTCCAGTGCGGCAAAAGCAGGGGAGTCTTCAGGTACTCCAGCCTCCCTGGCCAACGCGATGGCGGTGGCGGCATTAGCGGCATTGAACCCGCCCTCAAGCTCCAAGGAGAAGTCGCCAATAGCCTTTCCATGCTCTTGGAAGATGTATTGAGACGCATTGTTCAGGTCAGGAAGCGCCACAAAATCGCTATCATTGCTGTCCTGATCGCTGCGCAACGCGAAAGTCACGACAGGCACCTGTGCCCTGCGTGCATCCTCGCGAATCAAATCAGCATGAGCGCAGTCGGTTCCCAGTACCAGCGTGCGGCAGTTCTTCGTAATCTGACGCTTGCAATACAGGTAATCCTCGAACGTGGGATGCTCGATAGAGCTGATATGGTCAGGAGAGATGTTAAGGAATGCGGCCACATCGAAAGTGAGCCCATACACGCGGTTGACCTTGTACGCCTGGGAGGACACTTCCATCACAAGGTATTTCATGCCGTTTGCTACGGCCTCATGCATCATGCGGAAAGCGTCAAGGCTTTCCGGCGTGGTCAGAGCCGATTCAACATAAGTATGCCCGTCCAAACAGTTGTCGATAGAAGAGAAGAGCGCGCACTTGCCGTCCGAATAGGCGTTCAACACCGCCTGCGCGAAATACGCCGTGGTGGTTTTACCCTTAGTGCCAGTGATGCCAATAACCGTGAGCTGCTCCTGAGGCCTGCCAAAGAATTCGGCGGCAAGCAGACTCATGGCTTTACGCACATCATTGACGATAAGACCCGGTGCCTTGGTCTCAGCGGAGTAATCGGTTTGCGCAACATAGGCGGCAAGGCCGCAATCATCAATACCATGGAGGAATGAGGCCTTGAAGTTACCTTTGCAGAACAGCAAAGTACCATCGGTCACTTCTCGCGTATCATAGGTGACGTTGCCAAAAGGTTGGTCATGCTGATCGATTGCACTGGAATCAAGGGTCCAGCGCTCGCCGGCGATAATCTCCCGTAACAAATGATGCTGCTCAAGCAGCTGGGCTGCTGAAGCCAAAGTCAAAGCCATAAATCGTTTCTCCCTATTTCTTACCGAAAGTTATTCTACAGGCCAGTGCCGCTGGCACGCGATTCATATGGCATCGACCACGATATAGGCACACGAGTTGGCTAGAATGAGCAATCGTGACGACGAAACAAGGAACCATGAATCTCGAAGATCAGGGTGAACCCACTCAACCGCAGGACGTGACGCCTGTGGCAGAAAGCATGCAGACCAAGCGTGCTAGGTTCGAGAAACTGGCCATGCCTGCCGTCAACGCGCTGTATAGGCAAGCTATGAGGCTGACCAATAATCCCGATGATGCGCAAGATCTGGTGCAGGATACGTTCGAGCGTGGATTCAAAGCATTCGATACATTCCAGCCTGGCTCGAATTTCGAGGCATGGATGACCACCATTGAACGCAACGCCTATTTCAATCAATACGCGAAAGCCAAGCGCAGACCGCAACGGGCGAACGATTCTACCGGCGAATACGACGATTGGGATATTTATGATGCGGCCGAACACTCGTCAGATGGATTGAAATCTGCTGAAGAGGAATATTTGGACGCTTTTGCTCCCGAGGAAATTATGGCGGCGCTCGCCAAGCTTTCCCCCGAACGCCGCCAAGTGTTCATTGATGCTGCGATTGACGGTAAATCGTATCAGCAGGTGGCTGATGAGCAAGGCGTAAAAATCGGTACGGTAATGAGTCGTTTGAATCGAGCTCGTGCCCAACTGAAACGCGAATTGGCGGCATACGCCCGTGAACGTGGATATGTAGCAGATAATGCGGCAAAAACCACAGGTTCACCATCCGCGAAGTTGCCGAAAAATGAGGAGCACGATACACAAACCAGCCATAATGGGAATGATGGAAAGGAGATGCGATGATGAATGATCACAGTGTTGAACAGACACGTCATATCTCCATTACCAGCGCAACCGTCGATGGTGTGGTGAGTAGAACAGAAGTGCATATCACCACTCGGCAATGCTGCTCAGGTGACGGTTCCACGGAGTGCAGCTGTGAGTCTATGCACGATGCTCAGGAATATGACCAGTATGAGCAGGAGGGGGAGTGTTTCGACCCCTCAACATGTTGTGATGCACGTGAACAGGCGTTGATTACTGCGCTGCGAGCATATCTGCGCCCAGATGTGGCCCCCGAATGCCTGATGGCAAAACTCAAAGCCACATTGGATCATTGCTGCGGTGAAGATAAGCAGTGATAATGCTCCAGTGAACAGATAAACCAATACACTAGGCCAATAAACAGTGAAGCCCGCCTGATTACTCAGACGGGCTTCATGCGTATTCGATTGGAATACGTGAAGAATCAGGCGTTAGGACGCTTGCCGTGGTTAGCGGCCTTCTTACGACGATCCTTACGCTTACGTCCGCGCATGCCCATGATGGACTCCTTTACTTAAAGAAAAAATAAGCCTTCGGAATTATGCCACATCGCTCAGACGACGTGCAACACGTGTGTCATTGGCGATGTGGCATTACCGGAGGTTGAGGCAATCGGAAGATGCTCAGTGCTGCTCAGCCTTGATGAACAGCTTCGTGGTGCTGGATTCACCAGGCTTGATCACAATAAGGTCGTTGCCGGTGTTGAACGCATTAGCGTAAGCGGTCTGCGGTTCCACAGCGGTGCCAGCAGGATGCTGGAATGCCGGGAAACCGGTACCGGTGCACACCTGGAAGGAAGTGATGGTTTCATCGCCGCCGACCTTGATGACCAGACCGTCAGGGCGAGTGAAGGTGGCGGTCACAGAGCCGTCCGCGTCGCGCTTCAAATCGGTCCATGCGTCATCGAACGGCTGGTTGACCAGCAGCGGGTTGTCGTTCAGATCGTACTTGGTGCCTTCCACCGGCTCAGTGCCAGTCGGAATCAGGTTTTCATCTACAGTAACGTGAGTTTCAGCAGGCACGGTCAGATGGCACTGAGCATTGTGACCATCGATTTCGTCGCCATAGCCGTTGAAGCCGTTGTCGAGCCACGGGTGGATGGCCAGAGCCCACGGTGCATCCACATCGCCGTAGTTTTCAGCGGTGACGGTAATCTTCAATCCATCTTCGGTCAGTTCGTGGGTGGCGTAAACCTTGATCGCGAAAGGATAACCGAGCAGGAACGGAGCGCGCCAAGACTGCGTGACGGAATGCTCGGTCAAGGATTCAAGCTTCCAGAAAGCGCGGTAGCCGTAGCCGTGAATAGCGGTGTTGCGGTCGTGCTCATCAATCGGCAGCGTGTACGTCTTGCCTTCGAATTCATATGTGCCTGCGGCAATGCGGTTCGGGAACGGAACCAGCAGCTGGCCGTGGCAGCAGGTAATTGGATCATCGGGGCCGAGCGGCACGATGACATTCTTGCCCTTATAGGTGACCTTGCGCATGGTAGCGCCCAGCTCGGTAATGACGGCTTCGTAATCGCCGTAAGAGATGCTGTACTGCTGACCGGTGCGTGGCGTTGTACTCGTCATGAAATCACTCCCGTAGTGAGATATCGGAATCGATAACCATTGTTACCGCTAACAGCTAGTGTAGCGCGTTTCTTTTCGTACACGGCCTATTGCACGCTCATGCATGCGACTTTGCCGGGAGACTGCTCTAGTAGACTGGAACACAGTGTGCGAAAAGGAGATTCTATGACCAAATGTGTGGTGCTGGCTGATCCGCGAGGATTCTGCGCCGGTGTTGATCGTGCGATTCTTACAGTACAAACGATTCTGAAAGCGGCAGCCTCATCAGGAAAGCTGGTACGTGAGGATGGTCTGCCTCCGGTCTATGTGCGCAGGCAAATTGTGCATAACAAGCATGTGGTCGAAGATTTGGCGTCACAAGGTGCGGTTTTCGTACAAGAACTCAGTGAAATTCCGGATGCCGCTGCCGAGGCTGGAATTCCCGTGGTGTTTTCCGCACATGGCGTTTCTCCCGAAGTCAAGAACGAGGCCAAGCAGCGTGGCATGCATGTGGTGGATGCAACCTGCCCGCTCGTGGGCAAGGTGCATCGTGAAGTGCTTCGATTCGTGCGTGAAGGCTACGAGATTATCTATATCGGGCACAAAGGTCACGATGAAGCCGTTGGCGTGGTGGGGGAGAGCCCGGAGCATGTTCACCTGATCGAACATGCTGATGACGTAGCGTCGTTGGATTTCACCCCTGATACGAAGCTGGTTCTGCTTTCGCAAACCACGTTGAGCGTCGATGAAACCGCCGATACTATTGCGGCATTGAAAGCAAGGTTCCCTTGGATGGAGGAGCCGCCAAGCTCGGATATCTGCTATGCCACGTCGAATCGTCAAGCTGCCGTGAAACTCGTGGCACAACAGTCTGATTGCGTGGTGATTGTCGGTTCGGCGAATTCCTCAAACTCCGTACGTTTGATGGAAGTGGCACAAGAAGGATTAGGGGAGCGGGGCAAAGCATATCGTGTAGATGATGCCAATGAGCTCAATCCTAAATGGTTCGCTGATGTTACTGCAGTAGGTATTTCCTCTGGTGCCTCTGTGCCGGATGAACTGGTTTCCGGCGTGATTGATGCATTGCAAAATCTCGGATTCACCGGTATGAAGTCAGTGGAGACCATTAAGGAGAATATGCATTTTGTGCTTCCCGCGGAGCTCCGCGGGAAGCCTTCGCGAGCCTAGTCAGGCTCGCTCACTTCGCCTACAGAGAGTCCACTGGACTCTCTGTTTTACGGCTCAGCTAGCTGAGCTTCGCCGCCGGTAGCTTCGCAGCAAGCTGCTCACTTCGCCTAGGCAGAGTCCACTGGACTCTGCCTTTTACGGCTCAGTCTGCTGAGCTCCGCGGGAAGCCTTCGCGAGCCTAGTTTTTAGCCGTGGTGTGAGTCGGGACTACCCCTCAGTCACTTCGTGACAGCTCCCCTGACAAGGGGAGCCAGATGTTTTACCACGTGCCGATTGGGGCGGCAATGCCATTTAAAACCTTGAGCAGATCTTCGGGATTAACGCCCACGGATAATCCTCGCTTGCCTCCGGAAACCAGAATCCGGTCGAATTGCAAGGCGCTTTCGTCCAACACGGTTTTATGATGCGTTTTCTGCCCCAGTGGCGAAATACCACCCACCACATAACCGGATTCACGCATAGCCACTTTTGGATCCGCCATTGAGACTTTCTTCGCGCCGACAGCTGCTGCCAATGCTTTCAAATCCATATGGCCGCTGACGGGGACTACGCCTACCACACGTTCGGTGCCGGTATCTGCCATCAGGGTCTTAAAAACCTGATGCTCATCAAAGCCAAGCTTTGTGGCTGCTTCTACGCCGTAGCCGTCGTCCATATGATCATTGGAGTGCTCGTATTCGTAGAGCTGAAAATCCACGCCGGCTTTCTCTAACTGCACTGTGGCAGGAGTGGAACCGGTTCCCTTACCATGCTGCTTGTTCTTTTTCGCCATGCTCTCTGTTGTACTACAAAGAAACCCCCACACATGGTGGGGGTTTCATAAGCTTAGTTCTCAAATGAACCTATGCGGGCGAACCCGCGCGGATTCACTCGGAGATCTCAGCGAAGTACAGCAGGGTACGGATCATGTTGGAGGTGAAGCCGTACTCGTTGTCGTAGAAGGAAACGGTGCGAGCCAGGGTCACGCCGTCAACGGTGTTGACGTCGGTCTGGGTCGGGTCGAACACGCCACCGTGGGTGTCGCCGAGGATATCGGAGGAGACGATGCCCTCATCGTTGTAGCCGTAGAACTCGCAGTTCTCGAAGGCTTCCTTGAATGCGGCGTTGATCTCGTCAGCGGTGGTCTCGGTGTTCAGAACGGTGGTCAGCTCGGTGACGGAGCCGTCCGGAACCTGAACGCGCTGAGCGTGGCCCTGCAGCTTGCCGTTCACGGACGGAACGACCTTGCCGATAGCCTTAGCAGCACCGGTGGAGTGAGCGATGGTGTTGATGGCAGCGGCGCGCAGGTTGCGGCCGGTCTTGGTGCCACGCGGGCCATCGAGCAGCATCTGGGTGCCGGTGTAAGCGTGGATGGTGGTCATGAAGCCGGCCTTGATGCCGAACTTCTCGTCCAGCAGCTTGACCATAGCGGCCATGGAGTTGGTGGTGCAGGAGCCGGCGGAGACGATCACGTCGGAAGCCTTGAGGATGTCGTGGTTCACGCCGAACACGACGGTCGGGGTGACGTCATCCTTAGCCGGAGCGGAGATCAGGACCTTCTTGGCGCCAGCGTTGATGTGAGCCTGGGACTTCTCAGCGGAGGTGTAGAAGCCGGTGCACTCGAGCACGTACTCAACACCGTCGTTCTTGACCCACGGAATGTTGTTGGCGTCCTTCTCGGCGTAGACCTTGTATTCCTTGCCGTCCACCACGATGGAGTCTTCGGTGGCCTTCACGTCAACCGGGGTGCCGTCGTCGTGACGGAAGGTGCCGTGGGTGGAATCGTACTTCAGCAGGTAAGCCAGGGTGGCCGGGGTGGTCAGATCGTTGATGGCGGCAACTTCGATGTCACCAGCCTGGCCGCCGCGAGCCTGCAGCTCGAAGATACGACGGAAGGCGAGACGACCAATGCGACCGAAGCCGTTGATACCAATCTTAACTGTCATGTAATTCTCCCTTGTAGGGTGGCGGTAATGTGCCTTGGCACACCACGCCATTGTTTACCAACAGTTGTTACTGTAATGCCGACTGTGTACACAAAGCAACGTATGAACGTGTGTTTTGGTCAAAAATCTCCATTTTTCTGTGAGCGCTCACATTGTTGTTCGTGCAAGCTTTGCCATGCGTTCATTAAGGATGCGAACTATCAACGCTCAACGGTTTTGCATCATGTAGTCAGCTCACCAGCAAAGCAGAGACTTCGGTGTCCAAGGTGCCAATATCTCCTGTGAAATTATGGAAGCGACGGACATGCGGCAATGCTACTTCGCCGGGAAAAGTGACAATCAATGTGCCTTGAGCAACGCTAACTGCGGCAGGAATATTATCGCGGAACTCATTGCTCACACCTTGCACCACGGTATTGGTTAACGTGCCATGCTCAAGCTCATACTTCAATCCCGGTTCGTTCACGTCCAGCGAAACATCAGACAGTGAAAAAACCGACACCATGCGGCCATCTTCACGAACCGGATGAGCGGCGAACGTAAGCTCCCCATCACAAATAGAAGTCACCACAGTACCGTTGCCAAACAGATATCCGCTTGCACCATGCTGAGCAAGCAATCCCATCAGCTGAATATTGGAGAGCGTATGGTCCACGCGGCCGCCAAGCCCGCCCCAAATGCGGAACTCCCGGCAGCCGGAAGCCCAACCGATTTTGAGCGCGGACAGCATATCCGGATCATCTTTCAGCGGCGGCAGTACTACAGTTCGCATACCTGCGCCGCTTGCATCAGATTCAAGACTGGGGCGCTTGCCTTCCAGCGAATCAAAGTCGCCTACTACTACATCCGGCGTAATACCAAGTGCACGTGTATGATCAAGCCCGCCATCTGCCGCAATAATATAAGCGTCAGTCGGAATCAAAGCCGGATCAGGTGCCCCATAGTATTCACCCGCACCAAAAATCGCACATACCTTAGTCATGACGTCAACTGTAGCTGTTCTGCTGCTAGGCTAACGAAACAACGCATCACATATGAGCGAAATGGGATAGAGAGGATCCAAGCAATGGCGCATATTACGGAGGCAAGCGAAAGACCTATCCTGAAATCCAAGGTGTTCCTGTACGTTACCGAATTCTTCTCCGGCATGTCCGTTATGGCTGCCGAACTTGGCGCATCCCGCCTCCTGGCACCGTACTTCTCCAGTTCGCAGATTGTATGGACCATCATCATCGGCACCATCATGATCGCTTTGGCGCTGGGTGCTGTGTTCGGTGGTCGTTGGGCGGATAAAGATCCGAATCCGGACAAACTCTATTTGCGCATTATGGTGGCCGCTGTATGGATTGCGCTGATTCCACTGGTGGGTAAGTATCTGATTCTGATTATTTCCGGCTTGCTTATCGTTACTGTTTCAACGAATTTCCTGATTATCGCCGCATTCATATCCTGCGCAATCATCTTCGTGCCACCGCTGTTCCTGCTCGGTACGGTGACAGCAGGGCTCAATAAATTTGCAACCACGTCGCTGGAAGACAATGCTTCCGTGGTGGGCCGATTGTCCGCATGCAATACGATTGGCTCAATCCTCGGCACATTTTTACCGACATTCGTTACGATTCCTGCAGTTGGCACCTTTGTGAGCTTCCTGATTTTCTCTGGTGCGCTGCTGCTGATTCCACTCATCTATTTCATCTCCATC
Organism: Bifidobacterium sp. LH_416; assembly: GCF_056357055.1. Lineage (NCBI taxonomy): Bacteria > Bacillati > Actinomycetota > Actinomycetes > Bifidobacteriales > Bifidobacteriaceae > Bifidobacterium > Bifidobacterium sp. LH_416. The sequence goes on along the minus strand of NZ_JBKEVJ010000002.1, from coordinate 435,214 downwards.
AAAACGCATCGTGTGGCTTGTGCGGTGTCGGCGGTGATTTTTGTAATTACCAGCTGTGTCTCACCATTGACTGGCTTCGCCTTCTGGGAAACCAATCTTGCCTATGAAGGGGAGTCCATATACAACTATCTGCAGGTCAAAAATCTTTCGGATCGTACGATTCTCTCAACCAATGTGCTCTTCGGTGTGCAATCGGTCACGATGAAGGAACCGGGATTGACCGGCATGTACTACGACACTGCACTTGCCGCTCCAGCGCTCGCCGACAAAGCAAACTCTGCACTGATCCTTGGTATGGGTACAGGAACATATGCCAGGCAGCTGAAGCAGTATTATCCGGGCATGTCGATTACCGGCGTGGAAATCGACCAGAAAATCACTGAGTTGGCAGGACAGTATTTCTCTGAACCGAGTGATGTGCCAGTAAGCACCTATGACGGCCGCGCTTGGCTCGCCGCTTCTCATGACTCCTACGACGTGATTATGGTCGATGCGTATCAAGACATCACCATTCCATTCCAGATGAGCTCGACCGAGTTCTTCACCATGGTGAAGGAGCACCTTAATCCTGGCGGCGTGATGGTGGTCAATATGAATATGGTTTCAGATGGCCGCGGTTCCATCAATGAAGCGTTAAGCGATACGATTGCCAGCGTATTTGGTGCGGCTAATATGTTGACGGCTGATGTGCCGAACACTACGAACCGGGAGCTTTTCGCGAAAAAGTCTTCGTCAGGGCAATCAACAAGCGATATGAAGCAGGTCTCTCAAGCTGACAGGTTGAGTCAGACCACCTATGCGCGTACCGGCAGTGAGCCGTTGCAGTGGTATATGGAAGAAGTGTCCGGTCGATTTACTGCAGTTGATACGCCGGATTCCTCTTCGACTATTTTGACGGATGACAAAGCTCCGGTTGAAGTTTTAGGCATGCGCGCTATCGACCAGATTATTGCTCAGGAGGCTGGTCCATACCGCGAGATTCTGCAGAAGGAAGGCATTGGCGGCTTATTACGTGCCGTGCAGTAGTGCGACGCGATAGTGCGACACACGCCTATCTAATGTCTGGGCTTATGGTATGCTTTCCATTTGGCTTGAGAAATCAAGAAAGCGGGGTAACCCCACCTGGAAACCTTTCAAGGTCTCGGGTTCAAGGCAACAGCCTAGAAAATTGCTGAGATAAAGCAATTGTTATTTGTGATGCTGATGGTATTGCAGATGAAAGTCGGCGCATAGCGTACGGCTTGTGTTGTCATGAATCCAATGCGTTGATGGGATCCGAGTGGACCCGTGTAGGAACATGCAGAGGATTGGAGTCATCATCAGCGACGAACCACGTATTAACGACGAGATTCGCGTCCCGCAGGTACGCCTGATCGGCCCGAAGGGCGAGCAGGTGGGCGTCATCGCGACTACTGTCGCGCTGAACCTGGCCAAGGAGGCAAACCTCGATCTCGTCGAGGTGGCACCGAACGCGAAGCCTCCGGTCGCCAAGCTCATTGATTACGGCAAGTTCAAGTACAACGAGAAGATTAAGGCTCGTGAAGCTCGCCGCAACCAGAGCACCGCGGAAATCAAGGAGATTCGTTTCCGCCTTAAGATCGACGATCACGACTTTGACGTGAAGAAGGGCCATGTGACCCGCTTCCTGAACGGCGGCGACAAGGTCAAGGTGACCATCATGCTGCGCGGTCGTGAGATCTCCCGCCCGATTGGCGGTGTCGAACTGCTGCAGCGCTTGGCTGACGATGTCGAGGAATTCGGCACCGTGGAATCCAAGCCGAAGCAGGAGGGGCGCAACATCATCATGACCCTCGCCCCGAAGGGCAAGAAGGTGCACACCCAGTCGGAGCAGCGCCGTCGTGGAGCAGAATCCCGCGCTGAGCGCCAGGCCCGCCAGGCTGCACGTCTTGCCGCCAAGCAGGAGGCTCAGGCACAGGCCGCCGCCGACGCCCAGGCCTCGATTTCTCCCAAGACTTCCGATATGAAGAAGCAAACCAGCAAGGAGGGCAGCAATGCCGAAGATGAAAACTAATTCCGCCGCTTCCAAGCGCGCTCGTATCACCGGCTCCGGCAAGGTGATGCAGGTCGGTTCCGCTATGCGCCACAACCTCGAGCACAAGTCCGCTCGCAAGCGTCGCGCTCTGTCCGCTGACGCTGTGCTGCGCGGTGGCCAGGCCAAGAAGCTGAAGCAGCTTCTGCAGAAGTGAGCTTAGGGCTTACACGGATAATAAAGACTTTTTAGAAAGCTGAGGAAATAGATTATGGCACGTGTCAAGCGCGCAGTGAACGCCCACAAGAAGCGTCGCGTTGTTCTCGATAGGGCTTCCGGTTACCGTGGTCAGCGCTCCCGCCTGTACCGCAAGGCTAAGGAACAGCTGCTTCACTCCTTTAACTACAACTTCCGCGACCGTAAGGCTCGCAAGGGCGACTTCCGCAAGCTGTGGATTCAGCGTATCAACGCTGCTGTCCGCGCTGAGGGCATCACCTACAACCGCTTCATCCAGGGTCTGCACCTCGCTGGCATCGAACTGGATCGTCGCGCTCTGGCTGAGCTGGCTGTCTCCGATCCTGAGACCTTCAAGACCATCGTTGAGGCTGCCAAGGCTGCTCTGCCTGAGGACGTCAACGCTCCGGTTGAGGCCTGAGATTAATAGTCCAGTGGACTGTCTGTATGAGGCACGCAGCTTTGCTGCGAAGGACGCGTGAAACGCGTCGGCCTGAACCTGACAGTCATACAGACTGATTTTTGATAGAAACCCCGCTCTTTGGCGGGGTTTCATCGTATGTACGGCCAGATACCGAATACCATGGAGCATCATGACCAATAGCTTCGACAGACTTACCGAGCAATTCCTCGTACACATTGGCGTGGAGCGTGGGCTTGCCAAGGCCACAGTAGAAGCATATGAATCAGACATCCATAGGTATGTTGATTGGTTGAAGACCAGAGGCGTTGAAGATGCTGACGCAATCACATCACAGGATGTGGAAGACTATGTGGCATCGTTAGATGCGGCAGGGGAGTCTGCGCGTTCCAAGGCCAGGCGTCTTGCTTCGCTCCACGAGTTTCATCGTTTTGCCTTGAGCCAACACGTAGTTACCAATGACGTATCCGCAGCGGTAAAAGCGCCTAAAGGTGCTTCAACATTACCGGACGTGCTGAGCGTCGATGAAGTGACGAAACTGTTGAATGCTGCCACTGTCGGCGGTTCACAAGATCCGGTGGTGCTGCGAAATACGGCGCTGCTTGAATTCATGTATGCCACTGGCTGCCGTGTGTCGGAGGCCGCGGGCGCCAATCTTGATGATATTGACCTGGATGGGCGAGTGGCGAGACTGATGGGTAAAGGCTCCAAACAGCGTTTGGTGCCTATCGGTAGCTATGCGTGTGAAGCGCTTGCCGTGTATTTGAATACAGCGCGAGGCGAGCTTGAACGCAGATCTTCGGCTGTTGTTCCGGAGCGGCGCGCGTTATTCCTTAATAAACGAGGCCGCCGCATTTCGCGGCAATCAATTTGGGAAGTGGTTAAAGACGCGGGGAAGAGGGCCGGAATCACCAGACCATTGCATCCTCATACGTTGCGGCATTCCTTCGCTACGCATCTGATTCAAGGAGGCGCGGACGTGCGTACTGTGCAGGAGTTGCTCGGCCATGCTAGCGTAACCACCACGCAGATTTATACGCATGTCAGCCCTGAGCATCTAATCGAGGCGTATTTATCCTCTCACCCGCGCGCCAGATGAACATCTGGAATCAATTGAGCGTATTGCGCATTATTTCGGCACCAAGGTCGACGTGCCTGCAGAGTAATCTATACAGCAGTTGAAAGTAATTACTCAAAGGTGCGGCGACGATGGAAGACTGGCGTGACGACCGGACAGTGGTCAATGGATTCAGGCAGGGAACATTGCCTATGGCCGGAACGTATGTCGTTACCCCCCAGACGGACGAAGATGTTGATAAGGTAAACAGTATGCCTACCGATTTGCTTGGACGTGAATATGAAACTTTCCCCGCTCCTGAACCGCTGCAGCAGCATGGCCCAGCCCGGGTCATCGCCATGTGCAACCAAAAGGGTGGCGTAGGCAAAACCACCAGTTCCATCAATATCGCTGGTGCGCTTGCCCAGTATGGCCGCCGCGTATTGATTGTGGATTTCGACCCGCAGGGTGCTGCCACTGTGGGCTTGGGTATCAATGCGAATGCGGTAGACAATACGATTTATACCGCGCTGTTCGATATTTCCGTAGATCCGCATGATGTAGTGCAGCATACAGCGTTTGAGAATATCGATATCATTCCGGCTAATATTGATTTGTCAGCTGCCGAAGTGCAGCTGGTCACCGAGGTAGGCCGTGAGCAGATTCTCAACGGCGTGCTGCGCAAGCTGAAGAACGAATACGATCTCATTATCGTGGACTGCCAGCCCTCGCTCGGCCTGCTCACTGTTAACGCATTGACCGCTGCGGATGGTGTGATTATTCCTGTGGCTGCTGAGTTCTTTGCGCTGCGAGGAGTGGCACTGCTGATGCAGTCCATTGAAAAAGTTCAGTCACGCATCAATCCATCCCTTGAAGTGGATGGTGTGCTGGTCACCATGTACACCAATACGCTGCACTGCGAGGAAGTCTGCCAGCGTATTTACGAAGCGTTTAAAGACAAGGTGTTCCATACCTGTATCTCCCGCTCCATCAAACTGCCTGATTCCACTGTGGCCGCAGCCCCTATCGTCATCTACGCGCCTGGTCATAAAACGGCTAAGGAATACCGTGAAGTGGCTCGCGAGATGGTCGCACGCGGCGTAGTGGCGTAAAGCGCAGTCCGCATTGTTCTTCGGTCGGTTATGAACGATACCGATATTCAAGCGGTGCAGGAGATTGGCGAAGAAGCGACTGCCAGTCAAACCGGTGCTTCCGGATTCCAAGTGAATCTGGAAGTATATTCCGGTCCGTTTGATGTGTTGCTTGGCATGATTGCGAACAACAAACTCGAGCTTACCGAGGTTTCGTTGTCATCAATCACCGAAGAGTTTCTCAGCTATGTGCGCGGCCTCGATTTCACCAAGAATATGGACGAGGCCAGTGCGTTCTTGGATGTCGCGTCGATTCTGGTCGAAGCCAAAAGTGTGGCGATTCTGCCCGGTGGCGACGAATCCCAAGCTGATGAGCAGAGTCTTGAAGCATTACGTGAGAGGGATTTATTATTCGCTCGTCTGATTCAGTATCGTGCATACAAGCAGGCCGCAACTGATTTTCGCGCGCGCTTGGCTGCAAATGCAGGGCGCTATCCGCATCCGGCTTACATGGATGATGCGATGAGCGCTATGCTTCCAGAGCTGATTTGGACTATGACGCCAACTGATTTGGCTCGATTGGCTGCGCAAGTATTGACCAATGCGCCAGCCTCGGAAGTGTCTCTGCACCAACTGCATGTGCCGTTGGTTGATTTACGCGCTCAATCCGCTGTAGTGCGAGAGCGTTTAATGCATGCCATGGCGCATCGCCCTGATGCTGCCATGACATTCGGAGAGCTAACCAAAGACTGCGCTTCCAAATTGGAAGTGGTTGCCCGATTCATGGCAGTACTGATGTTCTTCAAACAAGGAGTGTTGCAATATCGGCAAAGCGGACCGTTCGAAGAGCTTGAATTGCGATGGGTCGCAGGCGTGGATGATGCGATGAACGACGTGGAGATATCAGAAGGAGACTTTGCCTGATGAGCGACGAATCACAACAACTCAGCGACGAAACCATTGCTATGGATGTTTTTCCCGGTGGGCTTCCCGCTTGTTTGGAAGCGATATTGATGGTTGCTGACCAGCCTCAGCCTACTGCGGACATCGCTCGAATGCTCCATTGTGATGTGGCAACGATTGAACAGGCGCTCAAGGCATTGCAACGTGAGTATGAGGGAGATGAAAACACTGGTATTCGCCCGCGCGGTTTTGAATTACGCCACACTCCACGAGGCTGGCAGTTCGCCAGTCGTGCTGTTTTTGAGCCGATTGTTTCCGCTGTTGTAACCGATGGGCAGACTGCGCGGTTGAGCCAGGCGGCGCTTGAGGCGCTCGCTATTGTGACATATAAGCAACCGGTTACGCGCGCGCAAGTGGCTGCGATTCGTGGTGTGAATTCAGATGGTGTGATTCGCTCGTTGAGTGTGCATGGCTTGATTCGAGAAAGCGGAGTTGATCAGGAAACTCGTGCTGCGCTTTTGGTCACTTCTGAACTGTTCCTTGAGCGCATGGGGCTTGACTCATTGGATCAGTTGCCGTCGTTGGCTCCATTCCTTCCCTCGGAATCGGAAATGGTGCAGCTGACTCAAGCGGATAATGCAAACGCGAATTATTCCGAAGAGTGATTGTTTCCATTACTTATAGTCAATTTGACTAAAAATAGTGCTATGCTAAACAACTAGGGGAAGGCTCCTGTGAATTAGTAGGATAAGCGCCTCGTAACACCGGGGACCGAGGAAAGAAGCGTGGCATGGGATTCGGTAATGTATCTGAACGCCGTAGTGCGCCACCGCAAGTCGGTGTATCGGTGGTGATTCTGGCGCTTGGCCCTCGCAATGTAGAAGCCACTGACACAGATGGAGCGCGTGAAGGGGCTCGCTCGCAACTCTGGTTGCCGTTGGTGAGGCGCATCCGCCAGCCGTTTTTAGGGTCGTGGGCTCTGCCAGGCGGCAATCTTCGCGCTGATCGATCGTTGGAACAGTCGGCATTTGCGGCACTGGAATCCACCACTGCGTTGCACCCGCGATATCTTGAACAGTTGTATACGTTTGGAGATCCCAACAGATCTCACGGCGGATTGCCGATGGTGTCCATCGTGTATTGGGCGTTGGTGGAGCAACACGTGGCGGCTGATTTTGAAGACGGCGATAATGTGCGCTGGTTCTCGGAAAACGATCTTCCATCGTTGGCCTTCGATCATAAAGCCATTATTGAATACGCATTGGAACGGTTACGTTCCAAAATTGAGTATTCGGACGTGGCAACGAGACTATTGGGTCCGACTTTTACCTTGCGTCAACTGCACGAAGTGTATGAAGCCATCACAGGTCAAAGCATTGATCTGGCGAATTTCCGCCGTAAAATGCTCGCTTCCGGCGACCTGGAAGATACCGGCGAAAAACGACGCGAAGGCCGTCAACGACCGGCTGCAGTGTACCGGTACGTGCCGCAGCATTCGGTGCGTGATGATGCGTTCGAAAATGATGAATCATCATTGAGCTCCCACACCGGTAATCAATCAGTCATCGCACGGGAACACGAACGCGATATCGTGCACCACGATGCGCTGGCACCGCTCGTCCCCTCCGCGCGCGAATAGCAAGCGGGCACATTACAGCTGTGTTTGATAGTTCAATCAATCGCATAAATAGTAAACAAAGAGAAGAAGGTTCACTATGAGTGACACCAAAGAGAAGAGCTCTGCGCTCTCCGTGGAGGAGCAGGGCATTGACACCATTGCCGAGTCCGACCGCCACGGCAGCCCGAAGGATCTGTTCTGGCCGTGGTTCGCAGCCAACATTTCCGTGCTGGCCATGTCGTATGGTGCATGGGCGCTGGGCTTCGGCATTTCATTCTGGCAGGCAACGCTTGCCGCAATACTCGGCATTGTTGTCTCGTTCCTGCTGGTAGGCATTGTATCCATTGCCGGCAAGCGAGCCAATGCGCCAACTATGGTTATCACTCGCGCCACATTCGGCGTGGAAGGTGCCAAGGTGCCGTCTGTGTTGAGCTGGATTGCCACGCTTGGTTGGGAAATCTCCCTGACCACTACCGCTGTGCTGGCGCTTGCCTCGACCTTCCAGCGTCTTGGCTGGGGTTCCGGAGCTGCTCCGAAGATCATCTCCACCATTATCGTGGTCGGTCTCGTGGTGGTTGCCGGCATCTTCGGTTATGACCTCATTATGAAAGCTCAGCAGGCTATCACTGTAATCAGTGGTGTGGTGACCATTGGCTTCCTTATTTTGGGTTGGTCTCATATTGATTTCGCCGCTGTCGGCGCTTCTCAGGCAGGATCGGTACCGTCCGTGCTCGGTGCATTCCTGTTTGTGATGACCGGTTTCGGTTTGGGCTGGGTGAATGTCGCTGCTGATTACTCCCGCTATCTGCCGCGCAAGTCCTCAAATTCCGGCATTGTGTTCTGGTCAACCTTTGGCGCTTCGCTTGCTCCGGTACTGCTGGTCATTTACGGCGGACTGCTCGCCGTTTCCAACCAAAAGCTTTCCGATGCTGTGGGCAATGATCCTATTGGTGCTATGGCTTCGATTCTGCCGACCTGGTACCTGGTTCCATTCACTCTGGTGGCTGTACTCGGCTTGATGTCCGGTGCCATTATGGATAACTACTCCAATGGCTTGGCTCTGCTGAGCTTCGGCATCAAACTGCCGCGCGTGGCAGCTGCTGGTTTGACCGCAGCGCTGACCGTGCTCGGCGTTGTGTACGTGACCTTCTTCTCCGATACCTTCATCGGCCCGTTCCAAGGATTCCTGATTACTCTGGGTGTGCCGATGGCCGTATGGACCGGTCTGTTCATCGCAGACGTGCTGCTGCGCAAAAAGGACTATGACACCGATGATTTGTACAAGGCCGATGGCCGTTACGGTGCTTGGAATATGAAATCCCTGGTGATTCTTCTTGTTGGTACGCTGCTGGGCTGGGGTCTTGTGGTTAACACGTCCGCCAGCTGGCTTGAATGGCAAGGCTACTTCCTGGGTCTCTTTGGCGGTAAGGATGGCGCTTGGGCATCCGCCAACATTGGCGTGATTGTGGCATTGCTGATTGGTTTGTTCGGCGCGTTGATCTTCCAGCGCGGTGATATTGCCAAGCAGGAAAAGGAGGACTGAGATGACTGTTCCATCCGATGAGTGGCTGGTCGTCATTGACCGCCAAAAAGTATTCGCTGAATCTGACTGGTCTGACTGGGCTTGCCCGGACGGTTCTTTCCACACCACTGATGCAGCATTCAAAGCTCTGGCTGAAGCATACAGCGACCATGTAGTGTACACGCGCTACGTGGCTCCTACTCCCGCCAAGGATGCGTGGATTGATTACTTCAAGGATTGGCCGCAGTTCCTGGTCCCACCGGATGATCCGATGTATGACCTAACTGCAGATACGGCTGCGCTCGCTGCCGGCCATCCAATAGTGAGTTGCGATACCTTCGGCAAGTGGGGGAGCGAGCTCGCTGAAGCAATCCAAGGTGCCAAGAAGATTGCTGTGTGTGGCGTGGCCACCGATTGCTGCGTCATCACCACCGTGCTGGCTGCTGCTGACGCTGGTATTGCAGTCCGAGTCGCCGCCGACGCCTGCGCCGGTTCCAGCCCGGAGAACCACCAGCGCGCCCTCGACACCATGGCCCTCTTCGGACCCCTGATTACCATCACCAATTCCTCTGAGATTCTTGGTTGATTGGCGATATAGAAGTAGCAGTAAGCAAACGGGAAGTGGATGTCTTGTACTACTGAGCTGTCAGCATCATCTGACTGAGGGATAGTTGCGCGAAATGCATAACAGATGGCAATGCCCCCTTGTGTTGATTTCCATACAAATCAACACAAGGGGGCATTGCTTTATGTATTACTTAGAGATATGCCAGCCCTCCGTGTGCTTTGCAGTGCGTACGCGAGTGAGCACGCAACCTGCACCAGCAAGGGTGAGAATTGCCGTGAGGGTGAGAATGGTTGTCGTATCGGTACCGGTGTTAGACAACTTCGCAGCCTTCTTCTTGGCGGTGTCGGCCTCCTTATGGGCCTGATCCGCCTTCTGTTGTGCGGCTTCCTGCTTCTTCTGTTCCTCCTCGGCCTTCGCCTGGGCTTCCGCTTCGGCCTTCTTGGCGGCGGCCAGCTCGGCGTCGGCCTGATCCTTGTCCTTCTTGGCCGCATCATACGTGGCCTTCGCGGTCTCGTACTTGGCGTCGGCCTCCTGCTTGGCCGTGTCGGCGGCGGCCAGAGCCTTCTTGGCGTTCTCCAGGTCGGTGGTGGCCTTGGCGAGGCGATCGGGAGCCGCCTCGTACCAGGCGATGGTGTTCTCCGCGTCCGACCTGGCCTTCACGGCCTTGTCGTACGTGGCCTTCGCCGCATCATACGTCTGCTGGGCCTTGTCGAGCTTGGCCTGCGCTGCGGCCACCGCCTCCCGGGCCGTCTTCACGGTCTGGTCGGACACGGACTTCGCAGCCAAAGCATCATTTTTGGCGGCTTCGGCCTTGGCCTTGGCGTCCTTCGCCGCCTGCAGATCCTTCGCGGCCTGGGCCTTCGCGGCCTGCGCGTCCGTGATCGCGGATTCCGCGGCGGCCTTGTCGGCCTGGGCCTGCGTGATGTTCGCGTCGGCCGTGTCGACGGCCTGCTGCGCATCCTCCACGGTCTTGTCGGCCGCATCCAGTTTCGCCTGCGCATCCGACTGGGCGTTCACCGCGGCATCGACCGCGGATTGCGCATCCGCGGTATCCTGCTTCGCGGCCGCGTATGCGCTGTTGGCCGTATCCTGCTCCTTGCGGGCCTGCTCCAACGCCTGGGCCTTGTCGCCCTGGGCCTTGACGGCCTCATCGTACGCGGCCTGCGCATCCTTCGCGGCCTGCGCCAACCGGTCGGCCTTCTCCTGCGCGGCCTTGGCCTCGGCGGCGGCCTTCCGGGCGGCGGTCTGCGCCTCGGCCAGCTTGTCGGCGGCGGTCTGCGCGTCCTTCAACGCCTGCTCGCTCTTGGCCAGAGCATCCCGATAGTTGCCGTCGGCGTTCGTCAGGGAATCACGGTAGGCGGTCAGATCATTGAGATACTCGTCCACGCTCATGGTTCGGCCGAAGCCGAGCTGGACTCGGGTGTTCCCGTCGGTCGGGTAGGCGCTCACGTAGGATCCCTTCGCGTATTCGAGCGCGTGCACGTTCGAACCGTATCCCACGCCGCCGTTCTGGCTGAAGCCGAAACCACCGACCGTCCAGTTCGGATTGACGATGTTCGTGTAATGACCGGTCTGGCAGTAGATGACGCCACCCATCTTGGTGGGGTAGGGGCATGCGGACGGATCGTTGAGCGTCCACTTGCCCTGCTGGTAGGCCTCGTAGTTGGCTTTCTCCTGCGTGTACCAACCCTGATAGGGGCTGTCCTTGTACCCCCAGGCCAGGTTCTCGGAGGATCCGAACTGGAGCGGATGCTCCACGTTGCCGGTCGCGTAGTCGGCGTCGGCCATGCCGATGGCCATCAGCGTGTCGGACACCTGCACCGGCTGCAACCCCTCCTTGACGCGCAACTCGTTCGCCTCCTGCAGATACTTGACCGCGGCGATCATGTTGTCCAGGCTCGTCGCATCCTTCTCATCGCCGACCTTCACATACGACAGGTAATGAGTCACCGCCGGATCGGTCAGCACCCTGACCGCATCCGCGGCGCCCTTGTCGCCGAAGTAGGCGACCGCACCCTGGCTGAGCTTCGACTGGGCATCATCCGCCAACTGCTTCGCGGCATCGGCCTTCGCCTTCAAATCGTCCGCCGTCTGCTGCTTCGCGGCCGCGTCCGCACTGGTCGCATTCACCGTGTCGTTCGCGACCTTGGCTGCGGCGTCGGCCTTCGCCTGTGCCGTCTTCGCGTCTTCGGCGGCCTGCTGCGCGGCCTTCAACTGGGCCGCCAGATCGGATAGGCCGCCATCCTCCTTGGACAGCTGCTCGACCTTCGCATCCGCCTTCTCCTTCGCGGCCTTCGCATCCGCCTCGGCCTGCTTGGCTGCCGTCAGCCTGGCCTGCGCGTCCTTGACCGTCTGATCGGTCTTCGACTTGTCACCGGATGCGGTCTGCTGCGCGGCCTTCGCATCCGCCAGAGCCTTCTGAGCGTCGGCCTTGTCAGCCTGGGCCTGCTTCAACGCGGCATCGGCCTTGTCGGCCTTCTCCTGGGCGGAAGCCGCATCCTTGTCCGCCTGATCGGACTTCGCCTGCGCATCCGACTCGGCCTTCACGGCGGTGTCGATGTCCTTCTGCGCCGCATCGGCCTCGTTCTGATGCTGCGCGGACTCCGTCTGCGCCTGCTGCAGCGTGGATCCGGCCGTGGTCTTCTCCGCTTGGGCGTCGTTCCTGTCCGCTTCGGCCTGCTTCATCGCATCCGTGGACTGCTGGATCGCGTCCTGCGCGTCCTTGACGGCCTTCTGCGCGGCATCGATCTTGGCCGGAGCATCATCCTTGTCCTGCTGGGCGTCATCTGCGGCCTTCTGCGCCGTATCGACCGTGTTCTGCGCGTTCGTCTGAGCCTGCGCGGCCTGCTGCTGCGCGGACTGCGCCGCATCCAGATTCTGCTTCGCCGAATCCAAGGCGGCCGAAGCCGCATCAGCCTTCGCCTGTGCCTCCGTCACACCGGACGGCGCGGCCTGCGAAGCGGCCTGAACGCTTTCCGACGCGGACTGCACCGCATCCTGAGCCTGGCTGATCGCCTGATTCGCCGCATCCGACTGCGAGGACGCAGTCTCATCAGCCATAGCCACAGCCGGAGCTGTCAACGTGGCCAAAGTTGCCACGGTTGCAACCGTAACTTTTGTAACCTTATTTGCCATGATGAACCTCTATTCTCAATAGACTTCTCTGTCTATGAGCAAAGTTATCGGGGGTTTTCGGGGGGGGTGAACGCTGTCCATTATTTGGAATTTTTATCGTTGTTTAGAAAAAGAAATTGCTGGGAGACCATTGAATGGTTTTTGAGCGGTCAAACCATGCCGGTATGCTTGTGCCGGTTTGTGTGTAAGTACAGGTAATAACCCAATAACAAGTACAACCAGTACGCAAGTACCGAACGATTACGCAAAAGAATCAGTATTAAGAGAGGTTTCGATGGCGGTTCGTGGAGATATCCGTAATGTGGCGATTGTGGCTCACGTCGACCACGGCAAGACCACGCTGGTCAATGCCATGCTTCAGCAGTCCCATGTGTTCAACGAGCGTGAGGAAGTCCCGGATCGTGTGATGGACTCCAACGATCTCGAACGTGAGAAGGGCATCACCATTCTTGCCAAGAACACTGCCGTGGAATACACCGGTCCGCTAGCTGCCAAGTATGGCCACCCGGACGGCATCACCCTGAACATCATCGATACCCCAGGCCACGCCGACTTCGGTGGCGAGGTCGAACGCGGTATCTCCATGGTCGACGGCGTTGTGCTGCTCGTGGACGCATCCGAAGGCCCGCTGCCGCAGACCCGTTTCGTGCTGCGCAAGGCTCTGGAAGCCAAGCTGCCGGTTATCCTGTGCGTGAACAAGGTGGATCGTCCGGACGCCCGTATCGAAGAAGTGGTCAGCGAATCCACCGACCTGCTGCTGGGCTTGGCTCAGGACGTTGTTGAAGAGGGTATCGATCTTGATCTCGATCACCTGCTCGACCTGCCGGTTGTCTACTGCGCTGCCAAGGCCGGCTACGCATCCACCAACCAGCCAGAGAACGGTGCTCTGCCGGACAACGACAACCTCGAGCCGCTGTTCGAAGACATCATCAAGTACATTCCAGCTCCGGAATACGAAGAAGGAGCACCGCTCCAGGCACACGTGGCCAACATCGATTCCTCCGACTTCCTCGGCCGACTCGGTCTGGTTCGTATCTACAACGGCACCCTTGAAAAGGGCAAGACCTACGGTCTGAGCCGTGTGGATGGCTCCATTGAAAACTTCCGCGTCGCAGAGCTGCTGCGCACCCAGGGTCTTGAGCGTACCCCCGTGGCCTCCGCTGGCCCTGGCGACATCGTGGCAGTTGCAGGAGTGAACGACATTATGATTGGCGAAACCATCGTTGACCCCAACGATCCGAAGCCGCTGCCGTTGATTCACGTTGATGATCCGGCCATCTCCATGACCTTCGGCGTGAACGATTCCCCGCTGGCTGGCACTGAAGGCAAGGATCACAAGCTCACCGCTCGCATGATCAAGGACCGTCTGGACCGTGAGCTCATCGGTAACGTGTCCATCAAGGTGCTGCCGACTGATCGTCCTGACGCATGGGAAGTTCAGGGTCGTGGCGAGCTGGCACTGGCTGTGCTGGCCGAGCAGATGCGTCGTGAAGGCTACGAGCTGACCGTCGGCCGTCCGCAGGTGGTCACCAAGAAGATTGACGGCGTGATTAATGAGCCAATGGAAAGCACCACCATTGACGTGCCTGAAGAATACATGGGTACGGTTACTCAGCTCATGGCTGACCGTAAGGGCCGCATGGACAGCATGTCGAACCATGGTTCCGGTTGGGTTCGTTTGCAGTTCACCGTGCCGTCCCGTGGTTTGATCGGTTTCCGTACCGCTCTGCTGTCTGCAACCCGTGGCACTGGTATTGCTTCCTCCCTTTCCGCTGGTTACGCTCCGTGGGCTGGTCAGATCGTGACTCGCCAGAACGGTTCGATGGTTTCCGACCGTAAGGGTGTCGCTACGCCGTACGCTATGCAGCGTCTGCAGGCTCGTGGCAACTTCTTCGTCGAACCGCAGTCTCCGGTGTACGAAGGCCAGGTTGTGGGCGTGAACAATAAGCCCGACGAGCTCGATGTGAACATCACGCTGGCCAAGCACATGACCAACATGCGTTCCTCCACCGCAGATGTGCTGGAAACCCTGACCCCGCCGATCAAGATGAGTCTCGAAGAGTCCCTGGACTTCGCTAACGAGGACGAGTGCGTGGAAGTGACCCCGGAGTCCATCCGCGTGCGCAAGATTATCCTCGGTCGCGAAGATTGGTACAAGTGGCGCGCTAAGCAGCGTCGTCAGAATAATCAAACTAAGTAGTCTGATTATTCTGACTAATCGTATCGGCTCTCCTCGTATTGAGGGGAGCCGAACTTATACGGTGGAAGACATGGACATGAACGGTAGCAAACAGACACCTTGGTCGCATAGACAGAACACGTTGGTCAGATCACTGATTACGGTTTTGGCCGGTGCGCTTTCCGCTTTTGTGGGAACCTTCGCGCACCGTATGGGTGCGGACATGAATATCCCGTATGGATTGGTGTTGGCCTTTGCCCTGATTATTCTCTCCACATGGTGTGCACGCGCCCGTTTGGGAGTTGTCGGGTTAGCGCTGCATCTCATCGTATCTTCCATGGCAGCATGGGGATTGGCTCTGACTACTACCAGTGGCAAGGCACTAATCGTGGCAGGATTCCAGGGTGACATGCCATATTTCACCCAACATGCCGGATACATTTGGCTTTATGGACTGGTTCTAGTGCAAGTAGTGATGCTGATACTGCCTTCCCGCTGGTTTGCTATCCCGCAGAAGCACTGATATGGTCCTGCTTTTGTGACGCATTTCCCGAAATGCGTCGTCTGCGAGTGCCTATAGCGACGCATTTAGCGGAATATGTCGCAGACAGTACGAATTTGCCGCGTTCTCCGCAACATTCCGGGAAATGCGTCGCGTAGAAGCGTTAAAACACTGCATTCCGGGAAATGCGTCGCAAAAGGACGTGAATTTGGTATGTTTCCGACGCATTCCTCGGAATGCGCAGTGCCAGAGTGCACGGAGCGCCACTTTCCTGGGATTGCTGCGCAGAAACAGCGGTAGACCAGCTACGATAGAGCGTTATGGCGCGCATACAACTCTATTATCTTGGCCCTGAAGGCACCTTCACTCATCAGGCAGCGATGACAGCTGCCGAGCAGTTCGCTCCGTTAGCGGATTTTGATCTGCAGCCGCTGCCTGATGTGCGATCAATCATGAACGCTGTGCAATCCAGGCAAGGATGGGGTGTTATTGCGTGGGAAAACAATGTGGAAGGCTATGTAGTTCCCAATCTTGACGCGCTGATTGACTCAACTGACGTAGCTGGTTTCGCTCGAGTCAGTGTAGATGTAGCGTTTAACGCTTTTACTGTGCGCGGCCACGCAATCTATGATTGCACAGGCCAGCCGGTGAGCGCTCATCCACATGGCCTTGCCCAGTGCACGCGCTTTATTGCCAAGCATCAACTCAAGCCCAAGCCCGCCTCATCCAATGCCGCCGCTTGCCGTGACCTGCAGCCTGGGCAAGTGGCTCTTGGTCCTAGCATTTGCGGAACACTGTATAACCTTGATGTGCTTGGTGAACATGTGCAAGATTTCGAGGGTGCCCGCACGGAATTTCTGGTTATCGCGCCACGTGATGTAGTACAAGAGCTGAACGCGCGCGCTCAACATGGTGATGCCAGTGATTTCGAGACCATTATCACGTTTATTCCATTGGCCACCGGCCCAGGTGTGTTGGCCAATTTGCTTGATGTGTTGCGTGATGCTGGGCTCAATATGACGAGCTTTATTTCCCGTCCTATCAAAGGCCATGCCGGCACGTATAGCTTCATCGCCACACTTGATGCAGCTCCTTGGGAGGAACGGTTCCATACCGTATTAGAGGAGATTGCCGAGCATGGTGATTGGATTAAAACATTGGCGGTTTATCCTCGCCGCGAGCGTCCGAATCCGCCGGTGGATGCGTGGATGTTGCCCGAGGGAGGCATCCATATCGATGAACATCATGTGCCGGAAGGCTGGCAGCACACTGAGAGCGTAAGAAAGGAACTGTTGTGGTAGACACAGTTGGCATTGTGGGACTTGGCCTTATCGGTGGATCTTTGGCCAGAAGGCTGGCACAGCGAGGCGTACGAGTAGTGGCATGGAACCACCGTCCGCATCCGTATGCTCAGGCTGAAGCTGATGGCATTTATTGCAAGAGCACGCTTGCAGAGCTGATGAGTGCTGAGCCGGATGTAGTGGTGTTGTGCAATCCGTTGAAAGCAATGCCCGCTATTCTTGCCGAATTGAAGCCATTGTTGGCGGGTCTCCCTCACACTACGCTCACCGATGTTGGCTCGGTGAAAGGCATGGTTCGCGATCAAGTCAAGGCAGCAGGCTTGGGGGAGTGGTATGTGGGCGCTCATCCAATGGCCGGCAATGAGCTGTCTGGCTGGCAGGCTGCTGATCCTCATCTTTACGATGATGCATTGTGGGCTGTAACCGTGGACGAGAACACGGAATACCGCCGTTTCTACGATGTGGCTTCAATGATTACTCATGCTGTGGGCAATCGTCTCATTGTGCTTGATGATGAGACTCATGACAAAGGCGCTGCGATGATTTCGCATATGCCTCATGTGGTTTCCACAGCGCTGATTAATGAGTTGTCCTCTAATCCTGACCGTAATATTGCCGCAGCACTGGCTGCTGGATGCTGGCGTGATATGACGCGCGTGGCGTTAACGGATCCGGATCGCACAAAAGCGATGGTGGAAGAAGACGACCTGAACGTTGAGATATTGTTGCGTCGTATGGCAGCGCGACTAACCGCTGTCGCCGATCAATTACATGCGCACGATGCTCAGGCATTGGCCACATTCTTCAAAGAGGGAGACCCATTCCGCCGCTATAAAGCCGCGCTGGCGAACACTGATAACTTTGAACATCGTGAGCTTGAAGTGCCGCAGTCTGGTTGGCAGCAAACATTACTGTTCTCTGCTCGCCGAGGCGAAGCCATCACTGGATTTATTAATCCACGCCAAGCGATTGTGGCACTCCGCCCAGCAATATAAAGGCGTAATCTTGTCTATGTAACGCATCGGCACTCACATGACGGTGTGGTTCATACAGATAGGGGATGATCAACGATGACGTTGCCAAGACATATTCCAGTAGGAGCTCGTGTAGTAGTCCGCATCACGGATGGCATAGATCCAGAAGATGGGCGTATGAAATTCCGCGATTATGTGGGGCATGTGACCTCATGGGATGGATACACGCTGGAGATGGTGCGAGATCCTGCCGCCAACGGATCTCGCCCAGCTCAGAACGTGACCATTCATCAGGAACAAATCGCCACATTGAAGCCGGTTCCTGAACGCCCGAAGAACACGCCTCGCCCCTAATAAGGCCCCTAATAAGCGGGAACCAATCAGGGTCGAGGCGCGCAATGTGCAATGCAGCGGCTATTCAGACGCCACTGCATCAAGTACAGGCTGCTTCAATGCGCGTGAGGCAGGGGATACAGACGCAATAAGTCCCACCAGAATCGAAAGTACTAGGAATATGCCTAGCTGATTCCATGGAATACTCAGTGCCGATAGACCATTGGCCTCATATACAGCACGGATAACCATGCCTGCTACCACGCCGACTACCATGCCTAGCATGGTGCCGAATACTGCAATAATCGACGCTTCTATGCCGAGCATGCCACGTACTTGTGCACGCGACGTGCCGATGGCTCGGAGCAAGCCGATTTCCTTGGTGCGTTCGGAGACGGACAAAGCCAGTGTGTTCACGATGCCGAAGATTGCAATCACAATCGATAGTGCCAGCAGAGCATACAGCACCAGCAGAATCTGATCGACCATCGAACTCATCGTGGATTTGAATTCGTCTCGATCCTGCACATTCACCACATAATAGGGTTGTACAGCCTTAATCAGTCGTGTTTTCAGAGTGTTGACATCAGTGCCGTGCTTCGCATTAATGAACAACATGATGGTGAACATCGTGTACTGGTTCGCGACCTTACCTGCAGCATCATCGTTCATCAACACCATTGAGCGATAAATGGAATTCTCGATGATGGCGCCGATTGTCATCGTGACGTGCGTAGTTTCGGTCTTGGTTTTCACCAAAGTCGCTGGATTGACGTTCTTCGCATCCTCGGCAGCCTTCTGCGCCTCAGCGGATTTTGCCTGAGCTCCCGCTGTGTCGCCTGAAGCCAACAGTTGCTGGGCCTCGGCGGTAAGACCGTCGATATTTGCCTTGACCTGTGCTTGGTAATCGGCTTGGGCTTTGCTCGTGGCTTCTTCATCGACCACCACCTGGTGCCCGTTGACTTTGACCGTGTCTCCTACCTTCCAACCATTGTCTTTCGCCACCTGTAGGCCGACCACCAATTCGCCATTTCGCAATGCTTTATTCGCGTCGCCTGAATTGGTCACAGGGGCGAACACTTTCGTGAACAGGGAAGGCTGCTCCGCAAACGTCATCGCCGTAGTTGCATCATCGCCGGAACCATAGGTCACGTTCATAATCATCCGGCTTTGAGACACTGTGCCCACGCCCTTGGTCTTCTTAATCGCAGTTATCGCGTCATCCGGGATCTGCCCACTGGAGACTGACATGGCAGAAAAATCGAACTGAAGACCTGAATCCACAATGCCGGCCACCGACGCCTTCGCTGAGGCAGCTATCACACTCAGGCAACTGACGATGGCCACGCCGACGAATAATGCAGCCGCAGTGTTCGCAGTGCGGCGTTTGCTGCGTGAAAGATTGCGTGTGGCGAGTCTGCCAGTGACTGTGAACAGATGCGTGGGAATCCAACCGAGCACGGCACTCGTAGGGGTTACCACAGCAGGGGCCAGCACGATCACACCAATGACCACCAAGCCTGCGCCTATGCCCAAAGGCCAACCGGTGCCAAGGGATTTGACTCCATCGTTGAACCAGCTCCAAGGAGACACGGCAACATCAGCATCATTAGCCCAAGCGATATGCCAGCATAACAACCACGCCAAGGAGCCCAAGACAATCATCACCGTGCCGATAATGCCGCGTGGCCAGACTGGTTTCTCCGGGTTGACTGTTTCGTTCATCGCCTGAATCGGCGGTGCCGTAGCCGCGCGTCGAGCCGGCAACGAAGCGCCAACGAATGTGACCAGAACGCCTACGATTAAGCCAATCAGCATATCGGAAATGCTTGGATCCACCGCGCCTGTCATCGGCGTGCCCATGTGGGCCATCAGAGCCACAATGCCTTTGACCATGAGCCAGCCCAATCCTATGCCAATGCCGGAGCCGACCAAACCCAGCAGAACGGCCTGTACGGCTACCGTGATGAACACTTGGATAGGGGAGGCGCCGATAGAGCGCAGCAGAGCATACCCGCGCATCGATTCGCGCACAATCATCGAGAACGTGTTCGTAATAATGAACGAGCCCACGAACAAAGCGATAATCGCGAAAATAAGAATCAGTGGTTGAATAAAGCCCAATGCTTTCTTGGTGCTGGCAGCATTATCATCGCGCACGCTTTGGCCGGTCACTGCCACCGCATGCGCATCGTGCGGCAATGCGGCATTGATGCTATCGGCCAGCGTCTGTTGCTGCGCTATGTTCAATGGCTGGCCGTCTGCAGCCGAGCCATATACGGTCAGATACCGGGCCGTGCCTACCTGCCCGGACTGCTGCTGAAAATATTCTTTTGCAGTATCTGGATTGAGGCCAATGATGATGGCGCCGGCCTGAGAAGAAGCAGTAGAAAAGATGCCGACCACATGCACATCCACTGGACCATCCGGATACACGATTTTCGTGGTGTCGCCGACTTTGAGATCGGCGCTTTCGGCTGCGAACGTGTGCAACGTGATCTCGTCTTTGGCTTTGGCCCAGCGCCCCTGTGTGAGCGTAGCCGAGCGCCAGGTGCCTTTCGTCAATCCCATACCAATGGTCATACCGCCTGTGGTGGAGACGGCATTGTCGTCTTTGCCCACCAACACCAGGCCATTCACCTCATACACGGCCTCGGCGGTATCCACGCCTGTAACGCCGTTGATGGTGTCTATCAGATCAATATCGATGCGATTGTAGTTCTTCGACTCTGCTGACGTAGAATCCGAGCTAGAAGTCGAACCGGAACCAGAATCGGAAGACGCACCAACAGTTGTGGATGTGGCGTCTTTCTGCTCCTTGTTGCCGCGCACATAGACGTCGGCGTCGGAATTCGAGGCCATCATCTGATCGACCTGATTGTTCATCATTTCTCGGAAGCAGAATGATCCGACTACGAAACTTACGCCTAATGCAATGGCGATGATGGACATGACAAAACGCCCAAAATGAGCGCGGGCGTCGCGCAATCCGATGGTTATCATGCGCGGGACTCCTGCATTGCGGTGCCTGCAACGTCAGCAGTATCAGCGGTATCGCCGGTGTCGGAGTCATCTGCGAATACTTCAAGAATGCGCTCATAGGTGGGATTATGCAGATCCTGCGTAATATGGCCGTCCGCAAGAACAAGCACGCGGTCGGCGTAGGAGGCGGCCCGCGGATCATGAGTAACCATCACAATCGATTGGCCGTATTCATGCACGGACTGTTTGAGGAATCCCAATACTTCACGGCTGGATCGTGAATCCAAATTGCCGGTGGGCTCGTCGGCGAAAATTACGGATGGGCGTGCCATCATAGCGCGGGCACACGCTACGCGCTGCTGTTGGCCGCCGGAAAGCTGGCTTGGGCGATGGTCGAGACGTTGCTCCAGACCCACCACTTTGACCACCTGTTTGAACCATGCGCGATCAATAGGCTTCTTAGCAATCTGCAAGGGGAGCAGAATATTCTCCTCGGCACTGAGCGTAGGAACCAGATTAAAGGACTGGAAGATGAAACCAATCTGGTCACGCCGCAAATTGGTTAATTGCTTTTGATTCATTGAGGAGACTTCAAGCCCCTCAACAATCACTTTGCCGCTGGTCGGTTGATCAAGACCTGCCATGCAATGCATTAACGTGGACTTACCAGAACCGGAGGGGCCCATAATCGCAGTCATGCGGCCGCGCTCAAATTCCACATTGACATGGTCCAATGCCACGACCTGATTGTCGGAATCACCGTAGATTTTAGTAAGGTCGATTGCCCTGGCTACAACATGATCCTGCTGATCGATGACGTTCTTCCTGCCGCGCGCGCTGTGCCGTGCCATAATGCCCCAATCCATTTCGTTGGACTACGCTCTATAGTTTATCCAACGAGTGATTTCAGCATAAGGGAGGCGTTCGCCAGCATGCATTTCGAACAGCATATTGACGCCTTTATCAATCACTTGAAAGCGAATAAAGGACTTTCGGCAAATACGCTGAAAGCGTATCGCAGTGATATCGAATCATGTTTAGCCTTATTCGTACGCCGCGGGGTAAGTGATCTTAATGAGATAACCCTCGATGATTTACGCAGCTGGATGGCTTCGGAATCGCGTAATCATGCAAGAAGCAGTATGGCGCGCAAAACCGTGGCCGTACGCGGGTTTTTCTCTTGGGGATATGAACATGGAATAATGCGCACCAATCAGGCGGCCACATTGCTGACCCCTTCCATTCCCAACACGCTGCCATCGGTGCTTACCGAGGTACAAGCCGAGCAACTCATGGATCAGGCGGATGCTGACGATGCCAGTGCCGATGATGCTGACCCCAACAATAACGAAACCGGGCTTGAAGTGCGCATGCGTGCCGAAACCCAGCGCAATACGGCGATTCTTGAATTGCTCTACGCCACGGGTATTCGTATTGCGGAGTTGATAGCACTGAATATTCATGACGTGGATTTCGCCAATCGCACTATCAAAGTCACCGGCAAAGGCAACAAACAGCGCGTGGTGCCTTTCGGAGCTCCGGCAATGCGGGCTCTTGAAATCTGGCTGGCGGAAGGGCGAGCCAAACTCGAAAACCTGAATTCAGCGGATGCGCTATTCCTTGGCGCTCGCGGTGGACGACTGAATCAACGTGTGGCTCGCGACGTAGTGCATAAGGCAGCGCAAGAAGCCGGAGTTCCGGACATTAGCCCGCATGCGTTGCGCCACTCGGCGGCTACACACATGCTGGATGGGGGAGCCGACCTGAGAGAAGTTCAGGAATTGCTTGGTCATGCCTCGCTGAAAACCACGCAGCGGTACACGCATGTTTCCATTGAACAGCTGAAGACCCGATATGTGCAGGCCTTCCCTCGAGCATAACCGATCTGACCAAAATGTGGACACTACCCAATGAAGCTGTGTTCAGGCTGAAGATAGCCTTTGAAAGGCCATCGATTTAACATATACGTAACATGGAATTTGCTTCTTGTCTCCAAAGTGCGAGACAATGCAATCAATCAGCAACGGGGTTGGTTTGCCGGCAGGCGCGCACAACGCGCCGCTGGTAGCCAGCCCCGTTCGCGTGAAAGTGGGGCTTCGGCCCTGCGACCTTATGAATAGGAGAAAACATATGAAGAAGAAAGCTCTTGCTTTCGCTGCCGTGGCTTGCTCCATGGCTATGCTGCTGAGCGCCTGCGGCGGCTCCAGCTCCAACACCGCCTCCGATACTGCCGGCGCTAACATCATCACCGCTTACAACTCCGAGCCTCAGAACCCGCTGATTCCGTCCAACACCAACGAAACTGGTGGCGGCAAGCCGGGCGATCTGCTGTTCTCCCGTCTGGTCTCCTTCGACAAGGATGGCAAGGCTTCCAACGAAGTGGCTGAGTCCATTACCCCGAACGATGACGCTACCCAGTACACCATCAAGCTGAAGTCCGGCTGGAAGTTCACCGATGGCACCCCGGTCACCGCTGAGTCCTTCACCAAGGCTTGGTCCTACGCTGCCAACGCCAAGAACGCTCAGAAGGCTTCCTCCTTCTTCTCCACCATCAAGGGTTACGACGAGCTGCAGGCTGACGGCCTCAAGGGCACTGAGCAGCTCTCCGGCCTGAAGGTTGTGGACGACACCACCTTCACCGTTGACCTGAACCAGTCCGATTCCGTGTTCCCGATTAAGGTCGGCTACCTGGCCTTCGCTCCGCTGCCGGAGTCCTTCTACAAGGATCCGAAGGCCTTTGGCCAGAAGCCGGTCGGCAACGGCCCGTACAAGCTGGACCACTGGGATCACAACAAGGAAATCGCCCTCGTGAAGAACCCTGACTACAAGGGCAACGAGGAAGTCAAGAACGACGGCGTGACCTTCAAGGTCTACACCGATGACTCCGCCGCTTACCGCGACATCCAGGCTGGCAACCTCGACGTGATGGAATCCGTCCCGGCCGCCTTCACCAAGACCTTCAAGACCGACAAGAAGGTCCAGGCTTACTCCGAGGCCGGCTCCGTCATCCAGACCTTCACCATTCCGTCCACCCTTGACCACTTCAAGAACGACGAAGAAGGCCAGCTTCGTCGTCAGGCCATCTCTATGGCTATCGACCGCGACCAGATCATCGACAAGGTGCTGAACGGCAACGCAACCGCCGCTACTGACTTCACCTCCCCGAAGACCCCGGGCTACTCCGACTCCCTGAACGGTGCCGACAACCTGAAGTTCAACGCCAAGAAGGCTAAGGAACTGTGGGCCAAGGCCGATGCCATCTCCAAGTACGATGGCCCGCTGACCTTCTCCTACAACGCTGATGGTGGCGCTAAGCCGATTTACGACGCTGTCGTGAACCAGCTGAAGAACAACCTCGGCATCGATGCTTCCACCAACCCGATTCCGACCTTCCAGGAATTCCGCGACGCTGTGACCAACCGTCAGATGACCGGCGCCTTCCGTACCGGCTGGCAGCCTGATTACCCGTCCGCTGAGAACTACCTGTGGCAGCTGTACTCCACCGCTGCTGCTGATGGCAAGGGCTCCAACGATGGCGATTACAAGAACCCTGACTTCGACAACCTGTGCCTGCAGGCTGCTGCTGCCAAGACCACCGATGACGCCAACAAGCTGTACCAGCAGGCTCAGGAGATCCTCCTCAAGGATCTGCCGGCTATCCCGCTGTACTACTCCAACGCTAACGGTGTGGCTTCCCTGAACATCAAGTCCGGCTACGCCTTCGATTGGCAGAACCTCCCGACCTACGCTGCAATGTCCAAGAAGTGAGTTGAAACTCACCTGACATCGAGCACATAGTTCGGTAATTCAAGGGGCGAGGATCGTATGATCCCCGCCCCTTTTTGTACCTGTTTCGGTGGAATCACGCCATGCTGAGCCAGGACTACCCCTCAGACGGCTTCGCCGCCAGCTCCCCTGACAAGGGGAGTCAAGAGGAGTGATTACGTCCAATAATCGGGCGAGTTAACGTGAGTTTACATACCGCCGTCAAGGCATGCGGTAAACTATCGACGTATTTGCCGACCGGCAAGGGCAACGCATACCCTCAGAAGCCGGTCATGGAATAAGGAGCAACCGTATGGGTAAGTATCTTCTGCGACGTATTCTGCAGATGATCCCCGTGGTTCTCGGCACGACGCTTTTGGTGTACGCGCTTGTCTTCCTGCTGCCTGGCGATCCCGTCAAGGCTATGTTTGGTGATAAGCCGATTAATGAAGCTGTCGCAGCCCAGATCCGCGCAGAGTACCATCTCGATCAGCCGTTCATTGTTCAGTACTTCATCTATCTGAAGAACGCGTTGACCCTCGACTTCGGCAACACCTTCGCCGGCCAGCCTGTTATCGATGAGATCGGCCGTGCCTTCCCGGTCACAATCAAGCTTGGCCTGATGGCATTCGTCTTTGAGGCGATTTTCGGCGTGGTCTTCGGTATCATCTCCGGCCTCAAGAAGGGCAAGTGGTACGACACGGTTATCCTGATCGTCTCCCTGCTGCTTATCTCCGTGCCGACCTTCGTCACCGGCTTCGTGCTGCAGTACCTGCTCGGCATCCAGTGGTCCATTTTGCCGGTAACCGCAGGTGCCGATCCGACCTTCCTTGATTTGCTGATGCCGGCTATGGTGCTTGGCTCAGTGTCAATGGCATATATCATCCGATTGACCCGTGCTGAAATCTCCTCCAACATCGCTGAGGATTACGTGCGCACTGCACGCGCCAAGGGCATGTCCAACGGACAGGTGATGCTGCGCCACGTACTGCGCAACTCCCTGATCCCGGTCGTCACCTACTTGGGCCAGGATATTGGTGCTTTGATGGGTGGCGCAATGATCACCGAACAGATCTTCAACATCCACGGCATCGGCTTCCTCACCTACCAGTCCATTCTGAAGGGTGAAGCCAACCTCGTGGTGTCCATCGTTACGTTGCTCATGCTGATCTTCGTGGTGTGCAACCTCGTCGTTGACCTGCTGTACGCGGCCCTCGATCCGCGCATTCGCTACGCGTGATAGGAGAGGAGTGAACAACATGACTAACGAAAATCTTGACAACCAGCTCGACAACTCCGGCGAGCCGACTCCTGATTACTTCATGGAGACGCTTCCCGGCCAGGATCGCTACGTGGCTCCGATTGATGAAACCCCGTTGCAGGACGTGGACTCCGTGGATGAGTCCGCTCCGGCCACCAGCATGTGGGCTGACGCATGGCGAACCCTGCGCCGCAACCCGCTGTTCATCATCTCTGGCCTGCTGATCATCTTCATCATTGTGGTGGCTCTTGCCCCGGGTCTGTTCACTAAGCAGGATCCGAATGCTTGCGATTTGGCGAACTCGTTGAGCCCGGCTTCTGATGGTCATCCGTTTGGTTACGACCTGCAAGGCTGCGATGTGTACACCCGCGTGGTGTACGGCACCCGAACCTCCCTGTCCGTAGGCGTGCTGTCTACACTGCTGGTGGTGGCTCTCGGTACCTTGATCGGTGCTATCGCGGGCTTCTGCGGCGGTTGGATTGACGCCGTGCTGAGCCGTATCACTGATATCTTCTTCGCACTGCCTATGCTGCTTGGCGCTATCGTCGTGCTGCAGATGTTCAAGACTTCCAAGTCCATTTGGAAGATTGTGTTCGTGCTGACGCTCTTTGGCTGGGTCGGCGTATGCCGTATTGCTCGAAGTGCAGTGCTCGAAGCTAAGAATCTTGAATTCAATACCGCTTCCACTGCTTTGGGTTCCACGCCTATGCGCAACCTGTTCCGCCACATCCTGCCGAACTCCTTGGCCCCGATCATCGTCATCGGTACCACGTCTCTGGCTTCCTACATTGTGGCCGAAGCAACGCTGAGCTTCCTTGGTGTGGGCCTGCCCACCACCACCGTGAGCTGGGGCGGCGATATCTCCAGCGCCCAGACCAACCTGCAGACCGATCCGCTCGTGCTGTTCTATCCGTCTGCCGCACTGGCTATCACCGTGCTCGCATTCATCATGATGGGTGACGCCGTCAAGGATGCCCTTGACCCGAAGAGCCGTACGGCCTGAGCAAGGGAGTAGAGGAATAATTATGACTACCAACTCCAACGCACAGATGCTGGCCATGCAGAAAGAGCATGGTCCTCTGCTCGAAGTCAAGGATCTCGCCGTCGACTTCACCACGGACACTGGCAAGCCGGTGCACGCCGTGCGTAACTCCTCCTTCACCGTTTACCCAGGCCAGTGGGTGGCCATCGTGGGTGAATCCGGTTCCGGCAAGTCCACCTCCGCTATGGCTGTGCTCGGTTTGCTGCCGGGCACCGGTCATGTGGTCGGTGGTTCCATCAAGCTCGACGGTCAGGAGATCGCCGGTGCCAAGCAGTCCGAATTCGACAAGCTGCGCGGCACAAAGATGGGTCTGGTCCCGCAGGACCCGATGAGCAACCTGAACCCGGTGTGGCGTATCGGCACCCAGGTCAAGGAAGCCCTGAAGGCCAACAACATGGACGTGGCCCACGAGAAGCGCTCCGCCCTCGCCAAGGCTCTGGCCGGCGAAGACGCAGCCGTGGAACTCAAGGGCAACGATGATGAGACCTTCCTTGGTTCCAAGGATCTGCCCGCTCTGATGGATGATGCCAAGAAGGCTTTGACTGAAGCCGGCGTGACCGGTGAAGCCTTCGACAAGGCCGTGGCACGTTTTGAAAGCGAATGGGTTCCGGGTTCTGAAACCCGTTGGCGTGTGGCCGATGATCTGATTAAGGCTGGCGTTTCTGACGATCAGGCATGGTACCTGGCCAAGAAGTACGTCACCGGTTCCAGCATGGACGATCGTATTGCAGGCCTACTTTCCGAAGCTGGTCTGCCAGATGCCGCAACTCGTGCGCGCCAGTACCCGCACGAGTTCTCCGGTGGTATGCGTCAGCGTGCGCTGATCGCCATTGGTCTGGCTTGCCGCCCTGACCTGCTCATCGCCGACGAGCCGACCTCCGCACTGGACGTGACCGTGCAGAAGCGCATCCTCGACCACCTGCACTACCTGACCGACTCTCTCGGCACCGCAGTGCTGTTCATCACCCACGATCTGGGCCTCGCAGCTGAGCGCGCCCAACACATCGTCGTGATGTACAAGGGTCAGGTTGTTGAATCCGGCCCGTCTCTGGAAGTGCTTCAGCACCCGCAGCACCCGTACACCAAGCGACTGGTGGCTGCAGCTCCGTCTCTGGCTTCTCAGCGCATCATCTCCGCCAAGGAGCGTGGCGAGAACGCCGACGCTCTGCTGGACCATAAGGTGGCTGATGAGAACGAGCTCGAAAAGAGCGAGCACATCATCACCGTCGACCACCTGACCAAGGAGTTCAAGCTTCCGCGCAAGAAGGAAATGTTCAAGGCCGTCGATGACGTGTCCTTCTCCGTCAAGCGCGGCACCACTCTGGCCATCGTGGGCGAATCCGGTTCCGGTAAGTCCACCGTGGCAAACATGGTGCTTCACCTGCTGCAGCCCACCTCCGGCAAGGTGTTCTACGAAGGCCGCGACACTTCGACTTTCAACGCCAAGGATTTGCTGGACTTCCGCCGCCATGTGCAGCCGGTGTTCCAGAACCCGTACGGATCCCTGGATCCGATGTACTCCATCTACCGTTCCATCGAAGAACCGCTGCGTATCCACAAGATTGGCGATGCCAAGTGGCGTGCCAACCGTGTCAAGGAACTGCTTGACATGGTGGAAATGCCGCAGTCGGTAATGGGCCGTTACCCGAACGAGCTTTCCGGTGGCCAGCGTCAGCGTATCGCCATCGCACGCGCTATGGCTCTCGACCCGGATGTCATCGTCTGCGACGAAGCCGTCTCCGCTCTCGATGTGCTGGTTCAGGATCAGGTGCTGCACCTGCTCAACGATCTGCAGGCCGAAAAGGGTCTGAGCTATCTGTTCATTACCCACGATTTGGCTGTGGTTCGTCAGATCGCAGACGAAGTCGTGGTGATGCAGCACGGCAAGCTCGTCGAACACGCCACCACCGATGAGGTGTTCGACCACCCGCAGAAGCAGTACACCCGAGACCTGCTCGACGCCATCCCCGGCGGCAAGCTCAAGCTCGGCCTGGACTGATTTCATAAAGTCGTTTGACTGGCTCCCTCTGATGAGGGAGCTGTCAGCGAAGCTGACTGAGGGAGAGAAGTGCGGCGTAGCCGCCAGGAAAAGGCATCGGCCTGTGGCCGATTCTATTTTTCCGGCGATGGCTCGCCTCGGCTTCTCTCCCTCAGTCTCGCTCACGCTCGACAGCTCCCTCGTCAGAGGGAGCCTCTGCTATATGCGCATGTTACGATCATACGTCGTACGTAATGGTTAGTGGAGCGTGATCGGACCAGCGGAGGTCGTAGGTGGGGGCTTTGTCGATAACAAATCCGCGTGCGGTTTCGGCGAGCTCAGGTGTAGCGAACTGATAATCAAGGCGCCAGCCGACATTATTGTCAAAGGCACGTCCACGCTGACTCCACCATGTGTACGGACCCTGAATATCACCGGCCAAATTGCGCATCACATCAACGAATTCATATTCGCCAAGCCACTTGTCCACGTACGCACGTTCCTCCGGCAGGAAGCCGGCATGCTTCTCATTCGCTTTCGCGTTCTTAATATCCAACGGCGTATGCGCAATATTGAAATCACCGCATAATACCGCCTGCTTTCCGCCATGCGCCGCTTCATCGCGCAATTGACCCATGCGAACAAGCATCGTATCCAGAAAACGATATTTCTGTTCCATCTTCAACGGATCATCAGTATTGCCAGCGTGCACGTACACGCACACTACCGTGATGACATAGCCTTGAGGAGTGCGGACGTCCGTTTCAATCCACCGTCCGGAATCGACATTGTCATTCAATCCCGGCAAACCATAACGCTGTTCGATTACCGGCAAATCAGACAGCAGCGCCACGCCTGCGCGGCCCTTGACTCTGCAAATTTCATTCGTGAGCGTAAATTCTTCAGCTGAATCAATCGCTCCAGCTCCAGCATATTCAAAAGCAAATTTGCTGAAAATCTTGTCGATATCCGGCTGAGGTGCGCGCACCTCCTGCATGCACCAGATGTTCGGGGTGTGTTTGCCCGCCCACGTGGTGATGCCTTTGCGGTCAGCCGCGCGCAAACCATTGACATTGGAAGTAGTGATGGTGATGGTCATGCGGCCATAGTATTCATGCAGGTCTACTAATTGCTCGCTTACGGCACATGCCACACGTGGATGGCACCAACATACAGATTTCTTTGAGGTGGGGTGCTAGTCTTGTCAGGGTTGCAACCGTTACATGAAACGAGGAATTATGGGACTGTTCGGATTCGGTAAGAAGAAGGACAAGAAGGAAGCTGAGCCGGTCGAAACCGTCGATGAAGACAAGGTGGCTGCTGAGGCTGCTAATGCTGCCGCTAAAGCGGAAAGCGCTGAGACTGTGCTGGCTGAGCCCTCCAATGAATACGAAGGCCGTGGCGAAGAACGCGGTCCGTGGGACGTGAACGACGATGATGTTCCGGACTACGATGATTATCTTGATCTTGGCGCTTACTATCTGCCGTTCCTGCAGGGCATCGAATTGCGTATCAAGGCCAGCCGTGCCACTCAGCAGGTGCTGGGCTCCACGATCACTTATGGTGCGTCCAGCCTGGAAATCGAAGCATTTGCTGCTCCGAAGACCATGGGCCTGTGGGATGATGTGCGCGCTGATTTGCTGGAAGCCAATAAGGCCGCTTCTGAAACTGAAGGCGTATTCGGCACTGAACTGAAGCTGCCGGTTAACGTCAAGGGCGGCAAGACAGTGAACACTCGTATCGTTGGTGTTGACGGTCCGCGATGGATGCTTCGTGGCATCTTCTCTGGCAAGGCTGCTGTTGATCCAGACAGCCCTGAGACTCGCGCTCTGAATAAGTTCTTTGCCGATATTGTGGTGGAGCGTGGCGAGGAACCGCTGGCTCCGCGCGATCTTATCCCGATGCATCCGCCAGTCGCTCCGGCTGAGCGCAAGGCCGCTAAGGCCGCCGCCGAAGCTGAGGGTGCTGAAGGCAAAGAACACTTCAAGGACATTCCGGATAACAAGCCGAAGGGTCCGCTGAGCCAGGATCAGACCACCGAGGTGAAGACCACGTTGGCTCGCGGTCCGATGTTCTCCGAAGTTCGCTAATACCATTCCAGTATTCCGCTCCTGTCAGTGGTTTTGCCCTGACAGGAGCGGGGAAAATGATTTATGTCTGAGCAGAAGAAACGTACTGGCCTATCCGCATTAGCTGATGCCGGCAATACCGATGCGGATTTTTCCGTTATTGATGCTATTGGCGGTCCACGCGGCGTTATTGAATCCATGCTTCCGGGCGTGGTGTTTGTCGTGCTGTTCGTGGCCACCAGCAATCTGAATCTCACCATCGCTGTATCCGCTGTACTTGCGGTTGTGCAGGTGATTGTGCGACTGATTCAGCGGCAGTCGGTGATGGGTGCAGTTTCCGGTTTGGTTGCCGTTGGTATTTGCCTGATTTGGGCATGGCAGACGCATGAAGCGCGTAATTATTACATTTTTGGCTTCATTACCAATGCTGTGTACGCGGTACTGCTCACTGTTTCCCTTATCGCCCGCGTACCTGGCCTCGGTTTGGTCGTGGAATTCATTCGCAGTCTGCCTACTGAGCATTTCAAAGCATGGTTTGATGATTGGATGAGGGATGCGGCTCTGAAGCGCGCCTATATGATCATTACCGGATTGTGGACTGGATTGTTTGTACTGCGACTTCTGGTACAAGTTCCTCTGTATCTCACTGATCATGTGGCAGCCCTTGGTGTTACCAGACTGCTTATGGGCATCCCCTTCTGGGCGCTGGCCATCTGGGTAAGCTATCTGATTATCGCCACTCCAATGCACAGGCATAAGGCCGCAGCGAAAAGCACTCAATCAGAGCGCAGCGCAAACGAATCCGATAACGAACTGAAGCCCAGCCAACCGGGAAAGGATGACGATGCAAGCTGAAGTCCGCATCGAACGATACGCCGACCAAGGCCGCTGCGTGGCCCATATCGATGGCCGCGTGGTATTCGTTCGCTTTGCTTTGCCCGGCGAACTGGTGCGCATCGAACTTGATGAGCCTCATGATAGGGATGACCGGTTCTGGACTGGCGAGGTTATTGAAGTTCTTGAGCCGTCCGAAGACCGCGTTGCTCCGGCATGGCCTCTTGCTGGCCCCCTGGCCATGGGCGGGGGAGTAGGAGGCGCGGATCTGGTCCACGTTTCACTGCATGGCCAACTCAAGTGGAAAGCCATCACTGTTTCCGAACAGATGAGCCGACTCGGCCATATCGATGTGGCTGTACCCATTAACCGCATGCCAGGCGATGAGGAACTCGGCGGACTTCATTGGCGTACCCGCATCGAAATGATTGCGGACGATAACGGCAAACCATCCATGCGCCGTCGTGGTACACACATCCGTGTTCCTATCGATACCATGCCTTTGGCGAGCAAAGCATTGCTGGACATCGCCGAACGCGAACATGTGTGGGATGGAGGATTTACTCCCGGCTCCCAGATTCGTCTCTCTGTGCCTGAGCCTCGTGGAGAAGCTCCGCTGCCGGACGATTACGCTGTACTGGTCGATGGCGAACTGCGTTCAGGCCAACAGCTGCTCACGGAGCAAGTGCCGGTACACGGCACAATGTTCACCTACCATGTGGATGCTGGCGGCTTCTGGCAGATGCATCGCAAGGCACCGATTGCGCTTGTTTCCCACGTGATTGATTTGGTCAATAATCAGCTTCAGGGCAAGAATGATCCGGTGATTTGGGATTTGTACTCCGGTTCAGGTCTGTTCACACTGCCTTTGGCTACATTGACTGGTGAGCACACTGCCATGTTCAGTGTGGAGGGCGCTCCCACTGCAGTGAAGAATGCGCAGCGTAACCTCAAAGCCATGAATGTGACCAATGTGGATGCTCGTATCGGCGATGTATCTCGCACGCTGAATCACGTGCCTGCTGAT
The DNA here is from genome assembly GCF_056357055.1 of Bifidobacterium sp. LH_416. NCBI lineage: Bacteria > Bacillati > Actinomycetota > Actinomycetes > Bifidobacteriales > Bifidobacteriaceae > Bifidobacterium > Bifidobacterium sp. LH_416. The sequence goes on along the minus strand of NZ_JBKEVJ010000002.1, from coordinate 402,428 downwards.
CTCGCTCAACCAGATGTTGTGGTGCTTGACCCGCCACGTGCTGGAGCCAAGGCCAAGGTGTGCCGTCAAATCGCAGCATCCGGTGCTGCGCACGTGGTGTATATCGCTTGTGATCCCACCAGTCTTGCTCGTGACACAGCTACCTTGGTTGCGGAAGGCTACCAGCTGAAGGATATTCGTGCATTCGACATCTACCCGATGACTCACCATGTGGAAACAGTGGCATTGTTCACACGCTAATATGCAAACCATGAGTCACCGGATTGGAAGCATTATTATCTGTGCGGCTGCCGTATTATCGTTAACCGCCTGTACTCCGGTAGGCCATGCCGTAGGAGATACGCAAGACGAGGCAACCTCGCTTACCCATGATTCGATTCATATCTCGGATATGTCCATCGGATTAGTCGGTTCAAACGATTCCGCCGCGGATAAGTTGGCTATTGATGCGCTTGCCGACGCTGATATCAGCGTCTTTTATGCGTCGTTGGATTCGACCGAGTCGGGTCAGCAGCAAGACTCACCTTCTGCACAAGATGCACAAACCCGGATGTCGGAGGCCACTGCTCAGCAAGCGGTTGATGATTTTGTAACGCGAGCGGTGGATTTGGTTGTGATTAGTGGCATCAACGTTACTGACAGCAATCGTGAAGCATGGCATGAAACGCTCACCAATGCGCGCGAAGCTGGTATTCCCGTAGCTTTGCTTAATCCTCAGTCCGTACCTAAAGATGATTTACTGTATGCGGCAACGTTAACCGTCAACGATCAAGATGCCAATGCCGTAGCGATCAACAATGCCGTAGTGAGCATTATTCGTGACGAACCGCATAACAAATCCATTGTGGTGTCCACGGTTTCATAGCTGTCAATAGCTGCTATATCTGCCGTCGTGCAATCAGCACCCTGAATCATCCCTGAAATAAGGCGAATAATACGGCAATTCGCGCTAGTCTGGTGAGCATGAGTGCAACCGCGACCGTTCACATGCCTACTGTTACGCAACAAGGACTGACCGACGAACAAGTACAGCAACGTATTCAATCAGGGCAGACGAATGCGGTGAAAACCTCCACCTCACGTTCGGTGAAGGATATCGTACAAGCCAATGTATTCACACTGTTCAACGGCATTATCTTCGCAGCAATGGTGTTGGTACTGCTCACTGGCTCATGGAAAGACTCGGTATTCGGATTTGTGATCATCATCAATACCGGCATCGGTATTGTCACTGAGCTCAGAGCCAAACGTGTACTGGATAAACTGTCTATTCTGGTAGCTTCTGATGTGCTGGTGCGGCGCAATGGCAAGGATATCGAAGTCTCCCATAATGCGATCGTGCTCGATGATTTGTTATGGATTCGCTCCGGCGAGCAGATTCCCGCTGACGGACAGATTATCGAAACTTGGGGCTTGGAGCTTGACGAATCCATGCTGACCGGTGAATCGCGCACAGTGCGCCACAAAGTGGGGGAGCAGGTGTATTCCGGGGCTACTGCAGTTTCCGGCATGGCCTTGGTCAAAGTCAATGCGGTCGGCAGCCACTCGTATGCTGCTACACTCACCGCGCAAGCCAAGGTATATAAGAAAACCGTGTCTGACCTGAACAAGGGAATCAACACGATTTTGAAATTCATGACCTTCCTCGTAGTGCCATTGTGCGTACTGCTGATTCTCTCGCAGATTCACACGGTGGGCGGATGGAGCACGGCAATTGCCACCGGCGAATGGCGGCAAGCTGTGGTATCTGCCGTAGCTGGTGTGGTGGGCATGATTCCCGAAGGCCTCGTGCTGCTGACCTCACTGAACTTTGCTGTGGCTGCTATGCGCCTGGCACGGCATAACACATTGGTGCAGGAACTTGAATCAGTGGAAACACTGGCTCGCGTGGATGCACTGAACCTGGATAAAACCGGCACCATCACCAATGGCAGTATCGCATTCGACCGAATCATTATGCTTAGTGATTCTGCCGATGCGCAGGCCCAGCATACAGCTGCCCAAGCGTTGTATGACTGTTGTAATGAGGAACAGCCCAACGGTACTGGTAAGGCTGTGCTCACTGGACTGGCAGCCCAAGGCTATGCGCCAGGCCAAGTCAACATTCGTGTGCCATTCTCATCCGCGCGCAAATGGAGTGCAATATCGAACTCTCATGGAACCTGGATTATGGGCGCTCCGGAAGTCATGATCACCGCACTTGATGGTGATTATTCGAATGTGCTGAGCCAGGTCAATCAGTACGCCAGTGACGGTAATCGCGTATTGATGATTGCCCGATCCGATAACACTGCTTTAAATGCTGATAATCCCAACCTTGATTCTCACGCTCAACCTGTGGCGTTGGTGCTGTGCGCTGAACAAATCCGAACCGATGCCGAACAAACACTGGCATGGTTCCGTGAACAAGGCGTGCGCTGCCGAGTGATTTCCGGCGATAATCCGGTCACTGTCGGTGCGATTGCACGAAAAGTCAAACTTACTGGCGATCGTACGCCTGTGGCCATGGACGCACGCGAACTTCCTCACGATATAAACGAACTGGCCCGAGTACTCAACAATGTTGATGTGCTGGGTCGAGTACTGCCTGACCAGAAGAAGGCCATCGTTCAGGCGCTACACACGCAGCATCACGTGGTGGCTATGACCGGAGACGGCGTCAATGATGCACTGGCTATCAAGGAAGCGGATCTCGGTATTGCCATGGGCAATGCCGCGCCGGCCACCAAGGCTGTGGCCCAAGTGGTGCTGGTTGACTCGAAGTTCTCGCATCTGCCGGATGTGGTGGCTCGAGGCCGTCAAGTCATGGCCAATATGGAGCGAGTAGCCAGTCTGTTCCTTGTCAAAACCGTGTATTCCGCGTTGATCTCGCTCGGTGTGGTTCTAACGCAAATCCCATACCCATATCTGCCGCGTCACATTACCTACATCGGTGCTCTCACCATTGGCATGCCAGCATTCATTCTGGCGCTGGCGCCAAATACCAGGCGTTATATTCCAGGCTTCCTCAAGCGCGTAGTGGCTTTTGCACTGCCTGGAGGCATCGCTACGGCATTGTCGGTTCTGCTGGCTTCATGGGTACTGCCGAATGTAATGGGCTGGGATGTAGTGAACAATGATGCTGATTTATCCTCGCTGCGTGCCACCAGCGCCATTATTTTGTTCCTGATGGGCGTATTCGTGCTCGCCCGTGTGGCAAGCCCCCTGAACAGTTGGCGCGGCGTACTGGTTGCAGTATTCGCAGCTGCTGGAGTAATTGGTCTGTTCATTCCCTTCGTTGCGAATTTCTTCGCGTTGATAGTTCCCACAGGCACTACGTTGCTTGCAACAGCAATTGCTCTCGTGGGTGCCTCCGTCATCTTTGCACTGTGCCTGGGGGTAGAAAAGCTGCACATTGTCTCACGTTTTAAGCCGACACGCCAGAGGTAAAGTAACGTACCCGTACTATTTGAAGCGGATAATCAGCGGCATCAACAGCCGATACATGATTTCGGAGGCAATATGTCCTTACGTGACGATCAACTGGCGACACTCACAGCCGCTGGCAAGGACTTCGATTACTACAACATCGCCAATCTCAACGGCATCGACCATCTGCCGTATTCACTGAAGGTGCTCGTCGAGAACTTGGTACGTAACATCGATGGCGCAAACATCACCGATGAGCATGTGAAAACACTGCTCAACTGGGATCCCGCCGCACAGCCCAGCCATGAAATTCAGTTCACTCCGTCGCGTGTCATCATGCAGGACTTCACTGGCGTGCCCTGCATTGTGGACCTTGCCACCATGCGCGATGCAGTCAAGGATCTGGGCGGAGACCCTGAGGTTATCAATCCTCAGGTGCAATCCGACATGGTGATCGATCACTCCGTACAGATCGACAAATACGGCATCGCCGACGCCGTCCAGCAGAACATGGACATCGAATATCAGCGTAACGGCGAACGCTACCAGTTCCTGCGTTGGGGCCAGCAGGCATTCAAGAACTTCCGTGTGGTTCCGCCGGGAACCGGCATCATTCACCAGGTCAATATCGAATATTTGGCCAAAGTGGTGATGAGCAAGGATTCCGGTCTGGGTGACGGCCGCCAGCTCGCCTACCTTGATTCTTGCGTGGGTACCGATTCCCATACCACCACCGAAAACGGTCTTGGCGTGCTCGGTTGGGGCGTGGGCGGTATCGAGGCCGAGGCCGCTATGCTCGGCCAGCCGATTTCCATGCTCGTGCCGCGCGTGGTGGGCTTCAAGCTCACCGGTTCCATTCCGGAAGGCGTCACCGCCACCGATGTGGTTCTGACCATTACTGACATGCTGCGCAAGCATGGTGTGGTTGGCAAGTTCGTGGAATTCTACGGCGAAGGCATCGCTTCTGTGCCGCTGGCCAACCGCGCCACCATCGGCAACATGGGCCCTGAATTCGGTTCCACCTGCGGTATCTTCCCGATTGATCAGGTCACGCTTGACTATCTGCGTTTGACTGGCCGCTCCGAAGAGCAGGTTGCTCTTGTGGAGGCTTATGCCAAGGCCAACAAGCTGTGGGGAGACGCTAACGATCCTGATTATGTGGAGCCGCAGTACTCCGAATATGAGGAGCTTGACCTCTCTACTGTGGTGCCGTCCATCGCAGGCCCGAAGCGCCCGCAGGATCGTATTCTGCTCTCTGAATCAAAGAGCATGTTCGACAAGACCCTGCCCTCCTATGAAACCGAGAAGACGGTCAAGGATCCGGTTCCGGTTTCCACTGATTTCCGTGGTGACTTCGACCTGACCAATGGTGATGTGGCTATCGCATCTATCACCTCCTGCACCAACACTTCCAACCCGTCCGTGATGATTGCGGCAGGCCTGATTGCCCGCAATGCGCACGCACTGGGACTGAAGCCAAAGCCATGGGTCAAGACTTCGCTGGCGCCAGGTTCTCAGGTAGTGGCCGACTACTTGAAGGCGGCTGGGCTGCAGGACGATTTGGATGCATTGGGCTACCAGCTTGTCGGCTTCGGTTGCGCCACGTGCATCGGCAACTCCGGCCCGCTGTTGCCGGAGATCTCCAAGGCCATCAATGAGAACGATTTGACCGTTACTGCCGTACTGTCCGGCAACCGTAACTTTGAAGGCCGAATCAGCCCGGATGTCAAGATGAATTATCTGGCATCTCCGCCGCTGGTCATCGCCTACGCGCTCGCCGGCACCATGGACTTCGACTTCGCCACCCAGCCGCTTGGCAAGAGCAAGGACGGCAATGACGTCTATCTGAAGGACATTTGGCCTACCAATAAGGAAGTGGCCGATGTGGTCGATGGCACGGTCAGCCGTGAGATGTTCTTGAAGGATTATGCTTCCGTGTTCGAGGGTGACCGCCGTTGGAAGGGTCTCGATGTGCCGGAGGGCGAGCTGTTCCAGTGGGATGAGAACTCCACGTACGTGCGCAAGCAGACCTTCTTTGATGGCATGAAGGCTCAGCCGGATTCGGTCCAGAACATCCATGGTGCTCGTGTGCTGGCTCTGCTCGGTGATTCGGTAACTACCGACCATATCTCCCCGGCAGGTGCGTTTAAGGCGTCCAGCCCTGCAGGCAAGTATCTGACTGAGCATGGCGTGGAGCCGAAGAACTTCAACTCCTATGGTTCCCGCCGAGGCAACCATGAAGTGATGGTTCGCGGTACGTTCGGTAATATCCGTCTGCGCAACCAGCTGCTGGCTTCCATGGGTGAAGAGGTAACGCCTGGTGGCTTCACCTATGATTTCACCACAGGAAAGCCGTCCACCATTTTCGATGCCTCGCTTAATTACAAGGCTCAGGGCACCCCGCTGGTGGTACTCGCTGGCAAGGAATACGGTACTGGTTCTTCTCGTGACTGGGCTGCCAAGGGTACGCTGATGCTTGGTGTGAAGGCCGTGATTACGGAGAGCTTCGAGCGTATTCACCGCAGCAATCTGATCGGTATGGGCGTGCTGCCGCTGCAGTTCCCTGAGGGCGAATCCTATGAGACGCTTGGGCTGAACGGCACTGAAACCTATGACATCGATGGGGTAGAGGAACTCAACTCCGGCAAGACGCCAAAGACGGTTCATGTCACCGCCACGCATGCCGATGGTTCCAAGACCGAATTCGATGCTGTGGTACGCATCGATACTCCTGGTGAAGCCGATTATTACCGTAATGGTGGCATCCTTCAGTATGTGCTGCGCAACTTGATGAAGTAAGACAGTGCGGATATAAGGCCGGTACCTTTTCTAGGTATCGGCCTTTTTGCTGCTTGCATATATGCTATACTGTATAGCATTTGGGGTAATGGAGGTTGCTATGACTATGGTGCAAATGAATGTTCGCATTGATGCGAAGCTGAAGGATGAGGTTGACGCCATTCTCAAACAGAACGACACCTCGGTGAGTGATGTGATTCGTTCGTTATGGGCATATATTGCGGATCGTAAAACGATTCCGGTATTGGAAACTACTGAGGAAGAACGTGCCCGCGAAGAGGAGAAGCAGCGCAAACTGAAACTGATTCATGAAGGTGCTGGTTTAGTGCATAAAGAGCTGGTCAAAGCTGGTGTAATCTCCGAAGACACGGATTTGATGGACGGCCTCACGTACAAGCAACTACGTGACGAAATGTACGACGAGAAATTCAAGGAGTACAGGAGACAATCGGCGTATGCGAGGTATCTCGATAAGGAGCAGGATTACTCATGAGCCAAGAAAAAACAGCATCGATTCTGTGTGATACTAATATCCTCATTTACTATATGAATGGCACTCCGCGTTTTATCAAAGATGTCGTGACATTATTTGAGCGGTGTGCTGAGTATGGAGTGGGAATCGCATGCGCCTCGCTCTCCCTTAAAGATGTGTTTTACATCACGCCTGCGAGATTCAAAGATGATTTCATTGATGATGAATCAGTAGTTGTTGCAACTACCGCAAAGCTTATGCTGCCGGAAGTAGCATGGTCAAGCATTGCGAGGTTGCGGACGCTAATGAAAATCGTTCCAGTTGGAGCGGATGAATGTGCCTTAGCTCAATCATTGCGATCTTCGCATAATGATTTTGAAGACAATCTTATTGTCGCTGCAGCTAAGAACTCGGGGGCAGAACATGTAGTTACTTATGATAAAAAACTTGCTCAGCATTACCCCGGATATTGTCTGACTCCAGCAAACCTAATATCTCAGTTGGAACAGAACTGAGACTAAGAACTGAGACTATCTCTGCGTGATGTCATGTTCGGGTGTTGGGTATCGTGGCTCACCTTGCAAAAAGTGAGCCACGAGAAGATAGCTGTCACTGTCCTTGAAGACGGAATTGCTTCCACACATCGCTAAGCTTCTGCCCATTGGAAGTACGCTTCCATACTTCCAGACCACCGCTGCTTTTACCTCCAGCTGCCGCTCGCGCAGCGGCGGTCGGAGTCTGATATTCCGAGCCATCATCCAAACGGAACTTGCCGTTTTCAGTAACTGTGGCATACCAGCGTTCGCCCTTACGTGGGCGCTCCCACACCAGACGCTCGCCGGGAACCAATAAACCAGCCTGAATAACCTGGCGAATAGTCACACGCTTGGAACTGCGGGCAGTACGAGCTGAAGCTTGCATGAGTTCATCAGGATTTTGGGTGGTCAGATCATTGTTGTTGCGATCGTAACGAATACCCCAATATTCCACGATAAGACGAATCGTCTCTTCCTGTCGTTTTTCAAGCAGTGAAGGTGTGCAATCGTTGAAATCCTTCAACTCATTGGTCAACGGGAAACGGCGAGAATTCGGCCTGAGCAGCATGCGATCTCGTCGAGCGGTGAACTCGTTTAACGTATCCAACTGATCGGCTTGACCTTGAACGATAGCCATATTGCCAAGTCGATACATCCAATAATCATGCTGTTCCTGCGTCCAGCCAGCAAACGACTTCGATCGTTCAATATTCAACGGCATGATGGGCAAAGCACTGAAACGACGAGGACGGTCAATGCGACCACCAGCCTTGTGCTCATTGGCGCGAATCAAAAGCAGCTTTACCAGATTGTCATCGGTTTGCATTTCCCCATGCAGCCTGACAATGGCATTTTCGCGATCGCTATCGCTGACTCGAAGACCATTGATACGATCAACCATATAGCCTTTATCGAGGTCACGAATTGCCGCATTTGCATATCCGCGCCGTTCTATGGCATCCGTGCGAACCAGTGTACGAATACCTGTTACGCGTTCCAAAGCAGAAAGGATAGTCAATAAACGGCGCTCGTCATGTGGTTCAAGAGCCTCGAGCGATACAGTGGCTCGTGCAACACGTGCACCCCGTTGCACAAATGGCGGATAATCAGGGTTGCCGAGTTGCCGGTATGAGTTGACCAGTGCCCACATGGCCACAGGCTTCCACTCATGATTGCGGTAATCATTCAGGCCCTCGAGCCGGTCACGAACCTCTTGCGGAAGAATGGTGTCGGCCGGCCGACTCATCACACGCCAAGCAGCAGCATACGGTGCCAATACTTGGTTAATGAAATCAGGAACTGTGCCATTACTGATATAAGGCTTCAGCACATTATCTAGAAAATCTTCAATGAGCTTATTGGTATCAGGCTGATGGGCGAGAATCAGGTAGAGGTAACTGAAGAACTCTTCGCAATCGCGGGGATCATCGCTGATTGGATCGACAATGTCATCCCAACGAGCCGTATAAAAATCCATCTGTGCATCACTTAGGCCGGAAGTGGCACGAGCCTTGAACACATCCGATGGCGTCAATGGCAGGCCTCGCATATTCATCACATCGAAAATGCGATGAGCGCCGTCAAGATCATCAGTGGTAACGATGACCAAAGTGACCTGATTCACCAGATATTGAGCAAACTGCTGACGTGCTGATTGGGCCCAACCTGAAATCTCATCGTAGACTTTGCGAATATTCTCCACGATATTGCGTTGCGCGGCATCAGCCAGATCATCGTAATCCATATCGAACACGGATTCGAGATTGTCTTCCTGCACATGTTCGCGGAAGAAATCAGCATCACGCTCACGCAGCGTCAATCTTGGTTCACTCACAATGCCACGAAGCTTGTCTCCGGGTTCCACCAGCAGGGCATCAAGCTGACGCATCAAATCGGCGTCACGCTCCAGATCACGCAACACCGCGATGATAATGGACAAGGAAACCAGACGCTGCTGGCCGTCGATCACATCATATTGATGATCGCCTTTGCTGACCAAAATAAGCGAACCGAGGAAGTAAGGGGTTTGTGGGGTTTTGGAGGCATCATTCAAGTCACTGACCAGTTGCAGGATGTTCTCCGCTTTCCAGATATAAGCCCTCTGGAATGAAGGAATCGCAAACCGAAAATCCGGTGTGAATACCCTGCCTAATGGAAGTTCCTTTGCATTAATCGCCATAATGAAATCCCCCTATAACCCCTTCGTCACTGATTGTGTGAGCGCTCAGCTACTCCAACTGTTCAGATTACCAGCGTTTCCTGTGAGGGAACCGTACCCTCATATAGGTAGAACGACATGGATTCATGATGATGCTTGGAAGCCGGAATGGTGATAGCTTCAATCTGCTGCAAACCAGTGTGATCGTAGAAACCCACATCGCACGTGGTATCGGTGTAAAGGAAGAACTTATCGAGATGTGCTGTACGGAAATCAGCCATCATGGTTTGGAACATGCGCTTGCCGAGCCCATGTCCACGAGCCTCAGGATCAAGCACGAATAATACGATTTCCGCGGCATAGTCATGGCCAGACTGGCGAGCTTGCTGACGAAGTTTCCAATCAATCGCCAGAATACCCACGATTTCATGAATGGCTCGCAACCCGTCCGGCAGTCCAGCCAGACGAGCTAAACCGCGCACAAAGTTGCGCTCATGCACATTCCAAATGTTTCGTGTATCGCGTGCATCAATACGGCCAAGAATAAGAGCGACTGGCTGGCCATCCATTACCGCAGTGTACGCGTTAGTGGTTCGAGCCAAGCAGTTCTCCCAATCCGCCTCAGCGGCGGCAAGTCCAGTGCGCTCGCTGAAATCGGCGTACCAGGTACGCCTTATCAAATCAATCAAAGACGGATAATCGCTATGCTGCAAAGGGCGTATAGTCACAGTTTCATTCATGCGTCTCATTATGCCTTATCTACGAAATGCTTATACAAGCCGAATGGGAATGAACAAATGGAAGATTCATAGACGCGCCGGTAAATCAGCGCGTTCCACCAGTCGGGCCATTTGCACTCGACCCATATTGAGTTTGTCTGCGGCAGAGGAAAGATGGGCTTTTGCCGTACGCTCCGAAATAAACATACGCGAAGCTATTTCAGCATTCGTATACCCCTCAGCGGCCAGAATAACGGCCTCGCGCTCCCTATCCGGCAGAGTGTTGAGGAGATTGCGCGCTTCGTCACGGCGCGAGTGTGGCTGCGATGCACTTAAATCATGAATTAGTTGTTTTTCGCTGGCTGTATTGAACTGTGGTGCACCAGCACATACGGCAATAATGCGTTGAATAATGTCGTTAGGCGCATCGGTTTTGGATACGAATCCCTCTGCACCGGCTTCCACCGCTCGCTCTACTGTGCCAGAAGGACTCAGCGAGGTAAGAATCAGTACATGTGGGGCAGGGGAGAGCCCGCGTAATCTACGGGTTGCCTCAATACCATCCATGCCAGGCATGGCAATGTCCATCAGCACCACATCAGGATGCTCTTTCGCTGCGCATTCCACGCAGGACGCACCATCATTGGAAGTGGATATAACGGTGATACGACCGGATGAATAATCGTTAAGAATCAGACTCATCGCTTGGCAGATCATAGGGTCATCGTCGATGATGCTTACCTTGATAGGCTCTACCGCCTTATCGGGAATGCTGAGATTTCCTGAAACCGACTGTTCTGAATATGTGCTGCCAAGGTTTGTGTTCACGCTAGCCATCTTAGCGATGCCAAGGCAATAGAACATCGACATGGAATAAGCGTTGCCCATCCACGCCATATCGGCATTGCCCTCCTGCTGACTGGACTCGAGCCGCCAATCCCGGCAATCCTGCACCGGTTCTGGAATCCGAGGCAGTCATGGTTATCGGATTGCTGACATGAATATGCACGCCTGTTTGCGGCGACGCCGTAATCTCCAAAGACACGGGTGCTCCTGGTGCGTGTCTACGAGCATTGGTCAATGCTTCCTGAATTGCGCGATATGAAACTTTGCTTATGGTTTCGTTCAATTCGCTCAACTGCTGAATATCAATCCAAGTATTCACCGTCATGCCGGAATTGCGCGCATCGGCAATCAACTCATCCAATGATTCACGCGTCAATGATGTGTCACTAGAAGGCGCAAGCTGTTCCCATGCCTTGCTTGGATTCCGCAGCATATCGATAATCGAGTGGGCTTCATCCAAAGCTCCCGCTGATTGACGGCGAATATCCTCAGCCTTTGCTGCCAACTCCTGTGCCTCAGGAGAATTGCCGAGTTTAACTGTTTCTGCTTGCAGTGCACTGGCGTTCAGCGCGAGCAGTGATAAGGAATGCGCGAGTGTGTCATGTGCTTCGGCAGCAATGGCATCCGCCAGCTGCTGATTATTGAGATCGGTTTGCAAGTCTGCCGCATGATTGGTTGCAGCGTTCGCCATCGCATTCGCGGTACGGAGTTTCGCTCGGGAACGGATGTGCAGTCCGATCAGAATTGCAATAGCAGATGCAACAAGCGCTGTAATAATCGCGGTGATGATTACAGTGGGCTCTTCGACCAGCATGACAATGGGGCGTCCTGTGCTTCCGCCCGTGTACGGCTTGGCGAAAATGATGTGCCATAGTGAACCATTGGCGGGTTGTAAGGCATCACGAAGTTGAGACCATACCGTTACCGCAGTTCCAACGATTCCTGTGCGGATAGTGGTTTTGCGGTCCGATCGACGAGCCAGCAGTGAGCTCATGGCCATCAGCACGATGAGGGAATCATAAGGAAGAACAGCAACCAAGATTGTTGCAATCCAGAAGGTCACTTCAGGGTATTCGGAGCGTGCCAACAGCAGGAATCCAACTGGCAGCCCCAATAATGTGCACGCGATAGCGAATATGTAGCCAGGGGAGTCCTCTGGGAAGTTTTGTGAGAAGAATGCTGTCTGAGCCAAACACATCAAACTTGCCAATGGCACCATAACCACCGTGCACCACAGTTTGGTTTGCACCGGTACTTCAGCCGCCTGCAACGGCACTTGCTGAGTGTGACCGGTATTGGGGTGGCGCGGAGCGTGAGCTTTTGGAGGGTGCTGCGCAAACTGTGGTTGTGTCATGCCTCCCACTCTATGGCGAGCTCCCGCGTCTCGCCACTGGACATTTGGGCATGTAACGAGGCATGGTTCATGCCCGAACGGGCAACAAAGTATGTCCATTGGTCCACTGACGTCTCCAGCTAATTCTCAGTAGCCTCGAAAAAGTCAGCGCAACGTTTGTCGCTCAAACAGAGCAAAGAGAAAGAAGGACATAATGACGAACGATAATACTATGCCGCAACCGAGCCACCAATCGCACGGTCAGCCGAAGCACACCACTATCTGCGGCATTGTTGCAGTAGTATTTGGCGCATTGGGGTTAGTGCTGAGCTTTATTCCAATCGTGAACAATCTTGCAGCCATTCTTGGATTCATTGGTTTGATTTTGGCGATTATCGCCATTGTCGGCACGTTCCGCGGGAAGAAGCGAGGCAAAGTATTGTCTGTGGTCTCAGCTGTGCTGTGCGTGCTGTCCATTGTGATTACTTTGGCAATGCAGTCGGCTACCAGTAAAGCCATTGATGATTCCATCAAGGAATCCAAGGGTATTGATACTTCGCAATCCGCACAATCAAATTCCTCAGATTCATCATCTAGTGCCAAGAACGAGCCTAAAGGCGAACAGGATATGGAAGGCGATATCGAGGGCGCTCATGTGAAGATCGTCTCTGCAGTGAAGAGTGGAAATGACTACGAGGGTAAGGCAACCGTAGTGGTGACCTATGAGTGGACCAACACTACGACTAAGAACAATTCGTTTGCGTCTTTGGCTCACCCACAATTATTCCAAAACGGTAAGTCACTTGATACGGCTGTATATTCGGATATGCCTGAGGGATACGATATGAACTCCTACACTGCTGAAGTGCAGCCCAATGCCACCGCGACCGTGACATTGGGCTATGTTACCGAGGATGATTCTCCTGTGACAGTTGATGTAACCGCATTAGCGAGCTTGGACAATACCACCAAAGTGATGCATACATTCGACTTGCAATAATGATCAAAGCAACGGCGGGTAGACGGCTGGGATATGGTTGTCTACCCGCCGTTTCGCTGCGGGCCGAGCAAATTCATGGAACGTTCAGGTTGCTTCCACTAAGATGGGCTGTGGAACGCAACAAAGGAGCGATTATGACATTTGGTCAGCAGCCCCAGAACAACGGGCAATATAACCCGCAATACAATACTCCGGACTACAATGCCGCCCAGCAAGGTGGATACGGCCAGCAGTACATGCAGAACGGATACAACCAGCAGAACTACGGCCAGCAGCAGTATGCCCAGGCACCATACGGTCAGAACAATCAGTACGCGCAGCCGCAAGGCGCAGGAGCTGGCACTGCCGCAATCAACACGACGATGACCTACAACTACGAGCAGGCTCAGCGAGTCTCCGTAACCCGTGCTTATGGCGAGATGACCATCGGTCTGATTGTCACGGCGATAGTTGCAGTGATGGGCCAGATTACCGGTGCGTATTACAGCTTCCTCATGGCCACTGGTTCAATCGGCCTGATTGGCTTGTGCGTGGCACAGATCGCGCTCGCTGTAGTGCTGGGCGCTCGCGTGATGAAGATGAGCACCACTGCAGCTCGCGTGATGTTCTATGTGTATGCCGCACTGATGGGCTTCACCTTAAGCTCTATCTTCATGGTGTACGACCTCGGTTCGATTGGGCTCGCGCTCGGTATTACCGCAGCATTCTTCTTCGCCCTCACCATGTTCGGCATGACTACGAAGTTCAACATGCTTAAGGCTGGTCCGATTCTGATGGTCGGCTTGATCGTGCTCATCATCTCGCAGGTGGTTTTGATGTTCCTGCAGGTCGACGGCATGACTCAGGTCGTGTGCGCAATCGGTCTGATTCTGTTTGCCGGTATGACCATCTATGATGCACAGTCCACGCGCGCACTGTTCACCGCGTACGAGGCTCAAGGGCCGGAAATGATCAAGAAGGTTTCCATCCTGTGCGCGCTGAACCTGTACCTGGACTTCGTGAACATGTTCCTGTACATCCTGCAGTTGTTCGGCAACAGGGACTAATACAACTATTGAGTTGGCTTTACGCCAATAGCTCATTAGGTTAGCTCTACAAGCCCGACCACAATGTGGCCGGGCTTTTTCATGCCTGTAAAGCAGAAGCATTAGGCTGGCACACCGTGAAGAGACAAGAATTTGTAGGCATGTTCTGCCTGTTGCTAACCGCTTTGATTTGGGGATTCGCGTTTGTGGCGCAGGTGCAGGGCATGGATTCCATGTCTCCGATGTTCTTCAATGCCTGCCGATTCACACTGGGCGCGCTGTCTTTAGTGCCGATTTTGTGGTGGCAGCGCAAGAAAGCCAGTAATCGGCAGGGGAGCGTGACGTATTCCAATGCAGGCGGCGCTTCCGTTGCTGCATCGCGTAATCCGCGCTCATGGTGGGTCGCGTTGCTTGCCAATCCTGTGTGCATCGCAGTGCTCTGCGGCATCGTGCTGTTCACTGCCAGCACGTTGCAGCAGTACGGCATTCTCTATGGCAAATCAGCCGGTCGTGCAGGATTCCTGACGGCGCTTTACATCGTGATGGTGCCGTTGCTGGCTTTTGTGTTTCTGCGCCGCCGTATTGGTATCGCAGTGCTCGCTGCTGTGATACTGGCGGTTATTGGCTTCTATCTTCTCTGCATTACTGATGGTTTTGGTTCGATTGGTTTGGCGGATATTTTGCTGGTGTTCACCGCCATACTGTTCGCCGCACATATTCTGGTGATTGATACGCTGGGTTCCAAAGTGGATGCCATCATGCTTTCATTCGGTCAGTTCTGCACTACCGCTGTGCTGAGCTGGATAGGTTCCGCGATTGAAGGATCGGTGAATTGGACTGGCGCATTGCATTCCTGGATTCCAATTCTATACGCGGGCATCGGTTCGGTAGGCATTGCTTACACCTTGCAGGTGGTCGGTCAACAGTGGGTGCCACCTACTCGAGCGAGTCTATTGATGAGTCTGGAATCATTCTTCTCGGCAGTGGGTGGAGCCATCTTCCTCGGCGAAGTCATGACTCCACGCGGCTACCTCGGTTGCGCTCTGATCTTCCTCGGCACTTTGCTTGCGCAGGCTCCGGCCAAATTGCCGAAGTTCCTGCACAAACAGCAGTAGCGAATCAGTCAGTGGTCTTCGGTGCCTCGCCTACCTGCGGAGCGCCATTGATATCGCGGTGGATGTTCTGCATCTGCACCTCGATATTCTGCAGACTGCGTGAGCAATCAAGCAACGTCTGTGAATGCTCATTGAGCTTGGCATCCGGCAGATCGGTTTTGTAGCGGAGCGCATGTTCGAGAGACGCCCAATAATCCATAGCAATGGTACGGAACTGCACTTCAACCGGCGTGTAATGTGCTCCCGAGGAGAGGAACACCGGTACTGCATAGATCACATGTAGCGAACGGTAGCCGTTTTGCTTCGGATTCTTGATGTAATCCTTGACTCGCAGCACTTGGATATCTGACTGCGAAGACAGGTAGTTTGACACGGAATACACATCATCGCGATAGTTGCAGATTACGCGGATGCCAGCCACGTCAAAGAGATTATCCTTGACGGAATTCACGCTGATGGGCAATCCTTTGCGTTCGAGTTTGCCGATGATGGAGTTCACTGATTTCAGGCGGCGCTCCATATGGTGAATCGGGTCGTGGCTGAATCGTACTTGGAACTCATCGTCGAGTATTTCCAGTTTGGTGCTGATTTCATACATTGCGCCTTCATAGACCTGCATCTGATCGATGAACTCGGTGATCTCGTCGGTGTTGAAACTGCCTTCCGGCAGATCGATCATCTTCAGGCGGGCCTTCAAATCGGCGGTGTTGAGTCTTCTATGTCGGTCAAGTATCACGCCAATTAATATACCCGGAGTGATTCGTTGAAACTGGACGGAGCCGGAGAATCTTCTAAAATGCTTCATCGTTTGAGAGCCGTGACATTAGCGCGAAGCGTCTCATGACGAACCCGGCAGTTAGAATCAAGAACTTATGAATGAAGACATGATGACCGGGGCGGAGCGTGCCTCGATTGAGGCCAGCGGAGCCGAAACCGCAGCAGGGGAGCGAGGCAAGGGCGTATTCCACATCCATACCCTCGGATGCCAGATGAACGTACACGATTCCGAACGCATTGCCGGTGTGCTGAAAGTGGACGGATACGTGCCGGCAACCCAAGAGCAGATTGACGCTCATGATTTCGATGTGATTGTGCTGAACACGTGCGCAGTGCGCGAGAACGCAGCCGAACGCATGTACGGCACCATCGGTTTGTTCAACCGAATCAAGATGCAACGACCGAACCTGCAGATCGCGGTAGGCGGTTGCATGGCGCAGCTTGACCGTGAACGCATCGCCAAGAAAAAGCCGTGGGTGGCTGCAGTATTCGGCACCAAGAACATTGAGGATCTGCCTAAGCTGCTTGACCAGAATCGAGCCACCGACAAGCCACAGGTGAAGGTCAGCGATCAGCTTCAGGAATTCCCGAGCCAATTGCCGGCTGCCCGTGCATCCCGTGTGAGCTCGTGGGTGGCGATTTCCGTGGGCTGCAACAACACCTGCACGTTCTGCATTGTGCCGACTACGCGCGGCAAGGAGAAGGACCGCAGACCGGGTGACGTGCTTGAAGAAATCCGCAAATGTGTGGCTGATGGCGCCAAGGAAGTGACGCTCCTGGGCCAGAACGTGAACTCGTATGGGTACGGCATCGGCGACCGTTACGCGTTCAGCAAGCTGCTGCGCGCCTGCGGTGAGATTGAGGGCCTGGAGCGTGTGCGATTCACCTCTCCGCACCCGGCTGCTTTCACCGATGATGTGATTGCTGCGATGGCCGAGACGCCGAACATCATGCATCAGCTGCATTTCCCGCTGCAATCCGGTTCCGACCGCATTCTGCGTGCCATGCGTCGCTCGTACCGCTCCGCCAAGTTCCTGGATATTCTGGGCAAGATTCGTGCTGCCATGCCGGATGCGCAGATTTCCACCGATATCATCGTGGGCTTCCCCGGGGAGACCGAGGAGGATTTCCAAGCCACTTTGGACGTGGTGCGTAAGGCGCGATTCTCCACGGCGTTCATGTTTATCTATTCGCCTCGCCCGGGCACTCCGGCTGCGGCAATGGAACAGATTCCGCGAGACGTGGTGCAGGATCGTTTTGATCGCTTGGTCGCATTGCAGGAAGAGATTACGCAGGAGAATCTCGACAGCTTTGTGGGCCGTGATGTTGAGGTGATGATCACCGGCAAGCTCGGTAAGAAAGATTCTGATACACATCGTGTTTCCGGCCGTGAGAAAACCGGTGTGCTGGTGCATATCGGTGTTCCGGAAGGCCAGCCAGTGCCGGAGATTGGCGATTTCGTGACCGTGACCGTAACCCACGCAGGTCGTCATAATCTGCTTGCAGACCCTGATATCGCTGCTGGCCAAACCTATTCTGTTCGTCACTGATACATGTGCGGCTCCATTAATGAGGAGACCGAATACATTGGCCCCTTTTCCGGGGAGCTGTCAGCGAAGCTGACTGAGGGGAGTGAATAAGCATTATGACATCACGAGTCGTATCCATCGTTGGACCTACCGCATCCGGCAAAACAGGTCTTGGCATTGCCATCGCCAAGCGACTTGCCGAGCAAGGTGAGCGAGCTGAAATCGTAAATGCGGACGCCTACCAGATGTACCGAGGCATGGATATCGGCACAGCGAAGCCTACCGCTGAGGAACAAGCCGAGGTGCCGCATCACTTGATCGACATCATCGATCCCGAAGAATCAATGAGTGTGGCCCGGTTCCAGGAATTGGCTCGAACAACCATTGCTGACCTGCAATCGCGTGGTATTCGCCCGATTCTGGTAGGCGGTTCAGGCTTGTATGCTCGTGCCGCCATTGATGATATTTCTTTCCCCGGCACCGACCCGGAAATCCGCAAAAAGTATGAGGAGCGGGAGAAGGTTGAAGGCGCTGGAGCATTGTTCGAAGATCTCAAAGCCAAGGATCCGGTAGCCGCGGCTCGTATGGACCCACATAACCCTCGCCGAACCATTCGTGCGTTGGAGGTCATCGAGTTGACCGGCAAGCCGTATTCGGCAAGCTTGCCACGCTATCAATATGTGATTCCATCGGTGCAAATCGGATTGGACTTGAGCCGAGAAGATTTGGACCATCGCATTGATATTCGCACCAAGCAAATGATGACCAATGGTTTTGTGGAGGAAGTGGAGCGTTTGCGCCCGCGTTTGGGTGCCACGGCTGTTCGCGCGCTTGGCTATCAGCAAATCATTGATTTGCTTGACGGCATTTGGGATGAATATCATGCGTTCGCGGATATTGCCCAGAAAACCAAGCGATTGGCTCGTAAACAGATGGGGTGGTTCGGCCGCGACCCGCGCATTCACTGGCTGCAGGCATTGAATCCGAAGCTCGTGGACAATGCAATGGCCATCATTGCCCATGCTGATGCCGGCGATTACGATCCCATCGATGCTCAAGCCGATGCCTATGTGCAGCACCACCTAGGAGACATCGCCTCAGCCTGACACCAAGATAAACTTGGCTCCCTCTGTGAGGACGTTGCCGAGCCCCGATACTTTGGCTCCCTCTGACGAGGGAGCTGTCAGCGAAGCTGACTGAGGGAGAGACCGCAGCCGTAAGGCTGCATACAATCAGTGCGCAGGCCCCTGATTCCATCCAGCAATCAAAAACACGCGCGTCGGATTGGCCGGCCGCAACATGTCTCCAAACATCTGCTCAAACGCAGAAGTATCACCGCGATACGCCGTATGCTTAGCCGCTCGATACATGTCACGCGTCACTGAACCCCAGTCAAGATCCCATCCGGCATCATGTGCGAGTCTGGAACCAAACATGCGAAGCACCATTGCATTGCCTCCGCGGAATGGATGCAGATAACCAAGCTCGTCGTACACAGTAGCGAACTTCTTCACAAACACATCGCGATCCAAAGCATGCAGATTACGGTTCTCCGCCAATTCCATCGCAATGTTGTGCGCGCCGGTTTCAATCAAACCGGCGGGGAAGAATGCCTCTGGATTATTGGCGCGGGCTCGGTCATTGGTCACCTCACGTGTGGTATTAGAGGTGCGCAGTTTGCCGGCATCGTCGAACACGCCCTCGAATAGTCCGCGATGAATCGCCACCAATTCATCCAAATCGCCGGACGGGTTCCATCGGCGTTCCGCCAACAGCACGGTGCGCGCAAACACAGCATCCGCGCGATTCGCAGCATGATCATCAAGGGAGCCGTCCGCCAGACGATTCTCTCCATTAGGGCCAACGGCATGAAGACGCATGGCGGTCTGCTCATCGGCCACGTCAATAAGATGGCTCACATCCTGGGTGCCCTGCTCGTAAGCCGCCGCGGCGCGCATCGTTGCCTCGCCAGGCGTCATGGCTTCCAGTGCGCAGTTTTTGAGTGCAAATGCGACTGCGCTCGCACGCTCTGCGGGTGTCATGCAACCCATGATAAGCCATGAATGGTGTTTTGAGCGCTCATGAGACCCCGTACATGTAGAATCAGACGCGATATGGCACGTACAGCATCTTCAAACAGCACGAAATCCCGCAAGCCCAGAGGCAGCGAGAACGATTCCGCACACGATGGCGAGACCAGAGTTCAGCCTGCAATCGATCTTGAACCTGAGCCGTTATGGCAAAAGATTCTGCTAGCGATTCCGCGAGCATTCGGTTCCGGTGTGCGAGCGGTTACCGGCGTAGGCGAATATGACCCCGCGTATAGGCGCGATGGTCTATGCTTCCTGCTGCTGATACTCGCTATCTTGTTCTGCGCGTCTGAATGGTTCCGTGTCAACGGTGCGTTCGGTCGGTTGCTGCACGCTATGGCATCTGGTGTATTAGGCGTGATGAGTGTGGTGCTGCCGGTATTGCTGGCGGCTGTGGCATTCCGGCTTATGCGTAATTCCGGTCGAGGCTCCAGCAATCCTCGTGTGATTACCGGCTGGGTTGTGCTCATGTGGTCGATTTGCTCGATTATTGATGTTGCAGTTGCCTCCGGCCACACCACGTTTGACATCACTGTGCTGCAATCCGCCGGTGGCTTGTTCGGTTTCTTCCTCGGTTCTCCGCTGGCATGGGGACTTTCCGCTGCCTTCGCCATCGTGGTGTTTGTGGTATTCGGACTGTTTTCATTGTTGATGATTACTGGTACCCATGTGACTGATTTACCTGAGGAAGCGCGCAAGCTGATGGCGTTCATTCAGCGCAAGCCGTATGTGCCCAAGGGGGAGACTTCGGATGGTTCCGATTCCCGTGAGCAGTTCCCCAATGAAGTTCGTTTGGGAGATACGACGTTGTCGTTCGCTGATGGCGTGCCGACTCATGATGGCAGCGATGAGGATGATTTTGAGGATGAATCCGAATCCAAACCGAGTTTCTTTGAACGACTGTTCGGCCGCAAGTCTAAGAGCGAAGACGATAAGACTCTTGATCGGTATGCTGCCGATGATCCGTTCGATCGGGCAGCGAGCCAGCATGGTGCCACCGCAGAAACGCCAGTGGTGGATTCGGCAACGGGTGAGATTCTTGACGGTAATGCTGGCGGTGGGCGCACGATTGCTTCGTCCTCGTATGATGGGCGCCCGCATGTGACCGGTAATGCACCATTTGCCGATGATGTTGCGAATGCGGCAACCACTGCTTTGAATGGGGGAGCGGGAACAACGGCATTGGCTGACGCTGCAGGGGCAGTTGGGTCTGCGGTTCCGCGAGTTATTACCAGCGGTGGAGGAACCGTGGCCATGCCTGCTGGCCCAGATGGAACGATGGTAATGCCGTCTGGTGCCACCGCAGATAACGATCCTTGGGCTCCAAGCGCTTTGCAGGCTGCTGGTGCTACCGCTGATGCAGCATCAGCTGCTGCGAATGCTACGGCTCCGTATGCTGGTGCAGATGCCGATGGTAGTGGCGTTGGGCAGTCCGGTGCGCTGACTGATAGTGAGAATGGCGCTGATGCTGATGATGAAGCGAACCGACCGTATCAGCTGCCTGATTTGAATTTGCTGACCAAGGGCCAGCCTCACGCCATGCGCACTCCCGCCAATGATCGTGTGATCCGCGCCCTGACCTCCACATTCGAGCAATTCAATGTGGACGCCAAAGTGGTGGGTTTCCTGCGTGGACCGTCCGTGACACAGTACGAGGTGGAACTCGGTCCTGGTGTCAAGGTTGAGAAGGTTACCAACCTCCAGAAGAATATTGCCTATGCAGTGGCCAGCTCGGATGTGCGTATTCTTTCTCCGATTCCTGGCAAATCAGCCATCGGTATCGAAATCCCGAATGAGGATCGCGAAATCGTTCATTTGGGTGACGTTCTGCGTTCCGACAAGGCGATTAGCGATCCGAACCCGATGCTCACTGGTATCGGCAAGGATGTGGAAGGCCACTTCGTCACTGCTGATTTGACTAAGATGCCTCATCTTTTGGTTGCAGGCGCTACCGGCTCCGGTAAGTCAAGCTTTATCAACTCAATGTTGACTTCGTTGATTATGCGTTCCACACCTGAGCAGGTACGCCTGATTATGGTTGATCCGAAGCGTGTGGAATTGTCTGCGTATGCGGGCATTCCGCACCTGTTGACTCCAATCATCACCGACCCGAAGAAGGCTGCTCAGGCGCTGGAATGGGTGGTTAAGGAGATGGATTCACGCTACTCTGATTTGGAATACTTCGGATTCCGTCACGTTAAGGACTTTAACGAAGCGGTGCGCGCGGGCAAGGTACATGCTCCGCTGGGTTCCAAGCGCAAGGTGGCACCTTATCCATACATCCTTGTGGTGGTGGACGAGATGGCTGATTTGATGATGGTCGCTAAGAATGATGTGGAAAGCTCCATCCAGCGCATCACTCAGCTTGCACGAGCCGCTGGCGTGCATCTGGTGCTCGCCACGCAGCGCCCGTCCGTGGACGTGGTCACTGGCCTGATTAAGGCCAACATTCCTTCTCGACTGGCATTCGCTACATCGTCCGCTACAGATTCTCGAGTCATTCTTGATACCGTGGGCGCTGAGACCTTGATTGGCCAGGGTGATGCGCTGTTCCTGCCAATGGGTTCCGCCAAGCCGATTCGTGTGCAAGGCTCATGGGTTTCCGAATCCGAAATTCGCAAGGCGGTGGAATTCGTGCGCACACAGCGCAAGCCGAAGTACCGCGAAGACATTGAAGAAATGGCCAAGGAGGCTGAAAAGAAGAACGGCATGGAACCGGACGAGGAAATCGGTGACGATATGGACGTGCTGTTGCAGGCAGCCGAACTCGTGGTCACCTCACAATTCGGTTCCACGTCCATGCTGCAAAGAAAACTCCGTGTCGGCTTCGCCAAGGCCGGCCGACTCATGGACCTTTTGGAGTCCCGAGGCGTGGTCGGCCCGTCCGAAGGTTCCAAGGCTCGCGAAGTGCTCGTACAGCCGCAGGATTTGCCGCAGGTCCTTGCCTTCATCCGCGGCGAGACCAGTTCCCTCACGCCTTCTGCGTCTGCGCAGGGCGATTTTGGTGAGGAATAATCGGTAGCAAATAATTGTGCTAGAAAGTGACTTTGTGCACGTCAGTTGCGACTGACTACGCTATATGCGTCAGTCAAAACTGACGTGCACGTATTTGTTTGATTAATGATGGAAGAATCGCTAAGGCGTGAGATTCAGCTGCTAGTTACCGTACGACAGGATTAGCCCGGTAGTACGAAGCCATAGTACTTTTCGGAATAATGGCATTGCATGGTTCAGATGATGCAGCGCCGTTGCGCGCTGTAAGCCAAGGAAATTCGCTGTGAATGCGGGCACTGAGCTGATTTCCGGTATTAGGAGCTAAAGCCTTACATACCCTATCGATAATATCTTGCTGCGAATTCGTCAGTGAATCAGGATTGGCTAGTAGGTCTCCGCTGCGTATAAGAAACTTGCCTCGGTGCTGTGCATACAACACAGCGCATACCGGGCCTCCGCGCCACGCTTGAAAATCTTCGTCAAAAAGTGGAATGCCATGACGAGACAACGATTCTGCCTGCGAATAGAATGCCAACTTCTGTAGTTTCATCGTGGTCATTGGGCCGTATTCACGAAGAATATAAGCTGCTACATCAACGATAGCTGCCATGGTGTTCCTCCTTTCTGGAAGCTATATTGTAGAGCATGACTTCAGACAAAGGCATGCCGCGCATTAGTAGAAACCGTGCCAATTCGGTGGGGCGAATACTGAGCGCTGGAGTGCAGCATAGTGATGATGCTGATTATGTGCAGGCGATGATGATTGCTCAACGCTGGCGTGCTCAACATGTTGAACCTACTGAGCAATGTTTCTCCAAAGTGTTGGAGTGCTCGCAAGGTATACCGCAGTCCGTGGCAACGTTTCGAATGAAGCGCATGATTTCCATTGTTCGTAAGCTGCAACGTCCGAATACTCATTTCAGACTTGGTGAGCTGGATGATATTGGTGGCTGCCGCTTAATTGTGGAATCAAATGAGCAAGTTGAGAGGGCGGCTGCATGGCTCGCGTCTAATCTGCCGTTGAAAAATGGCTCTGCTGACAAGAATTACATTGCAAGACCTCAGGCCAGTGGATACCGATCAAGGCATTTATTATGCAATGTTGAGTCTCACTCATCTTCATATCATGTGGAGAGACGCATAGAGATTCCCGGTGTTGACGATTTCATGAATGAGGATAATGAGATCGACTACGACAATGCAGTATTGGTCTATGCGCGTAACGCGGAGCAGCTTGCTGTCGCTTATCCGAACTATTCCACAAATGTCCGTTATTTTTTGGACAAGGTGGAGTCATATCTGCATTAACGTGCGAAGGTCCCAACGGTCGTTACGTCTCAGTCGTGAAGTTTCCGATTTCTTGGAACTGATGAAGAAGTGACGCTTGCAAAGTGGGTGGTTGCTAGGTAATTCTCAGCTGCTTGTCATCCAAGGTAGAAGTGTGGGGGTAACGTGAACAGTATGAGTAGTGAATCAACGGATAAGCAAGTGCAGACCGAGGCCAAAGCCAAGGCATCTATTTTTGACGGTTGGAATGCGCCGCCGAATCTTGTGACGTATTCGCGCATCGTACTGGTGGTTATTTTCCTGGTGCTTGATGTTCTGGCAGGCGAGTGGGGTGCGGATAACACTACGCTGCGCTGGGTGGCTGCAGTACTGTTCATCATCGCCGCATCCACCGATAAAATCGACGGTTGGATGGCTCGCAAATACAATCAGGTCACTGAAATGGGCAAGCTCATGGATCCGATTGCGGACAAGCTGTTGACCTGTGGCGCCATGATTGTTTGTTCTGTTTTTGGCGAGCTCGGCTGGTGGGTCACCATCCTGTTCCTGATTCGTGAGATCGGCATTACCGTGATGCGCTTCTTCGTGATGGAGCGTCCGGGCGGTAAGGTTATCGCCGCAGCTTGGCCGGGCAAATTGAAGACGGTGTTCCAGTGCGTGGGCCTGTCTATGCTGCTACTGCCGATGTGGACGCTGGAGACCGGTGCTTCTACGCCGCTATGGCTCACTGCTTACTATTTCCTGACGTATACCGTCATCTACGTGGCTTTGGTGTTGTGCTTGTACTCCGGTGGTGTGTACCTGTACAACACGTTCGTAGCGCCGAAGAAGGCGGAGCAGTAAGGCTTCGAGCAAGATGGAATGTGAATGGGATGCGGCTTTGTGCTGCATCCCATTTTCATAAGGAAAGTGAATGTTGATTATGAGCGATGAAGTTCTCGATGAGATGCAGACGCGGCAATTATGCGATGCTGAAGCCGCGCAGATTCTGAAATCCTGCGAACAGCGGAAAGTAAAAATTGCCTGTGCTGAATCTCTGACCGGAGGACTGTTGGCAGACGCTTTCGTGCGTATTCCCGGTGCATCGAACGTGCTGCTTGGCTCTGCGGTTACATATGACATTCAAGCCAAGGCTTCCATTCTTGGCGTGGATCGTGAACTATTGGCTCGAGAAGGTGCTGTGCATCCCGAAGTGGCGCGGCAAATGGCTGCCGCTACCGCCAAGTTGTATGACCAGCCGGAATATGAGGATCGAATTATTGGTCTTTCCACCACAGGTGTGGCGGGACCCGGTCCGGATGGAGATAAACCAGCCGGTTTGGTCTACATCGGATTCCGAATCCCCGCTGAAATCAGACCAGACAATTTGGAACTCATCGAAGCACTGGAATTACGGCTAACTGGAACCCGCGAAGAAGTCCGTTTGCAAACCGTGCTTAACGTGCTGAGGCATCTCAATCAACTGCTGCAGCGCGAACATCAGTAAAACTTGAGTCTATTTCCAGCAACTTTTCAGGAATAAAATCGAGGGTATGTGGTGTTGAACCTTATGGAAACACTGAACAGGCCTGGAAGGGGGCTAAGGCGATGGAAACGATGACGCGAGCAAATGAGCAAATGGATGTTGCCGTCAAGAACCCGATGAGTGTGCGTCCGGGTGTTGCCCGTATGCGCGAATTGACGCCGGCCCAGCGCCGTGCGGTGATGTTTGCCCAGCAGCAGGTGATTAAGGCTCAGGCTGCAAAGAAAGCCAAGGATGAGCGTGAAGCTGCTCGGCTGCGTATGTGGCAGGAAGAGGAAAGCGGTAGCAAGACTCATAATGCGGTAAAGAGCGTAGCCGCTGAGTCCGAAACTCATGATGTGTCGCTGCGTGAGGCGATTGGCCATGTGCTGCGCGAACTGCGCACCCGTGATCGCCGTACGCTGCGTGAGGTATCTGAGAAGGCTGGCGTATCTTTGGGCTACCTATCCGAAGTGGAGCGTGGCCAGAAGGAAGCCAGCTCCGAGCTGCTCAGCTCGATTGCTGATTCTCTGGGGGTGAGCACGGCGCAGATGTTGCGCATGGTGGCTGACTATCTTGATTCGGTGAACGAATAAATAAGCGGATAATTCGATTCCAATGGGCTTGCAATACATTGTGTATTGCAAGCCCATTTATTGTTTTCTCTCGCTGTTCGCCGGATGTGGCACACTTGCGGGTATGCGTGAACGTGAGTTTTGGGAATTGCTGGAGGAAGTATTCGGGCGTAGTTACGGACGCTCGATTGCGAAGGATCAACGAATGCCGAAACTGGCGAATATGACTGTCTTGGAAGCGTTGGATGCCGGCGAGGAGCCTCGCGTGGTGTGGAACGTATTGTGCGACCAGATGGAGATTCCGGATTTCAAACGATGGGGAAGTGACCATAATGCTCCGCCCATGCCGGCAGCCTGATTCCCGGATGCGTTAGCGGGGATTGCGATGGGTGGGGTCAATGGCGACGCGCCGTGCCGGGCTGGAAACACGTGTGTTTTGAAGTTATCTGAACCAAGTTCGAACAAATGTTCGCGTCTTGGTCTATAGTTATCCACAGCGAGACAAATCCATACCGCATGCATGATGTGCATGCGACTAGTGCAAAGTCTTGTGGCAGTAGGGCTGAGCCGCTATCGCGCGCAATGCGTGACGACTGCGGATAAGCTCGAACCACATAGGTCGTTCACGCTTGCTGTATGCGGACGCTTTTGCGTACGGTAGAAAGCACTCGACCCACAGGACTTGTAAGGAGAAGATCATGGCACAGGAGACCAAGTCGGCGCAGAAACCGGCAGGTGCGGCCGAACACGAGCTTGACCCCAAGCGCAAGGCGGCGCTTGATGCCGCGTTGGCCCAGGTCGAAAAGAGTTTTGGCAAGGGCTCGGCAATGAGGCTGGGGGATAGGCCGGAACAGAATGTTGAAGTGATTCCTACCGGCTCACTGGCCCTTGATATGGCGTTGGGCATTGGTGGATTGCCGAAGGGCAGAATCGTTGAGATTTATGGTCCAGAATCTTCTGGTAAAACCACGCTGGCTTTGCATGTGGTTGCTAACGCACAAAAGAAGGGCGGCGTGGCGGCTTATATCGATGCCGAACATGCGCTCGATCCCGCATATGCGCGCAAACTTGGTGTGGATACCGATTCGCTGATTGTCTCTCAACCAGATAACGGCGAACAGGCGCTGGAAATCGCGGACATGCTGATTCGTTCAGGTGCTTTGGACGTAATCGTTATCGATTCAGTGGCGGCATTGGTTCCGAAGGCTGAAATCGATGGTGATATGGGCGATAGCCATGTGGGTCTGCAGGCTCGACTGATGAGTCAGGCGCTGCGTAAGATGACCGGTGCGCTTTCTCAGGCGGGTACCACAGCTATTTTCATCAACCAGCTGCGTGAAAAGATTGGCGTCTTCTTCGGAAATCCGGAAACCACTACCGGTGGCAAGGCTCTCAAGTTCTATGCCTCCGTGCGCATGGATATTCGCCGAATTCAAACCATTAAAAATGGTGACGAGGCTGTGGGCAACCGTACCCGTGTCAAGGTGGTTAAGAACAAGATGGCTCCGCCATTCAAGTCCGCTGAATTCGACATGCTGTACGGTGAGGGCATCTCCCGTGAGGGCTCGGTTATCGATATGGCTCAGCAGGTTGGCGTGGTCAAGAAATCTGGTTCTTGGTTCACCTATGAGGGGGATCAGCTTGGTCAAGGCCGTGAGAAGGTACGTCAATTCCTGAAAGACAATCCTGCGATTACGGAAGAGATTGAGAACAAGGTCAAAGCTCAGTTCGGTTTGATTGCGCCATCTGATCAATTTGCTGAGGATGAGGAAGCCGCTGCCGCTGCAGCTGTCAGTGAAGCCGCTGCTGCAGACGCAGCCAAAGACAGTAAAACGGCTGCCGCAAAATCCTCGCGTACGGCTAAGGCTGCACCTGCTCAAGATGCGCCAGCTAAGGCCTGAATGTGATTAGTGCTGAAGCATTCCTGCAGCATAACCCAGTTGTGCTGCAGGATGGCGATGAGTGGGAATCTGAAGGTAAGGAAGCCGTCGCTTCGATAGATAAGCGTACGATTCCTTCGTGGAACGCTCGGTCAACTAGCGCTTCGGGCGTTGAAGATCCTGAGGATAGCAATGCATGCCGTGAAGCTGCACTGCGATTGCTGGATGCGGCACCTCGCTCATCGGGAGCGTTGCGCGATCGTCTGCTTGGCAAAGGATATGCCGAAGATGTGGTTGAAAGCGTTGTCAACCGACTGCTTGAAGTTCATCTGCTCAATGATCATGATTATGCCGAATCGGTGGTTCGTGTGTGCGCGAACCGAATGATGGGGCGCAGGGGAACCATGATGGAACTTGCGCGTAAAGGCGTTGATCGTGCGCTAGCGGCTCAAGTGACTGACGAAGCTGAGCGCAACGGTGTATTCGAAGAAGCGGCGTGGGAGCTTGGACGCCGGATTGCAAGAAAGACTGAAGGATTGGACCGTCAGGTTCGTCAACGTCGATTCTGGTCCGCAGGCGGGCGCAAAGGGCATAATCCAGCGACTTTGCGCGAAGTGGCTTCTGAGCTTCTGCGATAAAGCGGAATGTTGTAGTGCCCGCCCCTCTTGAGGAGGAGCGTTGCCTGATTCAAATCTCTTCTCCATGCCATATGTATAATTGCACGCTTGAGACCTCTTGATGGCCGCGGCCGTGATCTTCATTGGGATCGGCTGAGGAACTTCCGGGCTCCGCAGAGCACGATGGCGGATAACGTCCGCCCAGGGTGACCTGAGAGATAGCGCAGCAGAGAACAGACCGCCCGTCCTCGACGGGTAAGGGTGAAACGGCGGTGTAAGAGACCACCGGGCCTCTGGTAACAGTAGGCCGCATGGCAAGCCTCATCGGGAGCAAGGCCAAGCAGATGGCGGTAAGGGCTGCTCGCCCGTGCCATCGGGTAGGCTGCTAGAGCCTAGCGGTGACGCTAGGTCGAGATGGATGGCCATCCGTGCAGCGCGTTCGCGCGTTGCACGACAGAACCCGGGGTATAAGAGGTCTCATATTTCTTCATTCTTCCAAATCCCCAGTGTATGCATTGGGATGTTTCATGGTGAGCTCAGAAAAGAAACATATTGCTATCAGCGAGTCACTGGGCGAGTTGCCAAGGATTCACTCATTGTTCGTCTACAATGAAACTTACCCAAACGGTGATGTTGCCGTTTGGACCCACATATAGCGGGTAACACCGCTTGAATCATTAGGAGGTCAACATGGAAATCGTCGTTACCGGACGTCACACGCAGATCAAGCAAAGGTTCCGTGATGTTGTTGAGTCCAAGATGAATCGTGTGACCGCTATCGCCCCGGACGCTCAGCGCGCACAGATTGTGCTGACCCACGAGGGCAACCCGCGTCAGGCAGATACCGCCAAGCGCGTGGAAATCACCGTTATCGCAGGCCGCACCGTGGTGCGTGCCGAGGCTTCCAGCACGGACGAATTCAGCGCACTGGATATGGCGCTCGACAAGCTGACACTCCGTCTGCGCCGTACCCGTGATCGTCGCAAGGATCACCGCCGTGGTTACACCAACCCGGTGCCGGTTGATTTGGGTGTCGCCGCTCCGGAGCCTGAGGTAGAGGAGGCTGAGGAAGAGCCGAACAACAGCCCGGCCGCTGCAGTTGCCTCTGATCTTGGCCCTGGCGAATCCGTGGAAGTTCAGGTTGGGGATACGCCAATCGTCATCCGTCGTAAGCTGCACATTGCCGAACCGATGAGCATCGATGAGGCATTGTACGAGATGGAACTCATCGGACACGACTTCTTCCTGTTCGTCAACAAGGAAACCGGTCGCCCGTCCGTGGTCTACCACCGTCACGGTTGGAGCTACGGCGTCTTCGAGATTGATACTCCGGAAAACGTCAAGAAGGACTGATTCCTCGGTATTCCAATACTGTGCAGATAATGCATAGCTAAATGGGTTGCTTCCCTGACTCGGGAAGCAACCCATTTTTCGTAATATGGTCGAAAAAATCAGTCAAATAAGAAAGAAAGCGGTATTCTGATACGCGGAACCACCGAAATCAATCAAGGGAGAACCAGTGGTCGATATTGTTGACAAAGCCCTACGCATGGGTGAAGGTCGCCAGATTAAGAAGCTCGAGAACGTAGCCAAGGCAGTCAATGCTTTGGAAGACGAGATTTCCGCACTCTCCGACGAAGATCTCAAGGCTCAAACCCCGAAGTTCAAGCAGCAGCTTGATAACGGCAAGAGCTTGGATGAGATTATGCCGGAAGCCTTCGCCACGGTGCGCGAAGTTTCCAAGCGTACGCTCGGCCAGCGTCACTTTGACGTGCAGCTTATGGGTGGTGCCGCTCTGCACTGGGGCAACATCGCTGAAATGAAGACTGGTGAAGGTAAGACCCTTGTGGCTACCCTGCCGAGCTACTTGAACGCTCTTGAGGGCAAGGGCGTACATGTGGTTACCGTGAACGACTACCTGGCCAGTTACCAGAGCGAGCTCATGGGTCGTATCTACCGTTTCCTCGGCATGAATGTCGGCTGCATCATCACCGAGCAGAAGCCGCCGGAGCGTCGCAAGCAGTACAACGCAGACATCACCTACGGCACCAACAATGAGTTCGGTTTCGACTACCTGCGCGACAACATGGCATGGGAGAAGGCTGACCTGGTGCAGCGCGGCCATCATTACGCCATCGTCGATGAGGTCGACTCCATCCTTATCGATGAGGCTCGTACCCCGCTTATCATTTCCGGCCCGGCCGAAGGTGACGTGACCCGTTGGTACCGTCAGTTCGCCAAGCTGGTGCTGAAGCTCACCCGCGATGAGGATTACGACGTCGACGAGAAGAAGAAGGTTGTCGGCATCCTGGATCCAGGCATCACCAAGGTCGAGGACTTCCTCGGCATCGATAACCTCTACGAGCCGGCCAACACCGCTCTGATTGGTTACCTGAACAATGCCATCAAGGCCAAGGAACTGTTCATCAGGGATAAGGATTACGTTGTCACCCAGGGTGAAGTGCTGATCGTCGATGAGCACACGGGCCGTATCCTGCCGGGCCGTCGTTACAACGAAGGCCTGCACCAGGCCATCGAAGCCAAGGAAGGCGTGGAGGTCAAGGCCGAAAACCAGACCTTCGCCACCATCACCCTGCAGAACTACTTCCGTATGTACGACAAGCTCGCAGGCATGACCGGTACCGCAGAAACTGAGGCCGCCGAGTTCATGAACACCTACAAGCTGGGCGTGCTGCCGATCCCGACCAACAAGCCGATGATTCGTAAGGATCAGGACGACCTCATCTTCCGCACCAAGAAGGAGAAGCTGGCCGCCATCGTCAAGGATGTGGCCAAGCGTCACGCCTCCGGCCAGCCGGTACTGCTCGGTACCGCATCCGTGGAAAGCTCCGAAGTGGTGTCCACTCTGCTTGACGTGGCCAAGATTCCTCACCAGGTGCTGAACGCTAAGCAGCATGAGAAGGAAGCTGCCGTTGTGGCAGTTGCCGGCCGTAAGGGCGCTGTCACCGTGGCCACCAACATGGCTGGTCGTGGTACCGACATTATGCTCGGCGGCAACGTCGAGTTCCTCGCCGATGCCAAGCTGAAGTCTGAAGGCTACTCTCCGGAAGACACTCCGGAAGAGTACGAGAAGCGTTGGCCGGGCACCTTGAACGAGATTAAGGCTCAGGTCAAGGATGAGCATGAGGAAGTCAAGAAGCTTGGCGGCCTGTACGTGCTCGGCACCGAACGTCACGAATCTCGCCGTATCGACAACCAGCTGCGCGGTCGTTCCGGCCGTCAGGGCGATCCGGGCGAATCCCGCTTCTACCTGTCTCTTGAAGACGATCTGATGCGTCTGTTCAACACCCAGCTCGTGGCTCAGGTAATGGCCAAGGGTATGGAAGAAGGCCAGCCGATCGAATCCAAGTCCGTGACCAAGGGCGTGCGCACCGCACAGAAGGCCGTGGAATCCCGTAACTACGAGATTCGTAAGAACGTGCTGAAGTACGACGACGTGATGAACAAGCAGCGTACCGTCATCTACTCCGAGCGCCAGGCCGTGCTGAAGGGCGAAGATATTCACGAGGATGTCGAGCGCTTCATTGCCGATACCGTCGAGTCCTACGTCAAGGGCGCAGAAAAGGGTTCCGACAAGCCCAAGGATTGGGATTGGGAAGGCCTGTTCAAGGCACTGAACACCGTAGTGCCCACCAAGGTGACTGTTGACGAGGCCAAGGAAGCCGCAGGAAAACTCAAGGGCGAAAAGGCCGTTGAAGCTGTGCGTGACCTTATCGTCAAGGACGCCAAGGAGAAGTACGACGAGCTGGAGAAGACCATTGGCGAATCCGGTCTGCGCGATCTGGAACGCCGCGTGGTGCTGGCTGTGCTCGACCGTAAGTGGCGTGAACACCTGTACGAGATGGATTACCTCAAGGACGGCATCGGTCTGCGTGGTATGGGCCAGCGCGATCCACTGGTCGAATACCAGCGCGAAGGCTACCAGATGTACAACTCCATGATCGAAGCCATCAAGGAAGAGTCCGTTCAGCTGCTGTTCCACATCGATGTCAAGCAGGTTGCAACCACTCAGGATGCCACCTCCACCGATGATGAAGATGCTGCCGTGGCCGCTGCCGAAGGCGCAACCGGTGTAACCGCAACCGCTGACGGCGCTGACTCTGCAGCAACTGTGGCCGCTGGTCCGGATGAAGATGGTGAAACCGAAGAGGAAGCCGCAGAAGGCGAATCTGAGGAAGAAGCCGATCAGGATGCTGAAGAAGCAGAGGATTCCGAAGAGAAGCAGGCTATTGCTGATGCTGCAGCCGCTTCCGCTGCCGGCGATGCTACGCTGCCGGTAACCGGTCCGGCTCCGATCAGCCACGCTGAAGGCAAGGTTCCGGTTTCCAAGCGCCCGAAGAGCGATGAACTGAAGACTCCGTGGGCTGACGGCCGTACCTTCCCTGGTACTGGAAAGAACGCACCGTGCCCGTGCGGTTCCGGTCGTAAGTACAAGATGTGCCACGGCCAGAACGAGAAGTGATACTGCATCGATAGGATAAACGGTATGACTGGAGGGGAGCTTCCGACTAAGTTCGGGAGCTCCCCTCCAGTCATTTCTGATTCAGAAGTAAAGCTCGAATTATTATTTTGCAATATGGAAGAACTGAACCTGCGAAACGAGCGGTCATTACAATAAGCGGCGTTATCAGCTAGCAGGCGCATGTGCGCGTCAAGGAGGAACAATGGCAGAGATCACATGGAAGTCGATTCTCACCAAGCTGGTCGGGGGAGACCACCTGAGCGCCGAGGAATCCGAATGGTTCGTAGATGATTTGATGAAAGGCAATGCGAATCCAGCCGCTGTGGGTGCTGCGCTCGCTATGCAGCAGCAGCTGGGCCTGACCGCCGAAGAGGTCTCCGGCGCCGCCAAGGCTATGGTTTCTCATGCCGTGCCGCTCAGCGTCTCCGGCGAGACCACGGATATCGTGGGCACCGGCGGTGACGGTTTCGCTACGGTGAACCTTTCCACAATGGGTGCCGTGGTGGCTGCGGCTGCTGGCGTGAAGATCGTCAAGCACGGCAACCGTGCCGCCTCTTCGAAGTGCGGCGCCGCCGATGTGCTTGAAGCCCTCGGACTGCCGCTCGACCTGAAGCCTGAAGCCGTAGGCGAGGTTGGCGACGAAGTGGGTATCACCTTCGCGTTCGCTCGCACCTTCCACCCGGCCATGCGCTTTGTCGGCCCGGTTCGTGCCGCTCTCGGCATTCCGTGCGTATTCAATGTGCTGGGACCGCTGACCAATCCGGCCAAGCCGGCTCATGTGGCCATTGGCTGTGCAAACCGTGCTATGAGCCCGATTATGGCTGGCGCCTACGCTGCAGCCGGACAGTCCGGCATGGTGTACACCTCGCATGAGGGTATGGATGAGCTGGCTCCTACCGGTCCGGTTTCCGTCTGGGAGATTCGTGACGGCAAGGTAACCGAAACTGACTTCGATCCAACCGTTGACCTCGGCCTGGCCAAGATTGATGTAGCCGATTTGAAGGGTGGCGAGCCTGAAGTCAACGCTGCTGCGTTCCGTGATTTCGTTGCCGGCAAGGATGTGCCGTCCCGCTCCACTGCACTGCTCAATGCAGCCTCCGCCATTGTGGCCGATGGTCATCTGGTAGGCGACGGCACGCTGGCTGAACGCTTCCGCGAAGCATACAAGATTGCCGAAGAAACTGTGGACTCCGGTAAGGCTCAAGCTCTGCTGGACAAGTGGATTGCAACCGCCAAGTCTAAGGCCTGATTCGGTAGGTTTACAGTGTATGTGGCTCCCTCGTGAGAGGGAGCCAAGAAGGAGGCATCACACGCGGGCACCGTCGTCGTAATAGCCGCCTTTATCACCGGGGCGGTTTTTGCGGGTAACTGCTTTGTATATCAAATCACCCAAGCCAATGACGGTGCACACGCTGAATACAAGATTCAGGATTGTGCTGAGCACAGGAATGCTATACAACGCCGGTATCAGAATCATGGCCAATGTGCCAACCACGCCCACGACCAGTAAGACTACTGGCAGTACGGTCGACATATGCATTGGACCCAAATCGGGATTCGGGGGAGTGAAGTCGCCATCATCGTAGCGGTCCATTACGCTATCGGTATCCAGCCAGCTGGAACCTTTGAAATCACGAGGGCCTTTGCCTTGATTTCTGCGTGCCCGTTCATGGAATGGGCGCACGCCATCGGTAAAAGCGGCGGAATCCAAATCATCCACGGAAAGCAGTGCTTCCTTCTCGCGTTTTTTAGCCTGCTTCTCAAATTTCTTTGCTTGCCGAGAAGACGCCACATCATTGAGGTCTGCCTTATGCTCGGCTTCGAATGCTGCCCATGCTGCGTCCAGATCGCTGGTCTTTCCGCTATCTTCCGGCGTGGGTGTTGTGGGCTCGTCACCCGCATTGGTATTGTTGAGGTCAGTCATATACACCACTCTAATCTGATGCCCCAAACCGCGCAGGGAGGGAAACGCCAAGTGCTGTACTGGTTCTTCGTAAAAGTCTTCGGTCCTATTGCCCGTCATCGTCTTGGACCCACTGTTTCGGGCCTGAATAATGTGCCTCGCTCTGGAGGCGCGATTATTGCCGCCAACCATTTGGCCGTGATTGATGATGCGTTGATTCCGATTACCTGCCCTCGCATGGTGCATTTCATGGGCAAGGCGGAATACTTCGAAGGAAAAGGTCTGAAGGGCAAGTTCAAGAAGTGGTGGTTCACTTCCGTGGGCGTATTCCCGGTGGATCGTTCCGGTGGCAACAAGTCCCTTGGTGCACTCGAGCATGCTCGTGAGATTATTGAAGATGGTCATCTGTTCGGCATTCATATTGAGGGTACGCGTAGCCCAGATGGCCGCATGTATAAGGGTCATACCGGTGTGGCTCGTCTGGCGCTGGAGACTGGCTGCCCGATTGTGCCGGTAGCACTAATTGGTTCTGATCTCCTGCAGCCGATTGGCACTTCCATTCCGAAGAAAGGCAAAACCCAAGTCAAGTACGGCAAGCCGATTGAGGTTTCCAAGAAATCCGCTGATGAGATTACTCATGCTGAGCTTCGCGAGCTGACGGATCGTGTGTCCGCAGCTATTCGTGAGATGAGTGGCCAGGAATACGTGGATGAATATGCTCAGAAGGTTAAGGCTGAGCTGAAGGCAGCCAAGGAAGCTGCTGAAACGCAGCCGGAAGCATAGGTCTATCGTAAAGCTCAACAGCAAGCCGAGGGGAGTCCCGCTGAAGCGGGGCTCCCCTCAGTCGTCTTACGACGACAGCTCCCCTCAAAGAGGGAACCACAATAGATGGAATCACACCACAGTAAGCGTAATAACGGTCGGAGTACCGTTTTCGTCACGCAGACGTACAGTCTCTCCAGCCTTCGGACTTTGAATACGCACCTCATGGGTAATGTCGCCCAATGGAGCAGACTTTTTCACCGTGAACCCAAGCTTTTCCAGTTGCTTAGCGGCATCGTCATACGTCATGCCGACCACGTTAGGCAATACCGTGGTTTCGGGGCCCTTGGAGATTACCACGTCGACGCTATCGCCCCACTTCAGCTGAGTTCCAGCTTTTTGCGAAGCAGACATGACTGTGCCGGCAGCGATTTTATCGTCAAATTCTTCAGTGATATTTGCGGTAAGTTTCAGCTCGTCGAAGGTAGACAGCATTTCATCTTTGGTCTTGCCCACGATATCCGGCATGCTCACCGGCATTGGCCCCTTGCTCAAGGTAATGGTCACTTCGGCATCGTGCTTCATAGTGGTACCAGGATCCGGAGTAATAGTCAGGGCTGCTCCCTCTGGAACATCCATGGAATACTGATCATTGGATTCATCATGCGTAATGTTGCTGAATCCTGCATTCTTCAATGCGGTGAGCGGATCCTTGCCGTTGGCTGAGCTGGAATCGAGAATATCGTCCGGAATCGTAACCATTTGTGCACCCTTGGACACCACGATCTCAATCTGCTGATCGCTTCGCTTGCTCACATGACTACGCACAAAAGCCTCAGCCTTATCAATAGACGCTGAAATAATCTTGCCCTTGTCAACGGTATCGCTGAACTGTTCCGTCGCCTTGTACGGAATGCCTGCGGTCTTCAACAGACTCTCATAGGTAGTCCAATCGGCACCGGAGAGCGAACATTGGGTATCTTCAGCACCACATGTCACATCTTCAGGCTGAGGCACGCTCCAATAACTACCTGGGCCCACGTACCACCACCAGCCGAAGCCGCCACCGGTACATGCAAGCACCACCGCCACGATAGCGGCAACAATAAGCGCAACCTTGCGATGAGATTTCTTACCGTCAGCTGCATCATCGTGACCGGATGCAGACGTAGCTGCGTCATCTGCAAGAACCTTATCGGACGAATGCAATGCTTGCGTAGGCACGCCAGCCATTTGAGGCAACACCTGAGTCTCGCCATTATCAAACGCACCAGTTTGTGGCATCACTCGAGTCTGACCCATACCTTGCGCACTCTGACCAGCTTGAGCGTTCTGCACAGAAGCTGGAGCGCTCAGAGCAGTGGTTGGAGCAATCGGAGCAGAAGATGCAGCATCAACTGAAGCTGCCGTTTGATTGGCAGCAGGGGGAGCCGGCGGCGTCGGAGGAGCAGGCTGCGTAGCGGTAAGATGTTCCGCTGCCTTGCCAATAGTGCCTACTAATGCAGGAGCAGTAGCGTCGGTATGATTTGGATCGGCTGCTGTAGCATGCCAACGATACTGCCAAGCCTCCAACGGCAGTTTTGCCGCCAGCTGACGCAATTCTGATGCAGCTTCAGTGCCATCTTTCGGGCGCGCTTCCACCGCGCGCGCGGTCAGATGAGAGATAAAAGCGGCAACTGTTGGGTCAATACCAGGGCAAACAGTTGCAATGGACGGCACATCCTCATGCACATGTTTGAACACCAAAGTCACTGGATTATCAGAATCAAAAGGCACTTTGCCGGCGAGCATCTCCCACGCCATAATGCCTACGGAATACAAGTCACCTTGAGGAGTGGCCAGATTGTTCTCAATCATTTCCGGTGCCAGGTATGCTGCAGTGCCGAGCAGCATACCAGTGGAACTGAGCGTGGCCTGACTTGCAGCCTTGGCCAGACCGAAGTCAGTAATCTGCACATGGCCTCGATCATTGAGCAGAATATTCTCCGGCTTAATGTCACGATGCACCACGCCAATACGGTGTGCGGAAGCCAGACCATCCAAAGTCTCCGCAATAATGCGTAACGTTTCCCGCACGGAGAACGTGCCCTGCACATTCATTTCATGGCGCAAATTAATGCCATGCACGTATTCCATAACAAGAAAATCAAGCCCGTTGAACTCGCCGGTATCGTACACCTGCACGATATGCGGATTGGCAATGGCAGCCGCGGAATTGGCCTCACGGCGGAATCGTTCCACAAATTGTGCTCTATGAGGCCCCTGAGCCAGCTGTGTATGCATCACTTTGATGGCCACAGTGCGGCCCAGACGCTCATCGACCGCCTCATACACGGTGGCCATACCACCTTCGGCGATATTGCGCACAATGCGGTAGCGTCCCTCAATCATCTGCGCGGGCTCGTTCTCACTCATTAACTCGTACGGTTCCTTTGACTACAGCTGAACATGGTTCAGTTTACATGGCATGGGCTACGCGCTGATGAGCGGTACCGATGTGCAGAAGAGATACAGAGACGTATGGAAATATGGAATATGCGGTTGTATTATCGCAAATCCTGAGGAATGAAACGAGCGCATGCTGCAATGAGCTGTTGTTCGTTTGTCTCATCCAATCCAAGATTCTTGATAGCGGCCTGCGATTGCTCCCACAATGCACTGATGCGATCACGAGAATGATCGATGGCATGAGTCTCGCCGAACACGCTGATGACGCGTTGCACTTGCGCTTCATCTCGATGAGCGGACTCATACATGTCACACAGCTCACGCCTGGTAGCGTCGTCGGCGGCATTCAACGCGTCAGCAAGCAGAACCGTTCGCTTGCCTTCTCGAATATCTCCACCCACAGGCTTACCGGTATTGCGACTGGAGCCAATAACATCCAACAAATCATCCGCAAGTTGGAAAGCCAAACCCAACGGTTCACCCACGGCAAGTGCCTGCTGCTGCGCTTTGGCCGGTTCAACGCCGGCGGCCAACAGTGCAAACAGGAGTGGAGCGATAGTAGTGTAGCTGGCGGTTTTCCAGCGGAAGACATTGAGCGAAGCGTCAACCAATGCCTGCGGATCACTAAGTGGAGTCATCTCCACGCCCAAATCCAAAACCTGACCGATTTCCACCTCACGCTGCATGGTGAGGAATGCTTCGACGATGGCATCGCCATTATTGAGATGTTTTGCGGATCGCCGAGCAATCTCAATACATGCCGTGGCCAGAATATCGCCCAACATCAAGCCCAGTCCCCGCCCAATGGACGCATTATGCACGGTGTATTCCAGCGCGCGATGTGCGGAAGGCTTGCCTCGGCGAAGATCGGATTCGTCAATGATGTCGTCATGTACCAACGCGGCAGTCTGGAACACCTCAATGGCGCACGCCAAGTCAAGCATGGCTGTTCTTGACGAAGATTCAATGTGCTGCTGATCGTGAGTCAGCGCATCATATGCGTCAAGGCTGAGCAGCGCACGTAGTCGTTTGCCTCCCTGACTGGAGGAGACGGCTTGATCGATGACTTCACCCATCACTGGTTGTAAGGCGCTCGCCACCTTGCCAGTGACAGGTGCGTCGGTAAGTTCACGAACCAATTCGCAGATGCGTGGCTCGATGGTGTTGAGGTCATTTCTGGTTGTGCACATGCCTTATAACTTATCCACAGGTTGTGATGAATACAACAACGTTGGAAATAAAGGGTTTTGAAGCTAGAACCACATACCTTGTTTTTCCCTCTGTTCCGCGCGCATTTCATGCATAGTAGACCCACGCTCACAAGAGCTATGCGGGTCGCAGGATTCGCATTTTCGCGTATGGCAAGTCAAGGAAGGCACGAACATGGCAAACAAGAATAATGCAGGTAAGAGGAGCAATAAGCGTACTCGTCGAGGAGGGAATGCGTCGCCGCCCAGTGGTGGTAGCGGCAATACTCAGAGGCATCGCAGCGGCAACCGGCATGAGCGTGAATCTCGCGCGAGTCTGGCTCAAGAGCAGTTCGATATGGAAAACCTGGATATGATGTCCACCGCATTCCATGAAGACCGGCGCGAGCGTGGCCCACAGCAGGCTGATGCGGACTGGGTGGCTGAGCCATTGGACGAATGGCTTGCCTCATTGGATGAAGGTATTGCTGATCTTGAGCCAGAGACTATGGCGGCGTTTGCCGTGGGAATGAACGAAACGCTATCTATCCGCGATGCCCTCATTCTTTCGATGATTGTCGATCGGGATATCTGCCCTAAGGCGCAGCTTATGGAATTCGCTTCTGAGCCACATAGTGCTCATGCGAAACGCCGTATGGGCCAGCTGTTGACCTCCGCGTTTGAAGATGAAGACATCACGCCCAACGAAGATCGTTGCCGTACAGGCATCGACATGCTGCTGGATATCGCTACGGCTTCACCGGTACCGTATTGCATTCAGCCTTTGGCAGTGGCTGCTTACACCTTATGGTGGCTAGGAGATAGCAGTGCTGCGGCATTGGCATTGCAATGTTTGGTTTTGGATGAGGACTGTTCGCTGGCGGCGATGGTATTTTCTGCCGCTGATCGAGGAGTATTCCCTGCCTGGTGCTCATGCAGCGTGCCAGATATGGCTGTATGACTGGGTTTGTGGTGATGATTTCAGGTGATGCGTGCGGCTTCGCGAACGAGAGCTAGTGATAATTGCAACACTGATTTTTCGTCAAATGGGAATAATCGTCCTCGGAAGGTGATTTACTCACATAGTTGACGATTTGCCCTTGCCAGAAGTGTGCCCATGTGGTATGTGAGCTTCAGGCGAGAGATCAGAAGGAGCAGTTTTGGCCACGAAGGAAACGACGGCAACCAAGCAGACGGAAGACTCCAGCGAGGAGACCGAGACCAAGAAGAAGGCCAGCTCTACGACCACCGCACGCAAGACCTCTACGCGTAAACCCCGCGCCACGAAGTCGGCCAAGGCAGCCGCAGGCGAAGACGGCGAGAAGGCAGCGAAGAAGACCACTCGTCGTACCACGGCCAAGAAGAAGACCGCAGTCAAGAAGACTGAGGATGAGGATCTCATCAAGACTGAGGACGACCAGAGCGACGACCTCGATGATGACGTGGTAGATGACGAAGATCTTGACGTCGATGATCTGGACGATGACCTCGACGATGTCGATTCCGATGATTCCGATGACGATTTGGATGAGGATGATCTCGACGCCGACGATGTAGATGACGAAGACGACGAGGATGAAGACGCTAAGCCTAAGGCTCCGGAAAAGCCGAAGGAAAAGGGCGCCTATGTGGTTTCCGACACCGATGATGACGATGAGAACATCATTCCAGCCGGTAACCCGAAGCGTCGTGTGATCGCCGCTGGCGCTACCGCCGATCCGGTTAAGGATTATCTAAAGCAGATTG
Source organism: Bifidobacterium sp. LH_416 (assembly GCF_056357055.1). Classification (NCBI taxonomy): domain Bacteria; kingdom Bacillati; phylum Actinomycetota; class Actinomycetes; order Bifidobacteriales; family Bifidobacteriaceae; genus Bifidobacterium; species Bifidobacterium sp. LH_416. Next base: position 361,238 of record NZ_JBKEVJ010000002.1, on the reverse strand, counting down.
GTCGCGTGAGCCTGCTGAACGCTGAGCAGGAAGTGGACCTTTCCGAGCGTATTGAGGCCGGCTTGTATGCTCAGCACTTGTTGGACACTCAGTCCGAAGGTATGGAGTTCAAGCGCAAGCGTGAGCTCAAGTGGGCTGCAGCCGACGGCAAGAAGGCTAAGGACCACCTGCTGGAAGCTAACCTGCGACTCGTGGTGTCGCTTGCCAAGCGTTACACGGGTCGTGGCATGCTCTTCCTCGATCTGATTCAGGAAGGCAACTTGGGTCTTATTCGTGCTGTGGAGAAGTTCGACTGGAAGAAGGGCTTCAAGTTCTCTACGTACGCTACGTGGTGGATTCGTCAGGCCATCACGCGTGCTATGGCTGATCAGGCTCGTACCATTCGTGTGCCTGTGCATATGGTGGAAGTCATCAACAAGCTTTCCCGCGTGCAGCGCCAGATGCTGCAGGATTTGGGCCGCGAACCTACGCCGGATGAGCTGGCACGCGAGCTGGATATGCCGGTTGAGAAGGTTCAGGAAGTGCAGAAGTACGGTCGTGAACCGATTTCTCTGCACACCCCGCTTGGTGAAGACGGTGATTCCGAGTTCGGCGATCTGATTGAGGATACCGATGCTATTGCTCCGTCCGACGCGGTGGCCTTCTCCCTGCTGCAGGAGCAGTTCAAGCAGGTGCTGGAAACGCTGTCGCCGCGTGAAGCCGGTGTGATCAAGATGCGTTACGGTCTTGAAGACGGCCAGCCGAAGACACTGGATGATATCGGCCGTGTGTATGGCGTGACCCGTGAACGTATTCGTCAGATCGAATCCAAGACCATGTCCAAGCTGCGCCACCCGTCTCGTTCGCAGACTCTGCGCGACTTCCTGGATCAGTGATCGCGCCGCTCGGCAGCGCGCTCACGCGAGGAGTTTGACAGCCCAGTGGGCTGTCAAACGACGAAGCAATCCATTCTGGCTCTCCTCAAACGAGGGGAGCCAAGTCATAGAACATAGAAAATAAAGGATTTATGGCCACAGAAGAATACGGCGCGAAAGATCTTGCCGTCCTCGAGGGTTTGGACGCAGTGCGCAAGCGTCCGGGCATGTATATCGGTACCACCGACTCGCAGGGCCTTATGCACTGCTTGTGGGAAATCATCGACAATTCTGTTGATGAGGCCTTGGCAGGGTTCTGCACTGATATCACTGTGACGCTGCATACCGATGGCTCAGTAGAAGTGGCGGACAACGGTCGAGGTATCCCGGTAGATAAGGAACCGAAAACCGGACTGTCTGGCGTGGAAGTGGTACTTACCAAGCTGCATGCCGGTGCCAAGTTCGGCAATTCCTCCTATAACGCAGTAGGTGGTCTTCATGGTGTGGGCTCTTCTGTAGTGAACGCGCTGAGCTCCCGTCTGGATGTGGAAGTGGACCGTGATGGCAAAACCCATTACATGTCCTTCCACCAGGGGCATCCTGGTGTATATACGGATGCCGATCCGGAGAATCCTTCTCCTGACTCACCATTCAAGCGCACTCGCAAGAATCGCCCGACCGAGCTGGAAATCATCGGCAAGGTAAGCCCTAAAACCACCGGTACTCGAATCCGGTACTGGGCTGACCCTGAAATCTTCAACAAGACTGCCGAATTCTCGTATGAGCAGTTGGTCGATCGCGTACGGCAGACCAGTTTCCTGGTTCCTGGCCTTAGAATCACCATTGTTGATGAGAATGTGCCGGAATCCTCGGAGAATGGCGCGGTTTCTGCAGAACTTGCGACCGAAACTTCTGCAGTGGCTTTTGCAGAACACGCTGCAGAAGATACTGCAGAGGCTATTACAGAACCAGCAGATGGCGGCGAAGAGGATTTCTCACTCAACGCCTCCAACGAGGTTATCGACGGCGCATTCGGCGAACAGCCGGCCCACCCGCGTGTGGTGGAATTCCGCCACACCGGCGGCGTGAAGGATTTCGTGGACTTCCTTTCCAAAGGTGAGCCGGTTTCTGATATCTGGCGTATTCAGGGCGAGGGTACATATAAGGAAGAGACTCAAGCCGTGGGTGAAGGCGGTGAACTGCACGCCCAGGAAATCGAACGCAAATGCGGTATCGATATCGCTTTGCGCTGGGTGAATGGTTACGACACCACCATCCGGAGTTTCGTGAACATCGTGGAGACGCCGGGCGGCGGTACCCATGTGGATGGCTTCATGAACGGCATTACCAAGCAGATTCGTAAGGCCGTGGAAGACAATGCTCGCAAGCTGAAGGTGAATCTCAAAGATTCCGCCATGAAGGTGGAGCGTGACGATATCACAGCCGGTCTCGTGGCCGTTATCACTGCTCGCGTCGCAGAACCGCAGTTCCAAGGTCAGACCAAGGATGTACTCGGCACGGCGCAAGTCAAGCCGATTGCTACCAGGCTCACTGATAAGCAGTTCGGTGAGATGATTTCCGGCTCAAAGCGCGGATATAAGGATCAGTCCGGTCGCGTGTTGGAGAAGATTGTGGGGGAGATGCACGCCCGCATCCAATCCCGTAAAGCCAAAGAGGTGACCCGCCGTAAGAACGCGCTGGAATCCGCTTCCATGCCGGCTAAGCTTTCCGATTGCCAGCCAGGCAATGATGATATTGCCGAACTGTTCATCGTGGAGGGTGATTCCGCACTTGGTACCGCCAAAGCGGCGCGTAACGCTGGATTCCAAGCGTTACTGCCGATTCGAGGCAAGATTCTGAACGTGCAGAAGGCATCCATTACGCAGATGCTTTCGAATAAGGAATGCGCAGCCATTATTCAGGTGGTGGGCGCCGGCTCCGGGCAGAGCTTCGATATCGAACAGTCCCGTTATCACAAAATCATCATGATGACCGATGCTGATGTGGACGGCGCACATATTCGTATCCTGCTGCTGACCCTGTTCTACCGGTACATGCGCCCGCTTATCGAACATGGCTACGTGTATGCGGCTGTGCCGCCACTGCACCGCATCGCATTGACCGGTTCACACAAGGGCGAATACATTTACACGTATTCCGATGACGAGCTGGCAGGCAAACTGGCTGATTTGGATAGCAAACATATCGGATACAACGATGACATCCAGCGATATAAGGGCCTGGGCGAGATGGACGCCGATCAGTTGGCTGATACCACTATGGATCCTCGTACTCGCATGCTTCGCCGTATTCGTATGGAGGATGCTGCCCAAGCTTCAGAGATTTTCTCGCTGCTGATGGGCGACGATGTGCCGCCGCGCAAGCAGTTCATCGTGGATAATGCTGACGATTTCGATCGCTCCAAGATCGACACGTGATACTGATCCGAACATGAATTGATGCTGATGCTCCTCGCTAGGGTTTCCCGCGAGGAACATCAGCATCAATCGAATTTAGCTGAGCGATGATGCCAGACCGCTGACCGTGGTTCCAAGATAGCTGTTCCATGCATTGATGACCCAGTTTGGATTGCTGAAGCCCAATGCGAGCCACCAGAGCAGCACCAGCATGAATGTCACGGTAATCAACGGCAGTCGTTGCACAAATAATCGAATCAATGCCAGTACAAGCACTATCGCCAGCAATGCGATAAACGTCAGCGAAAGCCATCTCAACCAAGTCATGCCATAGACGGCAATATACAGACCGAGCCGCGTGGCTGCGGATGTAAGCATGACTCCAGTTGTAGCAATGAGGCCAATTTGCAACGCTATGACGAGTTTGGTGCGAGGCGTAAAGGTGAGCACCAGTCCGAAGCCGGCAAGATTCAACGCGGCTATAAACAGCAGTTGGAAGAAGCCTTGGCGTGCGTATTCGGAGTATGTATAGCCTTCGGGTAGGCCCGCACCTGCGAAGAGGAACGTGAACTGCACCGCACAGAAAACGGCGTACAACGTCAGAACAATGATGAGCACGGTGGAAGTGATAGTGGAATCGAAGATTCCTCGTTGTTCGGCCTGGCGAAGAGCAGTGAGATCAGACTCCCTGTTGCGCGTCTCCACGCTGGCGAACAGCGAGGCAAGGAATGGCAGTGGGATAATCACCGCTATAGTGTGCAGGAAGAACTCCGTTGGATCGAAATATTCGAACGCATGCGTGATGCCATATGAGAACATTTCATCTGCTTCCATCAGCAGTGGAACCAACAGACATAGGATGGGCATGCTGATGAGCAGCGCGATACCTATTTTTCGTATAGTGCTGTTGCGCGCAGCGGTGACATCGTTATCAGCGACATGTGCGGTGTGAAGATAATAAGAGATAGTATCTGTCAGCATGCGCCAGTGAGTGAACAGGCTGACGGTCCAACCTTGCAGCCAGTAGAGTGCGATATTCGCCGGGCGGTTTGGGTTGAAAGTAATTGAAGAAAGTTGCAATGCCAGCATAAGTAATGCGGGAAGAACCATGTAGATGGTAATGATTGCGTATGAATAATTCGCCGAAGGAAGTGCGATGAAGGTGTCGCTTCCGGAAGGAATGGCATAGGTAAAGGAATTATCGTTGACGATAAGCCATGTGCTGAGCGTTCCCGCGGCGATGATGGTGATCCACCATATTGGGCTGCGGTAAGCGCGTCGGATAAATAACATGATGATGGCGATAAGGCAGATAACGCAGAAGAGCGACCCTCGGACCCATGATGATAACCATATCGGCAGGAGGGAGGAGAATGCTCTTGCCCAGGTGTCAGAGAGGATAAGTCGGTCAAAGGAGAAGGGAATGAGGAATGCCGTGGTCAACAATGCGATACGGCGTTTGATGATTGGCAAGGGGTGCAGTGGTGGTGCTGGAGTGGATGGACCGCATGTGGTTGCTGTAGAGGTTGCTGTTGCCGGGGTTGCTGTTGAGGTAACGGCAGGAGAGTAATTGGTGGACATACCTGCATCGTAATCTATCGAAAAACGATATATCTATATCGAAAAGCAATTCTTCACTGATTGTGCATATTGATATTCGATATGACTATCTGGTGCTGATGAATTGATTGTTCGGGGTTGATTTGCTGTAATGCAGGCAAAGCCGCCGACTTGTTTGTGAGCTGTTGTGATTTCGGCGTGTTGCCTACTTACCGTTCGGTAAGCTGAATGATATCGTTGTCACGAACAAAGTTGTTTTGATGTGGAAGGGTGCTGCAACCATGGCCAGTTTGTTGCTTGCGGTGATTTACGTAGCGTTTATTAGTCTCGGTCTGCCTGATGCACTGCTCGGCGCAGCCTGGCCGACCATGAGTCAGGATCTTGCCGTTCCTGTTTCTTGGGCGGGCGGCATTTCCGCTGTAATCTCCATGTTCACCATTGTTTCGGCGCTGATGTCGGACCGCATGACCTTGAAGTTCGGCGCCGGCCGCGTTACCGCCGTTTCCGTGGCGCTGACGGCCGCTGCGCTCGCCGGATTCTCCATTGCACCGAACTATTGGGTGCTGCTGCTCATTGCTGTTCCCTACGGTCTCGGTGCTGGTGGTGTGGACGCCGCATTAAACAACTATGTGGCGGTTCATTACGAAAGCCGCCACATGAGCTGGCTGCATTGCATGTGGGGAGTGGGTGCCTCCATTGGCCCGTACATCATGGGATTCGCGCTTTCTCGTGGCCAGGGCTGGCCTTGGGGATATCGCTACATTGCCATCCTGCAGGTAGTGCTTACGATAATTCTGGTGCTGAGCCTGCCGCTGTGGAAGTCCCGCAAACGCACCGCCGCTGAAGAACAGGCTGAGTCGAATGCTCAGACTCCTGCTGAATCCGCCGAGCGCAAGCCGCTTGGCCTGGTTGGTGTGCTGGCCATACGAGGTGCCAAAGAAATCCTCGTTATGTTCTTCTGCTATTGCGCCATCGAAACCACAGCTGGGCTTTGGGCCTCCAGCTATATGGTGCTGCATGCCGGCGTGGATAAAATCACCGCAGCAAGCTGGGCCAGCCTGTTCTACGTGGGTATCACCGTCGGTCGCGGCCTGTCCGGATTCATCACCATGAAGCTTTCCGATCCCGCCATGATTCGACTCGGGCAGGTGCTGGTGCTTACCGGCATCGTTGTGATGTTCATACCGCTGCCGCATCATCTCGGCATCGTGATTGGACTTGTGGTGGTTGGCCTCGGCTGCGCGCCAATCTACCCGTGCGTCATTCACTCCACGCCGACCTATTTCGGTGAAGAAAACTCCCAAGCCATTGTCGGCGTGCAGATGGCGTGCGCTTATCTCGGTTCGCTGGCAATGCCTCCGCTGTTCGGCGTTATCGCACAATACATCAGCATCTCCCTGTACCCGTGGTACCTGCTGCTGTTCTTGGTGCTGATGACTGTGATGCACGAGCGTTTGCGCAAAATTCGCGGCTGATTTGGATGTGATTCTGGCCTTATTTTGGCCTGATTTTGACCTGATTGCAGACTTCTCTGTTGAGGCCAGAATCCTTGAAATGTAGCCGTTTTGTTATTTTCCAGTATCACATGATTCGACCTTTGGCCCATGGGCCTACTATGCTGTGCAACCATGGAGAAAAGTGAAGAACATGAGCAGATGCCCGAACCAGTGCGTGATCGACTGGAAGCTTTGGGTAAAGCACAGGGTTCTGTGATTGTGGTCGGTTCCATGAATGCCGACTACACTGTGAGCACAAAACGACTGCCCAATCCGGGCGAAACCGTTAACGGCGGCGCTATGAAGGTGTTGCCGGGCGGTAAGGGAGCCAATCAGGCTTCAGCTGCAGCGCGCCTCGGCGCAAACGTGCAGCTGCTGGGTGCTGTGGGAGAGGACGCAAACGCGGACTTCCTGTTGAGCAAGCTGGACGAATCCGGCGTAGATACCGCCGACATCCTGCATGTTGAAGGCCCCAGCGGCACTACGCTGATTACCGTCAGCGCCGAAGGTGAGAACACTATCGTTTACTCTCCGGGCTCTAATTCCAAAGTCAGCGCCGGTTATGTGCAATCTCATCGCGATACCATCGCAGCGTGCTCGGTGCTTGGTTTGTGCTTGGAAAGCCCGATTTCCACGGTGATTGCCGCGGCTCAGACCGCTCACGATGCTGGTGTGACCGTATTGCTGAATGATTCGCCGTTCATGGACGAACTGCCTCATGAACTGGTTGAAGCAACCGATATTTTGCTGGTGAACCAGCATGAGGTAGCGCAGCTGCTGGGGTTGCCGGATGATGAAAGCACTGACGAATACGACTGGTATGAAGTGGTGGCCCGCTTCACTGATTACGGTTTTGATCGTGCGATTGTGACGCTTGGTGCATCCGGATCGATTGTGATTGAAGATGGACGTTGGCATCGTGTGTCCGCAGCTCAGGTGAAGGCCGTGGATACCACCGGTTGCGGTGACTCTTTCATGGGAACTGTGCTTGCAGGTCTTGCGGCGAAATTCACGCTGCTGCAGTCTGCGCAAATCGGTTCCTACGTCTCCGCATATGCTGCCACCAAGCTTGGCGCGCAAAGCGCCTACGGTACGGCTGAAGAGGTTATTGAGTACTTCAGCTGAAGCTGATAAGCGGGGCAAATCCTCGCATTGATATCCGTTGTGCCCCGCTGACGAGCCGTCAGTGGGGCATTTTGTTGCCTGCCCCGAGGTTTTGTTCCGCTGAAGGGCTGCCCGCTAATGTCGCGTGGCTGATTAGAATCGAACATATGTGCGAAAGTCTGAACCTGTTTGCTGAGCCTACCCGGGTATGGTTCTCGCATGCGTTCGGACAGCCAACGGAAGCGCAGAATCAAGCATGGCCAGCTATTGCTTCTGGTAAGAATGTGCTGGTCATCGCACCGACTGGCTCAGGTAAGACGCTTGCTGCTTTTCTGTCCGCCATCGACCAATTGATGAAGCCGGGGGATAGACAGACGCGTTCAAAGCGTACTGGTGTGCGCGTGCTGTATATCTCACCGTTGAAGGCGCTCGCTGTAGATGTGGCCAAAAATCTTGAACGACCGCTGGAAGGTATCGCGGCGCAATGTGAAGCGCAGGGTCTGGCCGCACCCAAAATCTCCATCGCTACTCGTTCGGGAGATACCACTGCTCAAGAGAGGCGACGCATCGCCTCGCATCCGCCGGATATTTTGGTCACTACGCCGGAGTCCTTGTATTTACTGCTGACCTCCAAAGCCGGGCGAATTCTCTCCACCGTGGAGACTGTGATTGTTGATGAGATTCACGCTGTGGCTGGCACCAAACGCGGTGCGCATCTGGCGTTGAGCCTTGAACGGTTGGAAAATCTGGTTGATGAAAGCCGCAGGCGGAACGCCTCTGATGGTGCAGATATGTGCCGCGATTTCCACATACAACGTATTGGTCTTTCAGCTACCGTGAATCCGCCCGAGGAAGCTGCACGTTTTCTAGGTGGCGGTCGAGCTGTAACCATCGTGAATCCAGGTGGAAGGCCAGCCATGGATCTGAAGATGGTTGAACCGCTGGAGAACATGCGCGACTTGAATTCCGCTAATGTGCAACATCGCGCAGGGGGAGTTGATATAGGGCAGGGCATGCCGCATATCAGTGGTGTCACGCCTGCTATGCAACGTCTGGCGGAACGTCGGGGACTTGTCGACGCTGGCTTGCAGGAAGATGCCGACGCGGGTCGCAGTCATCTTTTAATGGAAACCAATTCCTCCTCCATTCTTGGCGCGCGAGGTGACCGCACCTCCGGCTCCATCTGGCCAGTGGTGGAGCGCAGCATTCTGGATGAGGTTCTCAAACATCACACTACGTTGGTGTTTGTGAACTCTCGTGGGGTAGCGGAAAAACTGACGGCCCGCTTGAATGACATGTATGCCGAAAGTCATAGCAGCAGCGCCAACATTCAGACTGATAGAGCTGCTGCATCAATGGAAGACGCATCTGGAGTCAATCATCCTGCACAGCCTGTAGTGGCGAAGGATCAGTGGGCTTCTATGGGACCTGGCTCGCCAGAAGGCCGTGAAGGCTTTGCCGCACATTATGACGCCGTGGTCGGCTCCACCACTATGCTGGTCGGCTCACATGAGGGTAATGATGTAATCGCCATGGCCCACCATGGTTCGGTTTCCAAAGATCGTCGCAAAATGATTGAAGAGCGATTGAAGCGCGGCGAACTGCGTTGTGTGGTGGCCACCTCCAGTTTGGAACTCGGCATTGATATGGGTTCAGTGGACTTGGTGATTCAAGTTGATACGCCTTTGTCGGTCTCTTCCGGACTGCAGCGTGTAGGTCGCGCCGACCATCAGGTTGGGGGAGTGTCCCATGCATTGTTCTACCCGCTGACGCGTCAGCAGATTGTCACTTCGGCGGCAAGTCTGGAATCCATGATGGCTGGTGATATCGAACCACTGGCAATACCGCGTAACCCACTTGACGTACTTGCACAGCAGACTGTGGCCGAGGCGTCCATGCATAATCTCAACGTTGATGATTGGTATGCGACAGTTCGCCGTAGCGCACCATTTGCCGAGCTTCCGCGTGAAATGTTCGACGCAGTGCTGGGCATGATGTCAGGTGCCTATAACACTGAGGAGTTTTCTGCATTCAAGCCACGACTGATGTGGAATACAGAGGAGGGCGTGATCTCTGCGCGTCCTGGCGCACAGAAAATCGCTGTGACCTCAGGCGGCACGATTCCTGATCGAGGGCTCTACACAGTGGTGTTGCCGGAAGCAGATGCTGGCAAAGGTCAGCGACGTGTGGGCGAACTGGACGAAGAAATGGTGTACGAGTCACGCGTGGGAGACGTGATTACACTCGGCACTTCATCGTGGCAGATTCAGGAAATCACCCGTGACCGTGTGGTGGTAACCCCAGCTCCCGGACGTACTGCGCGTTTGCCATTCTGGCATGGCGAGGGCGCAGGCCGTGACTACGGATTCAGCCGCACGGTAGGTCGCTTCCTGCGTGAAACCACCGCCGGCCTAGTCTCTCCTTCTTCTGGCTTCCCGGAAGGCCGAGCCGCGGTGGCTACCCCCTCTTCTGGCTCCCCTGACGAGGGGAGCTGTCGCCGAACGGCGACTGAGAGGAGGTCCACCCCAAGCTTTATCCCAGCCATAGAACACCGTCTTCGCTATGACGGCCTTGATACGAATGCCATCACCAATCTCGCACGTCTCCTTACCGAGCAACAAGCTGCCACCGGTGTAGTACCAGATGACAAAACCTTGGTGGTGGAACGTACGCGTGATGAAGATGGTGGCTGGCGCATCGTACTGCTCAGCCCCTTCGGCCGTCGCGTGCACGAGCCATGGGCCATGGCCATCAGCCGACGGCTCGCCACCCGATACGGCTTTGACGGCCAAGCCTATGCCGCGGACGACGGCATTGTCATCCAATTACCGGACGGCGAGGGGCATATTCCCGTAGCTGATCTATTCCTCTTCGATCCGGAAGATTTAACCTCGGATGTGGAACGTCAGGTTGGTGAATCCGTGCTGTTCACCGCGCGATTCCGCGAATGCGCAGCGCGTTCCCTCTTCATGCCGCGCTCTGACCCAGGTCGCCGCGTACCCCTCTGGCAGCAACGTTTACGAGCCGCGCAATTGCTGCAATCAGCCCGCACTGTGAAGAACTTTCCTCTACTGCTGGAAACTGCGCGCGAATGCTTGCAAGATGTTTATGACATGCCCGCCTTGAATGAGGTAATGACCGGGCTCAATAACGGTCAGATTGCAGTCAAAGACGTGGAAACCGAGAACCCATCACCGTTTGCAGAGAACATCCTCTTCGGGTTCGTAGGTGCGGTGATGTACCAATATGATCAGCCGCAAGCCGAACGCAATGCACAATTGCTGGCTCTGGATCCTCAGGTACTTGAACGACTGTTGGGTACTGAGAACATGGCCAGTGTCCTTGATCCCGACGTGATTCATGCAGTAGCCGAAGAGCTTGGCGAACGCAGCTTTTGGAATGAGCTTGCAGCAGACGATATCACCGGGCGTGTCACGCGATACACCAAAACTCATGGACCATTTACTGCTGAGCAGCTTATCGAAGACCTCCATGTTCCAGTTACCGATGCTGTACATGTACTGGACGAATTGGCTTCCAAAGGAGATCTGCTCAAAGGTCATTTTGTAGATGACAGTGATGAGGGCCATCAACAATGGCTGCATAAGGACGTGTTTCGTCGCATTCGGCAACGTTCACTTGCCAAGGCGCGCAAAGCCGTCAAACCAGTGGAGCCAGCCGCATATCAGATGTTCCTCTTGGACCGGCAAGGTGTGGGTCCAGTCGGTGGCGAACAATACGAAGGCGCGGATGGATTGATGCGCGTCATCGAACAATTGGAAGGCGTTGCTTTGCCTGCGGCGATTTGGGAATCGTCTATTTTCCCCGTTCGCGTGCGTGATTATCAACCGGCATTATTGGATGAACTCCTCACCTCGGGCGATTGCATATGGGTCGGTTCAAAGACTGGCTCCACAGGGGTTACGGAACCGGGAGAGATCGCATTCTACCCAGCGGATTCCATACTGATACCTGACTCATCAGAGTCATCCCGGATACCATCCGAATCGCAACAGTTACAGTCAACCACCATGCCGGATGCTATTCTGCGTGCGCTATCAGCGGGCGGTGCCTTCCATGCGCGGCAGTTGATGGATGCTGCAAAACGAATCTGGAATGAAACCGCGGAGCCGGATATCAACCCGGACACCGGCGAAATCATTCCTCAAGAATGGAGCGAACAGCAGTTTAAGGACGCGCTGCTGAGCCTCGTATGGCAGGGCAAAGTTACCAATTCAAGTTTTGCTCCGATTCGCGCTGTGATGACAGTCGGTCAGGGAAGTCGCCGTACGGCTACGGTCTCTCGTAGGCGAGGCAGAGTTGTGCCGATCAGACGGGCGACTACGGATATGACATTATCTGGCCTGTGGTCAATGGTTGGCTCTGATAATGCGATCAATGACACTGTTGCCGATGGAGTTCTCCAGAGTTTAACGCCTCACGATTCTAATGAATCATCGGCGGTTGAGGTGTTGCAGGCCGAACGGGCTCTCGCGCTTATCGATACGCTACTGGATCGATACGGTGTGATTACGCAGCCGTTGGTAGATAGGGAGCATGTGTCGGGAGGCTATTCAGCACTGTATCCCGTACTGAAGCGGATGGAGGAGCACGGTCAGCTGGTTCGTGGCATGTTCGTACGCGGGTTTGGCGCTGCGCAGTTTGCACAGCGTGAGACTGTGGATGCATTGCGTCACCCATTGGAAAGCCGCGAACGCACGGTAGTGGCGTTAAGTGTGCTTGATCCCGCGAACTTGAGCGGCTCAGTAATCGACTGGCCGGCGGTGAGTGATAACGCTATAAAACCTGCGCGGCGGGCTGGCTCACTAGTGGTGTTGGGAGCTCGAGGACCACTATTGTTCGCTACAGTGAAATCCAAACATCTGACGGTCTTCCAAAACCAGTCGGATCGTGACGATGGCCTCGATGTCAAATCAACAGTTGATGATGCCGGGAACAGTAATGCCACACGGCAATCCGCTGATGCCCAGGCTGATGGTATCCGATCAGATGATGTCTTCTCTGATGATGTTTTGCGCAGAGCCGCAACCGAACTGGTCTATGCATTGCAGCGTGCCAGCTCCAACTCTGGTTTCAGTTCTGGGGCAGGGACAGTAACGCTCAGTGATGTAAACGGAGAACCGTTGAACGCCCGTCATCCCTTTGCCCGCATTCTGCACCAAGCCGGCTTCGTCCCCGTACCGCAAGGCATGCGATTGTACTGAAAGACCCGCAGAGTCATCTGATGCATTGACGGGATTGTTTATCCCAAGCATTTATGTGGCAAAATTAGTAATTGCTGTTTTTCGTCGTTGCAGGAGGTGTCATGGGCATTAAGACACCGAAACAGAAGTCTCGCTTATTCCAGCAGCGGCAACGAGTATGGGCGCAAGATACATCTGCAAACACATCGCGTATCTGTGGGAAAGTTCGTTTCCGTACTGAACTGGATGCGAAGATTGCTTTAGCTGGTACGCAACGTCAACGACGCGGTCGGGCAAGGACCAAAGAGGAGAAAAGATATTACCGTTGTCCTCAATGTCATGGATATCATTTGACGTCAAAACCAGGGTGGGGTGGAAAAGCTCACTATCGAGAAAAGAACAAGTCAGTAGCCAACGTGAACATTACCCCGACGAAGCTCAAGGGCGTCTCTGTGTTTATTGAGCATATTGGCGAGGAATGGATTTACACAATTCCGGAATTTGAAGCGTATGGAACTGCTTCTTCACAAGAAGAAGCAAAGCGAACCGTTCAAACAATCATGAAGTTTGTGGATGAATCCATCACTGCTTCATTTCGGTATTACTCGGATGATCAAGATATCGAGATGTTTTATGCTCAACAAGTGGCCGGGTCGCAAAACCCATGCACTACGATGAAGTCGTCATATATGGAGCCGTTGTTGAGACAATTAAGATCCACATTGTTCCGCAATGGTTTTCGATTTAGAAAATATGATTCGCGATATCCTGGGCCGCCAGATATTGTGCTGCCAAAATATCGCATTATGGTATTCGTTGATTCTTGCCTGTGGCATGATCGACAAGAGTGCCGTCGCAAGGCATTGCCGCCTGAATCGCAGCGAATCTGGCAGGAAGCACACGTAGAGGAATGGTGGCAGATGATGGAAGAGCGTCAGCAGCTAATTGATGAGGGCTGGGCCGTTCTTTCCTATTGGGAATGCAGATTCTGCGACAATCGCAAGCGTGCAAAACGTTTGAACTCTTTCCTGCATGATGTGCGTAATGTTGCGAATAATTCAGGAAAGAGTTCATGAATCCGGCTCTACAGATGTGTATTCTTTTATTCCTCGACTTCTCTCTTCTCGCTCTGAAGCCATAGAACGGTGGCGGTAGCCCAAGCAAAAGTTGTAAGAGCGCGCATTGCAATACGCGTATAATCTGGTTTTTCTTTTGCGAACTCGATGATTGTTGTCGCCGCATTAAGTGCAGTTGTAATCATGCACAAAGTCGATGTTTTGGGAATTCTCATGAATATCATTGTAAGTGAGTTGTTCGGTTATGAATGACTGTGACGTCGGCAAATCGTTGTGATTGATGAGCCGTGAGAAGGGGATTAGTAATGGGTGTGACCGGTACGATTATTGTGTGGATTGTCACGATTGTTGGGTTGGTGCTTTGCGTTGGTTTTGCGATTGCGGGCATCGTAGTGGCGTTGCACAAGCCGAAGGATGGCAGTTCGGTGCCGGTCGCGTCTTCGTATATTGCCGGTACGTTTGGTGAGAAGACGATTGCATGGACCGATGCCAAGGCTCGGGCGATTGCGGAGGGTTGCGGAGCCTCATATACGGCTTTTCTCAAAGGAGTGACTTCCGTGGTGTCCAGCAGCCGGCAGCTCGGCGGGCACTTGACGGTTACGGGAGGCCCAGATGGTTTGGAGGAGGCGGTTGCGCCTTTGCAGGTGCCGGTGCCACGTGACGTCGAGCCGTTCAATCGTGCCTATGACCGTTCGATTCGTATGCTGATGATTCGCAACCTCTATGGTCATCGTGTATTCATCTATTTGCTGGACTACGGCGAAAGCTTTGACGGCCTCAGCTATGATGCGCTGAAGCATGAGAATCTCACCGCGTTGGTGATTGCTCTGGATGAAGGATTGCCTTCCGCAATCGAATCGATCCTGACCAGGGCGATATCGGATTCATGCCCTTCGTTGGGTGGTGTTGTGACCGTTCCTGGTAATCATGTGCGATTCCTCACCGTACTGCAACCGGATTCGGCAGGCGTGCAGAACATGTACGAAGCCGTGGCTTCCTTGGCTTAGTTGATGATGCACCTCAGGCTATGACAGCTTGAGATACAGGCTGTCGCTGCCGGGAATCGGCTTGAATCCGAAATGCTCGTAGAATGATCGAGAACTGTCGTCATAAGGGTCGACGATTATGGCTCGTGATCCAAGCTGTTGGCTTATAGCATGAGCGCAGATAATGGCATCCTGCAATAGTCTCCACCCTAATCCCTCGCCTTGGAATCGTTGATCTACGCTCAGCATGCCAATAAGAATCGCGGGAATTCGGTCAGGAGTATTGCGACGAAGCCAACCGCCTAATACACTATCTCGGTTTACCGAATAAGCGCTTAAAGTGTAGAACCCTGCGATTTCTCCCTCGGTAGTGGTTGATATATAAGGCACTGCAGTGCCGTGTTTTGCTGCACTGGAAGCTCGTTCATGTGCCCAATTATCGATAAAGGAGATGCCGCAGGAGAAGCCTTGTAGGCTATCGCTCTCTTTCAGACGTCGCGGTTGCAAAAAGGAGTGTGTCAAGCCCATTGTGGATCCCTCATCATCAGTTCTTTGGCCTCGTGAGGCATGGGGGAGTCAAGTGCGGTCATGAAAGCATTGAATGAAGCGTCGTCCAAGCGCAGGGTTGTTTCTTTATCGATATCGCGACGTGCGGCATCGATAAGGTGTTGTGCGGTCCATTGAGTGAGCGTCGATCCGGTCAGTGAAGCGGCGCGCTCAATAAGCGCACGCTGCTCGTCAGTAAGGCGGATGTCCAAGCGTGATGTTTTTTGCGAAGTGATTGTTGCCATATTCTCAATTGTACGTCAAGAATACGTACATTATGTGGTGGGGGTATTGCCTTATTTGACATGTTTACGGCTAGTATTCTTGTGTTGCGCTCGCGAACAAGGTGGTGCGAGCGCAACAAGAGAATCATCTCTATTCGCCGATAATCCAGCGACGGCGCCTCTGATAGGCGATTGGATCATCCCAATCGCGCATGTCGTAGCCGTTGTTGGCGGCGATTGCTGCAGCGTTAAGGGCTTCACGCACTCGGTGGCTGGCTCCGTAGTCGGTAGTCCAGTCATCCTCAATCCAGCGCCAGTCGTGCATGCGGCGTGCGGGAATGTGCACATTGCGGCCGGCAGCGTAAGCATAGGTCCTTACGTCGGGGACGAGTCTTGATGATGCGCCACGGGGGAGCGGCCAGTACCAGCTGCGTAGATATCCGGCGCGCTTGGCCTCGTCCTCCATGATTCGATATGGTCGGTCCTTCCACGTTCTAGACATGGTGCTTTTCCTTTCAAGCTAAGTGACAGTTACTTAGCGGAAAGGCGCGGTGAATCCTTTCGTCATGATGACTCTCCTGGATCTCGATATAAGCGTGTACGTCGTTGGCTCGCTCAAACAGCATCCGATTTGAGAAAACCACACCAGATTACAACGTTGGGGAAGTAGAACACGTCGAACAATTTGTAATCCGGAGTGTAAGTACGCGCGCGGCTTGTTCCGACTGTTTTCTTGTATATGTGTATGCTTAGTGACTGCAATAGTACAAGTTCAGAGAGGAGCCGCCTATGAACAAAAATCAAAACAATAGGAACAGCAATAATAAGTTGACAAAGATGTTACGAATACTTCCGCAACCGATTGGAAAAATGCTATGGAAGGCGCCGGATGTGGTCGGAATTGGAATTGTTGTTGATCCTATAATGCGACGGTATCGCGATATCCGTGCGGAGCTCTATCACATTCAGCGATTGAGAACCGACGGATTCACCGACGAGGATGTCTGGGGCTTAGGGCGTAAAGAGAGTTTGCGCATGTCAAAGTTGCTCGCTGCAATGGAAAAACGATGTATGGGCAGTCCACAAGGATACGACGATAGGTCTCGCTGGTTAAAGAAGCGCGATGATGCGGATATGGAGCGCTGGCTGGATAGCGAACCAAGATGGTTGCTCTGGGAGTATCTTGAAAAAATGGAGCTTAATGCCCCGCATCAATCGGTGCGCGAGATCGGCATCGGCTATTGTGCGTGGCGTGAAGATCTGGAATACGCATCCGATGTGCTTGCGCTAGCGGATAAGTGGATTCCGTATGCGGAGGATTCACGCTACCGCGAATACTGCCGGGTTTTCGGAGTGGAAGAAGCCGAGAAGATCGCTAAGCACATTCGCGCTGAAGCACAACGTGTCTGGCACTGGATTGGCGACAATATTTACGATTTATGGGATTAGCAGAAGGGAGATGCAATTATGGCAGATAATGTGA
The DNA here is from genome assembly GCF_056357055.1 of Bifidobacterium sp. LH_416. NCBI lineage: Bacteria > Bacillati > Actinomycetota > Actinomycetes > Bifidobacteriales > Bifidobacteriaceae > Bifidobacterium > Bifidobacterium sp. LH_416. Next base: position 344,288 of record NZ_JBKEVJ010000002.1, on the reverse strand, counting down.
TTGTTCAAGTAACGGTTGATGTGATGACTTGGTATCGGGCCAATAAGGCCATGCTTATGGAAGGCACGACTTTAGAAGGCAAGTTACGAGAGTACATGCACTATCTCGTGAAGCAAGCACTTCGTAATGATGAGATAGATCAGCGGGAAAACAACGATAGTAAGTCTCAAAGTGACGGTGACGATGTTCATGCACCGCGGTTCCGCAAAACCGGCCTGCGCTGCTATGACAGATATGCGCACAGGGTGATTGACACCGGTGAGATTTGGGCTGGTGGTACGCCCGAGGTGGTCGAAGTGCATCCGCTGGAAAGCTACTGGATTGAAGTACGGTTCGATGATGGGCGTCATGGCGTCTTTGACGTGAATCCGTATCTGAAGTGGCCTGCTCTTGCCAAATTAAAGGATGTGGATTTCTTCAACAAGGTGCACGTGGCTGGTGGCACGGCATGCTGGCCTGAAGACATCGATATCGCGCCGGAACGCATATGGACGGATTGCGAGTCCGTTGTTGAGCATTGGACATATCCCGAAGATTGGCCGAAAGTGGGTAGCAAAGGTCCTGATGGTTCTCCGATTGTATTCGTGACAGACAAGGGATTTCCTGTTACGGATAAGTTGGAAGATAAGTGGGCTGAAGAATTTGAGCGTGAGGATTTCCGTTGGGATCCTGATGCTCCAATTTTCATAGGGAATATGATTCCGGATTCCGATCTTGAACGTATGGATCAGGAAGATCGGAAGAAGATGAAGAAGAGAACCGAGGCTGAGATTGAGGAACTGAGGAGACTCTCTTCCCGGTCCGGCGAGGAGTCAGGTTCTCTGCTGAATCAGAATCTTACGAAGTCCCAGCAAATATGCGAGCTCATGATTGCTATGCGCAAACAAGCCGGCATCAGTCTGGAAGAAATGTCGAAACGCACGGGCATCTCCGCTTCAGAATTGTGGAAGGCCGAGGATGGTTCCAGCCGTTCTAGTTTGCTTGATTATTTAGCGGACTACTGCACCGCACTCGGCAAAACGTTCACGATGACCATTACCGATGCCGGAGATGATGCGGCAGAGCGTCGCTAGCGCAAAGAGTATTCTGCTTGGTGGCAATGTGCAGACGAGGGTTTCCTTGCCTGCACATTGCCACCAAGCGTTGCTGGAGCAGTGTGAATCAGCGGCTATGTTGCTTTGTCTCGTTATTGCTGCGTGTCAGCTGATTCACCTATCGAATCGTGGTGTCATGCGGCTGATTCTTGGCTGAATTCGGGTTGTAGCCCAAGTGCAGCATCCGATTTCGTCATTATGTTTGCGGCTCGACGAGGCACCCGCGTACATAGTGACGATTCTGAGCCCAAAACCATCACTATGTATGCAACTGCTTCGTCAGCACGCAAACATAATGATGGTTGCCGATGGAGAAGACTTGGCCGGGAACCGTTTTCACCAGCCCATCAGATCTTCGGACACGCGATCCGGCCTATAACCTTCGCTCTGACCCCAATTCGAGACCAGAGCGGCTTCTATGTTCAGTGTTGTCTTGCTGGACTTGCCGCCGATCATCTGATTCCCCGAGCGCGCAGACGGCTTATGCGACGCCGATGACGCTGGCGAATCGGTTTCAGTCAGCGGATCGTGGTGTCATGCGACCACGCGCGTCGTTCCTTGCTCGGCAGTCCTCGATGGCCTGATGAATCTCTTCGTCTGTGAACTCCATCGCGGCCATGAGATTGACCGTGGCCTGAATTACATCGGCGCACTCGTCAATCAAAGCATGCCTCTGTTCGGCGGTTTGCCCGTGCTTGTTCCAATCCTTGAAGGCTTCCACTGCCTCAGCTGCCTCTTCCAACACTTTGAGCGCCTGAGGCTTGTCTTGATGAAGCAGCTCTTCACGGAACGGCTCCACATCGCCGATATGCAGAATTCTTGTCTTGCTAGTCATGATTATCGTTCCTTTGTTGACTCTTGATGAGAGCAGACTAATGGAGGCTGCGCCATGCTGTCTACGAGCTTGGCGAACCTTGGACATTGCGCACGCCGCAAATCCGCAACCATGCGCGAATATGGCGTTTCATTGGCTGAATCATACTGTTTGAATTGATAGCTTAACGTTTTCAGCAATACCGAACTATCTTCGGCAAGAGAGCATAGGAACATGTCCGCAGTCATAACCTCGTACCCCAGTTCGGCCTGCTGCATATCGTTAAGCCAGCCGTAGAGTTTCTTATCGTTGGTTACTAAGCAACTGCACTCGTTGTGAATCATCGTTGCATGCAAAAACATGTCGCCGTGGTCGGATCCGATGAAACTATCCTGAGCAAAGTGACGGTCCGTGCGCGGAGTAAGCTCTGCAATGCTTTTCAACAATACGGGGAGCGCGATGTTCTCATCCTCCGGTATTTTTCGCAGTCGATTCTTGCCGTACTTTGCCTTTCGCATTCGGCCGAGCACCATTCCAGCTTCGCAGGTGAGATGACGGCTTGTATATGGTTCGAATAAGGCACCTTCGCGGTAGAAGGCGTAAATCCATTTGCGAACAATCGAATTGACAAGAATATTGGTATCAAGCAGTACACGGCGCATATCGTTGCCATGACTACCGTAATCAATCATAATCCCCACCTTTCCAACAGTTCGTCAAGCTCATCCAACGCCTCAACCTTGCTATGCCGCAGTTCATTGTGCAGATGAAGAACCTCGGCTTGAGGGTAGAATTTCTGGCCGTCATTGAGAACGAACGAAACGCCGCGCTCCTGTAATCCGACCCTGATAGTTTCATATTGCAGACCTGTTATCTCTGCGGCATCATCGAGGCTGATGAGGGAAGAGCCATTTGCATTTGAGGGCTTGTTTTCGCGATTTTGGAAGGTCTGATTGCTGTCGCGCCTGCCCTCATTGGTGCTTACCTCAATTGCCTTGATGGCAAAACTGATAATGAGTGCTGCTGAAAATGCGCATAGCAATGAATGTTTCGTCATACTCATAATGACTCGCCCCTTACTGGACTGTCTGCGGTTTCACCGATCACTGCTCCAAAGTGAGCGGCGTTCTTTACGGTATCGAGCTGAATGCGGTAGAGGTCAGCGTTTCGACATAGTGTTTCCACGGCTTGTGCGTAGGAGACAACACGATTCTGTTGCTCCAACGGAAGCGCGGGAATTTTCAGTTGAGCCGGTCGAATACCTCTATTGAACAATATGGACGGCGCTTGATGATTGTTATTCCAAGATCCCTCAATCATCATTGCGACGTATTTCGGATTCCATCGTTCATCTGTCAATCTGACGATGTGCACGTTTCTATATACGCGTCGACCACCGGATTCATCCACTACAGCATGGGGCCGTTCATCGGTGAGAAGCAGAATGTCGTTTTTCGCGGTGGCTATGTTGATTTCCTCAAAGTCTTGTTGCGGACCGACATCACGAAGATGGTGCGTCTTTACATCTTTTGGAATGACTACGTCTTCCGGAAGGTCGGACTGGCTCACCACGTATCCTGGTTTGCGCTCCACGCTGTAATCTCCGTGCTTGATGATGGCAATATCGTTCAACCGGACGTTCTTCACATCACGGCAATCCAGTCCCTCTGCGTCGAATTGTTGCAACGTTTCCAAGGCGGCAGATACGAGAATGCTGGTATTCGCCAGCGATACCTGCTGACGCTTGTACGCAGTTTCAACCTCGGTTGGAGTTTTGCTGTTCTCATCCAGCCACTGGACAGGCAGCAGCGTGACCTGCGGGTCACCCAATAGTTCAATCGAGCGAACGTTGCGGGCTACGAGTGGTCTAACAGGAAGCGGTGAACAGTGCGCGAACCATTTGAGTGCTGTCTCCATCCATTCGATTGGTTGGTCCTGCACTCCATAAGCATCGCTCTCTACTGTCATACTGACCATGCTCACAGTATCGCGATTGCTATTCGGTGCGGACAAGACCCAGATGAACGTGGGAATTGATGTATTGATATACAGATTGGAAGGCAGTGCGATGATTGCTTCCACGCAGCCTGCCGCAACCAATGCGCGGCGAATCTCTGCCTCACGTCCCGTTCTGAACAGCGGGCCGCCAGAAGTAACCACAAATGCTCTGCCATCCGCATTGAGGTGCGCGAGCGCATCCTGCACCCAAGCCAGTGCGGAATCGTTTTTCATCGGTGTTCCGTACATCCATCGTGCATCTATATCGTTGGGTTCCCATCGCAAACCGAACGGAGTTTCCAACAGAACGATGTCCGCTCGCGTGCGAGGGAACGGATCCTGCACGAGACAGTCTTGCGTATGAATATCAAGCGAAGCACCTGTGGTGTCGGCAAGTAGGAAACGACGTGCGGCTATGGCTGATGCGCGAACATTGATATCCGCACAATGGAACTCGACCGTATGCTTGTGGACGCTCTTCTTCTGACCGACTTCGGCAGGTTGTTGCTGCATGTTGGTGTCGTTGTCTGTGATGCCGTCAAATTGAAGCGCACTTTCCAGGATGCCGCATGCAGGGTCATAAACAGTGATGGACTGCTTACCGGACTCATGTTCGGAGATATGCGCGGCGGCGAGTTTGGCCAGCAAAACTGATACTCGCGATTTCGGGCATCCGAATTCCGCGTTCATGCGTCCTTGGCTCAGAATCGTTCGCTCCAGCATCATCGATACCAGATGGTTCATTTTGCTGGTCCCGAGTGAGGAAAGATCATCTGCGAAGTGCAGGAGTTCGGACAATTCGTCGGGTTGCAGCTGGTCTATTTCATAAGGCATGGTGAGAGCCATTCTTAACGCTGCGGCATTGTCGCTGCGTTGGTTGAGCAGGTTGACAATCAATTGTTGACATTTATCTGTATACGATTGCTTGGCGTCTACTGTTGTCAGAAAGCTTTTCCACTCGGATTCCAGATTGAAGCGTTTGCTTGCTGTGCGAATGCAGAGGGACCAAAGCAGCAGCGACATCATTGCCATAGGGTCGGACTGATTGCGCCACCGATCGAAGAACGACCATGCGGCCTGCTCCATGCGTGTGTCTTCAAAAGTGATGCCATTGCTGGTCAGCCATGCCGCTACTTCGTCGTAATCGAACAAGGGGCGACCGTCTTTGGAATCGACAGGTTTGGGGAAATTCTTATTCTCGCGATTGCGCCAATTCGATACGGCGGATGGTCTCACTCCGGCCATGCGTGCGATGTCTGCGGAGCTGAGGGTGTTCGTGTTGATTAGCCAACTTGCAGATTCCCCGTGCTTCATATTCACAGACCTTTCTTTGCGATTATGTTTTGTGTGACCATATTCACAGGAATGATTTTGAGTTTATAGTCACAATGGAAAACTGTCAACTGTGAACACGATTCACAAGTATTTGACCGTGCTGATTCGGCTGGAATGATTGGTCTTGTGCGAGCAATATTGACGGGAATTTTTTTTGTTGCACTTGGCCGCATTGTGCTCAACGGCTGGCATTGCTTCAGTTATGATGTGTACAGCAAGCCGACCGTGATCAACCACAACGGGTCGCAATGGGCCGCAATAACTCGCAATGAGCCGCAATGAAGCAGGGAGCAAACATATGAGCGTGCCGCAAGAAGTATTCGATGTTCTGCATTCTCCGGGAGTGTACTTCTGGGACAGTGAGCTGATGGACGCCCCGCAGCAGGAGCAACGGGATTTGCTCCGCCGCATCAATGCGCTGGCGGCCAATGATCCCGAGAGGGAAGCGCTGCTGCGTTCGTATTTCGCAGAAATGGGTGAGGATACATGGGTTGAGCCGCCGCTGCAGGCCAATTGGGGTTGTTCGACCCACTTGGGCAACCATGTGTACGTGAATTTCAACCTCACGTTGGTCGATGATGGTGAGGTGTTCATCGGTGACTACACGATGATCGGCCCGAACGTTACGTTAATCACCACTGGACACCCGATTCGCCCTGATTTGCGCGAGAAGCTCGCCCAGTTCTCCGAGCCGATTCACATCGGACGCAACGTGTGGATTGGTGCGAACGTCACCGTGTTGCCGGGCGTCACCATTGGAGATAATTCGGTCATTGGCGCATGCAGCGTAGTCACCAAGGACATTCCCGCCAACTCGGTGGCGGTCGGCAGCCCATGCCGCGTGATGCGTGAAATCAACGAGCATGATAACGAGTATTACTGGCGAGACCGTCGTATTCCTGAGGGGATGTAGGTGTGCGGCATTTGACGCGGTTGTAGGACTACCCCTCAGTCGGCTTTGCCGACAGCTCCCCTGACAAGGGGAGCCGAATGAGGTGTGTTTCGCTGTGTTTTCACTGGTGTTGATGCGGTAATTTCAAGGTTGGTTGGACTAACGTAACCAAGTGAAGGCATTCCCTCATCACAAAGGAGTTATGACAATGTCCGAACCAACCATCCCTGCAGAAGGTCGCGTTGCCGTTTTAACGGAGCCCAAGCACATTGATGTGCGCACGCTGCCGCTCCCGGAAATCAATGACGACGAAGTACTCGTCCGCGTTGAAGGCTGCGGCATCTGCGGTACCGACCAATCCGAATATCGTGCCGACCCGTTCGGCTTCGCGCCCATCGTGCTCGGCCACGAAGCAACTGGCGAAGTCGTGAAAATCGGCAAGAACGTCACTGCAGATTATTCCGGCAAACCGCTCAAGGTTGGCGACAAAATCGTCACCGGCCTGCGCCCATGTGGCCATTGCGCCATTTGTAAGCGCCGCGCGGACATGATTCATCTGTGCGAAAACGGTGAGATTCATGGCCTGATGCCCGGCGAAGACCACTTCTTCAATGGATGGTATTCCGATTACATGAAGTGCAATCCCGGTGCGGTGATCTTCAACGTGAACGACATGCCGGATCGCGATCTGCGCATTCTCATCGAGCCGGCCGCCGTGATTGTGCACGCCGTGGAGGAAGCCAAGAAGATTTACGATTTCAAGCATGGCTCCTACGTGCTGGTTCAGGGTTGCGGCCCGATTGGCCTGCTGCTGGTCGCACTGCTCAAGACCTACGGTATTCGCAACATCGTTGCCGTGGACGCCAAGGAAGCACGACTGGAGATGGCCAAGAAGCTCGGCGCCACTGCTACGGTGAACTTCTCCGAATACGATTCAGTGGATGCCGCAGCTGACGCTGTGCGTGCAGCCACGGAAGGTCTGGGTGCCGAGATGGGCTTCCAGTGCACCGGTTCTCCTGCGGCTGCCGCAGCATTGTTCAAGTACATTCGCCGTGGCGGCTCATACTGCGAGGTCGGCTTCTTCACCAACACGGGCGACGCCACCTACAATCCGCATCTGGACGTGTGCCAGAAGGAGATCAAACTCACCGGTTCCTGGACCTATCAGGCGGGCGATTGGCTTGAGGCCCAGGAATTCCTCAAGGAAGCCAAGGACCGTGGTCTGCCCGTTATGGATTTGGTGACCAACGTGTTCCCGCTCGACCAAATCAACGAGGCCATGGAATATGCGCTCAGCATGCAGGGCCTCAAGATTGAGGTTGTGCCCGAACTGTAAGCGCGCTGTGAGCACTCAGTGACTGCGTGGTTCCAACTACCGGATGCGATAGTTGGAACCACGCTGCGTCATGATGAGACCCGCGCGGGTGAGCTTCTTATCCAACGTGTACAACGCGTTGCGAAGCAATCCCTGCTGCTCGAAATACGGGCCGCCGACCAGCCCTACAAGTTCCTTGGTGTTCACGAATTCACCATTGGCTTTGACAAGCGCTTCAAGCAAGCTATATTCCAGCCGTGAAAGTGTAATCGGACTGTGCGTGGACGCATAGTAAGCCTTACGATGCGTGGTATCCAGCGTGAGATTGCCGCGAATAATCATGGTGGGGGAGCCGGCCGCCAGCGCGTTCACGTACGAGAGCAGTTCGGTGTCTGAGAACGGTTTTCTCAGCACGGCATCCGGTTGATTAGTTGCAATGTCTTCCGCAAGAGCCGATTGATCGCTTTCCGATGATGTTGAAGATGTTGAATTAGCGCTATCAAGGTTACTATTCTGCTCAATCGGTGCGTATTCGTGGGGTAGCGCCCGCCACCGATTGCCGTCGCCGATGGTGCGGCTGAGCGGGGTCGTGGCCAACAGCAGAATCTTCAGCGTGGAATCGGCTGCGCGCAGTTTGACGACGAAATCATCATGCTGCGGTTCAACTAGATCTTCGTCGAGCACAATCGCATCATAAGGAACAGCAGGTGTGTTTTCCTGTTCGGATGCGCCGCCCTGCATTGCCTCAATGATTGCTGTCAAGGTGTCTTCCCGAGTGCCGGTCTGGTCGACCTCATGCTGCGCGCCCAGCAATGTGCCGCGAATGGCACGGGCTAGTGGTTCATTCGATGCGGCGACCAGTAACTTCATAAGGCACCTCCTTCTCGCCTAGTGTAGGCCGGGGTGTGACGCAATGGCATTCAACGTGGTGGGGTAACGATAATGCGCGGAGATGATGCTGAGCATCACCGCAAGCAATCCCAGTGCCAGCATTGCGGCGAGCGCCCAGAAGACGGAATCCGATGCATACGAAACCGCCATAAAAAGCAGCATCGGCAGTGAGGAAAGAATCGTCACGCCGCAGAATGAGCTTGCTGTGGCAGCGTGCGAGGCGAGCAGGATCTGCTCTCCGGCGAATGTCACGATGGCTGGAGCGATGATGACGCATATCAAGCTGAGTATCGAGTCATGATTCCAGTGCGTCAATCTTGCCCAAGTCAGGTATCCAAGCACTGATAATGACATGATTTCGGCAAGTAGGGCGGGGAACAGGCTTTTCGCGATGCAATACTGAAGCATTGAACGGCCGGAGTCACGCCAATTCTCCACAGTGCCGTCACGTTCAAGCGCATCTGAAACATCCATGGAATTGGGATTGGCCATCAGCGTGCACAATGCCAGTTCGGTAGCCAGATACCCATACCATGGCGCGAACAGCTGCATCATGGATAGTGCGTCCACTGTGGCCGAATCCTGCGGATCGCTAGCGGAAAGGACGGCAATCAGCATCGGGATAAACAGCCATATTCCTATGCTGAGCGCCACGTATAACGGATTTTTATGAAAGAGCGTCCAATCTTTCCACAGCATTGCCTTCATTGCAGTCTCCTTAATCATTTACCAATGTGATTATTTACCGATTCCGAAATCAACGTTGCTGTGTTCACGACCGAGTGTGGCAGCCGATTTGAAGGCTTCGATATCCGTAAAATCAGTGATACGGCAATCTTTGACAATGTGCTTGCTGTCCAGAATGACCACGCGGTCGGTGACTTCCCAGCAGTAGTCAAGATCATGCGTGATGGTGAGCATTGTTCGACCGTTCGATTTGAGCTGCCGCATCAGATCGATGAGTAGTTGGCGGGTGATTGGATCTACTGCATTGGTGGGCTCGTCCAACAGAATCAGTTGCGGATTGAACAGCATCCCTGCCACAATGCCCGCACGTTTCCTCAACCCGCTAGACAGATCCTTGACCTTCTTATCAAGATGCTCGCCCAGTTCGAATGCCTGAATCATTGGCAACTGGTCAAGATGCTCAAGGTCGAGCGGATGAGGATTATCATGCGTGGCATACAGCATCGAACGGAACTTGAGGTTTTCGCGAACGGTCATCCTAGGAGCGAGGTTGCCGGAATCGCTCAATTGGAACACTTCTCGCATCGAATGGAACACATTCGCGTTGATTGCAGCCGAGCCTTGCTGCGGGCGCAACAGTCCGGTGATGATGTCAAACAATGTGGTTTTGCCCGCGCCGTTGTATCCCAGGACGCCCAGCGACTGGCCTGCGGGCACATCCAGATTGATATGCTCCAGCACTGGCTGATTGCGCTTGTATCCGAACGTCATATCCGTGACGCGGATGGCAAGCGGTTTGGCTGATGATTCGGATTGCTCGGTATTTGCAGTATTTGTATCACTATTGTGCGCGAGCGTGGATGTGGTCATAATCATTGCCTTTCCTTTGACGAATATCGACCAGAGATACAGCGCGAATGCCGTGAACGTTGGTGTGAGCGCAATTACTATTCTCTGCGGTGTGTGCAGCATGGGGCGTAATACCGGGGATACTGTGTACGCGAATGCCGTGAGTAGCAGTCCCAGTGCGGTGATGGGAATAAGCGCATACGCCAACTGTGCGATGAGATAGTCAAGCATCGGTTTGCCGCAAGCGCGCACCATGGCAATAGTGCCGTTGGCAAGATCGCTGCGAATAGCATCCAATGACAATGTGGGTGCCAGGCAGACTGCAAAGGTGACGACGGCGAATTGATACATCGCATTGGCCAGCGCCGTGTTCATATTAAGCAGGGGAATCAATGCGAGACACATCGCCGGCAGGCTCAGCGCAAGCGCGACAAGCGCTAACATGACGATATTGTGGCGAAGCTGCTGCAGATCTTTGTAGAGAATGGCTTTCATGATGTGCCTCGAAACAGGGGGAGAAGTGGCTGTGATTGGGTTGCGATCAGGCTGCGATTGGCGATTTGGGTAGGCTGACGCCAGGCTATGCGTCTGATGGTGATTTTCGAGCAAGCTTTCGCTGACCGTAATCGCCAGGCCCCGTAGCGAAGCCGCTGGCTGGTAGTTAAGAAGCTTCGAAAGCTATTGGCCAGCGACGATTTGGCGTAATGCGGCTACGTGGGATTGGAAGGCCTGCTGGCCTTCGCGGGTGAGTCTGACCCATGTGACCTTGTACGCTTTGCCGCCCTCGCTGGCTTTCTTATCAAGTTGAACGTAATCGTGCTCGGCCAGCGTCTTCAGATGCTTGGAACAGGTGGCGTCGCTGATTTCGAGCGTATCGCGTAGCACGTCGAATCGCATCGTGCCATATGTATCGAGCAGGCCGCAGATGCGCAATCGAATCGGAGCGTGGATGATTCCGTTGAAAATTGGTTCCGGACTATCGGTTGCCATGGTGCACTCCCGGCTCTGAAGATCGTGAAGAGGCGGAGGCAGATGGATTGGGAGCCGTGCGTTGCCGCAATGCGCGGATGAATTCGTCGAACTCCCAGGTTTCCATAACGCCGTTGATTGCCGCGCCGATTATGGTGACCGCTACTGCCGACCACCATGCGTCGCTAGCGAACCCCACGGCAAGAGCCAGAATAGGAGGAATGAAATTGACGAAGAAATGTGCGGCGAGTGCAATCTTGTAGCGGTGGCTTTGCATCACTGGTTTCGGGCCCATCCATTGCGGGGCGATGCCTTGACGCTGACTGTTGAGCATGATGACTGCAGTCAGTAACAACAGGCTTATCGCCAGTAATGCGAACACAAGCCATGCGGAATCCCAAGGCAGATTGAATCGGTTGAACCATACCTGAGGAATCAGCCAATACGTCAATGTAAGCAAGCCATACACGACGGCAATCCAAACGATGGTGGATGTGCGCTTAGTGTTGTAGTCGGATGCGATCTTTGCGCGGTCCGAGTCGAGTGTTTGCAAGGCGTCAAGTGCGTCCGGCGCCTGCTGGTGATTATCGGCAGGTTTGTTGTCAGGCATGTGTTGCCTCTGTTGTACTTCTACCATGATGTCCCCTTCATGCGAACCGCGGTCAGCTGGCATAGCAAAACCTCTTTCCGTTATGGAAAACAATATCACTTTCCATGATGGAAAGAGGTTTGCGTGTCGGGAAATATAGCGCTGGCTCCCCTCAGAGAGGGGAGCCGAGAACACACAATGGGGAATCAGACATACAGAGAAAAACTCAGCCGATGAAGGCGATGGGGGCGGCGAGATCCACGCCGGAGCCGTCGCGTCGCATATCCGGCTTGGGCAGTTCCACAGGAGAGCCGGAAGACGTTGCCGCATTGAGCGGGTAGAGGCCCACCCAAGCCAGAATCAACGTATTCTGACCCTTCAGGAAGCGCTGCGAACGCACGCCACCCGTGGCACGGCCCTTGGTCGGATACATCTCCAACGGAGTCACCTTGGCGGCACCATTCTCGGTGCCGGGCAGAGCATCCTCGTCGCCAGCCACGGTAAGCACCACCGCACCCGATGCCGAGCTCAGACCGTTTTCGCCTTCCTCATACGTCCATGCCACCTTGCCGGCAGGAACCACGTTGAACGCCATCACGCGAGCACCGTCCGCGAGCTTGATGCCAGCCATGCCTCCTGCGGTACGACCCTGCGGGCGCACGTTCTTCGCCTCGAAGGTCAGCAGTGAGGAGTCAGATGAAATGAACACCAGACGGTCATCATCCTCGGCCACGGCGGCGAACACCACCTCGTCGCCTTCCTTGAGGTCGATTACCGGCCAGGAATCCATTGTGGTAGGCGCCTCGCGATTCCAACGCTTGACCACACCATTGCGCGTGCCAATAGCCAGCGAGGGGAGCGGAGCCGGCTCTGCCTTGCTGCCGTCGCTCTTCGGCTGTTCCATGGCGATGGCGGTCACCACATGTTCGCCTGGAATCGGATCAGTGGATTCGGTCATGCCAATCAGCTCGTCCGCCTGGACGCCACCGGTCAAGGTCAGTGTTTCGGAAGCGGGCAGCGCCGGCAAATCAACCACATGCGCCAACACCAGTCGGCCAGCCGACGTGATCAGCGCATATGCAGCCTGCGTGGACGTGGAAAAAATCGTGGTGATCTGATCATTCGGTTCGCGTTTATCGGAAGCGGACCGAGCATGATACACATCCAGTGCGCTCGGCGTGGTGCGAGCAATCAAGCCGGTGGCGCTCATCATCACCACACACGGCTCATCCTCGATCTTCAACGCGCCGGCCAGAACATTCTCCTCACCACTCTTCTTTGCAGCCTTGGTGGCGGCGGCAACATCAGCGGCGGCCGAGGAAATCGTGGCGGCCGACTTCACCGCCTCCAATGCGGACTGAGCCAGAGCAGACGTGCCCGAGCCATGCGCGGCAACCGGGGTCAGCGTGCCATCCGGATCCACGTCCAGCAGCACCGTGCGGCGAGGAGAGCCCCATTTGGCCACAGCCTGGTCCATCTCATCGGTCACCACCTGATCCAATGCCTCGGCGGAGGCGAGAATACGGGTGAGCTCCTCGATGCTCTTCTTCAAATCATCGCGTTCGGCTTCCAGCTCGATGCGATTCATCTTGGTCAGACGGCGAAGACGCAGATCCAGAATGTACTGGGCCTGCACGTCATCCAAATCGAAAACGGCCATCAAACGGGTCTTGGCGGCATCCGCATCATCCGAGGTACGAATCACCTGAATCACCTCGTCGATGTCCAGCATGGCCAGCAACAGACCCTCGACCAAGTGCAGGCGCTCCTGAGCCTTCTTCTTGCGGTACTCGGAGCGACGGCGAATCACCACGCGGCGGTGATCAATCCACACCTGAAGCATTTCCTTCAAACCCATGGTGTGCGGGCGGCCGTTGACCAGCGCCACATTATTCATGGCGAAGTTATCCTGCAGAGGCGTGTGCTTGAACAACTGCACGAGCACGGCATGCGGGTCGAAACCGGTCTTGATCTCAATCACCAAGCGTGTGCCGTTATGACGGTCGGAAAGGTCGAACGCACCGGAAATGCCCTCAAGCTTACGGTTTTTGACGCCATCGGAAATACGTTCGATCACCTTTTCCGGGCCCACCATGTACGGCAGTTCGGTCACCACAATCGCCTGCTTGCGAGCAGTCACATGCTCTACATGCGTGGTGGCGCGCGTGGTCAACGTGCCACGGCCAGTCTCATAGGCCTCGCGTATACCGTCGCGGCCAAGAATCGTGCCGCCAGTAGGCCAATCCGGACCTGGCACATAGCGCATCAATTGCTCCAGCGTGGCCTCCGGATGCGCCATCAGGAACTTGGCTGCATTGACCACTTCGCCCAGATTATGCGTGGCCAGATTCGTGGCCATACCCACGGCAATACCGGAACCGCCGTTGACCAAAAGGTTCGGAATAGCAGCCGGCAGTACGGTCGGTTCCTTCAACTTGTTGTCATAGTTCGGTGTGAAATCAACCGTATCCTCATCGATATCAGCATTCATGCCGAGTGCTGCCGGAGCCAAGCGAGCCTCAGTGTAACGGGAGGCTGCCGGGCCGTCATCCAGCGAACCGAAATTACCGTGGCCATCTACCAACGGCAAACGCATGGCGAACGGCTGTGCCAAACGCACCATAGCCTCATAGATGGCGGAATCACCGTGTGGGTGCAGCTTACCCATCACTTCACCCACCACGCGGGCGGACTTCATATACGGGCGATCCGGGTTCAGATTCATTTCGCCCATTTGGTAGACGATACGACGCTGCACCGGCTTCATGCCGTCGCGCGCATCCGGCAAGGCGCGCGCGTAAATCACCGAATACGCGTATTCGAGGAATGACTTGCTCATTTCCTCGTTCAGCGGCGTCTCGACGATATGCTCCTTGACCTTGCGCGGATCATAGGTTTGCACGCTGGCTTTACGGTGTGATGCCATGAAACTCCCTTTCAAACTCGCACCATATTAGCCGATTCGGTGGAACGGTCCGCTCACAGGGGAGGACAGCTTGATTTGACTGTCGGGTTTCCGTCGCTGACTGTCGGGTTTCCACCACTAACTGTAGGAAATCCGTCACCGACTGTAGGTTTTCGAACAGATTTCGTCGGATTCCCTACAGTCAGTGTTAGAAAACCGACAGTCAGTGTTCGAATTCCTGCAGTTGATGTTGGAAATCCGACAGTCAATGTCGCAGCGCCGCAACTGGATTGATGGTAAGCAAGGTTGAGGGGTGAGTCTTGAATAGGAAAGTATGACTGTCGAAACGCCGGATATGGATGAGCTGCTGCGCCTGATTCCCACCGTGACTTATGGGGATGATAAAACTGGACGGCTTGGGGGAGCATTGCATCTCTCCGCCGTGCTGCCGGCGCTTTCCAGCGCCATTGGGCGCCCAACTGCCACGCCAGTGCACGCCGATCCCAAGGCATGCCAGCAGGCGCTTGGTTTTCCGGACGTGACCTCCGCCATCGTGGTGCTTGTGGACGGGCTTGGTTATTGGAATCTGTCGATGAGACTCGGCCATGCGCCTTACCTGCGTTCATTGATGAACGAGACCACGAATCAACGGCCTATTGCCACGTGCGCGCCCAGCACCACCGTGGCTGCCATGGCGGCATTCGGCACCGGCACATGCCCAGGATTGACCGGCATGGCCGGATACACACAGTTGGAGCCGAAACACCACACGCTGATTCAACTTATTCAATTTAAAGATGCGTTGGCGCCTAAACCCGCCAACCCGCATATTCCAGTGCCGCCGATGATCGATCCACTCGACTTGCAGCGCGAACAGACCATGTTCGAACGGCTCAGTGCACAGAAAGTGCGCGTCACCAGCTCAGGCCTGCCCAAGTTCAAAGGATCGCCGCTTACCGAAGCGGCATTGCGAGGAACCGATTATCAAGACAATGTGACTCCGCGCGACCGTGTGCTGGCAGCCGCGCGCGCCGCCAGAGAGCCGGGACTGACCTATCTGTACATTCGTGATGCGGATAAAGTAGGCCATAATTACGGCTGGGATTCCGAACATTGGGTCGCCGCATTCGAACACATCGATGCACAGCTTGCCTTACTGCACCGTAGCGCTCCCAAAGGCACATTGATTGTGATTGTTGCCGATCATGGCATGGTACAAACCGATATGACACAGCGCATTGATATCGCCGATGAGCCACAGCTCATGCAAGGCGTGGAATTTGTGGGGGGAGAGCCGCGCTCGCTGATGCTGTATGCCCATGCTGGTGAAAATCCAGATGATATCGCCGCACGTTGGCGTAATCGACTCGGGGGAACGGCTTTGGTGCGCACTAAAGCACAAGCGTTGGAAGATGGACTGTTCGGGCCAATGGACGAACGCGTCAAACCCATGATTGGTGATGTGATTGTGCAGGCCGCAGGCGCTTCGACATTCGTTGATTCACGCACGCAAAACGATAAAGCTACACATCTGCCCAGTGTCCATGGTTCGCAAACTCAGCTGGAGATGGAAATACCCTGCCTGATTGATGTGGCATAACAATGTGGCATAACACAATGATGCTGGCTTCCAAAAATCTTCGGAAGCCAGCATCATTCATCTATGTTGTGTAGAGCCTCGGCTATCGGTCAGTCGCCGAAGAGAATCTCATCCCAACTTGGCACAGCTGAACGGCCAGAGCGACGCTTGGCGGGCTTGCTGGCATGCGTCGCAGCGGAATCGGCATCCTTGGCTGTAGTTGCATTGCCATCAGCAGCACTTGCTGCCGGTTCAACGTTGCTATCTGCCGTAGTAGAGCCAGTATTGCCATCGGCTGAAGAATCAGCTGCTCCTGCCGCAACAGTGGCGGAAGCACTCGTTGCAGTCGCAGCAGCAGTGGTTACTGCGGAGTCTGATTGAGCGGGAACAGCAGGCGTTGCAGCACCCGGGATTTTGACCGGCGGCATCGAACCGGAAGCGGAAACATCAACCGATCCGGTACTGGTACCTGCAACCGCAGCCTGAGGCACGGCGGCTGGAATCGAAGGCTTAGGAGCCGCCCATGCGCTGACCGCACGTTCAATACGGGCGGAGCGAACGGAATCGCCCGGCAACTCAGGAGTCGGCAGTACTTTAGCCGCGGATTTGGAATCATCGGCGGAACTGCGCTCTCCGAGCAGCTTTCGTGCGGCATTGTTCAGACAGACCACAGAATTGTCGTGCATATTCCAGGTCCATTCGGCGTGAATCTCACGGCCTGCGGAAGTGAAAATCGCCACAATGCGCCACGGTTCAAGACCTCGACGAGTGGACTTCCAGGTTACAGATTCCATACCAATTGACGCGGATGCCAACGTACGCTCCACAAGATCGTTGATGGTGCGCACACGACTGTCTTTCGGAGCTGGCACGGTGAGGAACTGCTCGATAGCGTACTGTTTTTCGGTTTCCACAGCAGCGGAGAAACGGCGAACCAGCGTTTCGCTCAATCCATAACGTTGTGCTACACGAGACGGGTCAGCACCGGCGCGAATCAATGATTGAATCTGCGAAATCGGCAATGTGACCTGTTCATGAGGCTGGACAGACTTCTGCTTTTCGCTTTTGACCTGCTTGGCTTCGAGAATCGCACGCTCGAGCGTGTCGTCTAGGCTGATGGCCACATAGCGGTCACCTACAGAGAACACAAGATCCCCTGTATCGCTGACACGCTCAAAATGGGCCTTTTCAAGCCGATTCTCAGGCATATGCACACCACTTTCCTTGGCAAGGACATTGCTATATTCCAGTATGCCCCACGTGTCGAACTTTACATGTATTTCAAATCGTGTACCCTATGGCCGAGTACAGCGCGGTAATACGCGCGGTAAGTAGATGTAAGACGAAAGGACCATGATGGCTCAGGATTATGATTCCCCACGCAACAAGGACGAGGACGAGGAATCGCTGCAGGCTTTGGGAAAGTCCGCGCAGAACTCCTCGAGCGATATCGATGATGACGAGAACGCCATCGCCGAAGACTACGAGCTGCCGGGCGCTGACCTGAGCAACGAAGACTCTTCGGTGACCGTCATCCCGATGCAGGGCGACGAGTTTATCTGCTCCCAGTGCTTCCTGGTTAAGCACCGCAGCCAGCTCGCCTACATGGATGAGGATGGTCAGCCAGTATGCGAGGAGTGCGCCGCCTGATGGGGTTTGACGCATCCTATAACGAACCTGAAAACACCGAGGTACTGGTCAAGTCGCTCGACCCCGAGCATCCAGCAAACCTGCATTACGCGCATGCGGGAGATGCAGGAGCAGATCTCATCACGACGGTTGACGTGACACTCAAGCCGTTCGAACGCGCTCTGGTGCCAACTGGCGTGGCTATTGCTTTGCCCGCTGGATATGTGGCATTGGTGCATCCTCGCTCCGGTCTTGCTGCCAAGCAAGGTGTCACTGTGCTGAATGCTCCAGGAACTGTGGACGCTGGTTACCGCGGTGAGATCAAGGTGCCGCTGATCAACCTTGACCCAGAGCACACAGCCGTGTTCCATCCGGGTGATCGCATTGCCCAGCTGGTGATTCAACGCTATGTGGAGGCAAAGTTCATCCCTGCTGAGACACTGCCCGGCTCTGATCGAGCTGAACGTGGCTTCGGCTCGACAGGCGTGGCCTCGAACTGATTGAAGAGAGAAAGGCCGCGCCGTGAGCCCAAGACACGGCGCGGCCTCATGCGTGGCTACAATATAAGTCACATTGGGAGGTGGTTTGCATGTCGGAAAACGATAGCGAACAGTATGCTGCCCGCAAATTGGGCTGCGAGATCAGTGCTGATCCGTTAAACCCGCTTGAGCCTATCAAGCAGGTGTGCAAAGCCCATCACCCCGGTGAGGACCTCTCCATTCTCGATCGCGCCTATCAGCGTGCCGTTATTCAGCATTCCACTCAGCGCCGCAAGTCAGGCGAGCCATACATTATTCACCCGTTGGCCGTATCCCAGATTCTGGCTGATCTCGGCATGGGCCCGGTAGTGGTGGCGGCCGGTCTGCTGCACGATACGGTGGAGGATACTGATTACACCTTGGATCAGTGCCGTGCTGAATTCGGCGATACGGTGGCCGGTCTGGTGGATGGTGTCACCAAGCTGAGCCAACTTGAAGTTGGCGATTCCGCTCAGGCCGAAACCATCCGTAAGCTCGTAGTGGCCATGAGCCGCGACGTGCGTACCTTGGTGGTCAAGCTTGCCGATCGTGTGCATAACGCTCGTACATGGCGCTATGTGAAAACCTCTTCAGCACAGAAGAAAGCGCGGGAAACCCTTGACGTGTATGCGCCGCTCGCTAACCGTCTCGGTATGAACGCCATTAAAACGGAGCTCGAAGAGCTGAGCTTCAAGGTGCTGTATCCGAAGATTTACAACGAAATTGTGGTGTTGGTGGCACGTCGTGCAGGTCAGCGTGATGTGTATCTGAAGCAGATTCTTGCTGAAATCAACGAGGATCTTTCCGAACAGCACATTAAAGCGTATGTGACTGGTCGCCCGAAGGATTACTTCTCCATCTATCAGAAGATGATTGTTCGCGGCCATGATTTCGCCAACATCTACGATTTGGTAGGTGTGCGCATCATCGTCGATACCATTCAGGACTGCTATGCGGCGCTTGGTGCCGTGCATGCGCGGTGGAACCCGGTTCCTGGCCGGTTCAAGGATTACATCGCCATGCCGAAGCTCAACATGTATCAGTCGCTGCACACCACTGTGGTGGGTCCTGGCGGCAAGCCTGTTGAAATTCAGATTCGTACCTGGGATATGCACCGTAGGGCCGAATTCGGTATTGCCGCTCACTGGAAGTACAAGGAGAACGGCCAGGCTGGCCGTGCGTTGAGCTCTCCGGATAAGTCCGATCGCAAGCGCGGTGAGAACGAGCAGGAACTTTCCGAGGCTGATAACCTCAAGTGGATTCAGCAGCTTGCTGATTGGACATCTGAAACCCCGGATTCCAACGAGTTCTTGGGCTCCCTCAAGGAAGACCTTGGTTCCGCGGAAGTCTATGTGTTCACACCAAAAGGCAAGATTGTGTCCTTGCCTGCCAAGGCCACCCCGGTTGACTTTGCATACGCGGTGCACACTGAAGTGGGCCACCGTACTATGGGCGCACGCGTCAACGGACGCTTGGTACCGCTCGATACCACGCTGGACAACGGTGACACTGTGGAAATCCTGACTTCCAAGTCAGATACCGCAGGCCCTTCCCGCGACTGGCTGAGCTTTGTCAAGAGCCCGAAGGCCCGCAATAAGATTCGTCAATGGTTCTCTAAGGAACGCCGTACCGAAGCCATTGAGGAAGGCCGTGACGAGCTGACCCGAGCCATGCGTAAGCGCAATTTGCCGGTCAATGCGTTGCTTACTCCTGAGGCATTGGTTGGTGTTGCCGTTGACTTGAACTTCCCGAAC
This sequence comes from Bifidobacterium sp. LH_416, assembly GCF_056357055.1. NCBI lineage: Bacteria > Bacillati > Actinomycetota > Actinomycetes > Bifidobacteriales > Bifidobacteriaceae > Bifidobacterium > Bifidobacterium sp. LH_416. Next base: position 324,470 of record NZ_JBKEVJ010000002.1, on the reverse strand, counting down.
GCGGACGCTGTGTTCGCTGCCATTGGCGATGGTCAGATCTCCACGCAAAATGTCATTTCGCATTTGGTGAAGGACGCCGGCGCGGACGAAGTGGACGAAGAGGTGGAGCAAGAGGTTCTGCCTTTGAAGCCTGTGGAGCGCAAGACCTCATCCAGCTCCACTGGCGTGTCCGTCAAGGGCGTGGGAGACGTGTGGATTAAACTCGCACGCTGCTGCATGCCGGTGCCGGGCGATCAGATTGTCGGCTTCATCACCCGTAATCAGGGTGTGTCCGTGCATCGTACTGACTGCCAGAACATGATTGATTTGAAGAACAAGCAGCCTGAACGTGTGGTCGAAGTCGAATGGACCAGCACCAAGGGCTTGTTCATGGTCAAGATTCAAGTCGAGGCCTTGGATCGACGCAATCTGCTGTCTGATGTGACGCGCGTGCTTTCCGATCACGGAGTGAACATTATCTCCGGCACAATTGCCACCGGTTCTGATCGTGTGGCTACCAGCCAGTTCAGTTTTGAAATGGCTGATCCTCAGCATCTCAACACTTTGCTTGCCGCAGTTCGTAAGATCGATGGCGTATTCGATGTCTACCGTTTAACTGGTGCCAAGGAATCTGCAGAGCCTCGCTTGCGCAAGATGAAGTAATACAAGAAAAGTCCCTGATTGTTTTCCAATCAGGGACTTTTCTTATGTCTTATATGTAGTGCTGCAGTGGAGTATTACTCAGCCACGTCCACGGACAGGATTACGGCCGGCTCAAGCGGACGATCCATCGGATCGGTATCCAAGGCTTCCAGCTTGTCTACAACCTTCTTGGAATCTTCGTCAGCAACCTCACCGAAGATGGTGTGGTGGCCATCCAGCCATGGGGTCGGCACAGTGGTGATGAAGAACTGGGAGCCGTTGGTGCCATGAATCTGGCCGTCACGGCCGCGGCGCAGACCGGCATTTGCCATGGCCAGCAGATACGGCTTATCGAACTTCAAGCTCGGGTCGATTTCATCATCAAAATCATAGCCAGGGCCACCAGTGCCAGTGCCGAGCGGGCAGCCGCCCTGAATCATGAAGTCTTTGATGATGCGGTGGAAAGTCAGGCCGTTGTAGAACTTGCCGTGAGACGGCTGACCGGTGTACGGGTCAGCCCACTCCTTCTCGCCGGTGGCGAGACCAAGGAAGTTGGCTACGGTGTTCGGAGCCTTGTCGTCGAACAGGTTGATGGTGATCGGACCTTCAGAGGTGCGCATGATGATAGTAGTCATAGGTTCTAATGGTACATTGCCCCACGTCATTACGTGAAGCAATGGCGTGGGGCAATGCGTTGCAGATCTTCAATAACCAGCAGCGGCTAGCCGATTGTGCTGAATCCTGTGCCTTCGGCGCTACCAGTATTTGAACCGGTGCTTCCCGATGAGCTGGAAGAACCAGAAGAGGAACCGGACGACGAGCTGGAGCCTGAGGAAGATCCGGAAGAAGAGTCTGATGATCCGGAAGAATCAGACGTGTTGCCAGACGAGCTGGAACTATCGCTCGTGCCTGAATTATTAGAGTTGCTCGAATTGCTGGAGCTGCTGGAATCAGTACCGGAGGAGCTGGAAGAGCCAGAGCTGGAAGTGGTGCCAGAACTATTGGTGGAATCAGAGGTGTTTCCACTGGTATCGGTTGAGGTATCGCTGTTGGAATTGCTGGTGCTGGAATCGCTGTCACTCTCGCCATATTGCGGAGTCGTAGGCGCGCCCTGCTGCGGTTGCACTGACGAATCAGAATCAGTGGAACTATCAGAATCAGTCGTGGTCTTAGTGGGGGAGACCAGGTCAGAGACCACGGTATCCGTGCCATGACCCTGCGTTACCAACATGACAATGCCTGCAGTTACGGCAACTGTTAGCAAGCCAGACACCAGTGTGACGATAACGGCTACACGCTTTGGATCGCGGCGATGCTTGCGCAGCTCACTGATGGAATACGTGTGCCCATCGGCAGGGCGAGAAATGATTTCGCGCGGCTTACGGGCTGACTGAGCCTCGCCAGCCTCAGCTGCTGCCACAGCGCGATTATCAGTCGCTTCAGCATCAGATTCATCAGTAGTGCTGAATTTCTCAGCATCATCGGCGCTTTCCATGTTTTCTTCGCTGGACGCTGCGTTCTCGTTATCGGATTCGCTGTCCTCATGTGATTGATCGTCAGCGCCGGATTCATCCTCAGGCTTGTTCTCGGCGTTATCCGAGCCGACGATGGTTTGCTGAAACTTCTCGCTAGAGGCTTTGATGATGTTCTGGTAGATGTTCGTTGCCACTACAGAAACGATGTAACTGGCCGCAGCGCCGATAACCGAGCCGGCAACACCGATTTTCGCGGCTAGCAGGAACGATGTGACGGCAGCGAGAGTACCTGCCACGATCGAGGAAAAGGAAAGACCTTGGAAAAACTTCTTCACAATCTACGACCGTAGGCGATTGTGCTGAAGTCTTCCTGAAGGCTCGATGAAAGCCGCAAAATGCTTACATGAACCCTTCAAAATCTTCACATGCTGAGATGCGCCGTGAAATATCTATTCAGCCCAAGTGAAGTGGTCATTTCCAGCACCAAGCTCGAAATGCAACTTGGCAATACCAAGACAAATATGCGCCTGGACACCATCCAATGCCTGTGCCTGCACTGTATGACCATCTTCCAACAGCGTGAATTGCACCGGCTGCTTACCAAGAGCACTAGGAGCAAGCATTACAGATTCAATACCGGCATGGAACCAATCAGGGGCGTCAGCATAGGTGCCGTTGGCTACCAAACCCAAGTCTTCAGCCGGCTTACTGCGATGAGCCCTACCTGGACGAGCTCCATGGCCCAGCACGATGGCGGCCGGCATACGCTGGCCTTCTTCAAGAGTCCATTGACCGTCATGTTCGTCGGTTTCATGCAATACCACCCACGAGGTATCCAATCCGAGCGCTACGGCATTCAGTGCGAGCAGCTCACCTGCATAACCGACTGTTTCATCCAACTGCTCAGGTTGGCTGTTCTCGGATCCGATAAGAGCGATGAGATTGTGCACGCCGGAGAAACGACCGTAATGGGTGGGGCAGCCGCCGAATGCATCATCCACGCCATGAATCAACTGCATATTTAACCTGTGAGCGGTATTGAGTTCGGCAATGGACTTCGTCAGCGCATCGATCTGCTCGTCGGTCAACGCTTCGTCGGTGAAATTGCGGACAGCGTGACGGGCCTCCATAGCCTCAAGCAGATTCATGATGCTCCTTTCGATATACGCCATCTGGCGCCTGACAAACATTCTTATAGTAGTGGATTGACCATAACATCGCGGCCAAGGGCCAAGCGCGATACGACAAGTTGACTCATCAATCAGTTCATCAGTTACGATGCAGCGAATGCTTCGTAGGTCTGATGACGGACATCAAAACCGCTGCGAAAATCAATGCGAAGCCAACCAAGGAGCTCCACATGATGCGCTCGCCCCAGAACAAAGCGGAGAAGGAGACCGCAAACAGACTTTCCGTGCACATAATGATTGAGGCCTGCGAGGCGGGCACGTGGGCAAGACCGATGTTCTGCATAATCTGCGCGCTCATGGTGGCGCCAAGGAACAGGTACAGTACGCTGGCCACCACCGACGGGGCGAGCCAGCCGGCATCGGGTGCGGGCTCGGTAACGATTGCGCCGATCAGGAATAATACGCCGGCAATACCGAATTGCACGAAGGTGACTGCGATGGGATCAAAACGTTTGGTATATACGCCGAGGAAAGTGAGGTTGAACGAGAAGATAATCGCCGTGGTGATGGTCAACCAGTCGCCGACGCTGAGGGAAAGCGAACCACCTGGTTTTAAGGAAACAAAGCCGACGCCAATCAGACAAATAATGCCGGCGATAAGATTGATGACTCGCGGCCTGCTCTTGGACACCAGCCAGGTGACGAACGGCGTCAGCACGCAGTATGCAGCGGTCAGGAACGCGCTGCGCCCAGGATCGATGGTTTGCAATCCTATGGTCTGCGTGACCATAGTGCCCCAGTAGGTTACGCCTACCACAAGGGCCGGTACGATAATCTTCGGCGTCAGGTTAGGAATAATGTGCTTATGGAATAACCCCAGCATGCAGATGCAGGCGCCGAACATGCGCAAACCCATCAGCCACTGTGGAGGAATGGCTTCCATGGCGAACTTGGCCAGCAAGTAGCTGCCACCCCATAACGCCGCACATGTGAGCAGCATAAGACGTGCCAAATTCGGGGGGAATGAACGAGACCAGCGGCTACGTAGCTTGCTGAAACGCTCGACCACACTCATGATGCACCCCTACTGCTGATTGTGTCTCTCCGGCACATAGGTTACGGGTATGGCCGGCCAAAATATGGCGGATATGCGTGGCGAGTGTCCGCTGCCATCAGGATTGATGCGATGGCGGTTCGCAGCAGACGTTGAAAATGAAATGATCTGTTGACGAAGCCGACTGAAACGCAACATGCGGCATAAGGTGAGGATACTCACAGCGAACATCCGGGCGAGTGGCGCGCGAATTCGCTAATCTTATACACGGTATTATTTTTCGCTCAGAAAGGACTTGCCATGGCAGTCATTACCCCGGAAATCAAGGAATTCGTGGCCAACAACCTCGGTTGGGTTTCCACCATCTCTAAGGACGGCGAACTGGATCTTGGCCCGAAGATGTCCCTGTTCGTGCTGGATGACACGCACATCGCTTACCATGAGCGCACCGCAGGCCAGACCTACGAGAACCTGAAGAACGGCTCTCCGCTGGTTATCGCCTTCGCCAACCTGGAGAAGAAGCAGGGCTACCGCTTCCGTGGCACCGTTACCCTGCATTCCGATGACGATATCTACGAGGCTCAGGTCAAGGTTGCTGAAGAGAAGGGCACCAAGAAGCCGGCTGTGATTCCGGTGCTCGAAGTCACCGAGATTCAGAACCTGGCTTCCGGCCCGACCGCTGGCAAGACCATCGTCAAGGACTGATTGTTCTTCGATCACAATCTCATTCTTATAGTGTGAAGCCGCTTGCTCCTTATCGAGCAAGCGGCTTCACACTTATACAATCCATGCTGTGCGGCTACTGTTTCACTGTGGAAATAATAATGTGGCGCCCGGCTTCATCAGTGGTAGCGAACAGGTAGGTTTCACCGCCATCCTTCAACTTGAGCTTCTTGCGCAACGTGGCAACCGACATGGGGAAGTTGCGCACTGCGATATTTGCATGAGTAAGCCCTGAAAGCGCGCGTTTCAGATCTTTTTTGTTCATGGTGGCCACGGATGTGATGGCAAAAGAACGTCCAGGAAAATCATCAACAGGTTGTTCACTGATGAACAGATGACTATTGGCTCCTATCGGCTGTACAGCAAACCGATGCTCAAGCACGCTAAAACATCCGGCCTTCATAATGGAAGCATTCGGCTCATACAGATAATGCGCCTCATCAGCAACAAGAGCTCCGGTTTGTATGAACCGAACAGAATCATCGTCAAATATTGCCGCGCCATTATCGATTGACACACGGTAAGCCAATACTTGCCCATCATTCACGCACACCACGCGAGGCGTATCACACCGCTCGCGACTTAGCACCAGTAGCAGTTCCTTGCATTCATTGCCAGTCGAGACAATATGTACCTCATGCACCGAGCCAGCAAAATCAGCCACCGTCTTATGCCAATCAAGCATGGGGGAGAGCTTAATCATCACCAAAGGCGCTACGGTGAGTAGCTGTGATTTCAATGCCAGCGCATCCGGAGTGCAGTCGGCAATCGCATACGTGCGTGAGCCATGATCATCACGGCGGGCAGGGTCGAGGAAAATCATTGAAGCAGACTTAATCTGATTGATGACGGCAGTAGAGTCATCATTGATGATTTCAGCGTGATCGAGACCCAGCAGCGGGAAATTATGTTGCGCGATATCGCACAGGTTCGTCTGCCGCTCCACATACGTCGCCTTGCCGAACACGCGCGCCATATAGGAAAAATCGACACCGAAACCACCAGTCAAATCAACCAGAGAGGTTACCGAATAATCAGCTGCGTGAGCGGTGTGCGGCAGTGAGTCCAATAGGCGAGTTGCCAGTCGTGCCTTATATTGCGCGGTGAACTGGGAGGAACATTGCTCCATCGGCACCTGTGGAGGGAAAATCAAACCCTGATGCGCCGCCCAATCGGGAAGCTTTGCGGTGGCGCGCTGCCAGCCTGAAATCTGCTCCAAAGCGAAGGGAATATCCACTTCAGGGCTACGCTTGGCATGCAATGCCAGTTCGCGTACATCATCATGGCGATGCTCGGCAATAAAGGCCCATGTTTGTTCAGTAATCTCCACGTACGTCATTGTAAAGGAACCGTGGTTGGTTATGCCGCAGATGCAGAACAGTCTCCATGGCTCATGGTGAGATAGAGAGAAGTCAAGGAGGATTCATGATTGACGAAGTGGTGATGCTGCGGCACGGGCGGACGCAATACAATCTTGCACATCGATTGCAAGGGCAGATTGATGTGCCGTTGGATCTCGTAGGCCAATGGCAAGCGGACCAGAGCGGATATGCGCTCGCCAGCCGATTCTATTGGGCAAAAGTCAGCCAGTATGCCGCTCATCCCGAACTGATTGCGCAACCTCCGGCAGACGCTGCTGAACGGACTGACATCAGTCAATACCGTGAAGCTCCGGCGGCAGCACGCCGTATGATCGTCATTTCCTCTGATTTATTCCGCGCCCAGCAGACCGCACACGCATTCGCTGATCTGATGGGCCTTGACGTTATCTGCGATGTGCGATTGCGCGAACGCAGCTTCGGCCAATGGGAGGGTTTGACCCGCGAAGAAATCAAAGCGATTGATGCCGAAGCATACGCCTCATGGAAACGACATACAGGCGGAGAAACCAAATATGGTGTCGAAAGCCGAGCTCAAGTAGGCGAACGCGGCGCGAATGCCGTGCGCGAGCTCATCATGGACCCTGCATACGCCGATGACATGCCGACCACAATGATGCTGGTCGGTCACGGCTCATGGATTACCGCCACGATTGCCAATCTTCTGGGCTTGGATCCGGATGGCATGAATGCGCTCGGCGGTATGCGCAACGCTTGCTGGTGCCGGCTCAAAGTGCGTCACACCATTAACGGGCAGCCATCCGAACAGCCATTATTTGAACTCGAGGAATATAACAAGGCGCCTGCCATCGCAGACACTGCGGATTGGGAAAACGGTCCAGCTGATTTGCGCGGCCCGAACATGCCTGATTGGCAGCCAATCGTATGGTAGACGCGCCGTCCGCGCAAGGCCTCCTCACAAATTCGCGCGGTAGGTCTAGACTAATCTCGGTTTTAAACCGTACAGCGATAGAACATAGGAAAGCGCGGAAGGCGGGTGAGACGGCATGCTGAGAATCTTCAGCTCAATCAACAACCAAGTGGAGCAGATCGAGAAACCGGAAAACGGTTCCTGGTTATGTTTAAGCGAACCTACGGATGTTGAACTCGCCACCGTCGCCTCACAAACCGGCATTGATTTGGCTGATTTGCGCGCCCCTCTGGATGACGAAGAACGTTCCCGTGTAGACGTTGAAGACGATTACACGATGATCATCGTCGACATTCCTACCGTGGAAGAACGTGGCGGACGCGATTGGTATGAGACCATCCCGTTGTCGATTATCGTCACCGAAAACCTCATCATCACCGTTTGCATGCAAGACACCCCAGTGCTGCACCCATTCATGGAAGGCACGATTCGCGGGTTCAACACCTACATGCGCTCGCGATTCATTCTGCAGATTCTGTACCGCAACGCCACTATGTATTTGCGATACCTGCGTATCATCGACCGCGAAAGCGACAAGCTGGAATTGAAGCTGCGCCACTCCATGCAGAACCGTGAAATCGTGATGCTGATGGAGCTTTCCAAGACTTTGGTGTATTTCACCACATCGCTGAAATCAAACGAAATCGTGATGGAAAAGCTCACCACCTTGCAGCGCATCAAGCAATACCCGGATGATGAGGATCTGCTGGATGACGTCATCACCGAGAACAAGCAGGCAATCGAGATGGCTAACATCTACAGCGGCGTTCTTGCGAACATGACCGATGCATTCGCATCGATCGTGTCCAATAACCTGAACAACGTGATGCGCATCTTCACCATCATCTCCATTACGCTGTCTATCCCGACCCTGATCTTCTCCATGTATGGCATGAACTTCCAGGAAGGCATGCTGGGTATGCCGTTGAGCGACAAGCCATGGGGATTCGCGGCGATTATCCTTATCTCCATTGCTCTCTCCGCAGTGGTCACTTGGTTCCTTACCCGCTCGCGTATGTTTAAGTAAACCGATGCGAATCAAGCGCACTGTTGCATCAATAGCGGCCATGATGATGCTCGCCATGCCGCTCGGCGGTTGCGGGCAGATTCAGGTCACCACGGTATCCGGCTCTCCGGAAGGGCCGACCATCGCCATCGGCATGGCCGCAGACGAACCTGCAGTTGGCATGTGGCATGACGGTACGTACGAGGGATTTGATGTAACGATTGCCAAATATGTGGCGGCACGCCTCGGTTATGCGAATAAGCAGATTGTTTTTAAACAGGTTCGCCCGGAAACCAGACAATCCATGCTGGATAACGGGCAAGTGGACATGGTGGTAGCCTCCTGGCCCATTACAGACCAGTCCCGCACTTTGGTTGATTTTGCGGGACCTTATTTGACTGCCAATGTTGGGTTGCTGGTTCGCGCCAGCGATCGCACAGATTATGAGAGTGGGCATGGCAAGGTCGGCAATGTGAACCAACGTGACATTTGCGCAGTCCAAGGCGATGAAACGGCCACGATCTTCCATACCAATCATCCCGAAGCCACCATGCAGGAGCGTGACAGTTACGCGCAATGCGTCACTGCATTACAAGCTGGGGCTGCAGACGCCATTGTTGCGGATACGGCGATTCTTGGCGGATTGCGCCAAGCCAATGGACCGCAGTATACGGCAGTACTTACTGACGAGGGAACCATTGAATATGGCATTGCGGTAGGCAAAGGCACTGCCGAGCTCGCTGGCAAAATCGCTGAAGCATTGCAGGACATGATTGACGACGGCAGTTGGGCCGCCGCCCGTGACACACTCAAGCAGCAGAGCAAACTGTCCGTGAAACTCAGTGACACTCCTCGAGCCATCGTCTCGGATGCTGAATAGCGCACAGAAGCGTGTCCAGTTACGCGGCTACCTTGCTGATTTATGAGTGACAACGAGAAGAGCACGCAAACCGCAGAGCCCAGCTTCCGCTACAACGCTGAACTGGCGCAGGATATCGAAAACAAATGGCAGAAGATTTGGGATGAGCGAGGCACCTTCTGGGCAGCCAACGTCAATGGTGATCTGAAGGACGGCAAGGGCCGTAACGCTGAAGGCCGTACAGCCTATTTCGCCATGGACATGTTCCCATACCCGTCCGGCAAGGGCCTGCACGTCGGCCATCCGCTGGGCTACCTGGCCTCCGATGTGGTGAGCCGTTACCACCGTATGAAGGGTGAGAACGTGCTGCACGCCATGGGCTATGATGCTTTCGGCCTGCCTGCTGAGCAGTACGCTGTGCAGACCGGTCAGCATCCGCGCGTGACCACCGAGGCGAACATTGCCAACATGTCTCGCCAGCTGCACCGCATGGGCTTAAGCTTCGACAACCGTCGTACTTTTGCCACCATCGATCCAGGTTACGTGCGCTGGACGCAGTGGATCTTCTCGCGTATCTACGAATCCTGGTATGACGATGACGCCACCAATCCGTCCGGCACCAAGGGTTCTGCACGCCCGATTAGCGAACTTGTAGCCAAGTTTGAATCCGGCGAGAAGGCCATTCCGGGTCACGAGTCCGATGGCAAGTCTTGGGGCGACCTCACCGAGGCTGAGCAGCAGGATATTCTGAACGATTTCCGCCTGGCTTACATCTCCAAGTCTCCGGTCAACTGGTGTCCGGGTCTGGGCACTGTGCTCGCCAACGAGGAGGTCACCGCAGAAGGCAAGTCCGAACGTGGCAACTTCCCGGTGTTCCAGCGTGAGCTGCGCCAGTGGTCCATGCGCATCACCAAGTACGGTCACCGCCTAATCGAAGACCTTGATGGCATCAACTGGCCTGAAAAGGTCAAGCTGATGCAGCGCAACTGGATTGGCGAATCCCACGGCGCATCCGTGCACTTTGAGGTTCCTACCGCCGATGGCGTTAAGGACATGGAAATCTACACCACTCGTCCGGACACCCTGTTCGGCACCACGTTCGCCGTGGTCTCCCCAGAACACGAGCTGCTGCAGTACGTGCCTGACGAGTGGCCAGCCGATGTGCCGGAGGATTGGAAGGGCGGCTACGCTACTCCAGCTGAAGGTATGAAGGCCTACCGTCTGGCTGCAGAATCCAAGACCGCTAAGGATCGTGTGGATGAAGCAGGCGAGAAGACCGGTCTGTTCACCGGCCTGTACGCCATCAACCCGATTACTGGTGCCAAGCTGCCGCTGTTCACCGCTGACTATGTGCTTATGGATTACGGCACCGGCGCCATTATGGCAGTGCCTGGCGGCGACCAGCGCGATTACGATTTCGCTACCAAGTTCGGTCTGCCGGTAATCTACACCGTTGAGCCGTTGCCGGAATCCGGTGATTCGCTCGACAATTACGAGGGCAAGGCTCCGTTCGTCTCCCATGACGGTATCGTCATCAACTCCTCGGTAGAGGCCACCAAGGCTGCCGGCGATGCGCTGTCCCTCAACGGACTGCGCGTTGACGACGCCATCGCCAAGGTGAACGCATGGCTGGAATCCGCAGGCGTGGGCAAGGGCACGGTATCGTACCGTCTGCGCGATTGGCTGTTCTCCCGTCAGCGCTACTGGGGCGAGCCCTTCCCGATTGTTTACGGTGAAGACGGCACTCCGCACCTGCTGCCGGATTCCGCACTGCCCATCAACCTGCCGGATGTGCCGGATTACGAGCCGCGTACCTTCGACCCGATGGACGCCGAATCCAACCCGGAGGCTCCGCTGAGCCGCAACGAGGATTGGGTTAAGGTCCAGCTTGACTTGGGCGACGGTGTCAAGACCTACTACCGTGACACCAACACCATGCCGAACTGGGCAGGTTCCTGCTGGTACTACATGCGCTACATCGACCCGACCGACACCGCTCACATGGTCGAAAAGGACGAGTTCGACTACTGGATGGGCCCGAACCACAACAAGTACTCCGGCGATGAGGGTGGTGTGGACCTGTACATCGGCGGTGTGGAACACGCGGTGCTCCACCTGCTGTACTCCCGCTTCTGGCACAAGATTCTCTTCGATCTGGGCTACGTGGATTCGGCTGAACCATTCCACAAGCTGTTCAACCAGGGCATGATTCAGGCTTACGCCTACACCGACGATCGTGGCCAGTATGTGCCGGCCGACGAGGTTGTGGAAGGCCCGGCCGACGCTTCCGGCGAGCCGACGTTCACCTGGAATGGTGAGCATGCCAACCGTGAATTCGGCAAGATGGGCAAGAGCCTGAAGAACATCGTGACCCCGGACTTCATGTACGAGAACTACGGTGCTGACACCTTCCGCCTGTACGAGATGAGCATGGGCCCGCTGGATGAATCCCGTCCGTGGAACACCCGTAACGTGGTCGGCGGCATGCGCTTCCTGCAGCGTCTGTGGCGTAACGTGATTGACGAGACCACGGGCGAGGCTCACGTGTCCGAAGAGACCCCGGATGAGAAGACGCTGAAGCTGCTGAACAACACGATTGCTGAAGTGACCGCGGAAATGGAAGGCATGCGCCCGAACACCGCCATCGCCAAGCTCATCGTGCTCAACAACCACCTGACCTCGCTGAAGTCTGTGCCGCGCGCTGCGGTTGAGCCGCTGATTCTGATGCTCGCTCCGATTGCTCCGCATATCTGCGAGGAAATGTGGAACAAGCTGGGCCACCCCGAGTCCCTTTCTGCCGAGCCGTGGCCGGTGGCTGATGAACGCTATGTTGGTCATGACACTGTGACCGCTGTGGTGCAGATCAAGGGCAAGGTGCGTGCCAAGCTCGAAGTTCCGGTTGACATCGACCCGGCTGATCTGGAGAAGCAGGCTCTCGCTGCTGTGGCTGATCGTCTTGGCGGCAAGGAGCCGCGCAAGGTGATCGTCAAGGCTCCGAAGATCGTCTCCATCGTTCCAGCCGAGTGACACCACTGCTGGCTCCCCTCACTGAGGGGAGCTGGCTCGCGCAGCGAGACTGAGGGGAGAAGCCCAAACATAAGGTTCCCCTCAATGTGGATAACTTCATAAGCTAGAACCACATACCCCGTTTCAGCTGGACAAATGCCCATGAATCCTTCAGCGTGGATTCATGGGCATTTTTCGTACTACAAAGCGTTCCTCACACGCATCATCACCGGCAGCTCGGCGATTGCATGGCCTTCCCGAGGATGGCGAAGCCATGCCGAAAATCTCGGCTGAACCAGACTTTGTTCCGCCGCCACCAGGCTCTGACGCCATTTCTCCACCACAAGCGATCACGCATGACAGCCCTGATACCAGCGACGCGAACAACAGCGTACACGCCAATTCATTACGTCCAGCCAAAGCGCACAGTAAAGCCTCACTGGATTCACTGATTGGTGTACGTTCCACGGACGCTGATATTGACCGTCCGCGAGCAGTGAGAGACCAACCTCGGATGATGTTTTCGCCAGGGCATGCCTTAGTAGTGATTCTGCTATTGGTCGCAGTCTTAGGGCTCAGTTTTGCGCTTATTGTGCAGCAATCCATGAATCTCACCGCGGTCGGTCAAGAGTATTCGAGTGTTTCCGATACAGCATCTGGTACTGCTGCAGATTCCAGCAATATCAATGGAACCTCACCGGACACATCGCAAAACAATAGCCAGCAATCCGATACTGAATCCTCTGCACAGGGCGATTCAGATTCCGCTGATCAGACTTCAGTTCCAGACACGCGAGTCAACATCAATACAGCCTCACTGGAGGAGCTGCAATCCATTACCGGCGTTGGACCGGTTACTGCGCAACGCATTCTTGACCATCGAGCAGCAATAGGACGATACACGTCAGTCGATCAATTACTGGATGTTCCTGGTATCGGGGCCAAAACATTGGAAAAAATGCGAGGGCAGGTGAGAATTGAATGACCGCCGATCGTATTGCGCGAGAGCAGGGAAGTCGTGATCATCGGCTGCTCCCAGTCGCCATGAGTATGTGGATGGCCAGTCTATGCGCGCATCAACTGTTTACGGTGTGGAGCCAACGTCAGGAACCTGCGCTGGATAGTGAAGCATCAGATGGCATACCAGTATTGCTGCAATTGTTGATTCATCGATTGCTGCCACTGGTGGTACCTGTATTCGTAACGGGTATCGCACTACTGTTGCTTGCGCTGATCTGCATGATGCGGGCCAAAGTTGTATGGTCGGCAATGCTATCGGTATGCATCGCGGCAGCCAGCATCGCCGCAACGGTCGCAGTGGCGGCAGACACGCTCACCTGGCTTGATCCGGCATTTCAGCATGTCAGAGCCGATGATTCCGCCACCATCATCGTGGAGGGCAGTGCAACGACTCCAGTATTGGTTTCCGACCATCGTGATTATGACTGTCAGGTTGATATGCGGTTGAATGCCGTTATCGTGAACGGTATTTCGCAACGCTCGTTCGCTTCAGTCAGACTGTATGCGGCACGCAGCGAATGTGCCTTATTGCAACGCGGTGCCCAGTACCGAATTATTGGCAGATTATGCAATGCCGAATACGGGCGAATGCCATTATGGTTTCTGGCTGAAACAGCATCGCCATCGAACCCTGAGCCGATAGTACATATGCGAGCTCCACCGTGGCATCGCAGTGTGGTGACGCGAATGCAGCAATCATTCTTTCGTGTCACGGATACATTATCGGATCAGGGGCGTGTTCTGGTTCCCGGTATGACCATGGGTGTACTTGGTCAGGATTATTTCGACGCGTCATCGCAGTCCACGCCTATTGACGATACGTATGCGAGCACTGTTGAGGATTCGTTTCGCAAAGCTGGCATTATGCATCTTATGGCGGTGTCAGGAGGCCATTTTGTGCTGCTTGCCGCGTTGATTCGCCGGATAGGGATGTGGTTGCTGGCAGATAGGCGAGTGATTGCTGTCTTCATGGCAGCCGCATATATGGCATTGAGTGCAATAGTGTTCCCTGGCGATTCTGTGACGCGTGCGCTCATTATGGGGCTGATGGGTGCGTTATGTTACGCATTCGGGCGAAGATCGCAAGCGTTAAGCGCTTTGTGCTGGACTGTGATTGGTGTGCTTGTCCTCAACCCGCAGATGTCGCAGAGCTATGGGTTTGCATTGTCATGTGCTGCGGTGTTGGGAATAGTGCTGTATGCGAATCGTATAGAACGCGTACTATGCCACGTTCTACCGCGGCCAATAGCTCAGGCTATGGCGATGACTGTGGCTGCTCAACTGTTCACTATGCCGATTCAAGTGTTGATGGAACCAGAACTGCCGGTACTGTCGGTGCCAGCTAATCTGCTGGTATCTCCCTTTGTTTCTTTGGCTACGATTACCGGGCTGTTGGCCTTATGCTGTGCATGGTGTGCGCCTGCTCCTGCATATGCTCTGGCGCAAATGTCATCATGGTGCACGCTGGTGATGGAGCGTATCGCGCAATGGCTGGGAGGATCTGATATGGCGACAATGCCGTGGGCTGGAGGCGTGGGTGGCGCGTTGCTGGTACTTGCGGTGGAGGGTGCAATAGCTGCGATACTGATGACTGTTCGCCATTGGTGGAGACATCGCCATATCGAGTCTGGACTACCGGGTGAACGATTCGGCTCGCATGCGGCTCGACGGGTGCGTATATCACTGTGGTGGCAGGAAACCATACATCTTCTTGCGCGACGATAGTGGGCTGACGCTGCGATAACTGATTCCAACGATTGTCCAACGCATGTGGCGAGATGGAGCCTATGGCCAAAACAGTAAACGCGCCGGTGAAAGTGGTTCCCGGGGGAGACTCATACCTGAATGCTTCACGAGTCAAAGAGCTATGCGCTGAAGCGTTGAAGGCGCGTCCTGATGCGGAACTCATCGAATTGGATGCCACCAACGCCGACCAATACGCGTTTGATGAGGCGGTCAGCCCCTCACTGCTATCCGATGTAGCCGTAGTGCGAGTAGACAACCTGCAGAACGCGGATGAAAAACTTGCCGAAGCCATCATTGCCTATACCAAACAAGCCAGTAAAGATCCTGCCGGCTCGAGTGTGGTGATTTGCCAACATGAGGGTGGCGTGAAAGGCAAGCGCATCCTCGATCAACTGATCAAAGCCGGCGCTCGCAAGGAAGAGGTGCCGGATCTTAAGAAACCGGATGCTCAACTGAATTTCGTGTATCAGGAATTCGAAAAGCGCAAACGTCGTATCGAACCTGCCGCCGCACAACAGTTGGTTGCGGTATTAGGTGGCAAAACCGGTGAACTCGCCGCCATGTGCGAGCAACTGTGCTTTGACTTCGACGATAATCCCATTGGACTGGATCGCGTCAACCAGTATTTGACAGCTAACCCGCAGGTCACCGGTTTCGCTGTGGCAGACAAGGCCATAGAAGGGCAGACCGCACAAGCCATTGTTATGATGCGTTCTGCAGTGGAACAAGGCACTGACCCGATTGCGTTAATTGGTGCGCTGGCCATGAAACTGCGCACATTGGCCAAAGCCGCAGCAGTGAAATCCGGAACCATATCGCAAGCCGAAGCAAAAACCAATCCTTGGGTATTGCGTAACGCCACCCGCCAGCTAGGCGGCTGGACTTCAGCGGGCATGTCCCATTGCATTCGTATGTTGGCGTGGGCCGACGAACAAAGCAAAACCAATGGCGGCGACCCGCTGTACGCGCTGGAACGCTGCATCGAAGACATCAGTCATAAAGGGCGATAAAGGACGGCATTGCAATGACAACCATCACGGTTTCCGCTCCCACAAGCGAATCCATGCAAGAACTCGGCAAACGTGTAGCAGGCTTGGCTCATGGAGGCGATGTGCTCTTGCTCTCCGGGCCGCTTGGCGCTGGAAAAACCACTTTTGCCCAAGGATTTGGTGCGGGACTTGGTATCAGTGAACCAATCGTTTCTCCTACTTTCACCATCGCCCGCGAACTCGACGGTCGGTTTACAGATGGTAGTGCTGCACACCTGATTCATGTGGACGCATACCGTTTGGGCGGCACATCCTACGCGCCAGGTCAGGATGCCATCGGAAGACTGCTCGACGAACTGGAATCGCTTGGCCTTGATGAAGAGCTTGAAGATCCCGGCGAAAACACCGTCATTCTTATGGAATGGGGCGAACAGATGGCCACGGCGTTGGCCAGTGAACGTCTGGAAATCCATATCGACCGGTCTCTTGACAACGATTCGAGCGAGAATGGAAATGAAAACGAACTCACCAGCAACGGGTTGAGAACCGTTACCTTCATTCCCGTGGGAGCACGCTGGGAACACTTCAGCCTGTAACCCGCATGCGTCCATAGACTCCTCGATGTACACTCTCTAAAGGTTTTTCTCAAGGTCGTTGATGGCTGGCTGCAGCGTCTGCGATCGGGAAGTTTGCACTGCTAGGAGGATACATGGGTTGCACGCTGGTGATTGACACCTCATTCGGTTCGACAGTCGGCGTGGTGGGGCATGAACCCATCGTGGAAACGGATTCCCGCACCCATGTGGAGCAACTGCAAGTCAACATCGCGCGATCAATAGAGCAGGCTGGCTGCACGCCTCAAGACATCACTGCCATTGTTGCAGGCGTGGGCCCGGCACCATTTACCGGACTCCGCGCAGGACTGGTGACCGCTAAAGCGCTCGCCTTCGCCACCGGTGCCACGCTCATCGGGCAGAACGTGTTGGAGCCACAAGCCCAATGGAATCTGATTCGTCGTGGAGCACGCGGCACACTTGGCGATCCGAGCAGCCTTCATGTCTTGACGTTGGCGGTCAACGATGCACGACGCAAACAGCTGTATTTCGAACTCTGCTTGAGCCCGCTTACCGGTACCGAATCTGCATCTGTGCCCACGCTCACCACGCCGCTTATCGCCATGGACATCGATTATCCAGCATCCATTGTGACCCGTGTGAATGAGACAGTCGCAGCATACGCCGCAACCGTTGATGGCGAGGTCATCGTGGACGTAATCGGCCACGGTGCGAACAAGTACGCCTCCGTATTGTCCGGAATCGAACACTTGGGTGATATCGAGGATTCCTCAGTGCTTGATCAAGGTGCACAAGGACTCAGCATTTTTGCGAGTGAAGCCGAACTGAATGCTCAGCAGCATCCGAACGCACCGGTCGAACCGTTGTATCTGAGGCGTCCGGATGCGGAAATCCCGGCACCATTGAAACATGTGCTGGGTCATGAAGGCGCGGAGCGTAACGCCTGATGCTCGTCACACAACACGAAATCGGCCATGAACAAGCCGTTGCCGCCATGCGAGCGTTGGAAGTCGAATTATTCGGCAATCATGCATGGAGCGAAGCCTCGGTTCGGCAAGAACTGGAAATGCCAGGACGAACCTACGTATTTGATATCGACCAACAGCAGGATTCGTTGGAATCTGAGTCCTGCACTGTACGCGGATTCGCGGGATACTGGTATGACGGCGAAGACGCAGAGATTATGGACGTGGGAGTCGGCAAAACCTACCAACGCCAAGGCATCGCCCGCGCACTCATGACGGATCTTATCCATCGAGCATGTGAACAAGGCGCAAAGCGCATGCTGCTGGAAGTCAGCGTGGTCAATGAGCCGGCCATCGCGCTCTACCACGGCTTCGGATTTGAACGCATAGGTTTGCGCAAACGCTACTACCAGCCGGAAGGTATTGACGCCTACGTGATGGCCTTGGAATTGCAACCACGCGTTGTAGGTTTCCAAAGCTCGGGAACACAGAGTGCAGCAGCCGAGACCGCTAATGAAATAACCGACGAACAGGAGCAGCAATCATGAGTGAGCCGATTGTACTGGGCATTGAATCCACTTGCGACGAAACCGCGGCAGCCATCGTGCGCGGACGCGAACTGCTCTCCAACGTAGTGGCTTCCTCAATGGAGGAACATGCGCGCTACGGCGGTGTGATTCCGGAAATCGCCTCACGCGCGCATGCAGAAGCTTTCGTGCCATGCGTTTCCAAGGCACTCGCAGACGCCAACATGACGTTGGCGGATATAGATGTCATTGCAGTTTCAGCAGGCCCGGGCCTTGCTGGCTGCCTTGCCGTAGGTGTTTCTGGAGCTAAAGCGTTGGCTTGGGCTGCAAACAAGCCGATTTACGGCATCAATCATGTGATTGGGCATATTGCGGTCACCCAGCTGCAGTTCGGCGCGTTCCCGCCGGATACGCTGGCGTTGATTGTTTCTGGCGGCCATACGTCGTTGCTGCATGTGGAGGATATGCCTCGCAAGATTGATGTGGTGGGCACCACGTTGGATGATGCGGCAGGGGAGTGCTTCGACAAGGTGGCCCGACTGCTTGGCTTCCCCTACCCGGGCGGCCCTCATATCGACCGTCATGCGCAGCATGGCGACCCGCATGCTATCAAGGTGCCTATGGGCTTGACTCAGGGCAAGGCTGGTGCCGCGCACCCGTATGATTTCAGTTTTTCCGGCGTGAAAACCGCTGTGGCGCGCTGGGTGGAAGGCGAGCAGGCTGCCGGTCATGAAATCCCGGTGGACGATGTCTGCGCCTCCTTGGCGGATTCGGTGGCGACTGTGTTGGCTCGTAAGGCCCTGCGCGGCTGTGAGCAGTATGGTTCCAATACGCTGATTGTGGGTGGTGGTTTCTCCGCCAACTCGCAGCTCAGGGCCAAGTTGCTCGAATACGGTGAGCAGCACGGCGTAGAGGTGCGTATTCCGCAGCTCAAACTGTGCACCGACAACGGTGCCATGGTTGCCATGCTCGGCGTGAATCTGGTCGAAGCCGGCGTGGCCCCTAGCGCTCCCGACTTCCCAATCGATTCCGCGATGCCCCTGACCAAGGTGTCGATGTAGGCCGGTGGCATCGTCGAGTTCAAGTTCAATGTGTTGAGAGGCTGGCATGATGAGACCGCTTAGTTCCAACTCCTAACGAGTATTGTGCAACGAGTTTTATGCCACCACTGCGCAGATGACGATAATACAGTCATCTGTATAATTGTGGCGTTGAGAATGGAGTTTGCATGAGCACTAAAGAAATCGCAGTAATGCCGTTACGTCCGATTGAGGGAGAATTCACGACGGAGAAGATCCTCCGAATGATTCTTAATCAGGATGCTGTGTTGATTTCCCGTTCAGAGGAACCGGCAAGGAGAGCTCCTGAAGATGTTGTGGCTCACACTGCGGGTGCTTTTGCTAAGGGTGTGAGTCAAGCTGCATCCCAGTTCAGTAAATCATTGTCTACAGATGGCTTATTCCAAGTCATGCTTCCCGCGGGATCTACCATTAAAGATCTGGTGCCTGCTGTCGGAGGTGGATTCCGCAGCATGGTCCGATCTTCTGGCAAATCTGGTTTCTCCGGTCATGCTGCATTCGTGCCTGTGCTCTCTCCGATAAGCGGTATTGCTCTAGGCCCACTGATTGCTACCGTAGGGTTCGCAATGGTGGGTGATATGTTGTCCGCACATGAGATGAACAAAAAACTTGACAGCATACAGCGCGCCGTGACTTTGATTGATAACCGTATGCAAAGCGACGATCGAGCCATCATAAGAACTGCTTTGCGTGAATCGGACAAAGTGAGAGGATATTTACTTGACCAAGCCTCGATTCCGGTTATGTCTCCAGCATCGTCAGCGTTTGGTGATTTAAACCGTTTGGCTAACCGCTATATTGAGCAATTGGAACGTTGGAATGAGACTGTGTCCAAGTACTCAAAAGAGTCGCATGTCTATGGCCCCGATCTTATGGCAGAGCTCACGGGAAACAAGGAACAATCCATTTCCAGTTTTGAATGCTTGGTTTATCAGACATATGAGACGCTTGCATTGCGCGCCCGTACCGTGATTTTGGAAAAAGTCGCGGCTGAAGCGGAGAATGACCGTCGTTCGTTGCCGCATGTTGAAGCAGCTTTACATGATGAACTCTCAGAGATTGCGTTACGCCAGCAACAGCTCGTCGATATTGTCGATGCATTAAACATTATGCAAATTGATTCTATTAAGATTCCTGTTCGGGTTGCGGGTAAAAGCAGTTTGAACATGCACACAAGCTTTGCGCGGCTAGCGAAGGCTTTGCATGAGGCGCCAACGGCATTGCCTGTGCTGGATAGTTTCGATCATGCTGTTCTCGATGTGGATTTGTCTGGCAATAATCTGACAGTGTTGGAACCGTCCAACGAAGATGTTTCCGATAGTGATGCACAGTAATAAGTTTTACTGGTAAATGCCGGTATCGGTAGGGTTTCCGTGCCTCTGAAGAGATATGGAAACATACAGATTTTTCGTATGGCGGTTGTCTTGCCTAGATAGGCGGAGGAATAATCCGGTCATCAACATCAAGAAGGCTCTTAAGAATGCGGTGCGAACAATGGAATCATCTGGAAACAATCACAACGTGGCACATTCCCCAAATAGTTCGGGACATGGGCGACAAATTATCGTAGCTTGCATTGCCGTGATTCTGTTGATTGGTGCCGGAGTTGGATTGGCCTGGTATGTTGATCGTCCGGCTGATACGTCACATATCACGTACTCGTTCTCCAAATCCAGTAAATTTACCGACGCGCAGCTTCAAACAGCCGGACAGACAACCGCTAAGGTCTTCTCTGAATTCAAGGGATGCACCATTGAGAAGATCTCGTATGACGAACAGATGGCTGATCGGATGCTTGATCTTGAAGACAAGTTCAAGGCTGAGTCAGCTGCCTATTCGTCTGCTATCTACGAGGCATACAAACAATATGGGCGTGATCGAATCTTCATGGCCACTGTCGATTTCACGTGTGACGGTACCAACGCGTCGCTCAGCACAGGAGAGCAGTCGATGACTGACTACCTGTACCTCAACAATGACGGCAAGACCTGGACCGAAATCGACCATGGCAATGGCTGATGGAACAGCTGGCGGATACTAAGCTGGCCACTTTGTTCGGTGAATCTGGTTGAATCGCTCTGCTGTTCTTCTAAAGAATGGTTCTGTGCGAGATCATGTGCACAGAATGCGATGAATACAGGGTATTTTGTCTGTTTTCCCAGCGTAATAAGGCAGGATAAGCAACAATTGTTTGCTGTAAGGGAGGAATTATGTCAGGGATTGATTTGACTAACATTGATTTGTCGAACTTGGATTTATCTATTTTTGATCGAGTCGCACTATGGTATGGCAATTTGCCGAGCACTGCGCAAACTGCACTGACCTTCGTAGTGGGCGCGGTAGTGGCATACATAGCCTTTAAAATCGTGGCCAAAATTATCAAAGGTATTGTCATGTCGGTTATCGCAGCAATACTTGCATTCCTGCTGACTACTGTTCCAGGCAATCTGCTGCTTTCTCAGGCATACAACAATGTGGAACAGCGCATTACCACAAGTCTGAGCAACACTAGCGAATCCAACTGATTGCTTAAAGGGTTGGCTGGCGCTCCAACCCTTTAACGCGAGCCAATCGTGCGAGCCAAGTCGCGAATATCGGCGGGAGAGGTACGGCAGCAACCGCCGATAAGCGCGGCACCGGCTGCAACCCACTGCGAAGCCAATCCGGCGAGCGTTAAGCCATTGGGATTCGGCGTCCACGTCTTAGTTTCAGGATGATAGATGTCCCCATTATTCGGATAGACGATAATCGGCTTGTCAGTGGCGCTCCGCACAACGCTGATGGCTTCCGCAACGATGTGAATCGGAACGCAATTGATGCCCACGGCGCCAATTTGAGAACATGCATCAGCTGCGGCTACCGCCTCTTCAAGCGGTGTGCCATCGCATAAATGATGGGAATCTTTCAAACTGAAGGACACCCACGCTTCAGTATCGGCAAACTCTTCCGCGAGTAAGCCAAACAATGCTTGAGCCTCGCCAATATTCGGCATGGTTTCACAAGCGAACACATCCACTCCTGAATCAGCGAGAATACGCATGCGCTCGCGATGAAAATCACGATAATCGGCATCGGAAAGATGATAAGCCCCGGTGTATTCGCTGCCGTCTGCCAGGAACGCTCCATACGGTCCCACGCTGCCTGCCACCAGTAGTGGGCGGTCAGATGTTGTGCTGTTCTCAGTAGTTACAGCGCCATCGATGCTGCGATACTGTTGCTGATACCGCTTTCGTGCCTCCAACGCCAGATTCACTGCTGTGGCAATAAGGCGTTTTGCTTCCGCATGAGTGAACCCAAGTCGTTCAAATGCTGGGATATTCGCCTGATACGTGTTGGTGATTGCAATGTTTGCGCCAGCTTCGAAATATGACTCATGCACATTGCGCACAGCTTCGGGGTCACGGATCAAAGCCATCGCAGACCATAATTCGTTCGCTGTATCCACGCCACGCTTCTCCAACTCAGTGGCCATCGCACCGTCGATGATAAGCGGGGATTGTGCCTCGAATGCTTGTTCGATGACGTGATGCATGGATTCCCTCCTGACAGTGCTCTTGGCTTACTTCCGTAAGCGATTTGCCGTGGCATAATCAAGCGTATGCGTATTGTAATCCAGAAAGTAAGCCACGCCAGCGTAGATGTTGTTAATGAGCTGGGAACCCTTGACCCCACGTTTGAGCCGCAGCAGATAGGCCCCGGATACATGATTCTGGTTGGTGTTTCAGATGCGGATGGTGACGCTGAAGTGGCTTGGCTTGCTCATAAAGTGCTTAATCTTCGTGTATTCGAGGATGAGCAAGGCAAAATGAATCGTTCGATTCAGGATATTGGCGGCGAGATTCTTTCGATTTCCCAATTCACGCTATACGCCGACGTGCACAAAGGCAATCGCCCGAGTTTTATCAAGGCAGGCAAGCCCGAGCATGCCGATATCACATGGATTAAGTTCAATGAAGCATTGCGCAGCGGGGGAGTACCTGTGAGAGAAGGGCGGTTCGGCGCGCATATGCGTGTTGGACTCGTCAATGACGGGCCGGTGACCATCATTATTGATACTGAAACGGATATGCCGCATAAGAAATAGTGGACTGTACTCGACAGTTTGGCTCCCCTCAGTGAGGGGAACCAGGGTTGGTACTAGTCGTAGATAGGTGTGCGACGTTCGTGCCTGACGAAGTGACGTTTCTTGACGATGCGCTTGCCACCCACGCCGGCCTTGCCTTCCGGTCCCCACGGGCCACGAGCCTCAGCCTTGAGCTGCGTCAAATGATGCTTCATGGCCAACAGCATGATATGCGTATCTTCCAAACCGAGATGGCGTTCCGCGTCATCTTCGCGCAATGCGCCTTGACGCTTGGCATAGGCATCCAACGTGTTATCGCCATCCGGATGACCTTCGCAAGGAATAGAACCCTCATCCCATAGACGGCTCATCGGCAGCGTATCGATAATCGTCACATGACCATTGCGATATGCCTCCGCATATCCGGCCACATTGAGCATGAAGAAGCTATGCTCAAAGGTGGCCATATGGGCCACAAACGGTTGTGCGGTCAGACGCTTCAGCAAATCCGCCTGGGCTTCAACATCTTCATCGAATAGAGGATATTCGTCACCCACACGTTTACTCACATCAATACCAGTCAACTGGATGATGAACGGATTGCCATGGCGGGCTGCTTCCGGAGTCACGCCAAACGAATACCGATGCTGGTCATAGGCGTCGCCGCCCTGATAGTAATCCTTGTCATAGGTGTAATCGGACGGTGCATCAGCCGGACGAGGCGACTTCATGTTCATATATTCGAAGCCGACATCGATGATGTACGTGCGGTAAGGCTCAGTGCCATTGGTTTCCAAATCAATGCCCATCACCTTGTCTACGTCGCGCCCCGGAAGGAATACGGCGCGCCAATACTCCTTGGTTTCCGACGACTGACGTGATGCCACATGTTCGGCGGCGGCATGGCGGAATTGCGCGAACGTAGGTTCGGAAACAGCAGTCTCACTCACCACAGTCTGGTCAGTATCCGGTGCTGCTGGATTATCGTCATTAATCACTGGCTGTGCCTCAACCAAATAGTCGGGGGAACCAGCGTCCGAATTGGAATCCGCGGGAGCGGACTCGTCCGGACCCGCTTCAACGGAGCCATATTTCACCTCATCGGCATTGAACAATGCCATCTGGCGTTGGTGCCGTTGCGCTTCACGCGCGGCACGATCAGCCTTGCGCTGCTCAGCGCGAGCGTTGACGATTTCCGCCGTATGATCCTGAATATCATCTACGACCACACCGTCACGCGCAGCAGTCAAAACTGGAACTGTCACACGCTGGCGTTCCTCATCGGTAACGGTCCACAGGCCTTCGGCCACGCCACGATCGCGCAACAGCACAATCTGATCATTCAAACGACGATCTGCATACGCCAAAGCGCGCGGCAGCTCATAAGTCTTGATACGACGATCAAAATCGCGCATGAACACCATGCTCATTTTCGCGATAATCGCCTCCAAGCGATCGCGAATCTCAAGGTCAGTCTTCAACAAATCATGCACATTCGAAGTAGCACCCGGTTCCAAATCAGCCGGCGAGGCTACGCCAATACCATGTTCGAGATCGAGCGAACGCGCCCAATCCCAATCAATATCGTTATTATCTGCATCCTTCAACATAATGTATGACCATTGGCTAATGCTTTCCTTAGCGGAAGTGAGCCATGAACGGTCAATTTTTGAATTATTCCCCATACCTGCCCATCGTAGTGCGTATACGTTTCATTGCGGAAGAACAAAACAATATTGCAGCCAAGCCAACGCTGAACGGTCGGTGAATTCTTCAATTCAGCTTGGGGAAGAAGAGCTCCAGCTATAGGCGTTTCGGGTAGGGTAGTGGGCAATGAGCGATACGGATATGGCGTGGGAGCCGTAATAAGCCGTAAGACGTAAGAGATGTTAGAAGAAATGAGGAACTGCGCAGTATGAGCATGCCGCTTGATTTGTATGTGATTCGGCATGGCGAATCTGAAGCCAACGTTATTGTTCAGGCCGGTGAACAGGGCGATGAATCGTTGTATACGCAAGATAATGTCACTGTTCCGGATCGTTCTTGGCGATTGACCGCCACCGGTCGTAAGCAGGCTGATTGCATCGGTAGATGGATTGTCAGCCAGCAGCAGCTATTCGACCGTTACTTGGTGTCCCCATATGTGCGCACGCGAGAAACCGCTGCCACCATGGCTTTGCCGAAGGCCAAGTGGGAGGAAAATCGCGTGATTCGTGAACGCTCCTGGGGTGAAATCAATACCATTACCAAAGACGAATTCAAAACCAACTATGCGCGCAACTGGATGTTCAAGAACACGGATCCGCTGTATTGGCGTCCGCCGGCAGGTGAATCCATCGCTGATGTGGCCGAGGACCGTGTGCACAATGTACTGACGTCCTTGAGCCGCAAATCCGATGCCGAATCGGTGGTGATGGTCACGCACGGCGATTTCATGCTGGCTTTGATGCTCACCATCGAAGATCTGTCCGATGAGGAATTTTTGCATCGTGCCGATGCCGACGAATGGCGCATCACCAATTGCACCTGCCTGCATTACTCCCGCCGTGATCCGGAAACCGGACGCACTTCCAAGCGTGTACGTTGGGAACAGACGGCACGACCTGTGCAGGATCCGGAAACCGGTCGCTGGGAGGTTAAGGTGGAGCCGTGGCGCGAATTCAAACGCCCGTACCTTTCCAATGGTGACCTCGTGGACGTGGTGCGTACGGTGGACCCGCATTTGTTGGAGTACTACGGCAAATAACCACGGCCTAATACCGGCGGCACGATGTGTGCCATTTCATAGCATCTCCATGCGCTACAATGGCGGGCAGCGCGCGGCTGAAGGTAAGGCCGCGCCCTCAGCCACAAGCGAGGAGAGAAGTACATGACCAACATTTTCCAATGGCAGCTGCACGGCGATGGTAAGACCTTGCAGCCCGGCGAAGTCGTGGAGCCTGATGAGCGCCTGACATGGGTGCGCACCGCAGGCATCGGCGCCCAGCACGTCATCGCCATGTTCGGCGCCACCTTCCTGGTGCCGATCCTGACGGGATTCGATCCGTCCACCACTCTGTTCTTCACCGCAATGTCCACCGCACTGTTCCTGCTGATCAACAAGAACGTGCTGCCGAGCTACCTTGGCTCTTCATTCGGTTTCATCGCCCCTATCACCGCGGTCACCACCGCCAATAAGGGCATCGCCGTGGCCAGCTTCGGTATTATGGTCACCGGTATTCTGCTGGCTCTGATCGGTGTGTTGGTGCATTACGCCGGCGCCAAGTGGATTGATATCATCATGCCGCCGGTGGTCAATGGTGCCATTGTGGCCATCATCGGCTTCAACCTGGCGCCGTCCGTATGGACGAACTTCCAGGCCGCGCCGGATACCGCCATCGTGACCTTGCTGGCTGTGCTGCTGGTGGCTGTGCTGTTCAAGGGGCTGCTTGGCCGTCTCAACATTCTGATTGGTGTGCTCATCGGCTACATCTACGCTTGCTTCCGCGGCCAGGTCGACTTCTCCGCCATCGCCGATGCCGGTTGGATCGGCTTCCCGAAGTTCCACCTGCCGCAGGCCGACTTCACGATTCTGCCGATGTTCATCCCGGTGGTGCTCGTGCTTGTGGCTGAAAACGTCGGCCACGTGAAGTCCGTGGCCCAGATGACCGGCCGTGATTACGACAACCAAATTGGCACCGCTCTGATGGCCGATGGTCTGGGCACCACGCTCGCCGGTCTTGGCGGCGGCTCCGGCACCACCACCTACGGCGAGAACATCGGCGTGATGGCCGCCACCAAGGTGTACTCCACCGCAGCCTACTGGTGTGCCGCGGTATTCGCTCTGATTCTGTCTCTGTGCCCGAAGTTCGGCGCTGTGATCAACACGATTCCAGCCGGCGTGCTCGGTGGTGTGACCACACTGCTGTACGGCATGATTGGCATGATCGGCGTACGCATCTGGGTTGAGAACAAGGTCAACTTCGATAAGCCGCTCAACATCATGGTGGCCGCCATCACGATGATTATCGCCATCGGCCAGTTCGCCTTTACCGTTGCCGGAACCTCCTTCAACGGCATCGCCATCGGTACCATCGTGATTCTGGTGGCCTACCACGGTCTGAAGGCCATCGGTAAGGCGACCGGCACCATCGAGAAGGATGATCCGGACATCCTGTAATGTGCGGCAGCACTGCCGATACCTGCTCCCACCGTGTGGCGTTGCGCCCACGGTGGGTTTTTATTACGCCGGGAAGCTCATAAAGTAGGGGGCTTGGGCTAGGCTCAGGTGGTTTGCATATTTCACGCGATTACTGTGCGTGCCTGATGATGAAAGGCCACTGTGCCCTATACCAAATTTGAAGATGCCGCCGATACTGCTATGACTAACGGCGAAGAAACCCGTCCGATTGCTTTCGGCGAGCTAGGCGTACCTGGACCGATTGTTCGCGAACTTGCCCGTGACGATAAGAAAACCGCTTTCCCTATCCAAGCCGATACCCTGCCTGATTCCCTGTCCGGACGTGATATTCTCGGTCGCGGTCGTACCGGTTCTGGTAAAACCTTGGCTTTTTCCATTCCGCTGGTTGCGCGCCTTGGCGAATATGATTCGCTCGGCGAGTTGGCAATGGAAGAATTCCGCCGTGAAATCAAACGTCGTAAGCAGGAAAAGCTGGAAGAACGCCGAGCTGACGATTTTCTGCCGCATCCGCGCGGATTGGTGCTGGCTCCAACTCGCGAGCTTGCCAACCAGATCAATGATGTGATCGCTCCGCTGGCGCACGTATACGGCATTGGCACCACCACGGTGTACGGTGGCGTGAACCAGAACCGTCAGGTGCGCGATCTGCGCCAAGGCGCGGATATTGTGGTCGCATGCCCTGGCCGCCTTGAGGATTTACTTCGTCAAAAGCACCTGACGCTGTCCAGCGTCGAAGTCGTGGTTATCGACGAAGCCGATGAAATGGCGGACATGGGCTTCCTGCCTCCGGTCAAGCGACTGCTTGAGCAGGTTCGTCCTGATGCCCAGCACATGCTGTTTTCCGCAACGCTCGATCATGGCGTGGATACGGTGGTGGAGGAATTCCTGAAGGACCCGAAGGTGCACAGCGTGGATGAAGCCAACGCTGAACCGGATCTGATGACCCATCACGTATTCGAAACCACTCGCACGGATAAGCATGAGCTGGTGCGCACGCTTGCTTCAGGCGTGGGGCAGCGCATCCTCTTCACTCGTACCAAGTTCCAAACCAAGAAGCTCGCCAAGAACCTCACGCAGAACGGTATTCCGGCAGCGGAACTGCATGGTAACCTGAACCAGAACCAGCGCGACCGTAACCTGGCCGCTTTCGAATCCGGTGACGTACATGTAATGGTGGCCACCGATGTGGCTGCTCGTGGTATTGATGTCTCCGGCGTGGAACTTGTAGTGCAGGTGGAGCCGCCAGAAGATCCTAAGGCTTTCCTTCACCGTTCGGGCCGTACCGCTCGTGCCGGTCGCGCCGGTGATGTGGTGACTATTGTGCTTCCCGAACAGCGCCGCCAGACCCGTCGTATGCTTCGCGAAGCCGGAATCACCGTCAAGCCGGTTGAGGTTACCCATGAATCTCCTGAAGTATTGGAGCTGGTGGGGGAGCGCGCGCCTATCGTCAACGATTGGAATCTCGACAAGTCTCAGCCGGTCGGTGGCAAGCGTCGTGGCGGCAAGCAGGAAACTCCGCGCCTGAGCAAAGAGGAGCGCGAGGCTCGCGCTCGTCAGCTTGAGCAGGAGCGTAATGCCCGCAAGAAGGACCGTCGACGTCGCCGCGCCGCCGAACGTTTGGAAGCTGCAGAGCAGGCCAAGCGCGATATGGAGCGTCAGGCTCGTGATGCAAAGTCGAGCAAGCCTCGTAAACCGAATCGTGCTGAGCGTCGAGCTGGTCTAAGCGATCGTGAGGCCGAGCGTCGAGACTACTTATTCGAGCATCCCGAGGAACGTAGGCATTCAGGCGGCAACCATCGCAAGGATTATCGCCAGGAAGCTGGCAAGCGCGGCGATTGGCGTAATGATACTCGTCGTGGTGCGGATGCTCGCAACCGTCGCCGCGACGATGATCGCGCTGGTTCGAACGGTGGCAAGCGTATTCATCGCCGTAACGAGAACCGCATTATCGTAGACGAACGTGGAGAGGCTGCAAAGCGTCACGAGCGCCGTATGCAGGCAAAGTATGGGAATACGGAAGGCTCCCAGCAGCGCCATACCAAGCATTTCGGCAAACAATCCAAAACGAGGCGTACTCCATTCCGTATGCAAGGTACTCGTTCCGGGCGTCGCTAATGTGTCCTTGAGAAAAAGCTGAAGGGTTGCAGTGCAAAACACTGCAACCCTTCAGCTTTTTCTCTCCCTCAGTCGCATTCCGTGCGCCGGCTCCCTCATCAGAGGGAGCCAAAAAGACGTAGCTGACTGAGGGGAGCCGTTGTACGACGGTTGACTAATACCGGTACAGTACTGTGCCGTTGGTGTCGGTTATCGTAAACGTTGGTGTTGTTTCAACACTGAGCGATACGGTTAACGAATGATTGCCGTCTGCACTTACCGAACGATAGACGAATCGTTTATTCTCCAACTTGATTGCTTCGGTACGAGCATCCAACAGCCACGGGTTACGGCGGCGTAGCGCAATCAGTGCCTGATGCAGTCGGTACGTGGGCTCACCAAGCTTGGATAATTCGACAGGAGAGAGCGGGAACTTTGGCCGCACATCATCATCGCCACCGAATCGTTCCTGTTTGACGCCCACATAGCCCTGCTCGTCACCGTAATAAATGCTTGGCACGCCGCCAACGGTCATCAATACGGCCAATGCCAGTGCAGCTTTTTCCGGGCCGATTTGCGAGGCAATGCGTGTCACATCGTGATTGCCGATGAATGTTTGCGGTACAAATGAATCCAAAAACGCGTTATGACGTTTGAGATTCCAATCCAACTCAAAGAAATTATCGGTTTCCAGGGCATGCTGAATCGACTTCCACAACTCATATTGCGTGACCGAATCCAGTGATGCGTCCGCAACGATCTGTGGGTAATCGCCATGAATCACTTCTCCGAACACCCAGGAATACGGGTGTGTGGCTTTCACCTGTGGCAATACCTTGGCCCAGAACGAGGTAGGCACGGCATAAGCGGCATCCAATCGCCAGCCTGCGGCACCGCGATCAAGCCAATGATTCATCACTCGCGCCACATATTCCACGGTTTCCGGCGCATCATGGTCGAGATCAACCAGATCGCCATGACCCTCGAATACATCCAGCTGTGGCTGTCCATCCTGTCCCAAATGCGCACGAACCAAGCCATGCCAAGGATTATCAGCAGTCGACTGCCCTGCGGCTTCATCCAATGCGGCCTGTACCGCCGGATGCTGGCGACTCACATGATTGAACACGCCGTCAAGAATCAACTGCAAACCCATGTTTCGGCATGCGTCGGCCAAACGGTCGAATGCAGCGTCACCACCCAGCCGCACGTCGACATGCATGTGATCCAGCGTGTCGTACCCATGCGTGGACGATTCGAAAATCGGTCCCAATAGCAGACCAGATGCGCCAAGATTGCGCGCGTATTCCAGCCAATCAATCATGGAATCAAGACCGCGGCCGTTGAAGGTGCGAGGGCCCTGAGGTCGAATATCCGCGCCGCAGAACCCCAATGGATACACCTGCCAGAACACGCCATAACGCACCCAATCCGGTAAGTTACGCCCCTCGTCAGTGCTTACAACCATCACACACCTCCTATTGACACTGCGTCTATTTTCTCACATTGTTAAGGAAAAAACACGAGTGCACCTTAATGAATGCTGACTGCCACCTTTTGTGAATGATTGAGCTGTCTCATTAAGAAGATCATGTTGCGACGCCACGAATGCGCACTACGTAGTCACCAATCGGTTACAATCGGTGTGACGACTTTCCGCCGCCCCCGAAGAAGAAGGTGAAGATTAGCCGTGGACGTATCCTTGGCCTATTTCATCCAGCAGGTATTCTCCAACCCAGCCTTAGCTGTAACAACGTTGTTGACGCTCGGAGTCATCTTTGTCAATGGCTGGACCGACGCCCCCAATGCCATTGCCACATGTGTGACCACCCGTTGCATGCGTGTACGCTCCGCGGTCATCATGGCGGCCATCTTCAACTTCCTCGGCGTTTTTTTGATGACGCAATTCAATGCGTCCGTAGCCTCCACCATCTCCAACATGGTCGATTTCGGAGGGGATACGCATTCCGCACTCATTGCCTTATGTGCGGCGCTTTTCTCCATTGTGGTATACAGCGTGGGTGCATCGATGCTGGGCATCCCAACGTCCGAAAGCCATAGCCTCATCGCAGGCCTGACCGGCGCAGCCATCGCGATTCAAGGTGGCATCGCCGGCGTCAATATGGGCGAGTGGGTCAAAGTACTGTACGGCTTGGTGGCCAGCCTTGTCATCGGCTTCGGTATGGGATGGATTGTCTGCAAGATTGTGACTTTGATTTGCGCAGGCTTCGACCGCCGACGCACGAACGGCGTTTTCACGTATGCGCAGATCGTCGGCGCGGCAGCTAACAGTTTCATGCATGGTGCTCAGGATGGCCAGAAATTCATCGGCGTATTATTCCTCGGCATGGCCTTCTGCAACGGCCAATCTTCTGTGGCCGGTGTGGTGATTCCGGTATGGCTGATGATTCTGTGCAGCACCATCATGGGTATAGGCACTTCGGTCGGCGGTGAGAAGATCATCAAGTCCGTAGGCATGGACATGGTCAAATTGGAGAAATACCAAGGCTTCTCCGCCGACCTTTCCAGTGCACTCTGCCTGTTAGTGATGACTGTGCTCGGTATCCCGGTTTCCACCACACATACCAAAACCAGCGCCATCATGGGCGTGGGCGCGGTCCGCCGTCTTTCCGCTATCAACTTCGGCGTAGTACGAGACATGATGCTCACCTGGGTATTCACCTTCCCCGGCTGTGGCCTCATCAGCTTTGCTATGGCCAAACTCTTCATGTTCGTGTTCTAGAAAGGAACCTAGCAATGGCAAGAAAAAACGATTCCTTCTACTTCGACGGATTCCGCGAGAGCGCTGCATACGCATGCCAGGCCGCGCATCTTTTAAGCGAAGTGATGCACAACTTCGACCCTGAACAGTTGAAGGACAGCATGGAGGAAATGCATCGCATCGAGCAGTCGGCCGACAAGGTTCGCCACCGTTTGATGGATGAGCTGGTAACCGCTTTCATCACGCCGTTCGATCGTGAAGACATCGGACAGTTGAGCTATGTGTTGGATGATGTGATCGACAGCATCGAAGGTGTGCTCGACCGCATGTACTACGACAATGTGACGGATGTTCGCCCTGAAGCATTGCAGATGACCGAAATGGTTTCGCATGCCTGTGATCAGATTGAAGGTCTTATCGGCGAGCTGCCGCAGTTCAAGCGTTCCAAGACGTTACGCGAACGCGTGTTCGCCATCAATACCATCGAAACCGATGCCGATCATGTGTTCATCGAAGCCATGCACACGCTGCATACCACTTGTACCGATCCGCTGCAGGTATTCGCATGGCATGATGTATTCCGCCATCTTGAGCAGTGTGCAGACAACTGCGAATCCGTGGCCAACGTGGTCGACAGCATCGTCATGAAAAACAGCTGATATTATCGGCTCACCGGTGCTCACGAATCCACTCAATAGCCAATTGAGTGCGATTCGTGAGCCCGAGTTTGTCTAATATCGCGCTGATTCGATTGCGCACGGTACCTTCGCTCAAGCTCAGCTGCGCGGCGATATCCCGATTGTCCAAACCTTGCGCCACCAGAGAAGCAATCACTTGTTCCTTCTTATTGAGTAGTTGTTCGATGGATTCACCGGACTCGTGGGCTGAATCATCAGCGGTTGCGCTTGCTTGGCTGCTGGTCAGCTTCCCCAGTACTTCCGCGCCAAGCACCACCTGACCGGCCATCACCGCCTGCAATGCCGGTCCAACCGCAGTCACATCCTGTTTAATCAGGTACCCTTTGGCGCCCAGTGCCATTGCCTGCGCAATATATGATTGATCCGCGAATGTGGTCAAAAACAGAATACGAGCTGCGGGATCTTTCTTAAGGATTTCGCGGGCCGCTGCGAGGCCATCCTTGCCGGGCATTTGAATGTCAATGAGCAGAATATCCGGGTGATTCGCCGGAGATGCGAAATAGTTGGTTACTGCGGCATCGCCGTCATTTGCAGTCCACAGCACATCGGCCGCGTTCGTAGCGGAAAGAATAGTCGCCAAGGATTGGCAGACAATGGGATCATCATCTGTGATGGCAATTCTCATTGATTTCTGGTCTCCTTCATCCACGGTTGCTTGGGAATGGAAACGAACACCCTCCAGCCCTGATTGTACGGTCCGCATGTTGCCGTGCCTCCAATGGCACGCACACGCGAATCGATGTCGGCTAATCCCATACCACGCGGCAATTCATGACTGATTTGGATTGTGGGGCCGCTTATGTTCGATGCATGCTTTGCCGGGCCATCATCTTGTACTACCAGTTGCCAGAACGCTGGAAAATTGCGCAATGTCACATTGGCACTTTGCGCCTCGCTATGCCGCACCACATTCGTTAACGACTCTCGAATCACCGTGGCCAAACAACGGGATACCGGTGCGGGTGCAGCGGCAATATCATTAATCAAGCGCACTGAGAAACCTGCGGAGATGCCGTCAAATGATGCGACCGCATCCTTGATTTGCGCAGCAAAATCTGTGCCATCATCCTCCAGATCATGTACGGACCTGCGCACCATTGTCATCGCATCATCGAGCGTGCCGCTTAATGCGGCAAAGTTTTGTGCGGCGATTGCATCATTAGTGGCATCGGCCACCGCTTTGCCGGCCTGCGCCTGCATAATGGCACGCGTCAATAGATGGCCCACATTGTCGTGGATTTCGCGGGCGATACGTGTGCGTTCACCGAGCGTGGCCATGCGAATCGATTGCGCGCGTTCCTCGTCTATATCAGCAAGCCGTAGCCGATGGACGCGAACCGATTGTCTTTCGTGGTCCTGCATCACACGCAACATATGACGTAACGCGGCTTCTCTTTTTGCGCGGCAACCTAGCGCGAATCCCAGTGCACATGCTCCAGTAACAATCACAAAGATGCGGATGGAGAATGTACCAGTCCAAGCATTTCCGCCAAAATAGGCTTGTCCAAACGCAGCGGCAATCGATACCAACCACAACCATCGCGATATTGCATTGCCTATAAGCAGCACACGCTGATTCGATGGTGCGGGTGGTGAAGCTGCCGATGGCATAGCCGTTGGTGAAGATGTTCGTTTTGGTATCGATGTGTGGGAAAGTGCGTGAATCAGCGAGGGGAGTGGCTTCGTGGTTTTCGCTGCATCATAACTAATCACCGGCAGAAACATAATCCACAATGGCAATACCGTTGAGGCAAAGGCATAGCAGCATGCCGGCAGCCAGGCCCAAGCATGCCGTGCCAGCCATTCGGATAACCCAGTGGCGGATATAGCAATCAGCATACCGGCAATAAGTCCTAC
This sequence comes from Bifidobacterium sp. LH_416, assembly GCF_056357055.1. Taxonomy (NCBI): domain Bacteria; kingdom Bacillati; phylum Actinomycetota; class Actinomycetes; order Bifidobacteriales; family Bifidobacteriaceae; genus Bifidobacterium; species Bifidobacterium sp. LH_416. The sequence goes on along the minus strand of NZ_JBKEVJ010000002.1, from coordinate 289,771 downwards.
ATAATGGTTTGAAGCATACGCGTATGATGAACCAGAATCGGCGACCAAAGATGATGTGAGCATCAGAGCCAAGCTGAACACCAGCAACAGCCCCTTCTCAATCATCGTCCGCATGGCCCCTCCTGCCAAACATTCACCTGTATAGCCTAGAGTACCCGTATGGAATGGCGTTGGCTTATAGCCATGAGCTTCTTCTTACGGTTCGCGTTGAACCAAACAAAATAATCTGCCAGATAGTAGCATGGTTTGGTGTTTCCGGTAAGTATTCAGCGTGCAAAGGGGCAAAGAGGATTATGACGATGACTGACCATTTGTCCAAGTTGGAAAGCGATAACAATATCTCTTCCTTTGATGAAGCAATGTTTGAACATGCAGTTATTCAGCGTTTGCAGTCGCTGGGGTATGAATGGCTATACGGTCCGGATATAAACCGTACGAATGAGTTATATCGTGATGCTCTGTTGCCGGGAGTATTGGAAGATTGTTTACATCGTATCAATCCGAAAGCGCACCCTTCTGCTCTTGCTGAGGCTGTGCGTAAGGTAACAGATATCGAGGGAGTGGATCTGCTGTCCCGCAATATCCAATTCATGGACTATCTCCAGTCCGGTGTTGAAGTGTCGTTCTTCGACGGAGAGAAAATGGACACAGACCATGTACGAATAATTGATTTCGACCATCCGGAACGGAACGCGTTCAACGTAGTCAATCAATGGACATACGTTGAGTTTGAAGAAAAACGACCTGACATTATCGTCTTTATCAACGGTATGCCACTGGTGGTATTCGAGCTGAAATCGCCGTCACGTGAGAACGTTGATGCTTCGGACGCCTATCTGCAGCTGAGAAACTATATGAAGGTCATTCCTTCGCTGTTCACGTACAACGCGTTTTGCGTGATGACCGACATGAGTGACACTCGTGTGGGAACTATTACGGCCAATGAAGATCGCTTCATGCAATGGAAGACGGCTGATGGTGACTATTCAAAGATTGCTAACAAGATAGCTGTTCGATGGACTACCTTGCTTGATGGTATGTTTCCGAAAGAACGATTGCTTGATATTCTTCGGAATTTCATCTGTTTCTCCAAGTCAGAAGAAGGAACCGCGAAAATTCTCGCGGCATATCATCAGTACTTCGGTGTTCATAAGGCAGTAGAGAGTACTTTGCATGCTATGAACAACGACGGCAAAGCTGGCGTGTTTTGGCATACTCAGGGTTCCGGTAAATCATTGTCGATGGTCTTCTATGCGCATTTGCTGGCTGAACAGGTGAACAGTCCAACGATTGTCGTGACTACTGATCGCACTGATTTGGATGGACAGTTATATGGTCAGTTCGCTAAATGCTCGGATTTCTTGCGCCAGATTCCTCAACAGGCGGAAAGTCGCGAGAATCTGATCGAACTGTTGGATAATCGGCAGGCGAACGGCATCGTATTCACGACGATGCAGAAATTCAGCGAATCCGATGAACCCTTATCCGAGAGGCATAACATCGTGGTCATGGCTGATGAGGCTCACCGCAGCCAGTACGGGTTGGAGGTGAAACTTCATACAGATGGTACTCGTTCGATTGGTGATGCTTTAAAGGTGCGCCAGGCACTGCCGAATGCTTCCTATATAGGATTTACCGGTACTCCGATTGAGACACAGGACAAGTCCACGCGTGAGATATTCGGTGATTACGTGGACGTGTATGACATGACCCAATCGGTCGAGGACGGTGCCACTCGTCCGGTGTTCTATGAGAGTCGTGTGGTTTCGCTCAAGCTGGATGAGAACATACTCCGCGAATTGGATGAGCAGTACGAGAACATCTCGGATGATGCCGATGAGATGGCTATCGATCGTAGTAAACGTGACTTGGCGACGATGGACAGTGTGCTGGGAGCACCTGAGACCATTGATTCGTTGTGTCGCGACATCGTGAACCACTATGAGGAGAATCGTGCTGATGAGCTGACGGGTAAGGCATTGGTTGTTGCTTATTCGCGGACCATCGCCATGCGCATGTACGAGAAGTTCCTTGAACTGCGCCCGCAGTGGAAAGACAAAGTGCATGTGGTCATGACCTCTTCTAATCAGGACCCTGAGGAATGGCACAAGATTATCGGCAACAAAGCGCACAAACTGGAGCTGGCTAAAGAATTCAAGGATGATGATAGCCCGTTCAAAATCGCCATTGTTGTGGATATGTGGCTGACCGGGTTCGACGTGCCATCGCTGTCTACGATGTACGTCTACAAGCCCATGAAGGGGCATAATCTGATGCAAGCTATTGCTCGTGTGAACCGTGTGTACAAGGGCAAGGAAGGCGGTCTGATCGTCGACTACATCGGCATTGCCGGAGCTCTGAAACGCGCTATGCACGATTACACGAAGCGTGATCGGGAACGCTATGGCGATATGAATGTGGCCGACACCGCATATCCGTTGTTCCTCGACAAACTGAGTGCGTGCCGAGACTTTCTGCATGGTTTGGATTATCAGAATCGAATCCATACCAATTCTGCTGAACAGATGGCTGAAGCCATTGCGGATGGTGCGGATTACTTACTTGATCCCGAGCGGGAGAAAGATCGTAAGGACTTTATCAAGTGTGCCAAGGAGATGGCCCAAGCATTTGGTTTATGCCGCAGCATGGTTGCTGATGAACTGAAGATCGAAGAAGCGTACATCGATGTGTTGCGTACGCAGATGCTGAAAGTGCTGAACGTCAATCCAGGCAACCCGCGTATGTCTTTGAAGGAGATTAACAAGCAAATCGCCGCCATCATGGAGCAAGGCGTACATAACGAAGGCGTTATCGATCTGTTCGAAGACCGGACAGTTGAGGTCTCGCTGTTTGATGAATCGTTCCTTGCCGAAGTCGCACAGATGAAGCAGAAGAATCTTGCGATGGAATTGTTGCGCAAGCTGATTGACGATCAAGTCAAGGCATATCGTAAGAAGAGCGTGGTCATGGCCGGAAAGTTCTCAGAAATGCTGCAGCAATCGGTTAATGCGTACCTCAACGGCATGCTCACCAACGCCGAGGTCATACAACAGCTGTTGGATATGGCCAAGGAAATCATGGCCGCGCGACAGGAAGGTAAGACGCTTGGTCTGGATGATGAAGAGCTTGCCTTTTATGATGCGCTGACCAAGCCACAAGCTATCAAGGATTTCTACGAGAACGATGAGCTGGTTGCTATCACCCGAGAGCTGACTGACACGTTGCGCAAGAACCGCACGATAGACTGGCAGAAGAAAGAAGATGCCCGCGCTCGCATGCGTAAGTCAATCAAACGATTGCTGAAGAAGCATAAGTATCCGCCGGACGAAGTGCCGGAGGCCATCGAGACGGTGATGCAGCAGTGCGAGTTGTGGGTTGACTACGGAGAGGGAAACTGATTCATGGCGAAAAAGACAAGCACCAAAGCCCTCGGCTTCGAGGAGCAGATTTGGGATGCGGCCTGCAAATTGCGTGGCAACATCGACCCTTCGGAATATAAGAATGTCGTTCTTGGCTTGATTTTCCTGAAGTATGTTTCTGACAACTTTGAGGCGAAGCACGCCGAATTGGTGGTTGAAGGCGAAGGATTCGAGGAAGACCGTGACGAGTACACGTCCGAGAACATCTTCTGGGTACCGAAAGAAGCCCGTTGGGAAGTCGTGGCTGCGGCCGCGCACACTCCTGAAGTCGGTAAGGTCATCGATGAATCAATGAGGCTCATCGAGCAGGAGAACAAGAAACTCAAGGGCGTGCTGCCCAAGAACTTCGCACGTCCTGAACTGGACAAGCGCCGGCTCGGGGAAGTGGTCGACCTGTTTACCAACGTGAAGATGGCTGAGAATGGAGACACCCATGATTTGCTCGGCCGCACGTATGAATACTGCCTGTCGCAGTTTGCATCGCAGGAGGGTAAGAATGCTGGTGAATTCTACACGCCGAAGTGCGTGGTGAAGACGCTGGTCAATGTGCTTGAACCATTCAAAGGGCGCGTCTATGACCCGGCGTGCGGCTCGGGTGGCATGTTTGTACAGTCCTTTGAGTTTGTGCGCAACCATCAGGGCAACATTAACAACATCTCCGTCTATGGTCAGGAGTCGAACCCAACAACGTGGAAGATGGCCACGATGAACCTTGCCATTCGTGGTATCGATGCCGATCTTGGCCCGAAAAACGATGACACGTTCTTCAACGATCTACATCGCACTGAACGGTTTGACTACATTCTCGCCAATCCACCATTTAACCTGTCCGATTGGGGCGGCGACAAGCTCAAGGACGATCCACGCTGGGAATACGGTGTGCCGCCTGAAGGCAATGCGAACTTCGCATGGATGCAGCACATGATTCACCACCTGTCGCAGTCTGGCCGTATCGGCTTAGTGCTCGCCAATGGCTCGCTATCGTCGCAGACGAACAATGAAGGAGAGATTCGCAAGAACATCGTCAACGCCGGACTGGTGGAGGGTATTGTTGCGATGCCAACGCAGCTGTTCTTCTCCACGCAGATTCCAGTGTGCCTATGGTTCCTGCGCAAAGGGCGTCCTGCTGATTCCAAGACGCTGTTCGTAGATGCTCGCAACATGGGTACGATGATCAGCCGTTCACAGCGCACGCTGACCGATGAGGACATTCAGAAGATTGCGTCCACGTTCGATACGTTTCGTGACGGAACGCTGGAAGAGGAGAAGGGCTTCTCCGCCGTAGTGTCTATCGAAGACATTGCCAAGCAGGATTACATTCTTACTCCCGGCCGCTATGTCGGCATTGCTGAGCAAGAAGAGGACGATGAGCCATTCGATGAGAAGATGAAGCGTCTGACTGGTGAACTCGCCAAGTGCTTCGAGGAGTCCAACCGCCTGCAAGCCGAAATCAAGAAGAACCTGGAGGCGATTGGGTATGGACTCTAACTGGATTTATTTATCTGATATTGCTTCTATAAGCTCCGGGGGAACTCCATCAAAGAACCATCCTGAGTATTGGAATGGTGATATACCGTGGGTGAGTGCAAAATCTATGGATGCAGATTCCCTTAATAGTTCAATGCTCTATATTACAAATGAAGGTGTATCTGCTGGAAGTTGTATGGCTAAGCCAGGAGATATTCTTCTTCTTGTAAGGGGTAGTGGGCTATTTAAGAGAATTCCTATTATTTGGGTCGATAAAGCTATGGCTTTTAATCAGGATATAAAGCGCTTAAGTGTACCTGATCACGATGATGCGCGATATCTATATTTCTGGCTCCAATCCCAGCGTAGTGTAATTTCACAAAATCTGGAGATGACGGGCATTGGCGCGGGGAAGATAGATATGAATTATCTTTCTGAAATGCCAGTTTGGTGGCCTGATAAGACCGTTCGCAAGCGTATTGTTGTCTGCCTGGATTCCATGCAGAAGTTACGTACTTGTCTCACTCAGACAAACGGCCATTTGTTGGAGTTGCTAATGACGGAATATCGTAACGTCATCAATTCCATTGACACGTATGGCTGCATTGAGGACTTGGGCACAGTGGTTGGTGGTGCAACTCCATCAAAAAAGCGAGAAGAGTTCTTCACGACTTCCGGTATTAGCTGGGTGACGCCTAAAGATCTTTCTAATACAACAAATATATTCATTGAGCATGGCGCAACGGATATTACTGATGCTGGCCATCAATCCTGTAGTACAAAACTGATGCCTGCTGGTTCGGTCTTATTTAGTTCGCGCGCTCCAGTTGGATATGTTGCGATTGCAGCGAAGGAAGTATGCACTAACCAGGGCTTTAAATCGGTTGTACCATCCGATAACATCGGCACGGCATTCGTCTTCTGCTTCCTGAGGGACAATGCAAAGGAGATTGAAAAGGCGGGTTCCGGTACCACTTTTGTTGAAGTGTCTGGTAGGGCTATGCGTCATTTTGCTGCCCCGATTCCTTCAGCTGAGCAAGCACGATCATTCAGTTCATACGCTGGACCCTTGTTGGATGCGATTAAGAACAACGAAAATGAAATCGCTGCTTTGGCGCAACTGCGTGATGCGCTGCTGCTCAAACTCATGTCTGGTGAGATCGATGTATCGAAGATCGAATTGCCTACGACGCCAGAACAAATCGTTCAAACAAATGGCCGTTTGTCCGAGTAAGACAGTCAATCTGTTGATCGTATGTTCCTAGAACATAGGCGATCTTATGCTGCGTCGTGAGATCGGGAATGGTGACTACACAATGGTGAACGTGGTTTCGGTTGATGCCCGGAACCGCGCTCGCTGTTGTGTAATTGTTCCAATTGATAGTTTTCAGTAGGTAGTAAATAAAGTGTGGGTAATTCCCCTTGAAATCGGAGACATACAGAGTGGTGTTTAGCGGCCAATAGTTATCTGTCGCATAGAAAACTTCACCGATGGTGCCGTATCGTCCGGTGATTACTCCTGGCCCGTGTACTGCGGCCTCATTGTGAACCCCAGAACGTCCTGAAGACGAATAAACAGGGACCTTACCTTTGACTCGTTTCTTTGAAGGCAGATCGTATCCACGCTTGAGTGTGATTGCCTCGCCAAGCGCCATGCTTCGCCATGTCATTGATTGCATACCTATCGTTATTTGTGTGTTGTAATCAAGCCTGTCCGTAGAAGTCCTCGGTGCTGTATTCCTTCCACCTGAGGTACATCTCCCGATAGTTCTTCTTGATAAATTTCTGAATTACAGAGACTTCCTTTGCGGTCAGTCTGCCTTGTCGCTCAAGCGTGGTGTCGCCATTGGATTTGACGAAGAATTTCGCGGAGCCTGATTCAGTGAGTTTGGTGTCGCTGGCGTGTACGTGCATGCATTCGATGACACAGAATGATGTGAAATACAGGTAATATCCGGCGACCATGAATTGGAAGTACTTAGGCATGGTCGGCCTCCAGAAACTCCTTGTTGTTTCGGTAATATCCCTGAACGATACCGACCTCTATATCGTCCATGCTAGTCTCAAGTACATTGCCTTCACGGTCTAGCACTAGGGCCGAGCCAGGATCGTTGAGATTCAACACTTTAATATGCCCGTTGTCGGTGTCAGTAAACGCATAACCGTTCACAATCATTCCTGCGCTGCTGGCAATTGAAGCAATATCAGGCATGAGCTACCTCAACTTTCTTGATCGGCTGTAGGAAATGATCGGCATCAATGTACAGATCGTTCAATATTGGTGCCAAATCGATGTATTCCTCTTCTGGCTCGGTGTTGTGCTTGTATTTTGCATCCACCACGAGGTATCCGTTATCCCATTGCTTGACATTGGTATATCGTTCCAACGAGTAAGGAGCGCGGAACCGAATACGAGCCTTGCAGTATTCAAACACAGTAAAGCCGTTCTCTGAACTGAGATATGCCGTATCGGTCATTTGCTTTGGGCTGTTTAGTGATGAGACCAAAGTGCTTCTCCTTCCAGCTTTACCAAGTTGAGTCATGCTGGTTTCGATTATAGAAGAACAATGCTGATTACCCCAGATACTTTCGATGCGATGCTTTCACGTTGCTTTGGCTGACCAATGCGTATTGCATGGTGGTGTCTATCTTGACATGTCCAAGTAGTTTCTGAACCTGTTCCACTGGCATGCCGCGGTTTATAGCATTGGTGGCCATAGTACGTCGGAACTTATGTGGGTGTATGCGGGGAAGTTGCAGCTTTCTGCCGAGAGAACGAAGCCGGCTTTCCACGGAACAGATGGCAATGCGTTCGTGGTCGCCGCTGAGACTGACGAATAGGGCAGGGTTATCGTCGTTACGACCTTGCAGGTATTCTTCAAGATGTAGCTTGGCTCTGGCATCGAAGTATGCTTTTCGTTCCTTGTTGCCTTTACCTTGCACAATACATTCGCGTTCAATGAGGTTGATGCTGTTACGGTCGAGCTTCACTAATTCGCCGACTCGCATGCCAGTGGAGGAAAGCAAGTCGATCATAGCGAGATCGCGCGGCGTTTCGCAGCCGTCTCGTAAACGCTCCATGTCTTCATCCGAGATGGTTTCCTTGACTCTGATTGGAGCTTTCACGCGGCGTATCTTACGTGCGGGGCTTTTGACGATATAATCCTCATCCTCTAACCATGAGAAAAACGTGGAAAGAATACGACGAATATTGTCTACCGTGACTTTCCCCACGGTATGCGTCGTTTGGTATTCGGCGAGATAGGTTCGAAGCTGTTCGGTATCCACTTGAGGCAGCGGAACAAAGGTTTCTTTTAAGTAATGTGTAAGTGTTGAATCATAGTATTTCAACGTGCGCTCGCTGCATCCTTCAAGTTCCTTGGCGGTAAGAAAGGAATTCAGCAATTCGTTGGCTTCATTGTCGTTATCGGGAATTGTTTCTGTGTTGAGGTTGACCGACAGTACGCTTTTGAGCTGTTTGAGCTGTCGCGCATCCAACGTGTTCTGCATGGCCTTCAGGATTGATTCGATGGTGTTGTTTCCTATCATGTGGGACCTTTCGCTCAATGCATGTACGAATACTGCATGCATAATGCGAGCCACAGAAAAAACGAAGCGGCGGGCAGACAAACGGCCATTTGTCGCAGAGTTTTGTTCTAGCGGTGTAGGCAGTTCAACCTTCGACACATCAATCTCACCGGACATAAGCTTGGGCAGCAGCGCATCACGTAGTTGTGACAGTTTTTTAATCTGCTTGGAATTTGCGCTTACGCTATTTAATAACATGGATAATCTTTGCCCAATTGCCTTTAGAGTTTTACCTTCGGGAATATGAATTGGATAGTTCAACGCATCCTTCACAGAGACCCGTTGCCTGCCGCTACTACCATTCATATGTCCAACCATATATTCAATGAAGTTGCTGTTGCGCACCAAAAAATAGAAAATCTCGTTCGAGATTCCATCTTTGCCAGTTAAAATAATGTATTCTGTTGAGCCAAAAGCCACTTCACTTTCGTTGAGAAAATTGACATAGGACGCTTTACCGTTTTCCAAACATGGAGTAATCCGAGCAAGAAGCGTGTCACCATTGGCGAATCGCATTCCACCGTTATAAGCTTTCTCAATCCATCCACTGGGATATGACCCTGTAGTAGACAGACTGCTCATATCAATATATTTAGCTATCTCCCCTTTGCTCAATTGCCGTCGAGGATTACCTTCCGCTATATCACCAAGTAAACCTACGTTTCCTTCAGTGAGATCACAGAGCTTGAGCTTTTCATCGAATATGCTTTGTCCAATTTCCAACAAATGGCCGTTTGCTACATCTGGTGACAAATGTCATGGCTTTTGCTGGGACTCGTGACGAATGTGGCTGGTTTCATGTGCTTGCGATTGGGATGATGGAGCTATCCAAGGAAGGGAGTGATTATGGCAAACGAAACCACTGCAACCACTCAAACCATTCAGACTGCCCAGGCCACTCAGTCAGCCGTTCCCGCGGTTCATGTGAGTCAGCTGGTCAAACGCTATGGCGATATGGTGGCGCTCGACTACTTTGATCTCGACGTGAGGCAAGGTGAAATCTTTGGCCTGCTAGGACCCAACGGCTCAGGCAAAACCACGGCCATCAACTGCATTCTGGCGTTGCTTACCTATGATTCCGGTACGGTCCGTGTATTCGGCGAGCCGATGACTCCCACCAGCTATGCGCTAAAGCGTCGCATCGGCATCGTGCCGCAGAATGTGGCCGTATTCAACGAGCTGACTGTGACCGAGAACATCGACTACTTCTGCTCACTGTATGTGCCGAAGAAAGCCGACCGCGCACCTCTGGTCGAAGAGGCCATCGAATTCGCCGGGTTGCAAGACTTCCGCAAATTCCGCCCCGGCAAACTCTCAGGAGGCTTGCTGCGACGACTCAACATCGCCTGCGGCATAGCGCACAAGCCCGATTTGATCTTCTTCGACGAACCCACCGTAGCAGTCGACCCGCAGAGCCGCAACGCGATACTCGAAGGTATCCAGAAGCTCAACAAGGCCGGCGCCACCGTGATCTACACCAGTCACTACATGGAGGAAGTCGAACAAATCTGCGACCGCATCCTCATCATGGACCACGGTCGGCATCTGGCGCTCGGCACAGCCGATGAGCTGAAGAACATGATTGACACCGGCGAACGCATCACCATCGAAACGCTTGACCTGACTGACGAGACACTCGCCGCCATACGTGCGTTCGCATTCATCATCGAAGCCTCCTACGACGGACGCGAACTGGAGGTGCGTTGCCGTCGCGGTGAGCACAACCTCGTTGATCTCATCGGTGTACTGCGCACTTCAGGCGCGAACATTGGACACCTGGCCAGCCGGCCGCCGAGCCTCAACGACGTGTTCCTGGAACTCACCGGCAAGGCGCTACGCGACTAAGGGCCCTCCAGCCCGAGGAAAGGAGAACGCCATGTGGAGCACATTCATAGTCACACTGAAAGCGAATCTCAGAGATAAAAGCTCGCTGTTCTGGCTCATCGTGTTCCCAATTGCTCTGGCGACCATGTTCAATGGTGTGTTCGGCAACCTGGATCAGGCCATGAGCATTACCCCGGTATCCGTGGCCGTGGTCGAAGACGCGAATTGGACGAACGCAATCGGTGCGGATACGCTTATCACGGCATTGTCCGGCAAAAACAGTGATACGAGCAAGACTCACGATGACAACGGTACGAATGCCGTGAAGATCGATCCCGGCGTAACCCTGTTGAACGTCACCAAGGTCGACTCGACATCGCAGGCGCGCAAACTGGTAACCCAAGGCGACACCGACGGTTACCTCAAGGCCGACAATGATGGACGAATCGCACTCACACTCAGCGACGATACCGTGACCGTGGCCAACAATGGCACGCAGGAGGCGGGACTTGATGTCTCCCTCTCGGCGCTTGACAACGTGCTCGACCAGTACAACCGCACCAGTGCCACGGTGAAAGCCGTGCTTGAGGACAATCCGACTGCCCCAATCACTCGCACGTTCTGGAATGGCCTCAACGCATCCATGAACGCTACCAAGGAGGTCACACTCACCAACTTCAAACCCAGCGTGATGGCGAGATACTATTACGCGCTCATGGGCATGGCGTGTCTGATTGCCATGTCGTACATGATTCATACCGTCACCACCGCTCAGGCAAACCTCTCCGCGCTCGGCATCCGCCGTACCGTCGCGCCGCTCGGGCGAGCCAAGCAGCTCGTAGCCGGATTCCTTGCGGGGTGGCTGTGCTCCTGCGTCTGCTTGCTCATCGCACTCGCCTACATCCGTTACGGTTGCGGCATCGAAGTTGGCGGACGCGAACCGGCAGCCGTGCTCGCCGTGGTTATCGCTTCGTTCATGACCTGCGCGTTCGGCACGATGATTGGCGCAATCCCTAAGCTCACGACTGGTGTCAAACAGGGCATGTCCACCGCCATCGCATGCTCGCTGTCTCTGTTCAGCGGACTGTACGGCGGATTCGCCATGGAGCTGAGCGACCTGATCTCACGCAAGGCGCCATTGCTTGCTGCTATCAACCCTGCACAACAGGTGACTGACCTGTTCTACTCGCTTATGTACTACGACAGCTACCAGCCGTTCATCCGCACCTGCGCCATCCTACTTGCGATGAGTGCGGTGTTCCTCGCGGCCGGTGTGATCATGCTCAGGAGGCAACGCTATGAACACCTGTAAAGCCACCGTGCGCGTACTGGTCGCACACCGCACGTACATCATCATCTATTTGGTGCTCATGGGCATCATGATGTTCACGCTCAGCTGGTCGCAGATCACCACTGCTTCCAAGCCGGTGACCGACACGTATCAGCCTGATACGGTTCATGTTGCAGTTATTGATCGGGATAATGACCAAGGCGGTCTGGCTGACGGGTTGCGCAGCTACCTATCCGAATCCGGCACATTGGTTGAGCTTGATGATACTTCGGAATCATTGCAGCAGGCCGTTGCCTCGAACTGGGTGGATCTGATCGTTATCATTCCGCAGGGTTATGCTCAAGCATTTCTTGATGCTGCACAGTCTGGTAGTGATATGCCAACGGTGGAGACCGTCACCAGCTATACATCAGGTGCGGGAACTATCGGAGGCATGAATGTAAACGGATTCCTTTCGCTGACACGCATTGCTCTGATAGGGGAGCATGTGCATGCCGATACCAGTGAGATGGCATCGTGGGCTGCATCTGCTGGCTTTGGCAATGATACTGATTGGTCACAATTGATGAATGATTCCGGCACAATGAGTTCGGATTTCATCGATTCGTTGCCGGAAGGCACATTAGCTGACCTTTCGATGAAGGATATGCGTTCCGCCGTCAATCGGGTCGCTGATATGGCGCATGATTCGGATGTCAATCGTTCGATTGCTGTGGAAGAGATGTCTTCGGGTGCGCAGGATGCACATGCGGCGAATCCCGTTGCATCTGGATTCGCGGATACGATGAAAACCGCACTGTATCCGCTGTTCCTCACTCTCAGCGTATGTGTAAGCCTCGTATCACGTGTATTCGGTACTGGCGAGCTGCGACGCAGATTGATGGCGTCTCCGGTGATGACGACGATTGGGCTGAAACGTACGGTGGTGTTGTGTGGTTTTGCGCTTCTGATTTGTGTGGCGTACCTCGGCGGTGCGTTGGTGCTCACTGCGGCGGCGGGCAGCAGCCTCACGTCATTACCAATAGGCGGCGTGGTATTGACTTTCATCTCGATTTGCATGTACAGCCTCATGTGCGTGGCCTGTGGTTTCATGCTCGGAGAATTCGGCGCTTCCGATATGGCGGCAAACGGCTTCGCCAACATTTTCGGCCTATTGATTCTGTTCGCTTCAGGAATCTCATTCCCGGCCAGCATGATGCCGGACGCAATGGTCACGCTCGCCACTATGACACCGGGATGGTGGTATTGCACCGCAATCGACAATGCTTTCGGTGTTGGCACTGCGAGCAGCGCACAGTGGAGCCAATGGGCTTCGGCCACCGGAATAGTGCTGCTGTTCATCCTGGCGTTTGCCTGCATAGGTCTCGCCGCGGGGCGTTTCCATCGCTCCAAACCGGCTGCGGTGGCATCGAGCAGCGTTGAGCCTGTCGAAGCATAAGATATCGGCGGTTGGTATCGACTGACTGTCTATCAAACAGGCTGAGGTTTATATGCCTTTCAATCGATACCGTTGGGTCGGGTCGTCTTGGAACTTCACCTTGGCGACCCGACCTTCTCGTAGTAATTCACGCATGCCGGAAGTCGCCGCCAGAGGAGTCAACTGCAATTCGCGAATGATTTCCTTGATACTCATGGCCGAATGACGCTCCAACACCGTCATAATCGCCTTGGAAACGTCATTAGGCGTGCTGTTCTCCGCCGACCGCTGCTTCGTAATGGTCATCGTGAACGTGTTGATATCGTTTTGCGTGGTAGCTGGCTCAATACCTGCCTCGCGCAATGCTGCGGCGATACGTTGAAGGCCATCGCCACCTTCCGGATTGACGAACCCACCATCCGGATACGGAGTGGATTCCAACAACGTGAACAGGAATTGGTTACGAGTGGAAACAAACGGCACTCCGGTCACTGGATTCGGATTGGCGAGCACGTCGTGCGTCACCGTGCCATACAAGCCACCGGGATTGGTGATCTCAATACGGTTCGTAAACACACTGATACGCACTTGCGTGCCTCGCGCGTCGGGGGAGTAGTCACGGTGAGTAAGCGCATTGGCGATAGCTTCGCGCAATACCACTGGAGGATAGTCGAGTTTCTTGGAGCCAACCCATTGCATCAGCGATTCCACCGCATCATTGATCATCACCGGAATCGGTCCCACAATGGTTTTTGCAGCCACAAGGCGTTCATCTCCGCGGAACACTTCATCGCGGTCAGTGCCAGGAAATACCGCGATGGCGATGGACAGTCTTGGATAATACTTCTGCGGGTACCGACCCAAAGCCAACAATCCAGCGAGCGTTGGCCGCAGCACGCCGCCGACTTCACTGTCATCGGAATCATCATGGCGTAACACTTGCAGGTCAAGCAGCGTGCGAGTGCCGTCTTTGCCGGCGAAAACGTGAGGATGTTGTTCGCGCACACGAGTCAATAATCCGGAAACCAGCGCAGAGTCGAGGTCATCAGTAGTGGCATGCGGCACGATATCCAAATCGTAGGTGGGCTGCAAATGCTCTTCGATGAGCCGGTCCACCTCATAGGAGGTCATGCGACGGTCGCCGTCGCCGGTGCGAATGAACGAGCCGCCGTGCGGGCCAAGCGCGGTGGTGAAGCAGGGTTTATCTCGCGGAAGCATTTCATCAACTCTGGCGAACACCAGGTTCGCACCCTCAAACGGGCAGGTGACGATCACCGGACGCACTACAGGCGTCATCTTTTCGCAGGCCTGGCTTAAGGCTTCCTGCATGGCACGTGCATTGAAATCCTCAACCGGCGTGAATCCGTTCTTTTCGGAAAGCCCGAGAATAATCCAGCCACCGGAACCATTCGAGAATGCGGACAGCGTATCCGTGATGGTGGAGGAGATGCGGCGCTTGCATTCCTTGACCTCGCACTGCTGGGTGTCGTTGCCGATCATGCGCATCAGTTCAATGAGTTCGGTCATTTTTGCGGTGTAGTCGTCAACCATGAGCGCCTCCTTTGCCACTATTGTGCCGCACAAATAAGCGGTTGCAACTCGGCAAGGTGACTGATATATCGCAATTCATGAAAAGTTCATGAAGCGTGATTCTCATCCGCTACGTATTCGAGAATGTCTCCAGGTTGGCAATCGAGAGCTTGGCAAATGGCATCAAGGGTAGTGAAACGCACGGCTTTGGCACGACCGTTCTTGAGAATCGAAACATTGGCCGGTGTAATGCCGATTTGTTCGGCTAATTCGCCCACGCCAATCTTGCGCTTGGCCATCATCACATCCAAGTTAATGCGTATGGTCATTCAGATCACCTGCTCCAGTTCGTTGGACTGATCGGTAGCGGCGCGCAGCAGCCCTTTCATCACAATCATCAGCAGAATAAAACCAATCTCAGCCACGATGGTGACGCCGAGGACGGCCATGATGCTGAAATAATCCATGCTTTGCACCGTGGCATCATTCCAAGCGGAACCTGCAAATATTCCGCACACGATTGCAGTCAGTACCGTGCCAGCGGACGCGCAACCAACGATAAGATTCACACAGGGGAGTGCTTTAGCGGTGAACACTGTGCCCGAGCCGGAAAGCGAGAACAAACGCCAGACGCCGATAAATGCGATTTCAACGCAAGCCAGGAATAATTCGCCGAATACCAGATACAGCCAACGTAGAGGGGCCTGACTTGCGTATAGTCCGGCTATGGCTTCACTGAACACCGGCACTGCAAATAGCTGACCCCATACGCATCCCAACCATATGAACACGACGATGGCCTTGAGACCATTAAGAACCCAACGATTCATGTAGTTTTTCATGATAGCTCCCTCCTGAAGAATCAATTCTGTTTTTCGATAATTATATATCGAAAAACAATGTGGTTAGGTATAGAAAAAGCTCCCCTCAAAGAGGGGAGCCAAGGTGGGGGGTACTCTTCCTTCGCTGCTGGTGCGCTCAGGCTGTGCTTATGCTTCTTTCGCTGCTGGTGCGCTCAAGAAGTGCTCCTCGCTGGGAAGCACGGCGTTGAGGATTACGGCAACCACGAAGGCCACGGCAATGCAGTTCGAGGCGAAGATCTGCTGGAACAGTGCCGGGAAGTTAACGAAGATATCGCTCACCTGAGTAAAGCCGATACCAATGGTCAGGGAAAGAGCCGCAATGGTGATGTTGCGCTGCGAGAAACCAGCTTCGGCGATCATCTGGAAGCCGGAAAGAATGATGTTGCCGAACATCATAATGGTGCAGCCGCCGAGCACCGCCTGAGGCAGAGAATTGAACACCTCAGCGATTGCAGGCACAAAGCTCGCCAAAATCAGAATCAAGCCACCAGAGAGAATCACCTTGCGATTGACTACCTTGGTCATAGCCACGAGACCGATGTTCTGCGCGAACGAGGTGAGCGGCAGGCAGCCGAACAGGCCGGAAACCGAGGAGATCAGGCCGTCGCCGGCAATGGCGCCAGCGGTCTCGCGTTCGGTCGGCGTACGGTTCAGGCCCACCTTGGTCAAGGCAGCGGTGTCGCCCAGCACCTCAACCGAGGAGACCACATACAGCAAACCGATGGAGATAATGGAACCCCAGTCGAATTCAGGCTTGAACGGCATCAGCTGCGGCACAGAAACAATGGCGAGATTCTGAAATCCGGAGAAATCGACCTTACCCATGCAAATAGCCACTACGTAGCCGACCACAAGGCCGAACAGCACAGACAGCTGCTTGGCAGTGCCCTTCATCAGCAGCTGGAAAGCCAAGCAAGCCACCAGTGAGATGAGACCGAGCGTCAGATTCTCCCAAGAGCCGAAGTCCTTGGCTCCAGAGCCGCCACCAAACGAAGTGGCACCTACGTTCAGCAGGGAGAAGCCAATGGAAGTGACCACAATGGCGGAGACAATAGGCGGCACAAATCGACGCCAATACTTGGCGGTCAAACCAAGGACCAATTCCAATACGCCGCCAACGAGCACGGCTCCTACAACCGCACCGTAACCCTTATCCGCGCAAATGGCCACGGCAGCGGCCACATAGGTGAAGGAAATGCCGGTGACCATAGGCAGTCGCGAGCCGATGCGCCATGCACCATACAGCTGCAGACAGGTGCCGAGACCAGCCACGAGCAGACCAGCCTGAATGACTGCGGCGGACTGGGCCGGCGTCATTTTTGCAGCAGATGCCACGATGAAAATCGGGGCAAGATTTGCAACGAACATGGCCATCACATGCTGCAGGCCGAACGGAATGCCCTTCCAGAAGGAGACTGGAGCATCCAGTGAACTCAGGGCCTCAAACGAGACATCAGATGTTTTGGAGGATTTCTTCTCTTCGCTCATACTTCTTCTCTATGTAATTGAGTTATCGAGTTATCGGTTGTATCTCTCAGTTGAATCAGTGACGGAATACAATCGTGCCGGTTTCCGGATCCATGGATTCCACAATCGCCAAAGAATCCACGTCATAACCTTCCTCGCGGAGCTTGTCGCCACCGCCCTGGAAGCCCTTCTCCACGGCAATGCCAATGCCTTCAACGGTGGCGCCGGCTTTTTCGCACAGTTCAATTAGGCCGCGTAGTGCCTTGCCATTGGCCAGGAAGTCATCAATCAGCAGCACATGATCGCCGGGATTCAAGTATTTCTTGGAAACGATGACCGGGAATTCCTTCTGCTTGGTGAAGGAATAGACGGTGGTGGAATATTGATCGCCATCAAGATTGATGGACTGTGCCTTCTTAGCGAACACCACCGGCACATCGCCAAAGTGGCGAGCAGCGCAGCATGCGATGCCGATGCCGGAAGCCTCGATGGTCAGGATCTTGGTGATGGTCTTACCTGCGAAATGCTTCGCCCAGGCTTCGCCCATGTGATCGAACAGGCGCACATCGCACTGGTGATTTAGGAATGCGTCCACCTTCAGCACATTGCCAGCCTTGACGGTGCCTTCGGCCTGGATTCGTTCCTCAAGTTCCTGCACTGGAATACCTCCTTGACATCATAGCTATGGGATATGGCAAACCAGCTTACGCTGACCGGCGCATATGGTAGATATGAATGTCGCGTTATACGAGGCAGCGGGGTATGCGATTACCCCATACGGCATGTTCTGCGTGTCGCATTCTGCCTAGGTAGGGGAATCAAACGGAGAAAGGAACCGTGGTGGAGGAGCCAGAAGTCATTACACGCAGCGCCCAGGAGCTCGTAGGTGACCTTAACCCTCAGCAATCTGAAGCCGTGCAGTACCGCGGCCAGGCGCTGCTCATCGGCGCAGGCGCCGGTTCCGGTAAGACTCGAGTATTGACCCGACGTATCGCATGGATTCTGAGCCAGTTTGGTGCATGGCCCAGCCAAGTGCTTGCCATTACATTCACTAACAAGGCTGCTGCCGAAATGCGCGAACGTCTGGGTTCGCTGATCGGCCCAGTGGCACAGCGTATGTGGGTTTCGACCTTCCACTCCGCCTGCGTGCGTATTTTGCGCAGAGATGGTAAATCCATTGGCCTGAAATCAGGCTTCTCTATTTATGATTCCGCTGATTCTGAGCGTCTGGTTAAAATCATCGCCACCGAATTCAATCTGGATATTAAGCGATATACGCCGCGTTCGATTCTGGGCCACATCTCCGACCTCAAGAACAATCTGACCGGTTGGAAAGAGTACCTGGCATTGCATGCTCCGGATTTCACGCCTGGGCAGCGCGGCTATCAGTTCGGTACGGTAGACGATCTTGAAGCCGTCTATGCGGTGATTTACGCCGAATACGAGCACCGACTGGCTCTTGCCAATGCCGTTGATTTTGATGATCTTATCGGCCGAACGGTCGAACTACTGCGCTCAGACCCGGCCGTGGCTGAGTACTATCATCGCCGGTTCCGGTACATTCTGGTGGACGAGTACCAGGACACTAATCATGCCCAATATGTGCTTGTCCGCGAGCTGGCCGGCGTGGACACGGGCGAGCATGCGATTCCTGGAGCTCCCAATGCCGGTAAAACCGGTCCTGCTTGGATCACTGTGGTAGGCGATTCCGACCAGTCCATCTACGCATTCCGTGGTGCGGATATTCGCAACATTCAGGATTTTGAGCAGGATTTCCCAAACGCGAAAACCATTATGCTGGAGCAGAACTATCGCTCCACGCAAACCATTCTGGATGCCGCCAACGCCGTTATCAGCAACAATGAAGGTCGCAAGCCCAAGAAACTGTGGACTGCGCTCGGCAAAGGCGAACCCATCGTGGGATATGCGGCGGATAATGCCCAGCAGGAAGCCCAATGGGTCGCCACGGAAATCACCCGACTGCACGCCGAGGAATCCATTGCCTACTCGGATATGGCCATCATGTATCGAGCCAATGCACAGTCCCGCTCTTTGGAAGAGGCGCTGATCAATGCTGGATTGCCGTATCAGCTGGTCGGCGGCACCAAGTTCTATGAGCGTCGTGAAATCAAGGATGCGCTGGCGTATTTGCAAGCGCTCGTCAATCCCGATGATGATGTGAATCTCCGCCGTATTCTCAACGTACCCAAGCGTGGCCTTGGCGATCGTGCCGAGGGTATTTTGCTTGCTTTCGCGCGTGAACGCGGCACGAGCTTCTTCTACGCATTGATGCATTTGGATGAGATTCAGAATATTCCGACGCGTACTGCAAACCAGTTGAAGAGCTTCCGCGAACTTATGGGCGCATTGTCCCAGTTCACTCGTGCGCACGACAATAAGCCGAGCGAAATCGTGGCGGAAGTGCTGGAAAAGTCCGGTCTGAGAGCGGAATTGGAAAAGTCCGTGGACCCTCAGGATGCATCTCGACTGGAAAACCTTTCCCAGCTGCAATCCACTGCCGCCGAATTCGAACAGAATACGCCGGATGCCACGCTTTCCGCGTTCTTGGAAACCACAGCACTGGTGGCTGATTCCGATCAATTGCCCAGCGAGGCTGAGGACTCCGGCAAAGTGACCTTAATGACCTTGCATACGGCCAAGGGCCTCGAATATCCGGTGGTGTTCCTGACAGGCATGGAGCAGGGCACATTCCCGCATTCACGTTCGATGGAAGACACCACTGAACTTCAGGAAGAGCGACGCCTGGCATACGTGGGCATCACGCGAGCTAAGCGCCGCCTATATGTGACTCGTGCAGCCGTGCGATCCCAATGGGGGCAGGCTGCGGATATGATGCCCAGCCAGTTCCTCGATGAGATTCCTGAAGCGCTGATTGATTGGAAGCGTCGCGAAGCCGGCGTGGAACGCATGCGGTCGAATTGGGAATCCGATGGATTCGCCGATGATTACGGCGGCTGGGATGACGACGACTTCGGAGGTTCCACGTTTGGTGGTTCCTCCACGTTCGGTGGCCGTGGTTCAGGTTCCTCCTATGGGTCTCGTTCTCGTTCGTA
The DNA here is from genome assembly GCF_056357055.1 of Bifidobacterium sp. LH_416. Taxonomy (NCBI): domain Bacteria; kingdom Bacillati; phylum Actinomycetota; class Actinomycetes; order Bifidobacteriales; family Bifidobacteriaceae; genus Bifidobacterium; species Bifidobacterium sp. LH_416. The sequence continues at coordinate 269,831 of NZ_JBKEVJ010000002.1, read as the reverse complement.
TGGTTCATCGTCATACGGCTCGCGTTCATATGATTCCGGTTCCTCATACGGTTCGTCGTCGTATGGCTCATATGGCTCGTACGGTTCGCGCTCCGGCTCATCCTCGTATGGTTCCAAATCCTATGGCTCGCGTTCTGGTTCGTCGGACTCGTATGGCCATACGCGCGGCGGCAAAGTCACCACCAGGCGAACCACGCCAAAGTCTTCTACCTCACTCGGCAAGAGTGTGGCCAGCTCCAAATTGAAGAAAGACAATGGTCTGAAGATTGCTGATTTTGCCGTAGGAGACAAGGTCTGTCACGACCAGTTCGGCCTCGGTACGGTTACCGATACGCAAGATAAGGGCGCCAATTCAGTGATTACGGTTGACTTCGGATCGGCCGGCGTCAAGCGACTGATGCTTCGTGTGGCTCCTATTGAGAAGCTTTAATAGCTTCTCAATAGGAGCCGTCGCGGCAAGCCGCTCCCTTCGTCTACGGGCAACCCACCGGGTTGCCCGCTTCACGGCTCAGCTATTGAGAAGCTGTGATAGCTTCTCAATACGCGCTTGAGTAGCAAAGAAAAGCGTAAAAAACAAGACTTGTTTTTCGGATTGCGACATGGGCATAATGCGAAGGTTGTGCTCACGAGCCCCGCATCGGGGAGAGAAAGATAGAGAAATGAAGAACAAGCTGTTTGCATCCGTTCCCAATATTCTGTTTGGCTTGCTGATTGCCATCGCACCTCAAACCTTTGCCCACGCTTGCAGCAGCCATGACATGCCTGGTGCTTGCCACTATTCACAGCAGGCGGCTACTGGCATTGGTGTAGCCATTCTCGTACTTGGTGTGGTGGCGTTGTTTGTTGCGCCGCAAATCCGAATCGGGCTCAACATCGCTTCTGCCGTCAACGCACTACTGCTGCTTGCTGTACCAACCTTCCTTATTGGCGTATGCAAGGGTTCTATGATGCATTGCCGTATGGTGATGCTGCCTACGCTTATCGTGCTCGGTGTGCTCACTCTGGTATTTTCTGCTATCGCCATCTGGCTTGATGCTCGATACACTCAGCGCAGCTAATACGGCTCGAGGAATAGGAATAGAGCCAATGCATGCCAATATCACATTGCACGGCTTGCCATACGAGAATCTGAAGCGTAAGCCATTCCGCACTGCTGCTTTGCTTGCTGTTGTTACCATTCTGGCATTGACGATGTTTGGCGGCACCATGCTGACCATGAACCTGAATACCGGCATGACCAGCATGGAGCAGCGTCTTGGCGCCGACCTTATGGTCGTACCGCAAAACACCGCTCAGAAAGCAGAAGCGCTGCTCACCAATGGCAGTCCCAGCACGTTCTATTTCACTACAGACATCGCCGACAAAGTAAAAACCGCCGACGGTATAGAGCGCGCCAGCGAACAGACGTACATATCATCGCTGGCTGCCGCTTGTTGCGATGAAAAACTGCAGATTATCGGTTACGATCCCGCCACCGATTTCGTCATCGAACCTTGGGTGGCGTCCCAATTTGATGGCACCCTCAACAACGGGCAGATGATTGCCGGAGCGAATGTGAACGTATCCGTAGATGGCACCATTGAACTCTACGGACGCGATTGGCCTGTAGTCGCACAGCTCGCCAACACTGGCACCAGTCTTGACAATTCCGTGTTCATCAATCAAGCCACTGTGCCACAGATGGTTACCGCCTCATCTCGAATCACGAAGAATGCGTTCGCCGAATACGCTGACAAAGCTGTGTCCACCGTGCTGATCAAGGTGAAGCAAGGCTATGATGCCGAAACCGTTGCCGAAAACATCAAGCGTCTTGACTCCCGGTTCTCCGATTTGGGCTATGTTTATCCGGGTGGCATTACCGCCACAACGAAAAGCTCATTGAACGCACTTGTTACCTATCTGAGCATGTTTGTTGCTGTGATTTGGGTAATGGGCATTATCGTTCTATTGGCGGTGTTTGCCTCGTCAGTGAATGAACGTAAACGTGAATTCGCATCGCTGCGCATTATGGGTGCCACGCGAGGCATGCTGCATGCGATTATCTTCAAAGAATCGATCATCATAGGGCTGGTTGGCGGCGTCATCGGCGTAGGGTTCGCCAGCTTGGCGGTTTTCCCATTCAGCTCGCTTATCGGTCAACAATTGCAATTGCCGTATCTCCAGTCAGGTCCGCTAGTGGTTCTCGGATGCATGGCGATAACCCTAGTGTGCTCAACCGCAATCGGTGTGTTTGGTTCCCTGCTCACCATGTGGCGTCTCAGCCGGCCTGAGGCATACCTCACCTTGCGAGAGGGGGAGTGACATGAACGAATCCACCGCTCACGTATTGGATGTGACCGATCTGACTCGTCAGTTCATTCGACGAGGCAAGCCGTTCAATGCCGTCAATCATGTCAACCTCAGCGTTGACGCAGGGGAGTTTGTTGCCATTGTCGGTCGATCAGGCAATGGCAAAAGCACATTGATTAATATGGTCGCCGGATTGATTCGTCCAACTTCGGGAACAATCCAAGTAGATGGACAGTGTGTTGCCGATTTGCCGGATACGGAATTATCGATGTTGCGCAATCGCATTATCGGCTTCATGACGCAAAGTCATACGCTTCTTGCCAACCTCACCGTGCTGGACAATGTAATCTTGCCGGCTACAATGTTTGCGCAATCCCTGCCGTTCACTGCCGATGGCACAAACCAGATCGATACTGAAGATCAGTTGGATGATGCCATCGATACATTAGAGGTAGCTGACGATCCGGATATGCCGGATACTGTGGTTCCTTTTAATCAAACCAAGTCACAAGCTAAAGAATCGAATCCAAGAGCGCAGCAGATGACTGTACTTGCCTCGCGAGCAAGAAATCTGCTCGCACAGCTTGGCATTGCAGAATTGGCCGACAGCTACCCACGTGAACTGTCCGGTGGTGAAATGCGGCGTGTCTCTATTGCGCGTGCATTGATGAATCAACCGAAATTGCTGATTGCCGACGAGCCAACCGGTGATCTCGACCAGGAGAGTACTGATATCGTCATGCGATTGCTGAAATCACAGGCAGAGCAGGGCATGGCGATTCTTATGGTCACCCATGATTCCGATGCGCTTGCGTACGCAGATAAGGTATACCGCATGGACGCTGGAACGCTGTCCATGGGCTAGGTGTAATATTGCTCGCTGGTGTCTGCTGAAAGGCGGATGCCGTCTGGAGTCATAGCCCATCAGCGGGTCGGTGACAATTATTCGCAAGAATAAAGTCACTCGTGAATTATCACGACGAAGCGCTGGAGAGGCCCGGCTCAGCGTTTGGCATCGTATAGAAGTCAAACGTTCCGTTCAAATAACGACAGAAGGATTAATCCAAATGACGAACGTTCAGCGTTCTCGCCGTCAGGTGCGCCTGTCCCGCGCCCTCGGCATCGCACTGACCCCTAAGGCTCAGCGCATCTTCGAAAAGCGTCCGTACGCTCCTGGCGAGCACGGCCGTGACCGTCGCCGCACCGAATCCGATTACGCGGTGCGTATGCGTGAAAAGCAGCGTCTGCGCGCTCAGTACGGCGTCTCCGAGAAGCAGCTCCGTGCCGCTTACGAGAAGGCCACCCGTACCGCCGGCCAGACCGGTAACGCCATGCTGACCGATCTCGAGACCCGTCTCGACAACCTGGTGCTGCGTGCTGGCTTCGCCCGCACCACCGCTCAGGCTCGTCAGTTCGTGGTTCACCGTCACATCCTCGTTGACGGCAACGTGGTCGATCGCCCGTCCTACCGCGTCAAGCCTGGCCAGACCATCCAGGTCAAGGCTAAGAGCCAGACCATGGTTCCGTTCCAGATCGCCGCTGAAGGCGTGCACCGTGATGTGCTGCCGGCGGTTCCTGGCTACCTCGACGTGAACCTTGCCTCCCTGAAGGCCACTGTGACCCGTAAGCCGGAAGTCGAAGAGATCCCGGTGCAGGTCAACATCCAGTACGTGGTCGAATTCTACGCCCGCTGATCCGGGCCCATCTGGTCAAAACAATCCAGGACATACCGTTCGAACCCCGCGTTTCCATGTGGAGCGCGGGGTTCGCGCGTTCTACCCCTCATCAAATACCCCTCATCAAAGAACAATCTTAACGAACGCATATGCGGTAGCATAAGAGCCATGATTCTTCATTTGCATCTAGTTCGTCACGGGCAGACCTACTTCAATCGATACAATCGTCTGCAAGGTTGGTCTAACTCTCCGCTCACCGAATCCGGCATCGCTGACGCTGCCAAGGCAGGGGAGAAACTGAAGTCATTGACGTTTGCGGCAGCCTACTGCTCAGATACCACCCGTGCACAGCAAACGGCTGAAAAGATACTGGACATCAATGAAGCCGCAGGTAATCCCCGCCCTGCATTGGTTTCGGACATGCACTTCCGCGAACAGTTCTATGGCTACTATGAGGGTCTTGACATGGCCATGGCTTGGTATGCAGCGGGAGCACCTCATGGCGCCAAAACCTACAATGACATCGTGAGCCGCTTTGGGCTCGCAGCATCTCGTGATTTCTTAAAAGAAGCAGATCCATTCCATGATGCAGAATCGGATGCGGAATATTGGGCGCGCGTGGAAGGGGCCTTCCAGCTTGTGGCCTCCAACCCACAGCTCAATGACGGTGATGACGTGCTGCAAATCTCTCATGGCAACACGCTGCTCTCGCTCGCTCATCGTTTCGGCGGTCCCGATCTTGACCTCAGTGAACGCCCGGCCAATGGTTCTGTGACCGTAATCGATTTCGATACCAATAAACCATTCGACGAGGCCATCACCATCGTGTCGTACGGCAAATAGTCGGACAGCTGCCGGCCATAGTCGTCACAGTTTCAGTAATTCATAGCCACCGTAGTTTTTCAGTAACCCAAGCCGCTATGGTCTCAATAACCTAAGCTTGACAACTTTTGACTGTAGGGTTTCCAACAGTAACTGTAGGTTTTCCAACAACGACTGTAGGTTTTCTGACACCGACTGTAGGGTTTTGGACAAAATACGTCGGAAATCCTACAGTCGGTGTTGGAAAACCTACAGTCAGTGTTCAGAACCCTACAGTCGGTGTCGAAAACCCTACAGTCTTCATCGGGATTCAGATAGTTGAGGCCGATAATTGACGTAAATTAGGGCGCAAGTGCTACTCTTGTGCGAGTATATGTGACCTCAAGGAGGAAACAAATGGGAGTCGGAGAGATCGCTGGCCTGATCGCGGCCATCGCGTTCGCTGTATTGGCCGGTTTCATGATCTATCCGCTGATCAGACTCGGCAAGATGTTCGATCAGATTGCGCTGACCGTCAAGGAGTCGGGAGAGCATGCCATCCCTGCATTGGATGAAGGTGTGACTACCGTCAAGCAGGTGAACAAGTCGCTCGAAGATGTCAATCGCATTTCCGCTGCGGCATCGACCACGGCCAATAACGTCGGTGCGTTGACTGATCTGTACGGATCTTTCCTGGGCAAGCCGATTATTAAGGCAGCTTCCGCCGTGTATGCATTGAAGTCCACTGCACAGTCTTTCATGGCTAAGAATGCTGGTGATTCTGCTCAGAAGGGGGAGTGATGTTCAAACGCATCTTCTGGGTTGGCGTTGGAGTGGCCATAGGCATTGTGGCTGTCACTAAAGCGCAGGCATATGTCAAGGCCAATACGCCTGATGCAGCCCGTCAATTCTTGCTCGGTCCTGATCAGACCAATGTTCCGATGAGAACACTTGAAGGCTTGGTCAATGAGTTCAATGCGACTCGTCGAGCCCGCGAGGCTGAGCTGAACAATAAATACAACGTGCGTGCTGACTAATTGACTGATTATTTTCAGCACATCTATCACTATCATTCATTTCATCCATAAAGTCTTTCCATAAAGAACAGGCGTATTACGCCTAAAACCAACAAGGAGTACATCCCGCCATGCGCACTGCGGAAATCGCAAAGCGATACCTTGATTACTTCGCCAAGCACGACCATCTTGTTGTGCCTTCGGCGTCGCTGATCTCTCCGAACCCCACCACGCTGTTCACTATTGCAGGCATGGTGCCATTTATTCCTTACCTGATGGGTGAGCAGACCCCGCCGAAGCACCGCATGGCTTCCAACCAGAAGTGCGTGCGTACGCTCGACATCGACGAAGTGGGCAAGACCACTCGTCACGGCACCTTCTTCCAGATGCTGGGTAACTTCTCCTTCGGTGATTACTTCAAGGAAGAGGCCATTCATTACGCTTGGGAGCTGCTGACTACTCCGCAGAGCGAAGGCGGCTATGGCTTCGATCCCGAGAAGCTGTGGATGACCACCTTCACCGATGATGACGAAGCCCGCGCCCTGTGGATTAACGAGGGCGTTGACCCTGAGCACATTCAGAAGATGGGCATGGAAGACAACTTCTGGACTACCGGTGGCCCTGGCCCTGGCGGCCCGTGCTCCGAAATCTACGTCGATCGCGGTCCTGAATTCGGTAAGGAAGGCGGCCCGATCGCTGACGAGAACCGTTACATCGAAATCTGGGATCTCGTGTTCGAGAACTATGAGGTCGATAACGTCAAGTCCAAGACGGACCTGCACATCGTTGGCGAACTTGAAAACAAGAACATTGATACCGGTGCCGGTTTGGAGCGTCTTGCCTACCTGATGCAGGGCAAGAACAACATCTACGAAACCGATGAAGTCTTCCCGGTTATCGCAGCTGCTGAGCAGCTCTCTGGCCTGAAGTACGGCGAGAACGAAGACGCCGATGTGCGCTTCCGCGTGGTTGCCGATCACGTGCGCTCTGCTCTGATGATCATGTCTGACGGTGTGCGTCCGTCCAACGTCGGCCGTGGCTATGTGCTGCGCCGCCTGCTGCGCCGTACTGTGCGCTCCATGCGTATGCTCGGTGTGACCGATCCGGTACTGCCGACCCTGTTCCCGACTTCCAAGAACGCTATGGAAGCCAGCTACCCGGAGCTCAATGACACCTTCCATGAGGTGTCTGAATCCGCATACGGCGAGGAAGACGCCTTCCGCCGTACACTGGAAACCGGTACCACCATTCTTGATGTGGCTGTGAACAAGGCTAAGAGCGACTCTTCCGAGCCGACCGTGACCGGTGAGGACGCGTTCAAGCTGCACGACACCTACGGATTCCCGATCGAGCTGACCCTCGAGATGGCTGCCGAGCAGGGTGTGAAGGTCGATGAGACCAAGTTCCGCGAGCTGATGGCCGAGCAGAAGTCCCGTGCCCGCGCGGACGCCCTGAAGAAGCGTCACAACGTGGACCTCTCCGTCTACGACGACTTCAAGAAGACCTTGGTCAATCCGATTGACTTCCTGGGCTACACCGACATGTCTGCCCGCGCCAAGGTGATTGGCATCATGCAGGAAGGCAAGGGCTCCGTGCCCGCTGTCACTGGTCCGGCCAACATCGAGGTCATCCTGGATCGCACTCCGTTCTATGCGGAGGCCGGTGGCCAGCTTGCTGATCAGGGTGAGATTCTCTCTGATGATGGTGCTGTGCTCGAAGTCGATGATGTGCAGAAGCCGATTAAGGACCTCATCGTTCACCAGTGCCGTCTGACCGAAGGTACGCTGGTGGTCGGTGCCGAGGTGAACGCCAACATCGATCTGAACCGTCGTGGCGCTATCGCTCGCTCCCACACCGCAACTCACATGGTGCACAAGGCCCTGCGTGAAGAGCTCGGCCCGCAGGCAACGCAGCGTGGTTCCGAGGACGCTCCGAACCGTCTGCGCTTCGACTTCCAGTGGTCCAAGGCCCCGGCAAAGTCGGTGATTTCCGCTGTCGAGGAGCGTGTGAACGACAAGCTGCGCGACAACCTCGCCGTGACCACTAAGGAAATGAAGTTCGATGACGCCATCGCCCTTGGTGCCATGCACCTGTTCGGCGAAAAGTACGGCGACATCGTGCGCGTGGTATCCATCGGCGAAGACGGCTGGAGCCGTGAGCTGTGCGGTGGTACCCACGTCGATCACGTTGGCAAGATCGGTATGGTCAACATTCTGTCCGAGGCTTCCATCGGTCAGGGTGTGCGTCGTGTGGATGCTGTGGTTGGCCAGGGCGCTTACGACTTCAACGCTCGTGAGCATGCACTGGTTTCCCAGCTGTCCGACAAGCTCAATGCCCGTCCGGATGAGCTCGCTGAGCGTATCAACACGCTGCTCGCCAAGCTCAAGGAATCCGATCGTCGTCTGGCCGCCATGTACGAAGGCCAGCTCGCTGCTGCAGTGCCGGCTCTCGTCGCTGACGCCAAGGCTTCCGATGCTCCGGTCAAGGCTGCGGTGAAGAACGTGGGCCACTTCGGTACCTTCGACGCTCTGCGCAAGACGGTGCTCGATATCCGTGGCCAGCTTGGCGAGGATGCTCCGGCCATCGTGGCTCTTGCTGGTGTGAATGAGGATGATAAGCCGATGGTGGCCGTGGCTACCAATGAGGCTGCTCGCAAGGCCGGCATCAAGGCTGGCGACCTCGTTCGCGGCGCTTCCAAGATCCTTGGCGGCGGTGGCGGCGGCAAGCCGGACTTCGCCCAGGGTGGCGGTGCTGACGCATCCAAGATCGATGAGGCACTTGAAGCCTTGAAGCACGAGGCTCAGAAGGCCTGACGCCTGTGGTTTGGCTAGGCGTTGATTTAGGTAATGCTCGGGTCGGACTGGCTTTGTCCGATCCCGAGCTTACCTTTGCTCACCCGGCAGGCGATATTTACGTTGCCGGAGATTATTTCTTTGCTATTGATGAGGTTCTTGACGTCATCGAAGACGAGCAAGTGACTCATGTAGTAGTAGGTCTTCCTCTGCAAATGGATGGCACTGAAGGCAAAAGTGCCAAAAAGGCAAAGCGCTGGGCGGCTAATCTGCAAAAGCGATTGCAAACTCTGCAAGAGGAAGAGCAAGACAGCACATTAGTGGAACATAAGATTCCGCAGGTATCATTGATAGATGAGCGATTGACCACGGTCAGTGCGCATCGACAGTTATTCGAGGCGAATAAGTCATCGAATAAGCACAGGCCTTTGGTCGATCAGCAGTCGGCAGTGGTGATTTTGCAGACGGCACTCGACCGTGCCGGGAAACAATGAGGTACGGGATTCATGTCAGACAACATTCATGATTTCTTTGATGAAAACACGCATTGGGTCGAACAGGGAACCGGTTCCTTGGAAGGCAGCGAACCACCGCAGCCGCCGAAATCTCGACGAGAAATGCGCAAGCGTCGTAAACAGCGTAAGCAAAAGCGCTATGGCGTTCTTATCGTCATCATTGTTGTTATCGCACTAATCGCCTGCGGCGGATACTTTGGTGTACGCAAACTGCATGAGATTCGTGATAATCAGAGCCAATCCACCGCGATTGTTGAGGATTATCCAGGCCCTGGCTATGGCGAAGTATCATTCACTGTCGAGGAAGGCCAGGGCGCAGTAGAAATCGCGAAGAATCTGCTGAAGGCCGAAGTCATTAAATCCACTGATGCATTCACCAGTATCGTGGGTGCCAATGATGCAAAATTGTATCCTGGTACGTTCACGTTGAAGAAGCATATGGCTGCTTCTGATGTGTTGACTATTCTCACGGATAGTTCGAAGGCTGCAGGCTTCCTTGAAGTGCGTCCTGGTGAACGAGTTAGCGCGGTTATTACCGACGCTGCAACGCTTTCCGGCATTTCTGAGGATGAATTCAACACCATCATCAACAATAAGGGCGATGGTATTTTGCCGGCTGAGGCCAATGGCAGCTTCGAAGGCTGGCTTGAACCTGGAACGTATAACGTTAAGGGTATGAGCAGCGCGTCCGACATTCTTAAAGATATGGTGGATAAGCGCATTGCCAAGCTTGATAGTCTGAATGTTCCGTCCGGCTCCGATCGTGAACGCATTATGATTATCGCTTCAATCGCGGAAGCCGAAGTGAACAAGGCCGACTATTACGGCAAGGTGACACGCGTTATTGAAAACCGTTTGGCACAGGGAATGACTTTGGGTATGGATTCCACGGTGGCTTACGGCAACAATGTGCAGCCTGCTGACGTAACCACTGCGATGCTTCAGGATGAATCGAACCCATACAACACGTATAAGATTGCTGGTCTTCCTCCTACGCCGATTAGCAATCCGGGTGATGATGCCATTCAGGCGGCAATGAATCCGGAAGCTGGCGATTGGCTGTACTTCTGCACGGTCAACCTTGACACTGGCGAAACCAAGTTTGCGACTACTGCTGAAGAGCATGACAAGAACGTAGCTGAGCTGCGCCAATGGCAGGCTAACAACCAGTAATTTATGCGATTACGCCAGCAGCGATTGCAATAATCGCGGCTACCAATATCACCGGCACATACGGGACCTTGCCCGTATGTGCCGTTTGCTTATGCGAGAAGAATCTGGTCCAAACCGCAATCCACACCAATCCGCAAATCCCCATGGCCAGCCACCATGTCACCACGGCGAACAGTCCAAACATACTGACGGCCAAGCCAGAGGGAATCAGAGCGGTAACATCGCCAAAGCCTAATGATCGTGGCACAATCAACGCCAATGCGAGTTGGATGAGGCAACACAATGCAGTGAACAATAAGGATTGCAGGAGCACAAACAAATCGTTCATCAGCACGCCATACACGAATACAGCAATGAGCTGAACCAAGGCGCCAATAGCGACCCAAGGCAGCGGAACTCTTCTGGCTCGTACATCTTCGATGGACAGAGCAAGCTCACATAGCAGACCGGGAAGAGTGAACAGGTATGGCATGGCTTACCATTATCCCCTAGTTATTGACCATTTGGCATGAGAGGAATGGCTATGTTGCGCTGGCAGACGGCGGGGGAGTCTCACGGAGAGGCCTTGGTGGCCATGATTGAAGGACTGCCAGCAGGCATCCGTATTAGTACGAACGATATTGTCTCGGCTCTTGCTCGGCGCCGTCTCGGATATGGCCGTGGTGCTCGTATGAAGTTTGAGCAGGATCAGGTTCGCTTGCTCACTGGTGTGCGCCATGGATTGACGCTTGGCTCTCCGGTTGCTATTGAAATCGCTAACACCGAATGGCCGAAGTGGACTGAAGTGATGAGCGCCGATGCTCTCGATCATGATTTGCCGCGCGAAGGCCGCAATGCTCCGTTGAGCCGTCCGCGCCCAGGCCATGCCGATCTCACCGGTATGCGTAAGTATGGCTTTGACGATGCTCGTCCGGTACTTGAACGCTCCAGTGCGCGCGAAACCGCATCTCGTGTGGCGCTTGGCGAAGTGGCTCGCCAGTTCCTTGAGCAGGCATTCGGTATTCGTACCGTGTCTCATGTTGTGGCGCTTGGCGGCGTGAGCGTGAACCCGAATCTGCCGCTGCCCACTCCGGACGATGTGGATGCACTGGACGCATCTCCTGTACGTACGCTGGATAAGGATGCCGAACAGCGCATCATTGAGCGTATCGATGAGGCCAAGCGCGCTGCCGATACGCTCGGCGGTGTGGTCGAGGTACTTGCCTACGGTGTACCTGCCGGCATTGGTACGTATGTTGAATCCGATCGTCGTCTTGATGCGGCGCTTGCCAGCGCAATTATGGGCATTCAGGCGTTCAAGGGTGTGGAAATCGGTGATGGCTTCCTCGAAGCAGCTCGCCCGGGCTCTGAAGCGCATGATGAAATCGTGGTCAACGCGGATGGTCGCATCGACCGACTTTCAAACCGCGCTGGCGGTGTCGAAGGCGGCATGTCGAACGGTCAGGTGATTCGCGTTCGTGGCGCCATGAAGCCGATTCCGTCTATTCCGAAGGCGTTGCGAACCGTTGATGTGCTGACCGGTGAGGCTGCAAAGGCCATCAACCAGCGTTCCGACAGCACTGCGGTTCCGGCTGCTGCTGTAGTTGCAGAAGCTATGGTTCGACTCACTCTTGCCCAGTATGCTTTGGATAAGTTCGGTGGCGACAGTGTGGAGGAGACGCATCGCAACCTTGAAGCGTATCTCGCTTCTTGGCCTGAGCATATGCGCTGATTGGCGGGTGCAGACATGACATCTCACCCTTATGCGGTAATCATCGGAATGATGGGTGCAGGCAAGACGCGAGTCGGCAAGGAAGTCGCGCATATGCTTCACATTCCGTTCGCTGATGCGGATGCGGAGATCGAGCGCGAAGTTGGAATGAAAATTCCCGCATACTTCGAAAAGTATGGTGAGCCAGCTTTTCGTGATGTTGAAGCTGATGTAATCGCTGATTTCCTTGAAGATTTCGACGGCATATTCTCCCTTGGCGGGGGAGCGCCGATGACACCATCGACGCAGCGTGAACTTGCTGCGTACATCAAGCGTGGCGGCAAAGTAGTCTACCTTGACGCCGACCCTCAGGAAGCTATGGAACGCGCGAATCGAGGCGGCGGCAGACCAATGCTTAACGGTGATGCCAATACTCGATGGAAGAAGCTGTACAAGCAACGCGATCCAGTATTCCGTGAAGTCTCAAGCGTCCATGTCCATACTCGCGGACTGACTCCGCAGGGGGCAGCGAAGAAAGTGATAGATATGGTTTCTCAGCGGATTGTTCATGTTGATGGTGCCACTATTGACCCATACGATGTGGCCATTGGTGAGGGTGCAATGAACCGTTTGGTGGATGTACTCGGCACTCGACCAAAGAAGATCGCACTGATTCATACGCAGCCGGTGCAGCGACATTCGGATCGTGCTCGTGCGCTGTTGCGCCAGGGTGGTTACGAAGTATCCGACATTGTGATTCCTGATGCTGAACCAGGTAAAACCATTACCGTTGCCAATGGTATTTGGGAACGACTCGGTTCGGAAGGCTTCACTCGTTCTGATGCTGTAGTGGGACTCGGCGGTGGCGCCGCAACCGATTTGGCTGGCTTCGTGGCCGCCACTTGGATGCGTGGCATCCGTTACGTCAATTGCCCGACTTCTCTGCTGGCCATGGTGGATGCTTCCACTGGCGGTAAAACCGGCATCAATACGCCGCAGGGTAAGAATTTGGTGGGATCGTTCTACACGCCTGCCGGTGTTTTGGCGGATATGACCACGCTGGCCTCCCTGCCTAATGACATTTTCATTGAGGGTCTTGGGGAAGTAGCCAAGTCTGGTTTTATCGGCGACCCAGAAATCCTGCATATTCTCGAAGATCATGCTGATGAACTGCGCAGCTTCGACGGCCAGACCTTCCTGGGTTCTCCGCTTGAAGATGTGGTGGCTGAGCTTATTGAACGCACGGTTATGGTTAAGGCCCACCATGTCTCATCCGATTTGAAGGAAAAGGGACTGCGAGAATTCCTCAATTATGGTCACACGCTGGGCCATGCCATCGAGAAACTCGAACATTTCCGTTGGCGCCATGGCAATGCAGTGGCGGTAGGCATGGTGTATGCGGCTGAGCTTGCCAACATCATGGGCCTGATCGACCGTGATTTGGTGGATTATCATCGTTCGCTGCTGTCTTCGCTGGGACTGCCGATTTCATGGAATGGTGGCTCTTTCGACGATGTGCTTGCTCTGATGCATCGCGACAAGAAGGCTCGTGGCAACGAACTGCGTTTTGTGGTGCTTGACCGCATTGGCCACGTTGTTCACCTTGATAATCCGTCGGTGGAGGATGTCGAAGAAGCATTCCGCCGTATCCAGCAGTAAGGAGCAGATATGACCAAAGTGATCGTTGTGAACGGCCCGAACCTTGGGCGTCTCGGTGTACGTCAGCCAGATGTGTACGGTCGTCAGGATTTGGAGGAGCTGCGCCGACTGTGCACCGCTTGGGGCAAGGAATTGGGTCTTGACGTTGAAGTTCGTCAAACCGACGATGAGGCGGAAATGGTGCATTGGATGCATCAGGCCGCTGACGAGAAGACCCCGGTTGTTATGAACCCTGCTGCATTTACGCATTACAGTTACGCTCTGGCTGATGCTGCTCATATGGTCGGTGACGCTGGGCTGCCACTGATGGAAGTGCACATTTCCAATCCGTCAGCACGTGATGAATTCCGCAAGCGTTCTGTTATTTCCCCAGTCGCTACGGGAACCATTACTGGCATGGGCTTCTATGGCTATAAATTGGCTATTGAAGCTGTTGCTCATCTCATTGCCGACTGATATTCCAATGGAGGTTATCTAGGGAGGAACACACACGGTTGACGTCGCGTCATGCACGGATGATAGAGTGAAATTCCATGGTTAGAAGAACACATGGTAATTCTCAAGAACACGTCACCAAGCATATTTTCGTCACCGGTGGTGTTGTTTCCTCCCTCGGCAAAGGCCTGACCGCTTCGTCCCTTGGACGTTTGCTGCGCAGCCGTGGCATTCATGTGCTCCAGCAGAAGCTGGATCCGTACATCAACGTGGATCCGGGTACCATGAACCCGTTCCAGCATGGTGAAGTGTACGTGACCGAGGATGGTGCTGAGACCGATCTGGATATCGGCCACTACGAGCGCTTCCTTGATGTTTTCCTCTCCCAGAAGGCCAATGTCACCACTGGCCAGATTTATCAGGAAGTGTTGCGCAAGGAGCGCGCCGGCGAATACCTCGGCCAGTGCGTGCAGGTGATTCCGCACATCACCAATGAAATCAAGTCTCGTATGCGCGCCCAGGCATCCGACGATGTCGATGTGATTATCACCGAAATCGGCGGTACTGTCGGCGATATTGAATCCCAGCCATTCCTCGAGGCAGCTCGCGAAGTGCGTCGCGATCTCGGCCCGGAGAACTGCATGTTCGTGCATGTCTCCCTGGTACCGTACATCTCCGCCGCTCACGAGCTCAAGACCAAGCCCACCCAGCACTCCGTAATGATGCTGCGTCAGCTTGGCATCTCCCCGGATGCTCTGGTACTGCGTTCCGACCGCCCGCTGAACCAGTCCATCAAAGACAAGATTTCCCTGATGTGCGATGTGGACGCTGAAGGTGTAGTCAACTGCGTGGATGCACCGAGCATCTACGATGTGCCGAAGATCCTGTTCGAAGAAGGCCTCGACGCCTACGTGGTCCGTGAGCTTGGTCTCCCGTTCCACGATGTCGATTGGGACGAATGGGCTGACCTGCTGGAGCGCGTGCACCACCCGAAGCATGAGGTCAATATCGCTATCGTCGGCAAGTACATCGATCTGCCGGATGCATATCTGTCCGTCACTGAGGCCATCAAGGCGGGCGGTTTCGCCAACTGGGCCAAGGTGAACGTCAAGTGGGTTGCAGCCGATCGTTGCGAAACCACTGAAGGTGCTGCAGCTGCTCTTGACAACATCGACGGCATTGTGATCCCGGGTGGTTTCGGCATCCGCGGTATCGAAGGCAAGATTGGCGCTCTGAAGTTCGCTCGTGAAAATGGTCTGCCGGCTCTTGGCCTGTGCCTCGGCCTGCAGTCTATGGTCATCGAATACGCTCGCCACGTGCTCGGCATCGAAGATGCCAACTCCACCGAGTTTGAGCCGGACTGCGCCAACCCGGTGATCGCCACGATGGAAGAGCAGAAGGATATCGTGGCTGGCAAGGGCGATATGGGCCACACCATGCGTCTCGGTTCCTACCCGGCAGAGCTGGAAGAAGGCTCCCTGGTAGCCGAGCTGTACGGCACCACGCACGTGACCGAACGCCACCGCCACCGCTATGAGGTCAACGTGGCATACAAGGACCGTCTGCGCGAAGGTGGTCTGCGCATCTCTGGCCAGAGCCCAGATGGCGAACTCACCGAGTTCGTTGAATTGCCGCAGGACGTGCATCCGTTCTACGTGGCGACTCAGGCTCACCCGGAGTTCAAGTCTCGTCCGACCAAGCCACATCCGCTGTTCGCTGGTCTGGTGAAGGCTGCTCTTGACCATCAGGAAGCACGCTGACTGCTGCATCTGATACCACAACAGTAGAGTGATGTAAATCACGTACGCTGAATGCATACTAAGGCCATGAATTCATTAGGAATTCATGGCCTTAGTGCATAATGAATCGCATGTGCGTAAGCACTGCAGAAACAGCAACGAGAGAATACGTAAGAGTTCAATATGACTGATAACTACGGACAGTCGATGGGTGTGCCGCAGCCTCATGTGACGCAGGCTGTGAGCGATGGCGAGGCAACGGCGGTGTTTACGCCGTTTGACGTTGTCCAGCCGATTCAAGAGGTTGACGAACAAGCATTGAGGGTGAAGCACGGCAAGCATCATGTGATTTGGCCGTGGATTGTACTTGGTGTCGTCGTTGTTCTGGGTGCGATTTTCGGTGGTGGCTTCTGGTTCTTCCAGTCTCATGCTCTGCCGGGTGTAACCCTATGGGGCAATCCGGTGATGGGCCAAAGCCAGAGCCATATTGCTGCACAAATTGATGAGGCAGTGGATAACGCCACCGTAACGGTGAAATATGACGGCAAGACTGCCAAGGTTTCGCTGAAGGATCTTGGCCTGAGCGTTGATTCTCAAACCATTGCTTCTGATGTGGTCAACGCCAAGCGCGGTGATGCATGGTGGCAGCAGTATGCATTCTGGGTGAAAAAGAATGTCACCGCTGCTCCTGCCAGCGCTGGTGCAGCAGACAATGCCACGCTGAACTCCAAGCTTGGAGTCAGTGAGGTTAAGCCAGTGGATGCAGCACTCCAGTTGAATGCTGATGGTAACGCTTTTGATGTTATCGCCGGACAGCAGGGTGAAGGTCTTGACGCAAAGCCGGTTGCTCAGGCAGCTCTCAAGAGTGTGAAAACTCTTGGCGATGAGCAGGCTCCAGCTGTGACCGTTGCTCTTAAGAACACTGAGCCTGCTGTGACGGATGCCGTGGCTAATGATGCCAAGGCCACGCTTGATGGTTTGATTGCCAATCCAGTGTCCATCAAGGTGGGGGATCATCAGATCGCTTCCGTTGACGCAGCTGCTCTTGCCGCTTCCATGCGTATCGATGCCAACAAGAATGGCAAGCTCGGCTCCAATGAAACCCGTAACGGGTACGTGGTGTTCGATGCGGACAAGCTGCAGCAGTACTATGACGATTCCGTGAAGCCGAACCTTCACACCGACCGTGAAGATCGTGAAGTCATTGTCAACAATGATGGCGACGAACTGAAGGTTCTGAAGGAAGGCCATGATGGCGTCACCATTGCTGATGGTGCTGATGCCAACGTCGGTCATGATGCCGTGGAAGCTTTGGCTAAGGGCAGCGGCTCTGTTTCTGTAGAAGGCACGGTTGACCCGATGCAGACGAAGTCCACTAAGCGTCACGTAGTGGTGGACTTGTCTGATCGCCTTGTTCACGTGTACGAGAACGGTCAGGAAATCAAAACATTCCATGCTTCGATTGGCCAGGATAACAACCGCACCACTGGCGTATGCGAAGGTGACTTGTGCACTCCTACCGGCGACTTCAAGATTTGGCTGAAGTACGAGAGCCAGGATATGAGCGGTAGCGTCAAGCTTTCAGACGGTTCCACTTCCACGTGGAGCGTGAAGGGCGTAGGCGATGTGAACTACTTCTCCAAGGATGGTTGCGCCATTCACCGTATCGCTAAGTCCAGCTTCACCAGCGATGCGACTATTGCCAACATGAACAACATCTCCCACGGTTGCGTAGGCATCGGCTGGGATGTGTCCGATTGGTTCTACGATTGGTGCCTGATGGGTACCACGGTGCACGTCCAGCTCTGATTACAAGAATCATCACGCTGCGAAGAAGGGTCTGTCGTTGACAGACCCTTCTTCGCATATGTGGCGCAATGGGCAGACCATAGCAGGCTGCAGAAGGCCATCAGAGTTCGCAGAAGAAATATGTGACATACATCACGTATGCGTACAGCCAATATTCAGTGTGGCTAGTAGTGTTTCGGCACAGGTTCTGTTAGGTTTACGTAGGACTATGCGAGTAAAAGGAAGGCAGGATGGTGAGCGAAAACACAGCGCCAAACGCCGCCGCTGACGTGGAGATGAGCCAATATGTGGCTGATCGTACCCGCGTTAACGAGGATAAAATCAAGCAGGATGACGAAATCATCAGCCAGTTCGGCGACTACAGCTACGGCTGGCATGATTCTGATGCCGCTGGTGAAGCCGCCAAGCGCGGTATTGACGAGAATGTAGTGCGTGCTATTAGCGCTGACAAAGGCGAGCCGCAATGGATGCTTGATATGCGTCTGCGCGGTTTCAAGGCATTCTTGGAAAAGCCGATGCCGCAGTGGGGCGTGGACTTGTCCGGTTTTAACGCCGATGATTTCAAGTACTACGTTAAGCCGATTGAGAAGCAGGCGAAAAGTTGGGACGAGCTGCCCGACGATATCCGCAATACGTACGATCGTCTGGGCATTCCTGAGGCTGAAAAGAAGCGCTTGGTCTCCGGTGTGGCTGCCCAGTACGAATCAGAAGTGATTTACAACTCCATTCAGGAAGACCTGAAGAAAAAGGGTGTTATCTTCGTGGACACCGATACTGCGGTGCGCGAATATCCTGAGCTGGTCAAGAAGTACTTCGGCACGGTTGTTCCTCCGGAAGATAACAAGTTCGGCGCAC
This sequence comes from Bifidobacterium sp. LH_416, assembly GCF_056357055.1. NCBI lineage: Bacteria > Bacillati > Actinomycetota > Actinomycetes > Bifidobacteriales > Bifidobacteriaceae > Bifidobacterium > Bifidobacterium sp. LH_416. The sequence continues at coordinate 251,382 of NZ_JBKEVJ010000002.1, read as the reverse complement.
TGAACACCGCTGCATGGTCTGGCGGCTCCTTTGTGTATGTGCCGAAGGGCGTGCATGTTGATATTCCGCTGCAGGCATACTTCCGTATCAATACGCCGGCAATGGGACAGTTCGAACGTACGCTAATCATCGCCGACGAAGGCTCCTACGTGCACTACGTTGAAGGCTGCACCGCACCAATCTGGTCCGAGGACTCCCTGCATGCCGCCATCGTGGAGATCATCGTTGAAAAGCATGCTCGCGTGCGCTACACCACCGTGCAGAACTGGTCGAACAACGTGTACAACCTGGTGACCCAGCGTGCTTACGTGCGTGAAGGTGGCACGATGGAATGGGTGGATGGCAACATCGGCTCCAAGGCCACGATGAAGTATCCGGCATGCATTTTGGCTGAACCGTACGCCAAGGCTTCCACCATGTCTCTTGGCTTCGCAGGCAAGGGCCAGTACCAAGATACTGGTGCCAAGATGATTCATCTGGCTCCGCATACATCCTCCACCATTGTGGCTAAGTCCATTTCTCGTGGCGGCGGCCGCTCCGCATACCGTGGATTGGTCAAGATTGTTAAGGGCGCAGAAGGCTCTTCCAACTCCACCGTGTGCGATGCACTGCTGGTTGATGACTTCTCTCGTTCAGATACATATCCACATGTTGATGTTCGCGAAGATGATGTTTCCATGGCACACGAGGCCACGGTTTCCAAGATCTCCGAAGATCAGCTGTTCTATTTGATGAGCCGAGGACTAACCGAAGAAGAGGCTCAAGGCATGATCGTGCGTGGTTTCGTGGAGCCGATCAGCCGTGAGCTGCCAATGGAATACGCGCTCGAACTTAACAGACTTGTGGAACTTCAGATGGAAGGATCGGTGGGCTGATACCAATGGCCGATACAACAACACCCGTCAAGGAAATCAAGATTCCAGTAGCGGATCCCAATGATCCGTATGCCGTTCCGGCAGCTATGCCGTCTTCCGTGGATCATGCTGTCCGCTCGTTCGACACGAACGATTACCCGCAGCCTGATCGCAAGCAGGATGAATGGCGATACACGCCTATCGAACGTATCAGCGAATTCTTCAATGTGTTCCAGCCGTCCGGCAAGACACAGATTGAAGTCTCCATGATTGATGGTTCTCCGCTGGCTGAAGGCGTGACGCTGAGCCAAGTCAAGCTTGGTGAAGGACTGTCCGGCACTGTTTCCAAGCCGAACGATCGTGTATCCGCTGTGGAATGGAATTCCGGTGCCACTGCCACCATTCTGGAACTGCACGGCGAAATCGCTCAGCCGGTGCTGATCAAGGTGCATGGTGCTGGGGAAGAGCTGGATGCCTTCCACCTGGTTATTGCAGCTGCCGACCGTGCACATGCCGATGTGGTCGTTGAGCATGATGGCGACGCTCGTTTGGCTGAAGGCGTGGAGATTACTACCGGCAAGGATTCGCATATCTCCACCACGTTCATTCAGGAATGGGCAAAAACCGCTAAGCATGTCGGCAATCACCGCATCCATGTCGGCGAAGGTGCATCGCTGCGTCACTCCGTAGTGACACTTAGCGGTGACATTGTCCGTATCCGTATGGATCAGGACTTCGGCGGCGAACAAGGCGACCTCAACATGCTCGGCATCTACTTCGTCGACCCGGGCGAGCATATCGAACACCGTACGATGGTGGTTCATAACCATCCTGAGTGCAAGTCTCGCGTGGTCTACAAGGGTGCACTTGATGGCAAGGGCGCACACTCCACATGGGTTGGCAATGCGTTGATTCAGCCTACCGCTCCTGGAACTGATTCCTACGAGCTCAACCGTAACCTCGTGTTGACTCCGGGGGCCATCGCCGATTCCGAGCCGAATCTTGAAATCGAGAACGGCAACATCATTGGCGCTGGCCATGCATCGTCCGTAGGCCGATTCGATGATGAGGAACTGTTCTACCTTGAATCCCGTGGCATTCCAGAGGCCGAAGCTCGCAAGCTTGTTGTACGCGGCTTCTTCGGCGAGCTCGTGGAAGAAATTGGTATTCCTGCCATTTCCGAACATCTGATGGATGTGATTGACCGTCGTCTGGCTCGTGGAGAAAACGATGCCATGGCACAGGTTCTCGAAGACAAGTAATAACGAACGTTTTAGGAGCAAATAATGTCAACACTCGAAATCAAGGACCTGCACGTCCACGTAGAAACCAAGGAAGGCACGAAGGAAATCCTCAAGGGTGCCAGCCTGACCGTGCATTCCGGCGAAACGCACGCCATCATGGGCCCCAACGGTTCCGGTAAGTCCACGCTGGCCTACACGCTGGCAGGCCACCCCAAGTATGTCGTCGATTCCGGCGAAGCCCTGCTCGACGGCCAAGACATCCTGAAGATGACTCCGGATGAGCGCGCCAAGGCTGGTCTGTTCCTCGCCATGCAGTACCCGGTTGAAGTTCCTGGTGTCTCCATGACCAACTTCCTGCGTACCGCCAAGACCGAAATCGACGGTGAGGCTCCGGGTATCCGCCAGTGGACCAAGGATCTCTCTGCCGCCATGAAGCGTCTCAAGATGGATCCGAAGTTCGCCACTCGCTCTGTGAATGAAGGATTCTCCGGTGGTGAGAAGAAGCGCGCTGAAGTGCTGCAGCTCGAGCTGCTGAAGCCGAAGTTCGCCATCCTTGACGAAACCGATTCTGGCCTTGACGTCGACGCATTGCGCATCGTCTCCGAAGGCGTGAACCGTGCCAAGGAAGCCAACCAGTTCGGCATCCTCATGGTCACCCACTACACGCGAATCCTGAAGTACATCAAGCCGGATATCGTGCACGTGTTCGCTGACGGCCACTTCGTCAAGACCGGTGGCCCGGAGCTGGCCGACGAGCTCGAAGAGAACGGCTACGACGCCTACCTGCCTGAAGGCGCCGACTCCGAATCCGCCCTGGCCTGACCCATTACTTGGGGTCGTGCAGGGTTGGGATGTGCTGTTCCCGACACACTCAAGGCCGTATGGCCAAGCTTACGGTCCGGACCAGTACACCCCTAACCCTGCACTCCTAGCCGTAGAACATCCTAAGGGGATAATGATGGTTGATTTTAAGGCGATTCGGGACGAGTTCCCGATTCTGAATCAGGAGATTCACGGGCATCCGCTGGTGTACCTCGATTCCGCTGCAACTTCGCAGAAGCCGGAATGCGTAATCGATGCTGAAGCGAACTTTTATCGCACGATTAACGCTGGCGTGCATCGTGGTGCTCATGAACTTGCCGCACGTTCGACCGTGGCTTTTGAAGAGGCTCGCGCGAAGGTGGCGAAGCTGGTTGGTGCCAATGCCGAGGAAGGCCAGGAAGAGGTTGTTGTCACCGGTGGTGCTACGGCTGGTCTGAATCTGCTGGCTACCGCGTTCGGCAATGCTTCATTGGGACGCGGGGGAGAGGCTGCCAAGCGTTTCGCTTTGCAGCCGGGCGATGAAATCGTGGTCTCCCGAGCTGAACATCATTCAGTGCTGCTGCCGTTCCAAGAACTGGCTTACCGTACCGGCGCCACGTTCAAGTGGATTGATCTAACTGAAGATGGTCGTGTACGTACGGATAACCTCGATGAAGTTATCACTGAACGTACCAAGGTTGTGGCAGTAACCCATGTGGGCAACACCACGGGTGCCATTACCAATGTCGCTCCAATCATTAAGCGTGCACATGAAGTGGGTGCAGTGTTCATTCTGGACGCATGCCAGTCGGTACCTCATCTCAAGGTCGATTTCCACGCTTTGGATGTGGATTTCGCTGCTTGGAGCGCCCATAAGATGTATGGCCCAACTGGTGTGGGTTTCCTCTACGGTAAGCGTGATCTGCTGGAAGCATTGCCTCCGGCAAACTTCGGTGGCTCTATGGTGGAGCTCGCCTATATGGATCATGAGGCGCAGTACATGGCTCCACCGGCTCGTTTTGAAGCCGGCACTCAACCAGTGGCACAGGTGGTTGCTGCAGGTGTTGCCGCCGAATGGATGATGAACATTGGGCTGGAAAACATCGAAGCGCACGAACGCACGATTACCGAAGAGCTGCTGAAGCTTGGCGATATCGAAGATATTCGCATCCTCGGTCCGCGCGAGAACAAGGATCGCATTGGTACTGTGGCCTTTGATGTGGCTGGCGTGCATCCGCACGATGTTGGCCAGTACATTGACGCTCAGGGTATTGCCATCCGCGTTGGCCACCATTGCGCACAGCCAGTGCATCGTCACTTTGGCCTGTATGCTTCCAACCGTGCCTCCAGTGGCGTCTACAATTCTGTAGACGATGCCAAGGCATTGGTAGAAGCCGCAAAGGGTATTCGTAAGTTCTTTGAAGTGGAGTAGTTGAACAGCAATTATGAGTGATTTCGGTATGACTGGAGATGAACTCGAGCAGATGTACCAAGAGGTCATCCTCGAGGCATCCAAGCACCCGCATGGTAGGGAATCCTTCGCACCGGACGCCGCTTCGGAAAGCTCCGGCGAAGCTGCGGCAAACACTACGGTTCGTGCCACGCACGAATACTGTACACCGGGTGAATCCCACCAATTCAACCCCACGTGTGGCGATGAGGCAACGGTTCATGTTGAGGTTTCCGATGATGAGCCGCACACCATCAAGCGTCTCGTGTGGGATGGCCATGGTTGCTCGATTTCTCAGGCCAGCCTTTCGGTCATGGTCGATTTGGTCGACGGCAAAACCGTTGACGAAGCGATGCGACTGGAACAGGTATTCCATAAGCTTATGGAATCTCGCGGTGCTGGACTGAATGATGAAGCATTGGAAGACGAACTCGGCGATGCCGTGGTGTTCCAAGGCGTATCGAAATACCCTATGCGTATTAAATGCGCTCTGCTAGGCTGGGAAGGGCTGAAGGACTCCATCGCCAAAGCCCTTGCCGCAAAGAACTGAGGTAATTATGACGGACAATAATCTGGTTCCTGAACCACAGCCTTCCATCTTCGATGCCGTCAATGATGTGCTGAAAGATGAAGAAGCCTCTCGCCGTGTGATGATGAATCCGGCATTGGCCAAGGGTTTCCCGAATGGGCATCCAGTGGAGCCCGCTGAGCACAGCGATGATACGTGCGCTTGTGGCAACCATCATGGTAAGTGCGGTTGCTCTGATGATGAGCAGTCGGACGGCAACGATATTCCGCTCAAGGCCGTGGATGATATTGGTCGTGCGACTGCTGAGGATGTGCGCGAAGCACTGCACCAGGTCATTGACCCGGAGCTTGGCATCGACGTGATTGATCTTGGTTTGGTGTATGGCATCGAAATCGATGAACTTGGCCGAGCGATTATCACGATGACACTCACAACGCCAGCATGCCCGCTCACCGATCTTATCGAAGATGAATGCGCTTCCACGCTCGCCGGTCTGGTTGAGGAATTCCGTATTGACTGGACTTGGGATCCGCGTTGGACTATGGATCGCATCACTCCGGAAGGCCGCGATCAGTTGGCTGCTCTCGGTTTCAACTTCGACAACATGCCAAAGTACTGATCAGTACTGATTGTCTTGCTTTCGCTGCGATACAGAAGAAGATAGTAAAAAGCCCCGCGAGTTGAATCGCGGGGCTTTTTACTATCTCAAGACTGTCGATCAGTCATCAACGATGGTGTTCTTCGGCACCACGGTGATGCCGTCCGGCGTGACGGTGAAGCCACGTGCCAGATCGTGTTCGGTGTCGATGCCGACTGTGGAGTTCTCGGTAAGCACCACGTTCTTATCGAGAATGGCCTTGTACACGCGTGCACGGCGGTTGATAACCACGCCGTCGAAGAGCACGGAGTCAACGATTTGCGCCCAAGAATGGATGCGAACGTTGGGGGAGAGCACGGAGTGATGCACTTCGCCACCGGAAACGATAACACCCGGAGAGACGATGGAGTCCGTAGCGTGGCCGAGGCGATCGCGGCCGGCATGCACGAACTTTGCCGGCGGCAGGTTGCCGGACATCGTGTAAATCGGCCAATCCTGGTTGTACAGGTTGAATTCCGGCACGTAGGCAATCAGATCCATGTGTGCATCGTAGAACTGCTTGATAGTACCCACGTCGCGCCAGTAGGCGTGATCGGTGGCGGTAGAGCCCGGAATCTCATTGGAGTTGAAGTCGTAGACGCCGGCTTCGTTGCGGGAAGCGAAGTACGGAGCGATGTCGCCGCCCATATCGTGCTTGGTGTCGGCGGCCTTCTCATCGAGAGCCAAAGCCTCGAACAATGCCTTGGTGTTGGCAACATAGTTACCCATGGAGGCAAGGATCTGGTTTGGATTATCCGGCAGACCAGTGGTGGTGGCCGGCTTCTCCTGGAAGTTCTTAATCATATTCGGATGATCAGGATCCACCTCGATCACACCGAACTGGTTGGACTCTTCGATGGGCTGACGAATACCGGCCACGGTGAATTCTGCACCGGATTCGATGTGCTGCTGCACCATCTGCTCGAAGTCCATACGGTAGACGTGGTCAGCGCCAACAATCACCACGATGTCAGGCTGAACATCCTCGATGATGTTGATGGTCTGATAGATAGCATCTGCGGAACCCAGGTACCAATGCTTGCCAAGACGCTGCTGTGCCGGCACAGGGGACACGTAAGAGCCCAGAAGCGGGGAGAAGCGCCAGACCTGAGAAATGTGACGGTCGAGGGAGTGGGACTTGTACTGAGTGAGCACAACCACCTGGCGGTAACCGGAGTTCACCAGATTACTGAGGGGGAAATCAATCAAGCGATACACGCCACCGAATGGCACGGCTGGCTTTGCTCGATCTCTGGTTAGTGGCATCAAACGGGTCCCCTCGCCGCCTGCAAGCACAATTGACAGAATCTTGGGATTCTTGGCCATCGCTACTGTCCTCTCTGTTCTGAAGCGTCTTTCGACACCGCACTACTTGGCCAAGCGCTTCGTTGCGTTTGGTTTACATAGTTAATAATTGCAGAAAAAAACGAACACGCAAGGGTATCGCTTCCGCGTGCCGTGAACTTGTGATGAATAGTTGTTCGTTTCTGTGTGCAAATCGTTGGTATAAGCGGTTTTAGGCGCTGAGAGGACCTGTGCTGAAGGTCAATAATTTGACTTAGTGTCGTGTCGCGTAGAATGCTACGGCACTGGAAGCCGCCACATTCAGACTGTCAACACCGTGACTCATAGGGATTTTGACGGTCAAATCAGCCCGCGCAATGGTGCGGTGAGACAAGCCGTCTCCTTCGGTGCCGAAGATTAAGGCGAGCTTGTCAATATGCGTGGGGTCGCTGGCTGGCGCATGCAGACGACGGGTGAGTTCATCAAGCGAAATGGAACGGTCTTCGAGTGCCATGGCCACTGTGGTGAATCCCAAGGATTTCAGCTCGTCGATGCCGCGGAATGGCCAGTAATGCTTATCTTCGGTTCCGTCCTCGTTATATCCGGTAATACGAGTCCACGGCACTTGGAACACCGTTCCCATGGATACACGGGCAGCTCGGCGGTAGAGCGGATCGCCGCATGAAGGTGTGACCAGAACGGCATCCACGTCCAGAGCGGCTGCGGACCGCATAAGAGCACCGACATTGGTGTGGTCGACGATATTCTCCATAACGGCCACGCGGCTGGCATTGCGGCATACTTCCTCAACAGAGGGCAGCGTCCAACGGCGCATAGCGCACAGAGCGCCACGGTGAAGACGGTATCCGGTCAGTCGTTTGAGCTGTTCAGGGGAGGCAACGTATACGGGGATATCGTTACCCCAGTGAGCATTGATGAGGTCGAACGTCTCACTCATACCTTCGAGCCATGGTTCTTCAACCAAGAGGGAAAGCGGTTCGCGCCCAGCGGCCAGCGCACGGTCGATTACCTTAGGGGATTCAGCGATGAACATACCCTTCTGCGGCTCAAGCTTGTTCCGCAACTGCATTTCCGTCAGACTCACATATGCTTCGACGCGCGGATCATCGACAGATTGAAGCGTAATGAACTGCATGGTGAGCCTTTCGTGCGGTGATGTTCGTGCTTATTGACGTAATCGATGTTGAGCGTGTGAACAACAGGGAATAACGAAAAACCCCTTGCAATGCAAGGGGTTTGTTCTGTGCCCGAGACGGGACTTGAACCCGTACGCCTGTATAAAATAGGCACTAGCACCTCAAGCTAGCGCGTCTACCATTCCGCCACCCGGGCAGGTGTCGTTTGGACAACGAGTAAGTACTTTAGCATGAAATTACGCGGATGCAATTTGAGCGTGTCCTTCGGCGTGTCGCGTGTAGCCTAGGAGTCATGACTGATGCTTTATTCCTTTTCGATCCAATGGTTGATGACGTACCGGTAAACAGCGATGAGCTGCACGCCGGCTGGAAATTGACCCTGCCCGCACACATCAAGCGCCACGCTGTGCAGGCCATGCGTCTTATGGCGGGAGACGGTCTGCAGCTTTCCGACGGCAACGGCTTGCGCATTCATGCGATTATGGCTGACCCGGATGCTGGCCTTGCCGAAGTTGATGAGGTGTGGCGTGAACCGCAGCCAGTTACGCGGCTGGCACTTATTCAAGCGTTGGCCAAAACAGGTCATGATGAACAGGCCATCGATATGGCTACGCAAATCGGCGTTGACCAAGTGACGCCCTGGCAGGCGGATCGATCCATCGCCAAATGGAAGGCCGGGCGTACAGATAAGAAATGGTCTTCGGTGTTGACTGCCGCCACAGAACAATCACGGCGTGCCTACAAGCCGCAACTGGACGATTGCGTATCCAGTAAGCAAGTAGTGGCAATTTGCCGCAGAGCATGCGTACATGGGGATTTGGTGGTTGTTCTGCATCAGGATGCCACGGATACCTGGAGCGGAGTGGAAACCAGAGTAGAGCAGCTTATCGAGCGTTCGCTCGCAGACGGTAAGCCACGCACGGTCAGTGTCGTAGTCGGACCCGAAGGCGGCATCAGCGAACAGGAAGTCAGCGAGTTCACTCAGGCAGGAGCCGTCAGCTGTGTGCTCGGCAGCAATATTTTGCGAGCGGCCACTGCAGGACCAGTTGCATTATCGCTCTTGTCCCGAGCACTGGGTCGTTACGAATAACGAGACAGACCCCGCGCTAAGCTGATGGTTAGTACAACAATCCCAGAACGGTGAGGAGCATGATGAGCGAATCCAGCGAATGCCTGTTTTGCAAGATCATTGCAGGCGAAATCCCGAGCACCAAAGTGTACGAGGACGATACCACTTACGCATTCAAGGACATCAATCCCAAGGCCAAGGTTCATGTGCTGATCGTTCCCAAGAAGCACTATGCGAACGCCGCCGAACTTGCTGCCGCTGATCCACAGGAGCTTGCACACATCGTCTCCATCGCCCAGCAGATCGCCGACGAATCCTTCCATGGCGCATATCGCTTGGTATTCAACACCGGACTGGACGCTGGCCAAACCGTGTTCCACGTGCACGCGCATGTGCTGACCGGCGAAAAGCTCGACGAATAGGATTCACTGTTCGTGGCAACCACTACACGTACCATCACCATTCCATCTCAGCTGGATCCTGTGGCCGTATTCGGGCCAGTCGATGAGGTTATTCGCGAGGTGGAACGCGCGTTTCCCGATTTGACCATCATCGTGCGCGGCAATCGCGTGGCGATTGTGTCCAGATCCAAGCAAACCGAGCCACAGGCCGCACAGGCTGAGGATTTGATTAACACCATCATCCAAGCGGCCTACACAGCTCCCATGGATGCGGACACTGTGCGTCGCATGCTCGATCAGAACGTACTGAAAAATCACGTGCGTCTGGAGCATCCCGGCCATGGACCGGCACATGACAAGCTGGTGCAATCCACTGCCGCCGAACGCACTCATGCACGGACCGCCGGTTCTCGTGATTCTGTATACCGCAAGCCCACAGTGCCTGGCGTCATCACGTTTGCGGCCGGCGTACCAGTGCGAGCGAAAACAGCCGGACAAGTAGCGTATGTGAACGCCATCGAATCACATACCATCACCTTCGGTATTGGTCCGGCAGGTACCGGTAAAACGTATCTTGCTGTGGCCAAGGCGGTGCGCGCATTCCAAGACAAGCAGATTCGACGCATTATCCTGACTCGCCCAGCGGTGGAAGCGGGGGAGAACCTTGGTTTCCTGCCTGGCACGTTGAACGATAAGGTCGATCCATATTTGCGCCCGCTGTACGATGCTTTGGGCGATATGCTTGGTGCTGATCAGCTCAAGCGATACATGGACGATAACACCATCGAAGTGGCACCGCTTGCGTATATGCGCGGCCGCACATTGAACGATGCGTTTGTGATTCTGGATGAGGCTCAGAACACCACGGAACAGCAGATGAAGATGTTCCTAACTCGTTTGGGTTTCAATACCAGAATGGTAATTACCGGCGATATCACGCAGGTTGATCTTGCTGTGCCTCGATCAGGCCTGGCAACCATCGAACGGATTCTTGACGGCATCGACGATATCGCGTTCGTGCACTTGAATACCGACGATGTGGTCCGTCACCAACTGGTTGGCAAGATTGTGGCCGCCTATGATCGGCATGCCGCCATTGCCGGAGATCATCGAAGCATGAACCGCGAACGTCGCCGTAACACTGAACTGCCAAGCGAGGAAAACGATGAGCGTTGATGTAACCAACGAAACCCAATGGAACATTGATCCGAAAGTGTTCTCCGATTTGGGTATTTGGGTATTGGACCAGATGAGGGTAAGTACCCAGTCTGATTTGACCATTATGTTCGTTGATCCCGAACCCATCGCTGAACTGCATATGCGCTGGATGAGCCTGGAAGGCCCAACCGATGTGATGAGCTTCCCCATGGATGAGCTGCGCCCGGGAGACGGCAGAACCGTAATGGAAGGCGTGCTGGGAGATATTGTTATCTGCCCGTGGGTTGCGGCACAGCAGGCTGCAGCTGCCGGTCACAGCACGATGCAGGAAATGCTGCTGCTCACCATTCACGGCATCCTGCATCTGCTCGGATATGATCATGTAACTCCGGAGCAGGAACGGCAGATGTTCGGCTTGCAACGCCAGCTATTGCTCACCTTCTTCGCATTGCGCCAGGACGCCAATGTGCAGGCCACGTTACCTGCAGGAACGCCTGATGCATTAGCCCTCTACGACGCGTCGCATGGCAGTGGGCGCGACCTTAACGCCAAACAATAGAACAATCAAGGATGGCATCCAACATTATGGAGTATCTCAGTACCACCGTTATTGCACTAACCGTTGTCTTGGTTCTTGTGGCAGCACTGTTCGTCTGGCTGTCATTGACCATGGCTGCAGCTGAAGGCGCGGTGGCCCGCGTAACTCGCGCAAGCCTGAATAATCTGATTCTTGAGGTGCAAACCGATTCTGAGGCAAGTCAGTTCCTCAAGATGAAGAAAATCGACAAGATTCACCGTGTACAACGGCTTATTGCCAACCGGTATGCCACGGCCGGCAGTTGCGCGTTCTTCCGCATCACCTGCAACGTGCTCGACGGTGTGCTGGTGTACTCCATTACCAGCTTGTGGGGAGCCCCGCTGTGGGCAAGCCTGTTGGTTGGATTCCTGTTTGCGATTATCGTGGCTGTTGTCTCAGTGCTGGTGCGTCCGCGCACTGCTGGTATGACGAAGCCGGTCGATATCATGCTTGCACATTCGACGATTGTGTCGATTGGCTGCAAGCTGACGCCGTTCGCTCGTATTGGTTCAGAGAAGAACGGTAAAGCAGGTCGCAAATCCAAGGACTCTGATTTATCTGATGACGAGGAACTGGAGAAGCTTCAGCTCGAACAGGGCAAGGCTGCGATCGATCGCTTGGTGGAATCCAACGATTTCGATCCTGAAGTCTCTGAGATGCTGCGCAATGTGCTCACGCTGTCTGACACGTTGACACGTGAGATCATGGTGCCCCGCACTGACATGATTTGCATGGAGCGTGATACCACGCTCGCCTCCGCGTTGAAACTGTTCTCACGTTCTGGCTTCTCTCGCGTTCCGGTGATTGGTGAAGATGTCGATGATCTGATTGGCGTGGCGTATTTGAAGGATGCCGTGCGCGCCACTGCATTCAATCCTGCCGCGCTTGATCGTGAAGTCGAGTCCATTGTTCGTCAGCCGCTGCTGATTCCGGAATCCAAGCCGGTGGACGATTTGTTCCATGAAATGCAACGCTCACGCCAGCATGTGGCAGTAGTAGTGGACGAATACGGCGGCATCGCCGGCATGGTCACCATTGAAGACACGCTTGAACAAATCGTGGGCGAGCTTGAAGATGAGCATGACCGTACTCAGCGCAATGAGCCGGAGAAAATCGGTGACAACAAGTGGAAGATGCCGGCTCGCACCCCGATTGCCGATCTTGAAGAAATCTTTGAAATCGATATTGATGAGGACGATGTCGATACCGTCTATGGCCTGCTCACCAAGCTGATTGGACGAGTGCCGATTGTGGGCGCTTCAGCGGTGACGCGAGGCTTGCGCTTGACTGCTGTTGATTCGGCAGGCCGACGCAAGAAAGTGTCCACAATTGTGGTTGAACCCGCGCACGTCGAGGGCGACGAGGAAGATAACAAGACCAGTGAAGAAGGCGGCGAGGAATCCGCCGAAAGCGATACGACCGCCAGCAAGGAGTGAGATGAGCGATCAGAACAACACAGCAAACCAGAGCGAATCGACCGATACGCCAGTGAAGCAGGACGTACCGTACCGTTCTGGTTTCGTGGCAGTAGTCGGACGCCCGAATGTGGGCAAGTCCACGCTGATTAACGCGTTGATCGGTAAGCAGATTGCCATCGCCTCCTCCCGTCCGGAAACCACGCGTAAGGCTATTCGCGGTATTTTGACCACCGAACACGCGCAGCTGGTGTTGGTGGATACGCCTGGTATTCACCGTCCTCGCACGTTGCTCGGTCAGCGTCTGAACGATGTGGTGGAGGAGTCCCTGTCCGACGTGGATGAAGTGGCATTCCTGCTGCCTGCTGATCAGGAGATTGGACCCGGAGACAAGCGCATCCTCTCCCGTTTGCGTTCCGATTTCGCCACGAAGCGTGATGACGGTACCTTCCAGTGGAAGGTGCCGCTGATTGCGATTGTGACTAAGATTGATGAGTTGAACCGCACTCAGCTCATTGACAAGCTTATTGAAATCAACGAATTCGCTGATTTTGCGGATATCGTGCCGGTGAGCGCCTTGGAACATGACAATCTGGCAGAGGTCAAGAATGTGCTGATTGAGCACATGCCCGAAGGTCCGCAAATGTATCCGGATGATCAGATCAGCGAAGAGCGTCCGGAAGAGACCATCGCCGAGCTGATTCGTGGCACGTTCCTGGAAGCTTTGGATGATGAATTGCCGCATTCCCTGGCTGTGGTGGTGGATTCCATCGATTACCCGGAAGACAATGAAACCGGTGCTGGCTATGACGGTAAAGCACAGGTGAACGTGTCGATTTACGTGGAGCGTGACTCCCAGAAGCCGATCATCATCGGCAAGGGTGCTTCCAACCTGACGTACGTGAAGAAGAAGCTCCGCACGCCGGTCAATCGCATCGTAGGCCAAAAAGCCAAACTCGACCTTCACGTCAAAGTAGCCAAAGGCTGGCAGTCCGATCCTAAGCAACTGGAACGCCTCGGATTCTAAAAAACGGCTCCCTCGTCAGAGGGAGCCGTTTTTGTATATGGGCTACTTTTTGCGGCCTACGTACATTTGGGTGTTGAGGAGGGTGGTGTAGCGCTTGATGACCTTTGGACGAATCACCTTCATGGAGGCAGTCATCAAGCCATTCTCCTGAGTGAATTCTTCAGGCAGAATGATGAACTTACGCACGGATTCTGCGCGAGAAACACCTTCATTAGCCTGATCGACCCACTTCTGCACTTCAGCACGAACCGCGGCGTTCTGAGCGGCGTCTTCCATGGACATATTCTCATCCAGTCCCTTGGCAGCAAGCCACGGACGCAGAGAATCCTCATCCAAAGTAATCAGTGCGGAAATGAACGGACGCTTATCGCCGAGCACCAGCGCCTGAGAAACAATCTCGCAACGCTGAATAACTTCCTCAATCGGACCAGGGGAGACGTTCTTACCACCTGCGGTAATAATCAAATCCTTCTTACGGCCGGTGATATACAGGAAGCCATCGTTATCAATTCGGCCCAAATCACCAGTGGCATACCAGCCGTCTGCAGTGAAGGACATTTCCGTAGCTTCATCATTCTTGTGGTAACGCGGGAACACAGCACGGCCCTTGACCTGAATCTCACCATCTTCAGCAATGCGCAGCGAGAAACCAGGGAAGGCAATGCCCACAGAGCCAGCGTGGAACGGGGTGCCCAGCGGGTTGAAAGCACACGGAGCAGTGGTCTCAGTCAAACCATAGCCCTCGTAGACCGGCACGCCAGCGCCACGGAAGAAGGCCAACAGATCAGGATCCAGCGGAGCGCCGCCAGCCACAATCCACTTAGCGCGGCCGCCCAGTACCTCGCGCAGCGAAGAATACACAACGGGATCAAAAGCGGCACGCTTGGTTCGGGTCAGAACGCCAGCCTTACCGTTGGCGGAAATCTCCTTCATATAGTTCTGAGCAGCCACCACGGCAGAAGCGAACACCACGCCCTGAGGACCATGGCCAGCCTTCTGAGAAGCTGCGTTATACACCTTTTCCAACACACGAGGCACCACAATCATGATGGACGGCTTGGCCACTTGAAGGTCGGAAATCAGTGTCTTAATGCCCTGAGCAATGTAAATATGAATGTCGGAAGCCACCACAATGTAGTTGATGGCGCGTGCGAACGAGTGAGCCTGCGGAAGGAACAACAGAATCGTGTTCTTCTTGTTGTGCAGAAGCTCCGGCATATAATTCGGCAGGTTCAGTGCGGTCTGGCAGTAATGCTCGTGAGTCATCTCCACACCCTTCGGCGCAGCAGTAGAGCCGGAAGTGTAGACGATGGAGCACAGGTCAGTCTTCTTCACGGAATCGATGCGCTCATCCAATTCGGCATCGGAAACACCAGCACCATAAGCCTTGATTTCATCCAGGCCACCGTTGTCAATGCAGACGATGTGCTCGAGTGACGGGCATTCCTCAACAGCGCCATCAGCCTTATCGCGCATATCCGTGGTTTGCACGATAAGCAGTCGAGCATCGGAATTGTTCACGATATTACGAATCTGCTCGGCAGAATCAGTGTCATAAATGGTTGCCAGCACGCCACCGCAGGCCATAACAGCGGCGTCGGTCAGATCCCATTCATAAGAAGTGCGGCACATGAAGGCCACGCCGTCGCCCTTCTTCAAACCGTAGTGCAGCAGGCCCTTGGCGATGGCACGCACTTCAGCAAGGAATTCATTGGCGGTTACGGTAGTCCACTCATTGCCGGACTTATAGGTATACAGTGGCTCATCGCCCATACGCTCGGCGCGATCGGCATACAGGTCGTAAATGGAAGTGCCCTCATCCAGTTCAGGATTGCCTTGAGTGGTGGTGGTGAGCAGGCCGGAAACCGGGTCGATTTCAGTGGTGGTCAGATGGCCGTCATCCCAATCGTCGGTATGAGGCAATTCGATGTTCGACTCAACCGGAACATCGGCGTTGGACAGGTAATCAGGCTCGTCTGGAGTGTCGTCGTGAACCGGGTGGACGAAATCAGAGCCAAGCCTCAGCGCCTTGCGGGTGAGGTCAATGGTGTGCTGCGTGAAGGAATTGATAACCGACAATTCTTGCTCCTGCTATACATTTCAATGCCGTTCAGACATGGCAAATCCACGCCCAAACGCTTCTCAAAGTTCAAATTGTAATCGTGCAAGCCGAACTCGTCACCTTACGCAACCGTAGGAAAACCCTACGCAACCGTAAGAAATCAACGCATATACTCGCCAGTTGCGGTTACACTTGCACATTGGATAACCATTTCCATTCAAAGTAGAACAGAAAGGGCTCTCATGGCGCAAAACCAAGAAGCCACCGTGGTATTCGGCGTTGTGAACGAAACGTCCGAGACTGAATCCCGCGTTGCGCTGACGCCGGATATCGTCACCCGGTTGAAGAGGAGCGGAGTTTCCGCGATTATTGAATCCGGTGCCGGCATCGCAGCCGAGTACACCGATGAGGATTATGAGAAGGCTGGTGCGAAAGTAACCGACCGTGCAAGCGTGCTTGCCGAAGCTGATGCGCTTGGCTTTGTGGACCGACCATCTGCTGAAATCGTGTCCTCGCTTAAGCCTGGGCAGTGGGTTATCGGCATGCTTGGATCCTTTACTGATGCCGATTACGTAGCGGCTCTGGAGAAGGCCGGTCTGGTGGGCATCGGCATTGAGAAGCTGCCTCGTAAGCTTTCCAGCGCACAGTCCATGGATGAGATGACTTCGCAGAATTCGGTGATGGGTTATAAGGCTGCTATTGCTGCCGCCGATGCCTATGGTTCCTTCCTGCCGATGATGACCACTGCAGCCGGCACGATTCGCCCGGCCAAGGCTTTGGTGCTCGGTGCTGGTATTGCTGGTCTGCAGGCTATTGGTACGTTGCGACGCCTTGGCGCTGTGGTTACTGCGTATGATGTGCGCCCGGCTTCCAAGGGCGAGGTTGAATCCTTAGGTGCCAAGTTCCTGGATCTTGGTCTTGATTTCTCCAAGGGCCAGGGCGAAGGCGGCTATGCTCGCGCATTGACTGCCGAAGAGCAGGCTCAGCAGCAGGCTGCGGTCGATGAGAAGGCTGCCGGCTTTGACATCATTATCACCACGGCTAAGGTTCCTGGTCGTAAGCCTCCGGTACTGCTCACCGCAGCAGGCGTGAATGGTCTGCATCGTGGTGCAGTGGTCGTCGATTGCGCCGCATCCGAACTGGGCGGCAATGTTGAAGGTTCCGCAGTAGGGGAGCAGGTCACCGAGGGCGGCGTCAAGCTGATTGGCGCACCATATCTGGCGTCCGGCGTTGCCACTACCGCATCCAACCTGCTATCCCGCAATGTGGCCGATATCCTCGTGCACTTCATTCGTGACGGCAAGCTCAGCCAGGATCTTTCCGAGGAACTGGACGATGCGCTGGTTGTCGCCGGCCGCGCTGAGACTCCGGCCGCTGAAGAACCGGCCGAGAAGTCCGAGTAATCGAGAGTCAAGGAAGAAGATAATCATGCCTACACTCGTTGTATCCATAACCCTGTTCGTACTCGCGCTGCTTATCGGTATCGAGGTCATCGGCAAGGTGCCCGCCACCCTGCATACGCCGCTGATGTCTGGCGCGAACTCCATTCACGGCATTGTGATTGTCGGTGTGGTGATCGTAGCCGCCGAAGCCAATTCGCCGCTGGCTTACGTGTTCATCTTCCTGGCCGCCGTGCTCGGCACGATGAACGTGGTGGGTGGCTATGTGGTCACCGACCGCATGCTGGAGATGTTCAAGTCCAACAAGAATGAGAAGAAGGGAGAGTCGAAGTAATGACCTCCGCAACCGTGGAAACCATCGATATCGTCGCATGGTTCGTATACCTGTTCTCGGCCGTCATGTTCGTGGTTGGCCTGCACTTCATGAACTCCCCGAAAACCGCACGTAAGGGCAACCAGATTTCCGCATTCGGCATGGTTGTGGCCGTGCTCATGGCGTTCGTAGTGCTCTTCGCCAAGGGATTCGTGAACGTTGTGGCTGTTGTGGTGCTGGTTGTCGGCATCCTGATTGGTGCGGTGGCCGGTGTGGTCTCCGCCAAGAAGGTCAAGATGACCGATATGCCGCAGTTGGTCTCCGTGTTCAATACCGTGGGTGGCGGCGCCGCTGCTCTGGTGGCATTGAACGATATCCTCACCAAAGAGGGCACCCCGGATATCGTGGTGCTCATCACCGCGGGCCTCGGTATTCTGATCGGTTCCGTGACCTTCACCGGCTCGCTGATTGCCGCTGGCAAACTGCAGGGCATCAAGTGGGTGAAGAAGCTGGCCTTGCCAGGCAAGGGCGTGTGGAACATTCTGTTTGCAGTCCTGTCCATTGCATCGCTGGTGATGCTGTGCGTTCAGCCTGAACAGCGCCTGCTGTGGTCGATCCTGACCACCGTGTTTGCTCTGTGCTACGGCCTGGTGTTCGTGATTCCGATCGGCGGCGCTGATATGCCGGTGGTGATCTCCGTGCTCAACGCATGCACTGGTACTGCAGTGGCCATGTCCGGTCTCGCCATTGACAACGTTGCCCTGATTGTGGCTGGTGCACTGGTCGGTTCTGCTGGCGTGACCCTGTCCATTCTTATGGCTCAGGCTATGAACCGCCCGCTGATTTCCGTGCTCGCCGGTGGCTTCGGCGGTGGCTCCGGTGCCGCTGCTGCAGGCGATGGTCCGGAAGGCACCATGAAGGAAACCACCCCGGATGATTTGGCCGTCCAGCTCGTCTACGCCGAGAAGGTCATCTTCGTGCCTGGCTTCGGACTGGCTCAGGCACAGGCTCAGCGCGAACTTGCTGACCTTGGCGAACTGCTCAAGGGTCATGGCGTTGAAGTCTCCTACGCTATTCACCCGGTTGCTGGCCGTATGCCTGGCCACATGAACGTGCTGCTGGCCGAGGCCAATGTGCCTTACGAAGAGCTTGTGGACCTCGACGAGATCAACCCGCAGTTCCCGCAGGCCAACGTGGCCCTCGTCGTTGGCGCGAACGACGTGACCAACCCGGCCGCACGTCGCCCCGGCACCCCGGTCTCCGGCATGCCGATTCTCGACGTGGACAAGGCCCAGAACGTGGTCGTCATGAAGCGCGGCCGCGGCATGGGCTACGCTGGCATCCAAAACGAGCTCTACTTCGAAGACAACACGCAGATGCTGTTCGGCGACGCGAAGAAGAGTCTACAAGCCGTCATCGCCGCCGTCAAGGAATTGTTGGCCTGATGGAGCGTCCTGCGCACCGTAGCAGACTCGAAGTACCTTCGTACGTCTTCGCCTGCTACGGCACGCATGCCGCACGCATCATGCCAACAATTACATTGTTGGCATGACGAAGAACATACAAAAGCGGCTCTCTCTGAAAGGGGAGAGCCGCTTTCGTATGTTGTGCTGGGCTATAGGTGGAACACGCGGGTTACGAAGCCTTCCACGCGGCTCCAATACTGTACGGGGTCGGTCGAGGCGCTCATCGTATGGTCGGCACCCGGTATCATCAGCTGTTCGCGATCAATACTCGCGCAGGCTTGATAGTTCTCCTTCAATGCACGCGGAGAGACGAACGTATCCGCACCACCATGCGCGAAGAACATTGGTATCGTCGTATGATGCAGTGCGCGCGTGCACGACGCGTCCTCGAACGAATAACCAGCGAATCGCAAACATACACGGCTCGCAATCTTGACTAGCACACTCGCAATCAGGCGAGGCAATCGGAACATTGCCGCAGCTGTATCCGTGAACTGTTCCGTCACTGATGCATACCCGCAATCACATACCGCGGCTCTCACATTGCGCGGCAGTTGTGGATCACCAGCAGTCATCATTACCGTGGCGGCACCCATCGAATTACCGTGCAGGAGAATACGCGCCTCAGCATCGGATTCAATAATCAATTCAATCCAGCGCAACAGATCGAAATGCTCAAGCCAACCCATACCGATATATCGGCCTTCGCTCAGCTCATGAGCGCGCAGCGCCGGGCAGAGTACTGTGAAACCGAGACGAGCATAATGATGCGCCCACTTGGCCATTTCACGGGGCTCACCGGTGTACCCATGGCAGCATATCGCGTACAGATGAGGCGTAGGGGAGGCGCAATCAGGGTCGAGCAGCCATCCGTGCAGTTTTAAGCCATCATCGCTGGATATGGTAACTGGCTGCTTCGCTTCATCGAACCAGCTTTCCGATTGCGCAATGTCCTCGGCATCTCGAATCGGCTGCGATTGCTGTGTATTGGATTGCTCCATGGTTTTCGCGCGATTCGGCATAGACCAGGGGAGCTGGGTGTCCAATGCAAATCTGAAGAGGATATGTCCCGCGCCGAGCAGTCCCAAGGCTAGAGTTCCCGCAGTTGCGATGCCGATACCTGTTCCAATAAGTGTTTTTCGTGTGGTCCGCTCCATTGCAACCTCGATTCACCACATATCGGCAATGCCGTTTTTCATTGATTTCTATTGTAGATGTCTTTATCTAAGCCTTGTCCGCGCTTCGCGTATACTTGATTGCTGTTGCTTTGGCAGACCGAACCGTGTCAAGCCAAAGCGTGTTGCTTTGGCACCGGCTGAGCCGTTAAGCAAACAGTCCAGTGGACTGTTTGTAGGCGAAGGGAGCGTGGTTTACCACGCGACGCAAACCGAGCCAAAGCGTGTTGCTTTGGCGAGGGAAGATAAGGTCTCGAAAGAGATTAAATTTTCCGTTATCGACTCGGCGTGAGATGTCACCTCCTTGGGTGTAGGTCTGCGGCGCGTCGTGGCGTCAAACAGACAAAACGATAAGTAACACCGAAAAACAAGGAGTATCCATTATGGCTACCACCATCAAGCTTGAAGGCGAAGCTCGTACTGAGTTCGGCAAGGGCGTTGCCCGTCGTCTGCGCGTTGCCAAGAAGATTCCGGCAACCATCTACGCTGGCGGCGAAGATCCGGCTTTCGTGACCCTGCCGATGCGTGAGACCACCCTGGCTCTGCGTCACACCAACGCTCTGTTCTCCATCGCCTTCGGCGGTGAGACCAAGATGGCCGTCGTCAAGGACGTCCAGAAGAACCCGGTCAAGCGCATCATCGAGCACATCGACTTCCTCGAGGTCAAGGCCGGCGAGAAGATCGACGTTGAGGTGCCGGTCTTCGTTGAAGGCACCCCGAAGGGCGCTGCTGTGGCCTTCGTCGACATCCAGGAGCTCAAGGTTCGCGCTGACGTTGCCAACCTGCCTGAGAAGATCGTCGTGAACGTTGAGGGCCTGACCGACGGCACCAAGGTCTTCGCTAAGGACGTTGTGCTGCCTGAGGGCGTTGAGCTCGACGTTGAGGATCCGGAAGAGTCCGTCGTTACCGTTGAGGTGCCGGAAGACGCTACCGAGTCCACCGCCGCCCCGGAAGCTGCTCCGGCTGCTGACGATGCTGCCGCTGCTCCGGCTGCCGACGCTAAGTGAGTCTTATAGTCTCATGCGATTGGCTGCATGAGACTGATATAACTCAATAATGCAAGTGATTGCATTGTGGAGCCCGTGCCTGAATGTTCAAGGTGCGGGCTCCTACTTTTTCACCATGTGAAAACTCTTACGCGCGTTACACGATGGTGTGTAAGAGTATGCACAGAGCTTGCGCCACAAGCGCACAGCAAACCCCCATCACGGCGGCTTATACCGCCAAGTCAAGAAGAAGTAATGACTAATGACTGAAAACACGCATCACGATCCGGCGGCGCTCGACAAGCTCGCCGAAGCGTTCACCGTACTGCCGAACGACAACCCTGCATCTGATGAGAAGCGTCAGTCCCTCATCGACAAGCCGGCTTTCGGCCAGGTGTTCTCCGACAACATGACCCACATGACCTGGACCAAGGGTGAAGGTTGGTCCGATCGCCGCGTTGAGCCGTATGCTCCGCTGAAGATGGATCCGGGTGCTTCCGTGTTGCACTATGCACAGGAGTGCTTCGAAGGTCTGAAGGCATACCGTCACGCTGATGGTTCCACTTGGCTGTTCCGCCCGGATGCAAACGCCGAGCGTTTCCAGAACTCCGCCAAGCGTCTGTACCTGCCTGAGCTGCCGATTGATGACTTCCTCGGTTCCGTGGCTGCTCTGGTCAAGCGTGATGCCAACTGGGTTCCGTCCCGCCGTGAGTACACGCTGTACATGCGTCCGTTCATGTTCGCTTCTGAGCCGTTCCTCGGTGTGCGTGCTCCGCAGGAAGTCGATTACTGCGTAATCGCTTCTCCTTCCGGCCCGTACTTCCCGGGTGGCGTGAAGCCGGTGAGCATCTGGGTTGAAGATAAGTGGTTCCGTACCGGCCCTGGCGGCACTGGTTTCGCCAAGTGCGGTGGCAACTATGCTGCATCCCTGCTCGGTGAGTACACCGGTATTGCCAACGGCTGCGAGCAGGTGTGCTTCGTGGACGCTGCTACCAAGACTTACCTCGAGGAACTCGGCGGCATGAACATGATGGTTGTCCACAAGGATGGCCACGTTGAGACCCCGTCCTTGACCGGTAACATTCTGCCGGGCGTGACTCGTCGTTCCCTCATCCAGCTGCTGCAGGATGACGGCCATGACGTTGTTGAGACCATGATTGCTCTGGATCAGCTGCTTGAGGATATCAAGTCCGGCGAAGTCACCGAGGTGTTCGCCTGCGGTACTGCAGCCATCATCACCCCGATCGGTCGCTTCAAGTCCGAGAAGTTCGACGTCACCGTGGCTGACGGTGGCTCCGGCGAACTGACCGTTGCTCTGCGCGACCAGCTGCTCGGCATACAGCTCGGCGAGATCGAAGACCCGCACAATTGGATGTGGAAGGTCTGCTAGTAGACGTTCGAACATCCGTTTGAAGTGATGCCGCAAGCCCTACTCCCATAAGGGTTTGCGGCATTACTTGTTTTTGGAATAAAATCGAGCATAAGTCCATTCGCCAACATTGGGCAACAAATTCCAATCTAGAATAAACTAGTGTGTCGTGATTTGTCTCGTTTATGTCCGTATGACTGTGCCGCCTAACAGCTGGAGGTGAGCTCGCGCTGGGTAATCTACGCTACTTGGCTGTCATTAGCTTTGTTATTGATGCATTTAGATCGATGTGAAAGGTGGTGAATCATGGGGCACTTGGCAAAGCGGCGCCGTGCCGCAAAGATTCTGAGTTGTCGTTTCCGGTTTATCAGAAGAACTGACGTAAGCCTGAGTATGTACTTGCGTGAGGTTCGTAAGAGCTTGCGTTATTGCTACGGGGTTCCGCGTTGATTTAATCGGCATGCTGTTCGGGTGGTTGTGTCCCACTCATACAGTCAATCGATTGATACGTGAACCGTGGCAAATTTCGTTGCCACGGTTCGCGATTTCGGCCTTTTTCAGGAAACCGGGACAATGGTTCCTCGCGTAACCATGATATTCACTTCGTCGCCATGGAGAAAAAGCCCGGAATTCCAACGTTTTGCGTTGAGGGGAATATGCTCATGGCCACGTGAGCGCCTCTGGAAATGTCCCGGTTTCCCGTAAAGGATCGAAATCACGAACCGGGACAGTGAAAACCGTTCCCGGTTCATGCATAAATCGATTGACGGAACTACCGGGACGACGGGAGACCACTCGGCATGCGTGTACGGGGTAATTATGACGCATGTGCTGGCGCATTCGAGTAATCGTGTGCAGCGCCGGATGATCCGAGGGAAGCTTCTAGATGGTGGCGAGTCTATGGGTCTTACACGTAAAGCAGCGGCCCATCTTCGACAATGAATGGGCTGACTTCCGTGGACACTTCGATACGGCTTGTGCGTAAGCCATGAAAACGCCTGCGATTTGACGTTTCTGAATTTGACCGCGTATGGTGAATCGCGTTATGGAGAATAGTGTCATGTTTGAGCTTGCTGGCCGATTTGGCTATGCTGCACGCTGGCAGGAGGAACTGCTGGCGTTGCTCAAACATACCTTGAAATTGTTTAAGGGATTGCTAAAGGGTTCTCTTCCATTTCGAACCACTGAATATCGCATAACCCAAGCAATAGCTGCCATCTAGCGTAAAGTTCCGCGCAATAACACCCTAGTCTACGTTTTTGCGGGCTTAGCGATGCAGCGTAATCTATGCCCAAGATAGGAATCATTCGAGTGTAATTGTCGGCATCAAGGCAATGACTCGCACTGAACGATAGCGGTTTGCCATATAACACGGCAGACGGTCGGCAATCAGGAATACAGCAGAAAACAACAGAAAAGAGAGAAACAATGAAGTACTTTACTACTGACACGCATTTCGGACATCCGCTGGTTACTGTGCTGCGCGGATTCACTACGTTTGATCCCGGTAGTGCGCAATATACGCACATTCTGCGCGAACAGGGGCGCAAGGCTGCCGAGGATTGGGGCAAGCAGATTGTGCTGGACGACTCCCGACTGAGCTTCCGCAAGGCAGCTGACACTGATGCACATGATGCGGCGGTGGTCGCGAACATCAATGCAATGGTCGGTGAGGATGACGAGCTATGGATTCTTGGCGATATCGGATATCGCACATCCGTACATCATCTCAAGGATTGCCTTCGTCAGCTTAGGTGCCGTCATCTCCACGCGATTATCGGCAATCATGATGATTGGTGGATGGGTGATAAGCCTGCGCTGAATCTCTTCGAGAGCATTGAACCGAACGGTACCGTCGAGCTAAGTGGCATGGATACCAATGCTCCAGATGCTGCAGAAATCGTGAACCTGTCACATTTCCCATACCAAGAAGATCTTGCTTACGGTTGGCCGGATGATGCCGTGCGCTTCCACGAACAGGCGTTGCCGTTCGACGGGCGCAAATTGCTGTACGGGCACACGCATCAGCTCACGCCTGCAGGGGCGCGCCCGGAATCCCTCAACGTTGGCCTCGATGCATGGAATCTGATGCCGGTTTCACAAGAACAGGTTGCCGATTGGTTCCGCGCTCAGCGAGATAGAAACAACAGCACTGGAGAATCGCGCTCTCCTCAGCTCGATATGCCGTCTTTTTCCTGAAATTGATTTCAAATACGTTTTTCATTCTTGAAACCACATCCCCGGTTTCAGACAAGGCTTGTTGTAGTCTCGGATACGGCGAAAAACGATGAAGCCTAGTGAGAAGGGGAGTAGCTCATGCAGGTGGCATTGGAGAACAACATCGTCTTTGTGGGCATTGAATACCTCGCTATCCTATGCTGGGGACTCTCGGGCGGTCTGTCCGCAATCAAAAAAGGCTACGACATTTTCTCCATCATGCTCTGTGGATGGCTCACCGCTCTCGGTGGAGGTCTTTTCCGTGATGTGATGCTCGGAGCGCTTCCTCCGGTGGGTATTACGAATAAGGGCTATGTGCTCACCACATTGTTCTCTGGTGTGATTGTGGTGGTAGCGCATCCGGAAATCAAAAAGTTCAAATGGACTATGACCGTCATTGACGCCCTCGGCCTTGGTTTGTTCGCCGTTAACGGTACGGCAAAAGCCTTGGCATTTGGCACATCTGGCATGACTGCAGTATTCCTCGGTATGTTTACCGCTTTGGCTGGCGGTTTGATTCGAGACATTTTTATCGGTGATGTACCGATGATTATCCGAGACAAGCATCTGTATGCTATCCCATCGTTCATCGGATGCATATTGACAGTGCTTGTCTGGCGAGGCGTGCGCTACGGCTGGTTCGATATGCGCTCTGAAATGGTTTTGGATGTGCTGATTGTCATTATTGTGGTGGCGATTCGTCTGCTATCCGTAGCGTTCAATGTGACTATGCCTGGTGCCATGCCTCGCACGCATGTGTATTTGCCTGGCGAAGGGCGGTATTTGGCGCGTCCGGATATTACGCCGCGTGATTCATCGCATGATGCCAATAATAATGAGTGACTGCATAATCACATATGGTTGCATAACTTCACGCACAGTACTGCAGATCAGTAATTCATAGATAATACATATAGATAGCAAAAAGCCCTGCAATCCAAATTGGAATGCAGGGCTTTTGTAAACCTTAAAGGCTTATGCTCACAGAGCGTTAATTGCCACAGCGAGGCCGGACTTGCGGTTAGCGGCCTGGTTCTTGTGAATCACGCCAGCACCAGCAGCCTTGTCGAGCTTCTGGGCAGCGACCTTGTAGGCGGCCTCGGCGGCAGCCTTGTCACCGGCGGCGATGGCTTCGCGGGTGGCGCGGATGGCGGTCTTCAGGCCGGACTTCACAGCCACGTTGCGAAGGTGCGCCTTCTCATTGGTGAGCACGCGCTTCTTCTGCGACTTAATGTTTGCCACGTTTACTCCAAACGATGTGTTTTACAAGGACATACAAAAGTTAGAGGATAGCACGCACCCAGGAAAAACCCGCGCAGTGCCACGCCGGATACAGTCCCTCGGCTACACTAGGTGAAGTTTGAGTATATGGTGAGCTTACGCCAAGAGGAGGAATGCGTTGGTCGTCCAACACAATCAGCCGGGTTCCACTGATCAGTCGTTAATTCGTAACTTCTGCATCATCGCGCATATTGATCACGGTAAGTCTACTGTGGCCGACCGCATTCTGCAGTTGAGTGGTATTGTGCCCGAACGCGAGATGCGCGACCGCTTCCTCGATCGTATGGATATTGAGCAGGAGCGTGGCATCACCATTAAGTCCCAGGCTGTGCGCGTGCCGTGGACGTTCGACGGTACCGAATACACGCTTGGCATGATTGACACCCCAGGCCACGTGGACTTCACATACGAAGTCTCCCGTGCACTGGCTGCATGTGAGGGTGCGGTACTGCTGGTGGACGCCACCCAGGGTATTGAGGCGCAGACTCTATCCAACCTGTACATGGCTATCGACCATGATCTGGCTATTATTCCTGTGCTCAACAAGATTGATTTGCCGAGCGCCGAGCCGGATAAGCATGCTGAGGAAATCGCTGGTCTGATTGGTTGCGAGCCAAGCGATGTGCTGCGCGTCTCCGGTAAAACCGGCGAAGGCGTGGCTGATTTGCTTGATCATATTGTGATGGAAGTTCCGGCTCCACATGGTGATCCGGAAGCACCGGCCCGTGCACTGATTTTCGATTCCGTCTACGATTCCTATCGCGGTATCGTGACTTACATTCGTATGGAAGACGGCGAACTGCACGACCGTGAAAAAGTGCACATGATGGGTATCGGTATGACCCACGATCCTATTGAGATCGGCGTCATCAGCCCGGATATGACCCGCACCAAGGCACTCGGCGCCGGCGAGGTCGGCTACATTATTACCGGTGCCAAGGATGTGAGTCAGTCCAAGGTGGGCGACACCTTGACCTCCGCGGTCCGTCCTGCGACCGAGCCGCTGCCGGGCTACCGTGACCCGAAGCCGATGGTGTACGCCGGTCTGTTCCCGATTGATAATGCTCAGTTCCCTGAACTGCGCGATGCGCTCGATAAGCTGAAGCTCAACGATGCCGCCCTGATTTATACGCCGGAGACTTCTGTGGCATTGGGCTTCGGATTCCGCTGCGGCTTCCTTGGTCTGCTGCACATGGAGATTGTGAACGAGCGTCTTTCTCGTGAGTTTGGTTTGGATCTGATTCAGACTGCTCCAAACGTTACCTATGATGTGACTGCTGAAGACGGTAGCGAACATCATGTGACGAATCCGAGCGAGTTCCCGGACGGCAAGATCAAGAAGATCGTCGAACCGATGGTTGCTGCGGACATCATCACGCCGAAGGAATTCATCGGTGCGGTGATGGATTTGTGCCAGGATCATCGTGGCATCATGGGCACGATGGAGTACATTTCCACTGACCGCGTGGAAATGCATTACCGTATTCCACTTGCGGAAATCGTGTTTGATTTCTTCGATCAGCTGAAGTCCCGCACCAAGGGATACGCATCGCTTGACTACCACGAGGATGGCGAACAAACCGCCGATCTGGTGAAGGTGGATATTCTCATCCAGGGTGAGAAGGTGGATGCTTTCAGCGCCATCGTGCACCGTGATAAAGCGTATAGCTATGGCGTGATGATGACGAAGAAGCTGCGCGGTTTGATTCCACGCCAGCAGTTCGAGATTCCGATTCAGGCTGCAATCGGTTCGCGCATTATCGCGCGTGAGAACATCCGCGCGTTGCGCAAGGATGTGTTGGCCAAGTGCTACGGCGGTGATATTACGCGTAAGCGTAAGCTGCTCGAGAAGCAGAAGGCTGGTAAGAAGCGTATGAAGATGCTCGGTCATGTGGAAGTACCGCAGGAGGCATTCATCGCCGCGCTCTCCACTGGCGAGGAATCCAACGACCGCGACACCAAAGACAAGATTCGCGCCGCCCAGAAAACAGAAGGCTGAGAATCAATCGTAAGGTTGTGGGCTCCCTCGTCAGAGGGAGCCGCAATGCGCCAGAGTAGGAAGGGGGAGTCACTGATGCCGTTTGAGGTTTATATCCATGTGCCGTTTTGTCTGCGCAGATGCGGCTATTGTGACTTCAACACCTATACGGCGGTGGATCTGGGAGGCGGGGCTTCGCGCGGCAACTATGCCAATATGGTCATTCGAGAGATGGAACTGACCAAACAATGGCAGCTCGACCATGGCATCGAGGAGCCAGAGGCCTCCACGGTTTTCTTCGGTGGCGGCACGCCCACGATTCTTTCGGCAGACGATCTGGTATCCATGCTGAATGCCATCCGCCGTATCTGGGGCATCGCACCAAATGCGGAAATCACCACTGAAGCCAATCCGGACACGGTCAATGAGTATTACATCAATCGTCTTGCCGAAGGTGGCTTCACGCGTATCTCCTTTGGCATGCAGTCCGCAGTGCCGCATGTCCTGAAAACACTCGACCGCACGCATACCCCGGCCAACGTGGCTGCCGGCGTTAAAGCCGCGACCAAGGCCGGTTTGCGCTCCAGCGTGGATCTCATCTACGGAGCACCGGGGGAGAGCCTTGATGATTGGCGCACATCGGTCGAAACAGCTATTAACCTCGGTGTCAATCACATCTCCGCCTATGCTCTGACTGTGGAGCCGACCACGAAAATGGGTCGTCAGCTTGCGGCAGGTACTCTGCCAAAGCCGAATGACGATGATGAGGCCGCCAAGTACGAGATTGCCGATGATCAGTTTACCCAGGCCGGCCTCGAATGGTATGAGGTTTCCAACTGGGCTCGCCCTGGATATGAGAGTCAGCATAATCTCGGTTACTGGCGCAATGTTGATTGGGCTGGTTTAGGGCCGGGCGCACATTCTCATTACAATGCGATGGCCTCCAGAACACACGGCCTGCGCGCATGGGATATCGCCCATCCGCGTTTGTGGGGCACGGCCATCAATGAACATCGTGTGCCATGGGGCGGCAGCGAGGAGATTACGCCGACTGAGAACCTCGAAGAGCTCATCATGCTGGGGCTGCGTATCCGTGAAGGCCTTGATTTGGGCCGGGTCAATCGGACCATTTCCGCTCAGTCGGCGAGCGCAGCCGGTTTGCGACTCATTGAGCCGAATGCTCTGCAGCCGATGGTTGATGAAGAACTCATCACCCTCGAACGTCAATCTGATAGTTCAGCATACGCAGGCAGCCTCAACGCCGAATCCGATCAGGGGACCGGCATTCGTGTTATTCCCACTCGCAAAGGTCGCTTACTGAACGACGCTATTATCGAAACGTTCTTCGAACTTATCGGCGTGTGAATTCCGAAAAACCATAAGTGTTCCACACGCCACTAGTGCAATCCCGCAAGTGAATGAACACAATGCGGGACTTTGTTCATTGCATTATGCCCTGACTCCGCGCATAATGTGAGCCGTGTTAAATAGACACTCTGTTGTCTGATTAATGGCTTTCATGTGCTGACGGAAAAGGAGCTTGGCGTGCGCAATGTGTGGAAAGTATTCGTTCGAGATATGCGGCGAGTACTCGCTGTACCGTTTGCGATGATTCTGCTTATTGCATCATGCGTAATTCCTGGACTCTACTCATGGCTGAACGTAGCCGCGAACCTCGACCCTTATGCTCGAACCGGCAATGTGCCCATCGCCGTGGCTAACAATGATCGAGGCACGTCGGTAAACGGCATGACTATGAATTTCGGCAAGCAGACCGTAGCCGAGCTCAAGAACAATCATGATTTGGGATGGCAGTTCATGAGCGAAAGCAGCGCCATCGAAGGCGTGGAATCAGGCGACTATTATGCGGCCATCATCATTCCCAAAGACTTCAGTGCAGATATGACCAGTGTGCTGCAAGGCACTATCACTCGCCCGCAACTC
The DNA here is from genome assembly GCF_056357055.1 of Bifidobacterium sp. LH_416. Lineage (NCBI taxonomy): Bacteria > Bacillati > Actinomycetota > Actinomycetes > Bifidobacteriales > Bifidobacteriaceae > Bifidobacterium > Bifidobacterium sp. LH_416. Next base: position 221,588 of record NZ_JBKEVJ010000002.1, on the reverse strand, counting down.
GAATTCTATGTGAACGAGAAAGTCAACTCATTATCGCCACGAGTAGCTCAGTCCGGTGCGCAATCACTCGAAAAGCAAATTAATGAATCATTCGTACGTACCGTAAGTGCCACTGTTACCCGTGAATTGACCAAGGAAGCCGGCAAGATCAACGATAAGCTTGACGGCACTGCAAACACCCTGAGCGGCAAGCTTGATAAGGCCCAGGGCAGCATCACCGATGCCCGCTCAGGCACCAGTGATGCGCAAACATCCATCGAGAACTCACGCCAAACTATCGCCGAAGTCAGAACGGGCATGGCTTCTCTCTCTAATCGTGCGAATACACTATCCGATTCGATTGCAAACACCGCTGATTCAATCAGTGCGGCACGTGGCGGATTGTCAAGCTTCAACCAATCCGCCAATACGGTCATTGCGCAAAGCCAAACCGGGCTGGGAAACCTGTCCAGCACGGCAAACGGAGCCATCGGCCAAATCAACGGCAATGCCGCAGAACTCTCCGGGCAGGTGAGCTCGATGCTTTCCACGCTGCAAACCGCCAACGACCGTCTCGGTGATGCCATCGAAACCATGGAAAACGATTCCACGCTGGCAAACTCCCAAGCATTGCAGCAGGCCAAAGACCATCAGCAGGCCATCGCCGATCAGATCACAGCCCTGCAGCAGATTAATACTGCGATTCCGGACTCGCTCAACGCGTCGCAGGAGACTGTCAACAAGGCAATCAATACCATCAAGCAGAAAGCGGATAACCTTTCCCGTATCTCCGGCGAAACCTCCAATAAAGCCAATCAAGGATTCGACACGCTTTCAGCAAACCTCACCGGACTGTCCGCAACCACGGCGGCGACCGCACAAGAGCTGAAACAACTCGACTCCAGCCTTGCCCAACTGGACTCCACATTGGCCTCCGCCTCGGAAGTCATGACGCAAACTGATACGCAACTCAAACGGGTGGATGATTCCATCACGCGTACACGCAACGATTTCACCGTGCTGGAAGCCAGCGAAGCCTGGGCCAAGATCAAAGGACTATCTGAAGTCAACGCGGATACCGTTTCCGACTTCCTCGCATCTCCGGTATCGCTGGATTCGCGAGAATACTATTCGGTACGCAATTACGGTTCTTCCGTAGCACCGTTCTTCACCAACGTCGGCTGCTGGGTTGGCTCATTCGTGGCGATCACCCTATTCAGGCAGGACGCCGACTCGGATGGAATCGAAGGATTGACACCCGCACAGGCCTTCCTGGGCCGATGGCTGCTGATGATGCCGCTCGCCATGCTGCAAGGCTTTGTAGTCTCCGTAGGCAACCTCATCATCGGCATCCAGTGCCTCAACCCTGCGGCATACATCTTCGGCACCATGGTCTGCTCGATGACCTATGTATCGCTCGTATACAGTCTGGTGATGATGTTCAGACATATCGGCATGGCGCTCAGCGTCATCGTGCTGATTCTCCAGGTGCCTGGCGCGGGAGGCATGTACCCAATCGAAATGATGCCGCGCTTCTACCAGCTACTTCACCCAATATTGCCGTTCACCTACGGTGTGGAAGCATTGCGCGAACCTATAGGCGGCTTCTATGGCAACGCGTTCTGGGTTGATTTGGCACGCACGGCTCTGTTTGCTGTAGTGTTCCTGTTTTGCACCGTATGCTGCCGTCCGGCGCTCGCCAACCTCAATGACCTGTTCACTCGGGAATTGGCGGACACTGATCTGATTAACGTCAGGAAGCAGGAAGTGGTCGGATCCGAACGCAATGTGATGCGTACTGTGCGCAAAATGATGCACGATCCTACCTGGGGCGCTGCAATACGCAAGCGTGCGGCGACCTTCGAACGCTACTATCCCACGGTGATTCGTTTCGGATTCCATCTGATCTGGGCGATTCCTGTACTGTTCCTCATCATCATGATGATTACCGGCCCGCGCATCGCATTCCTGGTTGTTTGGCTAATCGCGGTGCTGGTTATTGATATCGCACTTATCATCATCGAATATCTGCATTTGAATCTGCCAAGGCAGGCTGCAGAAAGCAGCATGGATATTCGCGAACTTATGCAATCCGTGATTGGAAAGGTGATGCACTGATGCGCAACATCTGGACTATTTTTGTGGGCGACATCAAACACATCGGTGGCAGTGTCATAGCATTGATTATTGCCATCGGCCTGATACTGATGCCCTCGTTCTACGCCTGGTTCAATATTTACGGCAGCTGGAATCCGTATAACAACACGAGCGGAATGAAAGTGGCCGTAGCGAACGCAGATCAAGGCTACCAAGGCGATTTATTGCCGGCAGCCGTGAACGTAGGCGATCAGGTGGTTAACGCTTTACGCGCCAACGAAGATCTCAAATGGACATTCGTGACTGAAAAGAACGCCAAAGACGGGGTGCAAAGTGGCGAATACTATGCTGCGATTGTTATCCCCAAGAACTTCAGTTCCGATGTGTTCGCCTTGTTCACTGCACAAACCAGCGATACCGGTAACGCAGACGAGTCAGATACAACGGATGCCGTGCATCACGCCCAGCTCATCTATTATTCGAATCCCAAGAAGAATCCCATCGCTTCAACAGTCACCAATCAAGGCGCTGCGGCTGTGCAGGAACAAATCAATGACACGCTGACTTCAACGGTGGCAACAGCATTGATTGGCACGATGGATTCCGTGCTGGATTATTTGGATACTGACCAAAGCAGTCGGTCAATATCCACGCTCAGCGCCAGCTTGCGGCAGGAATCAGAAGATTTGTCTTCGGCCGCAGCATTGAGTTCCAGTTATGCGGGGCTAACCCGTTCGGCGGCATCGATGATGGAAACATCGCTGCAGGCTATGCAATCCTCCAAAGACTCCATGAATTCGCGTGGCGTTGATACCACAGCATTAAAAAACAAGCTCAACAAGGCGGCCGATGCCATCGACCAAGCCAACAGTGGTATGGAAGCCGCGTTGGACGCTTTGGCTGATGCCCTTGAATCAGCTGGCTCCAACGTGGCCGACGCGCTGGAGAAACCATCCTCCTCGGCGTCAGATACCGCAGCAAAACTTCGTGCTATCTCTACGAATACCGTCAAGCCGATGATTGCCAACCTCAACGATTATCGCAGCACGCTTGCTGGTTTGAAAGACCAGGCTACGACGGATGCCGAACTGAAAGCGCTCACGGCCGCCATCGCTGACGTTGATCGCAGCATCGACAAACTCAATGATTATGATGCCAAGCTCAACGCGGCAGCGGACAAGGTGGCAGCCGGCTCACAATCCACAAGCCAAGCCGCTACGGATATTCGCAATCAAACCAGTGCGTTGGCTCAATCGATTCGGGATCTGAAGCAGTCGTATCAGGATAATGTGATGACGCCGATGAAAAATGCTGCAAATGCAGCTCGGCAGAGCGGCAAGGATGCGGCACTGCTAGTGAGCGATGCGCAATCCCTGCTTGCGAGCGTAACCGAAACCACGCAATCCGGTGGGCAAAGCGCTGCGGATGCGCTCGACCGTATCAATACGGTAGCCAGCACGCTCGATTCAGCAAACAGCCAATTGACCGATCAGGCCGGCAAGCTGAAGCAAACCGCGGACAGTATCGACGAAGCCCTGGCATCCGGGGGAGTGGAACAGGTACGCACCTTGTTCAGTCAGCCTGCGGATACGTTGGCTGCAGCCATGACCACACCAGTGAGTCTCAAGCGCAAAGCTATCTTCCCGGTGGAAAACAACGGCTCCGCTATGGCACCGTTCTATACGCTGATGGCCATTTGGGTGGGCGTTATGTTCCTTGGCATCATCATGAAGCCGAATGTGTCCGAGAAAACCGTGGCAGCACTGCATAAGCCGAAAGGCTGGCAGCTGTATCTTGGCCGAGGCGTGATATTCGTCTCACTTGCCTTGATTCAGACCACGATTCTTGGACTAGGCGACCTGCTCTATCTGCGGGTGCAGACCGTCAACCCGTTCCTCTTTATGCTGTGTCTATGGTGGACGGCCTTTGCCTGCAGCGTATTCATCTATACATTGGCGGCAGTGTTCGGCAATATCGGTAAGGCGATTAGCACGGCATTGATGATTGCGCAAATCGCTGGCACAGGCGGCACATTCCCGGTGCAAATGCTGCCTGACGGATTCCGCGAAGTCTACCCGTATCTGCCGTTCTCCCATGCTATGGCCGCTTTGCGTGAAACGATTGCCGGCTTCTATGGCAATGTGTATTGGGAGCAAATGGGGCGTATGGGCATCTACCTTATTGTGGCTCTGCTTATCGGCATCCCGTTGTATACGCCGATTAGTCGTGCCATGGCTCGTAGTAACGATTTGGTGGCGAGTACCAAGGTGCTTGGCTGATTTGCTGGGGCGCTCTGTGGAGACAGGGTGAAAGCTAACGCTCCTTCAAGTCGAGGATTGGATTGATGCCGTGTGCTCGAGAGTAGTCTTGAGTCTGAGGCAGAGATGCGGGGTCAATTCCGCATGGATATCCAATGAAGGAGCGTTGCCATGAGCCGTCACCAGTCGCTGATTGAACCGTTTGCACTCGCCCATGTGCGCGTTGTTACCGGTGACCAAGCAGGCAGCATACGCAATAATATGACCATTTTGGTCAATGCATCCGGCCGCATCGAACAGGTGGCGCCTAGCATCGAAACCAGTATTCCCGAGGAATACCATTACTTGGATGGCACCGGCAAAACCGTAATGCCGGGACTAATCAACGCGCATACGCATTTGTTTGCGCAGGGCAAGCCTCTCAATCCCAAGCTGGCTACGCCCAAAGGCCAGCGCATGCTTGCTCAACTGGTGCATTCAGCGCTTGGCAAACCGTATATGAAGACTACGGTGCAACGCAATGCGGAAACGCTATTGGATTCCGGTGTTACCACTATTCGTACGTTGGGCGACGTGGGCTATGAAGTGGTGGCGCTGAGGGATAAGGTTGCGGCCGGTGAAGTTGCCGGACCACGAATTCTGGCATCTGGTCCGTTGCTGGCTATTCCGGAAGGTCATGGGGCTCCGTTGATCGCATTGACCAGCTCTACGCCTGAAGAGGCGCGTGCCTGTGCTGCGCAGAATATTGCGCATGGTGTCAACGCGATTAAGATTGCGGCGACCGGAGGAGTGACTGACGCGCAGAAAGTCGGTGAAGCCGGCAGTCCACAGATGAGCGTGGAACAGATGCGTGCCATCTGCGATGAAGCCCATGCACATGGCATTATCGTGGGCGCGCATGCACAAAGTGCGGAAGGTGTGCGCCGTGCACTCAGAGCCGGAGTGGACACCATCGAGCATGGTAGTGCGTTGGATGATGAGCTAATTGGCTTGTTCCGCCATAATCCCAATGCGCTGCGTGGCTATTCCGCTCTGGTGCCTACGCTGTCTGCCGGACTTCCGCTGACCATGATCGACCAGAAGGTGACTGGCATTACGGATATTCAGCTTGAAAACTCCAAGAATGTGGTTGAAGGCATGGTTGCAGGAGCCAAGCAGGCGCATGATGCCGGGTTGGTTGTGGGAGTCGGCACGGATACTGGCATGACGTTCGTGCCGCAGTACGCCACATGGCGTGAACTTGCCCTCTTGGTTCGATTCGCTGGATTCACGCCGGCTCAAGCCATTCATGCGGCAACGCAGGTAAACGCGAAAATTCTTGGTGTGGATGATGTGACCGGTTCGCTGGGAGTCGGCAAATCTGCTGATTTGCTGGTCTTGAACTCCAATCCATTGGATGATTTGTATGTGCTGGAGCATCCGGCCTTAGTGGTGGCCGCTGGTCGGCCGGTATTCAGGCCCGAAGTTGATCGGTTCGTGCAAATTGACGAGCTTTTGGATCAGGCATATGCATAGGCTCTGCTGGAAAAAGAATAAATGGACGCCGTTGTCCGATTATTCATTATGCCAGCTTCACGCTGACTGTTGAATTATCGAATCTTCATATGACCTATTCGGTCGGGGAGAAACATCGCTATCAGATGATTCTCATAAGCGCATGAGCGCTATTTGGTTCAGCGAGCAACCTTGTCGGAGTCGTTGATGATGTCAGCGATCACCTTGGCGCTCTGAACGCTGCCCTGAGCCATGGTGCTTGCACCGTAGAGAGCGAGACCGCGCAGCATAGAATCCTTGAGAGACATAATCGTTTCCTTTCGTTGGGTCAAAGCCGGTTGGCTTTGATTTTTTTCGGCTTCGTTTGAAACCGGTTTCAGAATAACGCTGTTTCGTTGCGTTGGCAAGTTACCGTATGGTCATCGGCGTTTCGCGCCATTTTCCGCCATTCTTACTCCCGCTTGAATCGAACCGGTTCGATATGAATGTGCTTGTGCGTACGCCTCTCTATGGTGGATTACTGATTGCAGGTTTAACCAGCGTCGCAAAGACGTTGGAAAGAAAAAAGGGGAGAGGCATGGCGAGGAGTACGAAGCGTTCCCGGCCGGTTATCAAGGATGTGGCCAAGCTCGCCGGTGTTTCAGCTCCCACGGTATCGCGATATCTCAATGGCACTGCGAATATTACTGAAGACAAACGCAAGCGCATAGCCGAAGCGATTCAGGAGCTTGGCTATGAGCCGAGCATGGCAGCTCGTGCGTTATCCAATCGTGAGATGGATTCTGTAGTGGTGTTCGCCTCAAAGCCGGATGAATTCTCTACTTCCGCCACCAATCATGGCGTGGAGGCCGCCGCACGGCAATGCGGTTTTCTTCTCAATATCATTTCTTTGGACGAATCTGATATAGCTACGGTTGCAACCCGTGTGAAGATGGGACTGGCGGTAAGGCCCGCCGGCGTGTTGGTCTATGAATACGGCTGGGCCGGTGTGGAAGCACTGAAGGCTATCCCGCAAAGTGTGCCCACAGTCGTAGTGGGTGGCGGCTTTGGGGATGGCGATTATCAGATCATCAATGCCGAGCGTGATGGTGGCCGCTGGATGACTATGCATTTACTGGATTTAGGGCATCGCACGGTATTCCATGTGCAATGGGACCAGGAATCCGGTGACAATTCACGTACCAATGGTTGGAGAGATGCACTCGAAGAGCGTGGCGTGGATGTGACGGAGCCGATTATGGTGCCTGCTGGTGATTTGCGTAAAGCTGTGCTGGTGGGGAAGAGTCTTGGCAGCCGCGACGATGTAACAGCTGTATTTGCTGCCAGTGATGAACTGGCTATTGCTGTTATCAAGGGATTGCGTGAGGCTGGTCGCAGGGTTCCTCAGGATGTGAGTGTTGTCGGTTTTGACGACATGTCTTTTGACGCTATGTGGGAACCGCCGCTGACCAGCTACACGCAGAATTTCCATGAGATGGGGGAGCGCGCCTTCCGTATGCTGTTTGCGCAGATTCAAGCCAATCGAGCCGGAATCGAGCCGCCGCCTGCGCAGGTGGAAATCGTACAAGGCCGCCCCTGCCTGCGCGAGTCCGAAGCGACGTTTTCTGGTTTCCCTATTTGAGTTTCTGGCTCCCATTCTTGAGTGAAGCTGTCAGCGAAGCTGACTGAGAGGAGCCTTGCGTGAATGACACAAAGTACGAAAAAGTAAAAATGGACGCCGTTGTCCGATTATTCAGTTATGCCAGCTTCCCGCTGACTGTTGAATTATCGATATTCATGGATGACCTATTTGGTCGGGGGAGAAGCATCTGTACTAGATGATTCCCATATGCGCTTGCGCTAGTTGATTCAGCGAGCGGTCTTCTCGGAATCGTTGATCAGATCAGCGATCAGTTCAGCGCTCTTCATGCTGTTCTGAGCCATGGTGTTGGCGCCGTAGAGAGCGAGACCGCGCAGCATAGAATCCTTGAGAGACATAATCGTTTCCTTTCGTTGGGTCAAAGCCGGTTGGCTTTGAATTTTTTCGGTTTCGTTTGAAACCGGTTTCAGAATAACGCTGTTTCGTTGCGTTGGCAAGTTACCGTATGGTCATCGGCGTTTCGCGCCATTTTTCGCCATTCTTACTCCCGCTTGAATCGAACCGGTTCGATACGAATGTGACTATACACGCTTCTCTATGGTGGAATCGACACCGTTCCCTGTCAGACTTCTCTGAGGGGAGTATCAGCCCAGCTTCTTCAGCAATGACTCCACGTGCCCTTTGGCACGCACGTTGTATCGAGCCAATTCGATGACGCCCTGGGCATCAATGGCAAAAGTAGAGCGGATTACTCCCACATGCGTCTTGCCATACAGCTTCTTTTCTCCATATGCGGCATACAACTTATGCACGGTCAGATCGGGGTCGGAAAGCAGTGGGAACGACAGGTGATCGCGTTCGCGGAACTTCTGCAGTTTCGCAATCGAATCCTTGGAAACGCCGAGAACCGTGTATCCAAGCGCACCAAGCCGTGCCATATTATCGCGGAAATCGCAGGCTTCTGTGGTGCAGCCCGGAGTCATTGCGGCTGGGTAGAAGTAGAGAATCACACTTTTGCCCTGCGTGGTGAGTGCTGACAGAGTCACCGTACATTCAGTGCCGTCCGGGTTAACGGCAGACAGCGTGAAATCCGGTGCCTGCGCCCCTGCGGTCAGTCGCACAGGCAAGTCGGCTGCAGGAGAGGTGGTGGTATCGGTCGAGGTATCAATGGTGTGTTCGGTGTTGCTCATACTCGGTATCGTAATTGCTGCTCTCGTCTCTGGTCCTGCCATTTCACGTGATTACCACAGCACGTCAATGGGTGCTGTGGTTTTGTTGGTTTCGATGATGCGGCAGATTTGCTCGGGCGTCTCCTTGCAGCCGCGGCGAATCCACAGCCAGATGATTGAGGAGACCGCCGAGACCAGAATCTCCATCGCATAATCAGCGGGAATACCGTTGTAGTCATGCTTCGGTTCTTCCCCGAAGCGCTTGGCCTGTGCCACGATGAGCTGCTTAAGTACGTTCTTCAATCGATCGTACAGCTGCATATCGGTGCCGGAGCGGGAGACCGCATTGAAGAATGCATAATCGTCTTTGACATAGTGCAATGCCTTGGCGATGGCTACTTCTTGGAATGCATCGCACACGGATTTACCACTAGGAGTTGTGGTCTGACCGGTTTCGTCAGAATTGTCGATAAGAATCTGCGTGAGGTCATCGATGGTGTCGTCAATGAGCTGCTGGCGCAAATCGAACTTATCGATGTAATGCATATAGAACGTGCCGCGATTGATGCCGGCTGAACGAGCAATGTCGCTTACTGTCATGGCGTCAAAACCTTTGGACTGCATCAGCTGGGTGAATGCCGCCTTGATCTTCGCTTCGGTTTTGGTATTGCGCTTGCCGGTCATGATTCCTTCCGTTTCTTGTCTTCGGCTCGTATTGTTCGACTCTCGATTCTATCAACATGTTGTTGATTTAGTTGCTCAAATCAGCACTTTTCAATGAAGTGTTCAATTTGGACACTTTGCATAATTCTGGTCATTGACGGGCATTTCCGGGCGACTTTACGATTCGAGTAATAAATCAACACGTTGTTTATTCAATGTGAAGAAAAGACACAATACAGGCGAGGTCTACCCCTCAGTCGGCTTTGCCGACAGCTCCCCTGTCAAGGGGAGCCGGGAGGTCGGCAAGAAGGAAACAATCAGCATGGCATATATCGAAATGGTTCATAGCTTTAAGCGCTACCACACCGGAAGCACCACCATCACCGCCAATAACGACGTCAGTTTCGGCATCGAACAAGGCGAACTGGCGATAATTCTTGGCGCGTCAGGTGCCGGCAAATCAACCGTGCTCAACATTTTGGGCGGCATGGACACCAATTCCGAGGGCCAAGTCATCATTGACGGCAAAGACATCTCCAATTACAATGCCCACCAACTCACCGACTACCGTCGCTACGACATCGGCTTCGTCTTCCAGTTCTACAATCTCGTCGCCAACCTCACCGCCAAGGAGAACGTGGAACTGGCATCGGAAATCGTCAAGAATGCAAAAGACCCGGTGCAGACGTTGATAGACGTGGGGTTAAAGGATCGCATCAATAATTTCCCGGCCCAGCTTTCTGGCGGTGAGCAGCAGCGCGTAGCCATCGCACGAGCCGTGGCCAAGAACCCCAAGATTCTGTTGTGTGACGAGCCAACCGGTGCGCTTGATTACAACACTGGCAAACAGGTGTTGCAGATTTTGCAGGATCAGAGCCGCAAGCAAGGCGCAACCGTGGTGATTGTGACCCATAACTCTGCCATCGCCCCCATTGCCGACCGTGTGATTCACATGCATGACGCGCGAGTCAAATCCATAGAAATCAACGAGCATCCGATGGATATCAAGGACCTGGAGTGGTAAATATGGCTGATTTCGAGGATTTCATGGAAGAAAGCTTGGCTGGTTCCGCATCTTCCGCTACCTCCGCAACCCGAACTCATGGGGCTAGTGGGCGCAGACATTGCAAAGCATCCCACTCAAGTCTGTTGCGCAAACGCATGCTGTGGAAGGACATTTTCGCCACATTGCGAAAATCCAAAGGCCGCTTTCTGTCCATCGTGAGCCTGATGCTGCTCGGATCGTTTGCGCTCGTGGGACTGTTCGTCACCGGCCCGAACATGCGCGTCACCGGAACCAACTACTACAACACCAACAATCTGGCCGATGTCACCATCATCAGCGATTACGGACTTACCGACGATGATGCGCACATCATCCGCAATACTCCCGGCGTCAAAGCGGCGGAATTCGGCTATTTCAAAGATGTGACCATCGCACACAGCAACCATAGCCTGCGTATTTATTCGAAGCCAGAAAGCATCTCCACATTCTCGGTTCAGGAAGGCAGACTGCCAAATAAAGCGAACGAAATCGCACTGGACAGTACCGAACGAGACAAATACGCCATCGACAGCACCATAGCTGTCACAGAACAGCCTGATATCGCTGGAGACAAAGTACTCAAGCGCAGTAGATACACAGTGGTCGGCTTTGTGAATTCCAGCGAAGCACTGTCGAATGTGAACCTTGGACAATCCACAGCAGGCACCGGCGAACTCGACGGATACGCGGTGGTTACCGACTCAGCATTCGATTCCAACGTCACCATGATCGGACGCGTAACCTTCACGGATACGCAAACCATGGATTACTGGACCAGCGAATACCGCGACCGAGTGCAGCAGCATAAGGAGACATTGACCACACGTCTGGCCGACCAGCCTCAAGCGCGCGAGGCCACGATTCGCGAAGAGCGCAGGGAACAGATTGATAAGGCGCAACAGCAGGTCGACGCAGCCAAGCAGCAGCTTACCGACGCGCAAACGCAATTGGATGACGCGAAAGCACAGATAGAAGCCGGCAAAGACCAGCTCTCAAACGGCAGTGTGGAAGCTGTGGATCAAGCGTCATCCGCATTGGCTGAGCTTTCAGGTGCCACTGCGCAGATCGCATCCGCCGGCTCGCAGCTGACAGCGGCGCAAACGAAACTGGTTGCAGGCGGTCAGCAGCTGAGTCAAGGGCAAAGTCAACTTGGATTAGCTTGGCAGCAATTGACCGATGCCAAAACACAGCTCGATGTTGTTCGCACGGCATTGGATAGTGCCAAAGCCGTGCTCGATAAAACCGGTGCCGCGCTGCAGACATGGTCGGATTCCGGACTGACCGGCGAAGTATATAACAGTGTGAAAGCACAATACGATCGTGCCGTAGAAGCATATAACAATGCCGCCGCACAATACAACGACAAGCTTGGCTCTTACAATACGGCCCTGCAACAGTGGAATTCCAGTGCTGCCGAGCTCAAGCAAGGCAGCGAGGAATATCAGAACAATGCGGCTGCCATCGCCGATGCCGCCAATCAACTCGCCAACAAACAGACCGAACTCGGCTCAGCGGTCTCCTCGGCACCTGCAAGCGCTTCGAATGGAGCCAGCCAGCTTATTGAAGGCAACCGGCAGCTTGAGAAAGCCCAGGATGAATACAACGCCAAACTCGAAGAATTCAACGAAGCCAAACCAGCGGCCGAAAAGAAAATCAAGCAAGCCGAGCATGATATCGCACTGGCCCGCGAAAAAGTGGACACACTCGAAGTGCCTGCCTATTCGATCGACGGACGTCGCGAAGGATTGACTTCGGAAGGCTACCGAGTCTACGAAATCATCGCTAACATCGTAGAAAAACTGGCATTGATCTTCCCAGTGTTCATGTATTTCGTGGCGGCATTGGTGACTTTCACCACCATGGGCCGTATGGTCGATGAAGAGCGCACCAACTCAGGCACATTGAAAGCACTGGGATATGGCAACTGCGATATTCTCAAGAAATTCGTATTCTACGGTTTCACCGCATCCACTATCGGAACGATTCTCGGCGTCATACTCGGCCATACCCTGCTGCCGATGATCGTCTACCATGCGTACTCGGACGGCTTCACCGTGCCACGTATTGCGCTGGTTTTCCATCCGATGGTTACTTTGGCCGCGTTCCTGCTCGCATGGGTGAGCGCTGTGGTGCCTGCTGTAATCGCGGCATCGCGAGAACTGGCCGACAAGCCTGCGGCACTGTTGCTGCCGAAACCACCCGCCAAAGGTTCGAAGATTTTCCTCGAACGCATCACACCGCTGTGGAACCGGTTGAACTTCACCCGCAAGGTCACCGCACGCAACCTATTCCGTTACAAGACGCGCGGATTGATGACCATCTTCGGCGTGGCCGGTGCAGTGTCGCTGCTTACAGCAGGACTTGGCGTGCAGGCATCCATCGGACAGATCGGTGAGCGTCAGTTCGATGAGATCATCCACTACGACCTCATCGTGGCCGAACGCAGCGATAACAATGAGGAGCAGAACGCGACCGTCGCCCAATCGATGAAACGCGATGCCGTGTCTGACTCCACGCCGATTCGATACGAGGAACTCACCAAAACCGCTGGCAAGGAGAACGATAAGCAGACCATCACGTTGCTGGTCACGGATGACGCCTACAACTTCGGCGATTACATGACCCTGCGCTCGCGTACCACTCGCGAACCGCAAGTGTTGACCGACCGTGGTGCGATCATTTCCGAACGCATGGCGGATATGCTGAACGCGCAGGTGGGGGACACCATTACCGTAACCGACAGCAATGGCGTGGAGCGGCGCGTGAGAGTGGACGGCGTCACGGAAATGTATATCGGGCATTTCATGGTGATGTCTTCCGGGGAATATGAGCATGTGTTCCACACGGATTACCAGTCGAACGCGTACATGGTCAAACTCAAAGACAACAGTATTGAGAACGCCGAACGCCAGGGCGCCTCGTTCATGAAAGTGGATGGCGTCAGGGGAGTGGTACAGAACACTACGATGAAGAATCAGGTGGCCACCATCGTGAATTCACTGAACCAGATTATGGAAGTGCTGATTCTCGTGGCTGCATTGCTCGCCATAGTGATTCTCTACAATCTGACTAATCTGAACGTTTCCGAACGTATCCGAGAGCTATCCACCATCAAGGTGCTTGGATTCCACTCCAATGAGACCACCATGTATATCTACCGAGAAACCATCGTGCTTTCGGGGCTCGGCATTCTTGGCGGATATGCGTTCGGCGAGTGGCTGCATCAGTACATCATCACCGAGGTGCCACCGGACGAGGTGATGTTCGATCCAGCGCTCGGCTGGCTGGCACTCGTTGTGCCGCTGGTGCTGATCGTCGTGGTGCTCGCCGTACTTGGCGTTGTGGTCTATAGACGATTGCGCACAGTCGATATGCTCGCAGCACTGAAGTCGGTGGAGTAACGGCTCTCAATTCCGGTTGGGGTTTCTGATTTTCTCTCGCTGAGTCAAACTCAGCGAGAGAAAATCAGAAACCCCAACCGCATGCTGCTTGATGACATGGCCGGTTTTCCAGGTGTCTTGAAATTGCGTAAAATTGACTCTTGACTTTTTACGCGGTTTTCTCCAGTCGCCTCCGCATGGTCGGAAGCCATATATTGCAACGGTTTTCGACCATCATTTCGTTGGCATTGTACGTCAAATGGGAGGACATGAGGGGACATTGCGGCATTTCATGTCCTTCACAGATGGCGAAATTTGCAGGCGGAATGAACCAGAAAACGGAATTGTCGGCCACAACGGTTTTGGCATGGTAGCTGGCTATTTCCCTCTATCATAGGGTGTCGTTGAGCATGTCGAGTGCGAGGGGGATTTCTCCGGTTTCGGTGAGTCTGAGGATGAATGCCATGACGCTTGGCTCGCGTTTGAGCTGGCGGTATGCGTCGGGGTGTATGTCGATGACGGGTATGCCGGAGATGGTGTCCTCGATGATCTGTTGATCTGTTTGTTCTGGTGTGCTGAGAAGGCTTGAGCGGAGTTCCCGGCTCCAGGTGATGCTGCGTTGTCCCTTGGTGGCGTGCGCGTATTCGAGCCAGAGGTGTTTGGCTTTGCTGCCCCCGATATCGTCGATGGTGGATTGGTCAAGGAGCTGGAATGGCGCCAGGCTGTCCTTGCGGCTGGTTTTGTTGTCCATGCGGGTGATTTCCATGCCTATCGCGTCCGGTGGTTTGCACATGTATCGGCCTACGCGTTCCGGTGATTCCTTGACGGGCAGGAGGGTAACACCGTGGCGTTTGGACGCTTTGCGGCTGCCCTGCTGCCGGAGCATCGTGTTCCACAGATCGTAGAGGTTGTTTTGCAATTCCTTGATATGAGGATTGGGCCGGTCGATGAACAGGAGTGCGTGGATATGCGCGTGCCATCCGTGTGACGGATTCCATGTGATTTCGATGCTCCGAGCCCAGTGGGTGACGGCGTAGGTTTTCTTGAAAAGACGCCAGCGTTGCGAGGCTATCATGGTCGACCAGCTGACGGTGATGATATCCATGCCCTGTTCAAGCCTCTCGCCTCGGGTGTGAGGGCGTGTCAGCGTGGCAAACACGAGCCCGTGTCCCTCGGCCTGCCACCTGTTTGCGGCTTGTTGCAGGTCCATTCCTCTTTTCATGCGGATGATCGGCGCGCAGATCGGGCAGGCCCAGGGTGATGCGCAATGCTCCAGATTCGCGATGCTGGCCTTGCCGTCGATGAGCTGGACGACGGGTTTGCCCAATGTCCATCCGCAGCGTGCGATCCTCATCGGCTTGATGAAACCCGTCGTGGTGCTTTCGGACAGTTGCAACGCCTCCTCGATGAGCCATGCGGCGCTACGGTTCCTGCGCTCCCACTGCATCTGACGCCATGCTTGCCGCACTTCGTAGCTGTTCTTCTTTGGCTGGTCGTTCATAAGGCACCGTCTATGCGCATAGGTGACGAAGCACGAAGCCCGATATCAATGAAGGAGGCGTCATGAAGACGAATACGAAGAGAACTGACATGAAACAGTTGCGTGCATCAAGGTTTCCTCGAGTGAAAAGGTTATGGGATGCCGTGCTGTGTTCACGTCGTTCGTTGCTGTGGGTACTGCTGATGATCCCCGCTCTGGCGTGGGGCGGTATGTGGCCGTGGGTCTGGCTGTTCTCTTTGGTGCTGGTTCTGATTGTCGACCTGCCGGTGCATATCCCGTTTTACTGCGACGGCGTTCTGACCGTCGCTGATTTGACATCGGATTGGGGATTGTGGCCGCTAGTCATATTGTCGCCGTTCGAGGACGTGGATATGTGGAGCGACAGGAAGCGTCGAAGGAATGGCAATAGGCTGGTCCGAAGGCTGGGCCTAGTGTCCGGCGATGATTCCCACGATTATCGTGTGTGGTGGTATCCGGAAGAACTGACGCTGCTGGTTCGCGAAGGATTGGGGCCGAACCTGTCCCCGTCCCAATTGGAGCCGGTGCTGGTGAGCAAGGCCCCGCTCCTGGATTGCGTGGACGCGACGGTGACGGGAATCAATGGGGTGTGCTGCACCGCCCGTTTCCATAAGCATCCTCGATGGCAGGCTTTGGCCGGGGCTCGTAGGATAGGCATGCTGCCTGCACCGTCTACCCAGGATAACGGCATCGCGGTGCCGATAGGCCGTGATCTTGAAGGAGATCATTGCCTGCAGCTGCGTAATGTGCCTGGATTGTGCGTGGGAGGCGCATCAAGGTCGGGCAAAACCAAGGCGGTTTGCATGTTGGCTGCCTCGTTGCAGCATTTCGGTTTTGCTTCCGTGTCGGTAATCGACTGCAAAGGCGGCGGTGATTTCACCAATGCGCTCTCAAGCTCGGTTCCGTCATTGGAAATGTTGGGTGCCCGGGTGCTGGCTGACCGTGGGGATGAGGATTTCCTGCAACAAGCGAAAGACATGCTGGACCGTGAGGTGGAGGATATGAGAGCCCGGCAATATGCGTTGGACCGTAGTTTCTGGGACCTCACCGCGAACAGACGCCCGCCCCTGCGTTTGCTGATCATTGATGAGTGTCAGGAATTATGGGCCATGAAAGGCCGTACCAAGGCTGAGACCGAACTGTTGAAGGCCATTCAACGCAATATCCTGACGTTGATCCGCGTGGGCGCATCCGCCGGCTGGTGCACGGTTCTGTGCTCGCAGGACTGGACGAGCGATGTGATTGACACGTCGGTGCGTAGCCAACTGATGCGTATCGCGTTCTGGTCGGCTGAGAGCTCGAAAACGCAGGCCATTCTGGGCTGTTCCAACGAGACGATGAAACGGATGAATTTCGACGGTATGGATCGCGCCGCATGGCGTGGCATGAGCATCATCAACGACGGAGACAAACCCGACTGGGTGCGATGGGATTTCCTCGCATGATAAAAAGCCGGAGCGCATGGCAAAAACCATGTACTCCGGCTTTTGCCGGGTCGGCTACTTGGCGTCGCCTTGCGGCAGAGGAAGGATATTCACCTCATCCGCGTTGAAGGTGATGCCATTGCGTCCATCCACGGCCCACGGGCGCGCGGTGAGATTCATCAGACGGATTTTCGCATACTCCTGTCCCCGAGGGGGCTCTTTGCTGGGCACGTTCACCTCAATGACCTCCCGTTTGCCCGTAAGCGGCTTGATGAGCACGCTGACCACCTGCACTGGGACCTTGTCTCTGATAACGGCGTTGCCGTCGCCATCAAGTTTCGGTTCCGAACTCAGGAACCGAGTGTCTCCCAATGCAGGGGTATCCACTGGAATACGATTCATCGGAATCTCCTTTCTCCGAATCCGAGGGGTGGGACTTTCCCATTCCTCCTCACGTTTCTATGCGGCTTTCTGGGTAATGAATACGCGCCTAAAGCCGCAGGATTCCTCGATGAAGGGTTTCCAACACGAGCGTGGCAAGCGAAGTCGTTTCGTCCAGGGACAAGGCCTCGAACGCCGCCGTGACCGCCTCGGGCATGTTCCGTGAAAGCAGATGAAGATAAGCGGCGGTGGCGAGCGTCTGCGGTTCATGATGCTCACGCCCCGCATGTGCGAGGCATGAGGCGAAACGTTGGATACGTGGAACGTCAAGCCGTTCAGGCTGGCGGAGCGCGTTGACGATGATGCGCTGCATGATGCTCCTGGCGGTGGGAGAGTGCGGTGTCATGGTGAGGGCATCCCACTCCGCATCCTTCATGCCAGGGTTGAGAATGGCGCAGATTACGGCGTCGCGATTATGCAGGCTGGTGTTGATTGCCTCGCGCAGGGTCTGCGGTTCCGGCTTATCGGCTGCGGCGACGTTGCGCATTTCTATGGTGTCCATATTTATCCTCCGTGATTTTGTTTTTTGCCGTTCTTCGGCGGAATACGCGATGATGAGCCTTGCCGGTCAAGCAAGCCGGACGTTTCGGAAAACATGGTTTCGCGCACGGACGATTTGCATGACCGGCAAGGCTCGTTAGGGTGGAATCCGCGAAGAACGGCAAACACCGCCGGGAACGGCGGCCTGGAATATCAGGAAGCGGTCGCGCGGCCTGGATGCCGGGCGTCCTTGTCGACGCGCCGGTGAAACCGGCTCCGAATCCTCGGCGTGAAAGACGGATTGACCATGCCCGCGTATGGGAGAAAAGTCCGTGACCGGATGCCGGAATGGTGGCCGCGCAAGGCGCGGCCGAGCCCGCCGCGACGGCCGTAGGCCGCAAGCGGGCGGGCGGCTTGGTAATGAATACGCGCCTAAAGCCGCGGGATTCCTATTTCGAACGTCCGAAAACGATTTTAGAGGGGCTTGTGCGGCAGTGCTTGGCTTTACCTTGGATTGGGGTCGGCCATTGAAGGAATGACGTGGGGTATTTTTGTCGCGTGCGTCAATGGTTAGTCAGAGTTCTTCTTGACGCCGATTATCGTTATATTTCAAGGACTTGCGAATGATTGTCAGTTTTTCGCAGATGCTGATGTGTAGAGCAGTGCATATCGTATGTAGTGGTATTGTGATGCCTGACATCCTGACATTTGCCGTTAAACGCCTTTATTCCGGGGATTGCTGCGTCAATTTTTCGTCTGACATGTTATGACAGTATGTACTGCTTACGTGTATGTGGGGGTGTGATGCCGTATTCGAAGTATTCGATGCAGGCTAGTCAGCTGTTGTCGCTGTTAACTCTTACCGAAGAAGATCCCGATGCGTTGATCTTGAACGGTACTCGGAATCTGCCTGTGTCTTGTTTCCTTGGTTCGGACTGGTACTGCCGTCAGTTTTCAGATGTAAATGTTTCCATCAGTTACAACCCGATTGATATTGGCGATTACCTGGCGAAGGAAGGGGATCGGGTACTTACCCTTCGTAAAACTCCCTTCGGCAGCGTGAACGATGCAGGCCTTGCAAAGCTTGAGTCACTAGTTCGTCGTAGAACCAGCTTCCATATGAAAATCTATTGCTGCATGTCGTCATATGCTGCGTATGTGCCAGACGTCTATTTGCGTATTCCGACAGAATTCGAAGTCGATGAGCTGATTCGTCTGATTCGGCTTCATGGTCGATGGCCGATTCCTTTTTCGTTGCTCAAACAGGAACTGGCGGCGGAATCTGCATATCGATGGATTTGTAGGCGAGCCGATTGCGTTCTGATGGAGTATGCAGGCTCGAGAAACGTTCCTCCTCGTTTTCTGATTGAACATTCTTTCTGGTTTGGACGATGTGTGGTTTCAATTTCCGCTACTGGTACTCGGCATGTTCCAGTATGCAAATTACTGACGCCGAATGGTTTCCTGATTCTCGCCGTAAAACCTCATACCAAGCAGTTATATCAATTCCTTCATCGGCATATTACTGATTCTCTGGTAGCATCCGTGATTCGTGTTTTACCGGAAGGCAGGAGAAAGCCCGTCTACCGTCTTGCATTGGCTACTGCACCGGCTTTCCGACATTGACGCAACCGATTTTTTCAGTTTTATGCAATTAAAGGTCATTTTCCTTTCGACCTGCTTCGTTATTCTGCATAGGTCCTCCCCGTCTCTATTGATTGGACGCGTTGAATCACTGGTCATGCGTCCTCGAACGGCATCGGAGGTACGAAATGTCATCCTCTCAGGATCCTATGCATGAATTTGGCGAATGCTTTGAACCGCTTCCGCCAGCGCCCCTTGTTCCCGTCTACCCTGGCATGCTCAGTAGTTTCAACAAGTTGTTGAAGCTCGTGTCCTGCGTTGTGGACCCTCTTGATGAGGATTGGTTGGTGATTTCGCCTGATGGTAGGCAACTGAAAGTTCCGAAAGTAGAGTCTTCTGGAAATCCTGTTTGCTCTCCCGGCGTTGCAATGGCGATGGCGGAGCTGCGCGTGACTATGGGAGGTGGACCAATCGCGTTCGCTATTCAGGAGGGCACCGAACGTCTCTGGCACCGCAGCGTGGTGAATGGTCGGACCGTGTTTCATCCCATCGCTAGCGTTGAAGCTGAATTCGGCATCGCTGCGTCAGAGCATATGTCTGGGATCGACGACTTTATACGCCATGCTGTGTCTCGAATTCCTCAGGCACGACTGGTGCTGGGGGTGAAGTTCAAGGATAAAGGTTTTGCCCGTACGTACTCTACTTCGGGAATATCTCACACAACGGTTGTTGAACCGGACGATCCAAGATTTAGCATGATTTGGGCTCTCTCATTTCCAACCATCGATTATTGCGAAGATAGAGCGGACCGATTTTTGCGTGTGGCTCAGACGGTTGTTGATGGAGCTGCGGCGGCTGAGATGTTGGCTCGTATCATTGCTGCGCCGGTGTGCCAGCCGTACATGCACGGGATGGGCTTTCTTACAGGTCCTGGCGGAAATGGCAAGGGCAGGACTATTAAATCTATCTCTGCATTGTATGGTCGGCTGGCTGCTCCGTTCAACCTTGCTGCATTGCTTGGAATGGCGCGCTCTTCGTCAACGACAAATGATCAAGCTGCGCTGGGTTTGCTCACGGGCCTGTTGGCTTATGATTCCGATGCTGTTAATCCCGGTCAAGGGATGGTTGAAAATATCAAAAAAGCCACGGCGGGCGAGTCACTGTCTATACGATTGCTTCAGCAAAACGTGTCAACGAATACGGTGATGGCGTTCATGATTGCGGCGACGAATCGGAGTAGTACGCTTCCATCCACGCCAGAATGGCGTCGACGCATATGGACCGTTCCATTCCGTTCTGATACCACAGAAGAAACGGTTTTACACTGGTCTATGTATCTCGGCGATGGCATGAATCCGGATGATGGAATCATTGACGCTCTCATGGCGGGGGCCGCTAGTTTCGCGGAAGGCCGGCCCGATCCGGAAACTATAAACCGTTTGACTGAAGGTTTGACGTTGTATGGAAAAACCGTTCGTGATCTGCTTATGTCGTGTGCTCCATTGGAAAATGACGGTTTCCCCGTCAAACCTCGTGTTCCTGTGTCTCATCCGGAATTGAAGGAACTGCATGTAAGTGAAAAGGAACGCTCCGATCAATTGTCGTTGATGGGTCTATCGACGAGTAGTATGCGAGACGTACACGGTGACGGACGTACCCGGCAAGTCATCTTTATCAAAGATATGAAGCGTTTCGTGCCGTTCGCCGATGAATGGCGACGGCAGAATGCCGCCAATATGGCCGAGCAGGATGATGAGGATGAGCGCAAACGAGAATTGGTTCAGAAAACGCATGCGCAAATGTTGAATGCACGCCCGCTCCAGGCTGTGGATGCTCGTCAACAGCTTAATCTATTGCAGACTGTTACAGGATTGGATGGATGGGTCATCACACCATCGCCATCGCAATGGAACGGGAAGGGAATCATAGGCGATTGGAAAAGCGATGAGAGTAAAATCCGCCATCCTCTCCATGATATCCAAGCGTTAAAAATACCAGATAGGTATGGTCTGTCGCTGACGAGCAATCTGCTGATTATCGATTGCGATGCCCCAAAGCAGGGGGGTGAACACGGAATCGATTCACTGATGCGTATCCCCGGAGTAACGCTTGACGATTTGGATACGGTTGTCATGCGCTCTCCCAATGGGCTGCATCTCATTTATCAAACACCGAATCAGTGGATAGGTCATGTCAAGGCATCTACTGGAGTGAACAATACCCGTATTGATTTGCGCCCGGGTGTGAAATCCTATGTTGTTGGTCCCGGATCTCACTGGACTGATAAACAAGGTGAGCATGTATACCTAGGAATTATTCGGTTGCCTTCACCTCGGATGATTTCAAATGAAGATGGTACCAGTCAAGAAGAGCGTCGGATACCCCTGCTGCCTGAGGCCATTGCGCAATGGTTGGAGCCGGCTGCACTAGAGGTCCCGAGCCCATCTATGAATCATTCATCCGAACCTCTAACTACCGGCGAACAACCATGGCGTGTGAAACAGCCTTTCGACCCGGGTGCCACACATGGAGCGATTGTTTCCCAAGCGGTAGCCATAGTTCACGCCTACCGTGAGAAACATCATTCTTCAAAATGGCTGGAGGACGCTCTACGAGCACTGCAGGATGAGGTGCTTCGTCAACACCCTGATCACGTCAAACGCGAGCCAGGAGATGTGTACAAGGCCATCAAATGGGCATGCAGAAATGAAGGAATACCTGTGCCGTCAACCGTTCGAACCGATATCTGAGGGGGATTTGGAGAAGGATTTGACGTTGTTTATTGAATACGGAACGGAGATACATGAAAATATGAACGATATGGGCACCCGTGTCTTAATTTGAGGACGTGCTGCTTGTCCTTGCGGATGATCCACAGCCAGGTGCCGAACCTGCCGTCCTCCGGGTTCACGTAATCCGTACCGTCCGCGTTCTTCGCGGTCACCGTGTTGGTCTGGCCGCTGCCGGTGAACGTGGTCTGGGCGGTGGCGGCGGGCTCGCCGAGCTTCTCGTTGACGCGTTCCAGATACGCGTCGGGATCCTCCGGGTTTTTGATGTCGCCCGTCTGTTGGAGCTCGTGGAGGATGGTGTCCTGATCGCCGGTGTAGTAGTAGCCGTCGGCGGTGACGCTCACCCCGTCCACCCATTCGTCCTGGTTCGTGGTGTTCACGCCGGAAGTGACCTTATCCGTGACGGTCTGGCCGCGTTCCAGCACGCGCGTGTTGGTCTGGGTGGTGACGGTCGGCTGGAAATCACGACGCACCTCAAACTGGATGTTCCCCGACGTCGTCTCCGGATCGGTCAAGGTAAGAAGATCCTGACTGGAGGAAGAGGAAACAGCTACCCGAGGATTCTTGTACTGAACCACAGGAGTGACCGTTCCATTACCGGTGGCAGTCCACGGGATATGCATCTCACCGCCAGCAGTGGTCCCACTGATCGTATTCGTTCCGGTCGCATCGAATTTCGCCGGCCCCTTCAATGTGATCGTGTAGCTTACTCCGGATACGAATTGTCCATCTCCGGTTTTGATTCCCGGGTCGATGGTGCCTTTGCGCTTGCCCTGCGTGTACTTGTAGGACGCGTCGATGCCCGCGGGCATGTCGTTCGCCTCGGCCCAGATGGTCGCGGCACGCGCGCGCACCGCGTTGATGTCGCCGCCCACGAGCGTCATCTTGCCTTTGGCTTCGTTCCACCATGCCTGGTTGCGGTCGAAGTGGTCGTGGATCGCGTACGCCAACGCGGCCTGGTCTACCGGATCCGTGCTGTTCTGGTATTTGTCGGCCAGATACGCGGCCTTTTTCCCGTCCTCGGAGTCGACCGGCGTCCACGTGCCCTGGTTCTGCCAGTTGTACGGGTTGCTGAACTCGATGCAGTACTTGTATGGTTTGCTGTCGTCCTGCGGGCCGAGGAAGAACGAGCCGGTGCCTACCCACCAGCCTCCCGCCGCCGAACCGCTCATCGGGTTCGTATAGTAGCCTGGCCCGGCCGCGGCCTGCGCCGTATTCGCGACCAATGCGCCGCCCAGCAGCGTGGCCGACGCGGCCAACAGCGCGGCGCCCGTCTTGGCGAACCGTTTCAGCAGTCCGCCGCCCTTGTCTTTGAGATCGTGAGAATGCATGCGCATCCCATCCTTTCTCTGGTTCCATGCCGCACGGCCTGTTCCGTGCGACGCGAAACACCCCTATGCGGGGAGAACCGGAGGGGATTCGTCGTTTCTCCCGGACGGGGGACGCATGCGTGGGGGTGACTGGTTGACATTTTGTTGCAGGCCGGGGCCAGCCATCATGAACAGTGGTGGAATCCCCGGGATGATCGGAGACATGAACACAGCCACGGTTCTACCGGACCCGTTGTAGTCTGGTAGACCGCGAAGCGTAAACACAAGGAAGAGGAAATCGCATGAGCGAGGAGATCAGGAAGGAAGACATTCAGGATCAGGATGCATCCGTGAAGGCCGAAGCCCAGGGCAAGACGAAGCCGAAGTGGCTTATCCCCGCCATCGCCGGAATCGGCGTGGTCGTGCTGGTCGGCTCGGGTTTCGGCGGATACCACGCATGGTCGAATCATGAGTTGAACGTGGCCAGGACCGCGTGTGCGACCGCATCGGAGAAGGTCAGGGAATCGGCTAACGACTACAACAATCTGCTCAACGGCGACGCCAATGACGCTTCCGCGATTAAATCCGATCAGGTGAAGGACGCGAAGACCGTCGACGCTTTGGCGAACGCGTTGAAGGCGGAGGCTCCCGAATACGCGGGCTGCGTCGCCGACGACAGGGACGGGCTGAACAAGGCGGCGGAGACCCTGGAATCCCAGGCGAAATGGTACGAGAACCATACGAAGAGCCTGAGCAAGGCGGTGAAGGCGGTCACCGAGTCCAGGGCGGCGAAGACGTTGGAGACCGCGAAATCGAACCTCTCCTCCAAGCTGGATGAGGCCTCCAAGCTCCTCAGCGACTCCGATGGCAAGGTGCAGGACAACGCCACGCGTGATTCCCTGACTCAAGCCATCGACGATGCGAACAAACTGAAGGACGGGACCGATCCGGCGAAGATCGACGAGGCTCGCAAAAGCCTCGAGGATGCGATGAAATCCGTGAACGACAGCGTTCAGGCGAAGGCGGATGCGGATGCGCAGGCCGCGGCCGCGGCCCAAGCCCAAACTTCATCCGGTTACACCGGATCCTCTTCCAGGGGAGGCTCTAACTACTCCGGCGGAACCACCTATAGGAAGACGAATACGGGAGGTTCGACCTCCAACGGTTCCGGCAGTAGCCAGAGCTCAAATAATGGATCTTCCAGTGGGAATCAGTCCGGACTGCCTTCCTGGGGCAGTGGGTCTGATTTGTGCTTCGCCTATCCCACTGATGGCTCCCCTTCATATCAGGTTCCCTGCAGCTGATAGGCACAGACATTGTCTGTAATGTACTCTTTCCCCGCTTCGCGTTGAATCCCCGTTCCTTTCCTCCATTGGATCGGAGCGGGGATTCCCTCATGCTTTTGGGCCGGAAGTTTCGATACGCCACGGGACGCCGCTGACATACCCGCCATTGGCGTTCTTTACGGCAACGGTAATGGTTCCCTTGCGTTTGCCCTGCACGTACTTATAGGAACCGCTGATATTGTCGGGCATGCTGCTCGTCTCCGCCCACAATGAGTCGGCCTTCGCGCGCACCGCGTTCATGTCGCCGCCCACGAGCGTGAGCTTCGCCCGCGCCTCCTTCCACCGGTCCGGATGCAGATCCAGCTTGTCGTGGACGAGCACGGCCAGGCCGGCCTGCGCGGCCGGATCCGCGTCATCCTTGTACTTGTCGGCCAGATACGCGAGCTTGAGGCTGTCCGCGTCCGTCGCGTCCTGCCATTGCCCGTTCGCCACATCCTGCCACTTGTAGGATGTGCCGAAATCGATGCAGTACTTGTACGGTTTGCTGTCATCCTGCGGGCCGACGAAGAAGCCGCCCGTGCCGATCCACCAGCCGCCATCCGCGCTCCCGCTCGTCGCGTTCGCATAATAGCCGGGACCCGCCGCCGCCTGCGCCGTATTCGCGGCCAGCATGCCGCCGGCCAATGTGGCGGCCGACGCGATCAGCGCCACCGTGGCCTTGGCGAACCGTTTCAGCAGTCCGCCGCCCTTGTCTTTGAGATCGTGAGAATGCATGCGCATCCCATCCTTTCTCTGGTTCCATGCCGCACGGCCTGTTCCGTGCGACGCGAAACACCCCTATGCGGGGAGAACCGGAGGGTTCCGTCGTTTCTTCTGGACGGGGGACGCATGCGTGGGTGTGACTGGTTGACATTTTTTTCAGGCCGGGGCAAGCCATCACGCAAGTGGGGAATCCCCGGAATCATTCGAAACATCTGGAAGCCACGGGTGATGGGCGTGATAGCCTGTAGCCCGCGAAGCGTAATAGGTAAGGAGAAGCGTTCGTCATGAGCGAGGAGACTAAGAAGGAAGAAATCCAGGATCCGGCCGTGATCAAGCCGGAGACAACCACATCGGAAACGGCGGAAGCCCAGGGCAAGCCAAAAGCGAAATGGCTTATCCCGACCATCGCCGGGGTAGGCGTGGTCGTATTGGTCGCTGCGGGTTTCGGCGGGTATCACGCATGGTCGAATCATGAGTTGACCGTGGCGAAGACCGCATGCGCGACCGCCTCCGAGAAGGTCAGGGAATCCGCTAACGACTACAACAATCTGCTGAACGGCGACGCCGGCGACGCTTCCGCGATCACATCAGATCAGGTGAAGGACGCGAAGACCGTCGAAACCCTGGCGACAGCGTTGAAGAACGCAGCCCCCGAATACTCGGGCTGCGTCGCCGACGACGCGAAGGGTCTGAACGAGGCGTCTTCGAAGCTCGAATCCCAGGCCAAGTGGTATTCATCCCACACGAAGTCGCTGTCGAAGGCCGTGAAGAGCGTGACCGAGTCCAGGGCGGCGAAGACGTTGGAGACCGCGAAAGCCAGCCTCTCCTCGAAGCTGGATGAGGCGTCGAAACTCCTGTCGGATTCCGATGGGAAGGTCGCCGACAACGCGACCCGAGACAACCTGAGCAAGGCGATCGACGCGGGCAACGGTTTGAAGGACGGCAACGATCCGGCCAGGATCGACGAGGCCCGCAGAAGCCTCGAGGATGCGATGAAGGCCGTGAACGACAGTGTTCAGGCGAAGGCGGATGCTGATGCGCAGGCCGCTGCCGCGGCTGCGGCTCAGGCTCAGGCTCAGGCCCAATCGTCGCGATCCTCCTCCTCGTCCAGGTACTCGTATTCCGGCTCCTCCTCTTCCTCGTCCGGCTCCAATGGTTCGATCGGTGGTTTCCCGGACGCCGACCCCAACTATCACGGAGCCGCCCATGGAACCGGCCGTCCTGTGGATGGCTCTGAATCCGCCTGCAATAGTCAGGGAGTCTGCGGCATCGGCTGACCGCATCACCCCCCCTCTTCTCCCCTCGAAGGCCCGTACCGGCATGCCCCCGGTACGGGCCTTTCCCGTCCTCCATCGTCCGGAAGAAACCGCATAGCCGGAGCCCCGTCCCGTGGCATGCGGTTCTCCCATCCTTATCCGTCACGGCCGCGGGGCGACAGGAAACAGGGTCGCGCGGCGGGGAATCATGAGGCCGTGAAACCCCGGTCGCCAATTCAATCGCCCCGTGACCTCGGCATGATTCAGACTTTTTGGTCATATTCCATGACCTTTAGATCTTCCACATCTGGTTGAGCTTATCGACGGCAGTTTGTTCGTTCCCTGGCCATAGGGCAGCATACGTATCCAGAGTCATGGTGGCATTGGCGTGCCCCATGAGTCGTTGGACTGTCTTCACATCAGTGCCATTGGCAATCAGCATTGAGGCGTATGTATGGCGCAGGGCATGAGGGCTGAGTTTATTGATGCCGTTTAGTCCGGCTGCCGTTACCGCTGGTAGCCAGCATGAATGTCTCCATGCTATGTAATTAAGTCTGCATCCATCCGCGTCATGGAAGAGGAAATCATTCGCACGACGACCGGCCATAATGTCCGTAAGCCGGTCATGCAGCATCGACGGAATAGGAACTATACGGTCAATGCCGTTTTTGGTTGGTCCCTCTGCGCTCCATATGCAGCCATCTTTTCCTGTGGATCGTGTTTTGGTCACAGATACGGTCCAGGAGAACCTGTCTATGTCTCCAACGCGTAAAGCTGCGGCTTCCCCGATGCGGAGACCGGTGCAGGTGAGGAAAAGGATGAACAGACCATTGCAGGCAGTGGATTTCTCGCTGGTCTTCTTGTTGACGATACGGTCACAGGCTTTCGCGAGTGCTGTGACTTGGTCTGTCGAAAGAATGACCAGCCGTTTTGCATTATTACTTTTCACTTTCGGCCATTTTGCCTTTCTGCCGGCGTTTTCATTAACCCACCTGCATTGAATTGCGACATCGAGAATCTGGTTGAACACGTTCCGAATGTTCTGAATGCTGCCCGGTGTAAGCGGATGCTTGCGTCCGGGCGCGGAGCCGTTGAGCAGATCCGATCCCCACAGTTCCACGGCTAGGGGAGTGATGGATCCGACTGCTGCGTTACCCCAGCGTGGCTTGATTCGTCTCTCGTAAATCAGACGCTGGCCTCGCAGAGTTCCAGGGGCGACCGTAACGCGTTTTTCGAACCAGATATCGGCCGCCTGCGATACCGTGTGCTGCGCGCTGGCTTTGTCGATATAACGGTTCGATCTAATGTCGTCGTCGACTTGTGTGCGCCAGGATTCAGCTTCCGCTTTTGAACTGAACCTTTTGTTGCGACGCTTGAGCGAACCGCCAGGGAGCGGTTCCATCCAATACACGACCCAGCGTTTGCCTGTTCCGAAGGCGGCGGTTCGGTTCTCCTCGGCCACCTTCGCCTTGTCCGGGATTCGTGCGGAGTTAAGGCTTCGTCTCTCGGCGGAGGAAGCCGTATCCTTCAACCAGCGGTCTTCTATCCAAGCGTGTGCCATGTCAGTGGCTCGCTTCCGTGAGATTGGATTCAATCCAGGAACGAACGTCAATCATCCTGTATCGGACTGAATGCCCCAGCTTCAGGAAGGGGAGTTCCCGGTGCTCGCCTCTCCATCTTTTCAACGTCATAGTGGAGATTCCGGTCAGTTCGGAAACTTGTTCGGTGGTCAGCAACGTCACGCAATCGAGTTCTTGATAATCGTTCATACCCGGCTCTATGCCGGTTTTCGAGTGCGTGAAACGGGGGACATAGAGGGGACATCGTCTCGATACGTTCTGAACCCCGGTGAAACTTTCATTCTTGGAATCCCAATGATTCCAAGGGTTTTCGGCACTTTTCCCGTAAAAGCGAGAAATTAACCCCGATGACGCTTTTTGAACCCTGCTGAGACGTATTGAAACGCCGGAAAGCCTTACTCCCATAAGCGATTTGACCTTTCGTGAGCGGTTCGGGAGAGGCTAGGGAGAAAATAAGCTAAGATTGACTCTTGACTTTTTACGCAACTCGGTATATGGACAGCGAAACGTAATTGACATGCTTCGACGCTACGCTGTCAACAGCAACCTAGAGAAGTGGCGCGTTGTTAGCGTGCCCATAAGCAATTGAGGTGATTTCGGTGACATTCAAAGCCCCGCTTGATCTCACGGTCCATGCTCCGGATGGCATGTACGACCCCTCCAATGAGCATGACGCCTGTGGTGTGGGTATGGTCACCACATTGAACAAGCGCCCCGAACACAAGATCGTCAAGGACGCCATCGAGGTGCTGGTGAACCTTGACCACCGCGGTGCCGTGGGTGCCGAGGAAAACACGGGTGATGGTGCAGGCATCCTGATGAGCATGCCAGACGAATTCATGCGCGCCACCATTCCGGCCGAACTGCCTGAAGCCGGCCACTACGCTGCAGGCATCGCATTCCTGGATCGTGACATTGAGACCTCCGGCCAGCAGGAACAGGCCATCGCCAACATTGTGCGCGAAGAAGGTCTCGAAGTCCTTGCATGGCGCGTGGTACCCACCAACCCGGACGGCCTTGGTCTGCAGGCTCTGGCCGCAATGCCCGGCTTCAAGACCCTGGTCATCGCATCCGAAGATGGTTCCCTCGGCGGTGTGGAGCTCGACCGCAAGACCTTCCGCATCCGCAAGCGCGTGGAACACGAAGTCGGTGTCTACTTCGCATCCCTGTCCGCACGTACCATCACGTACAAGGGCATGCTCACCACCATGCAGCTCACCCACTTCTTCCCGGATCTGGTTGACGAGCGCATGAAGGCCACCGTGGCCATCGTCCACTCCCGCTTCTCCACCAACACGTTCCCGAGCTGGCCGCTGGCCCAGCCGTTCCGCCTGCTGGCCCACAACGGCGAGATCAACACCATTCAGGGCAACCGCAACTGGCTGTCCGCCCGCGAAGGCCGTCTGAGCTCCGAACTGCTCGGCGAGTTCAAGCCGCTGCTGCCGATTACCACTCCGGGATACTCGGATTCTGGCACCTTCGACGAGTGCCTTGAACTGCTGCACCTCGCCGGCCGCTCCCTGCCGCATGCCATCTGCATGATGCTGCCGCCAGCATGGGAGAAGAACAACGATCTCGACCCGGACGTGCGCGCATTCTACGAGTACAACAACACGCTTATCGAGCCGTGGGATGGCCCGGCAGACATCGTTTTCACCGATGGCACCCAGGTCGGCGCGCTGCTCGACCGTAACGGCTTCCGCCCGGGCCGTTGGCAGCTCACCGATGACGGCTACATCGTGCTCGCCTCCGAATCCGGCGTATTGCCGGAAACCGAGCAGGATCACATCGTTTCCAAGGGTCGTCTTGAGCCCGGCAAAATGTTCCTTGTGGACACCGCCGAAGGTCGCATCATCCCGGATGAGGAGATCAAGAAGAACCTCGCCGCCCAGCACCCGTACCGCAAGTGGGTGGAAGGCAACTCCGTGGAGCTTTCCGACCTGCCCAAGCGCGAGCACGTGAGCCACTCCGGCCAGTCGGTGCAGCGCCGCCAGCGTGCATTTGGCTACACCGAGGAAGACCTGAAGCTTCTGCTGACCCCGATGGCCAACACCGGCAAGGAACCGCTCGGCTCCATGGGTAACGACACCCCGCTGCCGGCACTCTCCAGCCGCAGCCGTATGCTGTTCGACTACTTCACCCAGAAGTTCGCACAGGTCACCAACCCGCCGCTGGACTGGGAGCGTGAGGAAATCGTCACTTCCCTCGAATCCGCCATCGGCCCGGAGCCGAACCTGCTGGCTGACTCCGAACTGCACGCCAAGAAGATTCTGATTCCGCTTCCTGTGGTCAACTCCGATGAAATGGCCCAGTTGAAGCGTCTCGACCGCGCCCGCATCCTCGGCGACTACTACCGTCCGTACGTGGTCAAGGGTCTGTATCAGGTAGCCGGTGGCGGCAAGGCGTTGAAGGAACGCCTGGATGAGATCTTCGCTGAAATCGATGAGGCCATCGAAAATGGCAAGAACTTCATCGTTCTGTCCGATCGTGATTCCAACCACACGTGGGGCCCGATTCCGTCCCTGCTGCTCACCTCCGCAGTACAGCATCATCTGCTGCGCCGCCACACTCGTACCCAGATTTCCATGGCAGTCGAGGCTGGCGATGTGCGCGAAATTCACCATGTGGCACTGCTTATCGCCTACGGTGCAGCATGCGTGAACCCGTACCTGGCCTTCGAATCCGTGGAAAACCTGGCCCGTACCGGTTACCTCAAGGTGGACGAACGCACCGCTGTGAAGAACCTCACCAAGGCACTTTCCACCGGCGTGCTCAAGATCATGTCCAAGATGGGCGTCTCCACCATCATGAGCTACCGTGGCGCACAGCTGTTCGAAGCCGTGGGCCTGAGCCAGGAAGTCGTGGACGAATACTTCACCGGCACCACCTCTCGTGTGGGTGGCGTTGGCTTGGATGAGATTGCCGAAGAAGTGGCCATTCGTCACCGTGTTGCCTATCCGAACCAGTGGACTGCATCCCCGCACCGCAACTTGAGGACTGGTGGCGACTACAAGTGGCGTCGTACCGGCGAAGACCATCTGAACGATCCTGAGGCAATCTTCCTGCTGCAGCAGTCGACCCAGCGTGGCGACTACCAGATGTTCAAGAAGTACTCGCACCACATCAACGACACGTCCAACCGTCTCATGACGTTGCGTGGCCTGATGAAGTTCAAGAACACCCGCAAGCCCATCGACATCTCCGAAGTTGAGCCGGCCAGCGAGATCGTCAAGCGCTTCTCCACTGGTGCAATGAGCTACGGTTCCATTTCCCAGGAAGCCCACGAGACGCTCGCCATCGCCATGAACTCCATTGGCGCCCGCTCCAACTCCGGTGAGGGTGGCGAATCCGAGGATCGTATCAACGATCCGCAGCGTTACAGCCGCATCAAGCAGATCGCATCCGCTCGTTTCGGTGTGACCTCCGATTACCTGGTGCATGCCACCGATTTGCAGATCAAGCTCGCACAGGGTGCTAAGCCTGGTGAAGGCGGCCACCTGCCTGGAGCCAAGGTTCCGCCGTGGATTGCACACGTCCGCCACGCCACTCCTGGTGTGGAGCTCATCTCCCCGCCACCGCACCACGACATCTACTCCATCGAGGATTTGAAGCAGCTGATTAACGATGCGAAGATGGCCAACCCGAAGGCTCGTATTCATGTCAAGCTCGTCTCCGAGTTCGGCGTGGGCACCATTGCCGCTGGCGTGGCTAAGTGCCATGCCGACGTGGTGCTCATTTCCGGCTACGACGGCGGTACGGGTGCAGCCCCGCTCAACGCCATCAAGCACGCCGGCACCCCGTGGGAGATCGGCCTGTCCGAAACCCAGCAGACGCTAATTCTGAACGGTCTGCGCTCCCGCATCGTCGTCCAGTGCGACGGCGAGCTCAAGACCGGCCGTGACGTGGTCGTTGCCGCACTGCTTGGTGCTGAGGAATTCGGCTTCGCCACTGCGGCATTGATCGTCGAAGGCTGCGTCATGATGCGTGCCTGCCAGAAGAACACCTGCCCGCAGGGCATCGCCACCCAGGATCCGGAGCTTCGCGCCCGCTTCCGCGGCAAGCCTGAGCATGTGGTCAACTTCTTCATGTTCATCGCTGAAGAAGTGCGTGAGATTCTCGCCGAGCTCGGTTTCAAGACCCTTGAAGAGGCCATTGGCCACGTCGAGTGCCTTGATCAGAACGAAGCAATCAAGCGTTGGAAGTCTGACGGCATTGATCTGAGCAACGTGTTGAAGCAGGCCGGCCCGGTTCCGGGCACCATCCTGCACCAGACCATCGAGCAGAACCATGAGCTCGAAAAGGCTCTGGACAACGAGCTCATCAAGCTCTCCGAGCCGGCTCTGGAACGCAAGGAGCCTGTGCGTATCGAAATGCCGATTCGCAACGTCAACCGTACGGTGGGCACCATGGTCGGTTACGAGATCACTCGTCGCTACGGCGAGGAAGGTCTGCCTGATGACACGATCGACATGACCCTGCATGGCTCTGGTGGTCAGTCCATCGGTGCGTTCATCCCGCGTGGCGAGACCCTGCGCATCTACGGTGAAGTCAACGATTACGCCGGCAAGGGTCTGTCTGGCGGCCGTATGATCGTGCGTGCTGAAGAAGGCGTCACCTTCGATAAGCATGAGAACGTCATTGCCGGTAACGTCACTGGTTTCGGTGCTACCTCCGGCCAGATGTTCGTGGCCGGCCGCGCAGGCGAACGTTTCGCCGTGCGTAACTCCGGTGCCACGTTCGTGGTGGAAGGCGTGGGCGATCACGGCTGCGAATACATGACCGGTGGCACCGTTGTGGTGCTCGGCCCGACCGGACGCAACTTCGGCGCAGGCTTCTCTGGCGGTAACACCTACGTGCTGGATCTCGACATGAAGAAGGTCAACCCTGGTGCCATCAAGTCCGGCAGCCTACTCTTCAAGTCGCTGAACGCTGAAACCGCACAGCTGGTGCACGATTTGGTCAAGCAGCATGCCGAGGAGACTGGTTCCCAGTTCGCGGCAGCACTGCTGGAAGACTGGAACGAAACCGTCAAGCGTTTCACTCATGTGGTTCCGAAGCAGTATCTGGCCATGACTCGTGCCATGGAAGAAGCCAAGGCCAACAACATCGATTTCAATTCGCCCGGAGCCTGGGAAGAGGTTTACGAGCACGTCACGGAAGGAGTGCGCTGACATGGGCGACCCAAGAGGATTCCTGAAAGTCCGTACCCGCCGCGAGTTGGCTGAACGCCCCATCGAGGAGCGTATCAAGGACTGGTTCGACGTTCACGCCGAATCCGGACTTCAGCCGTGGACTCGCGAACAAGCGGCCCGCTGCATGGACTGCGGCACCCCGTTCTGTATGACCGGCTGCCCGCTTGGCAACGTTATTCCTGAATGGAATGATCTGGTTCGCCAAGGCAAGTGGGAGGACGCATACAACCGCTTGTCTCAGACCTCTAACTTCCCTGAGTTCACCGGCCGTATCTGCCCGGCACTGTGCGAACAGGCCTGCGTGCTCGGCATTCACCAGCCGCCGACCATGATCAAGAACGATGAAGTCACTATCATCGACCAGGCATGGGAACTCGGCTACGTGAAGCCGCTGCCGCCGCAGCGTCTGACCGATCAGACTGTTGCCGTGGTCGGCTCCGGCCCGGCAGGCCTCGCCGTGGCACAGCAGCTGACTCGCGCCGGCCACACTGTGGTCGTCTATGAGAAGGATGACGCTCTCGGTGGCCTGATGCGTTACGGCATCCCGAACTTCAAGCTTGAAAAGGGCCTGATTGATCGCCGTATCGAACAGATGGAGGCCGAAGGCACCCGATTCCGTACCAACGTGGAAATCGGCAAGGACATCTCCTGGGATGAGTTGCGCGATCGTTACGACGCAGTCGTAGTGGCCATCGGCTCCCGTGTACCGCGCGATATGAAGATTCCGGGCCGCGAGCTCGACGGCATTCACTTCGCCCTCGACTTCCTGCCTGATGCCACTCGTCGCGTCTTCGGTGTCAAGCCGGTTAACGACATCACCGCCAAGGACAAGCACGTTGTGGTCATCGGCGGTGGCGACACCGGTTCCGACTGCCTCGGTACGTCCATCCGCCAGGGCGCCAAGGACGTTACTGTGCTGCAGATCATGCCGAAGGAGCCGAGCACTCGTCCGGACAACCAGCCTTGGCCGACCTTTGCGCGCCTCTACCAGAAGACCACGTCTATGGCCGAAGGCGGCGAGTACCTGTACAGCACCGATTCGGTGAACTTCATCGGTTCTGAAGAGGAACAGTCCAAGGTCACCATCGAGAACTCTGCCACCGCTGAGGGCTTCGTGGCAGATGAGCACGGTCACGTGACCGGTCTGAAGATTGTGAACGTGGCACCCGGCGAAAATGGTCCGTTCACTCGCCAGCCTGGCACTGAGCGCGTCATTCCGGCTGACCTGGTGCTCATCTCCGTGGGCTTCCTGCACCCGGACACCACCACGTTGCTTGACCAGCTGCCTGTGGAGCTCGACAAGCGCGGCAACATTGCCCGTAACGATAACTTCGCCACCAGCCAGGATGGCGTGTTCGTTTGTGGCGATGCCGGCCGTGGCCAGAGCCTTGTGGTGTGGGCCATTGCGGAAGGCCGCTCCTGCGCTGCAGCAGTGGACGAATACCTCTCCAGCGAAAAGACCAGCGAGCTGCCAGCCCCAATCAAGGCCAGCGATCGCCCGATGATGCTGCCTCGCTAAAGTAGAGCAACTACAAGCATGAGAAACCCCTGCCAATCTCGGCAGGGGTTTCTTTTTGTTAAGGTTTCTTACATTTCGAGAATATGTATATATAGTTAACATTCGGCTTCTACGGTGTTCTTTCGTCGTCATGAGGCGACGCCAATACTGTGGGAGAGAATTATGAAGACACGCCACATAACCTCATTAGTCGCGGCAGGTGCTGCGATCATCATGCTGCTGAGCGGCTGCGGCTCGACGGGCACATCAGATAATGCAAGCAGCACAGCAGGCTCCAACATCATTTCCGTCTACGGCAGCGAACCCGCGCACCCGCTGTTCCCGGGCGCAGTCACCGAAGCTGGCGGTGGCAAGGTTGTCGATCAGCTGTTCGCCGGCTTGGTCACCTACGATGCCAACGGCGGCATTCACAACGAAGTTGCGGAAAGCATCACATCCAGCGACAACGCCACTCATTACGTCATCAAGATTAAGAAGGGCTGGAAGTTCACGGACGGCACTCCTGTCACCGCTCATTCGTTCGTGGATGCCTGGAACTACACCGCTAACAGCGCCAACAAGCAGGGCAGCGCTAGCTTCTTCAGCACCATCGAAGGCTATGATGCATTGCAGGCATCGGATGTGGACCCAAGCGCCACACTGTCTGGCCTGAAGGTCGTGGATGACTACACCATCGATGTGAAGCTGAGCCAGCCTGATTCGGCATTCCCCGTGAAGGCCGGAAGCCACGCCTACATGCCATTGCCTGAATCCGCATTCAAGGATCCGAAGAAGTTCGGCGAAAACCCGGTTGGCAATGGTCCGTACAAGTTCGTCTCCTGGACGCACAACCGCAGCATCAAGATGGTGAAGAACCCCGACTACAAGGGTAACCGCGTGGCCAAGAACGACGGCCTCGACTTCATGATCTACACGTCTCCAGACTCCGCCTACGCTGATCTTCGTGGCGGCAACCTCGACTTCACGCACGCAATCCCATCCACCGCATTGAAGACCTTCCAGTCCGATAAGTCGCTGAAGTCCTATAACCAGCCGGGCGGCAACACGCTTTCCTTCACCATTCCTGAGTGGCTCGATCACTTCGGCCAGAATGAGGAAGGCAACCTCCGCCGTCAGGCCATCTCCATGGCCATCGACCGCAAGACCATCGCCGAGAAGATCTTCAACAACACGTCCACTCCGGCCGTCGACTTCCTGGCAGCCCCGATTAGTGCGTACTCCAAGAGCCTCAAGGGCAATAGCGTGCTCAAGTACAACCCGAAGAAGGCCAAGGAACTGTGGGCCAAGGCCAACGCCATTTCCCCGTGGTCTGGTGATTTCGAAATCGCCTACAACGCAGACGGTAATGCTAAGGGTTGGGTTGAAGCCGTATGCAACTACATCAAGAATTCGTTGGGCATCGATGCCAAAGCTGCGCCAATGTCTACATCTGATGAGTTCCTGTCCAACGTGGATTCCGGCAATATGACTACCGCATACCGCAGCGGTTGGGGCCCGGATTACCCGTCCGCAGACAACTACTTGGTGCAGCTCTACGCATCCAGCTCGGCTGACGGCAAGGGCGCAAACTCGGGTAACTACAAGAACCCTGAATTCGATGCGCTGATGGACAAGGCACTGTCTGCACCATCCACTGAGGAAGCGGATAAGTACTACCAGCAGGGAGAGGAGATTCTGCTGCAGGATCTTCCCGCCATCCCGCTGTGGAACCAAAACGCCACTGCAGCGAGCACCTCATCCGTCTCCGGTGTCGAATTCGACTATGGTGGCGGCCCGGTATTCACTGAGCTGACTAAGAAGTGATGTTCGAGGTATCTCACATTGACCTATAGTTTCGGAGCCAAAATCACCGGTACCATAGTCAGTGGTGAGACAGCCGAACATGCAGCACAGCGCACATAGCGCAAACAATGACGCCCGCCGTCCCGAAGTGAATGGCGGGCGTTCTGATGCAAACAGGCGCATCAGCATAATCAAATGTAATTACAACAGAATAGACAACAGGAGTACAGCACATCATGGAATTCACCGCATCCGGTACCACCGTGCGCTTTGATGAGCGAACATTGCAGTTCACATTCCAGCGCAACGGAGCCGAATGGAACACCCGCGCCGGCAGCAAACCTCAGCTGGAAAGCACGCAAGGTACATTCTCGTTTACTGATGCTGCATCCATCACCCATGAGTACAGGGAAACCGGCACTGGAGTAGGCGTACGCAGCATGTTCACCGGATTCGCGCACAGCGCGTACGCGTTCTGCACGTATGTATGGATTGAACGAGCTTCAGGCGATGTGCTGTTCGAGTGGATTCCGCTCAACGAGCAGGGATTGGATGTCACCAAAGTAGTGTGGCCGGTCGCAATGGAATTCGACCGTTCGAACGGTCACGATGCTACGCTAATCACCCATGAGCAAGGCGTGATGATTCCCAACACATGGCCTACCGCTGTCACTACGAAAGACATTGCTTTCGAGGGACGATTCGAAACAGCTGGAGGATACATGCCATGGTTCGCGCAACTGCGCGAGGAAGGTGACGGTTATATTGCCATCTGCGAAACCCCATGGAATGCCGGCTATGGCATCGACCATCCAGCCGATGGTCCGTACACGCATATTGGCACATGGTTCGAGCCAAGCCTGGGAACCATGGATTACCGCCGTGTAATGCGATACCGTTTCCTTGAGCATGCCGACCACACTGCGGTATGCAAGACATATCGTGCGTATGTCAACGAGCGTGGCCGTCTGCGCACCCTTGCCGAGAAGGCTGCGCGCAATCCTTCTGTACGCGATTTGATTGGCCGTTCTTGGGTGCACGTCGGCATCAAAACCAAGGTTCAGCCTGATTCCTACTACTTTGATAAGGAACATCCGGAAAACAACGGATCCTTGGTCACATTTGCCCAGCGAATCAAGCAAATGCAGACACTGCATAGCATGGGTGCCGGCCGACTCTACATGCATCTGGACGGCTGGGCACAGCCGGGATATGACAACGAGCACCCTGATTATTTGCCGGCTTGCCAGGAAGCTGGCGGATGGGAAGGCATGAAAGCGTTGGTAGATGCCTGCCATGCGCAAGGCGATATCTTCGGCACTCATGACCAGTATCGTGACTACTACTTCACCGCGAGAACGTTTGATACGAATAATGCCATTCGTCTGGCCGACGGTACGATGCCGGAGCATGCGCGTTGGGCAGGCGGACATCAAACCTACCTGTGCGCAGAGCTTGCCCCGGATTATGTGCGCCGTAATTTTGCTGAAATCGCGTCGCACGGCATTCAACTCGATTGCGCATATTTGGATGTGTTCACCTGCAACGAAGGCGACGAATGCTCCAATCCCGAACACCGCATGACCCGTCGCGAGTGCTACGATCGCCGCGCGGAATGCTTCGAATACCTGCTGTCGCACGGCATTCTGTCTTCCTCCGAAGAGGTCTCTGATTGGGCTGTGCCGAGCCTCGTGTTCTGCCATTACGCACCCTATGACTTCCAGATGCGCTCACCAAGTGCACCACGACAAGGCGTGCCGGTGCCGCTGTACAACCTCGTCTACCATGATTGCGTCATCGAACCGTGGATGATGGATCGTGTAGTGGATGGTGACGATTACATGCTGTACGCGTTGCTGAACGGTGGTGCGCCATACCTCATTCGTGATGCCGCATACATTGGTGTGGACGGTGACATGGACGCCGAACAACGTGCACGAACCGAAAACGAAATCGAACGATGCCAGATTGTTGCAGGCTTCCACGAACAGGTAGGCATGCAGGAACTGGTTCGCCACGAATTCGTCGAAGGTGACCCATTGGTGCAGCGTTCAGTATTTGCGAACGGGGCTTCGGTCACTTGTGACTTCCATACGCAAACCTACAGCATTGCCGACTGAGCGCATTGCCATAGTTTCGTGCGTAGGCGAGTATTATAGCCAACAGTGTCATCGTTGAGACAGGAGTAGATCAATGCCGAATCGTGCAGAACGTCGTGCCCAGGCTAAGGCTAATCGCAGGGGAGTGCCTTCACAATACGACCAGACTCAGGGTCGTGGTCGTTCAGGAATGATTGACGAATATCAGCTGCAGCAGAAGTCCATCCGTCTGCAGGAAGGTACGGACGGTAAGGAATGGAAGCCGAGCGGCGGCAAGGTTGAAGAGACCGAAACCCTGCTGACCACCAATCCGAACTATACGAATCCGAAGATGTTCAAAGCA
The DNA here is from genome assembly GCF_056357055.1 of Bifidobacterium sp. LH_416. Lineage (NCBI taxonomy): Bacteria > Bacillati > Actinomycetota > Actinomycetes > Bifidobacteriales > Bifidobacteriaceae > Bifidobacterium > Bifidobacterium sp. LH_416. The sequence goes on along the minus strand of NZ_JBKEVJ010000002.1, from coordinate 182,558 downwards.
CCACATTCAGTTCGCCAGTGGTTCCGTGTGGGCAGCTGGACGCTGATTGCGCTGGCCATCATCGCTTTCTTTGTGGTGATGTGGCTGCCGAGCCATCCGATGTGGCTGATTGCTACTGTCTCCGGCGTGTTTATTGTCGGTGTGGTCAGCCTGTTCTTCACTGCAGGCAACTCCAAGGACAATCCGAACCTTGATCAGAATGGTACCGCCGTCTGATTGCACGCAGATAGATGAAAACCGTCATTATGTACGCGGCTGAACGAGCTTGCCGCAAACATAATGACGGTTTTTGCGTCTAAAACATCACTATGTTTGCGGGAGTACCGTTGAGCCGCGTACATAATGACGGTTTGAGTGTCTAAAACATCATTATGTACGCGGGAACTTACTGAATCGCCTCGCATTCGCCTCGATGAATAGCTTCGGCGGCCTTATCCGTGTAATCATTCATCAGGTACTGCTCATGATGATTCTGCGCGGCATATTCGGCACTCTGCTTAAGCCAATTAGCATCGGCGCCAAGGTATTTGATGGCATAACTATTGGTCACGCCTTCGAAACGGTTCACGCCATCCTGCATCACTACCGGCGGCTGAATTGTGCCGCAGTACATGTGGATGGCATGGTGCGCAAGCTCATGGCGAATTGCTGCGGCCGGGGCGTAATCCGTATCCCATCCATTGGCGTCCGTATTGGCGTAAATAACATTTGGCGTAACTGGGCAATAATATGCAAACGTCTCTTTATCTTCGAGTGCCTGCATATCCGGATTATTCGAGGAAGACTTTGTGCAGTATTGCTTGCCGGCATTGAAATCCCAGTTGATCTGCAATCCTGCAAGTTCAACGATTTTCTGTGCGCTCTCACGGTAATTGGAACCCATGTTGTTAGCTGCAGCTGCAATCTTGGGTTCCAAATCAGCCCACAAAGGCTTTAATTCCACGGAATTCTGACCATCAACCGTGTACGTGTCGCCATTGGCACCCTTAAGCGTGACCTGTACGCCGAGCGGTTCGCCTTTCTTAAAATGCTCCTCTACGGTATCCGTATCGGTTTTGTAAGACGCGATTACATCGTCCATTTCGTCAGCATCGATGCCGATGGTATCTCCGATGAGTTGCAAATTATTGGAGTATTTACCTAATACTGCGATGAAATCAGTGACGTATTTACCGCCGTCATCCGTAATCGGAATGCGGTATTTATCCATGAAGCCTTGCAAGTCATCAAGCGCTTCTTGACTGTACTGCTCGTACTTACCGTTCACATACTCGTACGTTGTTTGGTAAGAAGGACGATCCTTCATTGTGATGTATGTGACTTTTGGCTGAGTCTCCTGCTGTTGCTCCGATTGACTCTGAGCCTGCTGAACAGCATCATTCAAGGCTTTGTTTGCCATGGCGGAAAAGCCTGCGGCAATAGCTGCAAAGAGCAGTACCGGAATCAGAATCACTGAAATCACGATGGCTGCAATGCCGCCGCCGCTCAGTCCGCGCTTTTTTCTTCTCTGTATTGGTTGAGTGTAATAGTACGGAGATTGAGTCGGTTGTGGATTAGTGGATGCATGTGCATTCTGATAATGCACACCAGACTGCTGGTAGGGGTGAGGTTGCTGAGTATATGGATATTGCTGAGGATTCGTAGGGCCAGAATACTGCGTATATGGATTCGGCTGCTGTTGATTGCCTCCTTGTTGAGCAGGGCCGCCGTATTGCGCACCATACTGTGCTCCATACTGATTGGGCTGAACGGGTTGGTGAGGTTGGTATGGATTAGATTGTTGCCTGTATTGGTTGGATTGAGTGGGACTATTGGATTGCCCATATGGCTGAGACTGCGGTGGCTTGCCATAGGGGTTTTGTGGTTGTTGCTCGGTCATGATTCCCCTTCTGTTGAGACCTGTGCAAGTACTGTCTAGTTTAGGCGAGGAATGTATGCATAGTCCAGTATTGCGTTCGTGAATGCACGAATTGATTCGAGCATGGTTTAGCGGGATCATTGATGGCGAAGTTAATGCAAAACGCACGTCGGAAGTTGTGCGTTTTTGCGGGTCTTGTGCTTTAAAGTAGAACTTGCTTCCAGTGTTCTGATGAAAGAAGGAGAGGCAGTCCAATGAAGGTCGACATTCTCACCCGCGAATACCCGCCGCACGTTTATGGTGGTGCAGGCGTGCATGCTGAGGAGCTGTCCAAGGTTCTGGCTGAACGTATCGATGTAACCGTACGCGCCTTTGACGGCAAGCGCACCGAAGCTGATGTGCCGGCGATTCCGAACGCCGCTGAAGCCAAGGGTAGCCTGAAGGTTGTGGGCTATGACACCCCGGCTGAACTAGCTGATGCGAACGGTGCACTGAAGACGTTCGGTGTGGATCTGCAAATCGCCAATGATGTCGATGCCGATATCATCCACGCACACACTTGGTACGCCTGCCTTGCCGGCTACTTGGCCAAGATGCTGCATGGCACCCCGCTGGTTATTACCGCCCACTCTCTGGAACCGTTCCGCCCGTGGAAGCGTGAGCAGCTCGGCGGCGGCTACAACCTGAGCTCCTGGGCCGAGAAAGATGCCTATGAGCATGCCGACCGCGTGATTGCCGTTTCCGGTGGCATGCGCAACGATATTCTGACCGCATACCCGAATCTCGACCCGGATAAGGTGGTTGTGGTCTACAACGGCATCACTATGTCTGAGTTCGCCACCCCGGCAGATGATGATCCGGGCTGGAAGGTCTTTGAGCGCTACAACATTGACCGCTCCAAGCCGACCCTGCTGTTCGTAGGCCGCATCACCCGTCAGAAGGGCCTGCCGTACCTGCTGAAGGCTCTGCACTTCGTGGACCCGGGCATCCAGATTGTGCTGTGCGCCGGTGCTCCCGATACGCCGGAGATTATGGAAGAGGTCAAGAACTCCTTCGCCGAGCTGGACAAGGAACGCGGCAACATCATCTGGATTGAGGAGATGCTGCCGAAGAACGAGCTGTCCGCTCTGGAACATGGCTGCGACGCCTTCATCTGCCCGTCGATTTACGAGCCGTTGGGCATTGTGAACCTTGAAGCCATGGCTTGCGGTCTGCCTGTGGTGGCTTCCGCAACCGGTGGTATTCCTGAGGTTGTGGTGGATGGCGAGACCGGCTTCCTGGTCCCGATTGATCAGCTGCACGATGGTACCGGCACCCCGACTAATCCGGACAAGTTCGTCCATGACATGGCCGACGCCATCAACAAGATCATGGCCGATCCGGAACTTCGCAAGAATATGGGCCAGGCCGGCTACGAGCGCGCCCGCGACGTATTCAGCTGGGAGTCCATTGCTGACGAAACAGTCAAGGTCTACCAGTCCGTACTCGACGAGCAGAAGTAAGTCGAGTTCAGCCTCCCTCTGACGAGGGAGGTGGCACGCGCAGCGTGACGGAGGGAGAGACATCGTCTACAGGACGAGCCTCTCCCTTCATGTTGTTATTACAACTGCTATATGTTCTAGGATTTTCACTATGCCTACCGAAGTTCTCAAACTCGATAACGTTGAATTCCGCCGCAATCGCCGCGTAATCATCACCGACGTGAACCTGACCGTCAACGCAGGGGAGCGGTGGGTTTTGTTCGGGCCGAACGGCATCGGCAAATCTACGGCGGTGGGCATGCTCGCTACGCGCACCTTCCCTTCGGAAGGCCGAGTATTCATTCTTGGCCACCAGCTTGGCAAATACGATGTGTTCAAGCTGCGCACGCGCATTGGTTTAGCCTCCGCTGACTTGGGCCGTCAGTTCCCGGATTTCGAAGATACACTTGATGCCGTAGTCACTGGTCTTTCCGCTGTGACCGGCCGCTGGCAGGATACGTACACCGAAGAGGAGTACGCGCGAGCCCGTGGTCTTCTGCATGATTTCCGCGTGGGCTACTTGGAAGGCAAGCAAATGTGGCGCTTGTCCGAAGGCGAGCGCACGCGCGTGCTGATTGCTCGTGCTTTGATGGGTGACCCGGAATTGTTGATTATGGATGAGCCGACCACTGGTCTTGATTTGGGTGGTCGCGAGCAGGTGATGCGCACGTTGAGCCGTATTGGTGAGGAAAGCTCCAATCGCGCGGTGGTGTTGGTCACGCATCGACTTGAGGAGATTCCGGCTGGCTTCGACCATATCGCCATCATGGGCCGCAAGCCAATTCCCGCTGAGGATGCCACCGCCGAAGGCGTGGACGTAATGGGCAACCCGGGTGCTGGAACAATCGTCTATTCTGGTCCGCTCGAAGAAGGCCTAACCGACGAGCGCCTCTCCGATTTGTTCGGCATGCCCATCGAAGTGGAGCACAGTCACGGCCGCTGGTCTGCCTACGCAGTGTGATTTATTGTGCCGGCTGAGTGGTGGTTCATGGCGAATGGTTGGTGAATTATTCGCCGAATGATTGATTGTCATGAACTATTGTCGGTAATGAATGTTGCATAACGGGGGTATTCATGACTACGAGCAAACTGGTTTTTCTGGATATTGATGGCACGTTGGCGGATGAGAATCATCGGGTTCCTGAATCCGCGCAAGCCTCCTGCCATGAGGCGCAGCGCAACGGGCATAAGTTGTTCATCTGCACCGGCCGTTCGATGCCGAAGATCGAGCGCAGTATCTTGGATCTTGGCTTCGATGGTGTGGTGTCTGTAGCTGGCGCTCAGGCGAATGTAGGCGATACACTGCTCTTCCAGCATTTGGTGCCGCCTGCTGCGGTGGATGCGGCAATGGAGTATTTCAAGCTGCATCACATTGAAAACTACCAGTGGCAGGGTGCGGACGGCATGTATATCTCCGAAGGATATCGCCGTCATTTGGAATCTAAAGGTATGGCGTTCAACCGCGGTGAATTCGCAAAGTTCTGGCATTTGATTGATGAGATTGAAGTGTCGTTCGGCTCTACGCTTGGCCAGACCATTCATGTGAGCAAAGGCTCCTACTTCACTGGTCCGGAACCGGATGTGACATTTGAACAAACCAAACAGGATTTGAGCCCATGGTTCGAGTTGGTGCACGGTTCGTATGACAAGATTTCCCCGAATAATGGTGAGCTGCTGATTAACGGCATCGACAAGGGCACCGCTGTGCGTGATGTTGCCGATGCGTTGGGATATTCCATCGCCGACACGATTGCAATTGGCGATTCCGATAATGACACCGCCATGCTCAAGGCTGCAGGCACATCCGTGGCTATGGGCAATGCCATTCACGGCATCGAACAATTCTGCAACCTACAGACCACTGATATTCACGACAACGGCATAGCCAACGCCTTCCGCACACTCGGCCTGATATGAGCCATCAGCGAAGCTGACTGAGGGAGGCAATCACGAACAACGCAGAACACAGCTCATATCTATCGGTGGCAATCGCACAGTTCACACGGTGGCCCGTGAGCCGGAGCGCAACCTTCAAATCATCAATGGATTTGCCCATGATGCAGCTGATAAAGGAGCACTGCAGAATCGTCGCTTCGCTGACCCACAGCTTAAGACTGTAAGCGAATTACAACCAAAGAAGTCGTAAAGGAATTACGTATGGATGAGCGATGGTTGAAAGCATTGCGAGCTAAGAACATTACAGTCAGAGGACAATCAAACGACGGTGAAGCTCGTGTAAATGGCAAGAATGTGAACACATACAAAACGGCCGCGCACGGAGCATCGAACACATCGATGAGGCATGCGCAGCCGTTCAAAGCCACCGGCCATAAAGGCGGTATCAGCAGGCAGGGAAGCTGAATCGATTTGCCGGTTTTAATACACCGAGTAGCCGCCGTCGACCTGCAGATTGGTGCCGGTCACATAAGACGATGCATCGCTGGCGAGGAACAGCACGGCAGAGGCGATTTCCTCGTTAGTGCCGAAACGATGCATTGGCACCGGAGCGGTCATCATGTCATGCGCTTCAGGCACGATACGGCCCTCGAAAATACCGGACCACACGTATCCGGGCGAAATCGCATTCGAACGGATACCGTACGGGGCAAGCGCGGCAGCCAAGTATCGTGCGTACTCGTAGATTCCAGCCTTGGACGCGCCATAAGCAGCTACCGGCGAAGGGCCGCCGGCGATGAAGTTCGCGTTGTGTGCGGACAGCGACGAAGTGAAGACCAGCGATCCACCATGATTATGTTCGCGCATGATGTGCTGCGCAATCTGCGCGGTCAGATATGCGCCAGTCAGATTGATATCGATGGTCTTCTGCCAAACCTCATACGGTTCATCCGCGTCATCGCCAGGCACATTCACACCGGCGTTGATGAACGCCACATCAACTGTGCCAAGCTCCTCAACCAGTGAAGTCTTCAATGCATCAACCTGTGCCTTATCAGACACATCGCAGTACAGCGGCACAACCTTCACGCCGTATCGCTCAGACAGTTCCTTAGCCAACGGTTCAAGAGTTTCCTTGGTGCGCGGCAGATCAACAATCGCCACATCGGCACCGGCTTCAGCCCAAGCCGCGGCCACATTGCGGCCGAGACCGCCAGCACCACCAGTCACGAAACCTTTCTTACCAGCCAGAGAGAAGCGATCCATGATGTGATGGTTCGGATCTTTCCATTGATCGAGGGGATACTGATCGAATACTGAAGCGTCCGTCATAATAGTTCTCCGTTCTATTCGGTGGCGGCGTCATTGTTGCCATCAACAGAGCGAGCCTATCACAGACAATTAGGTTATCTGCGATAGGCTCGCATTAAAAGTTTAGGAAGTTAACATTTTCACAATGTGCGATGTATGCTGACTTTCCATTGTGATTGTTGAAGTCACAGCCGAGAGTCAGTCTTCCTCGTGCCAGTGCGGATCCTGCTCGAAGGTACGACCTTCCGGATTATCCATGGCAGCGATATCCTGCATATCCTGCTCGTCGAGCGCGAACCCAGTCAGATCAAGGTTGGCACGTTGACGTTCGGGATTCATGGACTTCGGAATCGCCACATCACCCAGTTGCAGATGCCAGCGCAGAATCGCGGCCACAGGGGAGACACTGTGCTTTTCGGCGATGCGCACGATGGTCGGATCCTTGAGCATCTGATTCGCACGGCCCAGTGGACTCCATGCCTCGGTGATGATGCCGTGAGCATCGTCATAGGCGCGCTGCTCTGCCTGCTGGAAGAACGGATGCAATTCCACCTGATTCACAGCCGGAGTCACACCAGTGGCGCGAATCAGCAAATCGATATGGCCAGGCAGGAAATTGCTCACACCAATATGCTTCACAATGCCTTGTTTCTGTGCATCGACCAAGGCTTGCCAAGCTTCCACGAACTGGCCCTGTGACGGGTTCGGCCAGTGGATCAGATACAGGTCAATGTAGTCAAGTCCCATACGAGCCACCGATTCCTCGATGGTTATGCGAGCCTGATCATACTGATGGTGACGTCCCGGCAATTTCGAAGCCACAATAATGTCTTCACGCGGCACTTCGGACTCGCGGATGGCCTTGCCCACCACGCCCTCGTTCTCATAGTTGAATGCGGAATCAAGCAGACGATAACCGACCTGGAGTGCGGACTTGATAGCCTCGACGCCTGCAAAACCATTGACCTTATACGTGCCGAAGCCGATTGCCGGAAGCTCCAGCCCATCATGCGCCTTGCGAACCGGAATCGCTGGTGGTTCCATCAATGCCATACCTACTCCTTTGTTGTCGTTCTGTTGCGACATGGCATGTGCGACATCGCTATTCACAATGCTCACTATAGTGACGCGGACTTGCTGATTATTGCATTTCGCGGGCCGTGGAGATGCTGTTGCAAACGGCTTTGACCCCGTATAATAAGGCGCGTTGCAGGGGAACCCGGCGAGTACGTGATCTGCGTGCAATTGGATGTGATTGCTGTGCGATTGCGATGTGAGTGCACGTGATTTCATGGAATCGCGTGAGAAGCAGTCTGGGTTGAGATAGGCGTTACGCCTGACCCTTGGAACCTGTTGGCTAACACCATCGAAGGGAGCAATTATGGCATTCGACGCCGCTGCATTCGGCCCAATCACATTCAATCATCTGCCGCCATTCGCCCAGCGTTTGCGAGACGCTGCAAACCTGGTTTGGGAGGAAGGCTATAATCAGCCGTTCCTACGCGAACTCGGGCATGGCACACTAGCCCGCGAGAAGTTCGCGTTCTACCTGTTGCAGGATTACCGCTATTTGAACGACTATGCCAAGGTGCACGCGTTGGCGCTCACCAAGACGCAGGATCCTGAAGTGATGCGATTCATGGCGAACGTGCAGAACGCCATTTTCAACGTGGAATCTGCCATGCATCGTAAATACATGGCTTCCTACGGCATTAGCGTCGAAGAAATGAACAATGTTCGTCAATCCGCGTTCGCCCGCGCGTATACATCGAACATTCTTTCCATCGCATACGGTAACCCGCTTGTTGACATTCTGGTGGCAGTGCTGCCTTGCGCATGGGTATACGCCGACTATGGGCAGCGTCTGGCCGCTGAATTCGCCGATACGCTTGACGCCAACCCATACAAGAGCTGGATTGACATGTATAAGACAGAAGAGTTCTGGAGCTCATCCGCCTGGCTCATCGAGCACATTGAAGAGCTGACGAAAGACCTGAGTGAGGAACGCAAGCAGGAGCTCGTGGATATTTTCGTCACCGGCGTAGAAAACGAATACATGTTCTGGGCCTCCGCATACGACATGCAATACTCGTGGAAGCCAGAATGGGATGTGCGGTAGTAGTCGGTGTGCGCACATTGGTGACGGTGTGTATGTTCAACCGCGTACATAATGATGATTAGAAGCCTGAAATCGACATTATGTACGCGGGATCTTCGCTGAACCGCGTACATAATGATTCTCAGATGAGATGGACACACATGAATAGCAAGTATGAGGCGATACGGCAATTCGTAGCCGAGCATAGTGATCGTGCCGAGCTCATTGAACACGAGACGGCAATTGTGGATTTGATATCCGGCGCGCAAGTGTTCGATATCAATCAGGCGGCTGCAACTTATATTGTGGAAGCAAAGGAAGGCGTGTTCGCCGTGGTTGCCTGTGCGGCGGCTCATCTGAAATGGCGTCAGCTGGGGCGCGAGTTGGGATTGCATCAGATTCATCTTGCCGCGCCGGACGTGGTCAAAGATCGCACCGGTTATGACGTGGGCACGGTTGGACCACTGTTTTTAAATGATTTGCCAATGTACGTAGATCGACGGCTACTCACACACAGCAATGTGTACTGTGGCACCGAAGATCCGCATCACACGCTTGCCATCGACCCGCAACTCATCATCGAAAACAACGCCATAGCCGGCTACTTCAACGGCGAAGATTTCGCCAAACCTGTTCTATTCGCCAATAATCGAACCGACGATGCCTGACACGATCGCCATGATGAGTGAACCGATTACCGACCACCAGAAGCCTTGAATAATCACGCCCACGTCAAACAGGGAGAATGCCAGCCACGAGGCAAGCTCCATGAACAGCCAGTTAAGAATCAATGCAAACAAACCGAAACTCAAAATCGAAATCGGCAAAGCAAGTAGATGAACAACTGGCTTGATGGAGGCGTTAATCAACGCCATAAACAGTGAGAATGCCGCAACACCAAGAATCGGTGGTTCACCCACCGCCACCATGCCGGGCAGCACGGCGACCATGACGGCCGCCGCGATGGTCAGCACCAGCCAACGGATAAGAAATTCTTTCATATCACCTGATTATTCCAGTGCGGATGTCATCGGACTGTGATGGTCAGAAACACTGTTAGAAACACTGTGTGCCTCAGAGTTGGATTGAACGAGCTGATCGCGAATTTCGGTGAGCAGCGCGATGGTCTGTTCGTCGACGCTGGGCTTGTTCGGCTGTTCAGCGGCTTGCGCAGCCTGCTGCTCGGCTTCGTCCGCCTCTTGCTTGAGCTTGGCCTTGACCAGCAGTGCGTCGGACATATCGCGGAACTTATTGATCGGCACCAGAATGAAGAAGTACACCGCCACCGCAATCACCAGGAAGTTAAGCAGCGCACCCAGAATAGCGCCAAGAGATACGGTGGCACCGTTGAACGTGAACGCCAGCAGTCCGCTCATATCCGGCTTGCCGAAAATCATGGCAATCAGCGGATTAATCAGACTGTCCACGATTGCGTTCACCACTGCGGTGACCGCACTGCCCATAACCACGCCGACCGCCATGTCGATCATGTTGCCTCGCGAAATAAACTTCTTGAATCCGTCAATCATATTGAATGCTCCTTTCTCATAATGACCGAAAACAGGTTCAGTCGATTTCACCTCGGTCGATGATGTTGGCATCAAGGAACCAGTAGTCGTGTGGGTCACCGCGTAACGCCGTGAATGGATTCAATTCCACGCCCTGTGCCGTAGCCTGGGTGAGTAGATAATCACGGATTATCCACGGGTATTCCAATACTCCGGATTTAAGATTGATGATTCGCTCCACGGTATCGCCATCTACGCCGAAATCTCGGCCGATGCTCTCGGTAGTCAATCCCAGTCGGTGCATATTCTCATGGAATTCGCGAATCGTCGCCGCGCGCTGCTCATTAGTTAAAGACATAACGTTTATCGTAGTCGAGATAATTGCTAGGCAGTTAGGATTAAAAACGCCATGGCGCCTGTTTGCTCACGATATTGAGTAGAGCATACGCCACGACGTTTTTCACTGCATCTAGATATTTTTGATTACTTGGTGAATGGCTCGGATGCCTTGTCAAGCAAAGCGATTTCATCTGCAGTCAAATCAAGCGAGACAGAATCAATCAATGCCGGCAGCTGTTCTGGCGTACGGGCTGAGGCGATAGGGCCGGCAACTTGCGGACGGTGACGCAACCATGCCAGCGCAACCGTTGCGATTGCCGTGCCATGCTCCTTAGCGACCTGATCAAGTGCGTCAACGAGTGCAAAACCATCATCGGTCAGATAATCGGCCACCATACCCTGACGAGCCTTGCCTTCGGCATCGGCTGCCGAACGATACTTGCCGGTTAGGAAACCAGCGGCCAGCGAGAAGTACGGGAACACCGCCAAGTTCTCGCGCTCGGCAACCGGTGCGAGCGTACGCTCATAGTTGCCGCGGGTCACCAGATTGTAGTGAGGCTCCAGCGCAACCGGCAATGCATAATCATGCTCGCGGGCAATCTGGAACCATTCCTCAATACGATCTGCAGTGTAGTTCGACAAGCCAATCGCACGAATCTTACCAGCCTTGACCAGTTCGTCGAATGCGGCGGCAGTCTCCTCCAATGGAGTGTTCTTATCGTCGAAATGAGCGTAATACAAATCAATCGTATCGATGCCGAGGCGCAGCAGCGATTCATTTGCGGCGGCAATCACATTGTCATGAGACAGGCCTTTGTACTGCGGGTGTTCGCTGACCTTCGTGGCAATAACCACGTGGTCGCGATTGCCGCGCACTGCCAGCCAGCGACCGAGAATAATCTCGGATTCACCGCCTGCATTGCCTGGCGCCCATGCTGAATATACGTCGGCAGTGTCGATGAAGTTACCGCCTGCCTCCACGTAGGCGTCAAGCACGGCACGGCTGGTCTGCTCATCGCTCGTCCATCCGAATGTATTGCCGCCTAGCACCAGCGGATACACTTCGAGAGCACTGTTGCCCACTTGAACTCGTTGCTCGGTCATGATGATCGTCCTTTCCTTATAACAACGCTCCGAATTCTCGAAAACTTGGATTGTCATGACATGTCACGTGAATCATGGTTCCGGCATGCCCGGTGACGATTGCGCAACGCGTCACCATTATTGTTGCGCTCGATTGTGCACATCGGCTCTGCAATTCCGCTACCGGCGGACAGCTGGTATGTTGCCGGCAAAGAAAGTATCAGGCGTATGCAATAAACGTTAGGAAATTATTGGTGCAGTATCTTTGACTGCACATTACGGATACGCGGCCTCAACTCAGGCAGCATCACCATGAACAGCACTATGGCAAGTGCAGCGGTGAGCAAATCAGCCACAGCCTGTGCGGCAATCACACCCTCATATCCGAACCATCGCGAGCCGACAACCAGCGTAAGCGCAAGCATCACACCTTGTCTGCTGATGGATAGTATGAATGCACCAAGCGCCTTGCCGGTTGACTGGAATGTGCATGTGGTCACCATTACCACCGCCACGCATACGAGGCTCAACAACTGCACGCGAAGCATGCCCGCGCCCAGCGTCACGATAGCATCATCGTTGATGAAGAATCGCATCAGCATACGATCGGCAAGACTCAATACCACGGTCATGCCGAGTGCGAATAGGCAAAGGAACACGTATGAGAATCGCATGATGCCGCGAAGTCGGTTCATATTGCGCGCACCGAAGTTATAGCCGATAAGAGGCTGAGCGCCAAAGGCGAAACCAGCGAATACCAGTACGGCAATCATGACCACTTTCAATGCGATGCCCATTGCCGCCACAGCATCTGTGCCATACGGCAAGAGGAATAGATTGACCATGACTATTCCCACGCTCTGCGTGAGATTCGTAATCGCCGCAGGAATGCCAATGGCGAAGATGCTGCGAATCTCATGACCGGTGATATTGATGGCGTGAGCGATACGCGTGATATTGCCGGTTGGCTGAGCAGCCCTGGCAATCATCAATTTCGGATGAATGGACAGGTTCTGGCTGCGTGCAACAAGGAACCATACGTAGTAGATATCAGTGCAGATATTGGCGATTACCGTTGCGCCGGCAGAGCCCAAGGCACCCCAGCCGAACACGTGGATGAACAACGGATTGAGCACGATGTTAACGACGGTGCCAGCCATCGAACCGATCATGGATTGGACGGCATGGCCCTCGGTGCGCAGCAGATTCGTGGGCGTCATCGAAACGATGATGAACGGTGAACCGATGATAATCAGCGTATAGAATTCGCTGGCATACTGCCGGGTTCCTTCGGTGGCGCCCAGCAAGTCAAGCATCTGTGAGCGGAACACTAGGCCAAGAATCGTGATGATAATGCCAGTGGCAATGGCTGCATAGAAGCAGAACACACTGAGACGTTTGCCGTCCGCGTAGCGATGCTGGCCGAACAAACGGGAGATGACCGAGGCGCCGCCAAGACCGAAAATATCGCCGAGCGCGATCATCACCGTAAATACAGGAGCGGTCAGTGAAACGCCAGCGACCATATTCGTATTGCCGGTATGAGCAATGAAATAGGTGTCAACCAGGTTATACACCAGTGTGACCAGCATGCTGAGCACCACTGGCATTGCCAGCGAGAAATACGCTTTGGGAATAGGCGCCTTTTCAAACAACGCATTATCCATGGCCTCATTTCCTTTCTCGCTTCTCGCACGTATAGCCGATTGATATCTGGAATATCACGGGCATCATAGCCGGCACAGTGCGGACAATCGACACGCCAATGCGTGAGAGAGGAAGGTATTCATCAGCATCTGAAGGAATTCGGAGGCGTCTCCTACGAACCGATGAGCATTGCCGCCGATATATGATGTCCTCTGACTGTTGTGCTGTTTCGAGGTGATGCATATGTATGACGGGGAGCGTTTCAACGTCGCGGTGGTGGACAACGACCAGTTGACGCTGCGGATGTTGACGTTGCTGGTCCGGCGTGAGCTACCTCAAACCACCGTGATTTGGACATGCCGCCGCGGACAGGATGCAGTCGAGCGATGCCTGTCAGCTGCATCACGACCGGATGTGCTGTTGGTGGACATGTCGCTGGAGGGAATAGGCGGCGTGGAGGTGTGCCGACGGGTACGTGCAGCGACGCCCGACGTAGTGCTCATCGGCATCACATCCTTCTCGTTGGAACATTACGCCGCTGACGCCCTGGCTGCGGGCGCACAGTGCGTGATGGACAAGGCTCGGGTGAAGGATATTTGCGATGCAGCGGTCACATTGGCCAACGGTCGAATTCCGCGGACGCGATATGTGTCCGATCTGACCGCGGCCCAGTCGCATGCGTTGCTTGCGGCGGAGGCTGAGCTCGGTAACGCCGATGATTCTGAGACTCGGCCGGCTACGGTTACCGTAGCCGCAGATGCTGCAGCGCTGCTGACGGAGCGTGAACGCGAGGTCATGCGTTTGTGTGCCGAGGGCAGGAATTCACAGGAGATTGGCGTGATGCTGGGGATTGGCGAATCGTCGGTAAAGACATATGTGATGCGTGCGGCACGCAAGCTAGGCGCGAAGAACCGGACGCAGGCGGTGGCCGAATGGATGATGTTGCAGGATTGATTGCGAGAACAGCCGCGGGATTGGGCAAGCGGCGCAAGATTGTTGCGGCGTGGGTTTTCCGACCGCGCAGCATCATGGCGTTCATTGCCGTGGTCGCCGTAGGACTGACCGTATTGGAGATGGTGGTGTATCCCGCGCATCTGCCCGTCACGACAGTGCTATCGGTGGTGCATGTGGTGTGCGTGCTAGCGATGCCATGGAAGCCACGTCCGATGGCCATGGCGGTGGTGAGCACATTCATGGTGTGCTGCTTGCTGCCAGATATGGGTGGGTCGAGTCTGCTGTTCGGCACGTTTCTGGCCGTGGCTGTGCTTGGCCTGTATACAAAATCGTGGGCCGGCTGGCTGTGGCCGATCTGCATCTGCGTGGTGCGATGGATGAAATTCGTTGCCGATGGCATCGGCGTGGACGAGTATGCGACACTGTTGATGGTGTTCGTTGGACTATATGCGGTGGGGCGCGCACTGTCATGGAGAGATGCGGCCGGCCGCGCGGAGCGTGACCGTCTGCGCTACGAGCAGGCTCGGCAGCGGTTGGAATCGATGAAACGCGACCAGTTGGCGGCGAGCCGGATACACGACGCGGTGACGAACAATCTCGCGTACATGGCCATGCGTCTGGACTATGAACGTTCGTGCGAGACCGATGCCGAGCGCATCGCGATGCTCGACGACCTTCACCAGCGCGCGATCAACACGCTTGGCGAGGTACGTACGGTTATCAATATGCTTGACGGCGATGATGCGGGTAGTGGCAATGGTGCTGATGGAAATGCTGTCAGCACTGATGACAATGTTGATGGAGACGTTGCTTGCGGCGACTTCCGCTATGGTTCATTCACGGAACGGATTCACGACGAGATGAAACGAGGCGACCAATATCTTGTCCAACTGGGATTCGTCGGGGATTCGACCTTGGCCGATGCGTGCTCGCTGAACGGCGATGCGTTGCTGCAGGGCCGTGCAGAGAAGGAACGATTGGACGCGGCCGTCGCATTGCTGCGCGAGCTATACACCAACATTGCCGTGCATGGCGATTGTTCCGGAACATACAAAGTGGTTGTGCGCTGCAACATCGATACGCTGGTCATCGATCAGGTCAATGACATCGCTACACGTTCTCTGCTGCCTGACAAACCGCATTCCGGCAAAGGTCTGACCCTGCACCGCAATCGATTCGCCTCACTCGGCGGTGCTATCCACACCTGTGCCGAAGACGGCACCTGGATTCTCCACGCGTTGATGCCGCTTGCAGAGCAGACTGCCCTCTCGTAGATCATCCTGTCGTCTTTGGTTGACGTAATTCCCTTTGGCTGGCACGACAATTCAAACCGCGTCATGATGATGCTTGTGTCATGCGATTGCTTGACGCCAGTTGCGCCCATGACAACGGCGCTTTCATGATGCCGTTATGCCAGTTGGATGCTAGATGACAGACCAGGTTGGTTCTTACGGCAGTTTGTCAAGGAGGACGTATGGAACCTAACTCAAATCCGGAATCGCACTGACTGGTGCCGTTGCATCCCTGAACAACAATCAGGGGTGCAACGGCACGTAATCAGGGATGATACAGGCACGTTCTCCGTGTAATGAACGCACACTGGAATTGTGCGGCACAGGGCTGTGCGGACGATTCACACAGCCGCGAATCATCAAAGGAAAAGGGGCATGAATCATGGTCTATGGACGGAATCGTTCGTCAGGTAGACGCGCCGCATGCACTTTCGTAACACGATCGCGTCGTGCCGAGGCAACATCCAATTGCAAAACTGGCATGTACGACAAACACGTCATCGGACGCAGCTGCGGTGATGATACTTTTCCCTCTGCGTCAATGTCTCCCGCAATCTTTTTTGTGTTGACCGTGTGCTGCGCGCTGTCGACGACCGTGCTCAGCTGGCTGATGGGACGGAATCAATCGCTGTGGTTCGACGAACAGTACTCGCTGATCCTGGCAAGCCAACCCGTGCCGCGGCTGATCGCGCTCACCGCCGTCGACGCGCATCCGCCGTTGTACTATCTGCTGCTCAAAGCATGGCTGACTATTGTGGGCGAAGATGTTGAGTTGTTGCGGATACCGAACTGCGTATGCCTCGGACTTGCGGTGGCCGTGACGATTCTGCTGATGCGTGACCTGTGCGGCGAGAGCACGGCGATGGCGTGCATGCCGATGATGATGTGCTGTGGGTTCATGCTGCGATACGGCTACGAGCTGCGCATGTATTCGCCGGCGATGCTGTTGACCGTGGGCGGCACGATGCTACTGTTACGTGCGGTCGGCGTGACCGGGACGTGTGATGCGCGACATCGCATTGTGCGGTGGATCGCGTATGCCGTGACTGTCGCACTCGGCATGCTGACGTTGTACCTCACTGCATTCGTATGGCTGACGCACGTGATATGGCTTGTCGTGCGATCATGGCGCATGCGACGTCTGTCCGAGTGGCGATGGCTGCTCGCCTACCTCACGTCGGTTGACCTGTTCCTGCCGTGGATGCCGGTGTTTCGGAGCCAGCTCGACAATTCTGTGTTACCGCCGGTACGTCGTCGCACGAACATGTCCGGCGTGGCGAACACGCTCGACATCCTTCTGCTTGGCATGACGGAAACGGAACTGCCGTCAATCGTTTCGCTGCTGATCGGCGTCACGATGACGCTGATCGTCAGCATACTCATCGCGGAACGGCTGTGCATGCGGACGTGGGGTCTGCCGCAACCATCGGCATCACAGCAATACACATCCACGCCATCCGCATCGCAACAGTGCGTATTCTCGCAGCAGCCCATCGCGGCCACATGGCTGATCGTCATGCTCGCCGTCGTGCCGACGGCAATGTTGATGGTCTGGTCCGCCGTCAAGGAACTGTCCAGCGGCGGCTACGGCATGTTCTCCGTACGCTATCTGATCGTCGCCGCACCGTTCGTTTATGCCATGATCGCGCTGTCATGCGTTCTCGCGCATCGGATGTGCGGCCGTCGCATGTTGCTCGTCTACGCTGTGGCGCTCGCGATATTGGCCTCGGGAACGATCGTGTACGGCGTACGCGGCAACCACAGTTTCGACCGCAACGATACGCCCGGATCGGCAGCGCTCAGCCGACAGGTCGTCTGCTCAGCTGAGCAGCCGGTAATCGCTCAGGACGAGTACACGTACATCGATGCATACTGGTACTACCGCGACTGCCCGTACTACTACTTCCTCGACGCAAACGACGTGCCCACGCGCGGCGGATACGCGCCGCTGCACGGTTCCGCCGCGCAGTTGCACGCCATCGACGATCTCAGCGCCGAACGCTTCACACTGCTGTCATGGTCCACGACGCGCGACTACGACAAACTGATCGGCGGAACGACGAGCGGGTGGATACAGGCCGGCGTCATCAAACGCGACGCGAACGCGGCCGTCTCATATCGCCGATGATTGTCTCAGCGGTGTGTGATCAGGACTGTGGAAGGCTGTATTCGGGTTTTTGCATGAGGTTATGCCATTGCACAGTGGCTAGCCAGGTGGATGTCTGCGGCCATGGCGTCGTCTTTAGACGACGGATATCCCGTTTGATTGGCGCGATGTTGGGATCGGCAGCATTATTGATGGATATGACTGCCGGGAGGGAATGATGAGATTGGTCAATGAAGCATGGAACGCCGATCCGGAGCATGCGGATTTGCCGAAGGCGGAGTTCATGATGCCCGGTCCGGAACGTGACCGGCTGGTGCGGCTGATCCTCGACGGCACGAAGACTGCGACCTCCGCGTTGCTGCTCGACTACACGTCGTGCGGCGAGCCGCTGCCGCAGGTTGGTGACCGATCCGTGTTGGTCGACTCCAACGGACAGGGTGTGGCGGTATTGACCACCACCGATGTCGCCGTGACCCGCTTGGGTGACGTGACCGACCGTCAGGCGATGGACGAGGGCGAAGGCGATACGACCGCGGAGCAATGGCGGCGCACGCATGAGGCGTTCTGGAACTCCGACGAATACCGCGCCGGATTCGCCGACCCGACGTTCCCGATCGACGACGATACGCTTGTCGTCTTGGAGCACTTCACGGTGACGGAGCGCCGCATGGCCGCCGCGGACGTCGACATGGATGTTGCCGCGAACCGTATCGCCAATACGAATGGAGGATCCCGGAACATGTCCGATGAGCCGGCGGAAATACACGTCTGCGAAAGCCTTGATGAGGTACGTGCCAATATCGACTGCCACGTGCGTTTACAATTCGGCTTCCTCCCACTGGCTGGGTAACGGGATATGCCGAGTCGGGGTCGTGCAGGCGAGCGCCAGCCCTGCTGCGGCGCAGATAACGACTAGTATCATGACTGCGCGGAAGCCGAGTCCCGGGGTTTGCAGCAGCCAGCCGACCAGCGCTGGGGTGAGCGCGCCGGGCACGCCTATCGTGGTCTCGAACACGGTGGAAACGCGACCCTGCATGTCATCGGGCGTGCGGCCGTAGATGAAGCCGAGTTCGCCAGCGTTCAGCGCGGGGAACAGCAGCGATGTGGCGCTCATGCATGCGACAATCACCGCGTATGAGCTGGTGAGAGTGAGCGGGATCATTGCCACTGTGAGCACCGCGAAGGTGAGGATGATGAGCCGGCCGGTGGGAATGTGCTCGACCAGCCATCCAGCAGCGAGCGAGCCGATGAACGCGGCGATACCGGTGAACGTGTTGACCAGTCCGATGAGCGCGGGATCGGTGCCGCGTTCGGCGAGCATGATTTGCACGCCGATGATACTGCCGTAGCAGGCCACGTTGACGGTCGCGCCCTGCGCGATAGCTGCAAGTATCGTGCGTCGAGTCAGCGTCCACCGCCATCCTTCAACGAACTGCGTGAAGAACGACGGGGTAGCATCCTGCATGGCATTCATTGCCATTGCAGGCGCTGTTGCTGTATGCGTATCGGTTCTTTGCGGCAGTGCGAGCGCCGTGACAGTGGCGATGCCATACAGTGCAGCGGAGGTGAGGAACGGGCACCAGCCAGCGATTCGGTACAGAAGTCCGCCGATTGCGCCGCCGGACAGTTCCACGCAGGATTCGCGTGCTTCTCGTATCGCCTGCGCCTTGGCGAACCGGTCCATCGGCACGATCGACTTCAGCATTGCATCATTGGAGGGTCCGAGCAGTCCGTTCATCACTGCGAAGGCTGTGACCATTATGGCAAACAGGGGAGCGGACATCATGCCTGTGGCAAGCACCGCCGTCGTGGCGATGGACAGTCCCGCGCCGATGATGCCAAGCAGAATCATGAGCCTACGGCGATCGTGCCGGTCGGCTATCGCCCCGCCAATGGACATCAGAACCAGTCCGATGGCGGATTCGATGGTGACCAGCAGACCGGCAACGAATGGGGATCCGGATACGGCCAATCCGACCAGCGGTATGGCGAATGTGCGCAGACTGACCGCGAACACGTCGGCCGTATCGGCGGCGAACCAGTTACGATAGGCGCGCACGTGCCACAATGACTGGGGCGATTTCGCCGCATCGGCGTGATGCTGTTCGCCGGATATTGTTGCAATGTTTTCAATGGGGGAGTCGTGCGGTGCTGTGGATGTGATGTAGGCATCGGGAATGGGATGGGTGGTATCAGTGTTCATGACAGACTCGTTTCATTCATGCGCCATGATTGATTCCCGTCGAGTTTGCAACTGACCTCGTGATGAGCGTGATTGGATGGTGCAATCAAAAGGGAATGTCATGGCGACGTTTCGGTGTGATTTCGCATAACGAATCATTGCGGTCGCACGCCGACTGCGGCGTATGATCGCAACGGAAGTATCGGTCGGGATGATGCCGGCCGTTAGTCGTATGCGAACGACACCAAAACGTGGTACATATCCGCTCCTGTTGCTGTCTAAGATCGGGCGCGACGATCAGCAATGAACATCGCACAGTGCCGTGTGTAACTGCATTCCATTATCGCACGCAAATGATGTCATGCTGCTCTCTTCGCCAGTACTGGCCGGGTGCGCAAAGTGCGCTAAGTATGTGCGAAGGGCGTTTCACCGTTGCTATGCCAGGATAATGATTGACTGACATTGAGGGTGTCGTCCGAGAGAGGAAAATGACTGCCTGCAGCTCCCTTGTAGTCTTTAGACGACGTAATCGCCTTTTGGCTAGCATGGATGCTTGATCAGCGTCATGATTGTTCCATGTCATGCGATTGCTTGACGCGATGTTGCCCACGCTCATTGGGTGTGTCAGCATTGGTGATATGCATGGGCTTGCGGAGACTCAAGGAAGAGGGACGATCATGGCCGTCAAGAACACTCAGGACTCCGGTAGTGGGCGTGCGGGCATGAGCGAGGGTCGGCTGCAGATGTTCATGGCGGCCGGCACCATTGCGTTGTATTCCGTCGTGCTCACGGCATGCGCTCTTATTCGGTATGGGTGGGGTTCGGAGCGGTTCTGGGACTTTGGGATGACGGCGGCCATGTTCCTGGTGGCGTCCATCCTGCTGGTGATGGGTGGGATCGCCTATAGCGGCAAAGTGGCCGAGCGACTGGAGCCTGATGCGCGCGGTCAGCTGCTTGACTATAGGTCCGATGCCGTTGCGGGGAGGATTCTGTTCGTCGTTTGCGTCAACCTGTGTGTCGACATGCTGGCCGTCGCCATGGTGTTCCAATTCGCGACATTGCAGTATCTGGCATTGGGTCTGGGAATGGCCTGCGTGCTGTACGTGGTGATTTCGATCATCGTCAGAGCCTATTGGGGGAGTGACATGAATCAGAAAAAGGACTCAACCGGGATGCATTCGGCGGCTGGCGATTCTGAGAAGGCTGCGAAGCCCTCGGCCAATCGGTTTGCGAACAATCAGAAGTAGTTTTCGCCAGATGACATGGGGTTGATTGTCGTTCACGCGAGTCTTCCATCACATATCGGCATGGGCGTAGAGTCGATGGGAAGTATGTAGGGACGGCATCACATGTTGTGATTAGAGGCACTATGGCGAAGGTTGGTATGAGCAACCTGTTGGAGGCCAATGGTCTTCGCTTGGGGTACACGGCGAGGACGGTCACGGTCACCGAGCCGGCGACCGGGTTCAAGATCGTGTTCAATAATGACGGCACCGTGAGAAGCAACACGTTCCCGATGGAAGGAATCTTTGCCATTGGTGGAGGGTTACTTCAAACGCGCCTATCCGTTCGTGGAGGATGCGCGCGAAGTGGATCGTGAATATGCCTGAGATCTGGTTTGAAGATGTCGTCGGATATGAGAATTTTATGTGACCAGCAATGACGGCGGCCACGGCGTGCATTTTCATATCAAGCGTAACGACTCGTACCGGCTCGCGAAGTTCGTGTTGACCGCCGATGGTGACGTGGTCGTGGATGCGACCACGCTGGACGCCAAGACGACCAGGAAGATCCAGCTGTATATGCGTCGTAACTGGAACGGTTTCGTGCAGGCATGGCGCAGTTTCTTCGGTAATTGCCACTTCGACAGGTAGGGGAGCGTCGGCGAGCGGAAGGCCGCTTCGTCACTGAAGGATCTGAAAGGCTTCGGCGTCCGGCCATCCCTGTGCCGTTCTACGCCTGACTGCCGGATGCCCACACAAGCAGCGCTCCGGCGAGGGAAACGACGATGACGCCGAGGACGGCCACCGGCGTGATGGTCTGCCGCAGGATTAATGCGGCGATGATGACGCTCATGGCCGGGTCGATGGAGAACAATGTGCCGACCACGCGTGCCGACGTGATGCGTCCGGACAGTGTGTCCATTGTGTAAGGGATCGCGACTCCCAGCACAGCCGAAGCAGCGATAACGCCCCATTGGGCGGGTATCGTATGTGCGGCGTGGCCGATGGATATCGGTAGTGTGACAAGAGCGGCTACCGTGACCGATAAAGCGAGCCCGTCCAGCCCGGTGCCCGCCTTGCCGACCTTGTCCGCGAACAGCGTGTACAGGCCGAAGCAGAAGGCCGACCCCAATGCGAACAGGTAGCCCGCCGGATTGAAGTAGCCTCCCGGCGTAAACGAGATCAGCCCCACGCCCATCAGCGCAACCACCGCGCACAGGCCTTCGCGCCAGTGATGTGAACCGGCTAGGGCGACCACGCATGGGCCGAGGAATTCCAAGGTGACGGCCACGCCCATCGGGATGCGATCGATGGCCGAGTACAGGCAGATGTTCATCGCCGCCATCGCCAGCCCGTAGACCACGATGCCCAACCATTCGCCTTTCGACCGGCCAGACAGCTTGGGCCGAATGATTACGAGCATGACCATCGCCGCGACGAGCATACGCATCGAGCTGACCGGAATCGGACCCAGCGCATCGAACAACGACGCCGACAAGGATGACGAGGTCTGAATACCCAACGATCCGACTGTCACCATGCCCGCCGCAAGCAGCACCTTGCTACGCATCTTCAAAGGTTTCATTGTGTATCCCCTCCTGAAGAGAACAATCTACTCGGTGGGTAATCTGCTCAGTCGGCAATGCGACTGCCCTATGTTCTCGTCGTCCAAGAGGAACCGCGGCGATTCCGGGGTATTGCCACGTTCCCCTAAGGCCGGGAGATCGGAATTGTGTCATCTATAGATGACAGCCGCACCGTCGTATGCCGCACAGAAGATAACCTTTACCAAAGCCGCAAAGTACGGCGCTACCATAAAACCATGAGTATCAATTGGTGGCGAGTGGCCCGAATCGCTTGCTATGTACTATTGCTGATTAGTGCTATCGGTGAGAATCTATTGCTCGTTGTGATCGCTGCGGTTGGGATTGCACTGGATATAGCCGAGTACTTCTGGGAACGCCATATGCGCAACCGGAATAACCAGCAGTCTGCAGGCAAACAGTGATGCAACATAAGGTTCACCGCCGAACGAAGCTGATTGTTGCTGTCGCAATTATCTTGGCATTGGTATTCGGTGGAGCACTCGCCATACGGCATATGACAGGCCTGCCTTGGCAATCGATGGCGAGTGCCATCGCATCCCGGATATCAAAGACCACATCAGCCAATACCTCACAAGGTTCAGATGCTTCGACAATGTCGGCGGATGAGGCTGACCAGAAGTATCCAAAAACGGTGAGCCCGGTTGATTTCAATAACAATGGCGTGGACGATTACGCGGATATCGTTACCGGTGCGCGCAAGGATGCGCAAGCCAAGCCGCAGTATGATGACGGCTACTACCAGGGCGGCTATCCGCCTGATAACCGTGGCGCTTGCACCGATTTGGTATGGCGTGCATTCCGCGAGGCCGGCTATGATCTCAAGGCCATGGTAGATGCTGATGTTGCTGCCGACCCGGCCAGCTATGCTGCAGTGGCATCGAATCCAGATCCGAACATTGATTTTCGTCGTACTGGCGTATTGGATGTGTTCTTCGCCAAATACGGGCAGAGCCTCACCACTGATCCTACGGACAAAGCCTCATGGCAGGGTGGCGACATCGTGGTCTTCAATCACACCAAACACATTGGCATCATTTCGGACAAGCGTGACGGCAACGGCATCACATACGTGCTGCATAACATGGCGCAGAACAATCGCGAAAACGATTATCTGGCATTCGCGCATCACATGAGCGTAACCGGACACTATCGGTTTGACGCATCCAAAGTGCCGGCAAGTGTGCTCAAAGCCTGGCAATGATTGGATGCCACAGAATAATCGGCACTACATCGTGGCAAGCAGATAATACAACCACGTGATATTTACAGGTTCTCGATTTGCGCGCCGAACGGCCACAGTGCCAGCTTCGCCATCTTGAACGACTGCAAACCAAACGGGATGCCGATAATCGTGATGCAATTGAGCACGCCAGCTGCCACATAGCTCAACGCCATCCAGACGCCAACCAGCACCACCCAGACAATATTGGCGAGCAAAGACCCAACCCCACCGCCATAGCGCACGGTCTTACCAAACGGCGTCAGCGTAAGACCCGCCATTTTGAACGCCTGAATACCCAGCGGAATGCCGATAATCGTAACGCACAGCAGCAATCCCACAATGGCCCAGCCAATGGCGATTTCAATGCCGCCCAAAATAATCCACAGAATGTTACCGATGAGTCGCATGGCATGTCCTTCTCTGTATTCGCAGTAAAACTCTATTATTACAGACAGCAACGCTCCAATACACTAGGGAAAACCCGGATACAGCCCTGAACATTTGAGCACGATGGCCGTAACGAAAGGCGGAAAAGGAATGACGAAGTTATTCATCGGATCGCATTTGTCGACATCCGGCGGATGGAAAGCATTACTGGAACGATCACACGACGAAAACGGCTCCGCATTCGCATTCTTCCCACGCTCACCGTATGGCAAACGCTCAAAAGCCTTGGACCCAAGCACCGCAGGGGAGTTCGGCACCCAACTCAAAGCCGAAGGATACGGTCCACTGGTGGTCCACGCACCGTATGTCTACAACCTCGCAGGCAAGGATGAAGACAAACGCCGGTTCGCCATCAACGCACTCGCAGAAGACATCGAACTACTGACTCCGATTCGTGAAGCCGGGCAGGAAACCTACATCAACATTCATCCGGGAGCACACGTGGGCCAGGGCGCCGAAACCGGATGCCGACTGATCAGCGAAGGTCTGAATCAGGTATTCGAACGAGCAAACGGCATCATGGTGCTGCTGGAAACCATGGCAGGCAAGGGGACCGAATGCGGCCGGAACTTCGAAGAACTCGCCACCATCATGGACGGTATCGACAACAAGACGAATGTCGGCGTCACATTCGATACCTGCCATGTGCTGGATGCCGGCTACGATCTAGTGAACGATTATGACGGTGTGATGCGCCAACTGGATGACGTCATCGGCTTGAACACCGTCAAAGCCATCCATGTGAACGATTCCCAATTCGGCTTAAATTCGCATAAAGACCGTCACGCCAACATTGGCGAAGGCCAACTCGGCCTCCCATTCTTCACACGACTCGTGAACGACCCGAACATGGCACGATTGCCGATGATTCTGGAAACCAAGGAACAAACACCCACCACGCATCGCGAGGAAATCGCACTCCTGCGCTCGCTGGTGGCAACTGAATAGCCCAAAATGTAGGACGGGCGCGGTTTTTGCCGGGCCAGTGACCTAGAGTGACGCATGATCGACTACCAGCAAAGGGAGGATCATGTCGGTTCTGGACGAATTGGTAGCGGGCGCGCTGGAAGACCAGCAGACCCGTGAACGCACTGTGTCACTTGAGGATGTGCAGAAGGCTGCCTTCGCCGCACCTGCTCCGATTGACGCGATGCGATGGCTTAAGCGTGAGGACGGCATTCCAGTGATTGCCGAGATTAAGCGCGCGTCTCCGTCCAAGGGCCACCTGAGTGATATTCCCGATCCGGCCGGCCTGGCCCACGAATATGAGCAGGGCGGCGCAAGCGCCATTTCCGTGCTCACCGAAGGTCGCCGTTTCCTCGGCTCTCTCGATGACTTGGACAAGGTGCGTGCAGCCGTGCACATTCCGGTGCTGCGCAAGGATTTCATCGTCACCGATTATCAGATTTACGAGGCCCGCGCACACGGTGCTGATTTGGTGCTGCTCATTGTAGCTGCACTGGATGATGCCAAGCTCAAGCATCTGCTCGACTTGGCCCATGAGCTCAAAATGACCGTGCTAGTGGAAACCCACACGCGTGAGGAAATCGAACGTGCACGTGAAGCCGGAGCCAAGGTAATCGGCATTAACGCCCGTAACCTGAAGAATCTTCGCGTGGACGTCAATAAATACAACGAACTGGCTGCAGACCTGCCTGAGGACGTCATCAAAGTGGCGGAATCCGGTGTCTTCGGCGCAGTTGAAGTCGAGGATTACGCCCGTGCAGGAGCGGACGCGGTCTTGGTCGGCGAGGGCGTGGCCACTGCCGACGATCATGAACTTGCAGTGGAACGACTAGTAAAGGCAGGAGCACAAGTGAAAGCATCCGAAACCACCCCATTGAGCGAACATCAAGGACCATACTGGGGCCAGTTCGGTGGCCGCTATGTGCCGGAAGCCCTGATCACCGCTCTGGACGAGCTGGAGCGCGTATACAACGAAGCCAAGGCGGATCCGGAATTCCATAAGGAGTTCATGACCCTGCAGCAGCGTTATGTGGGCCGTCCGAGCCCGCTGACCGAGGCTCCACGTTTCGCCAAGCTTGTCAAGGACAAGACCGGTCTTGATGCTCGTATCTTCTTGAAGCGTGAAGATCTGAACCACACCGGTGCACACAAGATCAACAATGCGCTGGGACAGGCTCTGCTCGTCAAGCGCATGGGCAAGACCCGCGTCATCGCCGAAACCGGTGCCGGCCAGCACGGCGTGGCAACCGCAACCGTGTGCGCCATGCTGGGCTTGAAGTGCCGCATCTACATGGGTCAGATCGATGCACGTCGTCAGGCCTTGAATGTGGCCCGCATGCGCATGCTTGGCGCCGAAGTGGTTGAGGTTACGCTCGGTGACCGCATTCTGAAGGATGCCATCAACGAAGCCCTGCGTGATTGGGTGACCAACGTCAAGGACACGCATTACCTGCTCGGCACGGTCGCTGGCCCTCACCCGTTCCCGGCCATGGTTCGTGACTTCCAGAAGATCATCGGCGAGGAAGCCAAGCAGCAGCTTCAGGATTGGTACGGCATCGACCACCCGGATGCGATCTGCGCATGCGTGGGCGGCGGCTCCAATGCCATTGGCGTGATGAACGCCTTCCTTGATGATGATCGCGTGAACCTGTACGGCTATGAAGCGGGCGGCAACGGCCCTGAGTCTGGTAAGCACGCCATTCGATTCGCTCCCGGTACCGGCCAGCTCGGCATGTTCCAGGGTGCCAAGAGCTATCTGCTGGAAACCGATGAAGGCCAGACCCTCGACACCTACTCCATTTCCGCAGGTCTTGATTACGCATCCGTTGGCCCTGAGCACGCCTGGCTGAAGGACATTGGCCGTGTGAACTACTCTTGGGCCACCGATGAGGAAGCCATGAACGCCTTCCGCGACCTGAGCCAGACCGAAGGCATCATTCCGGCCATCGAAAGCTCCCATGCCGTGGCCGGCGCTTACAAGGCCGCCGCCGATTTGAAGGCCAAGGGTTACGACAAGGCTGTGATGATCATCAACATCTCCGGTCGAGGTGACAAGGACATGGCCACCGCAGGCAAGTGGTTCGGCTACCTGACCGACGATCAAGCCAAGGCACTTGAAGTAACCGGAGCGCACGGCAACACCGTGGCGTGAATCACGAGTCGTTGCGAGTCGTCTCGAGTTGCAAAACACGAATCAAGCAGGCATCTAAACATAGAACTTTTTTTGCATACCTCCCCTCAGTCACTTCGTGACAGCTCCCCTCCAGAGGGGAGCCTAGGGGCGGAAAAGGAGATTTTGATATGACCAACACAGCAACCACGCCATCCGGCCAGCCATTGGGCATCAGTCACAAGCCCAGCCAGACCGAGGCAATGTTCACCAAGTTCAAAGCCCAGAACAAGCCGGCCTTCATCGGCTACCTGCCATACGGCTTCCCGAACCCGGAAGTTTCCCTTGACGCACTGAAGACCATGGTCGAGCACGGCGTTGACGCAGTGGAAATCGGCCTGCCGTATTCCGATCCGGTCATGGACGGTCCGGTGATTCAGGCCGCATCCTCCATCGCCCTGCGCAACGGCGAAACCATCAAGCGCGTGTTCGAAGCCGTGGAAACCGTAGCGAATGCCGGTGGCGTACCGCTGGTCATGAGCTACTGGAACCTCATCTACCACTATGGTGTCGAACGCTTCGCCACCGATTTCGGGAATGCCGGTGGCGCAGGCCTGATTACCCCGGATCTGATTCCTGATGAAGCAGGGGAATGGATCGAGGCATCCGATCGTCATGGTCTGGATCGTATTTTCCTGGTTTCTCCGGACTCGGCCGACAATCGTCTGGAAACCGTGGCTCGTAACGCTCGTGGCTTCGTGTACGCGGCCGCACGCATGGGCGTTACCGGCGAGCGCTCCACCATTGATGCTTCTCCAGAAGTGCTCGTGGAACGTACTCGCAAGGCTGGCGCCAAGAATGTCTGCGTGGGTATTGGTGTGTCCACCGCCGAGCAAGGTGCCAAGGTCGGCTCCTATGCCGATGGCGTTATCGTGGGTTCCGCTTTGGTGCACACGTTGCTGGCCGATGATAACAAGACCGCTCGTGATGCTGCAGAAGGTCTGAAGCTGCTCGCCGCCAAGAGCGAGGAATTGGCCGAAGGCATTCATAACGCTCGATGAACTTTCTGGCGAGTCGCAACCGGTTTTGTGCTCAGCACAGTAGGGTAGTGACTCGTCAGAAGCAACCATCGAATACGGCATAACAAGAGGAACCATGAATCTGGCTTATATTCCATCACCGACCTTCTCGCAGTTCAAGATCGGTCCCGTCACTATCCACATGTACGCGATTTGCATTCTTATTGGCATCTGCGCAGCCGTGTGGATTCTTACCAAACGATGGAAGCGCTATGGCGGCACGTTCGACCAGATTCTTGACACCACCTTGGTGACCGTGCCATGTGCACTGGTGGGAGCACGTCTCTACCATTGCATCACCACACCTTCCGCATACTTCCCGCCTACCGGCAACCTGGTGAATATTCTCAAGGTATGGGAAGGCGGCATGGCCATCTTCGGCGGTATTTCCGTGGGCACTTTGGTAGCCTTCCTCTGGTGCCGTCATAAGCACTACCCATTCGCCATTTTCGCCGATGCCATCGCGCCAGCATTGCCGGTCGCACAGGCCATCGGACGCCTCGGCAACTGGTTCAACCAAGAGCTATACGGCTGGCCCACCACGCTGCCTTGGGGCCTGAAGCTCAATGATGCTGACGCCATCGGCAAAACCGAGATCTGCTACAACGGCTCGCAATGCCCCGACTACAAAACCACGCTGTTCCACCCCACCTTCCTCTATGAGATGATCTGGAACCTGATTGGTGCCGCGCTCATCATCTACCTTGGCGCCAAGTTGTACGGCAAGCTCAAGGCCGGCCAGCAGTTCGCCATATACCTGATGTGGTATGGCTTGGGCCGCACCTGGATTGAAAATGTGCGCATCAACTATTCGACGGTCATTCTTGGCCTAAGAACCAATGTATGGACGGCCATTATCGTCTTCATTATCGGCTGCATTCTCTTTGTCGTGTTATACCAGTACGGCCCGGATTCCAAGGCCCAAGCACAACGCCTCGCTGCAGTAACCGCCGACGAACTCGAACGCCAGCGCCTTCAAGAAGAGCAGGACGCTCAGAAGAAGCGCAAATAACGAAAAACGTGGAAAATAATAAGAATCAAGTCCCATTACAAAGATAAGGTAAGGAACCATGAGCAAGATCGCAATCGCACCCAGCATTCTGTCCGCCGACTTCTGCAACCTTGAGCGTGATCTCAAGGCTATTTCCAACGCCGACCTGGTTCACGTCGACGTTATGGATCACCATTTTGTTCCGAATCTGACTCTTGGTGAGCCGATTGTGGGCCGCATCTGCCAGGTCACCGATCTGCCGGTTGACGTGCACCTGATGATTGAAGACCCCGATCGCTGGGCCCCTGAGTACGCAAAGCTCGGTGCAGCATCCGTGTCCTTCCACATGGGTGCCACCCACGCTCCCGTTCGTCTGGCTCGTCAGCTGCGCGACATGGGCTGCAAGGCCTGCTTCGCCGTGCGCCCGGCGGAACCGGTAGAGCCGATTTTCGATATTCTTGACGAGTTCGACATGATTCTCGTCATGACCGTGGAACCGGGCTTTGGTGGCCAGAAGTTCCTCGACAATCAGATGGCTAAGGTCCGTCGCCTGCGTGACGAAATCACTCGCCGTGGTCTGAAGACCCGTATTCAGGTCGATGGTGGCGTGAGCCCCAAGACCGCTCACATCGTTGCCGAAGCTGGTGCCGATGTGCTCGTGGCCGGCTCTGCCGTGTATGGTGCCGAAAGCCCTGCACAGGCCATTGATGATATCCGTGCTAAGGCCGAAGCCGCATACAAGGACTGAAACCGGCCAAGCCGTTTACCATAAAAAGGACATAGATTATGAAGACGTTTGAATCCCTGTTTGCCGAGCTCTCCGAGAAGGCTAAGACCCGCCCGGAAGGTTCTCTGACTGTTGACGAGCTCGACAAGGGTACCCACTTCATCGGTAAGAAGATTATCGAGGAAGCCGGCGAAACTTGGATGGCCGCTGAATACGAAGGCGCTGATCGCACTGCAGAAGAGATGAGCCAGCTGATTTACCATGTTCAGGTCATGATGATCAAGCATGGTCTGACCCTCGAAGATGTATACAAGCACCTGTGATCTCCTTTGGGCCTGGCCTATACGATAAGGTCGGGCCCACCCATCCGTCACATCATTCACACAAGCAAATTAACTAGCTCCCAATAGGGGAGAGGAGTAGTCATGCTGAGAATCGCCGTACCCAATAAGGGAATGCTGTCCGAGCCGGCATGGAATATGCTCGCCGAAGCCGGCTATCGTCTGCGCACCAACACACGCCAGCTGGTTGTGCAGGATCCGGACAATGACATCGAACTGTTCTACCTGCGTCCGCTTGATATCGCCGTGTATGTTGGCCGCGGAGCCATTGACGTCGGCATCACCGGAGAGGATCTGTTGAAGAATTCCGGCACCGCCGCACTCGAGCATATGCCGCTTGGATTCGGAGCTTCGACTTTCCGCTTCGCCGCTCCGAATGAATCCCCGATCTCCACGTTGGAAGATATTCAGGGCAAGCGTGTGGGCACCACGTTCGACAAACTCGTGCATGATTATCTTGTAGAGCACGGCGTAGAGGCTGAAACCATTCACTTGGATGGTGCTGTGGAGTCTTCCGTACAGCTTGGTGTGGCTGATTTGATTGCCGATGTGGTTTCCACCGGCACCACGCTGCGTAACGCTGGACTGCGCGTATTCTCGGAACCGCTGATGCATTCCGAAGCATGCCTGATTCGTTCTCCGCGTCTGGATGAGAAGGATCCCCGCTTGGCGGTGCTGTCTCGCCGACTGCAGGGTGTGATTACTGCTCACCAGTATGTGTTGATGGATTACGACATTCCAGTGAGCAAGGTTGCCGCAGCCGTGGCCGTGACTCCGGGCTTTGAGAGCCCGACCATCTCTCCGCTGCATGATAAGCAGTGGAACGCTGTTCGCGTCATGGTTCCCAAGGCTAAAGTCAACCAACTTATGGATGATTTGTATGAAGTCGGTGCGCGCGGCATTATCGTTACCGCGTTGCAGGCTTCTCGCATCTAAACTGTAAAGCCGTTATGACCCATCAGAATACCGATACGCAGTACAGTCCGGAAGCTCGTGATATCTACTTCACGGTTCCGAATTTGATTAGTGCATTGCGAATCATTTCGATTCCGTTTATCACTGCACTTATTTCACGCCATAGCATGATTGAAGCGTTAGCTTTAATTGCTATCTCTTCGGCTTCTGATGGGGTAGACGGCATTATCGCCCGTAAATTCAATCAGGTCAGCAAAATCGGCCAGATTCTCGATCCTCTGGCCGATCGTTTGCTGATTATCTGCTCGATTCTGGCGTTGGGCATCGCCGGCATTATTCCGATGTGGATGCTTATCGTCGTAGGTCTTCGCGACTTGTGGATGGCGATTCAGGTGCTTTGGCTTGCCCAATACGGGTATGGACCATTACCGGTTCATTTTGTCGGGAAAGCCGGAACCGCGCTTCTTATGATTTCCATTGTGGCGCTTATTGTTGCGGACCTCGGTACCAACCCGTTCTTCCATACCCTGTATTTGGCAGCTCTTGCCGCTGGAGTGTGGGGCATAGCCATGTACTGGCTGGCTGGCTACATTTATACGCGTCAGGGCGTTGAACTGTTGCGTAAGGAACTGGGGGAGAAGTATGGCGCCTGATACCGTTGCTCCGGTTTCATTTCCTGTGTCACAGGACAATGCGCCGGTGCATCGTCGCGCCATTTTTTCCTCATCCGTAAGCGGTATAGAATCTCACCACGCGTTAGCCTCCAACGATGATGCTGCTATCCGGACACGCCGCAGGCGTAAAACCGATGATGATTCGCTTCGTTTGATTGACGATTTAGTGAATCGTCCAATGGATCCGATGTTCTCGGATGCCCGTTTGGTTCATGAGCATCGATCTGTATTCTCGATTTGGTTCAATCGCATCATCGTTTTTGTGATTTGCGTCGGTGTAGGTTTTGCTGGCAGTTTGTTTGTACAGCAGCTGCAATCAGATCCTCGCAAGCAAGTTCGGCAAACGTTGGTGAACCAACTTGAGGATCGCAATGATCAGATTCAGCAACTCACCGATGATGTGAACGACCTGAAAACCCAGGTCGATGATCAGTCGAAAAAAATCTCTGGCAATGTGAAAAGTGACACGTTGATCCAAGATGAAATGGTCAACGGTACTGTTAGAGTCACCGGTCCCGGCATTACCATGACATTAGCCGATCCGATTGCGGCCAGCCAATCTGATCAATCCACATCCACACGCGTAGGTACAACCAGCAATATTCGAGTCGTTACCGACCTTGATTTGCAGCAGCTGGTATCGCTTATGTTCAGTAATGGTGCTGAAGCAATATCAATTAATGGCAATCGTATAGGCGCACAGACTTCTATTCGCAAAGCCGGCGGCCATATTCTCATTGGCATGACCGCTATTGAAAGCCCATACTCTATTGAAGCCATTGGCGATAAAAACGTGCTGGCTGAACAAATGGGGCAGAAAAAACTGAAAAGCCTTTACGATTCATTCAAAAAAGCCGGTATCTACCCCCAGGTAAGTACATCCAATTCGATTACACTTGAAGCAGCAGTTGCTGGTGATATCCAGTATGCAGAGAGGAATGAGTGATGGCAGCCGTTCTAGGTCTGATTATCGGAGTTGTTGTCGGCGTGTTTGTTAAGCCGGACATCCCCGTAGTGATGCAGCCCTATTTGCCGATTATGGTGGTCGCTGCATTGGATGCTTTGCTCGGCGCTGCCCGCGCTTATTTTGAACGCAGCTTCTCGGACCGCGTGTTTGTTATCTCCTTCCTAGCCAACGTTATTACCGCTACGCTGCTGGTGTTCCTTGGCAACCAGTTAGGCGTTGGTTCCCAGTTGCAGACTGCTGTGATTGTGGTGCTGGGTATTCGAATCTTCTCGAATGTGTCCGCCATCAGGCGATTCATCTTCAGAGGCTGATATGGCGCGCAGATCTCAATCAAACAACATGCTGGAGAAGATGCATGACCAGCATGCCCAAGATAAAGTCAACGATCGGATGGAAACCGGTTCGTTCCCTAAGGTGCGCAAAAAGCCTCGCAGGGATTTGAACGCACATTCCAATCGTTCGCGTCTCATTTCCTCTATTCTGGTCATGCTCATGTGTGCATTGCTGGGTTTTGCGTACATGAGTCAGATCAATAACAGCAAATCCACCTATGAGACATTGGATGAGAATGAACTGGTGCGTTTGCTCAATGAATCAAATACACAGATTTCCAATCTTGAGCAACGCAAGACACAACTGTCTAATCAGTTGAATTCATTGAAGTCCGCTGCGAACGAACAGGAACAAGCTCGTAAGATTGCCAAACAGAATGAGGAAACCAGCGGTTTGATTTCCGGTAGGCTTCCTGCACGCGGCAAGGGTGTGACTGTCACCATCAGCAGGGGAACCGACGCCAAAGTCGATGCCTCAATTATGTTCAACCTTATTGAGGAATTACGTAACGCTGGCGCTGAAGTCATGGCCATTAATACAGTTCGCGTGGTGGCATCCACCTATATTCAGGATGCTGATGACGGATTGATTTGCGACGGTACCACCATCAAACCGCCATTCATAGTCAAGGCTATCGGCAATCCACAGGAGCTTTCCAACGCGGTCGACATCGCCGGTGGTGTTGGCGCTCAACTCCAGGTTAAGTATGGTTCCAGTGTTGATGTACAGTCCTCGGATAACATCATCATTGACGAAGTACGTGAAGCTACGCAAAATAAGTACGCAAAGACGGTAGAATGAGGAGCTATGACTGATCCGATTCCAAGCGCAGGCGAAACTACCATCATTGGTTTGCCTGCTATTAATGTATTGCCCGTTACCTCCACTGGCGATCGTCCGCTGACCCAGGAGGATCTGGATACGATTACGCGTCTGGCTGAGGGAACGGCGTTGCTGATTTCCACTAGGGGAGCGGTCTCCGGTTCTCGTTATCTGCTTGACGAGGATGAAATCACTGTCGGCCGTGATCCTCGTGCCGATATTCTTCTGGACGATTCCACGGTATCCCGTCAGCATGCTGTCTTCCGCCGCGTAAACGGACAGTTCTCCGTGATCGACGCTGGAAGCCTCAACGGTACATATGTGAACCGTCAGCGTGTCGATCAAGCTGTGCTGAAGAACGGCGACGAAATCATGATCGGCAAGTTCCGCTTGGTGTTCTTTACTAAATCCGCTGTTATCTCTCACTAAACGGACCTTATGATGGACTTACGCTGGTCTGAACAACACGGTATAGCGGGCGTTCAGACCAGCGTAAGCGAAGGGGTGTGCGATGGGAGCAATCGGACTGCATCTTCATATTCCGCTCAAGGAGCGTGAGAACTTGAACGATGAAGCGATTCAGGGGGAGTTGTTCTCCAACGCTGACGAGCAAGAAGCCAAGCGTGGCTACCGTGGTACAGTGGCGTCCAAAGTGGCCGGTATCACCTATCGTCAACTCGATTATTGGGCTCGAAAACAAATTGTTGAGCCTTCAATAACCCCATCACATGGCTCTGGTTCTCGGCGTTTATATTCGTTCAAAGATGTGGTGATTCTTGCGGTGTCCAAGCGATTGCTTGACGCGGGCGTGAATCTGCAGAACGTTACCGCCGCCATAGGATTTCTGACGCAGCGCAGCACAGATCAACTGGCGAACGTAACCATCATGTGCGACGGACAGCATGTCCATGAATGCACAACCAGTGAGCAAATGCTCGATTTGCTGCAAAGCGGTAAGGCAGTGTTTGCTGTTTCCGTAGGTTCGCTCTGGCATCAGATTGAAGCAGCTCTGGAGCATGAGGATTACGTTGATCTCGAAGCACAGCCAATGAAAATCAGTGCCAATCGGCCGATTGACGAACTTACTGCAATGCGTATGCGCAAGAAGCTCGAAGAGCGTCGATTGCAGCGAGAGTCAATCTGACATAACCTATATGGCGATTGCTGATATTGCAGCAATCGCCATTTTTCTTTGCAGTGATGAATGACAACCTTTGGAGATTGGTGTGACGATGTTTATCGAATTGCTTCCTGCATTATTGTGGATTATCGCTGCGGTATTGGCATTCAATATTATCTGTATAACTGTGCTACGCGGCCATGTGCTGACACCTCGCAGTAAACGCCCGCCGGTACATCCGGTGAGCTGGAATATGGTCATGCTGCATGTCGTATCGTTCGTAATGGCGATTGTGCCATTCCCGGTATACGCATTGGCTGCAGATCAGATGGATGTTGATATCCGTGATTTCTATGAGGCCAATGCATTGATTGCTGCAATCATCATTATCGTTCTGGTAATGCTGGAAATCTTGGTGATGTATCTGCAAGCACATAATGCCATGGAAACTGAAATGGACCGCAAACTTGGCCTTGCCATCCATAAAAATGACTCCACAGCAAAATAGCCGATAATGTACGTTATGTCAGATTGTTTTCCGCTTTCTCCCTCACCGAATGCAGATATTCTATCTTTTCTCGTAGCTGAAGGGATTGGATGTTTGTGCTCGGGCGTAAAGCTTGGCCCGAGCGGCCTGGAGCGGTCCCGAGCACAAACATCCAATCCCTTCAGCGTAAAATGCCACAACGAAATCAGTGTGATGCGAAGTAACGGTTTACTGCATCTTCGAGCTGATCAGTGGTCTCGATGATTTCGTAGACGCCGTGTTCTTCCATTTCGCCTTCAGGCGCATACCCCCAACGGCATCCAATCGTATCCAATCCGCAGGCACGCGCGCCATCGATATCGGTGTAACGATCACCAATCATGACGGCTTTATCGCCTTGCGCAGCATCAAAACCAATCTTGCCGAAGCAGTAACGAATCACCTGATCCTTATCCAAGCGCGAATTGTCCTTGGAAGCTCCGTAGATACCGTCCAGCAGCTCGGTCAGGTGGAAATGCTCGCAGATCGGCACGCACTGATATTCCGGCTTGCAGCTGGCCAGAGCCAGATAATAGCCATCTTCGCGCAGCTTAATCAGCTGCTCGCGAATGCCAGGGAATACCACGTTGACCAAGCGACCGGGCACTTTGTTACCAGGCTCATTCGGGTCGTCGAATACAGCCTTGTCTGCGTAGTAGCTGCGGTAAATATCGACCGCATGGTCAAGCTCATCGTCTGGAATATGATTGCGCTGCAACGATTCGATGATGGCCGGTCCGATGAAGCGCTTCAATTCCGCATCATCTGGTACCGGACGGCCCAGTGCTTCAAAGGTCTTGACTACGGAGGCGATGATGCCGCCATCGGATTTGGTCAGCGTGCCATCGAGATCAAGCAGAACTACATTCCTTGGATGCTGTGCCATTGAAAGGTACTCCCCTGTTATGTATTGAATCGTTGTGTTGCCGTTAGCAGTTATCTGCATGCATATCGCACTCTGCGTGTTTATGGTGGCAACATGTTCAGCAATGATTATGCCCAGTCGCTTTGACTGGGCATTGGTTCACGTGTTGTTCAACTTACGTAGTGAGTACGTAGTTATTGATTCAACTCACTCGTAATCTGGAATCCAACCATCACGGTGCATCTGCAGGCGCTTTTCCAGCAGCTTGGCAAGTTCCTCTTCGCTGCGGCGCTCCAGCAGCATATCCCAGTGCGTACGGCTGGGCTTGCTGATTTCATCAGCTTCACGATCTGCATCGCCTTCACGGTGAGCTACAGCACCGCAACGGCACTCCCACTCATCAGGCACTTCAGCGCCTTCAGCAAACGGCAAGATGGTACGGTGACCCTTCGGGCACACGTATGCCACATCGTTCCTAGCGGCGAAATCCACGTTATCGTCGGATTCCAGCGACTTTGCTCCGATGCTCATACCCCTGAGGCTACGTTCTGCCATATTGGCACCCTCCTTGCAATATCAGTAACCGTACTACTGTACGCAACAGTTCGGACTTGGTTGCTATTCCTGTATTCCTTTGGCTATCAGTCAACTCCGGAATATGCCACAATGCCGCGATTGACGCGATCAGCAGCTTCGTGGGCAGTATTCTGCAACGCTTCTCCCCTATCTACAGGCATTGGACCGGCAACTGCGATCTGCTGAAGCACATCAGCCAGACGTTTAGCGGTTCGCACGAAGTCGCCACCGGTCATATCGGTACCGTAGAGGCATGAGGCAAGGGAGCCACCATCTGCCCATTCGTACATGATGTCGACGATTCCGAAATCTGGCTGATTTGGTTCATCAAGACCATGATCCTCGCACAGCGCGCTGATGTTTGCGCATACGCCTTTCAGCTTGGACGATGCAATGGCTATTTTGCCGGAAATGCCACCAGGATAATGCCGTGGTTCCCCTTGAGAGCCGCGCCTTGACTCATAGACCAAGGACGACAGCACTGCAGCAAGACCATTGGCATCCAATGTGTTGAATATGCCAGCAAGCATGGCCTCGCAGAGTTCAAGATCATGTTCACTGTAGATACGGCGCAGAATACTGCCTTTTTCAGTGAGCGTCATATCAACGCGGCCATGGTCTTGCTCGCTGCGTTCAAGATAGCCAAGATTGCAGAGAATATCGCAGATGTGATCAAACTGACGAGCCACGGAACCGGTGCGCGAATCGTATCGATTCATCACTCGGTTAAGTTCACGAGTCTCCCTTGCCCAACGATGACCCCATTTAAGATGCTGCTGCAAATCCGGGCAATTACGGCATGGATGTTCATGTTCGGCCTTGCGCAATTCGCTGATACGCTCGTCGAGCTGACGGAACGCGTTGGTTCGGTCTTGGTCGGTAAGGAAGATCTCATGCTTGAGCTTACGGCGGCCTTCCTTCTCGATATCGCTGAGCTGCATGCGGATGGACATGAACTCTTTGAAGTCACCATAATTGCATTGGAATGCTTGCTCGTAGCCTTCAAGCGCTTGCTTCAATGTGGTAATTTGCGATTCCAACTGCCAAGCTGATTCGTTAGCTTCCCATTGTGCGAACGATTGGTCCAACGTGACGCGTGCTGTCTCATAATCGCTGGCATTAAGCAGATTCACGGCCATGTTGAACGTCGGACGGAAGCTGGAATGCAATGGGTACACGCGCTTGGATGACAAAGCTGCAGCTGTTGCCGGTACAAAATCCTGATGATCCACCACAATGGCATGGCCAATGGTATCGATGCCTCGGCGGCCGGCACGTCCGGTAAGCTGGGTGAATTCGCCGGGAGTGAGTGCCACATGACCCGTGCCATTGAATTTCTCCAGTTTTTCCACCACCACACATCGCGCTGGCATATTGATGCCCAAGGCCAATGTCTCGGTGGCGAACACCATTTTAATCAGACCTTCTTCGAACAATCGTTCGACAATCTGGCGGAATAAGGCAATCATGCCGGCATGATGCGATGCGAAGCCTTCCTCCAATGCGAACCTGAACTTCGAGAAATGCAAAGCCTTCAGGTCATCTTGGCTAAGCTGGCCGGCCACCATTTCATCGACGATACGGCGAATCTTGACTGCCTCTTCGTCGGTGGTGAGTTCCAGCCCTGCGTTAATGCACTGTTCCACAGCCTGATCACAGCCATTGCGAGAGAAAATGAAGTAGATTCCAGGCAGCATACCGAGGAAATTCAATTCATCAACTACTGCCCAGCGCCGTGGCGTATGCCGTTGCGGTTTTGGAGCGTGGCCCTTAGGCCCCTTCCCTTTAAACCCTTTGCGTTTGTCCGGACGCTGTTCGCCTCGGCGTCTTGCCGCCTTACGATCAAGACGATCAAGTGTATTGATGAGCTCAGGATTCAGCTTGGTGGTTTGCTGACCGTTGCCATCCCTGCGATATAGGTCGATAACCTCTGGTTCGGTATGCTCGTCCGCCTGAACAATAACATGCTGTTCGAGCGGCACAGGACGATGCTCGCTAATAACCAGCTTGGTGTCTCCACGCACGGAGGAAATCCACTGAGAAAAGTCCTCCACGTTAGACACGGTTGCGGAAAGGCCAACGATTTTCACCGTCTTAGGCAAATGGATGATGACTTCTTCCCACACCGGCCCGCGGAATCGATCGGCGAGATAATGCACCTCATCCAGAATCACGTACTGCAAAGCTGTCAGCGTGGTGGACCGCTCGTAAATCATATTGCGAAGCACTTCAGTGGTCATCACCACAATATCTGCTTCGGAATTAATAGACGTGTCGCCAGTGAGCAGACCCACTTTGTCTGGGCCATAAATCTCAACCAAATCATGGTATTTCTGATTACTCAGCGCCTTGATTGGAGTGGTGTAAAAAGCCTTAACATTGCGTTCCTGTGCTAGATAGATAGCAAAATCGGCCACTACTGTTTTACCGGCACCTGTAGGTGCTGCGACAAGAACATTACTGCCTTGCTCGAGTGCCTCATTGGCTTCACTTTGGAAATCATCCAAATCAAATGGCAATGTTGCTGCAAAACGAGCTGCTACTGACGCTCTGCGTTGTTTGACTTTTTGAAATGATGCGTACCGTTGCGAAGGACTCAGCGTAGTTGATGCTTCGTTCTTCTGATGATGGTGACGTGCCATAATGTCTTCCGTCTCATACTGGCTAGTTATTGAAACCTAGTTATTGAAACGCTTCCACCTGTTCCATGCCTGGACATGACGCTCGCGCTTGGCTGCCTTGCGCATAATAACTTCGGCATGCGCTTCGGCGTAACGGTCTTGGGCCGCGCTCAATGGTTGCGTAAACGACACGGGCGGCATGGGATTATCAACGTTATCCGGTTGCCCCATATCGGCAATTTTCTCGCCTACACGGCCGCCGATTTCGCTTACATCTTTGAGCGCACGCATACCATGTACGCCTGCATACACCAGTCCGGCGATAATCATGGCCAGCATGAACAACGCCAGCACTAGCCATATCCACCAAGGCATGGGAGCTGCTCCTTACTTATTTGCACTCAGGCTGAGTTCGCGTTCCGCTCGTGCAATAATCATTGTGCGAAGTGTTTCCGGTGCGACCGCGGTGATATGCCGTGCGTGTGCAATACAGAATGCCACGAACCAGGAATCAGAGGATACGGTCAGATGGACCTTCTCCCCTGCTCCGCACTGTTCCACCGTAGCGCCCGGCAGCGTCTTAATGAACGGTAAATCCGCTTGATCGGTGATGAACACAGCATCGGTACCGTTATCAAAGCTCCACTTGCGCAATTCACTGACTGGCATATTAGGCACGTCGATAGTCTTCGTGGGCTTGACCACTTCAGCTTTTTCGATACGTGCCAAACGCAACACCTGCCAAGTGCGGGGCTTGCCATTGGCTTTGTCAATGGTCTTGTCTTTGGAGACGTAGGCCTTTTTCTCCTTGGGAGCAGCAGCACCAACATCTGTATAGACAGCTGCGTAGTAGACGCCCTCATCAATGAAGATCTTGGCGGGAGCCACCAGCTTGCGGCGCGTACGGCCAGTGCTATCGGTGTACCCCATGTCAAGCAAGGAATCAGTGTTGATGGCACGCTTGACTACAGAGAAACTGCGAGGCTCCAGTTCGTAGCCGGTCAGACTCAGCCAAGGGGTCTGACCGGGACTCACATGACGGCGAAGACGAGTGCACAATGATTCAGCCTGCGCGCGTTGCTTATCGGGAAGCAACGGCGAGTGAGCCAGATAGCTTACCGAAGCGGTCAGCATGCTGAGGTATTGAGGAGAGATGCCTGCAAGGCGCTCCAGCCCCAACGAATTAGTTGCGGAAACAATACCCTCGGCATCAAGCAGCGGCCAGTCGATGTCGAAGAACTGGCTGCCAGCCATTTCGCCATCATCAGAGACTGTGGTGAGCGTATTGATGTCTTTATGAATGATGTTGACGAACTTCTTCAGCTCATCATCATTCTTCGGTTTACCGATGAATCGCACCGCCAATTCACTCATCGAGAATTCTTCACCAAGATGAGCTGAGAGGAACAGCATCAAACGCAGACGACGATCCACTTCACTGCCGGTTTGGAAAGCGGAACCGTTCTTCTTGTTCTGAGCCTTGATGGACTCCGGATCGCCCGGCTCGCTGACATCACGGCTAATAGATGGTGACACTACGGAAGCACTGACAGGGCCAGCAGATTCATCAGCAAGAGTGAATTGGCTGGCGGCATGAAGACGACGATGATACGCGTCCACAGCCTCTTGCGGGTTGACAATCGTGGCACCAGGATGCTCGAGCACGTACATGGCCAAGTCATCGGAATCGGTGTATGCCACGTTCAGGTGCTCGCCGTCCACATCTACTGTGGCCGCAAAACGACGTGAATCAATAACCTTGACTAACGAATCGGGAATATGCTGCGTACCCAAGCCTGGTGCAATGGAGTCCAATCCCAGCCCTGGAATCGGAGTCTGCGGTACACGCGGCGTAGTACGAGATGCTCGCTGAGCAACCTGCGACTGGTCAGGTTCGGAGGAAATGGCCATAGAACGAGCCAAATAATTGGCTGCGGCAAGCACCGGCATATCTTCCGGCTCGAACATGAGTCGAATGCGAGGTTCATCGCCGAGCTGCAGACGATAGGATGCGAAATCCTGACCTTCTGACTTAGACGAATATTCAGGCTGCCTGGATTCAATAGCAATGCCCATAGCCGCGAGCTTGGCGCGATCGCGCTGGAATTGCTTAGCAAATGCGGCCTTGGCCGCCTGATCAGCAAGCTCCCCGTATGAATCCGCATATGCCTTGACTCGCTGCGCAATTTGGCGAGAAGTCAGCCATTGCGGGAACGCGGATGACAACACAGCCAGTACATCTAGCTCGTGCTTGCCCCACTTGTCGGAAAAACGCCGACGCCCGCTTGTACCTTCTGCCATTAGTCCTCACGTGTAGTTATTGTTTCTTTATAAGTATGCGATATTCATTCGCACTCCCTCTATATTAGAGGGTTTTTTCTATGATATGCGTCATTTCGCAAAATTTAACGGCCCTTTTTTGTCGGGGCCGTTAAATTTCATGAAATTCCGTGGTGTTTTTACACCCAATCATCAGGCTCAATGCCTTGCGGACCAACGTATTCACCGTTCGGAACGTAGCTTGGTTCCTCTTTATCCTCAAGTTTGGCGTCAGCGAACATGATCACATCTCGGCCGAATGTCCAGTCACCCTTGATGGTCACCGAATTTGCTGCAGCCAGTGACGGCACAGCATAAGGGAAACGCTCATCGAAGTCATGGATATTCTTGTAGAAACGCGGATCCAGTTCAACGTTCGGGAAGATGTAGTTACCATCCTCCATCTCGTAGCTATCAGTCAAATGGAAACGATCAGAACGCATGATAAACAAGTCATTCGTGGTCTTTACCGGCAGGAAACGCATACGATCGACCTGCACGCAAATGGCACCATTAAACAGGCCAATGGCGGCACCCATAGCGGTTTCCAGCTGAATGACCGGCTCTGAATCCGGGTTAGTGGGATCAACGGTCTTCTTATTGCGAATAACCGGCAGCGGCAATACGCCGTTGTACTCGGCTAGCTTGGCCTTCAACGCATCAATGCGAATCCAAATCGAATTCGTATTGAAATACGGATGCTTGGTAATATCCTGAGCGGCTTCCTTATCATCAGGATGAACCTGGCTCATTTCTCGCAGCATCAGTCGGCCGGTCTTCTTATCTCGAACGATATGGCCACCCTTGCGATCAGCAGGCGTACGAATAGCCACTTCAGCCATGAACGGCGCTCCGGTGTTCTCGAAATGCTGCGCCAACGTGCGCGAAGGGCGTGCGCCAAGATTATCCGAGTTGGAAATGAACAGGTATTCGAAGCCATGTTCTTCGAGAACATCCAACAGACCGGATTCCCAAATGGTGGAGAAGAGATCACCGTGTCCTGGCGGGCACCATTCGAGATCAGGATTCTCGGGGAAGCTCACCGGCTCGCCGGTTGCTGCTACAAGCTTCGGCTCCTGATGCTGGATGATTTCCATCGGGATCTCAGTCTGCTCAAACTTGCGATTATGCTTCAGCACCTTCATGGTATCCGCAGAAGTGCGGAAAGAGTTCATGAACGTCAGCGGAAGTTCCACGTTCAGACGGGTGCGAGCAGTAAGCACCTGACCGATAATGATGTCGATAAAGCGCATCTGCTTGGCCTTGTGACGACGCACAGGAAGCAGTGACTTAGCGCATTCGAGACCCATCGATGTACCAAGTCCACCGTTAAGCTTTAGGAATGCTGTCTTGGCGAAAGCGTCCACGGCCTTGTCGTGGTTGATGGTTTCGTAGACATCATGGAAGCTGGGAACACGTTCCAATGGTTCGATATCTTCTTCGCGAATCCAGCTGGAAGCTTCTTCCCGGCGCCATACATTGAACAGATGGTGGAACTGGTTGATGGCGGTTTCGGTCATTCCATGTTCACGCATCTTGTTGGCCGAGTGCTCAAAAATCTCGTCGTCGGCACTGAAGGCAGCCGAAGGGTCGACGGAATTCACGGCGTTGACGCCGGCGGTGGGGTCCACTCCCCCGTTGCCCAGCTGAGTGGCATCGGTTGGTTCAGTCATTCAGGTCCCTTTCTTCAAACTACAAGGCATAAGTCTATCGCTTGAACGGCAAAGATGCACTGCAACAAGCACAATCACAATGTTCTTTTTTGCGATGATGCAGTATGCCGATGTGCTGATGTTTTATGTTCGTCGCTGTGAGATCTTCGCAAAAATAAAGACAAGGGGAATTCCTACCCCCCTGTCTTTGTTAGGCAGAAGTCGTCTCATGAAGAGCTTTTCACCAGTTGGGAAGATTATCCCCCGTCCATGGATGCCAATCAGGTAGCTTACCATCAGGGTTATTCGTCGTCTCAGCAAACTCATGGAGTTCGTGTGGTAACAATATCGGTACTTCGTCAGTCGGATATAAGAGAAAATCCCACTGGTCTTTGTACTCGCCAAAAATCGATGTACCTATACGAGC
The DNA here is from genome assembly GCF_056357055.1 of Bifidobacterium sp. LH_416. Taxonomy (NCBI): domain Bacteria; kingdom Bacillati; phylum Actinomycetota; class Actinomycetes; order Bifidobacteriales; family Bifidobacteriaceae; genus Bifidobacterium; species Bifidobacterium sp. LH_416. The sequence goes on along the minus strand of NZ_JBKEVJ010000002.1, from coordinate 138,233 downwards.
CTGTTCAGGACCACAATTACGTGCGCGCTTAGCAGTGGGATCTGTCAGCCACATCATATGGCCTAGCCAAGCTCCAGCGGAGACATGATTTCTTGGAACAATATAGCTGGATAATCTCTGCGAGGATTCATCCCATCCAACCAAAACGAACCATTCATACGAACTGCGCTGGCCTCCAATCTTTGCGGGATTCAGAGCCCAGCGTTCATTACGAGATGTTTTAACTTGTACACTAATCTGTGCGACGTTGAAAGGTTCGTGGCTTCGCTCAGCCAAGATGTCAGTTCGCTCCAAACCATCCCTCGTCAATGCAGGAGCCCATCCGTTCATCGCTAACTTACAGCAAGTCCAAAATTCTCCGACAGATTTCACGGCTTTGGTATCGGAAACCATGATGAACTCCTTTGTATAGACGAATGATGTCTATCTATGACTTTAGTTCATTACCAGCAGGCTTTATCTCGCCGTCATCAAGAGAATCGTTATAGGGATTCATATTGGCAAAGTCTATTCGTGTTGCGTAAGTAAAATGTCTTAGTAATATCGCATCAAAAGATCCATAGAATGGGTGTTTTACGCGCTTAAGTGCCGGCGTGGAATGAAACTATCAGCATGTGCGTATGGTATAAAAACAGGCTCGTTCCACTTGCAATTATGATAACGAATTGACAACAGGGTTATTGGACTGTTCTTAGGAATTGTGGGGTCTAATAGGCCAAATTGTGTGTCTCGAGGCTGACGGGCTGGCGAGATCGCTTCCCAACCGATCTTTACATCCGTGACCATCATTATGTATGCGCGTCAACGAAGCGGTCGCGTACATAATGATGGTTTGAGGCTCCGAATCGTCATTATGTATGCGGGTGCTTCGTTGAGCCGCGTACATAATGAGTGTGTGGTGTCGGAACCTAACCCGATAGTCTCCTGCCTTTTCTGTAGCGTTATTCCCACTGTTGCAATGCGTCCAGCGTAACGATGTTGTCGGCAATCAACTTCCCGTGATCGTAATAGATATCGTCGTCCGGCGTTATTGTCCGGACAATCTTCGCCGGGCTTCCCATTGCGATGACGTTCGCCGGAACGTCCTTCGTCACAATGGAGCCCGCGCCAATAATCGAATTATCTCCGATATGCACCCCGGGCAAAATGGTGACGTTAGACGCAATCCATACATTTTTGCCGATATACACGGGTTTGTTGCAGCCATAGCCCTCCGCCCGAAGCTTTGGCGATACCGGGTGTGATGCTGCGACGATTGTCACGTTAGGCGCTATCATCGTCCCGTCACCGATATAAATCTGCGCGTCATCCACCAAAGTGCAGTTGAAGTTGATATAGACTTTGCGGCCCAAATGAACGTGGCACCCGCCCCACATCGCATGATACGGGGCTTGGATATACGCGCCATCGCCCACTTCCGCAAACAGGTTGTGCAGTATCTCCTGCTTTTTCGCTTCTTCTTCTGGGGAATAGCCGAGTCTGTTGTATTTCTCCATCTGCTGGAGATAATCACGGTAATGAGGGTCCTGCTCGGTGAATTCCATTACCTTATACAGCTTCCCCGAATTCATAACCTTTTCATATGCCGTCATCGTCACGTTGCCTCTTTGCCGGGATATTCTGAAGTTTCCTCGAATTTAATCAATGGTATTGCAACGGGTTTAACGCCTGGCCGGTTGTTCGAAAGATTAGTAACACGGTCTGTTTGACGATCAGTTCTTGTCTGTCGGACCAGCAAAATTTGAACCCGCGCCCCCCCCTTGTTCTTGAGTATTAATCTCCAGTTGTTAAATGCGCAGTTTTCATCAGAAAAGTGGTAAGCGGTGTCGGTGAAGGAGCTGAAGCACGACACGCAGGGTTTACATCGGCTGATGCTTCAGGTAAACTACTCGACTGTTGCTTTTGCAGCATCGGACCATAGCGCAGTTTGGTAGCGCACTTGACTGGGGGTCAAGGGGTCGCGGGTTCAAATCCCGCTGGTCCGACCAGAAAGCCCGGAATTTCAATGATTCCGGGCTTTTTCGTTTCCGTCGGCTCCCCTGTTCTGGGCCTCTCAGACACGATTCAGACACGATTTTCGGACACGACCAGACACGACGCCCCTGTGACACGCCTCAAAAACCCCGGCATGTCGCGGTCCCGTCCGGCGACTTTCCTTATCCGACACCGCCACTACTCCACACTTTCTTCACATAGTTTCGTCGAGGCATGTGGGCCGGAACGCCGGCGCATTCCCTATGATGAAGGTAGACAATGAAGCCATTCAGGGAGGTGCGGCATGTCCGACTATAAGATCTACGACCGGTACGCCCGTCGGATCATCGAGTTCAAGGACATCGCGAACGCGCAGGTGGCCGAGGCGCGTCCGCTGAACGACTATTTCGTGGAGGTCAGGTTCAACGACGGTCGCCATGGCGTATACGACATGGAGCCGTATCTCAAGTACGACCTGTTCAAGCCGTTGCGTGACCGTGCGTTCTTCGAGAAACTGTACGTGCGCAGAATCGATGGCACGGTTGCATGGCCCGGCGACATCGACCTCGCCCCCGAACGCATGTGGACCGACATGGAGCCGCTGGCCGACGCCCCTGATGCCGTCGGCCCCCTTCCGCACATACTGTCTGATAAGCCCACGGCCACTATCCAGCTTACCGTCGATGAGGGCCAGTGCTTCCTTGCGGAGGAATACGCGCGCGAGCACGGCACGACCTTGGTCGGGCTTCTGCAGGAAACGATCAGGGGATACGCAGCAGCGGCGAACGAGAAAAAGGAAGACTGACATGGTCCGGCACACCATGGGGTTGCGTGAACTCAGGCTGAAGCGAGGATTGACCCAGCAGCAGCTGGCGGACAAGGTGGGAGGTGTCACCCGGTCCCGCATCGGGGAGTACGAGACGGGAAACAAGCCGATCGAGAACATGACCCTCGGCACGGCAATCAGAATCTGTGACGCACTCCGAATCAGCAACCCACGCAGACTGCTCACCGCAGAAGACGGGGACGCTGAAGAGCCGGCAACGGAAGAGCGAGAAACGCTATGAGCCTGAGGGAATTACGAGTACAACGCGGTCTTACACAGCAGCAGTTGGCCGACCGCGTGCCCGGAGTCAACCGAAGCCGGATTGCGGCTTGGGAGACTGGTGAGCGGGCCATCGGGAAAATGTCATTGGAAGTCGCTCTCCGCCTATGCGACGCACTGAAGATAAAGGATCCTCGCAAACTGTTTGATGATGATTCCGCGAACGAGTGAAAAGCAACGGTTCCACGCTTCTCAACGGATGAAGCGTGGAACCGTCTAGTTACGTGCCCGCTGCCGCAGCAGGGGCACGATGTCGCTGAGCGTGATGTGACCGTGCGCGTCGGGTGTGAGTCGTTTCTGGTGGATCCATGTGCGGATGGTCGAGGCGGGCAACCGGATGCCGGCTCTCGCGCATTCCCGGCTGATCTGTTTGGGTGTGCCCTTCTTCTCGAATCGGGCGAGTTTGTCGAGCAGCCGGTCGGCCACATAGGTGCGGTTCACCTGCGCGCCGCACGTCTTGCATTCTCCCATGTGGGCCCTAGGTTCTCCCCATACGACGCCGTGCTCGCAGAACGGGCATGCGCCGAACGCGACCCGTGTGGCCGGCGAATCCACGATGCGGTTGACCTTCCGGGCCGTGTCGGTGATGTCCCTCCACCATTCGCACGCGTCCGGGGCCGTGAGCAGGGGTTTGTCGTCCTTGAGGATGCCGCGTACGAGTTCGGGTATGCCGGCAGTCCTGCGCGTGGCCGGCGGATAGCCGCATTGCAGGGCGGCGGGCCGTATCAGCTGCTCGTCTCGCAGTAGAGTTCCCAGCCTGTTCGCGGATGAGCAGCGGCGCGTGCGCCGACCTGCTGCGCACTTCCGTACGGTCGGTTTCGCCGGTGCCTGCCTGGCGTGCGGCAATCAGCAGCAGTGCGGGCGTGTCTACGCCGATGGAGTCCAACGCCTCGCGGAACCGTTTGGCGCAGCCGGCGCACACGTTGAGCCCGCCCACGTGGTTGCCGTCCCTGTTGACGCAGTATCGGGTCATGGCCGCATCTCCTTCGAATTGCTCAGGTGCTGGTGGAGCTGGATGCTGCTGTCGGTGTCCCATCCGCATGAGCACCACCAGTGGAATCGGCCGTCGTATTCGGTGACGATGAGATGCCGTTCACTCATGGTCGTCTCCTTCGATGCGATCAGCGTAGCGGACGTGCTTCTGCATGACGCCCAGCGAGGTGAAGTCATGGCCGCACGAGCAGATGAACACTTTGCCGTGGTTGGCGGTGTCCACGAGCCGGTGCGTCATCAGGGGGCGGGGTGCCTGGAAGGCTGCGACGCCAACATAATGGTCCGGTCACAATAACACGGCCGGGTCCTGCGTGCGGCCTCATTTAACTCCGATCGGCACCACCCAACCTCATGGGTGACGTTCCTTTGCCGAGCGATTTGCCTTAGAGTGTGCTCTAACCCTTAACGTATTGAGCATCGGCAAACGGAGGTGCACGCATGGGCCTGAGTATTGGACAGGTGTCGAAGAAGATGAACATTTCGACGTATACCTTGCGCTATTACGAGAAGGAGGGTTTGCTGCCCTTCGTTCATCGGGATATCAACGGCGTACGCGTGTTCGAGGAATCCGATCTGGATTTCCTGCGGGTGATCGACTGCCTGAAGCGTACAGGCATGCCGTTGCAGGATATCCGTCGGTTCATCCGGCTGGCCGATGAAGGCGATGGGTCGTTGCAGGAACGCTATGAGCTGTTCATGGAGCGTCGTGATGCCGTGGATAGGCAGATAGAGGAACTGCAACGATGCCGCGAATGCATCGACTTCAAATGCGAGTACTACCGCAAGGCGGTGCAGCGCGGTTCCGAGCGCGGCGACAACGCCGATGGGACGGACGGACCTCCGGAAATGCCGCTGAGCCTGATCATCGGGGACCGGGAGCACTGTGACGTCTCGCTCTCCGAGGACGACTGAGCCGTCAGAGGTATCGGTGATTCGACAACGAAAGGAAACAAAACAATCATGATGAAAGCAGTGGTGATCGGCGGATGCGGTCATATCGGCAGTTGGCTTGTGCCGAAGCTGGTCCATGCCGGCTATGACGTGACCAGCGTCTCCCGTGGCAAGCGCAGGCCCTATACCGACGATTCGACATGGCGGTATGCCCACTCATTGGTTCTGGATCGCGCGACGGGAGAACCGGGGGATTTCGAGAAGGCCATCGCGGCGTTGGATGCCGACATCGTGGTGGACCTCATCAACTTCTCGTTGGATGACACCAAACGCATGACGGACTCCCTCCGCGGCACCCGGTTGTCGCATTACCTGTTCTGCTCGTCCATCTGGGCTCATGGCAGGGCGACCACCCTGCCCGTCACCGAGGATCAACCGAAGCTGCCTCTTGACGAGTACGGCATCGAAAAAGCGAAGAGCGAAGCGTACCTGCATGACTTGTTCCGACACGAGGGATTCCCCGAGACCGTGGTGATGCCCGGCCAAATCTCAGGTCCGGGCTGGAACATCATCAACCCTCAGGGCAACGAGGACATGTCCGTGTTCGCCCGCATCCGCCGTGGGGAAGGAATCACGTTGCCGAATCTGGGCATGGAGACCCTTCACCATGTGCATGCGGACGATGTGGCACAGGTGTTCTTCGATGCGATCACGCACCGTAATGCAGCACTGGGAGAAAGCTTCCATGCCGTGGGCGCCCAGTCGACCACGCTGCTCGGCTACGCGCAGGCCATGTATCGGCATTTCGGGCATGACGCTGATAGGGATGGCCTCATCACTCTGCTGCCGTGGGACGAATGGTGTGCGAGCGTAGGCGACGAAGCGCACGTGGAGAAGACCTACTACCATATCGCGCGCAGCGGCTTTTACAGCATCGAGAAAGGACGCCGTCTCATCGGCTACGACCCTCGCCACACATGGCTGGAGACCGTCACCGAAAGCGTGGACTACATGGTCCGGCACGGCTGGCTTGACCGGAACGATTAAAGACTTGCAACGAAGCTCACGGAAACCATCGAAGTGACCCCTCGAACTAACAAGGAGTCGCGGGTTCAAATCCCGCTGGTCCGACCAGAAAGCCCGGAATTCCAATGATTCCGGGCTTTTTCGTATTCCGTGAAAAACGTGTCTGGACACGATTTGGGAGTACAAGCCAGATTGTGTGTCTGGTGGTTTGGCTGCCATTCGGTTCTGCCGTGGGGTCGTCCCGGTTGATGCTGATGGGCGTATTGTGGCGTGGTGTCGCGGTCTCCAGCGGTGGCTTCCGGTCCTGTGGGGGCCGGGCGTGGTGTTTAAGTGGCTTGTCGCCATGGTGTTGTGCTTGTTTCGTGTTCCGGTTGCGTGGTGTTCAGGGGTGGTTGCGTCCCGGTTGCGTGGTCATCGATTGATGCACGGACCGTGGCCGATTTCACTGCCACGGTCCGCAGTTTCGGCCTTTTTCGGGGAACCGGGACAACGCTTCCCGCGTAACCGCGGTATTCGCTTCGCTGCCATGATGAGGAACGCCCGGAATTCCAACGTTTCGTGTGGAGGGGGATATGCTCGCGGTCGCGCGAGTGTCTCCGAGAATGTCCCGGTTCCCCATAAAGGATCGAAAATCACGGACCGGGACAGTGAAATCTGCCACGGTCCGCGTATCAATCGATTGCCGGAACTACCGGGACAACAGGAGACCATTCGACCTTGGTGTGGGAGGCCGTTCCGGCCGACCCCGAGCTCCGCCATCACACGACTCGAAACCGTTTCACTCCTACTGCCACAACAGAGCACAAGCCAAAAACAGACACACAATCTGACCTATAACCTCACGCTTGGGCACGATGAAATACATAACCTCGGACCAATTCTGTTCCTGACCGTCAGATGAATCCCAGTCATTCCATAACGTGGGCGACTTCGACTGCGCAGCCCCGCTTGGCTCTATAGGCCGTTTTCCAACTTTATAATCATGGAGTGAGCAAAAGTAGTGAGAATGATCAACGACGACCATTAGATGCCGTAGTAATGGCGGTACTCTCAGGTTTTATTTTCCTTGTGGCATTGAATCTGCGCCCAGCGGTGTCCGGTGTCGGCCCAGTGCTCACCAGTATTGGAGATGACCTGCATTGGAGCGAAACCGTACTGGGCATACTCGGCGCTATGCCGTTATGGGCATTCGCCGCCGTCAGCCCTTTGGTCCGTTTCTTTACTTCGCGCATTGGAGCGGACGCATCGATTCTGCTGGCATTGCTGGTGCTGGCCTGCGGCAATGCAGCACGTTCTCTTGGCGGACCAACGATCATATGGTTAGGAACTATGGCCGTTGGCGCTGGAATCGCAACCGGCAACGTCCTTGTGCCAGTTATCGCCAAGCGTGATTTCGCACAGCATATTCCGCTTGTCACAGGCGTATATTCTGCATGCATTACAGCCGGTTCAGCAATCTCTGGATTGACTACTGCACCGATGGCTCATGCGCTCGGCGGATGGCGTGCAGCTTTAGCAGTGTGGACCGTGCCGCCAATAATTGTCGCAGTGTTATGGGCGGCACGCATGATATACACCGCATCAATGCTGCGGCAGAAAACCACATTCACAAAAGGCCTTACGCAGCCCGACAAAGCTGCAAAAGCAACTCTCAAAACATCAGCAGAACATTCCCAACAAACAGATCCCAGCGCTTCCCGTCAAACCACTCCGTTATGGCGCCGATCAACAACATGGTGGGTCACACTGTTCATGGGATTGCAGTCAGCCGCGTTCTACACCATGACGAATTGGCTGCCGTCCGTCGCTACCGCAGCTGGATTCGATGATGCACAAGCCGGTGTGCATCTGTTTGTATTCCAATCGATTGGTATTCTTTCCGGCCTGATTATTCCTGCGCTGATGCATGTGCATAACAGTCAGGTATGCGCAGCGCTCACATCCAGTATTCCCATGGTCATTGCTGGTCTCGGCTGGATTTTCATGCCGCAATTATCTATTGCATGGAGCGTTATCGGCGGTATCGGGCAAGGCGCCTCATTGGTGGTCGCGTTAACGCTAATCTCCTTGCGCGGTCGTACCGCTGATGAAACGGTTGCGCTTTCCGGCATAGCGCAGTCTATTGGATATTTGCTGGCTTCAGTCGGACCGCTTGCGTTCGGTATGCTCACGGAACTATCCGGAGGATTAGTAGCGCCACTCACACTGTTTACCGCACTTGCAGTATTGCAATGTGTAATCGCCATTCCTGCTGGGCAACCTAGATAAAGAAAGCCAACAGAATAACAAAAAGGCTTTGTGAGACTGAGAAGTAAAGAATCTCAATCGCACAAAGCCTTTAAATGCGTAGTACTACTTGCGCTTCTTCTTTTCGCGGATATTCACCGAAATCTGAATCGGCGTGCCTTCAAAGCCGAACTCTTCGCGCAAGGAACGCTCAATATAGCGACGATATCCATGCTCCAAGAATCCAGTAGCGAAGATCACGAAACGTGGCGGACGGGTGGAGGCCTGAGTCGCAAACAGGATTCGCGGCTGCTTGCCACCACGCAGCGGATGTGGATGCGCAGCCTGAATCTTGCCGAGGAAAGCGTTGAGCTTACCCGTAGGAATACGCTGATCCCAAGATTCCAAGGCAGTGTGCATGGCACTGGCCAAACGGTTGGTGTGCCAGCCGGTCTTAGCTGACAAATTCACACGCTGCGCCCAAGTCACACGATCGAACTCAGTGTTCCACAGACGCTCCAGACGCTGCTTGTCGAACTCATCCATCGCATCCCACTTGTTGAACACCAGCACGATTGCTCGACCGGCATCCACTGCAGTGGACATCACCTTCAAATCCTGATCGGAAATCGGCTGAGATGCGTCAAACAGAATCAACGCCAGTTCGGAACGTTCGATAGCCGCCTGCGTACGCAATGATGAATAGTATTCCGCACCGGAAAGCTTATGCTGACGGCGCTTAATACCAGCGGTGTCGATGAACAGCCAGTCCTCACCATCGATATCGATGATTTCATCAACCGGGTCACGCGTAGTGCCGGCCAGATCATTAACCACGGAACGTTCTTCACGTGCAAGCTGGTTCAGCAGCGAGGACTTGCCCACGTTCGGGCGACCCACCAAGGCCACGCGGCGTAGATGCGAAGGCGTCAAATATCCAGAGGTTTTCTCAGCCTTCTTGAGTTTATCGAGCGCAGCATCGAGCAGTTCACCCATGCCTCTGCCGTGCATGGCAGACACTGCATACGGTTCGCCCAAGCCGAGCTTCCAGAATTCAGCAGCCATGTATTCGCTGGCATTATCGTCGATCTTGTTAACCGCCAGTGTTACAGGCTTGCCGGCAGCGCGCAGCATCTTAACAATGCGCTCATCCGTATCGGTCATACCAACCTGAGCGTCCACGACGAACACCACGGCATCCGCAAGCTGCACAGCAACCTGAGCCTGAGAAGCGATGGCGGAATCGATGCCTTCAACATCAGCTTCCCAACCACCGGTATCCACCAGCTTGAAGTCGGTGCCGGCCCATTCGGCGTCATAGCTAACGCGGTCACGCGTCACGCCAGGTGTATCTTCCACCACTGCGGCACGACGGCCCAGAATACGATTCACCAACGAGGACTTGCCCACGTTCGGGCGGCCGACAATCGCTAATACGCCAACTGGCTTAGGACCAGGCTTGCGTGCGCCTTCAGTGAATCCGCGGCCGGAAATCAGAGCCTCGTCCGCTTCATCCAGATCGTAGCCTTCGAGATTGGCGGCATACTGCTCGTATTCCTGATTCTCGATGGCATCTTCAACCAAACCAATCAGCACATCAAGCGTATGCTCGAAATCCATATCCGAGTTATCGATAGTGGTTACACCATCGGCTGCGGTCAGGAAGCTGGTGACCTTGGAATCAGCTTTATCGCGGGCAGCAACATCTTCCGTACCCACGCCGGAAGCAGCCTGGCCACTACGGCGAGCCTGACGAACCTCTTCGCGAGCGGTCAGCAATACGCGTACTTCAGCATCCGGTGCCACCACTGTGGTGATATCACGGCCCTCAGCCACAATGCCCAAACCACCGGAGAACGAATCCACCGAAGCTTCTCGAGCAATGTATGCGCGTTGTGCAGCAATCAGCACATTGCGCACAGGAATCACATTGGAAACCTTGGACACATGTGAGGAAACCTCAGAGGAACGAATAGCCTCAGAAATATCCTCGCCATCGGCGAACACGCCGGGATTATCCGGGTCGACGGAAATATCAAAGTGATCGCCGGTGAAGAATTCACCCACCGCTTCGGTCACAATACGCTCGTCAACGGTTTCAACATCAAGATCGATGCCTTGCTGCAAGCACCACCAAGCGCAGGCGCGGTACATAGCGCCAGTATCCAAGTAGGCATAGCCGAAATATTTGGCCAGTGCTTTGGATGCGGATGATTTGCCGACGCCGGCAGGACCATCAATGGCAACGCGAATCACAGTCCAACCTCCTTGGACAGCGAACGAACTTCAGTCTGCGACAGTACGCGGTAGGAACCGGATTTCAGATCACCGAGCTTGATCGGGCCGATTTGCGTACGCACCAAGCGCTTTACCGGGAAGCCGATGGAGCCGAAGATACGGCGCACGATACGGTTCTTGCCGGAGTGCAGCACAACCTTGACCATTGTGTAGTCGCGCGTGGCGTCAATGATGGCGCAATGGTCGAGCTTGATCCAGCCGTCATCCAGCTGCACGCCGGTCTTGACCAGACGGCGGCAGACCGTACCGGACAGTTTGCCTTCCACAGTCGCAATATAGGTCTTCTCCACCTCGTACTTGGGGTGCATGACGTGCTGGGAAAGTTCACCATCATTGGTCATGAGGATCAGGCCTTCGGAATCGTAGTCCAAACGGCCCATATGGAAGATGCGATCGTACTTATCTCCCACAATGTCGCGCAACGTATAACGGCCCTTAGGGTCATCCATGGCGGACAATACCTTGCGGGGCTTATTTAGTGCGAGAGTCACATGATTCGGGTTCACGCGCACGCGAGAACCGTCCACACGGACCTGCTGCGTCTTCGGGTTGACACGGGAGCCGAGTTCGGTCACCAGTTCACCGTCGACCTCAACACGACCTTCGGTAATCATATCTTCGCACTTGCGGCGGGAACCGAAGCCTGCCTGAGCGAGCAGCTTCTGCAGACGAATGGAATTGGAATCATCATGCGCTTTTTCAGCGCGAGAATATGCGTTTGGCATCGTTCTCCCAACGTGGCCGGGCAGGTTGTATATCAACCTGAAATTGAATACATCGAATTGGAAGCTGAAATTCACAGCTTTTTCCAACCTTTACATAATACCAGAGAGGCAGACTACTGATAGACTGGCAGACGTTTGTGCGGGTTCGCCCGTCTTCCAACAGATGAAAAGGAATATAACCATGGAAGAAACCAAGCAACAGCCGCTGGCTTTGCGCGTTTGTGCAGAACTTGCCGGCAGCCTTTTGCTGTGCTTCGCTATTTACGCATTCTCTACGTGGGGTTCTGCAGTATATGGCGTCAATGTCGTCTTTGTGCCGTTGGCCACTGGCTTGGCCTATGCGGTAATCACCGCGCTGTTCGCCCGCGTGTCTGGTGGTCAGCTCAACCCTGCTGTAACCGTTGCTGCAGTACTTACTTCTAAAACCAAGTTGGTGGATGGCATTCTGTATGTCATTGCTCAGGTGATTGGTGCCATTGCCGCTGCCTTCGCCGTAGTCAAGCTGCTGCCGACTTCCGAGCAGGTTGCCGCTAAGGTGTGGCTCTCCCCTGCCGTTAATGGTTTTGAGCAGGGCTCAGTATCGTACAGCTTGCTCACCCAGTATGGCATTACGTTCTCGGTAACGCTGGCAATTGTGGTAGAAGTAGTTGCTTCGCTGCTTGTAGTGGCAGCAGCTATGTCCGCTATGGGCAAGAACAATGAGTCCGCTGACCGTTATCCGCTGATTATGGGTGCTGCTTACGGTATTGCTGTGGCTATCACGTATCCGGTGACCGGTGCTGGCCTGAACCCTGCACGCTCCACTGGCATCGCATTGGCCGCAATGAATGAAGGTTTGACTCAGAACCCGGCACAGCAGCTTTGGGTGTTCTGGGTTGCTCCGGTACTTGCCGCCGCTATTGTGGCATTGGTGATGATTGTGGTGCAGATGGCTACCACGCCGAAGCCGAAGGATGAGGCTGACGCTGCAACTGCTGATGCAACCGATGATGCTGCGCAGGAACCTTTTGATTCAGTGCAGGAAAGTGCTGGAGAACAGGCCGAAGAAGCTGAAGTACGTGATCAGCAGGCCGATTCCCAGAGCGATGCCGATGAAGGAGTCGAACGCAACTGAGCGTACCTTCCATGGGCTCTTCTCACGCATGATTAAACGGATGAGCCCTGTACCGATGGCCGTCACGGAAAGCAACACCGTGGCGGCCATTGTGTATCCCAGACCAGCCAACACGGCGATTACCACAACAATGCCGAGCACAATCCATTCGAACCACGGCTTGCCTTCATGCGCTTCGGATACATAAGGATGATTGTGCATAATGTTCTTTCTTATCGCAAGAGATAGGGGCTTCTCTCGTTAGTATACGAGAGAAGCCCCTATGTTGTGTTGATTGATAATCAACAGTAGTACTTGATTATCAATCAGTGACTATCAGTGGAAGAAGTGGCGAGTACCAGTCAGGTACATGGTGACGCCAGCCTTCTTGGCTGCTTCGATGACTTCTTCATCGCGGATTGATCCGCCCGGCTGAACGATGGCCTTCACGCCGGCATCAATCAGCACCTGAGCGCCATCGGCGAATGGGAAGAATGCATCGGATGCAGCAACGGAACCGGTTGCACGATCAGCGCCATCAGCAAGCGTGTTGGCGCGTTCGACAGCCAGATGGCAGGAATCCACACGGTTGACCTGACCCATGCCAATGCCGACAGTTGCCTGGTCGTGAGCCAACAGAATAGCGTTGGACTTCACGCAACGAATTGCACGCCAAGCGAAGACAAGATCCTTCAGCGTTTCAGCATCAGCGGCTTCACCGGAAACAAGCTTCCATGCATCCGGATCATCACCAGTAGCGTTGATGAGGTCGGTATCCTGCACCAGCAGGCCGCCGTCAATCTGACGCACGGACTCATGGCCCTTCGGCGGCTCAGCAACCTTGAGGATGCGGAGGTTCTTCTTCTTGGTCTGCAGCAGTTCCAGAGCGTCCGGCTCGTAATCCGGAGCGACAATCACCTCGGTGAAAATCGGGCGCACGCTTTCGGCCATCTCAAGAGTGACTGTGGAATTGCAGGCAATCACACCACCATACGCGCTCATCGGATCGCAAGCGTGGGCCTTCTTATGAGCTTCTGCGGCAGTAGCACCGATAGCGAGACCGCAAGGATTGTTGTGCTTGACAACGGCAACAGCGATAGCGGGAGCCATATCCCAAACGGTACGCCATGCAGCGTCGGCATCCACATAGTTGTTGTAGCTCATCGGCTTGCCGCCAAGCTGCTCAGCATGTGCAAAACCAGTCTGGTTCAGCGGATCAATGTACAGAGCTGCCTGCTGGTGAGAATTCTCACCGTAACGCAGCGTATGTGCACGATCCCATGTGCGCGTGTACTGCGCCGGGAACTTGGCAGAGTCCACTTCGCTACCCTGATCGTCCTTATCGACTTCAACAGAGTCAAGGGAAGCCGGCTTCGGCCAATGCTTAGCAGTCCACTCGTTAATCGTGGCATCATAGGCAGCAGTGTGGGCGAATGCCTTAGCAGCGAGCCACTTACGTTCTTCAAGAGAGAAGCCCGTGCCGTCTGCAACGCGAGCGGCGACCAGCGCGTAATCAGCCGGGTCGGTCACGATAGCTACGGTAGCGTGGTTCTTGGCAGCGCCGCGCACCATGGATGGGCCACCGATATCAATCTTCTCGATGGTGTCTGCTTCATTGGCGCCGGAGCGTACAGTGTCTGCAAACGGATACAGGTTCACGACGACCAGATCGAACGGCTTGATGCCGAATTCCTCAAGCTGCTTGGCATGCTCCGGATTGGTCATGTCTGCGAGGATGCCGGCGTGAATGTACGGGTGCAGTGTCTTGACGCGGCCATCCAAGCATTCCGGGAAACCAGTGACATCGGACACCTCAGTGACCTTGACACCCAATTCCGCAAGCTTCTTGGCGGTCGAGCCAGTGGACACGACCTCGGTACCTGCCTTCACGAACGCGTCGGCGAGTACTTCGATTCCCTCCTTATGGAAGACGGAAACCAGTGCCCGTCGTATCGGCCTGTTCGTGTTTGTCATCCTTGTTCCTCCTTGGATTTTTGGGATTGTGACACGTCTGATTTCGGCTGGGAAGCAGTGCTGCGAGCCGTATGAACAGTGGTGTTGGAAGACTTGGCTTTTCCAACTACCCAGAATATCGAAAAAACAAGCGCTGTGCCAATCAGTGCGATAAGCCACGCTGCAGCGAGTCCCAATGCTGCCGGATGGCCTACTGCTCGTGTGGATGCCATAACATTGACGCCCACGTTGGCAAGACGATGCTTGCCCAGAGAGCCATTAGACAGAGCAAAAAGCAACGTAGACCCCAGCGAAATGATTACAGCGCCAATTGAGAACGACACAGCAGGATATGCCAAATCAAGTATTACGGAGCTTCGTATCTGTGCGTCTCGCACCTTCATCGGGCGATATCGGAATCCTTGAGGCAGGAACAATATCAGCAAGCCTGCAATCAGCGCAATCGCAAACGGCGTGCACATGGCTACGGTGCGCCACACTTCGCTCGTCACAGGTTCAGGGAAAATGCCGAATGCCGGGACTGCTGGCAGTGAATTGGACTGCCCCACCCAGAGCGTAAAGTTCGCAAGATCACCGATAGCGAATCCTGCACCAAAAAGCCAGGAAATAGCCCAAATCATAACGTTAGGGAGCCAAATCAGCATGGCTATAGTAGTGAGGATTCTTGATCCCGTTTCCATTCCAGACATGGTGAAAATCGAGACCACGGCGGCATTGTTCAGCACAATCCAAATGATTACGGTAATCAGACCAGCCGCTAGATACAGACCTAGGATCAGCATTCCCAGGAATATGCCAAGCTTGATGCAGCGGACGGCTGCAGAAGACAGTATTCCGCGGATACGTTGATTCAATGCTGGCACAATATCGGAGTGGATGGCACAGGCCAACACATAACCGAGGGTAAACACGAGAGCCGCTTTAGCAAGCGTAAGCCACTGGGCGTCAACGAGCCCACCGTCAATGGCATGCCGGCAATAGACGTTCATGATCAGCCAAGTAATCAGGCCTGCCACGAATTCGTGTACACCGACTGCTTTAATCCGCACTGCAATGGTATCGATAAGCCATACCAATAAAACAGTGAGCAGCAATGGTGTGATGGTAAGCGTTACCGAATCAGTTTCAAATCCTGAGCCTTCGCTTAATAGCACTATTGCTTGGGTAAGCGGCACGGTACTGCCGGTAAGATTGTCACCTCCTTCTTCCATGGAGATGACCAACAGCATTAAAGCGATGAAGCAACCTATTGCTATCGCGTATACTGCCATGGATGCGAGGGCGACTACGATCCCTCGCACCCATCGGCGTATCAATGTTTTCATAAAGACCGTTCTATAGGCGATCAGATGATGTTGTTCTTGGTAAGAATGTCGCGCATGAATTGTGCAGCCTGACCCGGCGTCTTGCCAACCGGGATACCCGCTGCTTCGAGTGCGTTTTTCTTATCCTGAGCAGTGCCTTTGCCGCCGGAAACAATGGCGCCGGCATGCCCCATCTGCTTGCCTTCAGGAGCGGTGAAGCCAGCAATGTATGCCACCACGGGCTTGGTCATGTGTTCCTTGGCCCATGCTGCGGCTTCCTGCTCGGCAAAGCCACCAATCTCACCAATCATCATGACTGCCTTGGTGTTGGGATCGGCTTCAAAAGCTTCCAAGGCCTCGAGCAGCGTAGTGCCGACAATCGGGTCGCCGCCAGCGCCTAGGCAGGCGGTGAAACCGATATCGGAGAGCTCACCCATCAGCTGATAGGTCAACGTGCCGGACTTGGAGACCAAGCCGAGAGGACCGCGGCCGACAATACCATCCGGAATAATGCCGAGGTTCACACCGGGCTCGCCCAAAGTGATAAGACCCGGGCAATTCGGTCCGATGATGCGCACGCCCTTCTGCAGAGCAAGCTCAACGAAGTAAGCGGAGTCGGCGACCGGAATACCTTCGGTAATCACCACAATAAGTTCGATGCCAGCTTCCACGGCTTCGACCACAGCACTCTTGGCGAAGCGCGGTGGCACAAACACCACGCTCGCCTTGGCACCTGTGGCTTCACGAGCATCCTGGCAGGTGGCGAACACTGGAATATCAGCGTCCTCGCCATTGCGGGCTGCGGCGAACGTTACGGAAGTGCCGGCCTTACGCGGATTCACACCGCCAACGATGTTGGTTCCAGCCTTGAGCATACGAGCGGTATGCGTCATGCCCTGATGGCCGGTCATGCCTTGTACGATAACGGGTGCGCCGTCTTCAATAAACAGCATCAGCGAATCTCCTTGGACTGGGTGGCGTCAGCGGCAAGCTGAGCAGCCTTCTGGGCTGCGCCTTCCATGGTTTCAGACACATGAATGGTCGGATTAGCGGCTTCAGACAGAATATGCAAACCTTCTGCTGCTGCGTTACCGTCGAAACGAACGACGATGGGCTTGGAGCTACCAAGCGTCTTAACAGCTTCAAGAATGCCATTAGCCACTTCAACGCAGGAAGTGATGCCGCCATACACGTTGATGAACACTGATTCGACCTGCGGGTCAGACAGCACGATTTCGAGGCTGCTGGCCATCACCGCTGCAGATGCACCACCACCGATATCGAGGAAGTTTGCCGGCTTGATACCGGTGCCCTGTTCCTCACCAGCGCCGGATACAGCATCGAGCGAGCTCATGACCAGGCCAGCACCGTTACCGATAACGCCTACTTCACCGTGCAGATGCACGTAATGCAGGCCGTGCTCGCGTGCCTTCTGCTCGAAAGGATCGGGAACGATCGGGTCTTCAAAACGGGTCCATCCATCATGGCGGAAGGAGGCATTGTCATCCAAGGAAATCTTGGCATCCAATGCGCACAGCTGCTTAGTGGATTCATCATCCGGGTCGCCGATCTTGGCCAACGGGTTGATTTCCACCAATGTGGCGTCATTTTCCTTGAAGCAGCGCCACATCTTTAAAAGAATTTGAGCGGCCTGATCAACATCGGCGTGGTAGAAGCCAATGCTTTCAGCCATCTTGGTTGCAGCCTCAAGATCGAAATCACCTAAGGCTTCAATATGAAGACGCTTCACCGATTCAGGGTGTTCCTTGGCGATTTCCTCAACCTCGGTACCACCGTTTGCGGTGGCCAGCACGTCGAAATCGCGGGAAGTACGATCCACGGAAATGGACACGTAATACTCGTGCAGAATGTTCTTGGCTTCAGCCACCAATACACCAGACACCTTGTGCCCGTGAATGGTCATCGGAAGAATGCTTTCCGATTCCAGAATGGCCTCGTCACGGTTATGCGCAATCTTTACGCCGCCCGCCTGGCCACGGTGGCCGATTTTCACCTGGGCCTTGATGACGCAGGGGTATCCGATTTTGTCTGCTGCTTCGGCAACTTCATGGGAGTTCTGGGCGAAGATGGCACCCGGGGTGGGGATGTCCTGTTCCTCCAGCAGCTCTCGTGCCTGGTATTCGTAAAGGTCCATGGATCCTTCCCTGATGAAATGAATAATCCGGCATGTAACTGTACATGGTACATGCCGGACGATAAAAACGAAGATTAACTGGTGAGACAGAACGCTCAGGCAGGCATTGAAATAAGCGAGCTTACCGGTACATTACCGAGCTTATCCAGACCGTCCAGGCCATTGAGCTTCATCACGAAGCTGAAGCCTGCGACCTTGCCACCGGCCTTTTCAATCAGATCGGCCGCGGCCTTGGCGGTGCCGCCAGTGGCAATAAGATCATCGACGATCAAAACACGTTCGCCTTCATGAATCGCAGTGGTCTCGATTTCAACGCTTGCAGTACCGTATTCCAAATCGTAGGATTCGCCGATGGTTTCAGGCGGCAACTTGCCGGCCTTGCGCACGGCGATGAAGCCCTTGCCGTAATGCTCGGCAAGTGACGGTCCAAACAGGAAACCACGAGATTCCAGCCCGGCAATCACATCGAAATCATCCGGGTTGACCGGAAGTGCCTGTTCGAGTGCCTTCAACAGAATCTTCAATCCACGAGGATCGGCGATAACCGGCATAAAATCGCGGAAGATGATGCCTTCCTTGGGGAAACCGGGAACAGAGCGGACCAGCGATACCAGGTATTCCGCGTCTTCCTGACCGACTGCGCTCAATGCTTCGATGGTGATGTCCGATTGTGCCATAGTGCTATTTCGCCTCTTGAATCCTCGTGGGTTGTGCTCTACCGAGTTGAAGAGCTTACTTTGCTTCGGTTTCGGCCTTGTTGCTGTCTTCTTCGTTTTCGACAACAGTGGCGTCGATGGGTTCCTGACCTGCTTCGTCATTGGCCGGGGCTTCCTGCTCGTCGGTCGGCAGCGGGTTGCCGTTCTCGTCTACCTCATCGTCGGACACGTATGCCGGGCGGGTGTATTCGCGAGCGATGGCGTTGAACGCGAAACGCATCTTAGAGCCCTCGGAATCGATGACGATTTCCTCGTACTGCTCGTCGACTTCCACAACCTTGCCAATCACCTGACCGATGGTGATGACCTCGGTACCCGGCTGCAGGTTGCGGCGGAAGTCCTGCTTTTCGGCCTGCTGCTGCTTGGCCTTCTTGGACTGCCACCACATCATGCCGCCGATGACCACAACCATGACGATAAGCATTGCGTATGATTCCACGGAAAACTCCTTTAAAAACAACGGTTATGGCGCATATTGACACATAACCGGATTGTGCAAACAGGCTAAAGTCTAGAAGAGCTTGCTGACATCATCTGTAGGCGTAAGACCTAAATGCTGCCATGCTTTTTCAGTGGCGACACGACCTTTCGGTGTACGGACAAGGAAGCCTTCACGCACCAGATACGGTTCGCATACCGTTTCCACGGTTTCGGACTCCTCGCCTACCATGGCCGCGAGATTGTTGAGACCTACTGGGCCACCATTGAAATTGCGCACAATAGCGTTCAGCACAGCAATATCCAGACGATCCAGTCCTTCAGAGTCAATCTGATACAGCGACAGCGCTTCTTTAATATCGTCAGGACGCACCACGATAAGGTCATGGACAATAGCCCAATCACGTACACGGCGCAGCAAACGATTAGCGATACGCGGCGTACCTCTGGAACGACGTGCCATTTCCGCAGCCGAACCTTCATCAAGGTTGACGCCCAGCACGTTAGCTGAACGATCGATAAGCTTCTCCAGCTCCTCATGCGGATAATAATCGAGATGTGCGGTGAAGCCGAAACGTGCTCTCAACGGGCTGGGCAGCATGCCTTCACGCGTGGTGGCACCGATTACAGTGAATCGGGGCAATGTCAATGGGATTGAGCTCGCGCCCGGACCTTTACCCACCATGACATCCACACGGAAATCCTCCATCGCGATGTACAGGAGTTCCTCAGCGGCTCTCGGCAAACGATGAATCTCGTCGATAAACAGTACTTCGCCAGTATCGAGAGAGCTCAGAATCGAAGCCAAATCGCCAGCATGCTGAACCGCCGGACCGGAAGTCACACGGATGGGCACTTCAAGCTCGTTCGCCACAATCATGGCCAGGGTGGTTTTGCCGAGGCCGGGAGGGCCTGCGAGCAGAATATGATCCGGTGGAACATCGCGCTTGCGCGCGGCATCCAGAAACAGTTGAAGCTGCGCCTTAAGTCTTGGCTGGCCGATGAAGCCATCCAATACATGCGGGCGAAGTTCCTCGTCGCTGACCGGTTCGTTGCCGATAGGCTGCGAGGAAACCATGCGCAGGGATTCCTCATTGGCTCCCGTATTTGACGTGCCGAAATCTGCTGCTTCGTTCATTACCGCCCCCTATCCATCAACGCCAGAGCAAAGCGGAGCACACGCGGCACATCGTCCGCAGCCAAAGGCGTGTTGATATCGTTGTCCGCAATAGCTTCAGTAACTGCCTGTTGAGCGTCCTGCTGACGCCATCCCAAAGAAATCAGGCCTTCAATAACTTGTTCCATGCCAGTATCAATCGGCTGTTGTGCCGTTGACGCAGCAGATTGCGTTGCTTCAATCTGGCTCAAATCAATCGAGCCCTTCAGCTCGAGAATGATTTTTTGCGCACCTTTTTTGCCCAGCCCTGGAGCTTTGGCAAGAGCAGTAGCGTCATTGTCGGCAATGGCACGAGCCAACTGAATCGGCGTTAGCGTGGAGAGCAGTGATTGCGCGACTTTAGGACCAATACCGGAAACCTTAATGAGTTGCAGAAAGGTTTTCTTGGCATCTCGGTCAAGAAAACCATGCAATGTCACAGCATCTTGTGAAATGTTGAGATACGTGTATACGCGGGTATCTTGACCGGCATGAAGCCTGCCAAGATCTGAGACGGACATGCGCACTTCATATCCCACTCCCCCAACATCAATCAGCGCGGTATCGGCATCCACCGATTCAACCCGGCCGGTCAGCATACCAATCATTCATGCTCCCTTTCACGCCGTGGTGCCTGCTATGCACATATAATCGAACAACTGTTCGAAGTATACTACATGCCTCGGTCGTGATTCATGCGTCGACGTGCCGTATGCTGTGCAGCCTCGGCCCATTGACGTTGTGCTGGGGTGAGATGCTGCTCCCGTTCACCGCCTTGCAATGCCCCAGCGGGGCGCAGCGCATGGCAAATGGCCAACGCGAGAGCATCGGCGGCATCAGCCGGGGTTGGCATCTTGGTGAGATTGAGAATTCGGGTGACCATACGCTCCACTTGGATTTTCTGGGCTTGTCCATTGCCAGTAATGGCCAGCTTTGCTTCGGTCGGCGTGTGCAATGCCACTGGGATATTGCGTTGAGCGGCAGCCAGCATGGCAAGGCCTGCTGCTTGTGCCGTGCCAAGTACCGTATTGCGATTGGATTGCGCGAATACACGTTCGATAGACACACTATCTGGGGCAAAACGGTCCATTTTTTCAGACAAACCGTTGTAAATTGCCAGCAATCGCAAATCCTGAGAGATATCAGGGGAAGAACGTACTACGTCGACGTGAATAAACGAAAGCCGGCGATGTTCGCCGGCTTCAATCACGCCGACCCCGCAGCGTGTAAGCCCGGGATCGACGCCAAGAATAATCACTGTGGATTACTCCTCATCAAGCTGGGCCATAACCTCATCGGAAGCGGTCCAGTTGGAGTAGATGTTCTGCACATCGTCCAGATCATCGAGCTTGTCGATGAGGTTGGAGACCTTGCGAGCATCTTCGAGGCTCAGTTCGACTTCGTTCTTCGGCTGCATAACCTGATCAGCGGAATCGTAGTCAAAGCCGGAATCCTGCAGGGCCTTACGAACCGTGAAGAGGTCGGACGGGCCGGTGATAACGGTGTAGACTTCGCCGTCATCGGTCACGTCTTCAGCGCCAGCTTCAGCAGCGGTTTCGAAGAGCTTGTCGTAGTCCACGCCTTCGGAAGGAACCACAATCTGGCCCTTACGCTCGAAGTTGAAGGCCACGGAACCGGAGGTAGCCAGAGAGCCGTTGCCCTTGGTCAGGGTGGAGCGGACTTCTGCAGCTGCACGGTTGCGGTTATCGGTAAGGCACTCAATGATGAGGCCAACGCCTGCAGGAGCGTAGCCCTCGTATACGATGTCCTCGTAGTTGGCGGCACCATCTTCAGCACCGGAGCCACGCTTGACAGCGCGGGCGATGTTGTCGGCCGGCATGGAAGCCTTCTTGGCCTTGTAGATGGCGTCGTACAGGGACGGGTTGCCGTCCGGATCACCGCCGCCGAGACGAGCGGCGATTTCGATGTTCTTGATGAGCTTGGCGAAGAGCTTGCCGCGCTTAGCGTCGATAGCGGCCTTCTTGTGCTTGGTGGTCGCCCACTTGGAATGACCTGACATTGGTGCTCCTAGCGATTAAACGAATGATGTCAAACGGAATGATTGTAGGCCGGTAATTAGACATGGCCAATTACCGGCCTAGAAAAACGCAGAAAATCAGTCTGCGATAGCTGCCTTGAAGTCGTCCGCGGAGTTGACCTGGACGCGCTTCTTGATCACGGTGAGGATATCGGCGCGAGCCTCATCCACCGGCACACCGTTGAGCTGGCTGCCGTCACGGAAGCGGAAGCTCACGGAGTTGTTGTTCATGTCTTCCTCACCGACGATGAGGATGAACGGCACCTTGGACTTGGATGCGTTGCGAATCTTCTTGCCGAAGCGATCGTCGGAGGAATCGATCTCGCAACGAACCATTTCGTCCTCAAGGGACTTGACGAACTCTTCCAGATGCGGAGCGAATTCGTCGGCAACCGGCACGCCAAGTACCTGAACCGGGGCAAGCCACGCCGGGAAGGCGCCTGCATAGTGCTCCAGCAGCACGGCGAAGAAACGCTCGATGGAACCGAACAGTGCACGGTGAATCATCACCGGGCGCTGGTGAGTACCATCCTTGGCGATGTACTCGAGCTGGAAGCGCTCAGGCAGGTTGAAATCAAGCTGAATGGTCGAGACCTGCCAAGTGCGGCCAATGGCGTCACGAGCCTGCACGGAGATCTTCGGGCCGTAGAAGGCAGCACCACCCGGATCGGCGACGAGATCGAGGTGCGAGGCCTCGGCCACTTCGCGCAGCGTGTTGGTGGCCTCCTCCCAGATTTCGTCGGAGCCGACGTACTTGTGCTCATCCTTGGTGGAAAGCTCCAGGTAGAAGTCGGTCAGGCCGAAGTCGCGCAGTACCTTGAGCACGAAGGTGAGCAGGTTGGTCAGCTCGTCCTTCATCTGTTCGCGGGTGCAGTAGATGTGGGAATCATCCTGAGTCAAACCACGAACACGGGTCAAACCATGAACCTCACCGGACTTCTCGTAACGGTACACAGTGCCGAACTCGAACAGTCGCAGCGGCAGCTCACGGTAGGAGCGCTGGCGGGACTTGAAGATCAGGTTGTGCATCGGGCAGTTCATCGGCTTCAGGTAGTAGTCAGCGCCCGGCTTGGTGATGTTGCCTTCTGCGTCCTTTTCCTCATCGAGGTGCATGGGCGGGTACATGCCGTCCTTGTACCAGTGCAGGTGGCCGGAAGTCTCATACAGACCGCCCTTGGTGATGTGCGGGGTCTGCACGAAGCTGTAATGGTACTTGCGGTGCATCTCGCGGGAGTAGTCCTCCATCGCGTTGATCACAGCGGCACCCTTCGGGTGGAACACAGCCAGACCAGGGCCGATCTCATCCGGGAAGGAGAACAAATCCATTTCAGCACCGAGCTTACGGTGATCGCGCTTGGCGGCTTCCTCGAGACGGGTCTGGTATGCCTTCAGATCTTCCTTGGTAGCCCAAGCGGTGCCGTAGATGCGCTGCATGGTCGGGTTCTTTTCGGAGCCACGCCAGTAGGCGGCTGCAGAACGCTCAATCTTGAATGCCTTGATGTAACGGGTGTTCGGCAGGTGAGGTCCGCGGCACAGATCCTTCCACACCACGTTGCCGTCACGGTCGACGTTGTCGTAGAAGCTCAGTTCCTTTTCGGAGATTTCAGTGGCGGCAGCCGGGTCAAGATGAGCTTCCTTGTCTTCGATGAGCTCAATCTTGAATGGCTGGTCAGCCTCTTCCTTCAGGGCTTCCTCTTCGCTTACAGCGCGACGGCGGAAGGACTGGGAGGACTTGATAATGCGCTGCATGCGCTTTTCGATTTCCTTCAGATCTTCCGGAGTGAAGGGCTTATCAACCTGGAAATCGTAGTAGAAGCCATCCTTGATAACCGGACCAACGCCGAGCTTGGCGTTCGGATAGATTTCCTGCACGGCCTGGGCCATGACGTGGGTGGCGGAGTGACGCATGATTGCCAGACCGTCTTCGGAATCAAGGGCGATAGGCATCACGGAGTCGCCGTCTGCAAGCGGCGTGTAGAGATCACGGTTTTCGCCATTGATCTTGACTGCGATGATGTTCTTGTCTTCCGCGAACAGCTCAACGCCAGTGGTGGTTGCTTCCACCTCCTTCGCTTCGCCGTTGACTGTAATGGAGATGGAGCTTAACGCCATGATGTGTCCTTTGCTATCGGGGCCCGCGGTACTATGTGCAGGCCTGGACTGTTAATCAACATGCGACACGATAGGAATGAGTGCCGACATTCTTCATGGCGGTGCTGCAATTCGCATTGATAAGGTCAGCACCGCCTGTATTGTCTTCCATTTAAGCCATGAGTCCGAAGGCTTCAGGAACGAGCACTCCGGCAATAGCGCCAAGAGTAGGCCCAACAAATGGCACCCACGCATAACTCCATTCGGAGCTACCTTTGCCAGCGATTGGCAGCAGTCTGTGCACAAGCCTTGGGCAGAAGTCACGTGCGGGATTAAGTGCCGCTCCGGATACACCACCCAATGCCATAACCAGCACAGTAATAACCAATGCGGTAGCAAGCGGACCGACTTGTGTGGGAGTGCCACCATTGACCATAATCCACGTGACCAGTATCGCCGTGCCGATTGCCTCGCTGACGACATTCCAAACAGGCGAGGCAATCGATGGCTTGGTGCAGAACACGGTCAGCACAGCATCCGGATCGGCGGTTCCGTCAAAGTGCCGGCGCATCGCCACAAATCCTAAAAGAGCACCAATGAATGCACCAAGAAATTGCGCGGTGATATAGATTGCTACGTTGCCGGCTGTTACCGCGATGCCGCCGTTCGTCAGTGAGGCTCCATTAAGAGTCGTATCGCTGTTGAAACAGTGCTGAACAACGCGAGCCAGCGTGACCACTGGATTCAGGTGGCCGCCAGTTGGCCATGCCACGTACACACCAATGAATACTGCCAGTCCCCATCCGAGTGAGACATTGATCCAATCATTACGGTGTGCTCCGGTATTTGGCAGCAATCGGCTGCCGCATACCATCGTGCCTATAGCAATCATCATCATCGTTCCAAGGAATTCAGAACCGAACATCTGCATGATGCTCATCAATGATGCTCCTTATGCTTGTGAATTCTGCTTGTGAATTCTGTCTGATTATGCGCGAGCTGCGTATGCAGCGAGTACGGCTTCACGCAGTCGGCGGCCTTGCGGGCCCATGAACGATGTGATGCTGTTCAGTGGGGCCGCATCGAAGAAGATGCGATTGACTGGGTCATCTGGGAAGACGCGAATGCCTTCCGCTTCCAGCTTTGCAGCCTGACGCATGAAGATGTCATGACCGATTGGGTCGGCCAGCCATTCGCTCATCGTGGCCATATCTCCTAGTGGCATTGCTTTGCCATCGCCGTCAATGGTTACGGTTGTCTCGGTTTGGACGTCACGTGACGAGAAACCGAGTTCGATAGCGTATGCTCCCGCTTCGGCATGCCAGTCATGGTGCCGTTCGGACCAATACGAGAAGTCGCGTTCGGTCAGATTGAAATGAACCGTCTTCGTTTCACCTGGCTCCAACTTGATTTTGGAGAATGCGCGCAACTCATGTGCAGGACGCGCTGCGGCAGATTCATGACGAGGCGCAACATACAGTTGCACAACTTGGGAGCCCGCGCGGTTTCCAGTATTAGTGACGTTCACTTGTACCGTTGCCGATGCGGGGCCAGTAACGTGCGCGGTAACGTCACTGAGCTCGAACGTTGTGTAGCTCAGACCATGACCGAACGGATAGGCGACAGGAATGTTCTGCGTGTCGTAATACCGGTAGCCGACGAATACACCTTCGCCGTAATCGACGTTGCCTTCTCCTCCAGGGAAGTTAATTGTCGACGGATCATCAGCGAGTCGCAACGGAATCGTCTGTGACAGTCTTCCAGTCGCATCCACGTCACCGTAGAGCACATCGGCGGCGGCCGCTCCCCCTGCCTGCCCGAGCAACCATGCCTCGACCAGTACTGCAGCGTCGTCTTGCCAATCAGCGACACCCACGGTTGACCCATTCGAGGCACGACTACAGTGTTCGGGTTCATCGCGCGCACGGCATGCAGCACCTCGATTTGCTTGGCTGGAAGATCGATATCGCTGCGATCATATCCTTCTGATTCAGCCTCATCTGGCAGACCAAGGAACAGCACAACTTTATCGGCATTGGAGGCCACTGCTTGGGCTTCCTTGGTGAGCGCAGCATCCTGCTCGGAGCCGTCAAGGGTGAATCCAGGGGCGAATTCTGCATCAATGCCGCGAGTCTGCAATGCGTCAAGGAATGAAGTGAGATGCGTGGGCGTGATATGCGACGATCCGCCGCCCTGATATCGCGGCGTGCGGGCGAATTCACCGATAACCGCAATATGTTCGTCTGCGGATAATGGCAGAACGTTATTCTCATTTTTGAGCAGCACGATCGATTCGCGTGCAGCACGGCGGGCAAGTTCATCATGCGCAGCGGCATCGTATGTGTAATCGTTACGATTCATGGCCGGTTTGACTTGGTCCAGCAGCTTAAGCATGCCGGCAGCCATGCGATCGAGTTGCGTTTCGTCAAGATGACCATCACGCACGGCAATCACCACATCTCGATCGGTATCAGACGGAGGCATTTCCAAATTCAATCCGGCTGCAATCGATGCGACACGATTGTGCACAGCACCCCAATCACTCATCACGAGGCCTTGATATCCCCATTCGCCGCGCAACACATCGGTGAGCAGCCACTTGTTTTCGGCAGAATATGTGCCGTTGATGCGATTGTACGAGCACATAATCGTCCATGGATTGGCATGCTTGATGACATATTCGAATGCGGCAAGGTAGATTTCACGCAATGCACGTTCGCTGACGCGTACGGAGACACGCATGCGATCGGTTTCCTGATTGTTGGCAGCGAAATGCTTTAACGACGTTCCAATGCCCTGTGATTGGACGCCTTCCACCAGCGCTGCGGCCTGATGCGCAGTTAAGCATGGGTCTTCGCTCCAATATTCAAAGCAACGGCCGCCGAGTGGATTGCGCTTGATGTTAACGCCAGGGCCGAGCAGTACGGCGACCTTCTCTTGCACGCATTCCTCACCCATTGCAGCACCGACTTCCTGCACGAGTTCTGGATTCCATGAGTTGGCGAATCCAGCTGCAGGCGGGAAGCAGGTAGCTGGTACGGTGTCGTACAATCCGGTTGCGTGACGCATTTTGCGCAGACCGTGAGGTCCGTCGGTGATCATGTAGCTGGGAATACCTTGGGATTCAAGGCCTTGAAGATGCCATGCGTCCAATCCGGAGGTGATTGCAGCTTTCTCTTCGAGAGTGAGGTCATTGATGGTGGTCATGATGATGTTCCTTAGACTGTTGCAATTGTCGAATATGTTGAAGAGGGTTTATTGCAGTGTTGAATCACAGCTTTGTTGGGCTGTTACTTGGCTTTTCGAATAAGGCCGATGCACACGCAGGAGCAGACAAGCACAATCGCGCCGATGATGAAGGCGAGACGGTAGCTGCCGAATGCGATCACAATTGCTGATGTGGCAATAGGTCCGATCATCTGGCCAACTGTGTTCGACAGATTGAGAATGCCGAGATCTTTGCCGGCTTCAGCTGGGTCAGGCAATACATCGACGTTGAGCGCTTGATCGCATGCGTTGTACACGCCGCAGCCGAATCCGTGAAGTGCCGCCCACACGTACATGCCCCACACGCTCGGGAAGAATGCCGGAACGAGGAAGCCAGTTGCGATAATCAGTGCACATGCGATGACCAACGGCTTGCGTCGGTGCAGGAAGTCAGACAATGGTCCAGCTATGGCGGAGGCAAGCAACGATGCAATCATGATGATGACGGCGGCGGTTGACAGGGCTGCGGACGCACCAGCCGTATTCAGTCCGATATATTCGCGGAAAATGTACAGCTGGTAGTTGGCAATCATGTAGATGGAAATAGTGATAAACAGGCGGCCGAATAGTGCGAGGTAAAAGTCTCGGCAACTCTTCGTCGGCGGCGTGAACGAGCGAATGATTGAAGCGGCACCATCGCCATGATCCGGTGCAGGCAAGTTTGCCGCAGATGGTTCCTTCGGCCAGATGACCACGACGATGAGACCACATACGCCAAGGCAGATGCCGGAGCACAGGATGCCGAAACCAACATTGGTGAGCAAGGCCGCACTCATTATCTGTCCGACGGACTGGCCAATAGCAACACCGAGGCCATAGGCGGCGGACATACTGGCACGGTTGTTTTCAGGCACACGGTCGGACAGCACAGCGAAGAACGGTGCCAATAACATGTTGAGGAACAGCTGGGCACCACACCAGCACAGAATAATAAGCGGTGCGCTTCCAACCACTGAGGTCAACCACAGAAACAGTCCAGCCAGAGCTGCACCGATAATAATGAATGGACTGCGGCGGCCGAATTTTGAACGCGATCTATCGGATAAGGTGCCCCACAGCAGGTTTGCAAACAGAGCTACGAACGCACCAATGGAGTTGAGCTGTGCCACAAGTGCGGTTGGGTCGGCTACTCCATCGTCAAGGAATCGCTGCGGCAATAGGATGCCGATAACTGCTGCGAATGGCGCATACCACAGTATGCCGCACAGCATGAAGCCCACCAGGAATCGGGCTCGCTGCTTGAATGGCATGGTGATTGTCGATATCGTCGCTGTTTGCTCAGCGGCAAGTTCTTTGGGTTGATTGATTTTCTCTGATTCCGTAGTCATCACGTGTCCTCCTTTGCGGCACGGCGTCGATAGTATTTTACCGTTCGGTAAAACTGACCGATAGGTAAAATATATACCGACCGGTAAAATTCTGCAATGATGAAACGGCGTGTTGCTCAAAATTTTTTACCGAAAGGTCAAAAGGGTTGATAAGGTGGATGAAAACCTACCCATTTGCCACGCCAGATGGGAACGAAAACCGGGAATACCACAAGGAATGGGAGCCTGACTATGGCCAAACGCAACGAGAAAATCGAAACCATACTGGACGCGGCCACTGAGCTTATGGGAACGTATGGCTACTATGGCACTTCTCTTGAACGCATTGGCGAAGCAACGGGCATGAGCAAACAAAATCTCTTGTACTACATCAAAAACAAGCAGACGCTGATGAGCATGCTTATCGAGCAACGCTATGATCATCCGCAGGAATTGCGCGACTATCAGGAACAACTGATGGCCATGTCTGCGGAAGAGCGCGCCAAGCAACCTCCCCTACTTCCTGATTATTATCGACGCAATGTGGCGATTAATGAGCACCGCCCTGACCACGTGCGCATGTTCTCGATGCTATCGGTGGAAAGTCTCAATCCAGACCATCCAGCCCACGACTATTTCAATCGACGCGAAGCTACGATTACGGCAGGTGAGGCAAGTGTGGATTGGTTGTTACCGGCAGGGGTGAATGTAATCGAAACGATTCACACTTGCCATGCGGCAATGGATGGCATACAGCTGCGCTGGTTGCGTGAGCCCGGGTCAAGCCTGGCTGAGCTTTGGCTGGAATGCGAACGCACACTGTTCCCTGAGCCATTGTGGAATGGCTACAAGTGATGCAACAGGTAGGACCGCCGGCGCACGAGCGTTGCCGATAAGCACAGCGCCGGCAGTAGATACGAAAAAACCTCGCCGAAGCGAGGTTTTAATGGAGCGGACAACGGGACTCGAACCCGCGGTCTCAACCTTGGCAAGGTTGCGCTTTACCAACTAAGCTATGTCCGCAAAGAATCTTGCCGTGAGAAGCAAGATTCAGTGGGCGATGTAGGAATCGAACCTACGACCCCTTCGGTGTGAACGAAGTGCGCTAGCCGCTGCGCCAATCGCCCGAAATCATTCGGTATTCAATTATCACGATGAATTACTTCATCTGTGGTGGGCGATACAAGATTCGAACTTGTGACCCCTTCCGTGTCAGGGAAGTGCGCTACCACTGCGCCAACCGCCCGGGCCTGCATGTTCAACAATAAATTTCTTTACTGTCTTCCGAGGTGGGTACGAGAGTCGAACTCGTCTATACGGCTTTGCAGGCCGCTGCCTAACCGCTTGGCTAACCCACCGTAAGGTCTGTCAACTCATCGGACCTAGAGCGGACAACGGGACTCGAACCCGCGGTCTCAACCTTGGCAAGGTTGCGCTTTACCAACTAAGCTATGTCCGCAATGCTCTCTGCAAGTTTCCCTTGCCGAAGCACGAGTGATTACTATACTCACATGCATGTAGTTCGTCCAGTCGCGGCGTGTCGCCTGGAATTCCGTGCATATACGCCTTAGCCGCCTTGCTCGCTTATGGCTAAAGCGCAACCTAGTCGCTACCCGCGCACGTTACTCTAGACAGTATGAGTGGAGAAGCGCATATGCCTCAATCAGTTCTGATTGCAGCGTTCGAAGGATGGAATGACGCCTGCCAAGCGGCCACCAACGTCATTCGATATCTTGTTGGACGGTATGAATCCCGCGAGATTCGGCACATCAGCTGTGACGGCTACTACGACTATCAAGTGGCACGACCGATGATGTGCCATGCCGCAGGTTACGCCAATCTGATTTGGCCTCAAACCACGTTTTATGACATTACTTTGGCTCCTGATCGCCATCTTTATGCGCAAATCGCCCCAGAACCTAATTATCGTTGGCGCAACTATTGCAGTGAAAACCTTGCCATAGCCGAAGAACTCGATGTGAACCAGATTATTACGTTAGGGTCTATGTTCTCGGACTGTCCGCACACTCGCCCGCTACCACTTTCAGTAAGCGATGGGGCTTGTCAATGTGAAGGCGACCGCGAATACAACGGACCGGTAGGCATTCCCACTGTGTTGGACGTGGCTGCCGCCGATCAAGGCTTCGCTCATGCATCGATGTGGGTGTCCATTCCCCAGTACCTTGGCAGTGATGAATGTGCAGCCGGAACCATGCGACTGTTACAGGCGCTGGGCAATCGTATTGGATACTCCTTTGATACAGGCGATTTGCAATCCAAAATCGAGCATTGGAAGGCGCAGGCTTCTATTTTGGTCAGATGCAATGATCAGCTCAGCGATTACGTCAGCCATCTGGAACATGAGTACGATCTGAAACAGAAAGCAGACGAGGAAGCTTCCTTAGGTGCGCCGCAAGCCGAGCAGCTGGTGAAGGAAGCAGAGGATTTCCTACGGAAAATGGGCGAATAAACCAGCGGAATACTATCGAACATATAGAAAAAGGTGCTTACCTTCTTAGCTGAAGAAGGTAAGCACCTTTAGTGTTTCACGAGTGAATCGTTACGCCGCCGCAGCCACCGAAGGATCAATAGCCGGCAGAATGCCCATCAGCAGCAACAGTGCAACCACTACGGCGAGACCGATGCGGTAGATGGCGAATGCCTTGTAGGAGAAGGTGGATACGAACTTCAGGAAGCCGATGATAACGATGTAGCCCAGAATGAAGCATACAATCGTAGCAACGATGGTGGGGCCCCAACCGGGGAACATCGCATCGGTTTTGTAGTTCTTTACAGCCTTGACAGCTTCAAGCAGACCGGAGCCGAACACAGCGGGGATGGCCATCAGGAAGCTCAGACGAACGGCTGCCTCACGCTCATAGCCAAGTGCACGGCCAACGGTGATAGTACCGCCGGAACGCGAAACACCCGGGATGAGCGCCAGCGATTGGCCCAAGCCGAAGAGGAATGCGTCGCGATACGTCATATCGGCCATGGTCTTGGACTGACGGGCTCGAGCATCCACCAGCCACAGCAGAATACCGAAGATGAACAGCACGGTGACGGTAATCCACAGGTTGCGCAGGGTCGTTTCGATAATGTTCTGCAGCGTGAAGCCGAGAATAACAATCGGAATAGATCCAACGATCACATTCCAGCCCATGGTGGCGTAATAATCACCACGGCCCATACGGGACTTCAAATCCTTGCCGTTCTTACCAAACAGGCAGGCGAACCAATGGGTCAGGATGTTGATGATGTCGTGGCGGAAATACAGGATAACGGCAAGCTCAGTGCCGATCTGAATAATAGCGGTGAATGCGGCACCAGGGTCGGAGCCGAGCATCAAATCACCGAAGATACGAATATGGGCGCTGGAGGAAACCGGCAGATACTCGGTCAGCGCCTGAATGATGCCAAGAACAATGGCTTGGAAGAAATTCATAACCCCTCTTAGTTTCCTTAATTCACGTAGTTATGACGATGAACACACTACCGAAGGGGGTGTAGAACAACACTAAGAATTGATGACAACCACGGCTTCTACAATGCATGGTGGAAACAGAACAAGCGAAGGGAACCGTGATGGCAACATATCGCAAAAGTAGGGCTTTCGCGCCGCAAGGATTTTTTGAGTGCGAGGGACGAGGATTGGAATGGCTCGGTGCAGCTCATGCTCAGGGCGGCCCACGCGTGGTTGAGGTATATGGATGGGGCAAGGATTACCTCGATATTGAGCGCGTAAGCAGTTCATCTCCTACTGCTAAGGCTGCGTTTGATTTTGGCGCGGCACTCGCTCATATGCATGACGCTGGCGCTGAATACTTTGGTTCTGCCCCGGATGGCTACGATGGTACATGCTATTTCGGTCCGCTTCAGGACCCGGTGAAAATGGATACCGGCACGTGGAGCGATCCCATCAGCTACTTTGCCGACGGTCGCTTGCGTCCGATGGTTGAGCTCGGTGTGAAGCGTGGAGAGTTGGATAAGCGCGATGTCGATTTGACTGAACATGTGATTGAAGCGCTTCCGGAGCTGATGGGCCGCGCAGCTAACGATAAGCCAGCCCGTATCCATGGTGATTTGTGGAGCGGCAACGTGATGTGGACGGCAGACTCCGGCCATAGTGAGGCTGTGCTTATCGATCCGGCTGCACATGGCGGTCATCGTGAAGAAGATCTTGCCATGCTGCATTTGTTTGGTATGAGCTATCTATCGCAAATCACCGAGGGATATCAGTCAGTTCATCCGTTAAAGGCTGGATGGCAGGAACGTTTGACACTGTGGCAGCTCTACCCCATTGCTGGCCATTGCGTTTTCTTCGGCGGTGGTTACGTAAGCGAGTATCGTTCTATGTGCCGTTCACTGCTCGGCTGATTGGCGGGGTGCGGCAGACACGTCGGCTACGCGCTGGCATTCGATGGAGATTCCCTCTATCATTTCAACGATCCAAAGAACCCTAAGGACGATGAGGAGGCTAAGCAAATGGCCATTGAATGCCTTATCGCCGGCAAGCCGCGCCCATGGGACGAGATTCCCGAAGGCTTAGTCATCTAGAGGCCATAACCATTTTTCTTTTTATAACTCCACCCGCATGGGTGTTTTTATGCCCGAAATGGGCCCCAAACCATAAGGAAAACACCCATGTTCAACATGGAACCAGCCCTGGCATCCATGCCATGAGGACTGCATGCGCCTCATCGTCGTGGGCACTAGGTGCCGCAAGCGGTCAGTGAAGCCGATATGCCATGGTGCAGCCAAACAACTTCGCTGAGACAAGTCAGTGAAGGCATCATGCCAGTTCGTGGCACAATCACTTCACTGAGATGATCTCAGCGAAGTCGACCGGGCAGGAGAGGCATAATCATTTCGCTCATGCCTCCCCATGAAGTCACACAGGCAAGGGCTGGCCGGCTCGCTTCGCTTGAAGACAGGACTGAATGCTCGTCGTTAACATCGACGAAGGGGTTTCTTGTTATTCGACCATATAGTTCGAATCGGTGACTATGTAAGAGTATTCGGATTCTCCCCCGGTTCCGGAGAACAGGTCTCCGACGTCACGGAACGCGAGGGCGACCATCTTCGCATCCAATGGAACCTGGAACGGGTAGGTGACGGTGCTTGTCAGACCTGGTTGGAGTTGAGCGTTGCACTCGGGGTTGCCTTCGATCTTGTAGAGGTCCTTGATGGGTGTGTATTTCTGGTTTTTCGAGTTCAACGCTGCAATTTCGTAGGGGTAGCTGCAGGTGATGTCCATCGGACTGCTGGTGTTGTTCGTGACCTCGACCTTGACTACCCAGTATTTGGTGTTTGCGTCCGGCGCTTGCGGCGCGTAGGAGCCGTTGCTGCACCCGTCGCCGCACGTGTCGAAGCTGATGGTAGGTTGTTCGCCGGCTTCGAGGAGTTTCATTTCGACTCCACCGCTAACCGCGGTAGCTCCGATTCCCGAAGCATTGGTGTTGGAATCAGTATTGTCCGAATCCTCTTCCTGCGGGTTGAGCTGTTCGTTCGCGTCGGCCAGTTGCGCTTTGATGGAATCTAGTGACGTGTTGAGGTCCTGGATAGTTGTTTTCTGCCCGTTAATGATGGGTGTGGTGTACAGGTACATGCCGATGCCACCACCGAGGAGCCCGACGATCAGACTGATGGCGGCCGCGATGGCCGTGACGGCCGCCGCAGAGAGTTTTTTCTTCGCCAGTGGCGGTGCGGCTGCCGGCATGGGCATACCTGGGAGTGGCTGTTGTGGGGCCGGCTGCATGGGTGTGGGTGTCGGCACAGTCATCGGGGTTTCTCCTTCTTCTAGTTGGCTGGACTGTCGTGCAGCCAGTTTTTGTAGTCGTGGATGATTTGGACGTTGAGGCCGAGTTCGCAGGCGATGAGGTACGGGTCTCTCATAGACGTGTTCTGCCGTCGCGTATTTGACCGGGTTCATGAGCCATAACGCAGTTTGAATACGAATCCGGCGTTCGGCTTTCGAATCGTATGGGCTGCATCTTTGGTCACGGTTGTACGTGTGGACGAGCTCGTGGCATAGATGGCAACGTTTCTGAGTGTACAGGAAGATGATGAAATTGTCTGGCTCGTAGTAGAGCCCAAACAGTCCGGCTTCTACGCGAAACGTGACGAACGGCAGAAAAGCTTCGGTGTGAGCCACATGGACGTGCTGCGTCTGTGTGCGTCGGTTGAAGGCCGTATGGATGATGCGCGTGATTTCGATTTGACGCCCATTTGGGAGGACACGGACGTGCGCACCATCAATCAGGCCGTGGACGCGTTGGGCAAGGCCGCGCAGGTGCGGTTGACGATAACCGCTGACAGTCAGGCGAGACGGTTATGGGATTCCACGTTGAATCTCAATGACCTGCGATCCAGTCAGCCGATATGGAAGAACGCGATGCTGGACTTGCTGCAGACCTGGTGGCGGATAAGCGCCGACACCGCTGGCGGCCTACCTGCCGCGTTTCCGTAAGGCGGAGACCGGTGATGAATCGTTCGAAGTGGCCATGCCGCGGTTCGACCGTCGTAATGCCGCCAGTCGGATTGATTGGCTGGGTGCGACGAACGTGCTTTTGTATGGCTCGAATATTCCAGGTAAGACCGAATTTCCGAAAGAATGGGATAGAAACAGGATCCTTGACGCGATTCGGCAGGTCATGGAGTCCCCTCAATGGAAGATGCATCCCGACAACGACCGCGCTTTGCATAGGTTCGGCGGGACCATCAACGGAGTCCAAATCGAAGTCAGGGCGTATCTGACCAACGGTCAATATGTCATCGATCACGCCTATCCGGTCGGCGGCGAAGGCGTAACCAAAAACACGGATACCGGTAAGATTAACGTCAAACCCAGTAAGGCTAAACGGTGGAGGGCATCATCATGACGATGGAGGAACTAATGAAGCTAGCCGAACGTTGCATCTCCATCGTCAGCGGGTTTGACGAAGATCTTGAAGACTGTGCACAGGACGCGCTTACGGCCGGCGAGCCAGCGTCGGCGATCGCCGACGCATTGGATATCGCGTACTCTCATCCGGAACTATATGCAAAGTTCCCGGATGAAGTGTATGAACTGGCCAAAAATCCAGATTCCAGCGGCATGCACGCATTCCTTCCCCAACTGGAAGCAAGCCGAAAATAACAATCGCCGCACTCCATTAATTCAACCCGTCATGAGGTTCATGACGGGTTTTCTTATGCCCGCAGGACGGTGTTTCTGCGTATGCCGTATGGAAGTCAGGCGTGGTCCCTGACCATTGAGACCACATCATGATTAATCCTGCGAATGGTCTCATCGGACAGCATCTCATCGCAGGTCATCCAACGGCAATCCTTGGAATCCACGTGAAAATGCTCGCTCTTCCAAGCGTCGGGCATGTGTTTTATATCCGCCTTGTACAGCGTGTAATCGTATACACGGTTCTCTTCATGTTCGGTCGAATACTTCTCATGCGTCTCATTGGTGACTCGAATGAGCGTGAAATCGTCTTTCGGAATGTCGAAACCAGTTGAAAGATAATCCGAGAGCAGTCGAACATTCTCGGTTTCGTTGTCGGCGGTGGCACGGTTGGGGAAGAAATCACATCCCCACTGCTGGTCATGGTAGAGGAGGTAGCGGTTGCCGTCATTAATGGCGATGATGCTGCTATGCTTCTCCGTCCTGTCCATATCCTTCAACTCCTGATACAATTCCTTGGCGTTGTAGCCTTTTCTCCAAGTAATGATAAGCCCGACAAACGAATACAGGGTCACCATAACGGCAACGAAGCCCAGCGACATGGCAAGCCACGACGGCAATCCAGCCGTAAACGCGGAAAGAATCAGGAAGAATCCCTCCACGAGGGCCACCCCATGAGTAGCCTTCGATCCGAAGCCTATGAATTCCCGACGTTCCTGCAGTTTGGTCTGCAGACGGTCGGAATCGATTCTCAACATCATGTTCGGCAATGGTACGCGGAGCATGGAATATCAGCCGCAATACATTGTTTCCAACCCTTTTTTAGGTACATCCTAGGCATGTCTTTCCAGAAAAACTAGATAAACAAAATAGCCGCTCAGCCTTACTCTCATAAGGCAAAGCGGCTATTTTCCGGCCATCACTCAGCTCAACGCGTCCTTCAGCTTCGAGAAGAAGCCACCCTTCTTCTGGCCGGTCTGCGGGCGTGATGCTTGAGCAACATGCGTGGCATCCGAATCATGCGAATTGGCGAATTGCTCGATAAGACTACGTTCGCTCTCGCTGAGCTTGGTGGGAATCAACACGTTGACGTGTGCGATCAAATCACCGCGCTCGTCATTATTGCGGATATTGGTAACACCCAGTCCTGGAAGCGTCACAGTATCTTCCGGCTGGCAACCGGCCGGAATCGAAACAGTCTGCTTGCCATCAAACGTGTCGATGTCAAGATCATGGCCGAGCACAGCCCAGCTCATTGGCACCTGAATCCAGCAATGCAGGTTATCGCCATCGCGCGTGAACTGCTTATCAGCGCGAATACGGATATCGATGTACAGATCACCGGCAGCACCGCCGCCTTCACCCACCTCACCTTGATTGGCCAGGCGCAGACGAGCATTGTCATTAATACCTGCAGGCACGCTGACACCGACATTGCGTGTAGTGCGCACGCGACCATGACCCATGCAGCTGGGGCACGGGTTCTTGATGATGGTGCCATGGCCTTCGCAACGCTCGCATGGCGCGGATGTCATCATCTGACCAAGCATGGTGCGTACGACCTTCTGCATGAAACCTTGGCCATGGCAATCCGGGCAGGTAACCGGCTGTGCGCCACCCTGCGAACCAGAGCCGCCGCACTCCTGGCACAGCGCAAACGTATTGATTTTCACATGCGCAGTGCCACCAAACACAGCAGTCTTCAAATCAATGGATGCCGAGGCAAGAGCATCGCGACCAGGCTGGGTACGCGGAACCGGACCTTGAGAACCGCCGCCGAATGCAGAACCAAAGAACGAGGAGAACACATCGTTCATATCACCGAAGCCACCGGAGAAACCGCCAGCGCCGCCGTTAGGATCATTGGGATCCACGCCAGAATCATACATACGGCGCTTATCCGGATTGGACAGCACTTCGTATGCATTATTCACCTCCTTGAACTTGTCTTCAAATTCAGGGCCGGCGATGTCAGGATGGTATTTACGGCTCAGCTTGCGGTAAGCCTTCTTAATATCGGCATCGCTGGCGTTACGGTCAACGCCCAGGGTCTCGTAATAATCTGCCACTGAATAATCCTTTGTGTTCGAATAATCTGCCGGTTATTGTGCCACAGCCCGCGGTCAGCGGTATATGCTTCTTGAACCATGCCAATATAAGCTGCACTGTGTTCGATGCATGACGGTCATTGGTCTTCGGTTCCGCTTTCTGAAATATAAGCCGTGAGATATCGGGCCACCGCCCGGACCGCCGCCATAGTGACCGCGTAATCCATATGCGTTGGGCCAATGGAACCGACGAACGCCAATGGTTCACCGTTATTCGAACTCACAGCAGCATCAGTGTGATGCTCAGTATCGCTGGACGTTGTACTGCGACCATATCCGCTGGAAACCACCGAAGCATGCAATAATCCAGGCGTATGGCTTTCGGAACCGATGGCCACGCCCACTCCGGATGCGTTGGATTCTTCGCTGAGGTTGCTCATCAACTTCATAAGCACTACTTGTTCTTCAAGCGCATCGAACA
The DNA here is from genome assembly GCF_056357055.1 of Bifidobacterium sp. LH_416. Taxonomy (NCBI): domain Bacteria; kingdom Bacillati; phylum Actinomycetota; class Actinomycetes; order Bifidobacteriales; family Bifidobacteriaceae; genus Bifidobacterium; species Bifidobacterium sp. LH_416. The sequence continues at coordinate 99,753 of NZ_JBKEVJ010000002.1, read as the reverse complement.
ATGGTGCCAAATCAGCCAGCGAGCGAGAATGCGCAAGATGCGAGGCCCCGGACATATACAATTCGTTGGCGCGCTCATCCAACGCCATGGATTCGAAGGCGTCAGCTAAGGCTTGGGCGACTTCTCGCACCTCTTCAAATCCAGCACTCTCGGCAATCGAACGCACCTTCTCCCCCGCCTTCGCCAATGACAAGCCGCCACACTGTTCATTGACTGTTGAGGAAAGCCTATTGACGTCGTCTGCGGCCGGCATGGTAGGCACGGAAAGCCCATGTTGTGCCACGCGGCCGGTATCAGTAATGACCACAGCCAGCAATGTATTCATGGCCACAGGAACCATTTCTACGTGGCGCAATGTGGCCTTTGCCAACGATGGCGAAGCCACTACAGCGACCTGGCCAGTAATCTCCGAAAGTAATCGTGCTGCGCGCTGCAGTGCGTCTTTCAGGCTGACAGAGCCGGACAAAAAACTATTAATGCCCCTGCGCTGTGCCTCACTCAGTGGCACCACCGTGGCCAGTCGGTCGACAAAGTACCGATAGCCTTTTTCTGTGGGCACACGACCAGCTGAAGTATGGGGTTGAATAAGGTACCCTTCGTCTTCAAGCGCTGCCATATCGTTACGAATCGTGGCGGAACTGACGCCAAGATCATGTTGCTTGGTGAGCGACGTGGATCCTACAGGCTCCTGAGAGCGGATGTAATCCTCGACCACGGCGCGCAGCACCAACATGCGTCTGGATTGCGTCATGCGCGCCTCCTTTTATATATGTACCTACTGTTCACGCAGAGTGTTATCTGCGTTCCTTTTGCGTACTCCTTGGCGACACGCTGAACAGGCATGATTACAATGCTCGGCGTGTCTTCTCGCTGTGAGGCGAGACAAAGATTACACAAAAAGCCCAATGTATATTGTATTAGCACTCATTGGTTTCGAGTGCTAATACGTTCGTTGGTAGCGAATGAATGGTAATTGTGAACGCTAACAGAACACAACTTACCAAAACACGCCAAATATGCACCACAAACGTCTTCTTCCGACGTTAACATGGGAAACGCAATGTGAGGGCGTCAAGCGCCCGGCACAAGCCGGATACGCGGCCCGACCAATTGGAAGGAAAGTAAATCCATGACCGAATTCAAGGAGACCGAGCTCGACGAGCGCGCCATCGCAATGGCAAAGGTCCTTTCGGCTGACGCGGTTGAGAAGGCTGGTTCCGGCCACCCCGGTTCCCCTATCTCCCTGGCGCCTGTCGCCTACACCCTGTACCAGCACTTCATCAAGCACGATCCTAACGATCCCAACTGGGAAGGCCGCGATCGCTTCATTCTTTCCGGCGGCCACGCTTCCCTCACCCAGTACGTTCAGCTGTACTTCTCCGGCTACGGCGTGACTCTGGACGATCTCAAGAACTTCCGTGGCGGCGCTGACACCCGCACCCCGGGCCACCCTGAGTACGGTCTGACCCCGGGCATCGAAATGACCACCGGTCCTCTGGGCCAGGGCTTCGCTTCCGCCATCGGCTTTGCTTACGGCGAGCGTTTCCAGCGTGGCCTGCTCGATCCGGAGACCCCGAAGGAAGATTCCCCGTTCTACCACAAGATCTGGGCCATCTGCGGCGAAGGCGATATCGAGGAAGGCATCTCCGGCGAGGCTGCTGCTCTGGCTGCTAACCAGAAGCTCGGCAACCTGACCGTGATCTTCGACGCCAACCGCATCCAGATCGAAGGCGACACCAACCTGGTTCTGGCTGAGGACGTGCTGAAGCGCTTCCAGGCCTACGGCTGGTACACCGATGAGTTCAGCTTCATCCAGCCTGATGGCTCCTACAAGGAGGACATCGAAGGCCTGGCTGACGTGATCGCAAAGGCTGAGGCTGCCGCTCCGGATCAGCCGAAGCTCATCAAGGTTCACTCCCTGATCGCTTGGCCGACCCCGGGCAAGACCAACGATCCGTCTTCTCACGGCTCCAAGCTCGGTGCCGAGGCCGTTGCCGGCCTGAAGAAGGTTCTCGGTTACGATCCGGAAGAGTCCTTCCACATCGACGAAGAAGCCCTGGCTCACGCTCGCAAGGTCGCCGATCGCGGTCTCGAAGCACACAAGGCTTGGGATGAGAAGTTCGACGCTTGGCGCAAGGCCAACCCGGACAAGGCTGCCCTGTACGACCGTCTGAAGGCCGGCGAACTGCCGGAAGGCTTCGACAAGGCCATTGATGACCTTGAGGCCACCTTCGAAGTCGGCAAGGGTGTTGCCACCCGTGGCGCTTCCGGCTCCGTGCTGAACGCCATCGCTGCTGTTATGCCGGAACTCTGGGGCGGCTCCGCCGACCTCGGTGGCTCCAACAAGACCGACCTCAAGGGTGCTGCTACCTTCGCTCCGGCTGAGTGCGCTACCGTTCAGTGGCCGAACTGCAACGAGTTCGGTCGTCAGCTGCACTTCGGCGTGCGCGAGTTCACCATGGGCTGCATCACCAACGGCATCCTGCTGGGCTCCCACACCCGTCCGTTCGGCGGCACCTTCTTCATGTTCTCCGACTACGAGCGTTCCGCCGTTCGTCTGGCCGCCCTCATGGAGATTCCGAACCTCTACGTCTGGACCCACGATTCCGTGGCTGTCGGAGAAGATGGTCCGACTCACCAGCCGGTTGAGCACCTCGCTTCCTTCCGCGCTATCCCGCAGCTCGAGGTCATCCGTCCTGCCGACGCCTTCGAAACCGCTGAAGCCTACCGTTACTTCTTCGAGAAGAAGAACACTCTGCCGGGCGCCATGGTGCTGACCCGTCAGGGCGTGCCGACTCTGGCTGAGACCGCTGCCAAGGCTAAGGACGGCGTCAAGAAGGGCGCTTACGTGCTCGTCGACACCGAAGGCACTCCGGATGTCATCATCATGGCTTCCGGCTCCGAAGTCCAGTGGGCTGTCGCTGCTGCCAAGACCCTGGCTGAGAAGGGTGTCAAGGCTCGCGTGGTCTCCTTCCCGTCCATGGAATGGTTCGAGGAGCAGGACGCCGAGTACAAGGAGGCCGTGCTTCCGGCTTCCGTCAAGGCCCGTGTCTCCGTCGAGGCCGGCGTCGCCATGCCGTGGTACAAGTACCTCGGCTCCTACGGCAAGCCTGTCTCCATCGAGCAGTTCGGCCTGCAGGGTGACGGCGCTCAGAACATGATCGACCTTGGCATCACCGCCGAGCACGTGGTCGAGGCTGCTGAAGCTTCCATCGCCGAGGCTAACGCCTGATATCAAGCTCTACCGAGCTTGACCCAATAAATATTTCGGCTCCCCTCTTATGGGAGGGGAGCCAATAACAAGGAGAAACAATATGACTGAAGCAACTCAGCGTACGTCCGATTCCGGCGTTTCCATCTGGCTGGACGATCTGTCCCGCTCCCGCATCGAGTCTGGCTCCCTGCAGGACCTCATCGCCAACAAGAACGTGGTCGGCGTTACCACCAACCCGTCCATCTTCCAGAAGGCTCTGAGCCAGGTCGGCCCGTACGATGCTCAGCTCAAGGAGCTCGGCAAGGTTGACGTTGAGACCGCTATCCGTGAGCTCACCACCACCGACGTGCGCAACGCCACCGATATCTTCCGCGAGATCGCTGAGAAGACCGATTTCGTCGACGGTCGCGTCTCCATCGAGGTCGATCCTCGTCTGGCTCACGACACCGAGAACACCGAGAAGCAGGCTGTTGAGCTGTGGGAGAAGGTCAACCGTCCGAACGCCATGATCAAGATCCCGGCAACCCTCGAAGGCCTGCCGGCCATCACCGCCACCCTGGCTAAGGGCATCTCCGTCAACGTCACCCTGATCTTCTCTCTCGAGCGCTACGAGCAGGTCATCGACGCCTTCATCGAGGGCATCGCTCAGGCTGACGCCAACGGCCACGACCTGAAGCACATCGGCTCCGTCGCTTCCTTCTTCGTCTCCCGCGTGGATACCGCTGTCGACAAGCAGCTCGAAGAGATCGGCACCGACGAGGCCAAGGCTCTCGAAGGCAAGGCTGCTATCGCCAACGCTCGCATCGCTTACGAACTGTTCGAGAACAAGTTCGCCAACGATCCGCGCTGGGCTGCTCTGGAAGCCAAGGGCGCCAAGAAGCAGCGTCCGCTGTGGGCCTCCACCGGTACCAAGAACCCGAACTACTCCGATTGCGTCTACGTCGACGAGCTCGTTGCTCCGTTCGTCGTGAACACCATGCCGGAGAAGACCCTGAACGCTCTGGCCGACCACGGCAATGGCGCTCCGACCATCCCGGGCACCTACGAGGAGTCCCACGCCGTCATGGCCAAGCTGGCTGATCTCGGCATCGACTTCAAGGCTGTCACCGACAAGCTCGAAGCTGACGGTGTTGCCGCCTTCATCAAGTCTTGGGATTCCGTGATCGCCGACGTTCAGTCCGGCATCGATCGCGTGAACGGCTGAGACATTACCAACTGTGTTTGATACGCAATAACGTATAGCGTATCGCCAGTTACGAGTTGGGCCCTGACCTGTGCATTCGCATTGGTCAGGGCCCAACTATTTATCGCATGCAATCAAATTATTGATGCGTGTACATACTACCGTTACAACGACTCAAGCCATACCTGCATACGATGCAAACCCTCAGCGGTATCTTCCGCCGAACCGACATAGGACAGCCTCACAAATCCTTGACCTCGCGAGCCAAAGCCGGAAGCCGGCGTTACCACCACCTTGGCTTCATTCAATAATCGCACGGCAAAATCATGATCACTCATGCCAGTGTTCTTCACATTGATCAGCACATAGAAGGCTCCATCAGGAGTATTGCAGCTCACCAGCGGCATGCGAGACACAGCATCGACGACCATATCTCTATTGGCGCGGTAGGCGGTTTTCATCGTGGAGAGAATGTCCGCAGAACCTTCCAAAGCCGCCACAGCACCCATCTGCAGCGAACCCGGCACGCAAGAGACCACATTTTCCTGCATAATCATCATCTGATCGATGACCTGCTGAGGGCCGAACGCGCATCCGATACGCCAACCGGTCATCGCAAAGGTCTTGGAGAACGAATCAACAATAATCGTGCGTTCTTTCATACCAGGCATGGCCGCGATGGACAGGCACTGGATATGGTCGTCGTACACAAATGCCCGATACACCTCGTCACTGATCACCCACAAATCATGCTGTTTTGTTACCTCGGCAATAGCAGCCAACTCATCGGGCTCGATGATGGCACCCGTAGGGTTTGACGGAGAATTCAGCAACAACGCCTTGGTCTTCGGCGTAATAGCCTGTTCAACATCGGCCGCACGCATACGGAACCCATTGCTTTCATGCAACGGCACCGGAACCACGTTCGCATGCACCATCTGAACTTGACCGAAGTAATTCGCATACCCGGGATCGGGAATCAGAATGTCATCGTCTTCATCCAGCGTAGCAATCATGGCCAAATACATGGCTTCCATACCACCTGCTGTGATGATGATATTGTCTTCAGGCTCATAATCAATGCCATCATGGTCACGCCGGTAACGGCACCATGCGTTGCGCAGTGCAGCTGTGCCACGGTTAGGCGTGTAATGCGTATCGCCATGAACCGCTGCCTGATAGGCGGCATCAATCATCGACCGCGGCGTATCGAATCCAGGCTCCCCTATCGCAAACGAAATGGCATCCGGCACATGAGCCGCCAATTCAAACATCTCCCGCACGCTGGGATACATGGCATGCTGAGCACGAAGTGAGATATCAGGCATCCCCTACCTCCTGATGAGTATTGCGAAGAGTTCTCATACCAATTTGTATTGGCAAGAACCAGCGATAATGCATCGCATTGTACCCATGTCATTGTTTCGAAGACCCGAATGATTCCTGTGCCCGAAACGTGAGCGCACGCATGGTATGCGAGCTCAATGGTCTTGCCGCAGCCATACATGACTGGTAAGTTCACGAATTGAGAGATTGTGCTTGTTTTTTGATATATGGCACTGTGTTGAGCAATCCGCCGCTGAGCACGCGGTTTTTTACTGAGAGGATATTCATTGCATTCCCTGAACAGCCGTCAGCGCGTGGTGATGACGTTTACCTTCTTTTCGATGTTCTTTGGTGCAGGCAATCTTATTTTCCCGCCATTCGTAGGCGCACAAGCAGGTGCTGCCACAGTACCGGCAGCTATCGGATTCATTGTCTCCGCAGTAGGTTTGCCGATTCTCGGCGTGCTGGCAGTAACGTTCGCGGGCGGCTTCGATAAGCTCGCAGGTCGAGTCTCCCCCAAGTTCGCCATGCTGCTGGGCATCGCCATTATTTTGACGATTGGCCCATGCTTCGCCATTCCGCGCACAGCGACAACCTCGTTCGAAATGATGGTGTCACCGTTTGTGCCGACCGGATTCAGATGGATTGCGCAGCTGGCCTATTCGATGGTGTTCTTCATCTTATCGTTCCTCTTCGCACAGCATCCGGAAAAACTGTCCAAAGTACTCGGTCGATTCATGGGACCTTTGCTGCTGGTGCTGATTGCTGTTCTATTTGCGGCATGCCTGGTGCATGGCATTGGCTCTGCTGCGGCTCCTAACGGTAATTATCAGTCCAATCAGATGGCTCGCGGTTTCCTCGACGGCTATCAAACGATGGATCTGCTTGCCGCCTTGTACTTCGGCATTGTGATTTCCGCGAACGTTCGAGCACTCGACATTACCGATGAAATGCAAGTGCAGCGCGAAACCGCTGTTGCCGGCCTCGGCACCGGCGTATTGCTGATTCTGATTTATGGAGCATTGAGCTATGTGGGCGTGGTATCCAGTGCTATCGCTTCCATTGATGCCGATTCGGACACGGGCGCCACTGTCTTGACGAATCTCACTTCTTCGCTATTTGGTCATACTGGTACTGCGTTCCTGGGCGTAGTATTCGTTATCGCGTGCCTGAACGTGTGCACTGGTTTGATCTGCACGTGCGCCACCTATTTCCACACCAAGTTCCCGACCGTTGCCGGACACACGCTGAGTTACCGCACATGGCAGGCGCTCTTCACCGTGTTTAGTTTCGTAGTGTCCAATGCCGGTCTGAGCCTGATTATCAAAGTGTCGGTACCGGTATTGTCTGCACTATATCCGATGGCAATTGTGCTGGTACTGCTTGCTCTGACGCATAAGGTATTTGCCGCGCGTTTCTCCCGCGTGTATTTCTGGACGATTCTGCTGGTAGGTATTGTGGCCTTTGCCGGATGCGTGGCTTCACTGGTCCAAGTGTTTGGCGGCTCACTGCCGTGGCTTGACTATGCGCTGAATCTGCTGCCATTGCAGGCTCAGCAACTGGGGTGGCTTATTCCCGCACTTATCGGCATGGTAATTGGTGTGATTGATTCTTTAGTGCGCGTACGCCAGCAGTGAGTCTGCTGATGATTGCTATGGTATGCCCGCGATTCGTGAGACGTTCGCGGGCATTATTGTTGCTTCGCTGCTAACGTACTTGGCGTATGCGTTTGTTGCAGACTCACAATGATTGCGTGGCTGCAACAAACGAAGGAATCATTATTACGGCAATACTATTGCTGCATCGCGTACTGGTTTCGATCAACGCGTGGAGCAGATAAGGAGCAGATTCATGACGTATCAGCATAATGCACCATTCCGCGCAGACGTGGTCGGCAGCTATCTTCGCCCAGCCGAGCTGAAGGCAGCTCGCGCTGATTTCGAGGCCGGTCGTATTGATGCCGCGGCTCTGAAGGCTGTGGAAGACAAGGCCATTACCGAACTGGTTGTCAAGCAGAAGGCTGCTGGCCTGCACGTGATTACTGACGGCGAATTCCGCCGCGCCTACTGGCATCTCGATTTCATGTGGGGCTTGAACGGTGTGAAGCGTGGCACTGCTCCGATTCTGTTCAAGGGTTCCGATGGCACTCCTGTGACCGAGGCCGCTGGCGTTGATGGCGAGCTGAATGGCGAAAACCACCCGTTCGTGGAGCATTACAAGTTCGTCAAGGCATTGGAAGATGAAAACACCATTGCCAAGCAGACTGTGCCCTCCCCTGCTCAAACGTTGTTTGTTTTGCAGCAGGGTATTGCTGAGGAATCCAATAATCCGTACAAGGATAATGATGCTCTGGCTGAAGCTATCGCCAAGGCATACATTCAGGTGGCACATGACTTGTATGAAGCTGGTTGCCGTACGCTGCAATTCGATGACTGTACGTGGGGCGCGTTCGTCGGCGAAGACTTCAAGGATTCCGTGTTCGGCGTAGACGCCAAGGTTGTGCAACGTCAGTTCGCCGCAGTGAACAATGAGGTGATTGCCGCTGTGCCATCTGACATGGTGGTGACCACGCACATCTGCCGCGGCAACTACCAGTCTCAGTGGTTCTCCGCTGGTGGTTATGGCCAGGTGGCCGATGTGCTCTTCGGTGAAGAGAATGTTGCCGCCTACTACCTTGAGTTCGACGATGATCGTTCCGGCGATTTCGAGCCGTTGGCTAAGGTTTCTGGCGACAAGAAGGTGGTGCTTGGCCTGATTACTTCCAAGAAGCCTGAACTTGAAGATCCGGAAGCAATTAAGGCTCGCATTGCCGAGGCCGCACAGTATGTGCCGCTGGATCGTCTGTGCCTGTCTACGCAGTGCGGTTTCGCCTCCACCGAGGAAGGCAACCATCTGACCGAGGACCAGCAATGGGCCAAGATCGCCCTGGTTCGCTCCATTGCAGAAGAAGTATGGCAATAATAGTGTGTTGACGCTGTGGGGCTGAGGGATATAATGCTGGACACACTCAAGGCCGTTCGGCCAAGCTTACGGTCCCGCATCATATCCCTCAGCCCCACAGCTACGTAATGCTTTGCCCGAGAAGCCACAATATATGCAACATGGAGGCGGAGGGGTTGGCGGTCAGCAGACAGCCTCAGTTCTGCCAGTAATAACTGAAGAAGTTGGAGATTTTGTTGGTGGCGTCTTTGAGCACTTCGATACGTGGCAAGTACACGATGCGGAAGTGATCGGGTTCACCCCAGTTGAAGCCGCCGCCGCGCGTAATCAGAATACGTTCATCATGGAGCAGATCAAGGGCGAACTGCTCGTCATCATGAATATTGAACTTCTTCACATCAATCTTCGGGAAGATATAGAACGCGGCCTTCGGCTTCACCGCAGTCAAACCAGGAATGGCATTGATTGCATTGTAGATGTATTCGCGCTGTTCATAGAGTCGGCCGCCTGGCACAATGTAATCGTTCACGCTTTGGTGGCCACCGAGTGCGGTCTGCACAATGGATTGCGCGGGCACATTCGAGCAAATACGCATGTTCGCCAGCATGTTAATGCCTTCAATGTAATCCTTGGCAAGACGCTTATTGCCGGAAAGTACCATCCAGCCCACACGGTAACCGGCAATCATATGCGACTTGGACAGGCCGGAGAACGTGACGCAGAACAAATCTGGAGCCAGAGATGCAATAGACGTGTGCTTGAGCCCATCCATAACCAAGCGATCGTAGATCTCATCGGAGAAGATGATGAGCTGATGTTCACGAGCGATTTCCACAATCTGCTGGAGTACTTCAGTCGGATACAGTGCGCCAGTTGGATTATTCGGGTTAATCAACACGATGGCCACAGTACGGTCCGTGATCTTGGAGCGAATATCGTCGATATCCGGATACCATTCGGACTGCTCATCGCACACGTAATGCACTGCGGTGCCACCGGCAAGGTTCACGCAGGCGGTCCACAATGGGTAGTCAGGGCTTGGAATCAGTACTTCATCGCCATCATCCAGCAAGGCGGACATGCACAGGTTAATCAGCTCGCTCACGCCGTTGCCGGTGTAGATATCATCGATGGTCACATTCGGCAGATTCTTGAGCTGTGCGTACTGCATGATGGCCTTACGCGCTGAGAACAGACCCTTGGACGGCGAATAGCCTTCTGTCTCGGTCAGCTGGTGGGCCATATCGTACACGACTTCATCTGGCGTGCGGAAACCGAATGGAGCTGGATTGCCGATATTCAGTTTGAGAATATGCGTGCCATCGGCTTCCATGCGTGCGGCTTCATCGACCACCGGGCCGCGCACATCGTACAGCACATTATCAAGCTTGTGCGATTTGCCGAATGCCCTGCGACGGCCTACTGGGATTTCAGTTTCAATGCTGGTTTCCAAACCAGACGTATGTGTTTCGAGATGCGCGTCACCAGGCTCGTCATTGTTGTTGGTGATGTCGGGCTGTGCAGTGACGTCTGCAGTACCTCTGAGCCAGTCAGTGTTGACGTCAAGTTCGTCAGCGAGGAATTCGAGCACATCTTCTCGCGGCATGGTTTTGCCGGAGACATATTGGCTGATGTGGCTCTTTCCCATTTTCACGCCACGGCGTTCGGCCGCATGCACTAAATCGACTTGCTTTAATCCTCTGCTGCTCATCGCGTTGCGCAAACGCTGGGCGAACACTGCGACGGTCATAGTCCCTCCAAACAGAAGTTCAATTTCATGTTGAACAACGGTTCAAAGACTACACCTAGTTCAATTCAAGTTCAATTTACAAAGTGGAAATCTGGAATCGCCCTTGTGCTCAGAGAACACCTAACTGCTCAAGTTCCGCACGTGCGGGGCATGTGGCGGGTCCTCGACGCGTTACGGAAATAGCGGCGGCCACATTGGCGATGCGCACTGCCTCTTGCAAACTGGCGCCTCGAATCAACTCTGCACTCATCACACCTACGTGGCAGTCACCTGCGCCGTTCGTATCCACAGCGTGAACGTGATATGACGGAATCAATTCAGCGCTCTCACCTGGATTCGCGCAAAGCCAAGCGCCTGCAGCTCCAGAACGGAGGATGACCGGCGCTTTGACATACACGCTCAGTGCGGCACATGTGCCGGCCGCATCGTCAAGCGCGCTGCTTGCCAAGCCCAGTCTGCGGCCTAGAGCCAATGCTTCCTCATAGTTGCATGACCAGATGGGTTTATGCGCAATAATCGCGGAGAGTAGACGGTCCTCGGCTCCAGAAGTCACTGATGACGGATCGAATACCGTGGTGAAGCGATGCGATTGGTAGCGTTCAAGAAACGCCAGTAATCCACGCGAGGTTGGATGAGCGAATGTGTATCCGTTGATATGCACGATATCGTCATCGTCGGGTTCTAGCTGTTCAAAACAGTGCGCATCTCCCTGAGTCTCAGCACCGCGAACAGTAACGAATGTACGTTCGGCTCGCGCATCAGTCATGGCAATGCAAATGCCGGAGTCACGGGAGAAATCCGTCAAACCAATATGTTCAATGCCGTCGCCGGCCAAAGCTTCACGAATTTGCGTGGCCCAAGGTCCTGTGCCAATGATGCCGCCATGTGCCGCAGGAACACCCATTTGCCGCACTGCGTGCAGAATATTGAAGCTGGAACCAACTCGGGCCACAGCTTCATCTGCGAACGCGTCACCGCCCGGCTCCGGTACACGATCGATACGCATGGTCAAATCGACCAGCATTTGCCCCAGCGAAATAACCTTGCGCATTATTGGTTGCTCCTTGAAATGGCAAGCAGTTGGAGAGCCACCTGCTTAAAATCAATGCCGTTGACTTCCTGCACCATGCGAACCATATTCTCAGGGAACGCTTCGGCACCATGCACTGCACCGAGCATGGCGCCGACCATCGCTCCGATAGTGTCAGTATCGCCGCCGATATTCGCGGCCACGCACAGCGCGTCATACGGACGCTGCGCATAGCGGGTGGCGATAGCGAATGCGGCGGGAACAGATTCGTTGGCTTCAACGCTGGTACCGATAAGCGCACGAAGTTGGTCACCGAACATGTCGTGATCGTAAATGTCACCGGACTGCGAATCCGCGTGCTCGTGCGCCCAACTGATGGCCCAGCGGGTTCGTGCAATCACGGATGCTTTAGGCGACCAGTGCCCCACTGCCATGCCTTCGAAGCGGTTCATAGCAAGATATGCGGTTACGTAATTCAATGCCAGCATCATCGCTTCGCCGGGTTCCGCGCCCTCCAGACCGTAGCTGACGGTTGCGGCAATCAGCATGGTGGATTCAATGCCTTGCGTGGTGTTGTGAGTCACGATGGAGGAACGTCGCGCGATATCCGCCAAATGGGTGTCCGGCCGGTTGGCGATGCCAATCGGGCATGAACGCATGGCGCCACCATTGGTGGTGCCATGAATACCGGTGAGATTCACATCCATGCCGGCTTTGAACTGTTCCAGAGCAAACTTGGTGGAAGGCCCGAGCAGGTCAAGTGAACCTTTGGCTTTCATGCCATCTTCCCAGTTGAGCAATGACTGCGCATACTGGTGAATATCCAATTCGCCATTATTGACAATCAGCTGGTTGGCTAGCACCAAAGCCTGCTCAGTGTCGTCAGTGATGGAACCAGCCTTCATATTTGGCGCAATAGGCTGCTTCGATGATGCGTTCACAAAGTCATGAATTGGCTTAGGACCATATTCCTCATGAATTTGCTCGGCTGACATGCTTTGCGTCGGCATGCCCAAGGCATCACCAATTGCCAGACCAACGAGTGCGCCATAGGCGCGGCTTTCCAACACGCTTCTCTTCATAGTTCCTACTGTAGCCGCGCCTCAATCCATTGGGCCACGCCGTCTTCATTGTTTGCTGGGCAGATTTCGTCAGCAATCTCAAGCACTTTGGGATTCGCGTTGGCTACGGCAACTCCCCTGCCTGCGGCGCGCATCATATTGATGTCGATAAGATCGTCGCCGAAGGCCACTGTGTTCGCCATTGGTATGCCTAATCGTTCGCACAGAATGCTGAGTGCATGTTCTTTGCTGGCTTGAGGATTCATCAACATCCACATCACGCCTTCGCTGATGGAGATGGCGAAATCATCGGGAATCAACGTGCGCAAAGCATCCCATTGATCCTGTTCAGGGAAAATCGTGATTTTATCCGCGGTACCGCAAGGCACGTTGCCATTGGGATCGATTTGGAAGTTCGTGTATTGGAAAGCTTGGGTTTTCCAATACCTGCTCACATCGAAGTTGGTGTAACGCACATCGTTCATTACGATGCCTAACTGCAAGCCTGGCATCGCATCAAGCAATTGCAGGCATACTTCGCAAGCTCGTTCGGCAGGAAAACCGATTTTCACCAGATTTGGATTATCGTCCGTTGAGTCGGCCGTCAGGGAATCAAAATCCGAATGCGCCGGGTCGAAGTCGATCAATGCTCCATTGAGGTAGATGACGGCGTCAACGGGAAGCATCTGCGCAAATCGAAGGCCTGTACTCACTGGGCGAGCAGTGGCGATAGCGAACTTGTAACCAGCGTTATGCGCCTGCTCGATGATATCGATGCTGCGCTGGGTGATGGAGCGGTTTTCGAACACTTCTGCATCATGTAGCAGTGTGCCATCCAAATCGGCTACCAGCAGTTGAGAATTGTCGGCAATCGTATTGGTCACAGCAGTCCTTTGCAATGCTCGCGGACAAGTTCTGCGGAATGATGGAGCTTCTCACGCTCTTCGTCATTGAGTTCAAGTTCCACGATTTCGTTGGCACCGTTGGCACGCAGCTCGGTGGGAACGCCGAGGAATACGTCATATTCGCCGTATTCACCGTCCAGCAATGTAGACACCGGTACAATGCGGCGTTCATCCCACAGAATCGTCTGTACAATGCCGGCAACCGTTGATGCAATGCCGTAGTTGGTGCCATGCTTTGCAGCTACGATTTCATTGCCACGGGTGCGTGTTTTCTCTTCGATTTCAGCGGTTGAAACCGAAGAGAAACGATCTTGATTATCGGCGAGGAAGCGGCCGAATGGCTTACCGCCGAGAGATACCGTGGACCATGCGGTGAACTGAGAATTACCGTGCTCACCCATAACAAAGCCGCCGACGTTACGCGGATCCAGTCCAGTTTCCTCTCCGATGATGGTCTTCAGGCGAGAGGTATCCAACGCAGTACCAGTGCCCAGCACTTGGGTGCGAGGCAGACCGGAACGCTTCCACGCATACCAAGCCATAACGTCAACCGGGTTAGACACCATGACGATAACGCCATTGAAGCCAGAGGCCATAACATGGTCGATGACGTCTCCCACCAGACCAACCGTGAATCCAAGTTCGGCCATGCGAGTGGAGTTTGCCGGCGGTTTGCGGCCGACCGTAATCACCACGATATCCGCGTCTTTGCATTCCGAATAATCGCCGGCATGCACTTTGACATGACGATCCTGGAACTCACTGCCATCGTCAAGATCATGCGCTTCTGCAACGGCTTTCTCTGTGAAATGGTCGATAAGTACCAGCTCATTGCACAGGCCATGCGTAACGATGGCATATGCGGCGGTGGAACCGACCTGACCAGTACCAACGATAACAACTTTATTGCGGTTCATCGTAACCATAATGTTCTCCTCACTCACGTGCGCCGCACATGCTCATGGAACATAATCAAACGCACTGTTCAACGAAACGAATACGACCCATGACCGAGCAAACGGTCATGGGTCGTAGCAAGCATCTGTAACTAATCAGCCGAGGTTGAACTTGGTCATCATATCCAGACCAATAATCAAAGCAACCCAAATCAGGGCGATGATAACAGTCCAACGGTTCAGGTTCTTCTCAGCAACGCCAGAAGTACCAGCATTCTGAGTCAGACCGCCACCAAACATATCGGAAAGGCCGCCGCCCTTACCCTTATGCATAAGGATGAGCAGGGTCAGCAAGCAGCTGAGCACGACGACAATGACTTCGAGCGTGATCTTAAGAGCGGTCACAGGGTACCTCCGGGTTGAAATTACTGTTGAATAGCATAGCGCACATATCGGAAAACCGTGACATTATGCTCGAGTTTTTGTGGTTTTTAATGCTAAACGTGCGATTTTAGCGAGTTCTTCTGCATCGAGTGAGGCTCCCCCGATAAGGAATCCATCCACATCCTGTTGAGAAATCAGTTCGGCGGCATTCTTCGACGTCACTGATCCGCCGTATAGGATACGAGCCTGATCTGCCACATCCTGATTGAACGTCGTCTTCAAATCATTGCGAATCGCGTTCGCTGCTTCCTGAGCAGTCTGCGGGGTTGCCACCATACCGGTGCCAATGGCCCAAACCGGCTCGTACGCCACGATAAGTTTGGCGGCCTCTTCGGTGTTGAGGTCGCGAGTCACGTCATGGACCTGGCCGACTGCGAAATCCAGTTCGATGCCCTGACGGCGTTCCTCAAAGCTTTCACCTACGCATAGAATCGGCTGCATGCCAGCTGCAAGTACTGCACGAACCTGATCGACGATGTTCGCATCATCTTCAGGATGGTATTTGCGGCGCTCGGAGTGACCGACAATCACGTACTTGCATCCGAGGCTGGCGATCATGTCTGCGGAAACATCGCCGGTGAACGCTCCCTGAGTGGTGACGGATACGGATTGGGCGCCATAGTTGATGTGCATCCTATCCGCTTCCACCAGCACTTGAACGCTGCGTAGCGAGGTAAACGAGGGGAACAAGGCTACTTCACAGCGTTTGAAGTCGAAATGCGCGTCACGCAGCAGCCATACCAGCTTCTGTACGAAATACGTGGCTTCCAGGTGATTGAAATTCATCTTCCAATTACCGGCCACAAGCGGAATGCGCTTTGACGCCATTACAACATCCTTTCCCAATACAAAAAGCTCCCCTCATTGAAAGGAGGCCTTGGGTGTGCTGGATTCCATACCTATCCAGCACACCCTATAAAGCCTCGTTCAACGCGGGGAGTCAGAGCGTTAACTACTCCAGAACCTTCAGGCCCGGCAGTTCCTTGCCCTCAAGGAACTCGAGGGAAGCGCCACCACCGGTGGAGATGTGGGAGAAGCCATCCTCCGGGAAGCCGAGGTTACGCACTGCGGAAGCGGAATCGCCGCCGCCCACGATGGTGAAGGCGCCAGCTGCGGTAGCGTCGACGAGGCCCTGAGCAACGGCCTTGGTGCCAGCTGCGAACTCAGGAATCTCGAACACACCCATCGGGCCGTTCCACACCACGGTCTTGGAGTCCACGATCTTATCGTGGAACAGCTTCTGGGATTCCGGACCAATGTCCAGACCCATCTTGTCAGCCGGGATAGCGTCAGCGGCAACAACTTCCGGAGCAACCGGGGTATCACCTGCCGGGAAGCCAGGGTTCACCACGATATCGGTCGGCAGAACGAGCTCAACGCCGTTCTTCTCAGCGGTCTCGATGTAGCCCTTAACCTTATCCAGCTGATCCTCTTCGAGCAGGGAGGTGCCGACCTCATAGCCCTTGGCCTTGAGGAAGGTGAACACCATGCCGCCGCCGATGACCAGACGGTTAGCCTTGTCGAGCAGGTTCTCAATCACACCGAGCTTGTCGGAAACCTTGGAACCGCCGAGCACCACGGTGAACGGACGCTCCGGGTTCTCGGTAGCCTTGGACAGAGCCTTGACTTCCTTCTCGACGAGAAGGCCAGCAGCAGCCGGCAGATCGGCAGCCACATCGTAGTCAGAGCCCTGAGCGCGGTGCACAACACCGAAGCCATCGGAGACGAAGACTTCGCCGAGAGCAGCGATCTTCTTGGCGTACGGAGCACGCACGGCCGGATCCTTGCTGGTCTCTTCCGGGTTGAAGCGAACGTTCTCAAGCAGCACAACATCGCCGTCGTTCATGGCGGCAACCTTGGCCTGAGCATCCTCGCCGTAGGTGTCCTTAGCCAGCGGCACGGTGATGCCAAGCAGCTCGCCGAGGCGGGCGGCAACCGGAGCCAGGCTCAGCTCAGGAACGACCTTGCCCTTCGGGCGGCCGAGGTGAGCCATCAGAATGACCTTTGCGCCTTCTTCGCGCAGAGCCTTGATGGTCGGCAGGGCGGCCTTGATACGACCGTCATCGGTGATCGTGGTGCCGTCCAGCGGGACGTTGAAATCAGCACGCATCAGAACGCGCTTGCCCTTGAGATCTCCAAGATCCTTGAGTGTCTTCATGAATATCCTTTCCTTGACGTTCGACGCCAAAGTGGCCAGTTTTGCCAATTTGCATATTACAGGCATTGAAGAACAAAACACCGCATTGCCTCACAAGGCGAATGCGGTGTTGCAAATTCGTTATAGGGTCGCTAATGAACAGCCGAGAACGTTACTTTCCTTCGGCAGCACGCTGCTTTTCCGTCTTTTCAGCAAGCTGCAGCAGTCGGCGAATACGTCCGGCAATAGCATCCTTGGTGATCTGCGGTTCGGCGATCTTGCCAAGCTCTTCAAGGCTCTTATCCACGTGATCGATACGCAGCTGGCCTGCCTGGCGGAGATTCTCCGGAATATTATCGCCCAAGACTTCGAAAGCGTGCTGCACCTTTTCACTGGCCTCGGCAGCCGCTTTGGCGCTACGACGCATATTCGCATCATCGAAGTTCGCCAAACGGTTCGCCTTGCCTCGGGTTTCGCCATCGGAACGCTTGCCGGTCCATTCGCGAGCAGAACGGGATGCGCCCATAAGCTTGAGCATGCGTTCGATTGCATCCGGATCCTTCAGGGTCACGCGCTCGGAGCTACGCAGCGTACGATGCTTGGCCTGAATGCCCAGACGACGAGCTACGCCGCACAGCGCCATAGCCGCTTCTTCCGACGGGCATGCAATTTCAAGGAAGCTTGCCTTGCCCGGCTCGGACAGGAAGCCGCGAGCCATGAACGCACCACGCCAAGCTGCCTTAATCTGGGCGATCGAACCGTTCACCACTTCGGCGGGAAGCCCATGAACCTGCTGCTTACGGCGATCCACCAAGCCGGTTTGCAGTGCCAACGCAACCACATTACGGGTCACGAGTACCACATAGGTCTCTACAGGACCATTGGGGGTCTGGCGAGTCAGGTGCTTCACCTCGGCCTCATGGCCGAACACGTTGCGCAACGTATCGCGCAGCCATTCTGCCGCGTCAAGCGAAGTGTATACGGACTGGATCACGTATGAGTTCTGTACGGGGCGAAGTCCGCCGCCGAAACGAATCATGGCCGCCGCCTGGGCCTTGATCGCGGCTGGCGAATCACCCTCAAAAGCTGCCAATTCGCTTTTGACATCGTCCAGAAGAGCCAAGATCCAACCTCCTACAGTCTCGTTCTTCCCAATGCTTCAGCCGCTTCGTGCCGTTGCACGCCGGAAGCCATCGGCTTACTGTGATACCTAATCTCGTGGACAAGCGAACCCGTTCGATACGGTTTTCGGGCACCGCTTTCTCGCAGTGTGGTCACTCAGGATGAGTGATGCTTGTGTTGTTCCCTCGCGGAAACAGTGACGTTCAGCCCATGTGCGCGCAATCTGCGGGCCAGTTCCTCGCTCATGGCAACCGATCGATGCTGACCGCCAGTACAACCGATGGCGATGGTCACGAAGTGCTTGTCCTCGTTCGCATACCCTTCCAATGCGGTTTCGATGGCTTTCTCATAGGCATCGAGGAACTCGGTGGCGCCTTT
The DNA here is from genome assembly GCF_056357055.1 of Bifidobacterium sp. LH_416. Taxonomy (NCBI): domain Bacteria; kingdom Bacillati; phylum Actinomycetota; class Actinomycetes; order Bifidobacteriales; family Bifidobacteriaceae; genus Bifidobacterium; species Bifidobacterium sp. LH_416. The sequence continues at coordinate 81,367 of NZ_JBKEVJ010000002.1, read as the reverse complement.
GCTGGACAGCACATAGTCAGCAACGGGTTTGTCATGCCCGGTAAGTTCTCGCAGACTCGGCACCCAGAACGGGTTGGGCAGGAAGCGAACATCAGCAACAAAGTCGGCGTCAATAGGCGTGCCATATTTGAATCCGAAGCTGAAAATATGCACGGCCACAGTCGTCGGACCGGAGCCAAGCATCGTCTCATACAGCTTGGTCGACAACTGATGAATACTCAGCGAACTGGTATCGATAACCCAGTCGGCGCGCTCCTTAAGATTGCTCAGCAGATGGCGCTCCTCAAGAATGCCATCAATCAGACGATTGCCATGCTGCAACGGATGCGGGCGGCGCACGGATTCGTAGCGCTTGATCAACACATCATTACTAGCGTCGAGGAACAGGATACGGGTTTTAACGCCAAGATCATCCAAATGGCTCAGTACAGCGGCCAAATCGTCGAAGTAGCTACGGGAACGTACGTCGATGACTGCAGCAAGCTTGTGGATACTGCTATCTGAGCCAGAGGTCATCATATCGACCAGCGGCACCAGCAGTTTGGGTGGCAGATTGTCCACTACATACCAGCCCATATCTTCCACAGTGCCGGCGGCACGCGATCTGCCGGCACCGGACATACCGGTAATCAGCAGTACTTCGAAAGCATCAGCGGGGCTTGGCGTATTGTTGCCGTTCGATGCGGACGCAGGTGCCGCATATGAGGTGCCTGGTGAAATCTGATCGATCACAATGCCTCCTCTAGTGCGTTGCGCATGGCGATTTCCAATTGATCGTCTTCCGTGGTGGTATCTTGCAGACGCTTATCCGCATCGCTTGGCGGATCATTATCCCAAATGCCAGTCATTAGGAGCACTTGTACAAGAGCTTGGTACAGGAGCATCTCCTCACCGCCAATAGCGTTGCCATTATGGGCTCGCCAGGCCTGAATCAGCTTGGTCGGGCGTGGGTCATAGACCACATCAAGAAGCAATCCCGGCAATGTCAGATTGTTGTCATTGTTCAATTCATCGGCGATACCATCTGCTGCGTGGCCGGGAATCGTATTGATAACATAGGTGGCTTCTTTAGCTACAGTGATCAGTGCTGATTCATCATCCAGACTGATTTCACTGTACGGAGCGTGAACGTTGATATATCGTTCAGCTAATGGCTGCAACGCCGTGTTCTTTCCAGGGTGCCGAGCTGCCACAGTGATGTGACCAATTTCCGGCATCATGCTTAATGCCGCTAACGCTGAAGTCGCGGTATTGCCGTTACCAATGATCAACGCCTTACCGGTGTGATCAGGATTGTGATACAGGCCAAGTTCTCGGTTGGCATGGTCGAAGGCCAGCTGGATGCCGATCACATCAGTGTTGTACAGCTTGATGCTTGGTTTACCGTGTGGCCATGCCGGATCATCAGAGACATCTGACCAATCGAAAATCGCTGTATTCGCAACCTTCAGTTCTCGCGCCCAAAGATTCGTGGGAACACCGTACGGCTGAATCGTTTTTTTCAGTGGCATGGTGAGGCTTAAGCCCACCCATGAGGGGTCAAGGGACTTCAGGAATGAGTCCAGATCATCTTCGCCGACCTCGTGCTTGTCGTAGAACCAATCGTTCAGATGCAGTGCTTCATATGCTGCGTTATGAAGCACAGGCGACAGCGAATGCGCAATCGGTTTGCCAAGTACCGCGCAACGATGGTTGATCATAACCCCTCCTTCAACTGTTCCCATGCTAACCGAAGTTATGGGCAGATCAGGTTAATGATTATTATGCAATGCCTGATACAGTGCCTCAGCCTTGGCCTGACCGACGCCTTTCACCTGCATAAAGTCCTCAACACTGGCCTCGCGCATGGCTTTGACTGACCCGAAATGATTCAGCAATCGTTTCTGATAGCTCTCGCCGATGCCCGGAATTTCATCCAAAGCGCTGCGCAAAGCTCCCTTGCGCCGCTGCTGACGATGATATGTGATGGCGAATCGATGGGATTCGTCACGCACTCGTTGCAATAGATACATGCCTTCCGATTGACGTTTCAGAATAATCGGATAATCATCATCCGGTACCCAAACTTCTTCTAATCGTTTGGCCAGACCGCAGACGGCCACGTCGGTAACGCCGCAATCTTCCAAGGCTTTCGCCGCAGCCATGACTTGAGGCTTACCGCCATCGACCACAACCAGATTCGGTTTGTATGCAAAATGATGACGATCAGTATTCTGCTGCACGATCGTTTCATCATCGCCAGAGCGAGCAGCATCAGTCTGTTCGGTATTGACTGCCGAATCTGTGGCTTGGGCCTTTGCCGCGCGCTGCTCAGCATCCATGCTTTCGCCGGAATCGCCAGCGATATTGCCATGCTTGAACCGACGGGTCAGCGTTTCGTACAATGCCGACAAATCGTCAACCGCTCCCTTGCCGTCCTTGCCACGAATGGCGAAGCGACGGTATTCGGATTTCTTCGCAATGGCATCCTCGAAGACAACCATGGATGCCACCTGAAAGGCACCACCCACGGTGTTGGAAATGTCGTAGCACTCGATGCGCAATGGAGCTTCGGAAAGATACAGGGCTTTAGCCACATCATTCATGGCCTGCGTGCGCGCACCCATATCCGAAATGCGGCTCATCTTGCTGCGCTGCAGTGCCTGATTGGCGTTCTCATTCGCGCGGTCCATAAGCTGTTTTTTATCACCGCGTGAGGCAACGCGAATGCTTACCGCTCCCCCACGCAATCCAGTCAGCCAGGTTTCGAGTTCCTCACGGCGACTTGGTTCGATGGGTACGATAATCTCACGCGGAACTGGTGCGATCGGCGCTAAGAAGTCGGCTCGACCGGTTACCTCTTGGCGACTATTGCGTTCACGTGTTGCTTTGGCTCGAGCAAGGGCATCAGTAGCGGTCACGGTCTGTGTGGATCCGATGGCTTCACGTTGCTCTTGGATGGCGGAGGCGTTGCTGCCAGTGCCGGTGATAACCGACTCTCCGCCGGCTGCGTCTGAATACACTTGCACAATCAGGTCGGCCATCAGATCGGCGTCGGCAATATCTTCGACGCGTTCCACACTCCAATTGCGTTCACCACGGATTGCGCCGGCACGCACATAGAACGCGTGTACGGAGGCTTCCAGTTCGTCACTGGCAAAACCGAATACATCCGCATCAACGTCTTGATCGAAAACAACAGCATTCTGCTGCACCACGGTTTCCAACATCTGAATCTGGTCACGCAAGCGAGCCGCTTTCTCGAATTCGAGTTCGGCGCTGGCTTCCTTCATCTCGCGTGTGAGTTGTGCGATATAGGAGCGCCCAAGACGCCCAGTCATGACTCCGACCAGCTGTTCGGCAAGACGACAATGCTCTTGCGGAGTGATACGCCCTACGCAGGGTGCTGAGCATTTGCCGATGGACGCGAACAGGCAAGGCCGGCCGGTCATCTGTGCTTTGTGGAATACGTTCGGCGTACAGGTGCGCACCGGGAATGTTCGCAGCAAACGATCCAGACTGTGACGCAATTCCCAAACTTTGGCATAAGGGCCGAAATATCTAGTGTCGCGACGTTTGCGCGACCGTGTGACCCATACACGAGGAAATCGTTCCCCTGTGCTGACTGCCAGATACGGGTAGGTTTTATCGTCACGGAACTGCACGTTGAATCGTGGGTCGAATTCCTTGATCCACGTGTACTCCAACGTCAACGACTCCAGCTCGGTACCCACTACGGTCCACTCAAGACTGCGGGCGGTGAGCACCATAGTCTGCGTACGCGGGTGCAGCAGATACAGCGGCTGGAAATAATTGGTCAGGCGATTGCGCAGGTTCTTCGCCTTGCCCACGTAAATGACGCGGCCCTCGCCGTCGCGCCATTTATACACGCCCGGCTTCGCCGGGATATCCGAAGTTTTTGGACGGAACAGATCACGTGAATCACCCAGCAGCGGGGCACCGTTCTTATTGACGTTCGTTTCCATCTCAGTAATGGACGCTGCGCTGCCGGGTGTATGTTCTGCCATTAATGCCGATGCGGTCTTCCGCCACTCTTCCGGACTATGTCGTTCAATATCGTTCGTCATAATCCTACTTTCCGTGAAAAACTAATACGGGATGTGGGGTTGAGGGGTGTGCTTTCCGACCGTAAAGACTTGGCCTGAGCGGCCCGGAGCGTGTCGGGAAGCACACCCCTCAACCCCACAGCGGTCAACTTAAAACTAAGGATTACAGCATCGGTTTGAGGAACTTACCGGTCCAGGAGGCTTCACATTCAGCTACTTGTTCCGGTGTACCTTGCGTGACGATAGTGCCACCGCCATCGCCGCCTTCGGGACCCAAATCAATCAGCCAATCCGCTTCCTTAATCACATCGAGATTGTGTTCGATGACGATTACCGTATTGCCCTTGTCGACCAATGATTGCAATACTTTCAGCAATTTGTTGACGTCCTCGAAATGCAGACCGGTGGTTGGCTCATCGAGAATGTACACGGTTTTGCCATCTGAACGACGCTGCAATTCGGTAGCGAGTTTCACACGCTGCGATTCACCACCGGAAAGCGTAGGTGCCGGCTGGCCGAGACGGATGTAGCCAAGGCCCACATCCACCAAGGTTTTCAGATAGCGGGAAATGCCGGTGTATGCCTTGAAGAAGTCGGCGGCTTCCTCGATGGGCATATCGAGAATGTCGGAAACGGTTTTGCCATTGTATTTGACTTCCAAGGTTTCGCGATTGTACCGCTTACCATGGCAGGTTTCGCATTCCACGTACACGTCCGGCAGGAAGTTCATCTCAATTTTGAGCGTACCGTCGCCATGGCAGGCTTCGCAGCGGCCGCCTTTGACGTTGAAGCTGAATCGTCCCGGGCCGTAGCCGCGCACTTGCGCTTCGGGGGTCTTGGCGAATAGGGCGCGAATCTTATCCCATACACCCGTGTATGTGGCGGGGTTGGAACGCGGTGTGCGGCCAATCGGATTCTGATCCACGTGAATCACCTTGCGCACCTGATCGACGCCTTCAACGCGCGTATGTTTGCCGGGCACGATGCGTGCGCCATTGAGCTTGTCGGCAAGCACTGGGTAGAGAATCGTGTTGACCAGCGATGACTTGCCGGAGCCGGAAACGCCAGTGACCACAGTGAATACGCCGAGCGGGAAGCTCACATCGATATTCTTCAGGTTATTCTCTCGCGCACCAACCACTTTGAGCATCTTGGTCTTATGCACCTTGCGTCGATGTGCAGGCACGGCAATTTCACGGCGATGAGCAATGTAATCGCCAGTGATGGATCGCTTGGCTTCAATCAGATGTTTCGCCGGGCCGGAGTAGATGACTTCGCCACCGTGCTCGCCAGCGCCAGGGCCGATGTCCACAACCCAGTCGGACTGGCGTATCGTGTCTTCGTCATGTTCGACCACAATCAGCGTATTGCCGAGATCACGCAGATGATGCAGCGTCTCAATCAGCCGCTCATTGTCTCGCTGATGTAAGCCGATGGACGGTTCGTCAAGCACGTACATCACGCCTACCAATCCGGAGCCGATCTGCGTGGCCAAGCGGATTCGCTGCGCCTCTCCACCGGACAATGTGGCTGCCGCACGTGAGAGCGTCAGGTAATCAAGTCCAACGTCATTGAGGAATCCCAGGCGGGCCTTGATTTCCTTGAGCACTTCGCCGGCAATCATCTGGGCGGAGCCTTCGAGTTTCAGACCGTTCACCCATTGGAGTTCACGGACCACCGGCATATCGCACACGTCGAAAATGGATTTACCATCAACGGTGACCGCCAGCACCTCCGGCTTGAGCCTGCGGCCATGGCAGACCTGACATGGCACTTCGCGCATATAGGATTCGTAGTATTCGCGCATGGACTGCGAATCGGTTTCGTCATGGCGGCGCATCAATGTGCGCACCACGCCTTCGAAACCGGTGGAGTATTCACGCAGACGCCCCCAACGGTTGCGGTAGGACACGTCCACTTTGAAGTCATGACCGTACAGAATGTCATGCTTCACATCATCCGGCAGATCCTTCCACGGCGTCTTCATGGAGAAGCCCATTTCGCGGGCCAGACCTTCCAGCACATGACCGTAATACTGGGAGGTCATCTTCGAGCTGCTCCACGGTTCGATGACGCCTTCGGCCAAGGATTTCTCCGGATCGGAAATAACCAGTTCCGGATCGATCTCCAGCTTGAAGCCCAAACCGGTGCATGAGGGGCAGGCGCCATACGGGGCATTGAAGGAGAAAGTGCGCGGCTCGATTTCGTCGAGTTCCAACGTATGACCGTTCGGGCAGCTGCGATGCTCGGAAAACGGTTGGCGTCGGGCTGGCGAGCCCTCCTCCTCGTCCACGAAATCAATGACGATGCTGCCATTGGCAAGCTTCAGCGCGGTTTCCACGGAATCGGTCAGACGCTGGCGAATGCCGTCTTTCACCACCAATCGGTCCACCACTACTTCGATGGTGTGCTTCTTTTGCTTGGTGAGCTTGATGTCTTCAGACAGCTGCTTCATTTCGCCGTCGATCAATGCGCGAGCGTAACCATCGGAGCGTAGCAGTTCGAGCATGTCGACGAACTCACCTTTACGTCCTTTGACTACTGGTGCCAGAATCTGGAATCGTGTGCGTTCCGGGTAATTCAGCAGCGTATCCACGATCTGCTGCGGAGTTTGGGAGGCTACAGGTTCGCCGCACTCGGGGCAGTGCGGGATGCCGGTTCGTGCGAACAGTAGTCGCAGATAGTCATAGATTTCGGTAATGGTGCCGACCGTGGAGCGCGGGTTGCGGTTGGTGGTTTTCTGATCGATGGATACGGCAGGGCTCAAGCCTTCGATGAAATCTACATCCGGCTTATCCATCTGACCAAGGAATTGGCGGGCGTATGCGGACAAGGATTCCACATATCGGCGCTGGCCTTCCGCGAACAATGTATCGAAAGCAAGCGAGGACTTGCCGGAACCAGACAATCCGGTGAACACGACCATACGATTGCGCGGAATGGACAAATCAACGTTTTTCAGGTTGTGTTCGCGCGCACCTTGAATGGTGATTTTCAAGTCATTGGGAATATGTGAAATATCAGCTACCAGCGAACCATCATGCTCGATAAGCGGCGCCTTTCTGATTTCGCGGCTCAGGAAGGAATCGCTGGTCATCACTTTTTCGACAATAACCTCACCGTTCCTGCCTTTGCTAGCTTTAGCCGTACGCTTTTCGCCAGTTTGCGTTGTTGCCACCGCAATCCCGCCTTCCATACAGGTTCATTCGCTGTTATTCAATCCGCCCTAAGAATACCCGAACGCCAGACTATAGTCGAACACTTGTTCGATGGCGTGTTTGGCGTCCGTTCGTATGCTCATCTAAACAAAAAGCCTCGGATGATGTGTCCGAGGCTTTCCGATGCATCGCATAATTACGCGTACCGCTTACTCGAGTGCGACGCCTTTCTTCTCCGGAATGAAGAACATCGTGATGAACGCGATGATGTAGATGGACGCAATGGCAGCCAACGCAAAGCCGAAACCGTGGCCGGTGGCGATGGCTGCGATAACGACTGGGCCGAGGCCGCCACCGATGAAGCGGCCGGTGTTATACAGTGCAGTCTGTGCGGTGGCGCGCAGCTCGGTCGGGAACAGCTCGGAAATGAGTGCGCCATAGCCGCCGATCATGCCATTGGCAAACATGCCCATGAAGAAGCCGCCGATAAGCAAGGCGTTCGGATCCTTGAGCTGGCTGTACACCACCACCATGATGGCGGCACCAATCTGGAAGATCCAGAATGCAGGGCGGCGACCCAGGTGGTCGGCAAGGAATCCGAATACGGAGATGCCGAGCATCATGCCGAGCACGGTGACAGCGGTCCAGATGCCGGTGGTGTTCAGGGATAGGTTGAGTTCGGTATTGAGATAGCTGGGCAGCCAAGTCATGATGCCGAAGTAGCCGCAGTTCTGCACGGTGCACAGGATGATGATGGCGATGGAGAAACGCACGCGTTCCGGGGTGGAGAACAGCTGACGAATCGAGCCGTGCTCCTTGGCGGTTTCGCGATGCTTCAAATACAGCGGCGGTTCAGGCACGAACACACGAATGAGGATGGCGATGATGGCTGGAACGATGCCGATGGCGAACAGGCCACGCCAGCCGAAGGCGGTGATGATCGGGGCGCTCAGCAGGGATGCCAGCAGCACGCCCACCTGGAAGCCCAGGCCCACGCCGGAGGTGGCCTTGGCGCGGTTTTCGGGGCTGGAAGCTTCGGCGGCGATGGCCATGCCGATGCCGAATTCAGCGCCGATGCCTACGCCGGCCAGGAAGCGGAACAGGGCCATGAAGAAGAAGTTCGGCGCGAAGGCGGAGAACAGTGTGAATACGCCAAAGAAAAACACCGAATAAGTCAGCACGCGGATGCGGCCGTACTTGTCTGCCAGGCGGCCGAACACCAAGCCGCCGAGGAATGCGCCGGCCAGGGTGATGGTGGTCAGCGTGCTCGCTGTGGTTTTGTCGATGTTGAAGCTGGCCATGATGCCGGTCATCGCAAAACCAAGAATCATCAGGTCGAGGCCGTCGAGCGCATGCCCGACCGCCGAGGAGAACACTGCCAGACCGGCGTAATGCTTCATGCCGCTGGCCTTGTCCGTCGTTTCCTTATCTGCCATAAACATGGCTACTCCTCCGCTCTTCTCGTTACGGTTCGGCGGAAGATTGTAATAGATAAGGTGAACAGATAATGAACACGGTATGTTGGGCGCTGTAATTCATTATGTAACAGCGCTCAACTTACCTATCGTTTACTCTTCTTTCATGGTTTCCGCGGTTATATCGTCTTCATCGATGCCGTCCAGGCTGGCTTCGCGTAGGGAGGTGAGGCCGGTGTCGGGGTCTTTGTAGGTCACGTAGGCTTTGGTGGAAACCTCGAGGATTTCACCGGTTTTGCTTTCCGGTGCGGAGACGATAACCTGGAAGCCAAGTCGAGGCAATACGCTCAAGGCGCGCTGCGTGTAGCGGCCGTCCGCCTTAATCAGTGCCTCATCGAGGAACAGGGTGGTGTAGCTCGGCTTCAAACGGTTCTCCATGCCACCACCCAGCAGGTAGATGAGGGCGGCTCCATAGACGAACGAGGTGAGCTCCTGCAATGCGCCGCCTGAACGACCGCCGGTGGAGGTGATGCGCTCGTCCGGACCGTCCGCATGATGCACGATGGCATAGAACGAGGAGCGGCATCGCGGATCCAAGTTGCGGGCACCATACTGTTTGATGCCATTGGCGTCCTTGACCTGCGCGAGTTCGTTCTTCAGCAGAGCGATCATTGGCGCGCACGCTGCGAACGTGTGGCGAGCATGCTCAATCTGCAAGGAGGAGCCGGCTTCCGTGCCATCCGAGGATTTCCAATCGTTCAACGCGCCAATGGCTCTCATAAGCTGGTTGGAGAATACGCGTTCGGGCCTGCGCACGTCCGCCTGCAGGGACAGGCTGCCATGCTTCGGGCCGAATTGCTGGCCTTTGAGCATGGCGTTGATGCGGTCGAGCTGGTCGTGAATATCAGTGGCGTCCGTATCGATAGCTCGTTTAATGGTCAGGAAGCTCATCAGCAGTTGTTCGAGGCACCGCTGGTATTCCGCATTCGTGGCTGTAGTGGTAGCCAACTGCGTAAGGCTTTCGAGCTCGTCGAGATAATAGCGGTAATCCTCCACGCTGGCAGTGAGTGCATCATCTCCGGCAGCCCAGATGCTGATATAGGCGCTCATCTTTGCTTCGACTGCGGTTCGCGCAGCGTTTGCCTGCGTCTGCAGCATGGCGATGCGAGCGTTGATATCCTCCACCATGCCGGTGATAACACGTTTGGCGAAGCTTGATTGAGCAGCGTTGGCATTGCCTGCTGCGCTGTTTGTGCCAGCTTGTGCCATGCCAGCGCCGATAATCATATGTGCACGCAATGCCGCATCATCGATGCCTGCAAAGCGGTTGTTGTACGCTTCGGCGAGCGCGGCTGCCACGTCATCCGGCAGCTGTTGTGCGTTTGCGCCATGGGATTCGCTGGCGGCTTCGGTATCGTGTGCTGCATTATTGTTCAGCCATACGAGTGCCGCTTCGACTGCTTGCGAGGCAGCGGCGGCGGTCTGTTCGGCTTTCAGGCGGCGATGGTCTAACTGTTCGAGTTCGGTGGTCAATTCGTCTTTGCGCGCTGCGAGTTCGGCGAGTTTGGGATCGTTTTTGATTGAGTCTATGGAATCTTCGATATTCTCAATGGCTTTGCGCGCACCATCTATATCGATGCGCTCCCAGGATGTGTAGGCGAGCTGGTTGGCGAGTTCGAGTTCGCGATGTAGTTTGTCGGAAGTCTGTTTGGCTGCCGTGTATTCGTCGTTCGCCTGCTGCAGGGCGCTTTGTGCGAGATTAATCTGCTGTTGGAGATTGTGCAGATATGTTTCGTTGACGAATCCGATGACTTGTGCGCGGTCTTTGATACCGTGCTGGCCGCGTGCACCGGATTTGATTTGGCCGTCTGTTTGGACTTGTCGGGTGTTGCGGTCGGTGTCATCGATGGCGTCCACGCAGAGGGCGTCGTATCGCTCGGATTGGGTTTGCGAGCGCAGCCATCCGGTGAATGGTGAATCTTCCTGGTAGCGAAGTTTGCTGGAGAGCCAGTCGTTTTCGGCCTGTGCGGATTCATCAGTATCGATGGTGTTTGAGTAATCGCGTGTGGTGTCTACGAATTGCCAGGTGCGTCGGCTCATGGCGTGTGGGTCGATGGTGCTGACCTTGGCTGCGAATCCTTGTTCGTGGCGTTTGTCGACGAGAATGGTTTGCGCGATGGGCGCGTAGGCCACGTTCATGGCGATGCGCCAGCATTCGTCGGTTTCTTTGACATCCATCAGTTCGGCCACGTATGGCAGATCCGCTGGAGTGAGTCCGGTGGCGCGTGCCAGCATTGCACGGGTTTCGTCCATATGCTGGGTGATACGGGTGCGCTGTGATTTCTGGCGATTGTAGTCGCGTTCCAGTCGTTCGAGGTCGGCACGGGCTTCGGCTCGCGCGTTCATGGCTGTGGCGAGTTGTTCTTCGCATTCGCTGGAACGTTCGTCGTATGTGCGTTTGAAGTTCACCGCATTGATACGACGTTCATCCCAAGCTTGTTCGCCAGCTGGCAACTGCTCATCAATAGATGCGAACGTTTGTTCGATTCTTGTGCGTGTGGCTTCAGTCTCCCCTAATGCGCGCTTGGCTTGGTCGAGTTCCATCTCGAGGCGGGTCAGGTTACCGCCGTCGAGTCCTTGCATTTGGCCGCGAATCATATCGATGCGGCTGCGCAGGGTTTCAGCATTGCGGCGTGCGTTGCGCGCTTCGGATTCATAGGCTTGTGCTTCGCTGCGGTCCAGGGGCAGTTGTGCGCTGACTTCGGCTGCCATATGGCGCATGGCCCAGTCATGCAGCGGGGTCGATGCAGGGTCGTTGTTTGACGACACACCATCGAACATATGTACGCACTGATTGGCTTTCGCGTATTCGCCGTAGGCGTCTTGGATGCCACGCAGCGCGTTCATGCGTTTGGTTTTTTCCTCCATCGCATGGAAGTTCGCGTCGTATCGTTCGTAGTCTTCAACCGTGGTGCGGGCAAGCTCCAAAGCTTCCGGCACACCGAGCACGCCCTGCTTGAAGATGTCGTCCAAACGCGATGGCGCGTCCGCGGATTGGATTTTATGCAGGAGACGGCAGGCGTCTTCGCTTAGGCCCATAACCGTCCAGATGTGGCTGTGGAAGGCTTCCGCACTGGGGAACGTCAGGCAATCGGGATAGGCTGCGCGCAATTGGCCTGGCGTGAACGGGGATTCACGGTACTGGTCCATGAGTCTGGGGTCGATGGGCTTGCCCCAAACCGCGTATTGACGGCGAACATCCGCACGGCCGTCGCCGGGCATCAGGTACAGGAATTTCGCGCACGACAATACCTGGCCTGAGGTCTGGTTGCGATACGTGTCCACAATCGCGCCCCATACCGCTTGCGGCGCTCCGGTAACCGCATCTTTACCGCGCAGGTAGATCGGTTCGTCGCCATGCTCGGTGCTGCCGACGCCGATCATGCCCCTGAGATATGTGTAGTCGCTACGCTCCGAGCGGCCGGAGTTCGAAGCCTTGTTGAATGGCGTTCCAGTCGGGTACAGTAGGGAAATCTGTGCATCCACCAGCGTGGATTTGCCGGATTCGCTGGCGCCTGCAAGCAGGGTCACGGGCAGGCTGGAATCTGTGGAGGGACGGAACTCGTGATAGCCCTCATAGGAGCCCCAGTTGACGAGTCTGCGGCTGACCATCATCCAACGGTCAGCGATCATTTGCAGTTCGGCGGATGCCATCGTCACTCCCCTTCCTTCATTGCAGTCTCATTATTGGCCGCAGCAGCACTTGAATCATCTGAGTCATCTGAGTCATCCGTGTCATCCGTGTCATCCGTGTCATCTGCGGAATCGAACAACAGTTCGGTGAACAGGGATTCATCAGGCGTATCGTCCGCCGAATCGGATTGCTGCAAGTCACTGCCCGCAGAATTGGTATCAGCATCAACGGCAGCATTGATGTCGGCCATATCATCAGTACCATCCAGATTCTTTGCCGCAGTATCCAGCCAAGTGTCGGCCAGCTCGCGGTCCAGCACCACGGGAACCAGCGGTGTGATGAGATACATGGCTTCATCATCCAACCGGTTCAGATACCCATAGGTGATCATTGAGGAAACGATGGCGCTGATCTGCTTTAAAACGCCTTCCTCATCATTGCGGGATGCCAGATAGCCGGCACCCGATGCGAGCGCCGCGCGAATCTCCTCGAAACTGACCAACCATTCGCCTTGATCGGTTCGCGTGTTCTCGTATTCGAGCACGCGAATGCGCAGGAATGCGAGCAGTGCGGCTTCCTCGCGTTTGAGACTGGCTCGGGTTTTCAGCGCGCGCAATGCCACATTGTCGTTGGCTACTGGCGTGGCGTACATGATGCGATAGCGTTCGTTAACTACCAGGTCAAGCAGATCGTTGTTGAGTGAGCGTTCCACTGCATCGCGATTGTCGTTGACCAGATCGTAGAGCGCACCGGAAATATATCGTTCGCGTTTTAATGCGATGGCGGCCATACGCGCGTCCGCGCTCATATCTCCTCGATCGCCTTCGAACAGGGCGTAAGGGTTGGCAACCGGTTCGTTCATGCTCATCCTTCCTCCGCGATGCTGTCAAGTTCCTCCAACGTGGACCACACCGGACTGGTAATCCAATCCCTAGGTGTGCCGTCCAACGCTATGCAATGCCAGATCACACCGTCCATCTGGATTGCGTTCGCTGAATTCTGTGGTTGCATCTCCGGCGCACGCACGGACGGTAGGCTTCCCAGGAAGCCGACGATCTCGCTTTCGCGGCGCTCTCGTTCAGGCAGTCGGTTGAAGCTGGCGGCAACATTCACTTGCCCGTGTTCGATGACCGGGTTACGCCGGATGAGCTCCACCATGCGTTTGAGTCGTGGGCCTCCACCTTCAACCATGCTTTTAAGATCAACAGCCGGAGCGTTGCCTGCAGTGGTTATGGATTCCAGTCCGGGGGTTTCGGTGTAGGTCATTGAACGTGCCGGGCGCATCGGCAGTGGCGCGAACAGGGCGCTTGCCGTATCGGTGTTATATGGTCGGGATGCGTCACCGGCATGGTTTTTCGCGTCGGCGTTGAGACTGACGTAGAGTCTGTTGAGTCGGCTCATCATTGTGCGGTAGCGCGTATCGGTCTGCTGGCGCACCAGTCGGCTGATGGCTTCGTCGGAGACGCGCATCTGATGGCGGACCGCTTCGATACCGTCGTAAATACGGGAGAGCTCGTCTCGAATCTGGCCGAGCAGAGCGGCTGATTCACCGGCCAAGTATGGGGTTTTGGCGATATCGCGCAATGCGGAGTCGATCTGCTGGCGGCCTTCATCGGTGATAATCACTTGGAATGCGTCTTCGAAGCGACGGCCGGAATCGGATTCGCTGAACGAACGCCGATACTCCTCGTGATACCGGCTCAAGGTTTCGTCCACGCTCATATCGCCGGCTTGCATGCGGCGGCGTAACGCATCACCGTTATCTCGTTCGGTGAGCACCAGTTCACGCAAGTCGATGGGCACGCCGCGCAACGTGTTATGAATCACGGCGATGACATCCTCCACCTGGGCTTGGCTCAACGTGGCATGTTGCTGACCCTGCTGGATGCGTTTGATTTCGTGCTTACGTTCCTTGATTTCACTGTTGAGCAGTTTCACGCGCTCGCCGGGATCGGCGGTCAACTGCATGCGCGCATGCTCAATTTCCATGATGATGCTGTTGGCTTGCGCGCCGGACAATGCACGGGATTCGTCTTCCAAACGGCTCAATGCTTCGATGGCACGGTGAGCGCGGGCGGTCAGACGGTAGAGGAAACGATGGGATGCGGCGTCATGGGAGTTGGCAAGCCACGCGTAATCCCCTTCGCCTTCGCGCGTCAGATCGGCGAGAATACGATGCGCGGCATCACCATAGGATTGGTCTTTCAGCGTGTAATCGCCGGTTGCGGCCAACAGTTCCAGACTGTGCGCGAATCGTTCCTCCACGGTTTCGCGCGGCAGTTCGCCGGTCAACGGGTCGAAGGCGGCGCGCAATAACGCCACATACAACATGGCATTCTGACGCAGTAGCAGGCGAAGCACTCCGGTCTCGTAAATCGGCCGCAGACGTTCCATTTCCCGTCTGATATCGCCCATGCGTCTCCTTTTGCCTCATGCCGCAAATGACGTATCGACGCTAGCACACACGTGGGAGACTACTCGCCGCGCAACGCCTCGGTCGGCGTCAATCGCGCCGCACGGGAAGCCGGGTATAGCCCGGCAATAATGCCCACTAGCACGGCAGCACCCCATGCAGCCGGCAGTCCAGCCCAATCCAAAGTCAATGGTTGGCCTGCATTCGCCGCCACACCCATAGCCGCTCCGGCACCGATGAGTATGCCCGCCAGTCCACCGATAGCCGACAGCAATGCGGCTTCAGCTACGAATTGCATGCGAATATTGCCCGGAGTAGCACCCAGTGCACGACGCAATCCGATTTCACCGCGTCGCTCCATCACGGTCACAATCATCATATTCGCAATACTCATGCCACCCACTGCGAGCGCGATTACGCCAATCATGAGACCTAGCGTGGTAAGGGAATCATTGGTGGCGTTGCGGGCTTGGGAAAGATTCGCTGAAGCGGTAACCGTCACATTGCCTCCGGAGAGGTTTGCCGCATGCGCGATGATGCGGCGCAAGTATTCAGCATCACCTGGTTTGGTGCGCACATAGATTTGGCTGATGGCTCCTATTGATTCCTCTTGATCCGGGTAGTGGCTGAGGGCCCAGTCGGCACCGATAATGACGGATGAGTTGATGGACTGTGCTTGTGGAGCGGGATTGAGAATGCCGATGACGCCATACCATTCATTGTCGATGAGAATGCGATCACCTGGCTGATTGACGCCGAGCCGATACGCCGCTTCGGAACCGAGCACTGCGACTGGCAGATCTTCATTGTGCGCATTGATGCCATGCCCTTGGCTGAATGCGGCGTCGACGGCTGTGAGCGCGCCTGGTTTCATTACGGATACGGCCAATGCGTTGCCATTGGTTTTCGGCACAAGTTCGTTTTTAAAGACTTGGACGTTCTTCGGTGGGGTCAGGAATACGCCGACTTGTTCGACGTCGGGTTGGCGGGCGATGGTTTCGGGCGCATAGGCGGGCAATGGCACGGACTGTCCTGCGGCATCCTGCCCGGGGCTTACGACTTGCAGGTTTGCGCCAAGTGCGTCGAGTTGGGCAAGGAGGGCGGCTTGGTTTGATGCGGCGATTCCAGATAACGCCACATATGCAGCGACGCCTAATGCGATGCCGAGTGAAGCGAGGACAGTGCGCGATACGCGGCCGGTGGCGCCAATCCATGCTGTGTGCAGAAGGTCGGCGATGCGTGCGCCAAGTGATTTACGCATGGCTGCCTCCTTCCATAAGTTCCGTAGTCACACCGTCCTGAATATGCAGACGGCGAGGGAATTGCGCGGCGATGCTGGGATCATGGGTGACGACCACGAGACTCGCTCCTTGATCGGCAGCGCCTAGAAGCAGTTCGATAATGGCATGCCCGGTGTCGGTGTCAAGTGCACCGGTTGGTTC
Source organism: Bifidobacterium sp. LH_416 (assembly GCF_056357055.1). Lineage (NCBI taxonomy): Bacteria > Bacillati > Actinomycetota > Actinomycetes > Bifidobacteriales > Bifidobacteriaceae > Bifidobacterium > Bifidobacterium sp. LH_416. The sequence continues at coordinate 65,199 of NZ_JBKEVJ010000002.1, read as the reverse complement.
GTCTGCGAAAATAATGTCGGGCTTTTTGGCCAAGGCTCGAGCGATGGCGACGCGCTGCTGTTCGCCGCCGGAAAGCTGCGAAGGCTTGTGGAAGATTCGTTCGCCAAGACCGACCTGTTCGAGTGCTTCCGTGGCTCGTTCTCGCCGGGCTGCGCGCGGTAATGCGGTGTATTGCAGTCCGGTTATCACATTCTCCAAGGCGGAAATGGTGGAGATGAGATGGAACTGTTGAAATACGAATCCGATGCGCGCCGCTCTGAGCACGCTGCGCCGCCGCTCCCCCATTTCGGCTACGTTTTCACCGTCATAAGCCAGCGTGCCCGAGGTAGGCATGTCCAATGTGCCAAGCAAGGAAAGCAGTGTGGATTTGCCGGAGCCGGATGGTCCCACGATGGCGATGCGTTCACCATGGTCGATGGTCAATGTTGTGCTGTGCAGAATCTCCAGCGGTTTGCCATCCTTACCCGGAAATGCTTTAGTGACGTGGTCGAGACTCAGTAACGCAGTCATGAGACCACCACCTTGTCGCCCTCCTTCAATCCGTTGGCTTTGGTGATCTGCGCCTGGGCATTTGCCACCAGCCCGATTTCGACGGCGATGCGTTTGATGGTGTCTCCGCGAATCACCTCAACCGCATATGAATTACCGCTGCCGGCAATCAGTGCGGTGACCGGCACGATAAGCGTTTCCTCACTGGATGCGTTCGCATTCGGCACGATGATTTGGACGGCAGCGGGGCCGAACTGTGCCACCTGCGTTTGGTCGGGGAAATCAATGCGTACGGAGGGTGAGGTGACCTGCCCATCTTTGCCGGTGGATTGGCCGCCCTGATCGACGGCGGCGAGTGTGGTATCGATGGTGGTGCTGTCCGGAAGAATCACCTGTGCTGTATCGCCGGCTTTGAATGTGGCGGCTTGGCTGGCGGTGATTGTGGATTGCGCATGTAAGGTTACGCCTGTATAACTGGCCGGACTCACATTGGTCTCTCCCAGTTTGGCATTCACGGTTTTAATGCGAATCGGAGCCGAAGGAGCCAAAGCCACGGAACCAGGGGTAAACACTCCGTTGACTGAGTCGCCGGTGAGGCCGAGAGATCGTTGCCATTGTTTGATGGCTTCACGGGTCAACCAATTGTAGTGTGGTCCGACTTCGCCGGAATAAAAGCCAAGTTCCTTGAGATTCTGTTCCAATTGGGTTACGTCTGGACCGTCCGAAATGCCCTCTTCGATGGTTCGCCAGAACGGGCGTTCCCCATGGAACAGTGGTACGGATACACCGTCCATCTCATACACCTGTTCGCCGGTGTTGATTTGCTTGCCGGCAACAGGTAGTTGGGTGATGATGCCGGTGACGGCGGAGAAGTCGGAGGCATCATCGTATTGCAGAGTTGCACCGAGCCTGGTTTCGGCATTGAGCACACCTCTGGTGACTGGTTGCGCACGCAAGGTAGTTACATCGACTTTCTGCGTGGATGACTGACCTGCGGCTGTCATATGGCCGATAAGCGTCCATGGTCGGGTGACCACGCATGCGGCGGCGAGACCTATTACCGCAATGAGCACGATGATAATGGTGATGATTCTGCGGCGTTTGGAGAATCGTCGGGCTTCCGTTCGCGTCATGATGTCCGCTCCTATGAGTTCGCCGGCTGTTGTACGGCGAAGGTGTCGTATGGGTAGTCACCTTCCCAGCCGATGACCACGGGCACATCGGCCATAGGGCATTCTTGGAAGAAACGTCGTACTTCCTCTTCGGGTATGGTGTTCGGAATCACAATGGTCAGCGGACGCTCGCCGCTTGGATCGGCCACCCAGCTGAAGCCTTTGGCGCGCGCGTTTTGCGCATATGCGAGCACAGCTGCTTTGTCTTCTTCCGAGGCGTTGGCATCTTGCGGCATAGTATTGAACGTGGCTTGGGCAAACTGTGGGTTCTCAGTCTCACAGGTCGCATAATCCGTTTGCTTGGATGCATATGGAGTTCCCGCCATGTCAGCGGCGGTGCGGAAGATCACGTAGTTCCAGTTTTCATTGGTGATGGAGTTGCCGACGCTGCCCGACATCACCACGTTGGGGTAAAGCTCGGGTGGTGTCATGTGTGAGTATTCGATTGTGCCATCCTCACGATGGGTGACGGTGGATTGCGCCGGATTGCCGGCCGCATCGAGTTCCACAACACCCACCTGATCGTTACTCCAACCGACAGATCGCGCGTCGAATCCCTTGCCGGTCAAGCATGCAACGAACCGTTTAACTGCTTTGCTGGGCTCGACCGGACCATCATTGTTATTTGAATCCGAAGTGTTTGTACTGGATGAATCAATATCAGCGTCCGCCGTATCAGCTCCATTATTCATAGTGAAAGGCGACGAACATGCTGCCAGCATAATCAGGCAGAGCGCAGAGGCCACAGTACAGGCTGTGCCCTGAGTAATTTTGCGGTAACTGCCTTGTTCTTCGATATGGTGATGCGATTTCATGAGGCCCCCCAATGTTCTCTTTCTGATTCACCGGCGAATCAAATACCAATACGGCATATATTTCGTATGCAAGTGTTTCTGGCTCCATTGCCAGACAGTGCAGTCAGGAGACCGCACCCATAGCTTCATCCATAATTCTAGTGTAGTCGTATCCGAAATCATCGGTTGTGCCATCGAATCCAAACGTGATGCGCGCGTCGCCGACTGGGCATTCCTTGAAGAAGCGGCGCAGCTCCTCTTCGCTCACGGTTTTCGGGATGAGGATAGTGGTCGGCTCTGCTCCAGTCGGATCGGCTACCCAGCTAAAGCCTTTCTTACGGGCTTTCGCAGCGTAATCGAGTGCCGCCTGTTTGTCCGCATCGGAGTACGTAGGCGTCTGGTTCAGCTCCTGCGCAGGTTGAGCGAAGTTTGGGTTCTCAGCCTCGCACTTCGCGTAATCCTGCTGTTTCGACTCGTATGGGCTGCCGGCCAACGCGGAGGAATCCTTGAATGCCACCCACACTGTGCCGTAGTCGATGGAAGTGAACATGGAATTGGCATACATCTGCTGCATGGCGGAATCAGTGTTCACGCTCATACCGTTCTCATCGGATTCGACCGGTTGACCACTCGCATCGAGCATGCGCAGCATAACCATATTCTTGGTGGTCGGAGTCTTCGCTTTGCCGGATGAATCCGGCACTCTGGGAGCGGCAGCGGCCTGTGCGTCGAATCCCTTACCGGTTAGGCAGGAGACGAATTTCTTGGCGTTGGCATCAGTTGCGAGAGTATTCGCGAATGCGGAATTGCTGCCGGTATCGCTAGTGCCCGTCGCCTGGTTGGTGAATGGCATGGAGCAGCCGGCGAGCGCGATCAAGCATAACGCTGATGCGGAAACGATTGTCAATGTGCGCTGCAGAGGCTGATTGGGAAGTCGATTGAGGTTGATGGCCATGTCGGTTCCTTTCGCTTAACGATTTGTGTGTGTTGACTTCATCAAACTCGGTTCGCAGTGGCGCGACGGTGAGAAATTGATTTACCTTCGCCTCACTGAAGTTGGCGGCTATTGTTCGTTGAGAACCTGGTTATACGCAGCACAAGTTCCACTGCACGAGGTGCCGAACGGAATACCATCATGGTTGGGCCATTGATCGCCGGAGTAGGTGGCGAAGAATCGTTTCAGTTCCTCATAAGACACGTCGGATGGAATCTCAACAGCCTGATTCTCGCCGGGCGCGGGATCGGCCATCCAATCGAATCCGTCTGCACGAGCCTTGCGAGCGAAATCAATCAGAATCTGCTGATTCTTGGTATTCGAGGAAGTCGAACCGGACGAACCGTTGCCTGAAGTACTGCCACTCGCATAATTCGGTTGCGCAAAATCAGGGTTTGCTGCTTCGCATGCCGCGTAATCAGCCTGCTTGTCTGCGTAAATGGAGCCGGCGAGCGCTGTGGAATTTTTGAATCCCACCCATGCGCCTTCTTCAGCGGAAACGACTGTGTACATAACATCCGGATACAGTGGATCGGAGTCCGCGCTGATCACTACACCTGGGCCGGGCACAATCGGAGTGCCGTCCGCTCCCAGTCTGCGAACCACTACGGTGGTTTGTGGAGCCTCTTCCGCCGATGAACCGGTGGACAGCAAGCTATAGCTTCCGGTGACTGTGGCATCGAACCCTTTTTCAACCAGGCATGCTGCGAATCGTTTGGCAATCGTTTCCAATTCAACGGTGCTGAAGTTGGCTGATGGATTATTGCCGGAATCATTCGTTGTATTGGTTATGTTGCCGGCATGATTGCTTCCGGAGTTCGTACTGTTGCTCCCGGCATCGGCATTCGTGGCTTCGGATGAGCACGAGGCCATACCGATGAGGCATGCCAGTACCGTCAGGCTCATTATGGTGTTGTGGATTATTGTTCGGGCACATGTTCTGCCATGCTGTACATCTGCCATGATGTCCTCGTCTCCGCTGGTTCTCTGCCGCTTCGTTGCGGTTACTTCCATTCAATTCCTGTTCCGGTACTCCGACAGTGAGAAAAAGGATTACTTTCGCCTTACCTTGAGCGCTGAACAATGAACGTATAACGCCAGGATGGGCGGATAATTGGGTGTACCGGATATGGCGAGGGGCATGACATGAGGATTTTGATTGTTGAGGACGACCGCGAACTGGCGGCCGCATTGGATGATGCCCTGCGCTATGAGGGGTATGCCACAAGCATGGCCGCAACCGGCGTGGAAGCGTTGCGCATACTCGCCGAGCAGAACGTAGACATCGTGCTGTTGGATCGTGACCTGCCAGTGCTCTCCGGAGATGCCGTGATGGCCACCATCGCAGCAAACCGCATTCCCGTAGCGGTGATTATGCTTACAGCGGCAGCTGAGGTAAGCGACAGGGTAAGCGGTCTTGATCTGGGTGCGGATGATTATCTCACCAAACCGTTCGCCTACCCTGAACTCTTAGCTCGCATCCGCGCATTGCAGCGCAGATCCGGCAAAAGTACGGCCGCGGCTGCGGTTCTCGCACACGGCGATCTGACACTGGATACCACGCGGCGTCTGGTCTTCCGCGATCACGGTCGCACGCTTGTCAAGCTCACGCCCAAGGAATACGGTGTGCTTTTGGAACTCATGCGCGCAGATGGCGGATACGTGAGCGTAAACGAACTGTATGAGACCGTTTGGGATGATGCCACTGCTGCCGAACCGGCCGATGTAATCAAAACCACTGTCTACTCGTTGCGGCGTAAACTCGGCGATCCCAAAACCATTGAATCCACGCGCGGGGAAGGATACCGGCTCGCATGAAACATCTTTCCTTCACCGCCCTTGCCGGGAGCCACACACAGGCATTCCAATCATTGCGCGCCAGAATCACCACCATCGTCAGCAAGCTCACACCGAAATCATTCCGCGCGAAAATCACACTGGCCATTGCGCTCATCATCATCGTCATGATGACGGCTCTCATCGTCACACAGAACATTATCGTGGCGCGCACTACTGCGGAAGCAAGCCAAACGATGACCATGTGCGCGAATTCGGACGGCACCATTTCCGTTACCGCAAACGCAGACGGTGAAAACGGTCCCGCGGCCGACGGTACCGGAGATGATGCACTGGCCTGCTTTACCGGCACCAAGCGCAACCTTGACGGCATGAAAATGTATGTGCCCTTCAACTCCAAAGAATGGGATACGGCGAGGGAACAAACCCAAAACGGCAGCCCGTGGATTCTTGACGAATACAACGGTGTGATGATCAACACAGCGAACGCCATCTCCAACACACTGACCACCACCATGCGCACCGTCTCAATCATCGCGCTCGCAGTATTCGGCGTGTTCGCTGTGTTGGCTGCATGGCTTATCGGTACGATGCTGTCACGACGAGTAACCGAAGTAGATAAACAGGTAGCCGCTCTGCAACCGAACGATTTGACCGCACGACTGGACGTAAAAGCGGGTAATGATGATATCGACCGACTTGTCGACTCAATCAATGGCATGCTCGACCGTGTGGAAGCCAGCGCGGAAGCCGAACGCCGATTCGTATCCAATGCCTCGCACGAGCTGCGCACGCCCATTGCCGCCGTGGAAACGAATCTTGACGCGCCCCTAGCTCAAGGTCGCTTCCCAGCCGACGTGGAGCCATCGGTTCGTCGCGCGCTCGCAGCCAACCGGCGTGGTGCCGAACTCGTGCAGGCATTGCTCACCTTGTCTCGTATTCAAAGCGGCACGATCGGTGGTGACAGTGCCCAGATTGCAGATAATGTCCAACTACGCGAATGCGTCGAAACGTCACTGACTGATATTGATGATGTGATTGAAAAGGCCAATATTGCCGTCAATATCGAGGGTGACGCCGAGGTATCCGCAAACCCAGCGTTATTAGGACTTGCTGTGAGCAATCTGCTGCGCAATGCCGCAATACACAACACAGAGAACGGGTCAATTGACGTCGTAATGCACAGCGCAACAGATGCTGACAATATCAGCGATGACAATACGTCTGCGTCTGGAGCATCACTGACTGTAACCAACTCCACTGATGAGACACTGCCAGATGACTTGAGCGAGCTCACTCAGCCATTCCATCGAGGCAGCAATTCACGTATCAGCGCCACCCCTGGCGTAGGTCTCGGACTTTCCATCGTGAGCGCAGCCTGCGAAGCCATGTACGCCACACTCACACTAGCCCAACCCAACCCAAACCAATTCCAAGCAACCATCCAATTTGAATAGCCTCCCTCTGAAGAGGGAGGTGGCATCGCGTTAGCGATGACGGAGGGAGAGAAGCTCAGACGCCAGTCTGCAAAAACAGCATCGGCTGTAAGCCGATTCCACAAAAAGTATTGCTTTTCCTATCAATCACCGATACATTGGCGAGAGGTATTTTGTTCCTCGCATGAAACGGAAAAGATTGTGACCGCTTCCAACCAGCCATCAAATGCATCCGCCAAACCACGCAAGCTCGAAGTCGCCGATCTGATCACCATCGGCGTATTCGCAGCCCTGTACTTCGTCATGGTGTGCGTGGCCACGCTGGTCAGCACCCTATTCACCGGTGGCTTCGGTTCCATCTTCCTTCCGGCTATCGCCGCACTGATTTCCGGCTGCGTGTACATGCTGCTGGCAGCACGTCTCGGCAAATTCGGCGGCATCACCGTCATGGGCGTGGTCATCGGTTTGTTCCTGTTCATCTCCGGTCACTTCGTGCTTTCGTTCATCGCCAGCATCGTCTTCCCCGTGGCCGCCGACCTCATCGCCCGCGCTGGCAAGTACAAGAGCAAGGCACTGCTGCTGGTTAGCTACGTGGTCTTCTCATACGGTCTCACCGGCCCGATTCTGCCGCTATGGTTCATGAAGGATGCCTATGTGGCCAGCCTTCAAGCTCGTGGCAAGGATGCGGCTTACATTGATGGCGTATTCGCCAACATCAATACCGGCACGTTCTTCATCTCCATGGCGGCGATTCTGGTCTGCGCGCTGATTGGCGGCTGGTTCGGCCAGAAGATGATGAAGAAGCACTTCATCAAGGCCGGCATCGCCTAATGCCATCAATGCCATCGAGCAGGTCCGTTCAATCGGCGAATTCCTCGGCAGGCAAGGTGCACCCGTCTGATGCGGGCGCGCCTTCGCGCGTTTTAGGTCTTGCAGAGCGCCCCACATTGGATCCGCGTACCAAGCTGTTCCTCCTGTTGGCAGCCAATCTTATGTTGTTCTTCCACGTGGCACTGAGCACGCAAATCATCATGGTGATGCTGTTTCTGGTTCCGCTTGCTGCAGCCGCACGATGGAAGATGACCGTGAATTTCGCACTGACCTATGCCGTACTAACAGGTCTGGGCTTTCTTGATCCAGATGCGCTCGGCATGCCATGGCTGCATGTGGTTTCCGCTCTAGCCGTTGGCTGCACAATGATGCTGCCGTGCTTCATCACCGGAGCATATGCATTCTCCACCACCTCGCCTAGCGCGTTCATCTGCGCCATGCGACGTATGCGCGCACCTGAAGCTGTGGTGATTCCTTGCGTGGTGGTGATTCGGTTCTTCCCCACTATTGCCGAGGATTATCGGCAGATTCGCAATGCGATGGCGTTGCGCGGTATTGCATCAGGCGGCTGGGGACTCGTGCGGCATCCTGCGCAATCATTGGAATACATTCTTATTCCATTGCTGATGAATGCCACCAATGTGGCACAGGATCTGTCCGTAGCCGCATTGACCAAGGGCCTTGGCCGCGAAGGCGCGCATACATCGCGTACCCAGATTCGTATGCAGATAATTGATTGGCTCGCAATGATTGCTGTGACGATTCCACTAGTACTCGATATTGCCGGGGTGATTCGATAATGGCATTCGAAATTTATTCCGACAACGTGTCGTTTATTTATGATCATGCTGAAGAACCAGCGTTAATCGACATCATGTTGAGCATTCCACAAGGCCAATGCGTTGTATTGTGTGGTGCCAGCGGTTGCGGCAAAACCACATATTCGCGCATAGTCAACGGTCTCGTTCCGCAATTCTTCCGCGGCGAATTCAGCGGCCGTCAACTTACCTGTGATATCGATACCGCAGCCGAACCAATCGATACGCTCACTCCCCTGGTGGGTAGCGTATTCCAAAATCCTAAGACTCAGTATTTCAATGCCAAAGTCATTGATGAACTGGCGTTCCCTGCGGAAAACATGGGTTTGACGGCAACGGAAATCAATGCTCGTCTCAACGCAGTGGCCCAGCGCTTCGGCATCGAATCATTGCTCAGTCGCAGTATCTTCCATCTTTCCGGTGGCCAAAAACAACGTATCGCTATGGCCACGGCCACTATGCTGGAACCGAAGTTGCTCGTTTTGGACGAACCGACCAGCAACTTGGATGCCGTAGCCATTCGCGAGATGCGCGATCTCGTGGCCCAACTGAAGGCGCGAGGCATGACCATCATCATCGCCGAGCATCGACTCGCATGGCTTAACGGCATTGCCGACCGTTATGTGGTGTTCGACAATGGCCGCATCGCTCAGGAATATGAAGCAGAAGAGTTCCTCAATCTCTCCCCCGGATGTATTGCCGCAATGGGATTGCGCACGCTTAATCTGGAACCGTATCGCCGGCGTATCAGCGAACTTGAAGCATCGAAAACAGCAGCAAAGACGGCTTCATCTTCTCTGTCGGAAGGCGTACACAACGCTGAACCGGTAATTGCCACAAACAATCTCGTCATCGGCTATCGAGGCAAAGACGGATTCACCAGGCATATCCCGAATCTCACCTTCCAATCCGGCAGCATCATAGGACTTATGGGGCATAACGGCTGCGGCAAAACCACGCTGGTTCGCACCCTGACCGGATTGATCAAACCCGTCTCGGGAACCATCACGCTCAATGGCAAACCAGCCAAGCCACGCGATCTGACTCGAGCTGGATTCCTAGTGATGCAGGACGTGAACTATCAGCTATTTTCCGACAGCGTGCGCGAAGAACTCATGCTCGGATTAGACGAAACCGACCCCGGCATCATCACGCAATGCAATCAAGTGATGAAAGATTTGGATCTTACCGGTTTCGCCGACCGGCACCCGATGAGCCTTTCCGGAGGCCAAAAACAACGCGTGGCCATCGGATCGGCATTGATGTGCGGCAAAGACCTCATCATTTTGGACGAACCGACCAGCGGACTCGACCGTTACCACATGGAGCAAGTAGGAGAGCTTCTCCGCCAGCTCGCCGCCCAAGGCAAAACCGTGCTCGTAGTCACCCACGACGAAGAGCTAGCCGCCGGCTGGTGCACCGACATCGTCAGGCTAGAAAATCACTCTTGATTCTGGTCTATTCACAGCAACATGCACGATTTCCTTGGCTCTGCTCTACAAGAAGAGCCAAGGAAATCGTTAGACGTGTCAGCAATCAGCTGTTGCGGTTGATTTCGATGTCAGTGACAGTCAGGTTCGCTTCGTTGATGAGGTTGAAGAGAATGACCTCAGCGAGCGGACCGGGCTGCATGAACGTGTGCTGCTTTTCTTCGGACACGTAATCATGGCTGTCACGGTAGAACGCGGTGTCGATGCCACCAGGATAGACGGCCACCACTTTAACGCTGGTGCCCTTGTATGCGGCCTGCAGACTCTTGGTGTAGCCCTTTTCACCCCACTTGGTGGCGCAATAGACGCTCTCGTTCGCGTTGCCGCGGGTGGCGGCTGTGCTCATGATCTGCGCAATCTTGACATCCTGTTCGCCGCAGGCCTTCAACGTTTCCACGGTCCACAGAATCATGCCCTTCAAACCCTTCAGGCACTTATCCACGTCAGCTGCCTCATATGCAGTCGGTACCTTGAAGGATGGCTGGCCGGCATTGTTAATCAGCAAATCAATGTGACCAAGAGCAGCGATATCCGCAACGGACTTGCGCACGAAATCCTCATCGGTAATATCGCCGACATACGCACGATAAGATTCCGCTGGCCACTGCGCAGTGAGCTCGGCTTGACGCTCGGCATTGAAATCAATGCCGGCCACCAGCCAACCCTTATCAATCAGCTGGCTAGCAAACTCGTAGCCAAGACCCAGAGCACTTCCGGTCACAATGGCGATTTTCTGTCCTGCTGCAGTGGTCATAGTCAGCTCCTCTTGTTGTTGAATACTCCTGAATACCGATTGTATTCCCGAACAGACTCCCCTCAGTCAGCTCCCCTCAGAGAGGAGCCAGAAGAAGGAATTATTCCTCGGCAACCAGCTCCAGGTACGAATCGTTCCACAGATCTTCGTCACCGTCAGGCATAAGCAGCACGCGTTCAGGGTTCAATGCCTCGACCGCGCCCTCATCGTGGGTGACGAGCACGATTGCACCCTCGTATTTGGCGATGGCCTTCAGAATCTCCTCACGGGACGCTGGGTCAAGATTGTTGGTGGGCTCGTCGAGCAGCAGCACATTGGCGCGCGAGGTCACCAACGTGGCCAATGCCAGGCGGGTCTTCTCGCCGCCGGATAGCACGCGAGCCGGCTTCATCGCATCGTCACCGGAGAACAGGAACGAGCCCAGAATGGAGCGAGCCTGCGTGTTGTCCAATTCGGGAGCAACATGCTGCAAGTTCTCCAGCACGGTAGCATCAAGATCAAGCGTGTCATGCTCCTGAGCAAAATAACCGATCTTGCAGCCATGACCGTAATCCACGGAACCGGTATCCGGCTCTTCAATATGTGCCAACAGGCGCAGCGTCGTGGTCTTACCAGCACCGTTGTAACCAAGAATCACCACGCGCGAACCCTTATCGATAGCCAGATTCACACCAGCAAACACGATGTTGGACCCATACGCCTTGGAAATATCCTTGGCCATAATCGGCGTCTTGCCACATGGTGCAGGCTCCGGGAAGCGGATGTCCGCCACCTTCTCCTTCTTCTGCGCCTCGGACGTGTTTTCCAGCAACTTCTCCGCACGACGCATCATGTTCTGCGCAGCCACAGCCTTGGTGGCCTTGGCGTGCAGACGAATGCCCTGCTTCATCAGGCGTTCGGCCTTCTTCTCAGCCACTTCGCGCTCACGGCGGCGACGTTCCTCATCCACCACGCGCTGATGCAGATAGGCCTTCCAACTCAGTGAATACATGTCGATCTGGCCCAGCTGAGCGTCCAAATGCCATACCTTGTTCACCACTTCATCCAACAATTCAGTGGAGTGGGAAATCACCAGGAAGCCGCCCTCATACTTTTTCAGATAGCCGCGCAGCCATTCGATGGAATCAGCATCCAAATGGTTGGTGGGCTCGTCGAGAATCAACGTATCCGCATCGGAAAACAGGATGCGTGCGAGCTCAATACGACGACGCTGACCACCGGAAAGCGTACCAAGCTCCTGCTGCATGGTCTCCTGCGGCAGGCCGAGAGACGCGGCCATCGAAATCGCCTCGGACTGGGCCGCATAACCACCGGCCTTGTCGAAATCCTGCATGGCTTTGTCGTAACGAGACATGGCGCGGCTCATCACATCCGGATCCGGGTCGGTCATTTCCTTCTCAGCCTTGCGGATACGGTTGATAATGGTGGCAATATCACGCGCGCTCATCATACGGTCGAGTGCGGTTTGCGTTGGGTCAGCAGCATGCGTATCCTGCGGCAGATAGCCCAGTTTGCCGGATACACGAACCTTGCCGGCAGTGGGCAGCATATCGCCGGTAATCACTCGGGTCAGCGTAGTTTTGCCGGCACCATTGCGGCCGACCAAACCGATTTTGTCTCCCTTGGCCACATGGAAGTTCGTGGGATGCAGCAAGGTACGCGCGCCAATCTGAATCTCCAGGCCCTGTGCCTCAATCGCCATGCCTCACCCTTCACTTTCCTTGACATACCTAGATGTACATAGCCGTACAACTGAACTCGAATAAACCAACAGACCATAGTAACGGCAAGGTGTGAAAACCTGCACAACACAGGCGCCTACCAGTTATGCCTCAGCTTCACCTCAAGCATGAGCCAGTAGAACGACTAGAATCATTGCAAGGATTACCTGCACTCATGAAGGGGATTGCCATGGAATACGCCGATGACGCCGACCGCCGCGAACTGCTGCTGCACAGTGCCTATGATGTGCAAACTGTGCGGGATATGGAGCGTCCTCTACTGGATAAAGGCGTGCCACTGATGCGCATGGCAGCCCAAGCTGTGGCCCACACTGCAGCCGGCATGCTTGATGATGAGGATCTGGCACTTGAAGACACGTCTATTGTGCTGCTTGCCGGCGCTGGAGACAATGGTGGAGATGGCCTGTTTGCCGCGGCTGCATTGGCTCAGGAGGGCGCAACGGTTACTGCAGTGGCTGTAGGCCGTTCGCTTCATGAGGCCGGATTCGCGGAATTCGTACGTGCTGGCGGCAAGGTACTGGTGCTTGATCCAGCCGCTGAAATTCCCGGTTGTGCTTCAGGTTTCTCAGCCGGCGAAGCTGGGGAACGATTGCAGGCTGCGGTTTCCTTGATCGCCAAGTCTCATTTGGTAATTGATGCGATGACTGGCATTGGTATTCAAGGTGCGCTTCGCGGTATTCCAGCGGCTTTGGCTGCCGCCGTGGGCCTTGATGCCGAGGTGCCGAATGAGCCGGCACTGCCCGGTCGCGAATCCACCCGCGACTATCCGCTGATTTTGGCTGTGGATACGCCTTCCGGCGTAGGCGTCGATGACGGCTCATTGCCCGGCCCGTATCTTCCGGCCAATGTAACGGTGATGTTTGGCGCGATGAAACCGTGCGCGGTCTTGCCTCCTGCCACTTTTGCCTGCGGACGTATTCAACTGGTTGATTTTGGGTTCACGATTGACGATGTCGAGCCAGCTGTGGAAGTGGCGGATAATCTCTTTGCTGCGGATGCTATTCGTTTGCCGCACGTTGAGGATTCCAAATATTCCCGTGGCGTGGTGGGTCTGGTGACCGGATCCCAGCGCTACCCTGGCGCCGCTGTGCTTACCGCTCGTGCTGCAGCTCGCGCGAACACTGGTATGGTGCGCTATCTCGGCCCGGAACGCGCTCAAAACATGGTGCTTGCGGCATTGCCGGAAGCGGTTCTTGGCAAGGGACGCGTACAGTCATGGGTCGTGGGTTCTGGAGTGCCTTCTGCCGACTCTGATGGTGCAGAATCTGATATCCAACGTGAAACGATTGCCGCACTGCTCAGACACTATGCAGTAAACGCAAACACCTCAGAAGATTCGCCTGCATCGGAAACGGCAACTGCAGAACACAACGATGCCGAGTACGCCTATGACATGCCTGCGTTGGTCGTGGATGCCGGCGCGCTTGACTTGCTGCCAGAGCATGTTCCTGGGCAGGTGGTCATCACGCCGCATGCCGGAGAGATGGCAGTTTTGCTGAATCGTCTGGAACACAGTGCCGCCGCGCGCACGGCAGCAATCGAACAAACCGATGATTCCGCCGATGCAGGTGAGAATGCAGGTGAAACCGGCATTACGTATACCGCCAAAGACATTGCTTCACATCCTTTGGCCGCCGCACGTCGAGCTCATGAGCTTACCGGTGCCACGGTATTGCTCAAAGGTGCGGTGACCATCGTGGTGGATGAGGATCATGTGTATGTATCCGGCAGTGCTCCTGCTTGGCTGGCGACTGCAGGTGCCGGCGATGTGCTCGCCGGCCTGCTTGGCGCATTGCTTGCTCAGCAACCGGACGGCATCACTACGGCGGAAACCGTAGCTGCGGCAGCTTATTTGCACGGAGTTGCAGCAGCTATTGCTTCTGAATCCGAGCAACGCGGCTGGCAGGAACCAGAATTGATTGGCGGGCGCGATCACCGTCAGCAGTTCCTGACGCTTGGCCATCCGATTGTTGCCGGTGATGTGATTCGAGCCATCCCCGACGCTATCGCCGATGTGATTGCCTGACGCAGTTCAGCATCACAATCGCAGAACTTTGTCATCTCGATTATGACGCTGTACGGCTTCATATCAGAAGCCGTACAGCTACACTGAACACTGCAACAGTTGTATTTCTCCATGTTTGAGGAGCTTTGTATGGCCGACTCCCCTATCACCGATGTGATTTTTGATTTCTGCGGTGTCCTGTTGGACTGGAACACTCGCGCTTGCTTGGAAGGCAAGTTCCCGGATGATGTGGTCGCTCGCATCTGCGCCGATGATGATCCATGCGGCTTCTTCCATTACGAGGATCGTATGGATGCCGGTGAGGATTTCGCGTCCATCTACCCGGACGTAGTACGCGAACAAGGCGAGGATATCGCCCAGATCTTCAAGTATTACATCGATCACTATGCGGATGCCTTGCCTCGCACATTGCCGGGCATGGTGGAGCTGATGGCCGATCTGAAGGCTCATGGTTATGGCGTATGGGGTCTGACCAATTGGTCACATGAGACCTTCCATCTGGCATTCGAAAAGTTCCCGCGCATCGAACAGCTGCTGGATGGCACTGTGGTTTCTGGCGTGGAGAAGCTGCACAAGCCGAATGCAGATATTTACGAGCTTGCCCTGAAGCGTTTCAATCTCAAGGCTGAGCAGTGCGTCTTCTTTGACGACACCGCCAAGAATGTGATTGGAGCGAATGAGGTCGGCATCCACGGCGTGCTATTCGAAGGCGCCATCGCCGCCCGCGATTCCCTCGCCCAGCTTGGCGTAAGGCTGTAGGTTTTGTCTTAGACTCCCCTTTTTGAGGGAAGCCTAAGACAAAACTATTGCACAATCTCATCGAAGCTAATTGTCAGTTTCCTTCCCATCCCCTGTGCCAACGCTTCTAGCGAACGGAAAGAGGGATTGATATGCGCCTGTTCGATACGACTGATGGTAATGCGAGAGATTCCGGAATTCTCCGCCAACTGATCTTGACTCAGGCCGGCATTTTCCCGAGCCTTGCGCAGCGCCTCCCCGACTTCCGGGTACACATAATCCTTGCCAGCCACCACAACCCCCTTATGCTCCAATGCATAGCCAAACACAAGCAATTATAAACTGAAACAATCTGATATCTCACTATTCGCAAGCCATGGTGGAAGCTATCAGCTATAACCGCACTCCACGGCCATACTCACTGGTATAACCGTTACTTATGACTCTGCTTCAGCTGAAATATATCGTCAAAATCGTCGAATGCGGTTCGATGAACGAGGCTTCCCACGCCCTGTATGTCTCTCAGCCCGCGCTGAGCTCATCCGTCAAGGAACTGGAGAACGAGCTCGGTATTGAAATCTTCACCCGCTCTTCCCAGGGCATCGCCCTGACCGTAGATGGCGCGGAATTCCTCACTTACGCCCGCCAGGTGCTCGATCAGGCCGATCTGCTCGAAGAGCGTTACAAGCATGCCAAGCCGCGCAAGCAGCTGTGCCAGGTCTCCACGCAGCATTACATGTTCGCCGTCGAGGCATTCGTGGAGATGATCAACTCCATTAAGTCCGACGAATACGAATTCACCATTCGTGAGACTCGCACGCGCGACATCATCAACCAAGTTGCCAACATGCAGTCCGAAATCGGCATCATCTATCTGTCTGATTTCAACAAGGATGTGATTGGCAAGCTGCTGCGTGAAAAGCATCTCGAATTCCACCCGCTGTTCCGCGCCCCATTGCACGTGTTCATTTCCCGCAATAATCCGCTGGCGGCCAAGAAGCTCATCACGATGGAAGATTTGAAGCCATACCCGTTCATCCAGTACGAGCAGGGCGAGGAGGGTTCCTTCTACTTCTATGAGGAAGCTGTCTGGCCGGAGTACTCCCCCAAGCAGATTAATGTGACCGACCGCGCCACCATTCTGAACTTCATCATCGGTTTGAACGGTTACACCGTGTGCACCGGTATTGATAACGGCGATCTCAACAATGAGAAGATCGTCACGGTGCCGCTTGACTCCGACGAAACGATGCTGGTCGGCTGGATCACCAACGAGCGCGCCAAACTTTCCAAGGCCGCCGAAACCTACCTCGACAAGCTCAAGTCCGTAGTCGCCGATCACGGCTACAAGCTCATTGACTAGAGCGAGTTCAACTTGATTATGGTTCTCCTCTTATAGAGGAGAACCATTCGCATATCTGAGCTTATGAATCTACGCTGTACCGCAGCATTTCAGAACTGTTTCGACATCACATCCGCGCCATATCTGCCGTTCTGGGAATCACTGTTTGCGGTATTGGTGCTCCAGAATGTGGGGATGATTCGCGTACCTGACGGGCTGTAGTTACTGTATGTTCTGACTATGCAATCAGCATTGGGCTCACATGCCACACCACTATCACCCAATGCATAACCTGCGTCAACAATATTGGAATCTGCGTCCACGGCCTCATAATAAATCTCAAAGAATGTCAGCGTATCTTGCGAATTATTATGCACCGTAATAGGCACTCGATATGAAAAACTGGATTGTTGTGTAATATCACCAATCGCAGTCACCGTCAGTATTGGAGTTTTCGACTGCTGTTGGGCCTTCTTGATTTCCTGGACCAACTGGCCGTACTTTTCCTGATCTCGTTTGAGTTGATCAACCTGACTTCCTGCTTCTCGTATTTGCTGTTGCCGGTTGCTCACATCCTGCTTTGATTCCTCGAGGTCACTGTTCGCCCATTTCAGATTCTCAGCTTCCTTGCGATATTGCGGACTTTCCTGAACCACAACGGAACGGCCTCTAAGATTCCAGCCAGCGACACCTGTGCCAATGAGAGCAGCAACACACGCCAGGCCGGCCAGCATTCGTGCACCCCCAGCAAGACGTCTGGCCAATGCACCATCATCACGTTGCATCAGCGTTTTCACAGCACTGAAAGCATCGTCGTAGACATCAAAGAATCGACTTGAGAAAGATTGATTTTGAGCGTCTCGTTCATGCAGGAATGGATGCCACTGCTTGTTGCTGTCATCAGACTGACGATCGTGCGTCATCTTAGCGTCATTACGCTGCGGCCGTTCATCGCTCATGGAATCACCGTCGTCTTCACGTCATCGGTGTACTGGCCTTTGACTCCTTCTGTTGAATCAGGATTTTTGGAGCTAGACACCGTTGCCTCATATTGTGTCGGCTTGATGGTGGCACCAGAGAATCCGGCGTCTTTGAGCATGTCTTCTACTACTACCGTTTTACCTGGGTACACAATGACATTCGACGCATAAGCACTTTCGTCGCTGGCAAGCACCGTGCCATCCTTGCCAATGATTTGATAATCCACATAGGCCCCGTACATCACATGGCCGGTGTTGTTGCGCACAGTGATTTTCGGGTAATAGTACAGGTCAAAACCTCCGCCCAATTCGGTATACCATGGGTCGATATCCGGACTAATGGATTCCACAATCAGCCCAGGCTTGTCGGTTTGAACTTCCGCAGCATACTGCTGGTAAAGCTTCTTGGTTTCGTCGAGTTGCTTTTGTTGTTGGACGGCTTGTGTACGTAAATCGTCACGCTGCTCGGTCAAATCTTTGGTTTTCTGGCGATTCTCAGCAGTTTCGCTTTCGACTTTCTTAGTCTGTTCCACCAATGCCACATATGTTTGGTCCGTAGTGGGATCTTTTGTAGCACGCCCGATAGCAAAGGTTGCGGCAAACGTTACTGCCAAGACTGCAATAATCGCCGCGATTGACCCAGCTATGCGCCAAAATCTGGAACCTTCCTTCATACTTCCACTGTACTGAGGTCAGCTCTTGGACCAAGGCAAAGTCACCGAAAGTTCATTTTGCAGGAATCACTGAACTGGCGGCGGTCGCAGCAAAACCTTTGAGTACTTCTATCATCACATCACGGTCTTCAGTATCGATTGCGCGCGCAGCAATCAGCATCAACGGTAATGATTGGGTCCAATGCGACGTCAATTCGCCGAAGGTGCGATATCCGCTGGCTTCAAATATGGCGAACAGATTTTCGATGAATTTACGACGATGCTCATCATCATATTTCGCCATCCAACCGTTGACCGTGCGGGCGAGATATTGAGCACTGGAGGCAAGACCGTCGGCCTGCACGAACTTGCCATGGTCAACCTGCCAATGCAATGCGAAATGCTGCATAATGCCAATGCCATCGCTGGAGACTACCGTATAGCCGTCGCTCAACTGTTCACGGGATTCGAAAAGCATGCCGATGATGGAAGAGCCCGGTACGGATTTATGCACTTTGGATGTAATGCGTTGAAAGCCAGAGGAGGCGAAGAAGTCTTCATCAAAACCTGGCCCGTCATGGGAGAATACGGCGCTAATACGGCGCTGAATATCTTCCGAGGCACACGCGGCAGCATAAACGGCCAGATTGCCACCTTTGGAATGACCACCCACCATGATTGGACCGTTCCAGCGCTTTGCCAAATCCGTCACATATTGGGCCGCCGCTTCTTGGGATGCAACCGGTCTGCGGAAGGCCATCATGAAGTCTTCTTTCCAACCGATGATGGAACTATCGGTGCCTCGGAACGATATATACAGGGTGTTGGCTTCGTCGCCGAGTGTGAATGCGCATGCTGAGAATTGTTTGGTAGTCTGCGTATCGAATTCATCAATGTATTCACCAACGCGGAGGTTCCTCCAACGAGGACTTTCACACATCGCACGCAGCAAATCGACATTCATCTCCGGAGACCATACTTTTCCGAACATGGCGTCATAGCATTCCGCGCGCAACAGTTCGCGTACGGAAACCATCGGCATTGAGGAATGCGCAGATTCGGATGCTGCCTGTGGATTCGACTGGTATCGTGGCACATTATCCGGCATACGCGCATATGCGAGCTGCGCCAACGCCAAGCTATCCGTCTCATTGAATGGTGAAGCCGCAAACGTATCAAACCGCTGCCGAATATCGTCCGTGATATTTCCCATAGCAATTTCCTTACCCCGTATGCCTTCATGATAGTTCCGTTCATGAACTCATGAAAAAACGCTCCTTGACCAAAGGAGCGTTTTTCATATTGCATGCGGCGAATTACCGCTATCAGGCACCGTACTGTTCGAGGTAGGCGTCAGCGCGCTGCTTGATATCGTGGCTCAGCAGCGGAGTGCCGTCAGACTTCTTCATTTTTGCGGCGGCGTCGAAGATTTCACGCACGTTGGCGATGGCGAGCACTGGGAAGCCGAACTCCTGCTCCACAGCCTTGACTGCGGACAGGTCGGAATCCTTGGTCTTCTCCATGCGATCGACGGAAAGCACCAGACCCACGACCTCAACGTTCGCTTCGGCCTTGAGCTTCGGAATCACTTCGCGCACTGCGGTTCCAGCGGTCATCACATCGTCGACGAGCAGCACCTTCATGCCATCGGTCAGCGGAGTGCCAACCATCCAGCCACCGTCGCCGTGATCCTTCTTTTCCTTGCGATCGAAGGTATAGCCCACGGTCATGTTATGGCCTGCGGTCAGTGCGATTGCGGTGGAAACAGCCAGCGGAATACCCTTATAGGCCGGACCGAATACGGTATCGATATCGCGCGGAATCGTGTTGTGCACGATGGCCTGGCTGATCTTCTCGGCATAGAACGTGCCGAGAGTGGCAATCTTCTTGCCATCATCGAATGCGCCGGCATTGATGAAGTACGGGCTCTGACGGCCGGACTTCAGCGTGAAATCACCGAACTTCAATGCGTTGGATTCCAGCAGGAATTCCGTAAAACGATGTGCGAGTGTTTCTGCCATGATGAATTACCTCCAAGTTTTGCCTGCGGCCAGTTTAGCAGCGAGCTCAGGACGCTCGTCGAGCAGATCGTCCAGTTCGCGGGCGATGCGCAACGGAGCTACCGGGTCGAACAGAGCTGCCGCGCCAACCTCGACCGCGTTCGCGCCGGCGTACAGGTATTCCAATGCCTTTTCACCGCAATCGATGCCGCCCAAACCGATAATCGGGATATCTGGCAACACGGTACGCGTGCGGTAGACCGCTGCAATGCCAATCGGCAGAACGGCCGGACCGGAAACGCCACCGGTTTTATTGGCGATAATCGGCTCACCAGTGTTGATGTTCAAACGCATGCCCAGCACCGTGTTGATCATGCTCAAAGCATCCGCACCATGTTCCACGGCTGCACGTGCAGGCACGGTGATATCGGTGACGTTCGGCGTGAGCTTGACGATCATCGGCTTGTCGGTCATCGGGCGAAGCTTATCCATCAACGTGGCTAGGGCAACCGGATCGGTGCCCACAGACATGCCACCGTGAGAGACGTTCGGGCAGCTCACGTTGATTTCCAACATGTCGGCTGCGGAGTCAGCAAGCTTGGCGACCACCTGCATGTAATCGTCATCGCAATGGCCAGCCACGTTGGCGATGACCATTGCACCAGCCTTTTTCAGCTTCGGCAGATCATCCTCAAGATAGTGATCCACACCAGGGTTCTGCAGACCAACGGCGTTGAGGTTGGAGGCTGGGCCTTCCGCGGTACGCGGGGAGGGATTGCCTTCCCACGGTACCGGAGAGCAGCCCTTGGTGCACACAGCGCCAAGCTGGCTGACGTCATAGAACCAACGAACGGCAGCATACTGGAAAGTGCCGGAAGCAGTACCGACCGGGTTCTTCCAGTCAACGCCAGCCACCTTGGTGGGGTGCTTCCAGACGTGGTCCTCGTAGATATTGATGTGCTGCTTCGCCGCATCGTCACGTGCTGCGGTGCTGAATCCTCGTGCCATCGTCTACTCCCCCCATCCGAGCTGTACGTTGGTGAATACCGGACCATCGGAGCAGACTTTGAGACGTCCTTCCGTGGTGTCCACAGTGCACAGCACGCAAGTGCCGTATCCGCAGCCCATACGCTGTTCCATGCTTACCTGGGTAGGCATGTGGCGTTCGCTGGCCCATGCGGACACAGCCTTCATCATCGGCAACGGGCCGCAGGTCAAAATCACGGAGTCGAGGCCGTCGATGTTGAGCTCGCCATTTGATTCGAGACGGTTCAGCAAGTCGATGACATTGCCTTCCGCTTCGTCGATGCTGTAGGAGCGATCAGTGTAGCGGGATACGAATTCCTCACCGAAATGATCGTTGCGGTAGCCGAACACTGCAGTGGCACGGGAGCCAGCTGCAGCAGCGAGCTTCTGAGCAGTGAGAATCAGCGGAGGTACGCCAAGACCGCCAGCCACCAGAATATAGTTGGCATCCTGCTTGATATTGAAGCCGCGACCCAGCGGACCGAGCACATCCACGCTCTGCCCTGGTTCCAGACGGGACAGTTCCTCGGTGCCGTGACCCACAACCGCGAAAATCACGCTTACTTCGTCACCTTCGACTTCGCTGACGCCGAATGGGCGAGGCATCAGCATGAAATCGTCGTGGGTGAACAGGTTGACGAACTGGGCAGGCTTGGCATGGGATGCGATGAATGGGTCACGGAAGGTCAAACGCACCACACCAGCAGTGAGCTCGCGCACCTGGGTGACTTCCACGGCATGCCGCGGAGGGAAATAGCCTGCTGCGGTAGCCTCAGCCACCACATCATATGTCGGGGTGAATGTAGTCATGAAATTCCTTTTACGTTTATCAGCGCGTATCAGCGATACACAGCTACTCGCAGATTGTCGCGCATATCAAGCGCTGCCTGACGAGCGCTTTCGGCAACCAGATCAAGCGCTTCGTCGGCGCTCATGGATTCGGAATACTTGCCGCTCTTCTTCCATGCACCGATGATGCCACGAGATGAATTGACGATGGCACCACTGCCTTCGGCATCAAACATGCCGGCGACATCCGCAGCCGTACCACCTTGAGCGCCATAACCTGGAACCAGGAAGAACGTGTGCGGCATACGGGCACGCAGAGCACGACCCTCCTCAGGATGCGTGGCACCGACCACAGCACCCACGCGAGAATATCCATGAGCGCCAATGGTCTCGGCACCCCAGCCCTCCACCAGATCAGCCACATGCTCGTACACCTTCGTGCCATCCGCCAAATCCAGCATCTGCAGTTCGCTGGAAGACGGGTTGGAGGTGCGCACCAGCACGAAGATATCCTTGTCCGCCTCGGCGGCCGCATTCACGAACGGCGTGATGCCGTCAGTGCCCAGATACGGGTTCACGGTCACGGCATCCTCATGCCACGGATCGTACGCCGTGCCATCTTCGCCGGCAGCAGCGACGCCATTCAAATGATGTGCGTAGGCGGCAGCAGTGGAACCGATATCACCGCGCTTGATGTCACCGAGTACATACAGGCCCTGCTGGGCTGCGTACTCGCAGGTCATCGTGTACACGTCCACACCAGCCGGACCGAGTGCCTCATACATGGCAATCTGCGGCTTGACAGCGGGAACAATATCAGCCACGGCATCAATAATCGTGCGGTTGAATTCAAAGTATGCCACTGCCAGCTGGGCTGCCGGCAGCTCCTCAGGGGAATCCACTGAATCGCGCACTTCGTCGGCAAAGCTAGCCACCACTTGCGGTGGTACCAGTGCCTCGGTCGGGTCGAGGCCCACGACGGATGGATTCTGTACGTTGTTGATTGCTTCAATCAGGCGATCCATGAAAATCCTTCGTTACAGGCGGCTGAACATGAACTTCGAGCCGATGATGGTGGCGAGTGGACGTCCGGTGACCTTCCAGCCGCCGAACGGGGTATTGCGAGCTGCGGAATGGAACTGTTCCGGGTCAACGGTCCACTCCTCAGCAGTGTTGAGGAGTGCGAGATCCACGTGCGCGGCATCGTCGACTCGACTCAGATCGAGCAGTCGATTGACTCCCTCACGCACAGTACCTACGGCCTCTTCGGCAATCACGCTGTCTGGATCGTCGCCCGTGGGAGCGGGCTCAGCCCAGTCCTCCACCAGTGCGGCGATATCCGTAGCATCATGGCCCATCAAAGATTCAGGTGCCACAGACATGAGTTCAATCAGACGCTCATCTGAAATATGACCGCCATCCACCAGCACCTTATGACATACGCCGTATGCGCATTCAAGGCCGATAATGCCGTTCGGAGCTTCCAGGAAGCCGAGTGCCTTCTCGTCCATCGTATGCGGCGCATGATCGGTGGCCAGCAAATCGACGGTACCATCCGCGATGGCAGCAATGGTGGCCTTGCGGTCGGCTTCGGAACGCAGCGGCGGATTCATCTTGGCCAGCGTACCGTATTCCAGCAATGCCTCGTCGCTCAAGGCCAGGTAATGCGGAGCGGTTTCGCATGTAATCGGCAGTCCTTCGGCCTTGGCCTTGCGAATCGCCTCGAACGAGATCGCCGTGCTCACATGCTGGAAATGCACGTGGATGCCGGTTCGGCGGGCCGCTTCAATATCACGCGCCACGATTTTCAGTTCGGTGTCTTCCGGGATACCGGGCACGCCGAGCTGGTGGGAAACTGGGCCTTCATTGACGGCACCGGTGTCATGATGCTCGCAATGCTCGATAAGATACAGGTCGGAGGCCTTGGCGTTGGCCAGTACTTCGTCCAGAATCGGCTCCGGAACTGCAGCGCCGTCATCACTGATTGCAGTGACCGGATGCTCGTTCATGGCCGGGGTCTTCTGATCATCATCGAAGCCGGGCACATATTTGAGCCAATCGGCGGTGTCGCTTGCTTCCTTACCAGCACGGTCCTTGGATGCGCAGACGCACAGATCGTAGCGAACCGGCAGCTTCACACCATGTGCGGCGTCATAGTTTTGCAGGAAGTCGATGACGTTGCTGAAGCCGGCTTCGCGCACTTCGCGTGCCCCTGGCTTGTCGGCTGCCACGTCCGCATCGGTTACCGTTTGTCCATCGAGTGCAGGCAATGTGTTCGGCATGATGAGCACGTTCGTGTACCCGCCGGATGCGGAAGCACGGCAACCAGAAATCATGGATTCCTTATAGGTTTGGCCGGGATCGCGGAAGTGAACGTGCGGGTCGGCGAAGCCGGGGGCCACGGTGAGACCAGTGGCATCGATATCGGCACCGTCATGCACGGTGTCCGTATCGGCGAAGTAGGCGTCGGCAAGGCCTGGAACTACAAGGTCGATGATTTCGCCCGTGTTCCAGACCTTGATGTTGCGTAGGGTGATGCTCACAGTTTGGCTTCCTCGTCGCAGTAGTCGCAGCGGTATTCGAGTCGGTCGGAATGCACCAAGTGGAACATCTGCTTGATGCCCGGTTCGGTGGTGGTCACGCAGCGTGGATTCACGCACTTGATGACGCCCACGATGTGCTCGGGCAGGTGCGGCTGCTTCTTTTCGACGATGTGTCCACCGCGCACCACGTCCACGGTGGCCTGACGGGCCACGAAACCGAGCACATCAAGATCGATATCCTTGTCATCTTCAATCTTGATGATGTCCTTGGAACCAAAGCGCTGGGAAGTGGTGTTCATGATGAGCGCCAGCTTGGTTTTCGCCGGGTCGATTTTCAGGTATTCCAGCACTTTCAGCGAGGTGCCGGCCGGTACATGGTCGATAATGATGCCGTTAACGATGCTGGTGACTTCCATCAGGCCTGAACCTCCTTGGGGTTGAGCGGTTCGTAACCGGGCAGGTCATCGCCCACCACGGAGCTTTCCAATGCCATGCGCATAAGCATGCCGTTTTTGACCTGTTCGAAGTAGGCTGCGCGCGGATCATCGTCTACTTCCACGGCGATTTCGTTCACACGCGGCAGCGGGTGGAGCACGGCCATATCCGGCTTGGCGAGGGAAAGCTTGTCTTCATCGAGAATGTAGGTGTCGCGTAAACGCAGGTAATCGTCTTCGTTGAAGAAGCGTTCCTTCTGCACACGAGTCATGTACAGCACATCAAGATCGCCGATTACGGAGGCCAGATCGCGTACTTCCACGTAGGAGCAGGATTCAGTGGCGTTGATGCGGTCGATCACGTACTGCGGGGTTTTCAGCTCATCCGGGCTGATAAGCACGAAGCGCACGTTGCCGAAACGGCACAGGGTTTCAATCAGAGAGTGCACGGTACGGCCGAACATCAAGTCGCCGCACAGGCCCACAGTCAAATTGTTGACTCGGCCGAAACGGGACTGCAGCGTTGCCAAATCAGCCAATGTCTGCGTGGGATGCATATGACCGCCATCACCGGCATTGATCACCGGCACGGAAGCGGCACGAGAAGCCACCAGAGCGGCGCCTTCCTTCGGATGGCGGATAGCTACCACATCCACATAGTTAGACACGGTTTTCAACGTATCCGCAATGGATTCGCCCTTGGTCACAGAAGCCAGCTGCGCACCAGCGAAACCAATGACCTTGCCGCCGAGGCGCAGCATAGCGGTTTCGAAGCTCAGGCGCGTACGGGTGGAAGGCTCGTAGAACAGCGTTGCCAGCACCCTACCTTCGCAGGTGTGCGACACCTCCTTGCGATGTGCATCAATGTATTGCGCCTTGTGGAGCAAATCTTGAATCTGTGCAATGGAGAGATCATCAAGCGAGATAACGCTTTTACCGATCATCGGCGTCTCCGCCGGCTCTTGTGGAGTTGACACGGCTCACCTTTCGTGCGTTGAAGCGGATAAGGTGGCCACTAATGTGACCTTATCTAACTTACGCCATTTTTCGGACAGCCGTGTTCACCGAGTGTTCACCCTTACTGTTAAGCCCAATTGCTGACTTACCGCTGCGCGCGGCGGCGATTCGCTACCAGACGCGGAGCAATCACATGCATACGCGGCTTTGCAGGTTTCTGCGATGCCGTGCCTCGTCCGCCGACCACTGAAGCACCGGGCGCAATATCCTCTTCCACCTGACCGTAGAACAGTCGCTGGCACACGTCACGGCATTTGCGCATCACGGCAAGCAGATCATTTTCGAAATGCTGACCGCGGTGTGCACCATAGCCGAGGTATACGGCGATGCCGCCGAGCGAATAAATGTCATCAGGCAGAATATCCGCCTGATTGGCTCGACCGGACCAGAGGTAGTTGCCGTTGCGAGCGGCGGTGCACATGGTCCATGCCTTGCGCAGCTGGATGGCATCAACCGGACTGATAAGCTTCTTGGCTTCCAACACATCCAGCGCCGCCAACGTACCGTTGACGCGCAGGTCTTTGATGTCTCCAGCATGCTGAAGTTGCAAGAGCTGCACGGTCCATTCCACGTCGGAAAGACCGCCCTTACCAAGCTTCAAATGACGCTCGCGGCGCACGCCGCGCGGCAGTCGCTCAGCTTCCATGCGGGCCTTGAGCTTGCGGATGTTCTGGAGTTCAGCGTCGGTCAATTCCTGAGCGGGGTAACGCAGCGGGTCTGCGATATTGATTAGGAAGTCGCGTGCAAGTTCGGCATCGCCGGCCGCATAGCGGGCGCGCAGCAATGCCTGATGCTCCCATGTGGAAGCCCAGGATTCGTAGTATTCCTCGCAGGAGGCATACGAGCGCACGATGGGACCGTTCTTGCCTTCCGGCCGCAAATCGAGGTCGAGTTCGATCTTCGGCTCGAATGTGGTGGGGCCTTGCAGAATGGCTCGCAAATCCTCCACCACTTTCTTTGCAAAGCTGTTGGCCTGCGCATCTTCGGCATCATCGGCCGGGCGATAAATCAGAATCGCGTCGGCATCGGAGCTGAAGTTCACTTCACGCCCGCCGTAGCGGCCCATAGCAATTACCGCAATGCCAGCCGGTGCCCGATCCACGCCGAATTCAGCGGTCTGATGGCGAATGGCCCAGGATAGTGAAGCGTCGATGATAGCGTCATACACGTCGGTCATGGCGTTCAAACAGGTGGCATCATCCATCACGCCGCTCATCCAAGCCAAGCCGATACGTTCGATTTCATGGCGGCGCATAGCACGTACGGAGTTGGCGAACTCGTTCATGCTGGTGCTGAAGCGTTCCAGTGCGGAATGTGTTTGCACGTCCAAGGCCTCACGCGTGCGGGCCTTGAGATTATCGTCATCGCCAAGCCAGCTAATGGATTCCACGGACTTGTTAAGCGCGTCACCGAGGAAGCGTGAATTGGACAGCACATGGCACAAGCGCTGCGCTGCGGATGTGGAGTCACGCAGGAATCCAAGATAACCGGATTGTGTACCGAAGTTCTCCTCCAGCTTGCGCCAGTTGAGCAAGCCCATGTCCGGGTTCTGGCCCTCGCCCAACCACTGCAGTACGGCCGGCAGAATAATGCGGTTGATTTTTGCCGCGCGGCCGACTCCCGCAGTAAGCGCCTGCACATGGCGGATGGCGGCATCCGGATCACCGAAGCCGATGGACGCGAAACGCTCCTGGGCGGCGGCAACGCTCAGATTGATCTGGTCATTCTCAAGCTGGGCACTGACCGGCAGCATCGGACGATAGTAGATGTCCAAATGCAAATGGCGCACTTCGCGGCGAGTGTCATCGTACTTCTCGACGAGCTCTTCCGGATGCAAGCCGAAGGCTCGCGCCAGGCGACGCAATTCTTGGTTCTGGTTAAGCTCGTCAACGTCGATATCACGCTTCTTTTCCAGCCCGCCTACGGATGCGCGGCCCAGATCAGGGAACAGATGCGTGCGCTTCAGAGACCAGATCTGCTGGCGATGCTCCATCACGCGTTCGAAGCGATAATCCTCAGACATGCGCACGGCCTGTTTGCGCGAAATATAGCCACCTTCAGACAGCCGCTGCAGCGAGTCAAGCGTATTGCTGGTACGCAGCGCCTCATCAGTACGCCCGTGCACAAGCTGAAGCATTTGCACGGTGAATTCCACGTCTCTCAGGCCACCGCGCCCGAGCTTGATTTCGCGGTCTTTCAGCGGTGCGGGAATCAGATCCTCCACACGTTTGCGCATTTTCTGGCAGTCGTATACGAAGTTCTTGCGCTTTGAGGCGCTCCACACAAACGGGCGGGTCATATCCATGTAGGCCTGTCCGAGCTCCGGGTCGCCGGCCACCGGACGGGCCTTGAGCAATGCCTGGAATTCCCAGTTTTCCGCCCACTGCTCGTAGTAAGTCTTATGGGATTCAAGCACGCGGACGAGCTGACCGTCTTTGCCTTCCGGTCGCAGGCCTCCATCGATTTGCCAGAGTGGCTGCTCTGCCACGCCCATGATGGCGGATTGGCATACGCGTTGAAGCGTGGTGCCCATTTTGGTGCCTACGCGAATCAACGTCTGGTGATCCACGTCTTTGCTGGCTGGTTCCACTACGTAAATCAGATCCACATCGGAAACATAATTCAGTTCCTGTGCGCCGAGTTTGCCCATGCCGATAACCGTGAAACGCACTTGGTCGCTTCCTTCGACTTCCTTGCGCGCAATGGCCAAGGCTCCTTCAAGTGCAGCGTCGGCAAGGTCGGACAGCTCTCGACTGATGGTGGGCTGTATAACCGTGGGGTCATCGGCAACGGCATCCTGTGCGATGATGGCGGCCAACTGTTTGCGATAGCTGGCGCGAAGCGCCGTAGCTGCTTCTGCTAAATCTTTGGAAGCTTTGGGATGTGCCTGATCGGATGGGTCGGCACCGACTGCTTCGAGCAGGTGCGCGCGGCGTTGTGCATGATTGAACAAGTGACTGTTGCAGTTGTCCATTGCGGCAGCTTCCACCAGATCAGGCTTGAACCGCATGAACTTGCCCATGGCGTCGGAAACACCCAGCACGGTGATCAGACGCTTGAGCGCATCGCCGTCCGGCATGACGCGGGCAAGATCGCGTCCACTGGACTGCATGGCATTGACGATGTCCACAAAATTGCGCAATGCGATATCCGGATCGCAGGCATGGGAAAGGTATCCCAACAGTTCACTGCGATGAGTATCCGTGATGCCGTCCGCCTTAAGCTGGTCGAACAGGTCGCGGGCCTTGTCGAGATCCTGCAATCCCGCCCGGATAAGCGCCATGGCACTGGGTTTGAACGTCGTCATTTCTTCCATAAGCTTCCACTATAACCGCTGGGAGCCACGGAACGCAGCCTATTCAGTGAATAGTGATTTGACGTTGCGCCAGATACGGCGGGTAGTCGCCGGATGGTTCATGGTGTACAAGTGCACGCCATCCACTCCATGAGCCACCAAATCGGCAATTTGCTCGGAAGCATACAAAATACCTGCATTATGTAAGGCTTCAGCATTGCCTTCCCAACGATTGAGTAGTGCATCCAGATGCTCCGGAATACGCGAGGCATTACGCTCAGCCATACGACGAACAGATTTTGCACCGCGAACCGGCATAATGCCGGCCTCGATCGGCGTATCGATGCCAGCCGCGCGAACCTTGTCCCGGAACCGATAGAAGTCATCGTTATCGTAGAACAACTGGGTAATCAAATGGGTGACGCCTGCATCCACTTTGATTTTGAGATGTTCGATATCCTCATCCAAGGATTCGGCCTGATAATGGCCTTCGGGATAGCATGCACCGAATACTTTGAATTCCGGTTTGCGTTCGCGAATATACGCTACGAGATCGCTGGCGTGCGCGAAAGCACCTACCGGCTGTTCTCCATCGATATAGTCGCCGCGCAATGCCAGTACAGTATTTACCCCGGCATTTTCAAACATGTCCAGCGCGTCATCGATTTTTGCTTTGTCTGAATACAATGCGGTCAGATGGGCGACTGCTGGAATTCGGTATTCATTGACAATGGTGTTGGCGATGCGTGCGGTGGCCGTGCGATCAGAATGCGTGCCGTGACCGTAGGTGACGGAGATGAAGTCCGGTTTCAAATCTTCAATGCCATCCAACGTGTCATAAATCGTTCCCACCGGTGCATCCCGCTTAGGCGGAAACACTTCCAATGAAAACATCGGCGTATGCATAATAAATTCCTTCACATATATTGGCTCCCTCTGATGAGGGAGCTGTCGAACGTAGTGAGACTGAGGGAGAGAAAAATCTGACAGCGCAGTAATCTCTCCCTCAGTCAGCTTCGCTGACAGCTCCCTCATCAGAGGGAGCCTAGTACGGACTTACTTTCCGAGCTTGGCGCGGACAGCCTTAGCTGCGGCTACCAGGTGCTCAAGGCTCGGCCAAGTTTCGGCATTGCCACGAGTCTTCAGACCGCAATCTGGGTTAATCCAGACCTTTTCCACATCCATCTTCTTGAGAATCTCGTAAATACGATCTTCGATTTCCTGCTCGGAAGGAATGCGCGGAGAGTGGATGTCGTAGACGCCCGGGCCGGCTTCAGTTTCGAAGTTGGCGTCGTGAATGGCGTCGAGCACCACTAGATCGCCACGGGATGCTTCGAAGGAGATCACGTCAGCATCCATTGCATCGATATCGCGGATGATGTCGTTGAACTCGGAGTAGCACATGTGGGTGTGAATCTGAGTGGTGGGCTTCACTGCGGAGTGCACCAGACGGAATGCGGGCACAGCCCAGTCAAGGTACTTCACATGCCAATCGGACTTGCGCAGCGGCAGCTTCTCACGGAGTGCAGCTTCATCGATCTGGATGACCTTGATACCGGCGGCTTCGAGGTCAAGAACTTCGTCGCGGATGGCGAGAGCCAGCTGCTTGGTCTGCTCTTCGTGGGTGATGTCTTCGCGCGGCCAGGACCAGTTGAGGATGGTCACCGGGCCGGTGAGCATGCCCTTCATCACGTGGTTGGTGCGGGACTGAGCGTATGCGGACCATGCCACGGTAATCGGCTTGGCGCGAGAGACGTCGCCCCAAACGATCGGAGGCTTGACGCAACGGGTGCCGTAGGACTGCACCCAAGCGTTCTTGGTGAACAGGAAGCCGTTCAGGTTCTGGCCGAAGTATTCGACCATGTCGTTGCGTTCGAATTCACCGTGAACAAGCACGTCGAGGCCGATTTCTTCCTGATGCTTGATGCAGGCATCAATCTGGGCCTTAATGAACTCGTCGTAAGCTTCCTTGGTGATTTCACCCTTGCGCAGCTTGGCGCGCTCGGCACGCACTTCCTTGGTTTGCGGGAAGGAGCCGATGGTGGTGGTGGGCAGCAGCGGCAGGCCCAGGGCTTCACGCTGAAGCTTCTGGCGCTCTTCGCGAGCAGGCTGGCGCACGTAATCGTCGGCGGTCAGGCCGTTCACGCGGTCGGCGACTGCCGGGTCGGCGGCCACACGAGTGCCATCGAACAGTGCCTGGTTGGCAGCGAGGGCGGCAGATGCCTTCTTTTCGTCTTCGGTGGCGTCGGCGAGCACAGCGACTTCCTTGAGTTCGCCGAGCTTTTCGACGGCGAACGCGAAGTGCTTCAGATCGTCGGCCGGAATACCGGTTTCACCTTCAGTGCTGAACGGCACGTGCAGCAGGGAGGATGCGGTGGAGACGGCCACGTTCGGGGTGACCTGCTTCAGAGCATCCACGAGGCCCAGCGAAGTGGCGTAGTTGTTGCGCCAGATGTTGCGTCCGTTGATTACACCGGCGAAGATGGTGGTGTTGGAGGCCACGCCGTACTTGGCCACGGCTTCAAGGTTCTCTTCGCGGCCTTCGTTGAGGTCCAGGCCGATGCCGTCGAAGCCGAGCAGGTTCACGGTCTCGTACACGTCGGCGATGTGGCCGAAGTAGGTGTTAAGCAGCACCTTGACACCGGCCTTGGCGGCCAGAATCTTGGTGTAGAGCGTCTTGAACAGTTCGACATCGCCCGGTTCCTTGTCGAGGACCAGGTACGGCTCGTCGAGCTGCAACCACTGGGCGCCAAGCTCGTTGAACTTGGTGAGCACTTCGGCGTAGACGGCGGCCACGGCGTTAACGAGACCCTTGTCGTATTCGAGCTCAGTGGCCTGATCAGTGCGAGCCAGCTTGAGGAAGGTGTAGGGGCCGATCAGCACCGGCTTGGTGATGATGCCGAGGGCCTTGGCCTCGTTGAACTCGTCGAACGGCTTGGTGGAGTTGAGCTTGATCTCCTCGCCGGGTTCGACTTCGGGCACCAGATAGTGGTAGTTGGTGGTGAACCACTTCTTCATCGGCAGAGCGGTTACGTCGCCCTTCTCGCCCTGATAGCCGCGGGCCATGGCGAAGAGGGTGTCCTCCGGATTTTCGAAGGCGAGACGTTCGTAACGCTTCGGAATCACGTTGAGCAGGATGGCGGTATCGAGCATCTGATCGTAGTAGCTGAAGTCGTTGCTCGGAATCAGATCGATGCCAGCGGCCTGCTGCAGCTTCCAGTGCTTGGCGCGCAGTTCAGCTGCGGTGGCCTTCACGGCAGCGAGATCATTCGCGCCCTTCCAGTAGCCTTCGATAATCTTCTTCAGTTCGCGGTTCTGCCCGATGCGGGGGAAGCCGGAGACGGAAGTCAGAGTGGACATGAATCCTCCAATGTATGCGTTCGTAACCCGACTTAGGCTACCAAACCATTGGAGTTTCAGCCCCATAAAAAAGCTTTGAGTGTCGTTATAGGCAGAACTTATATCTCCCCTTCTGGCTCCCCTCTCTGAGGGGAGCTGGCTCGCGAAGCGAGCCTGAAGGGAGCACCATCACCAATAGAAAGGAAAATCAGTCAAAATCCTTGACATTAATCACAGCAAGCAGCTCTCCGCTATGCACCTGCCATTCGTCGAATGGTTTATCAGAACCGAATATCACGATGGAGGCAGGCGAAAGGCCGAGGTTCAGCAAATCGAGGCGTTCGGCATCGGAATCAGCGGAGGCAATCCACTGTGAAGCGATGGAGACCGTGGGCTCGTGACCGACAATCATGAACACACGCTGCTTGGGCTTGACATGCGCAAGCTCGTCGAAAACCGCCTGTACTCCGCCGTCATACAAATTAATGCGATAGTCCACTATGGGCTCGTCACCGAAAATCTTCAGCATACGGTCCAGGGTCTGGCGCGTACGAGTTGCTGCAGAGCAGGAGATTTGATCAGGCTTAAGGCCGAGCGCTTCGATACCTTTGCCCACGGTTTTGGCCTGCTTGAGCCCTTTTTCGGTGAGCTCGCGTTCAAGGTCGTCCTTGCCGCCGAACGGTTCAGCTTTGGCATGCCTCATGATGATGAGAATATGCTTATATTTCTTGGCCGCTTTGGCGACTTTGCTCAGCTTGATGCCCATTCAAGGCTCCCTTTCCGGAAGGTGCGCAGCTCACAGCGCTCATACCTATCGTATATGAATTGTTTCAGTATACGCGCATTGTGAGCGTTCACATGACCGTTCAGGCAGTCTCGTCACCAAGCTGATTCAATTCGTTTACCTGACGATCCAGATCACGGAGCACCTTGCGCAGCTTGTGATCAGAAATATCACGCAATTCCAGTTCCTCGATTTGCGCCTCGCGCTGTTCCTCGGTCAAAGAATCGATATCCGTCACCGTGTC
The DNA here is from genome assembly GCF_056357055.1 of Bifidobacterium sp. LH_416. Classification (NCBI taxonomy): domain Bacteria; kingdom Bacillati; phylum Actinomycetota; class Actinomycetes; order Bifidobacteriales; family Bifidobacteriaceae; genus Bifidobacterium; species Bifidobacterium sp. LH_416. The sequence continues at coordinate 31,672 of NZ_JBKEVJ010000002.1, read as the reverse complement.
TTTGGAATACCGCTCGCGCTTCTTCAACGCGGCGAATCCAGGTGCCATGGCACGAGAGATCACCAGGAATCCCGTATGGCCAATCATCTGATGGTCCGGGCGTACCGCCAAGCCTTGCGCCTTCCATGTGCGTTCCAATGTCTCCTGAATCTGCGGCTCAGTCCAGCAGCCGGCAGCACGTAATGCTTCGGCAAGGCGACTCATCTGCGTGGTGGTGGTCACATAACACACCAGTACACCGCCAGGAGCGATCACCCGATACGCCTGTTCGAGGCGATTCCACGGGTCGAGCATGTCCAGCATGATGCGGTCGAACCAATGTTCCGGCAGATCAGCGGCAACGGAATCGAAATCACCAGTCAACAGTCGCCACCAAGCCGGCTTTTCACCGTAGTACAGCGTTGCATTGGCTTCGGCCACGCGAGCGAATTCCGAGCGCAATTCAATCGTGGTCAGATGGCCGTTCTCCCCTACTGCATCCAGCAGATTCAGGCTCATGGCACCGGAGCCAGCGCCGGATTCGAGCACACGCAACCCGGAGCGGATGTCGCCGAGCTGAATCACTTGGGCGATGTCTTTCGGATACATGATCTGCGCACCGCGCGGCATGGACAGCACATAATCCGCAAGCCTCGGGCGCATGGCCGCATATTCCCATCCGCCGATGGCGCGCGAGGACTTCCACGGCTTGTTCTTGTCTTTCTCTGGATACACCTGATTGACCTGCGCCTCGCGCTTGGCATGTACCGTGGTGATTACCGTACCTTCCACCGCACCAATCACATCATCATGCAGAATCAACCCATGTTCGGTTTGCGTGGAGCCGCCAGCCACCAACTGATCGGTGATCTTCTTGCCCTTGCGGTCGGTGAACTGCACCTTCTCCCCCGCAACAAACGCCCCACGCCTGACCTTCATGGATTTCTCCTTCACACGTTCATATGCATGCCAATAACGATTCAAACCGTTTCAGTGTAATGCATGGCAGGCGCATGGCTAAGGAAATCACATGATGCATGCAACAGCGCCATAGCCAGCAGAGAATTGAATGATTTCCGCGAACCCCACTCTGCCCTGTTCTGCAATGTCACTGGCAATCACAATCACAACTAGACGGTTTTGCAGCGAAGGGCACCGCTTTGCGCACTGTCCATGGTTTTTCGATACCAGGTCAGGCCACCTTCAACCGCAACTTGGAACAAAGAAGCAGCCTGCGTATAGAATTCGTACGCAATGGTCAACGATTCAGAAGGCATACCGTTGTGCTCATACCATTCGCCGAGCCTCAACTCAATACTTCCCAGCACCGCCGCACCATCCGGAACATCAGGGTCACAAACCTCAAACGCAATTGCAGCCGCCTGACGATATAATTCCAGCGCTTTCTCCGTATCCTTCTCGCAGCCCTTGCCGGACTTGTATAAATCACCCAACTTGTAGCAAGCCTCTTCATTGCCGAACTCAGCCCCGCGTGAAAACCATTGAAACGCCTGTCGATAGTCGGTCTCGCCTACTCGACCATACGAATATACATACCCCAGATTCGTCGCCGCCTGCGCATTGCCCAATGATGCACTTTGCCGGTACCATCGCTCTGCTTTGCGGAACAAGCTCAGCCGTTCATTTGCATCACGTTCATGCATAGCAGCACCGTATGCATCAGCCCCAATATGAAGAGAAAAAAACGCCACCGCGCGCAGCATCCTCAGCAAAGTAATCCAAAACATCCTCGTCACTCATAGCATCTTTCCTCATTGAACCTCACTGAAGTACTGAGCTAAAGTCTCCATCATCTCCTCTTCATCATACCGGCATGATTGCAAATCAGCGGGAAAATGGACGCGTCCCAAAATCGTCATGTCAAATACATAACCGTCTTTATCGCCGAGACCCAGGGTCTTGCGGGAAGACCAGCCATGCATGGTCAAGGAATCACAAAGGCACAAGACGATAGAAGACTGACTGAGCACATTTGCCATGCAGACATGTTTATCTGCATCAGCTGCGCATCCGCCGCTACACTCGCATATAAGAGGTGATGGTTTATGCGATTGCGAATGGTTAGTGATTTCAGTACGGATAGTAATGCTCCTCTGTTCCTCATGTTCCACGGATACGGCAATGACGAGAGCGAAATGGTGCGCATTATCGATGCTGTGTATGGAGGCGCAAACGCTGGCACTGTTGATGGTGCTGCCGAATCAAACGGCATCGGCGATTCGCCGGATTATCTGTCGTTCCGCGGGACTTACGCACGGCCTTATATGGGTGGGTATTACTGGTATCCGGATGGTTGCGGCGTGGAAGAGCGTCGTCATGAATGTGAGGCTGTGGGCAAGGCGCTGGTTGCAATGCTGGACTCTTCAGCTTTTGCGAATCGCAAGAAGATTCTGGTCGGCTTTTCGCAAGGCGGGTATCTTTCCTATCGGCTGGTGCAGGCGTATCCGAATCTGTTCGACGCGGCAATCCTGTTGAGCCCGTCTTTCAAAGGCGAAGAGGGTGCTGTACTTGGCTCCCCTACTCGGTTTTTCCTTGCGTATGGTTCTGAGGATCATATGATTCCATTGGCCGACCAGAATAACGCGCATGCAGTGCTTCATGATGCTGGGCATCTAACCTACTGCGAATATTCAGGCATGGGTCATGCGATTTGCGATGAAGAGATTGCTGATATTCGAGAATTCCTCATCGATCTGTAAGAAGTAGCCGATATCCCGCAAACATAATGATGATTTCGGGTGCCTAATCGTCATTATGTTTGCGGCTGAACGTAAATGCCGCGTACATAGTGACGTTTTTGGGGTCTGAACCGTCATTATGTACGCGGATGCTTCGTTGAGACGCAAACATAATGACGAATTCCGGACTCACTCACGCTGCCCATTCTCATCGGCTACCGCACCTTCTCGCTTGCGGCGGCGCTCGAGCGCATAGTAGCCGGCATAGCAGCAGGCGACGAACGGAATCATGCAGTACAGCGTGGAGCGTTGCGTGTCATCCAAAATGACCAGCACCAGTGCGCCGATGCACATCACAATCGCAAGCCACGGCAGTACCGGGAAGCCAGGAGCTCGGTATCCAAGTTCGGATACGCTATGCCCGGCCTTCGCCCATTCGCGGGGGAATCGGATATGGCACACGCACACGGAGAACCACACCACAAGAGTCGCCAAACCAGACACGGCCACCAATACCAGATACACAGTGGAAGCAGCAATCACCGAGGACAGCAACGCCAGCAGCGAGCCAGCCATGGAGAACAGCACAGCCCACACAGGCACACCATGGAAATTCGTCTTGGCAAACCGTACCGGAATCAACCTTTCCTTAGCCAAAGACCACACCATGCGCGAGCACACATACAGACCAGAATTCGCAGCAGACAACACTGCAGTCAACACCACAAAATTCATCACATCGCCGGCAAATGGCATACCAATCGACTGGAACACCAGCACAAACGGACTCGTCTCAACACCCGCCTGATGCCACGGAATCAATGCAGACATCACCAGAATCGAGCCAATGAAGAAAATCGCAAGACGGAACACCGTGGTATGCACAGCCTTCGGAATCGCCTTATCGGGAGACTTCGTCTCACCAGCGGCCACACCAACCACCTCAGTACCGGAAAACGCGAACACCACCGTCAGCAGCGTGGAAAACACCGGCGCAAAACCATTAGGGAACCAACCATCCGCCACAAAATTGCCGAACAACGGCGCAGAATCATAACCTGCAATCGGAATCGCACCAAAAATAGCCAACAAACCAATCACAATGAACGCCACAATGGCGAACACCTTAATCGAAGCAAACCAGAATTCAGCCTCACCATACAGTCGCACAGACAAAATATTGAGCACAAACACCACAGCGATAAACACCGCAGACCACATCCACGCAGGCGAATCCGGGAACCAACGCTGCATCAGCAAACCCGCCGCCGTGAACTCACTGGCCAAAGCCACCGCCCAATTCAACCAATACAAAATAGCGATAACAAACGCAGTGCCAGGACCAATGAATCGCTTCGCATACATATGGAAACTACCGGCATACGGCATCGCCACAGACAGTTCGCCCAGCGAAACCATCACGCAATAGACCAGCAGGGAGCCGACCGCATATGCAAGAATCGCACCAAGAGGCCCAGCTTGATGAATCGTATAGCCGGAGGAGACGAACAGACCAGTGCCGATCACACCGCCGAGGGAAATCATCGTCAGATGGCGCGACTCCATCTTTCGTTCAAGCCCATGCTCGCCAACGGATTCGCTCACGTCGGTTTCGCTGGATACAGGTTCGGTGGGATTACCGCTGCCCATGTCTGTCTTGCCTGCACCGGCGCTCGCCATACCTGAACTCCTTTATCTGGTTATTGCGTAATGCCGTTCAATCATACCCAATATCAATCATGCCGATTACCACGTGGCAATCGGCATGATGAAATCAAGCACAAACGCTGTTACGCGCTACTGCAATATACCGCAGCGCATCACAACGGCAGATATGCTCTACAATTCGCGCAGCTGCGCGGCAATCTGCACGGCTTCAACGCTGGCTTCAGCCTTATTACGGGTCTCCTGCCATTCGGTAGCAGGCACGGAATCCAGCACGATACCTGCACCGGCCTGCACGCTGGCTTCATGATCGCGCAGGAAAGCGGTACGAATGGCGATGGCCATGTCCAGGTTGCCGGAGAAGTCAAAGTAGCCGACAGTGCCGCCGTAGATGCCACGGTCGGCAGGTTCCAGCTCGTCGATGATTTCGATGGCACGCGGCTTTGGCGCACCGGAAAGAGTACCCGCGGGGAATGCGGATGTGAACACATCGAATGCGGTCATCGTCGGGTTCACGCGGCCGGTCACGGTGGAGCAAATATGCATGATGTGGCTGAATCGCTTGATATCCATCAGCGAGACAACCTCGACGGTGGTTGGATCGCATACGCGGCTCAGATCGTTACGCGCCAAATCCACGAGCATGATATGTTCGCTGCGCTCCTTCGGGTCGGCAAGCAGCTCCTTGGCAAGCTTCTCATCTTCCTCAGGGGTTTCGCCGCGCGGACGCGAGCCGGCAATCGGGAAGGTCATGGCATGGCCGTTATCCACCTTGATCAGGGTTTCCGGACTGGAGCCAATCACGTTGAAATCGCGGCCTTGCGCATCGGTCAGGGTCATGAAATACATGTACGGGCTTGGGTTCAGTGTGCGCAATACACGGTACACGTCGAACGGATCGGCAGGCGAATCGATATCAAGACGCTGGGAGATAACCACCTGGAACACATCGCCGTCAACGATATGGCGCTTGGCTTCCTCAACAGCGTGCTCGTAATGGCTTTTCTCCGTGCGGAAACGCAGTTCAGGCTGTGGAACGGATTCATCCAGCACGTTGACTCGCGCCTCACCCTGAGTCGGGGTTGCGGCATCGCGCTGCATCTGATCCAAACGGGCCACGGCCTCGTTATACGCGTTGTCAGCACGCGTGGGCTTGTTATCAACGTTCACAGCATTGGCGATCAACCACACCGAACCGGAGACATGGTCTACCACAGCAATATCGGTAGCCAAAGCCAGCACCGTTTCCGGCTGACCGGTCTCGTTCGGAGCCTCAGCACGCAACGTAGGTTCCCAGTGACGAATGGCATCCCAGCCAACCGTGCCCACCAGACCGGAAGTCAGGTTCGGCAGGCCTTCCACATGAGGCGCCTTCAGCGTTTTGAGCGTGGCATGAGCAACCTCAACCACATCACCTTCGGTAGGCACGCCAACCGGCACTTTGCCAAGCCAATCAGCCTGGCCCTCGTTGGAACGCAGCTGAGCCATCGAATTAACGCCAATAAAGCTGTAACGGCTCCAATTGCCGCCAAATTCCGCGGATTCAAGAATAAAAGTGCCGCTGCGGCCGCCAGCAAGACGTTCGTAGAATCCGACCGGTGTCAACGAATCGGCAAGTAGACGGCGAACAATAGGAATCACACGATATCCCTGATCAGCCAGCTCATGGAACTGCTCACGAGTCGGCCACGTTGCACCCCACTTCAGATGCTTCACGCTGCATTCGCTCATAATCATTCCCCCTCTCCCTGCTCAGCAGACTCAGCAGACTCGGCAGATTCATCAGGTCGATGCCCTTCAACTACCGGCAGCGGACCACCCTCAAGGAAGCAGCTGCGCTTGCCGGTATGGCAAGCAGCACCAACCTGATCAACCTCAACCAGCAGTGCATCGCCATCGCAGTCCAAGGACACACCCTTCACATACTGCACATGGCCGGAAGTATCTCCCTTACGCCAATACTCCTGGCGGGAACGGGACCAGAACGTCACACGCCCAGTGGTGAGTGTACGGCGGAGAGCCTCATCATTCATATAACCCACCATCAGCACCTCATGGGTGTCGTACTGCTGAATTACCGCTGCCACCAAGCCCTTTGCATCGCGCTTCAAACGTGCAGCAATACGAGGATCAAGCTCAGTTGAATTGTCATATACGATGTCTGTCATCTTGTTTCCCCTTGTCTTGGGAAGTTTAGGAAAGTACGAGTAATCAGCGAACCGTGTAACCGTGCTTCTTCAATTCGGCCTTGACATCCGCAATGGTCATAATGCCGTAATGGAACACGGATGCGGCCAACACTGCATTGGCACCGGCTTCAATGGCCGGAGGGAAATCCTCCACCTTACCGGCACCGCCCGAAGCGATAATCGGAATCTTGACTTCCTTACGCACTTCACGAATCATTTCAAGATCGAATCCCTGCTGGGTGCCGTCGGCATCCATGGAATTCAGCAGGATTTCGCCTGCACCAAGTTCTTCAGCTCGCTTGACCCACCAGATAGCATCGATGCCAGTGGATTTGCGGCCGCCCATAGTGGTGACTTCAAAGCCTGATTGCGTATGCTGTTCGCCCTTTTCACGGCGAGCATCCACAGAGAGCACCAGCACCTGGTTGCCGAATCGATCGGCCACACGGCTAATCAGCGTCGGATCATTGATAGCAGCAGTATTGACGCCCACCTTGTCCGCGCCACAACGCAACAGGGAATCCACGTCCTCCGGAGTACGCACACCGCCGCCAACCGTCATAGGGATGAATACCTGTTCGGCCGTGCGAGACACCACATCAATCATCGTATTGCGATGAGAGCTGGATGCGGTGACGTCCAGGAATGTGAGCTCGTCGGCGCCCTGACGGTAGTATTCGCCGGCAAGCTCCACCGGATCGCCGGCATCCTTCAGGTTTTCGAAATGCACACCTTTTACCACGCGACCGTTGTCCACGTCCAGGCACGGGATGACTCGTACCGCCAGCGACATGCTTCACTCCCCTATTTGGTTCCGTTATTTCTTGCTGTTTCAGACTACCTATCGTCCATTACATGAGCCGTCAATGGTTCTGCATTATGAGAGCCAAGTATGCAAAAAGTCGGCTCTCAGCAGGTTCTCAACGCAATGTGGCGCGCTGCGATTAGCTGAAAACCGACTTTTTTAGATGGACAGATGGGCAGTAGGCAGTGGCTTACTGCGCTGCTTACTGTTCTTTGGCAGCAAGCTGGCCGCATGCACCATCGATGTCTTGACCGCGCGTATCTCGCAGTGTTGCGGTAATGCCGGCATCATGCAGGATTTCCAAGAAACGCTTTTCGTCTTCCGGTTTGGAAGCCGTCCACTTCGAGCCTTCAATCGGATTCAGTGGAATCGGGTTCACGTGAGCCCAGTTGTCACCGTAATGGTTCAGACGCTTGGCCAACAGCCGTGCGTGTTCGGCCTGATCATTGATACCGCGCATCAGTGCGTATTCAATGCTGACGCGTCGCTTTGATGCAAGCCAGTAATCGTGAGCTGCATCCAGCACCTGGGTGGTGTTGAAACGCTTGTTCATCGGCACCAACTCATCGCGCAATTCGTCGCTTGGCGCATGCAGCGATACGGCAAGTCGTACCGGAATGCCTTCAGCAGTGAGCTTTTTAATGCCCGGTACCACGCCCACAGTGGAAACGGTGATGTTGCGCGCGGAGATGCCGAAACCTTCGGGAGGCATCGCGGAAATCTGGCGTACCGCGGAAAGCACTGATTTGTAGTTGCCCATAGGCTCACCCATGCCCATAAACACGATGTTGCTCAGTCGACCTTCTCCTCCAGCAACCTCGCCATCGCGCATCATTTTCGCAGCTACTCGAACCTGCTCCACGATTTCGCCGGCAGACATATTGCGGGTCAAGCCAAGTTTTCCGGTTGCGCAGAACGGACATCCCATGCCGCAGCCAACCTGAGAGGAAATGCACAACGTGGTACGAGTCGGATATCGCATCAATACGGATTCGATGAGAGAACCGTCGAACAGTCGCCACAGTGTTTTGATAGTGGTGCCTTGATCGGCTACCTGACGAGTGACTTCAGTAATCAGCTGGGGGAAGAATACTTCAGCTGCTTCCGCTCGCTTTGCCGCAGGAAAATCAGTGAATTCCGCAGCATTCACATCGAAATGACCGTAATAATGATTGGCGAGCTGCTTGGCTCGGAATTTCGGCAATCCAAGTTCCGCAACTTTGGCAATACGCTCTTCAGGCGTCATGTCCACAAAGTGCAGCGGCGGCTTGCCGCGGCGAGCATGATCCTTGGAAAGCACATCGCGGAATGCACCAGAAGTGCCGCCAGGCGTGATGCCTGTTTCCGGAGTATCAGTTTCGCGTGTAGTCATATGTCCACTTCGCTCTCGTCAGAAATCAAATACGAACAAGTTCATTCCGATGTGCGTTGCCACATCGCAACAGCAATGGCGCCTCACCATTATCGAGAGAGACGCCATCATTAGGATTCGTTGCAACGAACGAATAGTCGTTTACAGGCCAGTGACCCACAAAAGAGCGCATGTAAATGGCGCGCTCATCAGAATAGAATCCACGCGATCCATGACGCCACCATGGCCCTTCAGCAGATGGCCCATGTCTTTGATGCCAATGTCTCGTTTCAGCATGGACGCGCATAAATCACCGAACGTACCTACCGTGCCAATCAGCACGCCAGCAACAATCGGAACCCACCAACGAGTGGCCCATGCAGAAGAATCATACGTGCACGCGAACACAGCAAATGCGCCTGCCATAGCAAACAGCATCGAACCAATCAATCCTTCAACGGATTTCTTTGGCGAAATGCGCGGGCTGAGCTTATGCTTGCCCAACCATGCGCCGGCGAACAAACCGCCGGTATCGGAAAGAGCAGGCAAGAACACCAGCATAATGGCGTGTGCAACCGGATGATTATTGAACGTAAGCGGGATAATAATGCAGCTCGCCAGCAGTGGAATGTACAGTACCGTGAGCACTGATACTGCCACATGACTCAAACGCGAATGATGCAGTTCTCCACCATCATGGTTGAAGGAAGATTCCAAACGTGCGCTGGCATCTGTGCTGGACAGTTTGCCGGCAACGGCAAGAGAAAGACGATTACCAACGCTGATTTTTGCACTAGCCGCAATAGCAACCAGAATAATGGAAACGATGACGCTTAAGGACATCGTGATGAGATGATACGGCGCATAATATGTGGCAATCAGTGTGACAGCAGAGCAAAGCCACAGCATGATTACTGGAATATGCAGGCCCACGGTGGCGAAATCCACTCGCAGCTCCCACAATGCCAGAATCATGAACACAACGACCAACAGCACGAACAGGTCGATGCTGAATAGTAAGCACCCTAAAATCAAGGCGACCAGTACCGCAGCTGTGCCAATAGCCTGAGGCATATTGCGGCCGGTTTTCTTGTTAATCTGATCGAGTGCCTCTTCGGCCTCTTCGTGCAGTTGTTCGTTACGTTCCATAATGCGTTCCAGATCTGGTCTTCTCAGACCTCCATGATCTCCTTCTGCTTGGTTTCCAGCAGAGCATCGATCTCATCGGTGATGGACTTGGTGACCTTGTCGAGGTCCTTCAGCAGGCGATCGCCCTCATCCTCGCCCATATCGCCATCCTTGACGGACTTGTCAATGGTTTCCTTGGTCTTGCGACGAATGTTGCGCACTGCAACCTTGCCGTCCTCAGCCTTGCCCTTGGCGAGCTTGACATATTCCTTACGGCGGTCCTCGGTCAGCTCCGGCATAGTCAAGCGGATGACATTGCCGTCGCGGTTCGGGCTGATGCCGAGATCAGAGTTGCGAATGGCCTTCTCCACGGCAGCAGCCTGAGAAGCATCGAACGGGGTGACAGCAAGGGTGCGCGGTTCAGGCACACCGATGGAAGCCACGGCCTTGATCGGAGTCGGAGCACCGTAGTAATCAACCATGATGCCGTTGAGCAGAGCCGGGTTTGCGCGACCGGTGCGGATGCCGGAGAAGTTCTCCTTAGTGTTTTCCACGGTCTTGGCCATCTGTTCCTTGGCCTGATCGATAAGAGACATGTTCACTCCTTGTTGTTGGACTGTGGTGTTCTTCTATGAACGCTTGTTATTCGATTGTAGGCGCTGAAATTCACTCGGCCACGCGCGACTCGGCGGTGGAAACCAGAGTGCCGATTTCTTCACCCACGAGGGCGCGAGTCACGTTACCTTCGCCTTCCAGGCCGAAGACGCGAATAAGCTTGCGGTTGTCGCGGGCCATAGACAATGCTGCTGCATCCATAACGGCAAGATTGTCAACCAGTGCACGCTTGTAGCTCAGAGTAGCGAAACGCTTAGCTTCCGGATCCTTACGCGGATCAGCAGTGTAGACGCCATCCACACCGTTCTTACCCATCAGCACTTCATCGCAGTGAATTTCCAGAGAACGCTGAATGGACACGGTGTCCGTGGAGAAGTACGGCATGCCTGCACCAGCGCCGAAAATAACGACGCGGCCCTTTTCCAAGTGGCGAATAGCCTTGAGCGGAATATACGGTTCGGCAACCTGACCCATGGTAATGGCGGTCTGCACGCGAGTGGACTGGCCCTCCTGCTCGAGGAAATCCTGCAAAGCGAGGCAGTTCATCACAGTGCCGAGCATGCCCATGTAATCGCCGCGAGAGCGATCAATACCGGCCTGCTGGAGTTCGGCGCCGCGGAAGAAGTTACCGCCGCCAACAACGATGGCAACCTGCACGCCCTGCTGCACGGCAGGAACAATCTCTTCTGCAATACGGCGAATCACATGGGTGTCAATACCAACCTTGCCGCCACCGAATGCTTCGCCGGACAGCTTGAGGAGAACCCTACGCGGCTTATCGCTTTCAGTCATTTATGTTGCCTTTCCTTGAATCCACGAAAAGTGCCTAAAAATATCCGTAGATAAGGGTATCGGCTTACAGAGACACCCCCGTGCAACGACACCCTCAACAAAAAACGTCATCCAAAGAAATTGATCTTTGGATGACGTTTGTAACTAATGCATGAGGCGCATCAGATGAGCACTATGCTCACTCCTCTTCGCCCTTGCCGACCTCGATGCGAGCGAAGGCAGTAGCCTTGCCGCCCACTTCCTCGAACAGCTTGCCGACGGTCTTGGACGGATCCTTGACGAACGGCTGCTCGAGCAGCACGACTTCCTTGAAGAAAGCGTTGAGACGGCCTTCGACGATCTTCGGGATGATCTTCTCCGGCTTGCCCTCAGCCTGGGACTTCTCGGTGGCCACGCGGCGCTCGGACTCGACGACATCGGCCGGAACATCCTCGCGGGTCAGCCACTTGGCGCCCATAGCGGAGATCTGCAGAGCAGCTTCGTGAGCCACAGCAGCGCCAGCCTTGTCGGTAGCGATCATGGCGACGATGCTCGGCGGCATCTCAGCGGACTTCTTGTGAGCGTAGATTTCGACGTGCTCGCCGGAGATCTTGGCGAACTGGCCGACCTTGACGTGCTCACCGAACAGTGCGGCAGCCTCTTCGATGGCGACCTTGACGGTGGAATCGCCAGCCGGAGCGGCTTCCAGCTCTTCAGCGGTGTTGGCCTCAGCAGCCACAGCGTAGCCGAGCACTTCGTCAGCGAACTCAACGAACTTCGGGGTCTTGGCCACGAAGTCGGTCTCGGAGTTCAGCTCGACGGCGTAACCGGTCTCACCGTTAGCGCCTTCGACAACCTTGGAAGCGATGGTGCCTTCCTGAGCCTTACGGCCTTCGCGCTTGCCAGCTGCGGCAATGCCCTTGGCGCGAATGATTTCCTTAGCGCGGGCGACGTCGCCTTCGGCCTCAGTCAGGGCCTTCTTGACGTCGAGCATGCCGGCGCCAGTGTCCTCACGAACCTGCTTAATCAGTGCGGCGGTAATTGCTGCCATTGATTTTTCTCCTTTAAGAAGATATTGCTTACCAAAACGGATGGGAAGCGCTTATTCAGCCACTTCCCATCCTAGAGCATCACTCGGCCTTTGCAGCCTCAGTTTCGCTCTCGGCGGCGGCCGAAGCGGCAGCCTCAGCAGGAGCCTCGTTGGTCAGAAGTTCCTTCTCCCAAGCGGCCATCGGCTGCTCAGCGGACTCGCCAGCGGCCTTAGCAGCCTGGCCGGAACGCTCCAGCAGGCCTTCGGCGACTGCGTCAGCCATCAGGCTGGTGAGCAGTTCGATGCCGCGGATGGCGTCATCGTTGGCCGGGATCGGGTAATCAACGATGTCCGGATCAGCGTTGGTGTCAACGATGGCCACAACCGGGATACCCAGCTTGTGAGCTTCCTCAACAGCCAGGGATTCCTTGGTGATGTCGACAACGAACATTGCGGACGGGGTGCGGTTCATGTTACGAATACCGCCCAGCTGCTTGTTGAGCTTGTCCTTCTCGCGCTCGAGCAGGAGGAGCTCCTTCTTGGTCAGGCCGGAGCCGTGCACGTCGGTGAAGTCCATTTCCTCAAGTTCCTTGAGGCGGTTGACGCGCTTGGAAACGGTCTGGAAGTTGGTCAGCATACCACCGAGCCAACGCTCGGAGACGTACGGCATGTTCACGCGGGTGGCCTGAGCAGCGATAGCTTCCTGAGCCTGCTTCTTGGTGCCGACGAAGAGCACGGTGCCATTGTGAGCAACAGTGGTCTTGATGAAGTCGTATGCCTTGTCGATCATGTCGAGCGACTTAAACAGGTTGATGATGTGAATGCCGTTGCGCTGGGTGAGGATGAACTGCTTCATCTTCGGGTTCCAACGACGGGTCTGGTGGCCGAAGTGCAGACCAGCCTTCAGCATTTCGCTCATAGTAATCTGAGCCATGGTATTACTACCTTTCTTGTCGGTTCTTGCCTGGCCATGCGCACCTGCGTGCAGCTGCTCCCCCATCTAAGATGAGAGCTTGCAGCCGACCGACACAGGCCGTCGCGAGCATGACGCGAATTTGTTGTGTACCGGTTGACAATATTGGGTGGTTCCGAACGCCTGCGACTGCGTCCATCGCCGGGGTGGCACACATAAGTCGCAAGCATATCACCCTGTGTGGAAATCAGCCACACACAGCGCAATCAATCATCTTTGACTGTTTGTCAATCATCTTTGACTGTTTAACTGCAGGATAACCAACACCGACTGTAGGAAAAACGTTACCGACTGTAGGGAAACCAACATTGACTGTAGGGAAACCGACGTTTTTTGTAGGTTTCCCTACAGTCAATGTCGAAAAACCTACAGTCAATGTTGGTTTCCCTACAGTCAATTGATATCTGGATACTTGATATCTGAGAGAAATCCCGTTTGATATTTGATATCTAAATATCTGAAGGAGACTCCGCGAAATCAACGATTACGCATAGCTCGCATAGCAGCGCGGCGTTCTTCCTTCTCCAGACGATCAAGGTAGACGTGACCATCCAAATGGTCGCATTCATGCTGAAGCATGCGCCCCATCAAACCGTGGCCCTCCAGCACTACTTCCTTGCCATCCAAATCGATGCCGCGCACGCGTGCATAGTCAGCTCGACGAGTCTTGTACCACAATCCAGGCACAGACAGGCACCCCTCGTCCCCATACTGCTCACCGGAGGTCTCTTCGATGACCGGATTGAGAATGTAGCCAATCTTGCCGTCGATATTGTAGGAGAACGCCCTCAGGCTGACGCCAATCTGGTTAGCGGACAATCCAGCGCGGCCAGGATCATTCACTGTTTCCAACAGGTCTTCCACAAGGCGGCGTACTGCTGGGGTGATTTCCTTGATTTCGTCGCAAGGCGTGCGCAGCACGGGATCTGGTACGACTCGAATCTCACGAATAGCCACTTGTGTTTTACTCCTCAGTTGTATTGGCACTGGCATCCGACGGAGCGGTTTCCGCATCGTCAGCGGTCTCAGCTTCCGCCTTGGACTTCTTGATTTTCTCCTGCACGCTAGCAAGCGAATCAGACACGCTGCTCTTCATCTGTTCCGAAGCCTGCTTCATCTGTTCAGACGCTTGCTTAACCTGCTCTGATGCCTTCTTCACCGTTTCCGACGTGCTATCAATGATTTTCGCAGTAGCGGGCAACGGCTTATTAGATGGCTTAGGCGCATACAGGTCGTTTTCGATGATGTCAGCATAACGCTGCAGCACCTTGGGGCGTACGACCTTCATGCTTGCGGTAAGAGTGCCACGATCCTGGCTGAATTCCTCGTTCAGAACCACGAACTTGCGCACGGATTCCGCACGGGAAACATTGGCATTAGCCTGATCAACATACTGCTGGATAAAAGCGCGCACAGCATCATTATCCTTAGCTTCATCAAGGGTCATGTCGGCATTCAGACCTTGACCAGACAACCACGAATGCAACATTTCAGGGTCGAGTTCAATCAATGCTGAGACGAATGGCTTACCATCGCCAACTACCACGGCATGTGCCACAATCGGGCAAGTGTCAATGATGTCTTCCATTGGTGCAGGGCTGATGTTCTTGCCGCCAGCGGTGATAATGATGTCCTTCTTGCGCCCAGTGATGAAAGTGAAGCCCTTATCGTCAATGCGTCCCAAATCACCCGTCTTAATCCAACCGTCCGGAGTCATAGCCTCAGCGGTGAGTTCGGGCTGCTTGTAATAGCCGAGGAACACGTTCGGGCCAGTCAGTTCGATTTCATCATCGTCGCTCAGACGCACACCCATGCCAGGACCAGGCTTGCCAACCGAGCCGACCTCATTATCGTCTTCCCAGTTAACGAGCATAGGCGCGGCAGTTTCAGTCATGCCATATCCCTGAATGAAAGTGATATCGTCCATGCCATTGAAGAAATGAGCCAAATCAACATTCAGCGGAGCGCCACCGCAGGCAAGCCACCTTAGATTCGGACCAAGTGCGGAACGAATCGACTTACCGACTGTAGCCATGTAGAAGGAATGGCGCAGACGCTCAATCGGAGAATGTCCGCGACCAGCCTGCTCATCCTTGCTCCACTTAACAAAATGCTTCACCGACTGGGCGAAAATATAGCCCTGAATACCAGCGCCAGCCTTCTGGGATGCCGCGTTATACACCTTCTCGAACACTCGAGGCACACCCAAGAGATATGTTGGCTTGAAGCTACGAATATCAGCCAACAGATGCTTGGCATTGGGAATATATCCCACTACGCCGCAGCCGCCGATGCACACGTATTGGATATAACGCGCAAAGCAATGCGCCAGCGGCAGGAAGAGCAGCAGACGATTGTCCTGATACAGCATGCCGTTCAGAATCTCGTATCCGTTCAGCACGATATGCGTGTAGTTGCGGTTAGAGAGCATAGCCCCCTTCGGCTTACCAGTAGAACCGGATGTGTATACCACGGTGAGCAGATCGTCTGCCTTGACGCGTGCGATGGCGGCGTCCAAATCCTCATCGCTGACGCCGTGTCCGAAATCGGCAACAGCATCAAGACCGTCTGCCTTGAAATTGAACACATACTTCATGCTGGGATGGTTGGCACGAATCTGTTCAAGCGTTTGCGCGCGTTGGAAGTCTCCAGCGAAGGCAATAGCCGGATCCACTTCTTCGATAATGCCTGCGGTCTGCTTGGCGGAGTCTGTTTCATATACAGGAACGACTACGGCGCCAATAGCTGCGCAGGCAAAATCGGCAACACCCCACTCATAGCATGTGGGCGAGTAAATCAACACCATGGTGCCGGCTTTCACACCGAGCCCCAGAAGGCCTTTAGCCACCTCGCGCACGCGAGCCAGCATTTCAGTGGAAGTCACGCTGTGCCATTGATGGGTGTCATCATCCTGCCACTCGGCGATAGTGTCATCTGGAGTGCGGGCCGCTCGCTTGGCAAGCAACGAGAAGACAGTATCTTCGTCAGTGGTGACGTACCTAGGTTCTTCAACATGTTCACGCATACGCTCCACTATAGGCGAAACGCGATATGACTACGCTCACCGCCACAATTGGATTCTTGAAGAATCACCCCAGATCAGCAAAGACACACATCCAACGCGACCCGATAAAGCGGAATTTCATATTGACCCGGAGATTTTCCTGACCAATAGTCATAAATACCGCCAATTCCATGGTTCTTTCACTGGTAATCATGCCATCGATAAGGCTAGGTACCGTGGGAAGATAGCAGAATTTCGCCTTAATTTCCGGATGCGTCAGCATATGAACATCCAGCAACTGATGCATGGTTTGCAATCGATCCAAGCATGGTGCAGTCAGTGCGCGCTGTAGTCTATCTACGCTCAGTTTGCCGCGAATTGCATCAGCGCAATTGCAAGCGATTCTGCAGGCAGCCATAGCCATAGTGTGGCACTCTTGCGCATCCATATTGCATGGGAATAGCGGCTGAATATGGTACCGAATAGGCCTGTCTGAAAGCTCTACAGTAATAAAGCCGTCAAAGCTCGGCAACGGTTCACGATGATTTTGGAAGAACGTATAGTATTCCATCGGCGATCACCTTTGATTCCCTTCTTTTCTCAACCCAACCCCCATCGGTTGAATTTATGTATAACCACATCACGAAAAATATGGTGAGTCAAAACGAATCAGCCTAACGAATAGAAACGCCCGCAAAACCAGACAGACTATAAATAACTGTCCATTTTGCGGGCGCGTGTCGCTTTTTTGTTTTGCTACCAGCTATGTGCCTATAACCAGCAGCTCAGTCACCAACGCATCAGGCGGAATACGGATTGACCACCATGCCGCAGCGCTGGAAGTTCTTCACGTCAACATAGCCAGTGGAAGCCATGGCGCGCTTCAGAGCACCAATGAAGTTGGTCTTGCCATCAGCCTGATGGCTCGGTCCAAACAGAATCTGCTCAAGCGGTGCCACAGTACCGACTGTGGTGCGGTATCCGCGCGGCAGGGTCTGATGGCGAGCTTCCGAACCCCAATGGGTGCCCTTGCCCGGAGCCTCAGTAGCGCGAGCCAACGGAGCGCCAAGCATTACGGCATCAGCGCCGAGAGCAAGAGCCTTGACGAAGCTGCCGGAATCGCCCATGCCGCCATCGGCAATCACCTGAACATAACGGCCACCGGACTCATCCATGTAGTCACGACGAGCTTCGGCAACATCGGCAATGGCAGTGGCCATCGGTGCCTGAACGCCCAGCGTCTGACGAGTAGCGGAAACAGCGCCGCCACCGAAACCAACCAGCACGCCAGCAGCTCCGGTACGCATCAAGTGCAGGGCTGCAGTGTAGTTAGCAGCGCCGCCGACAATAACCGGCACGTCGAGATCATAAATGAACTTCTTCAGGTTCAGCGGCTCATGCGACGAGGAAACATGCTCTGCGGAAACCACCGTGCCGCGAATCACAAACAGGTCAACACCGGCATCGACCACGGTGGAGTAGAACTGCTGCGTACGCTGCGGAGAGAGCGCACCGGCCACAGTCACACCCGCTGCGCGAATCTCATGCAGGCGCTGAGTGATAAGTTCCGGCTTAACCGGCTCAGCATAAATCTGCTGAATGCGGGCAGTGGCTTCTTCTGCCGGCAGCTGGGAGATTTCGTCGAGCAGTGGCTCGGGATTCTCATAACGGGTCCATAGACCTTCCAAATCCAGCACACCGAGAGCACCCATCTTGCCCATCTGAATGGCAGTGGCGGGGCTGGTGACCGAATCCATAGGAGCACCAATCACCGGAACGTCGAATTCATAAGCATCGATCTGCCAAGACGTAGAGACGTCTTCGGGATCGCGGGTACGACGTGAAGGAACGATGGCCACATCGTCCAGCGCATAGCCGAGATGGCCTTTTTTACCCAAACCGATTTCAATTTCCTGAGACATGGTCTCCAGATTATTGCCCGGGACGGACGCCCTAAGCCCAGTGTCCATATTCTCGAATGGCGGATTGCCTCGTTACAAACATGCGATATGACTGGAAACATTGGTGCAAAGAATCTACCAGGAGGAAGCATGGCCAAAATCAAGGTCGAAGGCACCGTTGTTGAACTTGACGGCGACGAAATGACCCGTGTGATCTGGAAAGATATTAAGGACAGGCTTATCCTGCCGTATCTTGATGTGAACCTTGACTACTACGATCTGGGCATCCAGCATCGCGATGAGACCGACGATCAGGTGACCATCGACGCCGCCCACGCCATTCAGAAGCATCATGTGGGCGTTAAGTGCGCCACCATCACCCCTGATGAGGCGCGCGTTAAGGAATTCGGCCTGAAGAAGATGTGGAAGTCTCCTAACGGCACTATTCGCAACATCCTGGGCGGCACTATTTTCCGTGAGCCGATTGTGATGAGCAATGTGCCGCGTCTGGTTCCTGGATGGACCAAGCCAATTGTGGTGGCCCGCCATGCGTTCGGCGACCAGTACAAGGCCACTGATTTCAAGGTGCCGGGCGCCGGCACACTGACCGTAACCTTCACTCCTGAAGACGGTTCCGAACCCATTCAGCACGTGGTGTACAACTACGGACCAGATGGCGGCGTGGCACAGGTTCAGTACAACGTGAACGATTCCATCCGTGGCTTCGCCCGCGCATGCTTCAACTACGGCCTGATGCGTCATTACCCGGTATATCTGTCCACCAAGAACACGATTTTGAAGGCGTACGACGGCCAGTTCAAAGATATCTTTGCTGAAGTTTTCGAAACCGAATACAAAGATAAATTCGCTGCTGAAGGTTTGACTTACGAGCATCGTCTTATCGACGACATGGTGGCCAGCTCCTTGAAGTGGCACGGCGGCTACATCTGGGCTTGCAAGAATTATGACGGCGACGTGCAGTCCGATTCCGTGGCACAAGGCTTCGGCTCGTTGGGCCTGATGACTTCCGTGCTGATGACCCCAGACGGCCAGACTGTGGAAGCTGAAGCCGCTCATGGCACTGTGACTCGCCATTACCGCCGTTGGCTTAAGGGCGAGAAGACCTCCACCAACCCGATCGCATCCATCTTCGCTTGGACCGGTGGTCTCAAGCACCGCGCTGACCTGGATGGCACACCCGAGGTTCGTCACTTTGCCGAGACTTTGGAGAAGGTCATCGTTGACACTGTGGAAGGCGGTCAGATGACCAAGGATCTGGCCATGCTGATTGGCCCGGATGAGCCGTGGCTGGATACTGAAGGCTTTATGAACGCATTGGATGAGAATCTGCAGAAGGCTCTTGCCTGATGTAACAAGTTTCACCCCTGATTCATCCCGGATATGTGCTGTTATTCTGCACGTATCCGGGATTTTTCATATTCCGTCTACTACAATCGAGGCACAGTGTGTTGTTTACCGTTTTCTGCTTTGAGGAGGGTTCGTTCACTTATGGGGTTCGTACGCCGCTCTGTCACCACCATTACCGCCATCGCCATCACATGCGCTATGGCGCTTTCGTTGACTGCGTGTACCTCCAATTCCAGCGAACAATCATCAACTGATTCCTCACAAACCACACTGACTTCCTCATCCATGGGAGCTGCCGCCATCTTCACTCCTTCTGATGGCATAACGCTGAATCAGCAAACCCCACTGAATAAGTGGGCCAAACTCACTCCTGAACTGACCAGTGCGCTCACTGATTACGGTTTCAAGAAAAAGAACATTACGCACACGACTTCTGATTCGCTGGACAAGCAAAGCCGCGCTATCCAGGATTATGTCGTAGATCATCTCTCCGATAAAGCCACTACTGATGATTCAGGCATTACGCTTACCCCTGACAATATGACTCTGCTGGTGGCGCCCGTAGTCACCACCGATGATTCCACCCGCCAGTATGGCGACTACGTAAGTCAAGAGCTCAGTACCGAAGATGCCACCAGCGAGGGATCTGCCAATGCTGACAGCAGCTCTGATTCCACTGATTCTTCTGGCTCCTCTGACAACAGTGACAGCGGTAGCAGCGATGACAGCACTAACGACACTGCGGACGATTCTGATGCCGACGACGCAGATGCAGCCACGCAACAGCAGGCAGTCAAACGACTGATTTCCGCGCTTAAGCTTGCACAGGAATCTGGCATGCATGTCATATTGATGGCCAACAGCATTGAAGGTTACAAGCCAGATGCCTTCGTGCAATTTTCTGATGCGCGTACTATCGGCCATCTTCAGGCAGAGAAAATGGCCGCCAAGCTTGAGCTTGATAAGGCAAGCAAGGACAATCCAAAGCATATCGAAGTAATGCTGCCCTATACGGTTTCCGATGGCACCGACACCAATGGTGATTCCACATTTGCCGAGGAAGCATTCCGCGGTATTTGGCAAGTGCTTGGCTCGTACTACGAGAAAGGCGTCGTCGTAAGCCCCTCAGGCACGCTTACCAGCAATTCAACTGAAAAAGACTGGATGAGCGTATCCTACGACGTCAGCAAGGATGGAGCCACAGGGCGCGTTCTAGCCAAACGATTGGAAAAGCTCAGCAGTTCTGACGCCCCTACGCGAATCGACGGCATTATTGCCATGAACGACTATATTGCCTCCGAAGTGGTGAAGGAACTCGACGATCTGGGATATACCGGCTCGGCAGCAGATATTAATCCGCAAATCACCATCTCCGGCATCGTTGGCAATATCACCGGCAAGAAAGACCTGACTCGCCAAGCGGTACCCGATCCAATCAAATCTCCTGAAAATGACGATTCCAGCAGCAATCAGAACAACAGCGGTTCAGCCGATGACACCGATGCAGCCAAGGACGCTCAGTGGCCATTGGTCACTGGGTATGGCGCATATATTTCCAGTATTCCCTCTGTTGTGAACGGCAAGCAATGGATGACCGGTATTGAGAACAGGCAAGTTCTCGCAACCAATATCGCTGAAATGTGCGGTCGTCTCAATACAGGCAAATCAGTGAATTCGATGACATCCGTGCGCAATAGCGAAGTCGGCGGAATCAAGAAGGTTCCAACGCTGAGCGAACCTGTTCTGGCTGTGAGCGCCAGTAATCTGAAGGCCACCCTGATTGACCCCGGATACATTACACTGGCAGACGCCGGCCTGTGACGCGTCTCTGCAATCATTCCTTGAGCACAATTTTGTATTGCACTATAGCCGCCTCAGGATCCAGATAGTCATCGGCACCGCGTTTCAACCCCCAGTGAAGACAACTATCCGCACAATGGTCAGAATCACCTTGCACAGCGCCGAATAGATCCCCTGCTGATACGGCAGTTCCCACTACTAAATCTGTAATAGCTGGTTCAAACGTAGAGGTCACTCCCCCGCTATGCCTAATGCTCACTACATCTTTACCACCCACACGCCCAGCAAAGCTTATAGTTCCCTCACGTGGCGCTGCAATAGCATCACCTTGATTCGCAACCAAATCGACACCACGATGACCTGGTGCCCAAGGTGTTACTGGACGATCAAATGATTGGCTAACATGCGCATTGCCAATAGGCCAATCGTATTTGGCGGCACACAATTGGCCAATCTGCCGCTCCAATGCAGTCATATCGGTGAAATCAGCAAGAGTCAATCCTGACTGATTATGTGCAGCAATCTGTGTGGACGCGCAATCCTGTGCCGTACCAGCATCCGTACCAGCATTGTTGACAGATCGTTCCTCAAAAGAAAGACCTATCAACAATGCGAGCAACAAACCAATCAACGTCGCTGCTGCCAGCCAAGCATCTCGTATGGTTTGCTGTTGCTCATCTTGTTCACGGTCTCGTTTCCGCTTGAGCGCAGCACGACGAGCTGACTGCTTGCGCCAGTCAAACCAGTATCCATTCATTGTCTACCCCTTGCTTGTGAGTGGCTGCACTGCCACGTTTATGTAGGCCAGCTCCGTTGCCGGTACCTCCACATTGCGGGATATTGTTGCACCTTGTCCAGCCGAAACGGGGTATGTGGTTCTAGCTTGCTAAGTTATCCACATAGCGGAAGTTATTTTGCAAAAGTAGGGCGTGTAGCAAACACGCAAATCAAACAAACCATACATGCCGATAGAAGAACTCCTGATGCCGACCGACAAATGTCATAATGAAAGGCAGCTTGCTTGTTCGAATGACGAACCAAGCAAGTTATAGGCATCACAACAGTGCCGCAGAACGCCACAGCCTTGGGAGTTGAGCATCAATGAAGATATGTGAAGTTCCTCTAACGGTAAACATATTCAGCCAAGGCAACATTGAATCATTGACCATGGTTAGCGTCTCTGTCTTGGGGCTGGCTGCCACCGTGGTGCTGTCAATATGGTTTTTTCGCAAACCCGGTGCTTGGCGAAAGTATCCGCGTTCTGCTGCATGGTACGTAGCGATTGCAGCGATTCAGATTTTTATTATCGTTGCTCTTTTCACAACTATGGGCCCGTTTAATCGAGGCGTATCTCGCCGAACGCTGGAAGAAACGTGCGGCGTCTCGCATATGCACGCGGAGGGCGGCAAAGTCTTCGCATGGCTTGAAGACCCCGGATACCCATATCTCGGTGATCAAACCCGTTACGGCCCGATATGGTTCGACTACGATGGAGAGACAACTTCCGGCGGCGTAACGCTGCAGAATGATACGGCAGCGTTGTATGTGGGCGAATATAGCAAGAATATCGACGTAAATGTTCACGACGTCGGCGAAACCATGCTCACGCATCTTTTCTTCATGGCGCTAGTTATGCTGCTGATGCTACTCGTGGCATTCATCATGAACAGCAAGGACACCCTTGTTCGAGATGCTCCGTATGCACTGCTGATTACATGGCTATGCGTATTTATTGCGGCGATAATGACAGCCGTCAGCGTTCCTGTGGTTGATGCTCGCTGGGTGGCTCTTACGGCAGTGGTCTTGATTATGGAAGACGCTGTGGCCTTTACAGCTCCGTTCATATTCCTGCGTTGGCTTCGGTCCCGTAAGCGAAACAGCGTATAGACCTTTTCTTGACGTAGCAGTATGTGAGCAGTTCCATCCATTGAACTGTTCACATAGAATCATTAGTTTGCAAATTCCTCCCCCCATTTTCAGATGCCGGAGTGCCAAAAATTGTCTGCCGGACATCACAGAGTGACATAGAACTTCGTCAAATGATGCGAACCGGCCACGCAATGGCCCTTTGACATTAATGACAACTTTGAATGAAGGAACTCTCCTGCTCTTGGCCTTCGACCATCATTGAAAGCATTTCGGTGAAGCGATTATGCCAAAGGCTGGCTTTATGACTTTAGCTAGCACGAACAATGATGTTGGCAATCCATTCTGCGCCCTACTGGCTTCGCGAACATCCCAATACCGGATTCAAAAACAGGCGAAATATAACGCGACATGCCCTATACGCGCGCGATTTGCATTTTCATGTAAGCCATGTAAGATATGTGACTTGTGCGCGAGAGAAATCTCAAACATAACAGCCATTCCTGCGTAGCTCAGTTGGCAGAGCATCCGACTGTTAATCGGACGGTCGCTGGTTCAAGCCCAGCCGCAGGAGCTCACCTGATTGGATTACTCCAACCGGGATGAAAATTGAATATTCCTGCGTAGCTCAGTTGGCAGAGCATCCGACTGTTAATCGGACGGTCGCTGGTTCAAGCCCAGCCGCAGGAGCTCACCTGATTGGATTACTCCAACCGGGATGAAAATTGAATATTCCTGCGTAGCTCAGTTGGCAGAGCATCCGACTGTTAATCGGACGGTCACTGGTTCAAGCCCAGTCGCAGGAGCCATCCGAAACCCCTTGAAAACCAAGGGGTTTCTTCGTATTTGAAATTTTTTTACAACGTCAGACTATCCTCGACAGTCAAATCATGTCCCCCAGTGAAAAAGACGGCTCAGCACACTGTCCAAATTCACGTTCAGCACGCAACTGCAATCCGCACCCTCCGTGAGGAGGGTGACCCGCCGGCGCGGGGAAATTGACGACCGAGAACTGATTTCAATCCGCACCCTCCGTGAGGAGGGTGACACGAGGAATCAGCCAATTCCACGACCTGCCAGACATTTCAATCCGCACCCTCCGTGAGGAGGGTGACTACATCTACGAGTAACCGTGATGGCATACGTCAAATTTCAATCCACACCCTCCGTGAGGAGGGTGACCTCGTCTACCACGTACATGCCGTGCCTCATCTCATTTCAATCCACACCCTCCGTGAGGAGGGTGACGACATGCCCGGTAAGAGGACCGCTTTCCAACACGGATTTCAATCCGCACCCTCCGTGAGGAGGGTGACATGACCAGCCTGCTCGGCTATATCCAGCAGCTCATTTCAATCCGCACCCTCCGTAAGGAGGGTGACCGCTTGTGGGAGCAGTCTGACGAGCCTGATCTGGTATTTCAATCCGCACCCTCCGTAAGGAGGGTGACACGGTAGCGGAGATTTCATCATACGCGCCATTCGATTTCAATCCGCACCCTCCGTAAGGAGGGTGACGAGATCA
Organism: Bifidobacterium sp. LH_416; assembly: GCF_056357055.1. Taxonomy (NCBI): domain Bacteria; kingdom Bacillati; phylum Actinomycetota; class Actinomycetes; order Bifidobacteriales; family Bifidobacteriaceae; genus Bifidobacterium; species Bifidobacterium sp. LH_416. The sequence goes on along the minus strand of NZ_JBKEVJ010000002.1, from coordinate 7,004 downwards.
CGCAGACCTATGAGCTGACCACCAGCGTTTCAATCCGCACCCTCCGTAAGGAGGGTGACCGCATCCATGAGATAATAAATCCGCATTCCGGACAGAATACTCACGAATGGTTGCAGTGTATCATTTTCACACTCTTAAATCATCCGCAATCCCGCCCTACATCCTTCATAATGAACAGTCATCAAAGTCGCTATTGAGTTATCAAGCCACAAGCGGCACCAGAAATACTCCCACCCGCCACAATATTTACGTGTATTGGCATCATCAGAGGTGCGAACCTCTAATGTTTTTATGACAACTCACCCATCGCACCATCCGAAATACAACACTTTTCATCACCTAACGTCCGTGCCGAAGTCAAGTGAACTACTCACTACAACCAACCAACTCATACCAACATGACATCATCAACTGGAACATGTCGTTGCCTACCAACGTACTCGATACGATTCGAATATTTTGCCCCAAGATTATAGAAACGAAGACTATCTGCCTCCACGTCAACAATGTCATCTAATTCATGGCGCAGCTGCAAATAATCCGAAGGCGAAACCGAACATTCGAATACGCTATTTTGCACGCGCTGCCCATATTTCATGCAAGCTTTCGCTACAAGCCTCAAACGCCGACGCCCCGGGGCCGTTTCAGTATTCACATCGTATGCGACCACAACCATCATCGTCATCACTTCCACATGAATGGAGGATAAGCGTCCAAATCTCCGCGTATGCATCGTGCTAGCAACAATGCCTGTACATGCGGGACCAATCCCCACGGAATCTTCTCCCCCAGGAAAGGATGCGTAATCTGCTCAGTTTTCCGCCGCTGCCACGCAGTAAGCACAATCTTGCGCCCTGCATCAGTCAAAAACACGCCACCGTTCTCTCGTTCTTCAAAATGAGAAGTCCGTACGGCACCAGTGTTGACCAATGTCAACGCAAAACGATCGGCCACAACCGGACGGAACTCTTCCATAAGATCCAAAGCAAGAGACGGTCTCCCCGGCCTATCAACATGCAGAAATCCCACATATGGGTCCAAACCGACTCCTTGCAGAGCTGCGACACAATCGTTAGTCAACAAAGCATACATGAATGACAACAACGCATTCATCCTATCCAAAGGAGGACGTCGACTTCGTTCCTCGAAGAAGAACGAGTCCTTATCCCGAAGGATCAAATCATCAAACACAAAGAAATAATCTTTTGCAGCCTTGCCCTCAACACCTCGCACCTCATCAACAGAAGAACATGCTGTGATTCTTCCTAATCCATCTTTCAACAACGCACTCTGTTGTGTCAGACGCTCCATATTCACCCGCAACGCATGATCGCGTTTCGTGCGCTCCACAACCCAACGACAGTTGAACACTTTCCCAACAGCAGCCACATTCTCCAACTGCAGTCCCAACTGAGACGAATACAGACTCATATCTCGCAGAACATAGCAGTTTTCTTCCGCAGCTCCAGCTCCGCTCCCAACCGGTAATATTGCCCCTGCCGACTGCAGTTTCTCAAGATGCTGCGGCCATACATTGACTGCGTACTTGCCTAGCTTACGGAACAACATGCGGTCAATATCGCCTTGCTCCAATTGATTGCATAGTCGTTCACCTTCGTCACCCAACTCGCTGTCGGACAACGGAATATACACCGGCACCGTTGGCGTATCAATCAACCTAAACAGCCGTGCGATGCGTTCAAAAGGCATCCCCATGCCACAACCATGCAAAGTAATAATTCGATGCACATCGAGAGCATCATTACCGACAACTTTATTTTTGCCAGTATCATCCAGCATTCCCAGCAGTTTGCCAAAATATGTGCGAACCGCATCATTTGAAATCAAATCTGAGCATCGATCAGCAGTCTCACGATATGCCACAAGATTCTGCTGCAGGAATGGTGCCTGGCCACCTTCAGTGGAGAACACATACACCAGGCTCTCCGATGCAGCACGTTTGCCTTCGCGATTACACCGGCCTGCCGTCTGAATAATCGAGTCAAGTCCTGTCTCTTCACGATAAGCAACCGGGAAATCAACATCAACGCCTGCTTCAATCAGCGAGGTGGAGACTACACGGCACGGCTTCCCTGCTGCAAGACGTTCTCGAATCACATTGAGCAGACGTTTACGATCGGCGGCGCATTGCAGTGTAGTCAAGCAGAAGGTTCCTTCCGCATTGTCTCCCTGAGCAAGCCTGCCATACAGATACTGCGCTTTCTTGCGCGTATTTACCACGCACAACACTTGCGTATAATCATCCAGTTGATCCGCGAGCGCATCCAATTCAATGCTTCCAATACGCTCCACTGTCACACGACGGAATTCCTCACGCTCAGCATCCGAAAATGGCGATATTTCCGAAATCTCAACGGAATCCTTATTGCTGAACGATTGATCAAACAATGATTTGAGCTCAGGTTGTGTGGCGGTACAAAGCACAGCTGTTACACCATAGTGTTCCACAAGTTCGGCTATCACCTTGACGCACGGCCGCAAATATGGGACCGGCAAAGTCTGTGCCTCATCAAACACAATGACGGAGTTTGCGATGTTGTGCAGCTTGCGGCAACGCGATGTTTTGTTCGAATATAGGCTTTCGAAGAATTGCACTGCTGTAGTAATCACAATCGGTGCATTCCAATTTTCCGCTGCAAGCGCGCGTTTGAGATCAGTTCTGTCCATATCGGACTCGTCTTTGAGTTGATAAGGCGCTTCCGAGTAATGCGGCAAAACGGCATCTTCGCCGAAAAGCTTCTCAAATTGGCTGACCGTCTGATCAATAATCGATGTGTAAGGAATCACATAGATAACCCGTTGCAATCCGTGAGTGCGCGCATGTTCGAGTGCGAATGTGATTGACGAAATAGTTTTGCCACTGCCCGTGGGAGCCGTAAGCGTATACAGCCCGGGCGTGCACGACATGTTCTGCCCCTGATGCAAGCATTGCGCAAGCAGATCACATCGTTTGATGTCAAGAGGCGTCTTATGAGGATTATCGAGATATCGCCGGGCCACGTTTTCTATGGCATCAGTCAACCGTTCTATTTTGTCCTGATTCTCCGCCCGGTATTCGTCGGAAGCTTTCAACGCCGTTTCGCGCAGCACATTCCACGATGGAGCCTGCTCCCCCGCCACTTTTCCCAAGCCCAGCTGTTCTTTCAAATGAGTCAACAGTTGATGTTCGGTACGATCTTCACGATCAGACGTGAAGAACTCAGCATCAAGACGATCCCCGTCCACTAATGCCGACAACATCATACGGGTAAGCATCATATCGGAATAGCATTGGTTATCCCTCAGCTGCTTGGACTGAGGATTCCTCTTTGGGACGGGCATGGCTGCTGCAGACAATACTGATTGAGGAATGTGCAGTTGCCCTTCCCACGCGCAAGCTAAAGCAAGTGGATTATTGCCGCCAGCGGCAAAGGCCCTGTTCATACGAGCACTGAACGTCGATCCTTCCAGCTCCCCTGAGCTTCCCCAATCAGCTAGGCCTGTATGGTGGCCAGCCACCGCTAAGGCTGCTGCACAACGGCGGTGCTGAATCAACAGCATCGCTCCAGCCGTGGAATGATCCACCTTGCCAGTATGTTCGGGGTCGCGAATTCTCTTTTGAAAACCTGGAGAATATTTACCGAGATCGTGGAACAAACCAGCCAGCAATCCGTCTTCAAAATGCCCGAATTGCTGAGAGAACCCACCAGCTAAGCATCCAGCCATGCACAGGTGTTCCACACAGGTCTCATATCCATGGTCACTGGTTCGCGCATAAAAAGGACCTGACGAAACAGGCTGGACCACGGATTTTACGGAAATGTTGCTACCCTGCACCTTTGCGTCTTTCTGTCTATACGACTGACTTCCTCTTTCAGGCTACGCCATCGTGCCGCTTTTCAGGGCTATGACGCACACTCCAGCCTGGTTTTATCAGAATCGTGGTCTAACAAACGCATAAATGGAGAAACACGTGTATTTATGTACGCCAACACCAGTTATCTTCTCGGGATACCGAGACCACTAGCTTATTGAGAGATCTTGTGCGCCGCTTGCCATTCGTCCGCTGTAATGATATGAAGACATCATCATGATATGCGTCAATGAGCCCGAAGTAGTCATGCCTTGATTCAAAGACAGCCTTCATTCCACACTTGGCCATCACACGACCGGACTGGACATTCTCCTTGTAGTGCCCACCCCACACGGCGTCTTTGTGCAGCATATCGAAGGCATAACCAAGCACCGCGTTCAACGCCTCAGGCATGTAGCCATGCCCCCAAAACGGACGACCGATCCAGTACCCAAGCTCCAACGCATTCTCACCAAGATACTTACCGTAGCGCTCATTGAGACCCGCATCCGAGCCAACCGGGTCAATGGTGTAATGGCTGACAGGCTTGAGCGCGATGCTACCGACCGGCCCATCCCCGTTGCCTTTGACCGTGACGGCCCAGTTGTTCTCCACCGCGAGAATGCTCCTGATATCGTTCAGACTGCCTTCAATACTGGTATGCGGCGGCCAACCACACAAAAGACCAATCTCCGGATCGGAAGCATATGCGAACAGCGAAGCGGCTTCGGCTTTGTCGTCAACTTTCCACGGACGCAGCAGCAATCGTTCAGTCTCAATCATCCCGCTCACAACAATCCTCCCACCAAATGAAATCAATGAGCCTGTATATTATCACCGGATTGCGGAGCCAAGAACATATCGCAAGGGCACTCTAATGTAAATAGTGGCTTTATTTCACACCACAAGCAGTCAAATATGCACAGGAACAACATTGAGCTTGCTCATATCGGACTTGGATTCGTTCTCACACTCGTCGTATTTCGCAGCCTTGGCCTTCAGCTCCTCGTAGTCCGAGTACCTGGCCTCGATTTCAGCCACACGTTTGGCGAGCGCGCGGCTGAAATCCTTAGAACGTTCGCCGTTCTCAGGCTCGCTCACATGGTTCTCCGGCTCGGTGTTGGCCGTGCTGGCGTCCAGTTCGGGCGAGCATCCGGATCAGGTGCCGGAATCGATGAGCATGAGATGGTGGGGCATGAACCGGTTGCGGAACATGGGTTACTCCTTATGGTTGGTTGAATCGCACGGTTAACGACGCGGTGCGTGACGTCCGTGGGAAGTGGCGGATGCAGGATTCGAACCTGCGAGACGAAACGCAACCGAGTTACAGTCGGCTCCAATCGACCGCCCTGACAATTCACCTTGTTTTCCAAACCAGAGATTGTTATGATACAGCTAACCGGAGGTCCCGCGCAGGCTTGAAATAACAGCCCAAGCGCACGGGAGTGCTTCCGGTTTTCATTTCAAAAGGTTCCGCCTATACCACGTAGTCGGAACCGATACCTCCAAAATACAACTTCGAAACACCATGAACGCCAGAAGACTCATCGTCATAGCATGATTGGTCTTCGCATCACCGGCCTCGCCTGCGGCATTATCTCGGCAGCGTGCACGTTCGCCGGTTTCGAGCCATGGATAGGCGCGCTGTTCGCCATCGCGGCGGGAATCGACTGTCTCACACTCGGTCTGTTCGGGGGCCGTGATGACTGAACTGTATCTAAGCATGACCGAGGTGGCGGTGCGCATCGGCGTCGCCAGGGAGCGCTGTCGCACTACAAGCTGCCAGAGCCCTGATGTGCTCATGAGGAATCGCGAGCACCAGAGCTTTTCTACGTGTGTAGGCAAACCCTCATCTATATATTAGTTATGTCAGCAAAACAAAACAGCAAAAGGAGGTGAACATGAACGAGGTCTGGAAGGCGATTGAACTGATCAGCTCCCTTTCCGGACTAATCCATGATCACCATATGCAAAACACGCATACAGGCTCGTCTCGCTGGCATTCGGCACGATATGTCTCGTCCTCGCCGCCGGCGGACGCACCATCATGGCCGGAATCCCCGGCTATCTCACAGGAGGTGACTGATGACCAAACGTTTCTTAAGCCTCAAGGAAGTCGGCGAACGCCTCGGCGTAAAGAACGCAGCCGCGAAGGGATACAACCTTCCCGATCCTGACGCGCTAATCGGCACGACGCGCGGATGGCTGCCGGAGACCATCGACCAGTGGAACGCTGCCCGTCCCGGCCGCGGGGTCGGTGGAGGCAGACCACGCAAGCGTCCCGAGGAGTAGACGAAAAACAACCCAGGCACCCATGGCGAGTGCCGTTACGGCAAGTGTCCTCCGGGACTTGCGAAGTACACTCTATTTACACTCTATCGCCGCGTAAAATACCGGAATCCACACGGGAAACACCAGTTTTCCGTGAATCGAAAAACGGCGTGGTTCCAACGCTCCGGAACCTCGGAACCCTTGGAAACACGCCGTTTTCGTGGGTCTTTAGACCCTATTTTGAAACGTTGAACTTGAACTCGACCGCATCGCCGAGCTGCATTGCAATTTTTGCCGGCAATAGCCCAGATTCATGTCGCGTACGGCATTGTGGTCATCCCAGCACCGCATCGGCGTGACATGACCACGACTCACTGCCGGTCAGGGCCGGATGTTAATCTCAATACCAACAGCAGCCTTCCACGCCTCCTCACAGTGCGCAACCCGGAGGGCTCTTTTCATATTTGGAGGTGCCGGTGAAGCCCGCGAAGAGTCTGAACGAGATGGTCAAGCTCATGGAATCACGCGGGCTGGCGGTCCCGGACCACGCCGGAATGTGTCGGATCCTGTTCGATTCCAATTACTACCGACTGTCCGGTTATTTCCGTGCGTTTCAGAACGATCCGGCGCATGGGGACAACGATTTCAAGCCGGGAGTCAGCGTCTCGGACTTTCTCAAACCGTATCGGTTGGACACAGAACTGCGTTCCATGATTCTGCGGGGCACGGCCCTTATCGAGTTGACGGTACGATCTCGTTTCGCGTATCTCTGGATTGGCTACAATGTATTGGACGGTTCATTGAGGGACTAGGCAACGAAGGAGTTGATGGTCATGGCCGACCCGAGGCATCCGCGCAGGTTCACGGAGGAGTTCAAAAG
>NZ_JBKEVJ010000001.1:0-996868 GCF_056357055.1 Bifidobacterium sp. LH_416 | reverse complement strand
TTTTGAACTCCTCCGTGAACCTGCGCGGATGCCTCGGGTCGGCCATGACCATCAACTCCTTCGTTGCCTAGTCCCTCAATGAACCGTCCAATACATTGTAGCCAATCCACGTCACGATCCAGGTGCCGCGAGACCGTGACGGATCGTTCACGCCGAGGCTGGTGCCGAAGTGCTCGAGGAGGCTGGGCGGCCTGGATGACATGATCGTCAGCCTGTACGCGGGAGGCATGACGGTGCGCGACATCCAGCACCACCTCGCCAAGACGGTCGGCACCGAATTGTCGCACGAGACGATCTCGTCGGTCACCGACGCCGTGGCCGACGCGGTGCTCGAATGGCAGGAGAGGCCGTTGGACGGGTTCTATCCGATCATGTACCTCGACGCGCTGCGCGTGAAGGTCAGGGATGGCGGCAGGGTCGTGTCGAAGGCCGCGCATCTGGCGGTCGGCGTCGACATGGACGGGTTGAAGCATGTGCTGGGCATCTGGGTCCAGGATGCGGAGGGCTCCTCGTTCTGGGCGCATGTGTGCGCCGAGATCGCCAACCGGGGCGTCGAGGATGTGCTGGTCGTGTGCTGCGACGGTTTGAAGGGCCTGCCCGAGGCGGTCGAGGCTACATGGCCGCGGGCGATGGTGCAGACCTGCGTGGTGCATCTGATCCGCGCGGCGAACAGGTTCGTGGCCGACCGCGACCGCAAGGCCGTGTGCAGGGGTCTCAGGAACGTGTACACGGCCGCGGGCGAGGAGCAGGCGCGCAGGGCGCTGGACGAGTTCAGGCGAAGCGAGCTCGGCCGGCTGTACCCGTCGGTGGCGGACACGTGGGAGCGTGCGTGGGACCGTTTCGCGCCGTTCCTGCAGTTCCCTCCCATGCTGCGGCGCGTCATCTACACGACCAACAGCATCGAATCGTTGAACTACCAGTTGAGGAAGGTCAGCCGCAACCGCAGCCAGTTCCCCAACGACCAGGCCGTGGTAAAGCTCCTGTGGCTCGCGATCTGCGACATCGAGGACAAACGCGCCAGGCAGCGCGAGAAGGCCGGCAGGGGCGAACGGCACAAAGGCGAATGCCGGCTCATCGAGGGCAGGACCACCGCCAACTGGAAACAGGCCCTGGCCCAACTCGCCGCGGCCTACCCCGAACGCATGGAACCGTACATCTGAAAAACAACACGAAAAACAAAACCCAAACACAAACAATTTGACAAGCTCCTACTGGACCGACTCTACGAGGACTGGTCGAGTCTGGAGAACTTCCAGCGTACGCGTGGCGTGCTGACCTTGGTATCGTCCATCATCCACGAACTATGGGCTGGCAATGACACGAATCCGCTGATTCTGCCCGGCAACGTGCCGCTGGATTCCGAGACGGTCTATTCGAACCTCGCCCAATACCTGCCCGACTCGTGGAAGGCCATCATCGACACCGACGTGTCAGGACCGCAGTCCACCGCCGCGCAAATCGACAACGACCGACCGGCGCTCGGCCAGCGTGTGTTGACCCAGCGCATCGCCCGAGCAGTGTTCATGGGTTCCGCGCCGCGCGCCGGACTGCCCAACAGGGGTATTGGCGTGCAAAGCGTATGGTTGGGCACCGCCATGCCCGGCGACGTGTCCGGCAATTTCGGCACAGCTGCCAGCCAGTTGGAACAGCGCTCCACGTACTTCTTCGCCGAAGGTTCTACATACCGGTATAGCCTCCAGCCGTCCATCACCAAGACGGCCCGCGACTATGCCGACCGCCTGCGTGAGGACCCGGAAAGCGTGTACAACGAAATCACGGCACGACTCCAGCCGGAAGGCTCGGCAGGACGGCGCGGCAAGTTCCGGCGCGTATGCGTCACTCCTGACGGCACCGATGGCATCCCCGACAGCGACCAGGTCACGCTCGTCATCATGCACCCGCGCTGGACCGTAGCCAAGGGAGAGAGCGAATCATCAGAAGCCAAGCAGTGGATTCGCGACGCGATAGAACATCGCGGCTCAGCTCAGCGCTCCAACCGCAACATGCTCGTCTTCCTCGCCGCCGACCGCAACCTGCTCGGATTCGCCGAGGATGCGGCCCGCTCCTACCTCGGCTGGAAGCGCGTTGCCGACAACGAAGTGCAGCTCAACCTCACCCGGCAGCAGGTCGAACAGGCCAAGAACGCCATGGCCGGTTTCAACAAGACGTTGGAGGAACGCATCCGCAGCGCGTACTGCTGGTGCGTGTATCCCGAACAACTTGACCCCAAGAGCGCATACCGATTGGCCGACATGCGTATCTCCGACAGCGGCGGCGACTCCATGGCCGAACGTACCGGAAGCCGTCTGCAAAGCGAGGACGCGCTCAGTGACCAGTACGCTCCCGGCTCGCTCGGCTACGACATCCACCAGTATCTTCAGTCTGCGTTCGTGGATGGCGTGCTGCCGGCAAAGACCGTGTGGGAGTGTATCACACGGTTCCCGTACATGCCTCGTCTTGCCGACCGCGAAGTGTTCGACAACGCTATTACAGGGGCCGCCGGTGCGGTGTTGACGGCCGATGACCGGTTCGCGGTCGCCTCAGGGAAATACGAGTCCGGGCACTTCCAGAATCTCATCATCCCCGGCGTGACCGATACCGCGCAAGCCGTGGTACAGGTCACCGATTCCACACTCATCGTGGACTGGGATACGGCGATGGCCGACTTGGAAGCATGCCGTGCCGAGGATGCGGCTGATAAACAGTCGCAGCTTGAATCGCATACCGGCGAGTTCGTGGCGCAGAGCATTGCCCATGCGCAGCAGCCGGATGTGCACAGGCCAAAGCATGCCGCACAGCCAAGTGCGGCATCGGTTCCGAACGGTGAGAGCGTACCGGCTCGCGAACCGGAGCCGGTTACGGTATCCAAGAAGCGTTACTACGGCACTGCCAAGCTTGACCCGGATTCTCTCAACCGCGACCTCGCACGCATCAACGAAGGCATTCTCGACCAGCTCAGGCTTGCCGGTGCGAACATCTCCATCAGCTTGGAGATTCACGCCGACGACGCCACAGGCTTTGACGAGAATGTCATCCGCATCATCGACGGCAACGCCAAAAACCTCAAACTCGACAACTCCGGCTTCGAGGAGGAATAGAGCGAGAGCGAGCACAGAGCGTAAGGTCCGCCGATGCGGATAACGCCCTGATGCTTCTTCTCGTTCATACAAGCCAAACAGCTGGCAACGTCGGCTGACTTGATTGTTTTATATAGAAACAACTGGCACGTAGTGGTGAGGCCGACGAGCTGATTGCTCGTCGGCCTCACCACTACGTGCCAGTTGAGATTAGGAGAGAAAATCAGCTTCGTCGTCATCCTCGTCATTGGTTTCATATTGAACGTATTGGCGAAGGTCTGTCAACCAGTTGAATGTGATGGACTGCTCCAATGTCCAGCTTGTATTACCGGTTCTTGTGCGTTGTAGATAGCGGTCGCAGAGCTGTTGCTCATCGGCATCGTGAAGCACCTGGGCGATGATGCCGGTGCGGGAGATGAGGCGCGCGCCTGACGTGGCGTCTATCTGCGGGATGATTCGGTCGAGTTCTTCTTTGCTGGTTTTCGCAAAAAGCTCGTCGGGCTTGAAAGCGTATTTGCATGTTTCCTGGATGGCGGATTTCAGTAGTTCGGGATACTTGTTGAGCTTCCTTTTTTGTTCCGACGTCATGGGTTTTCCCTTGATGCTGATGGCTTCGATATCGATTACCGCTCCATTGCCCCAAGCCTGCTTCTCGGCTTTCCGAGCAGCATCATAGGTGACCGTACCCGGCTTGCACTGTTCGACTTGAGCTTGAGCTTGTTCGATGGCGTGTTCCACGTCGGTGCGGCTCATGCTCATAAACTGTTGCCATCGGGCTGTCTGAAAATCATCGTGTGTTATCCCTTTTGCCTCATCCTGCCTGATGGTGGAGTTTACGGCTTTCTGGACGGCGTTGGTCCATTCCAACTTCCACCACAGGTGGCCTTTGTATAAGTGATTGGCCTCTACGATGTCACCTTTGTAGTCGTGTCCATTCTTGATGTCGTCCTTATGGAGTTGGTCATGGTAATAGGCTTCCAATGCTGCGAAAATCATATGAGCGTGTACATGCCATTCGCCGCCCGCCCGAATGTCGGTTATCTTCTGACGAAATTCACTCAGTTGCATGTCGGTCAAGTCGCGCGTAGATTCGTGTTGCTGTAGCTGGTATTCCAGCTCGTGCAACCCCTCATTGATGAAGTGATTGGTGGCTTCGTCGCTGCGCGTGGTGCCGACGATACCTTGCGTGAATACTCGCTCGCGTTCGCTCATACTGTGATGGGTATCCGTGTGAGTGAGGTTGCGGACGGCGAGATTGAGCACGCGGATACCGAGTGCAAGGTCGTCAACGTTGGGCATGGTCCCAGTGAAGAATGCTGGAGTCGCAAACCGCATCGCTGCAATCTGCTCATATAGTTCATCGGGCAGTAAATCCCGGTAGCATTTGGGGTTAAAAAGACAATCGAGTGCCGCGCCAACGCGCAGCTGATTGCGGACAGCTCTGCGCCCCATGCAGATGTTGCAGGTCTTTTGGTTGCAGAACCATGCGTGCGCCAGCAGGCTGCGTCGAACATTGCCGTCGGTCATGGTCTCGAACGTCAACTTTTCCGCACAGTCGGTCAGCTTCGCCGCCGTCTTTGCGTTTCCCAGTCGCTGGTAACTTGCGATGATGCGACTCTGCTGTTTTTTCTGGATGGTGATGTTTTGCGCGGTTCTGTTGTCCTCGATGACATCTTCCAACAGGTGACGACTGTTGATGTCGTGATGGAGTCGGTCAAGAATCGTCTGTGAGTCAGACGGTTCCTGCAAACCGCAGTTCTCCAGCGTGGGGTATGGACCGCATACTGCGGAAGTGCGGCCGCCAGGCAGACTCGTCTGGTCGGGATAGGAAATAATGAGCCCTAATCGTGCTCGTGTCATTCCCACATATAGCAACATGTCCGACTCGTCGCTGCGGTCGCCCCAGACGGCGCGGCTCACGCCCATCAGAATGATGATGTTCGCTTCATCGCCCTTGTATGAATGGATAGTGCGGAAAGCATCCTCGTTTACTGGCATGCCGCGTTCTGCAAGCGTTCGTTTCAGTTCTCGGAACTGACTGCGACGCCACGCGAGAAACCGGATGTTACTTGCCGCAGTGTGACCGTCGGCCAACAAGCCTTCAACGATGTCAGTGATTTTCTCGGCTTCATCCTGTTCGTCGTTCGCGCGTATCAGCTGGGGCATCATGCCGGCCGTGGCGTTCTTGTCGGCTTTGATGTTGTCTCCGAACACGTGGTTCGCGGCATCGACTATTTCCGGTGAGCATCGGTGATTGACGGGGAGTTCCAGCGTTTGGTCGAAATGGTTGCCATCGCGGAACCAATCAGGTGTCGCGCCTTGAAAGGCCATGATGCCTTGCCGCCAATCACCGGCGACGATAGTCTGCATCGTCGTGGCGGTAATGCTTTCTACCAGTTGTATTTGCGCAGGGTTAAGGTCCTGCGCTTCATCCACGCCTAGTATCTCGAACTGGAAACCAGATTTTGGGTAGTGCTGCGCAGCGAGTAGTTCGATGGTCGGCCACTCGGCTCTGCAAATGTTTTCGCATCGCTCAGTGTATTCCTCCAGGATGGCTTTGAGGTATTCGGATTCGGGCTGCTCGTCGGGATGCATGGCGTAATACGTCGTGTCATGCATCATTTGTTTCAGCGTGATGCGTTCGTGTGGCTGTTTTTCCATGCAGGTTTTTCGGATGTCGGTGAGGATTGCTTTCTTGTCCTTGTCGGTGATAGCGGTGACGTATATACCAGCAGCTTCTAGTATCCGTACGGCGAGCGAATCGAGTGTGCTTACGCTGGCGCCGTACACATCATTGTCTGCGAGTGCGCCATCGATGACGCGTGCGGCCTTGCGCGTGAATGCAACGACGGCTATGTGCTTCGCATCGTGAAGCGTCGCGGCGGCTGCGATGGCGTTAGCAAGCGTCCGTGTCTTGCCGGCTCCGGCCGACGCAACGATGCGCAGCCGATGGTCAGTGTTCCTCGCCGCCAGCAGCTGCCAGCGAGACATCTCCAGTTCGCCGTCATGGATTCGCTTTTGCAGAACGCTATTACGATGCGCGCGTTCGAGCTGGCGCTCGTCCTTGGTGAGCGTCAGTTGTTGTGTGGTAGATATTGCTGTTGCGGACATGAAACACCTCCATGTTTCGTGCGTCCCACGGGAGGGAAGCCCGTGTAGTTGCTCTTGCGCCGGCGGTCACTGTCATGGTGACGGCCGGCGTCTGGTTTTAAGGGAATATAGAGAGCCGCTTAGTTTGGTGGCTGTCGTTACGGCATGTGCCGATTGAGAGAGAACGCCTATGCATCGGTACATGTTCGAGCATTCGTCATGCTCTGGTCGTCAAATCGACGCCGCCCCATAGAGGACCGCCGTTGGAATCGGCCATCACGACGCGCGCGAGTTGTTCGGTGCCGGTCGCCGTGATGCCGCGACGAATCGCATGCGCGGTCGTCTCACTGGTAGCAATCCAAACGACTTGCGAGTAGGCGTCGCGGCTTTGGCGCGTGGCGTAGCCGGCCATCGTGGCGATGTAATCGCGCGCTGGCTTGCGTGTCAGCTCAACTTCAATGGCTATGGATTCGTGGAACGGTCTGGCGAGAACCAAATCGGGCCTGTGGTCGGTCAGCGCGATGACAGTGCTGTCCGATTCGGCGTATACGTCGCTGACTATGCGTTGCTCGCGTGTGTTCCATGCTGCGCCGTGTGCCATGACAATCCACGGCCACAACTGATACGGATTCCCTCCGGCCCAAGCACGGTACGCAACATCATCACGTTGCGTATCCATGAGATGCAGCATCTGTGCCACGGCTTGGTCACGTTTACCGGATTGACGCAACCGGCTTTCGGCCATGCGCATGTCTGCTTCGCAAACCAATCCCGCCTCGTAGTCCTCCATCTGTATGCGAATGTTTTCCCATTCATCGTCGGGTAGGTGCAGCACGTTGTCGCCATGCGCCAGCTGCGATGCAATGCTCGACACGGCCAACGCATGCGCCGAAGCATCTGCGGCTCTCAATGGCGGTGTCTCCAATTCCAGCAGCGGAATGAGTTTGGGCGTTGGCGTGAACACGACGTGCGCGCTCGGTCCTGTGATAACGCGCACATAACCGCGTCCCGAGTAAGCGTGTAGCCTTCGGCTAATCCGATAGCGGCTGGACAATGCCAGTCCGGAAAACCGAACGGCGCTCAGAATGCTGAGACAACGGAATCGCAATAATGCCTCCAAGACTCTTCGGTCGCCTTTGGTCGCTCGCAGAGTACTGGTCATTTCGATGTCCTTCCCATTGGTACAAAGAGTGGTATGAAGTCGTCAGACGCGATGTATGACGGCTTGCCAGTCAATATCGCAGGATGCGCATCAGATGCCGTATCCGACGATGTCAGAAAATGCCTGACACAGATAACGCCGGTGGAACGGGATTTTCGCCATGACGGTATCGGTGAGCAAATCACGCATACCGTCATTGGAAAGACAACAAAGACGGCAAGAATGCGGTTCGCACATCCGGCGTCGGGGCATGGTCATTCCATTGGAGAGCCGTCGTGGTCTGAGATATATGGGCCAGCTCTTGGTCGCCGCATGCGCTTAGAGCCGCTGGAACGGGAGAACGACCCCGCCGAAATGCCGGCAGGCGATGCGGCAGTAATGAAGCGCGGCGGCGAGGCAAAAGCGCGAGCGGCTTTTTCTTTTTTTTCGACGATATGTCCCTGACAACATCATCCCGAAAAAAGGAGCGGTCATGCCAAGCGTCAAAGACCCCGCGATAATCCACATCCTCGGACCCGAGACGGCCGAGTTCTGCGTCAATCCCGGCCGGTGCATACTGACGCATCACAGGATGAGCGAGCTCAACGAAGAGCAAATCATTTCCGTCTATGCGTCGGCCGGCATCGACCTTACGGAACCGCATCCACTAAGGAAGACGTTACGCTGAGACCCGTCGGAGCGGTCGCGGAAGCAGGACGTGACTGCGTTGCGGAACGTTGACGTGACCTTCCGGGGACGACGAGGTCCTTGCGCAGGGTGTGCGCCTTCATCTGCTCGTACACGAAATCACCAAGACCGCTCGTGGCGTTCTCCTTGCTGGCCGCGTACACATGTTGGTAGTGCGCGGTCATTTCCGGACTCATGTGCCCGATGATGGTCTGCGTCACTTCGATGGGGACTCCCAGCCGCAGCAGCAGCGACGCCGTGATGTGCCGGTTCGCATGCGGACGCCAGTATTCATCCCGGGTCAGCTTGTCGGACGGATGGCCGCCGCCGCGCCGGTAGAACGCCAGCAGTACATCGTGCCAAATCTGGTAGTAGTCGTTGTAGGTGTAGTTGGTGCCGTCCTCGCGGACGAACAACAGGCGGCACTGGCCGATGACTTCCTTGCTGTTCTCGTCCATGATGTCAATGAAGACGTCATCCCTGCCTTGCTCTCGCAGTCGTTCCGTGATTTCGTTGCGCTGCCGTATGGCCTCATGCACGGCGGCATCGTACGGGTGGTGCATCTGGAAGCGGCGTTCCTCGTGGTGCGACTTCAGATGATTGCAGACGTACCAGCCGCCGCCTTCCTTCTGCTTGAGCTGCTGACGGATGACGAACTGGGGGATGTTGTTCTTCCCGTCGATGACGTCGCATGGCAGCCCCAGCAGTTCGGAGCGACGCAGGCCAAGCAGCATCAGCTGTATCAGCGGCCAATGCCTGTGCATCGGGCAATCCGGGTTCGCGAGCCACGACAACACGCCCCACATGATGTCGGTGCGTTTGTCGATGGCGAGATTGTCACGCGCCGCCGTCGGATTGGCCTTCCGGGGTTTCTCGTCGCAGCCGAGCATCGGGTTGCGTACGATGATGTTCTTGCGCACAGCGTAGTTCAGCATCGTGTTCAGCGTCGTCCAC
The DNA here is from genome assembly GCF_056357055.1 of Bifidobacterium sp. LH_416. Taxonomy (NCBI): domain Bacteria; kingdom Bacillati; phylum Actinomycetota; class Actinomycetes; order Bifidobacteriales; family Bifidobacteriaceae; genus Bifidobacterium; species Bifidobacterium sp. LH_416. The sequence continues at coordinate 987,919 of NZ_JBKEVJ010000001.1, read as the reverse complement.
GTATGCCACTGGGCCGAATGGCCCAAGCCGTCCTTGTCCCAGCGCTTCTTCATGTTGTCGATGTCGCCCGAGGTGAGCCGCTTGACGAAGCGGTTGCCGATTATCGGGAGCACGTGCGCCTCGATGTTGTTGCGGTACTTGCGCTTCGAGTCGCCGCCGGCGTTCTTGTCGCCCTTGAGCCATGTTTCCAGAAACATCGACACGGTCGGATTGCTGCGCGTGCCCTTCGTGCCGCGCGTCCGCGTCTTCTCGGTCTGCGGCTGCGGTTCCGGGTTGTGCTCTTCGATGGCGATTTCCCGTATGCGTTCCACCTTGCGTCGCAGCGCATCGCGCTTGGTGTGCGCGTAGACGCGGCAGCGGCGCATCTTCCCGCCATTCATCTGCTTCCAGTTGCACACGTACACTTCCCTGCCGCGCAGCAGCTGCACGTGCACCTCGCCGTGCGGCGAGCCGAGCACGATGGCGGGGTCCTCGCTCATCATGGTCTTGATGGCCATCTCGTAGTCCTCTTGGTATCCCATGCCCATTCCCCTGAAACGATTGTCTGCGGAAGCGACGTCCCTGTCGTCGTTCCCATTGGTTTCAAGGTAAGGCCGATTCGTTCGTTCCTGCGAACGGGTTTGGGGGATTTTCCGGAGATGATGCCGCGCGATTCCGTCGGCGTTTTTGTCGGCATTTTGCCGACAAAACGAAAAAACCCGAAAACCGTTCTCTCGTAACGGTTTTCGGGACCTTCTGGCGGAGGATACGAGATTCGAACTCGTGAGGCTGTTATACCAACACGCTTTCCAAGCGTGCGCCATAGACCACTAGGCGAATCCTCCATGCACTGCAGTGTTTGCTAGAAGCAAGCTCCGTAGGCAACTCGAATAAGCTACCATAGACGGCGGGAAAATGCATATTCGGCGTGTCGTAGTTGTGCGGTGTGGCTTGAATGGGCGGGCTTGCGCGTAGTGCAGCCGCGCTTTGCTTGTCCGTAAATTCATACAAACGGATGCATGAATTCTTGATAAGTGAAAGCTCCCCGACATACGACCAACCTAGGCTGTTCAACCATGCGTGAAGAAGTGCAAAGTGATGAGTACGCTCGCAATGGGGGGCTAATTTCATTGGCGGAGGATACGAGATTCGAACTCGTGAGGCTGGCGGCTCGCCGCAATCCGTCTACGCTCACGGCATCTTTGAAGACCTGGTTTCTCCCGTACTTTTTAATTCTCCTCATCGCATGGCTTCCGTGGCTCGTCTTCACTTGGCCCGGTTCCATGCGCGATGACACCTTGGCCCAATACCTCCAGGCTTCTGGTCTTCATCACTACTACACCCAACATCCGTTGTTCGATACGCTCATATTCAAACTGTTCTGGGACGCCGGCCGCGCGCTCTTCGGCACTCCACTTGCCGGCCAAGCCATTTACACTGCAACCCAAACGCTACTGCTGGCGGCCGGCAGTGCACTCATGCTCTGCTATGTGCGCAAACTCGCCGCTCCGCGATGGCTGCTTGGCATATCTCTGCTCTACCTCGCAACGAGCTATGTGGTGGTCGGTTCCATTTCCACAATGGGCAAGGATTCGCTGCATACCGTATTCTTCCTGCCGCTGGCCGTAGTGTTCGCGGAAGTTTGCCGCACACGCGGGGAAGTACTATGCAGAAAACCAGTTGCCGCCGCATTCATTGTGCTGATGTTCGCAGCAATCGTATCGAAGCGAACGGCATTGCTGATTGTGCTGTGCGCAGGCGTGTGCATGATTGCGGCATGCGAAGGGCGCATGCACAATCAGCACAAGAATGATATTGATACTAAAACAGGCCAACTCAGCAAAGATTCCGGCGAGATCGCGCGGCAGCATAAGCCAGGGAACCGTCATCTGACTCCTCGCTTCCGCGCGTTCGCATGCCTCGCAGTCGCAATCATACTGGCACAATGCGTATGGTCTCCGGCAATCACGGCGGCAACGCATGCGAATCCCTCACCTGGACGCGAAGTCTGGGGATTGATTACTCAGCCGGTCGCTCAAGTCGCGCACGATAATCCGAGTGCCATCAGTGCAAGCCAGCAGCGCAATCTCAATGCAATCATGGATTTGAACAAAGCGGCAGCCGATATTAATCCACACCGCACCAACGAAACGTTCGCCACGCTGTATACCAAAGCTCAGCCCGGCAGACCGCTGCCAACCAATTCCCAGAAAATCGCGGCGCTCGCAACATGGGTTCAGCTCGGGGCCGCCAATCCTGGCGAATACGTCAAGGCGTATGCCGGTGTAATGCGCGGCTGGTGGAATCCAACGGTGAACTTCGCGTATCCAACTGATTCCGATTATCTGTTCACTCCCGGGTACTTGAAACAGTGGGCTTCGTACTTGCCGGCAGAAGTAGGGGAAACTGGGTCCAATGCTGGCGCGAACGCGGATGCCGATGTGACTGCAGCACAACGATTGAAGGCTATTGAGCGCGATCTTGCTCCGCTGATGGGCACTTCGCATAAGCCTCAGTGGAAGCATGATGCATTGCAAGCTATTCGAACATGGGTGCGCAATGATAATCAGCTGACTTCGATGGCTTTGTATGTGACTTGGATTCCACTGCTAATCGGTGTGATGTTGATTGTGCGGACGGCTCGAATGCGGCGACAGTGGCGCTGCGCGATGCCGGCGTTCGCCGCGTACGCTCTGTTGGTATTTACGGTACTGTCGCTGTACGCCTCGCCCGAGGCATTGTTCTGGTATCCGATTCCGGTGTACTTTACGCTGCCGTTGTTCGCTGCGCTGCCGCTGGGAGTGGGTTCAACATTCGGGAAGAGCGGTAGTCGTGAGCGGACAAATATCGAATATTGAGACATTTTTGAGGTAAATATGCCTCAAAATCGCATGCCAATACCTCGCTCAATCAAAAAAATCAAGACTGTTCCTCAAAAAAGTTTTTCTTTATATTGAGAAGTTGGTTTTGGTCACTTAGCCGTGCTTAGAGAGAGGAACATAGCATGGTTCGTCGCGCCCGCATGCAAACTGCTGTGCAATCCGCTGAACATCACAGTGTGATTGAGCTGCGCGTTCTGGCTGCGATTGCATTCCTATTCGCGCTGGTTATCGCCACCGTCGCTCCAGCTGTGGTGGCTGTGCCGCAGGCATTCGCGGACTCTTCAAGCACTTCTTCCAGCACGTCTAGCAGTGTGGATTACGCCACCTGGTCGGCCGTGGCCAAGGCGATGGACAAGAAGCTCCAAGAAGGCCAGAAGACCTACAAGGACGGCAACACCGCAGGCTCCACGTCCGCCTTCATGTCCGCCTACAACCAGATTTACGTGGCCTCCAACTTCACCGCCGTGGTGCATGACACCATTGGCGCGGATAAGCAGCTCGCTCAGCAGCAGGCCTTCCAAAGCATTCAAAATCTTTCCTACACCGCAGGCAATGACGATCAGCTCACCCAGCAGATCGATGCACTGACCGCTGACCTTGACGCTACGGCTCAGCAGCTCGACGCCAACGCCGACCTAGCCAAGCCGAAGGCGTACAGCGAGGCGCTGCAAGCCCAGCTGGCCAAGGAACGCAAGGAACTCGACGCCAAGAAAAAGAAGAATCCAGGCAAGGGCAACCGTTCGTGGACCGATGTGGCCAACGAGATGACCCCGATTCTCGACAATGCCTACAAGGCATACGCGGCAGGCGATGGTGCCAAGGGCGCAACCTTGGTGAACAACGCCTACTACCAGTACTACGAGAAGCTCGGTTTCGAGAAGAACGTGATGAACGCCATCAGCGGCGACCGCGTCTCGCAGGTGGAATACCAGTTCAAGATGTGCCGCAAGTCCATGAACACCGGCGCATCCCTGAAAGACACCAAGAAGCTTATCGATGACCTGAAGGCCATGCTGGTCAAGGACGCCGGCATTCTTGACGGCGGTGCCGCCGATAAGGAAGGCGGACTCACCAAGCTCATCACCAGTGCTTCCGGCCAGGCATTCCTGATTCTTATCCGTGAGGGTCTCGAAGCCCTGCTCGTGGTGGCCGCTGTGATCGCCTACCTGGTGAAGTCTGGCAACAAGCGCTTCTCCAAGTGGATTTACTTGGGCGTTGTCGCCGGTCTCGCCGGCGCTGGCCTGGTGGCCGTGATCTTCGTGCTCGCATTCGGCGGCTCCGGCCCAATCCAGGAAATCATGGAAGGCGTGTGCGCCTTGGTGGCTATGGGCATGCTGTTGTGGACCAGTAACTGGATGCTGAACAAGTCTTCGGTGGAAGCTTGGAACCGCTACATCAAGAACAAGACCGAGGCTGCGGTCAAGTCCGCCTCCTCGCAGGTTTCCTCCGGCGAACATGTGGCATTCGGCACGGTGATTTCGCTCGCCATGCTGAGCTTCCTCGCTGTGTTCCGTGAGGGTGCTGAAACCGTGATCTTCTACCAGTCGATTTACACGATGAGCCAGGATACGCACGGCATGTGGGTCGGTGGCATCACCGCCGCTGTGGTGCTCGTGTTCATCTTCCTGCTCATTCGCTTCACTTCGGTGAAGATTCCGATTGGTCCGTTCTTCCTGGTCACGTCGATTCTGATGTCGGTGCTCGTAGTCGTCTTCGCCGGCGGCGGTGTGCACTCGCTCATCGAAGGCGACGCACTGCCTGCCACCTATCTGCAGGGTGTGCCTACCAATGATTGGCTCGGCTTCTACCCGTACGTCGAATGCATCGTGGCTCAGATTATTGCCGCCATCGCAGTGATTGCACTGTTCGTAGTCGGCTTTATCAAGCAGCACAAGCGCAAGGCATCGGCTGCTGTTGAAGCATCGGCTACCAAGGAAGCTGCGGCTGAACAATCAGCTGAGAACTAAACAACTCAACAATCAACAGACTTGCGGCAAGGCCTTGGATTCGATGCTAATCATTCCAATCCGCACCGCGAACATCACATAACTGAACATAACAAGCGTGAATCTTGATTCACCAGAGAAAAGGAATAGAGAAATGATGAAGAACAAGAAACTGGCCGCTCTGCTCGGCCTGCTGCTCGCCGGCACTATGACCGTGTCCATGGCCGCCTGCGGTTCCACCAACTCCGCATCCGACACCAAGAGCGACTCCTCCTCCCAGTCCTCTGACTCCTCCAGCAGCGACTCCTCCTCCGATTCCGGCGCTGGTTTCGAGGAAGTCCCGGTCGGTCCTTCCGGCACCGCTGAAGAGCAGGATCAGGACGCCGGCCCGCTGACCGTGGGCGCTGTGTACTTCCAGCCGATCGATATGGAGCCTGCTTCCATGGGTCTGAAGGCTGCTGACGCTTCCTTCCACCTCGAGGCTGACATCCACGCCAACCAGAAGGGCACCGAGCTCGGCTACGGCAAGGGTGACTTCGTGCCGGATCTGACCGTGAACTACACCATCATCGACAAGTCCACCGGCAAGGAAGTGGAAGGCGGCACCGCTACCTCCGGTACCTTCATGCAGATGAACGCTTCCGATGGCCCGCACTACGGCGCCAACGTCAAGCTCGACAAGGCTGGCACCTACCAGCTCAAGCTCTCCATCGAGTCCCCGGCTGCCAAGGGTTGGATGCTCCACGTCGATCCTGAGACCGGCGTCAAGGGCCACTTCTGGACCGAGCCGATCGAAGTCACCTTCGACAACTGGGATTACACTCCTCGCCAGTGGTGATCATGTTCCTTCTCGGCTCCCTCTGATGAGGGAGCTGTCACAGCGAAGCTGTGACTGAGGGAGAGAAGGCGGCGTAGCCGCAATATGAATCATCTCTCAGTCATCTGTACTGACAGCCCCCTCATCAGAGGGGGCTTTTGGCAGATAAAAGGCATAATTGTATGAACCTCCCCTCAGTCGGCAGAAGCCGACAGCTCCCCTCAGAGAGGGGAGCCAGAGGCGGTCTAAGAAAGGGCGCGAATGCTGGAACAATTCGTTGCGGTAATGCCGGGGACGCTGGCCCCAGCGTTGCTGGTCATGTGTTTGAGCGTGATGCTCACCGTGGGCGAAGGCCGCGACAAGCCAATGAGCGCCTACTGGAGACTGTGGGGCCTGGGTATTGGCGTCGTTGCCGCTATCGTGTTCGCGGCCCTGAGAGCCACTGCAGTCATCAACCAGCGTACGTTTATCAACTATCCGGTGCTGATTGTGGCCGTTATCGTCGATGTACTGGCACTGATCGTCGTGCTCTGCGCCTCTCGCATCACTCATAACTGGGCCAAGCATCAGGCCTGGATGCACGTGGCCAATGCAGTGGCCGCCGTGCAGATCGCACTCACCGTGTTCTACGCGCTGCCGGACGTGATTCTGCAGCTCACCATTTGGGTGGAGCCGGGCGAAACCGCATTCACCTCCGCCATGCTGCTGCGCGCACTCGGATTCCTCCTCGGTGTGGCCATGTCTATTATCGTGGCCGCCATCTTCCGCACCATGCGCACCACTGCAGTGCGTTGGGCATTCACCGTGGCCGTCGTGGCAATGATGGCCATTCTGCTGGTGCAGCATTTCACTGGCCTTGCGCAGATTCTGCAAGCGCGTGGCTTCCCGATGAATCACACGATGTTCGTAGCACTCGCTTGGTCCATCAACCAGAATTCTTCGATGATTATGGCGCAGGCATTGGTGTTCCTGATTCCTGCCGTGGCTTCCGTGGTGGCGGGCTTCCGCATGAAAACCCACGATGTGCCCGGTGCCAATGAGGCCACGCTTCGCCGCCATAAGGCATTCCGCCGTCACGCCATCGCCGCCGCTGTGTGGAGCCTGGTAGCCATGATCGGCGTTACCGCAACGCTGACCGTGGGCGTGGCCGCAACCCATCAAACCATTACGCTTTCGCCGCCCGAATCCTATTCGCTGAAGGACGGCGTGGCCACTATTCCGTTCACTCAGGTGGAGGATGGCCACCTGCATCGCTTCGAATACAAGGCCAAGGATGGCACGGTGATGCGCTTCATCATCATCCGTAAGAATGGTGGCGCATACGGCATCGGCCTTGATGCCTGCGAGAACTGTGGTGACGCAGGCTACTACGAGAAGAACGGCAAGATCATCTGCAAGAAGTGCGAGGTGGCCATCAATCTGGCAACCATCGGCTTCAAGGGCGGTTGCAACCCGATTCCATTCCCATACAAGACCGGCAACGGCAAAATCACCATCCAAACCGCCGATCTGGATGCCCTAAGCGTCCACTTCCAGTAGATGTAGTCCCCACTAGGCTCCCCTTGTCAGGGGAGCTGGCAGCGAAGCTGACTGAGGGGTAGTCAGCACACTGCATGTCTGTTAGCAACTACCCCTCAGTCTCGCCAAGCGAGCCAGCTCCCCTGACAAGGGGAGCCTAAGAAAAGGAGGAACGCAATGTTCTTTCTGCGAATGATTGCGCGGTCGTTCACACGCCAGTTGCGCAGACGTCTGCTCATCGCGCTGACCGTGTGCCTATCCGCCACAGTGAGCGTTTCGATGCTGGGCGTGGTCTTCGACGTGGGCGATAAGCTCAACGCCGAACTATCCACCTACGGTTCGAATATCACCGTGCAACCCAAGTCGGATGCCGTGGTCTCCGACCTCTACAACACCGAGGGCAGCGACGCCGGCACTTCCGGTGGTTCCGCCTCGGCCAGCGATCCAACATCCTTCCTGAAGGAATCGGACGCTGCCAAAATCAAGACGATTTTCTGGGCGTTCAATATCACCAACTTCGCGCCCGAGCTGAACCAGCACGTCACCGCCATCAACACCAAGCCGGTGACCGAAGGCAACGGCTGGGCGGTGAGTCTTGCCGATTACCCCACGCAAAAGAATGTGCCGGTGGTGGGTACTTGGTTCAACAAAAAGCTCAAGCTGGCTTCCGGCGAAACCACGGTGGTGGGCGTTGAAGGCATGCGCTCCTGGTGGTCGCTGCAAGGCCGTTGGCCGAAGGACGGCACCAAGGAAGCCGTTATCGGTAAGGATCTGGCCAAGTCGCTCGGCGTGAAAGTTGATGGTCACGAGGATGAAGCCGCCGTGCAAGTTGGCGGCACTGTTTCGCTGATGCGCGGCGATAAGTCCATCGATTTCAAGATCGTCGGCGTCTACGATTCCGGCGATGACGACAACAGCGCCATGTATGTTTCCTCCAATCAGCTGCAGGATTTGACTGATCTGCCGGATTCGGTGAACAAGATTGAAGTCAAGGCGCTGACCACTCCGGAAAACGACTTGGCTCGCAAGGCTGCCAAGAATCCTGCCGCTTTGAGCCAGGATGAATGGGAAACCTGGTACTGCACCGCTTACCCAAGTTCGATTGCCTATCAGATTGAAGAGGTGATTCCGGGAGCGGTAGCCAAGCAGGTGCGTCAGGTTGCGGCATTGCAGGGCAATGTGCTGCAAAAAACGCAGGCTGTAATGATTTTGATGACTGTGCTGAGTCTGATTGCTGCCGCTGTGGCAGTGGCGAATCTGATGGTTGCCTCGATTGGCGAGCGTTCTTCCGAACTGGCATTGCTGAAGGCGATTGGTGCCACGGATGGTGCGGTTTCGCGCCTGATGATGGCGGAAACCGCTGCTATTTCGCTGCTGGGCGCGATTGTTGGTGCTGGGCTTGGCTCGGGCGTGGCTCAATTGATAGGTCATGTGGTATTCGGTTCGGGCATCACGATGCGTCCGATGGTGTTTGTGCTGGTCTTCGTGCTGCTGGCTGTGACTGTGCTGTTGGCTTCCGCGTCGTCCATTCGCTCGATTCTGAGCTTGAAGCCCGCGGAGGTGCTCCATGGCCGGTGAGTCTATTCGAGTTTGTTTGGTGTCGACTACCCCTCAGTCAGCTACGCTGACAGCTCCCCTGACAAGGGGAGCCTGTAGGAGCGTGAAAGGAGAAATCCGATGACGAACACCGGTATGTTCTTCAGGATGCTGTTTAGCGCGGTGTTCCGCCGCCGTTCGCGTGCGGTGATGGCCGTTGTGGCCTCGCTGGTCGGCGCTGCCACACTGTTCTGCTTGGCAATGATTTGTATTGCTGTGCCGCAGCAAATGAACGAGGAAATGCGCGCATATGGCGCGAATCTGATTGTGACTCCCACTGAATCCGGTGCAGATGGCAAAGCCGGCATCGATTCGGCGATGGTGAAGCACACTACCGAAATGGTGGCGGCTCAAGGTTACGAGAAGCACGCCACCTACCGATATGAGAACGTGCGCGTGAATGCCGCACCTTATGTGATGGCCGGTATTGACACCGCTGAAGTGAAGAACCTCAATCATCACTGGGTAGTGGACGGCAAGTGGCCGTCGGCTGGCAAAGTGATGATTGGCCGCGATGTGGCTGACGCATTAGGCCTCGAAGTCGGCAGCCGCATCACCATCGGCTACCGCGCCTCAGACAACAGCTCCACCGCTACCTCGACTTCCTCTGACAAGGGAACTGCCTCCAACGGAACCGACTCGAGCAATTCCTCGATGCAGGGCATGGATATGTCCGGTACCACTTCGGCTCCCTCTGACGAGGGAGCTGGCTCCGCGAACGCGGAGACTGAGGGAGAGACCTCCAGCAACACTGGTTCGCAGTCCTCTGCGAACTCCTCTACCTCTTCCGATCAGCCCACCCAGGATGGCCGCGTCTCCAGCGATATCATGGACACTTCCGGCACCGAATTCCGCGTTTCCGGCATTGTGGATACCGGCGGCAACGAGGATTCCATCATTTACGCCACTAACGATGACGTCAACAAGCTCACCGGCACTTCGCGCGGCGTGGACGTGATCGAATACTCGGCCGGTACCGAAGACCTCAACGCGCTGGTTAAGAGCATTAACTCCATGACTTCAATGCATGTCAAGGCTCAACCGGTCACGAAGATCACGTCTTCGGATACGCGCATCATCACCATGCTGCAAACCCTGTTCTGGATTGTGTCGCTTGTGGTGCTGGTGCTGACGCTGGTGGGTGTGGGTACCACCATCAGCTCGATTGTTTCCCAGCGCCGCAACGAGATTGGTCTGCGCAAGGCTTTGGGCGCAAGCTCTGCCGCTATCGGCACTGAGTTCTATGTGGAATCGGCCATGTACGGCTTGCTTGGCGGCTTGCTTGGTACGGCGATTGGCTTCGGTCTCGCGCAATGGCTGTGCGTGGCTGTGTTCGACCGCTCCATTGGCTTCAACTGGTGGTTGGCTGCCGGTTCCGTGATTCTGGCCGCGTTGGTTGCCGTTATCGCGTCCATTCCACCTGTCCACCGCGCAACCCGCATCGACCCAGCCGTAGTGCTTCGCGAAGAATAACCCCCCCCATTGGCTCCCCTCTCCGAAAGGAGCTTTCGCCAAGGGCGACTGAGGAGGAGGACGACAATCGCCGAGACCACATACACTTAAAACAAATCAGGAGAAACATCATGGATATGCTGCTTGAACTTGACCATATCTCAAAGATTTACGGCGACCTGCATGCCGTGGATGACCTGAGTCTGACTGTGCCGCAAGGCGAGTGGTTGGCCATTGTGGGCTCGTCCGGATCCGGCAAAACCACACTGATGAACATGATCGGCTGCATGGATACGCCGTCCAAGGGCTCGGTGAAGCTCGAAGGCCGCAAGCTGGAGGATTTGAACGCCGGCCAGCTGGCTGACGTGCGCAAGAACCTCATCGGCTTGGTGTTCCAGAAGTTCTATTTGGTGCCGCATCTGACCGCTGTGGAAAATGTGATGGTGGCACAGTACTACCATTCCGTAGTCGATGAAAAGCAGGCGTTGGAAGCCTTGGAAAAGGTGGGTTTGAAGGATCGTGCTCACCATCTGCCGGGCCAGCTTTCCGGTGGTGAGCAGCAGCGCGTGTGCGTGGCTCGCGCGCTGATTAATGAGCCGAAACTGATTCTGGCTGATGAGCCGACCGGTAATCTCGATGAGAAAAACGAGAAGATTGTGCTGGATTTGTTCCGCCAACTGCACGAACAGGGCACCACGATTATTGTGGTGACGCATGATGCGCTGGTGGCCAGCTGCGCCGAGCGCGAGATTATGCTGAATCACGGTGTGCTCGTGGGCGAGAAGTGGAATGACGAGAAAGCCCGCGAGGCGTATGAGGCTGCTGGCGGTAAGCCGGCATCCACTGGTGCCAAGGTAGAGGGCGCGCAAACCGGTGAAACTGCCATCGGGTTCGCCGACCCCACCAAGGCGGCGAAAACGGGCGGCGAGGAATAAATATGACTGATACCACTACGCTGAAGAAATCCGCTACATTGGCGGCAGCAGGGCTGGTTGTAGCCGGTGCATTGCTGGCCGGCTGCGGTGAGTCTTCCGCAACTCCAATGGATGATCAATACGCCGGTAATTCCGGTGAAACCGAGAAATCTCAGGAAGAACAGTCACAGTCGAGCGGCTCTGATTCATCTGATTCCAGCTCTGATTCCTCGCAAGACAACTTATCCAGCACCACGTCGGATAAGAAAGACACCGGCAATTACAAGGATGGCGAATACTCCATCAACGGCCAGTACGGCCCGGTGGGGGAGGACTCCATCGACGTTCATCTGACCATCAAAGATGGCAACGTCGAAAACGTAGAGATTGTGGGTCATCCATTCACCACCATCTCCAAGACTCACCAGGATGCTTTCGCCAAGGCCATTAATGGCGTAGTCGACGGCAAACCACTGAAGGACCTCAAAGTCGATAAGGTGGCCGGTGCCAGCTGGACGTCCGACGCCTTCAACAAGGCCCTGGAAATCGCCCGCCAAGAGGCTTCCATCCAGGAGTAGCAACTACGCCAGCAGCGCGGGCCAGAGGAGGTCGGTCATGCGCTGCGGCCATGCGGCGAGATTGTCGTCGGCTGGCCGCTGATCAATAGCTTCATAGGCTACCAGCGAGCCGATAATGGTGGACAGTAGCAGTCGTTCGTCAAGCCCTGAACGGAATACGCCTTGGGTGGTTCCCAAGTCGAGGAAGCTTTTCAGCTTGCCGAGCCACGGGGTCACCACCTGATCAACGATATGGTGGAAGAATTCAGCTTCACTGGACAGCACAATGCCCACGCTGCGCACGTCAATGTTGTTGCTGCGTACCCATTCCACCAGTTTCGTCAGCAACAGCGCAAAATGCTCACGCGTTGGGCTTGGCACAGGCTCCGAATCCGCATTCACCAAGTACATGGCGCTAATGCCGCGCAGCAATTCATTGGAATTATGGTAGCGGCGGTAAATAGTGGTTTTGGCCACGCCTGAACGCCGAGCCACTTCCTCAATGGTTACGCCGCTGATGCCACGCTCCACCGCGATTTGCAGCGTGGCATGCATCAGCTTGCGATCCGTGGCCTCACGCCTACGTTCAGCCCGTGGCACAGCCGTAGCCAATGCGGCATTGCCGGATACGGTTTCCATCGCTTCTTCTTTCTCTGTGCCGAACATCAGCTGAGCACCTTGGTGCTTTCCACTTGAGCCACATACCATTGGTTGAACTTCACCAGCGGCTTGCGCAGCAGCAAGCCAAGCAGGAGCAGCGGTGGCACGAAGGCCAGCAGCATGCCGGCAGCCTTCCAATAATCCAGATCGTAAATACCGGCGATGGCTGCGCGCATCATCGTCACCACATGCGTCAGCGGCAAGAATGGACTCACCTTGGAAATAAAGTCCGGCAGCACCTGAACCGGGTAGGCTGCGTTCGCGCCAGAAATCTGCACGATAAGCATAAGCACGCCAATAGCCTTACCCACATTGCCGAAGCTCACCACCATCGTGTACGTGAAGAACGAGAACACCAGCGAACCCAGCCAGCCGGACAGCATAAACAGCAGCGGATGCACAGCTTGCACATGCAGGAACAGCAGATCGCCAGACAACGATACCGTAGCCTGCAGTAATGCAATCAATGCAAATATGCCGTAATGGCCAAGGAACAGTCGATGCGGGCGAGGATTGCCAAGTTCGCGGCGGGTTTTACGAGACACTGTGGTCTTCAACGTCACCACCATAAGCAATGCGCCCACCCAGAGCGGAATCAGCGTATAGAACGGCGCCATCGAAGAACCGAAGTTCGCCACCGGGAACACAGCCTTACGCTTCAACTGCACCGGAGCAGCCAGCGTACTGGCCAGCGTTTCCGGATCATTGCCGAGCACTTCCTTGACCATGCTCATATCGCCACTATTCAATGCGTCTGCAAGTTTGGTATTGAACGAAGTCAGCTCAGTCCCAGCCTTGCGCAGCTTGTCAGACACCTTATTCAGCGTCTCGCGAGCATCGGTCAGCATCGTGCTCGCATCACTGGAGGTATCTTCAACGTCGCCCAGCGTTGTTTTCAACTGAGCTGAGCTGGATTGCAGAATACTCGAAGCATCAGAAGCAGAGGAAGCCAACGATTCAATTTGCGGCTTCACATTCGTTGCAAAGTCTGACTTCACGCTGGCGATGCTGCTTTTCGCTTGATTTGCCAAATCCTTAATCTGCTGATGCTGATTCTGCACATCCGAGTTCTTCTGGCGAATATCATCAGCAGCTTTATTCAAAGCCTGCTGCAGCTTGGTTTGCCTAGCAATCGAACGATCCAGAGCCTTGACCACAGCCGCATTCTCTCCCACAATGCCGGCAATCGTATTGCGAATCGTGGTGTATTGCGCAATCTGATCGCCCACAGCACTGGCCTGTGCATCCAGTTCTTTGGCCACAGTAGTAGAGCCATTGTTGGCATCCTGATACAGGTTGTCAATCGAATCGGAAACCGCGCCAAAGCTGCTGGCGCTGGAATCCAAAGCCTTACCCATCGCATCAGTGGTGGTATTGAGAGCGCCAGCAACCTCGGTTATGCCCTGCTTAGCGCTTTTGAGATTCTTACTGGCGGTTGAAGCCGAACCGGAAGCCTGCTGAATAAGGCTGTTGGAAGTCTCCAGCAAGGTTTGCGCCGAATCAGTCAACGCACTGTACGTGCCGAGCATATCCGCCGTGCTATTGAGCTGCGTGGCAAAATTGGCCACATTCGTATTGAACGCAGTCAGTTGCTGCTTGGCTTCCGGCTTGTCGAGCTGATCGGCCAGCGAAGAAGCAATCTCAAGCCCTGCTGCCGTAATGGTTTTTGCGAACGTGGTGTTGATTTCCGCGGCCACCTCGTCCGTGCCCTCGTTGAGCAGATTCGGAGCGAGCGCGTTCTTCTTCTCATTGCGGTAGTAGGTCAGCTTGGCATGATTCATATCATCGGAGAAGAAAGTCATCATGTCTTTGCTGAAGGACTTCGGAATCACAATAGCTGCGTAATATTTGCCGGATTTCGCGCCATCCACAGCATCGTCCTTGGAAGTAATTGTCCAGTCGAGCTGACTGTTGGCACGCAACGCATTCACTACTTGATCGCCAACCGTAACCTTGACCGGAATCAAATCAGAGCGATAGCCTTCATCCACATTGGCCACGGCGAACTTCAGATTCGACATGTTGGAGAACGGATCCCAGCATGCAGCCACGTTAAACCAGGTGAACAGGCCGGGAATCATCACCAAGCCGATCACAATGATGATGGAGACCACATTGCTGGTCAGACGCTTCACGTCTCCAATAAACAGTTTCCAGATCGTGCTCATCGTGCGTGCTTGCCTTCCTTGGTTTGTCCAATGCCGTGAAGGTTCGGCAGATTGGCGATGGTGGCGTTCTTGGTGTTCAGGGATGAAATAGGCGGTATGCGCGTGGTTGGCGCGTCGCCTCCTGCGGCGGATTCTGCATGGCGGCCGTAGAGCATCGAGCGAATCGATTCGTCGGACAGATTACCGAGCTCGGTTTGGCGGCGAATCGAATCGCGCATGTATTCCACCACCATAAGGAAGCCGATAATGATCAGCACCCAAGCCAGCCAAGTGGCCATGACCACAATCTTCTCGCTGGTAGTGAGCGAGAAGACGATGATAAGAATCGCTGGCACAACGAATCCGGCGATAAGCGCGCCCAGCAGCAGCTTCGGGTACTGCTGAGTGAACTTAGCTGCACGACGTTCGATGGCATGCTTGTATTCAGTGCGATTGGCCAGTGCGGCAATCGCCTGGGTGACTCGGTATTCATTCGCTTCGATATGCACTGGTTCGCCGATAATCATGTCGCTTTCTTCGATTTCGCGGGCGAACAAACGGTTCAGATTGGCGAGCTTCGGGCGGGCCACCAAGCCGAGCAGGAAGGCGAGCACGGCGAAGATCAGCAGTTTGCCGATATAGCTGAACCATTGGCCGTCATAGAAGCCGCCAATAGTTTCACGCATTGCGTCAATGGAATAGGTGAACGGGAGCAGTGGATAGATCACGCGGAAGAACTTCGGCATCATCTCAATGGGGTAGAGGCCGGAAGCGCCTGGTACCTGCAAAATCACCATGGCCACGCATACGCCCTTGCCCACATGCATGAATGTGGTCGATAGCGCGAAGATGAACGACATGTACACCAGCGAGGTGATCCAACAGGTCAGCAGGAACACGGGGATGCTGGCGCATTGCATGCCGAGCACGAGGTCGCCGATGCCTGTCACCAGGCCTTGTGCGGAAGCCAGCGTGGCCAGCAGGAAGAATCGGCCCAAATAGCCTTGAGTGGGTGTGAGATTCTCAATGCCGTCGTTATCGGTTTCGAGCTTAGGAATCACCACCAGCACGAAGGCGCCCACCCACAGTGCCAGCGTGGTGAACAGTGGTGCCATGCCGGAACCATACGAAGCCACTGGGTAAATGGTCTTTTCGTTGATAACGGTGGGGGACATCATAAAATCAGCGATTTTGCTGGCGTCCAGCGAGCCGTCGCTGTCAATCAGGGAGCCGAGCGAGGTGGAAATGCTCATTGCCTTGATATCGGTGGCCAGTGTGCTGAGCTTATCCTGCACGGTAGCCAGTGCCTGATCGGTATCATCGAGCGCTGTTTTCGTGGAGGCCGCTGCCTTGTCTAACTGATCGAGAGCATCCTTGGATTGGCTGATCAGCGAATCCTGCGAAGTCAGATCATTCGAGAGCGTAGTGGCAGTGGAACTAATAGTGTTCAAGCCGGTGTTCAGCTGCGGCAATGCGCCAGAAACCAAGGTGCTGCGGGCATCATTGGTGGCCTGCAAGGTGGTTTGGGTTGCAGTGTTGAGATTATTGGCCAGACCGGCAGTATTCTGTGATGCGCTGCCGATGGTGTTGTTCAGGCTGCTCAGATTGCCGAGAGTGTTGGCGAGCTGACTGTTGCGTTTATCAAGCTTGTCGATTACGGATTTCAGCGGTTCCTGATCGGCGTTGGGCAGTTCTTTCAGGGTTGCCAGAATATCCGCATTGGCTTGATTGATATCTTCAGCGGTGTTCAGCATGCCGCCGACTTGCTGGTTCGCGGAATTTATGGCTCCGGTTATGGTGCCGATGTTCTGATTCGCTTGTGAAGCAGCTTGGCTGAGCAGGCTTGAGCCTTCGTCCAACGCGCCCGACGTGGATGTGACGAAATTATTCAAGCTGGTTTGTGTGGTGCCGATAAGCTTCGATGTGCCGGCTAATCCTTCGGCTGCATCAATGCCGAGCTTGCGAGCATCTTCTAATGCTTGGCGGGCAGTGCGCGTTTTCTCGGGAGCTTGATCGAGCTTATCTTGCAGTTTGCTGATGGAGTCGCGCGTGCGCTGCACATCGCTGGAAGCTTCGTTCAGCGTGGTTACTGTTTTGGCTTTGGCTTTATCTCCGGTGGCCAGAGCGGTATCGCCTGCCTTATTGATGACTTCGGTCAGAACTTTGGAAACAGTGGAAACAAAGGTGGAGTTCACCGTGCGATCCACGGTGGAAGCTCCCACATCGGTGACTTTTGGTGCGATGGCGCTGGCTTTTTCGTTGACGTAGTATTCCAGCGTTGGCTTGGATTCGCCGCCGGTTACGACTCCTGCCAGCGAATCGGAGAAGTCTTTGGGAATAACAATGGCTGCATATGCTTTGCCGGATTGCACCATATCCATGGCTTCGGCTTCAGTGACGAACGTCCAGCCGAGCTGGTCGTTGTTTTTCATCTGCTTGACGATTTGGCCGCCAAGGTTCTGCTTGCCGATCAGTGCGTTGTCGGTGCCGGCATCGTTATTGGCCACGGCAACGGTAATGCCTTTGGTGTTGCCGTATGGATTCCAAAAGCCCACGATGTTGTACCAGGAGTACAGCGGCGGGATGAATACCATGCCGACGAGAATCACCCACGAGGTCGGTACCTTCAACAGGCGCATGAAATCGCGCTTGAGGACCTTGAGAATGTTGCCCACTGAATACCCCCGGAGCTTGTTGCTTGCTGTAGTATCGCTACGTTTTCCGTAGCGATACGTTAACCGTAGCGCTACGCATAGAGTAGCGTAATACTGTGCCGGGAGATTTGTGGCTGAATATGGCAATGCCCAGCGTAATCGCACCGCATAATCGTGCGCCGCTGGGCATTGTGGCTAATTATTGGATTGAGGTGCTCGGACTGGTTGCACCCCTATAAAGGCTCCCCTTGTCAGGGGAGCTGGCGGCGAAGCCGACTGAGGGGTAGTCATGCGGGTTGACGCCTAACGAAGCCAATCAGCTTTCGATGGTGCCGGTGTCGGTACCATCGTTGCTCTGCTGGCTGGAGGAGCCGGTGGAGCCGGAAGAATTAGAAGAATCAGAGCCGGAGCTCGAGTTGCCGTCAGTGCTGCCGCCCTGGGACTGGCCGTTGGAGGAATCGGAGCTGCCCGGCATACCTCCCGGCATGCCACCCTGACCCTGAGACTGACCGCCCTGCATGCCGCCGCTAGGCATCTGCATCTGCTGGCTGGTGGAGGAACTGGAACCGCTGTGGGAGATAGCGCCATAAGCCAGGCCGCCGCCAAGTCCGCCGAGGATGCCGCAGCCCAAGCTGATGCCGATGATAATTGCTACAGCCTTACCGGTGATGGTCTTGGCTGCTGCGCCATTGCCAGCTCCAGGTGCTGCAAAGCGATTAGGTGCCGGAACTGCTGGGGCGATGTTCTGTGCGGTTGCAGGGGTGGTATTTTCCATGTGGTCATTGGTGGTGTTCGGAGCGAATGAAGTCGGGGTGGTGGTGTTCGGAGTGAACGGGGTGGGGTTGGTGTTGTTGCTGGTCATGATGAGTTCCTTTCAAAGCATGTGCGGTCTGTATTGCCGCGATTGATAGTGGGGATACGAATGGAAGCTAAGAGATGGGAGACGGGTGGAGTAGTGGTTTGGAGGATTGCTGGTGAGGTTTGCCGAATCACATGCTCCACGTGGTAGAGGTGCCGAATGCGCTGTCGAAATCAGAGCGGTCAATCAGATCGCTGTCCAGCTGAGTATCGTCACCGGTAGCGGAGTCGGGAAGTGTGGTGCTGTAGTCGCCGGTCACGGTCACGGTTATCGAACCAGTGCCCTTGACTACTGTTTTGCCGCCAGCCACGATGGTTACGGTATTGCCGTCCGAATCAACCACCGAACCGCCGTCGGCCACATTCAAGGCGGAAACCGTAGTGTCATCGGTTACCACCCAGGTCGAAGTGCCGTCCACATTCACGGTGATGGGAGCATCGGAAGTGGAGCTGCTGGTGGCGCTCGCGTTCTCGGTGATGCTGGCGTTACCGGTCCAAGTCGAGCCGTCGAGCAGGTTCAGCGTCACCGAAGAAATCGTGTCTGCGCTTACCGTGCCGTTCAATGTCTGATTGCGACCGGTGAACACTACCGTTGCTCCGTTCGAGCCAGCCGAACCCCAGTTATTCGAGTCGTTGCCGGCAGCGGTGATCAGCGCGGCCTTGGACGAATCGAAGTCAAGCGTGGTGTTGGACAGCACTACGTCGGCAGTGGTGTTCGTGAAGTAGAACATTGAGCCGGATTCGATGGCGGACTTCAGCGTGGAGTCAGCCGCCTGGAAGGTGGCGTGCTCGCCAGTGGTGGATTCGGCGTCGCCCGAAGTGGACTGGTAGATAATGACGCCATTGGCCACCGGATCGCTCGCGGTTTTGCCGGTTACGGTACTGGTCAAGGTGGAATCCTTAATCAGAATCGTATTCAAGCCTTCCATGCCGGCGATTTGCGAGCCGGAAGACGTTCCAGTCACATTGGATACCTGAACATCACCAGTGGAATACAGCAGCGGAGAGCCGGAGCCTGCAGTGCTGAGATTCGAGTCGGTGGCGGAAATGGAACCGCCGCCGCGATCAGTGGCAATGGTGGCGCTGTGGTCGCCCTTAGTGGTGGCGGTAATGGCGCTCGCCAGAATCGTGCCGCCATAGGTGGCATCGAGGGCGCGCGAGTTGTCGGAAGACGTGTTAATGGTTACGTTATTGGCCAGCACAGTGCCGGAATCGGTGGAGAAGATGCCATTCGAGCCGGAGCTGGTGGCGTTGATGGAGGAGTCGGAGATGATGGTTTTAGAGTCCTCGCCAACCGTGAGCGATACGGAGTTGGTGCCATAGAAGTTGTTGTTATCGGCATTATCCGAATCGCCAGACTTGTTGAGCGTGGCGTTGGTGAGCGTCAGTACGCCGCCGTTCTGCGCGAGCGCGGTGTTCTGATCGGAGTCGGTAGCCGAGGTAGTTTCGCCATCCGAAGTGACTTCTTCGCCGTCTGCGGTGAGCGCACCGGTGTAAGTGCCGGTGTAGTCGTAGCTCATGGTGTCCGCGCCGCCGCCTCCGGGCTGGCCCTGCAAGGTGGCGTTTGAGGAGGCGGAGGAGCTGCCCCAGCCAAGGCTTCCCGCAATAGCGGTACCCGCCATGCCATAGCCAAATCCGGTGACCAAAGAGATTGCAGCCGCAGCGGCAGCTGCTTTGCCAAGCGGCATATGCGCGAATTGACAGGCATTATGGCTGCCGTCGCCGGAAGTCGCCCGCCGCTTGCCGAACGAAGATGTGCTGGACATGATGGTTCCTTTCGCGAGACTGTTCGGTTGCATCCCGCGCTTGCGGTGGAGTGCAACCGAACATTGTTTGTCTGTGATGATTTAAGTACACAGCGAAAGGCCTAATGCGAGCTTGAGTGGCCGATAAGAGAGCCCGTAAATTGCGGAAATGATTTCTGGAAGCTTTTTGGACGTTTCCTGAAAGCGATGGGGTGGGGTGGTGGTTGTGGGATCGGCCTATCGGCCGATGCTATTTTCCCGCGGCCTGCGGCCGCTCTCCTACTCCCCCTCAGTCTCACTGCGTTCGACAGCTCCCCCGACAGGGGGAGCCAAGATGACGCGATTATGGTTCCCCTTGCCAGGGGAGCGTTGAATCCAGCATCTTGTGGAGCGCGCGTTTCCGGCTCCCCCTGTCGGGGGAGCTGTCAGCGAAGCTGACTGAGGGGGAGTAGGAGAGCAGCCAAAGGCTGCGGGAAAAATAGCATTGGCCGTCAGGCCAATTCCGTATTTACCGCGTGCTGTCGCGAACCACCAGTTCGGTGGGCAGCGTAACGCCGACAGGCTGTTCTCCATTAATAATGCGCATCAGCTGATCCACCAAGTGCTTGCCGATGGCCTGGAATGGCTGGCGAATTGTGGTCAGCGGTGGGTCGGCCAGCATGGCGGCTGAAGAATCATCGAAGCCGATGATTTGAATATCATCGGGAACCGAAAGACCGCGCGTGCGCAGTTCTTTAATAGCGCCGACTGCCATCGTATCGGAGGAAACAAATACGCCATCAATATCAGGGTCAGCATCAAGCAGCTGAGCCATCGCAACCTCGCCGCTGCTGGCGGAATAATCACCATGAGCAATGCGGCTGGCGGCATTGGAATCATCATCAAACGTAGCGACTGTATCAAGGAAACCGTGCATACGGTCACGAGTACCGCTCGGTCCTGCCGGGCCAGCAATCATAGCAATATGTTTGGCGCCGCACTCGTGCAGATATTCGCAGGCCTTGCGTGCGCCGCCGTAATCCTCGACGTGCACATAGCCAACCGGCAACGTTTCATCGGACGGCTGCTCAGCAATCACTGTAGGAATTCCAGCCTGAACCAAACCGTTTAGCATCTCACTGGAATCCTTATGCCACGCCACTTGAATCACACCGTCCACGTGACCGGCCTGCAGATAAGCCAGATTGCGCTTCGCTTCACTCTGATCATCAGTAGTCATCAAAATAAAGGAAACGCCGCGTTTGCCGAGCTCGTCTGCCACAGCTCGCAGTAAAGCAGCAAAATTCGGGTCTTCAAACAGCAGTTTTTGCGGCTCACCCAGCAGGAAAGCCACTGATCCTGCGCGCCCAGTAACCAGTGCGCGGGCGTGACTATTCGCCACATAGCCAGTCTGTTCGATGGCGGCTTTGATGTTTGCCGCAGCATCCTGGCTCACCCATTTGCGACCGTTGAGATAACGGGACACTGTGGCGCGGGAGACGCCGGCAATACGTGCAACGTCGTGGATGGTCGCTTTATGCTGGTTCACTCGAAACCTTTCATGCGGATTTTACTGGTGTAGACGGTCCGCGGAAGTGGAAGACGCTCTTATTGTAGCCGGTAGTCGTTGCCGCGCCGGCAATATCGGCATAAAGAATGGCCGCAATGCCAGTGGGCAATGCGGCCATTCGTACTTGGCTCCTTATGGAGTTGCGTTATGCGATTGCGCTCTTACTGACTGATATCAGTGGTCAGCGCAACGCTGGTTTCATCAGGCCTCGACCTGTGCAACCTTGCTGTCGGAGCGCATGAGCAGGGAGCCGCCGATCACGAACACTGCGATGAGCACAGCCAGCAGCAGGTAGGCGTGGTGGAAGCCGAGCTGGGTGTACATGTTGCCCATCACCAGCGAGAAGATGGTCAGACCGATTTGCTTGGCGGTGCCGAAGCCGTACATGTAGACCGTGGCGGACAGGCGCTTATCGAACACGCGAGTGATGTACTTCATCACGGACACCAGCATGAACGGCATTTCCAGAGCGGCGAGCAGACGCCAGAACACCAGCATCGGAATCGTGTTGATGAAGGCGCAGCCGAGCACGCGCACGAACAGGATGCCGCCGTAGATCAGCAGGCCAGTCTTAGCGCCGATCTTGTTGATCAGGGCCGGCATGAACAGCATGCAGATGGCTTCGAGCAGAATCTGGACGGAGACCACACGGCTGAAGAAGGTTGCGCCGGCAGTAGCGTCGGAGAAGAAGGAAGCGAAGTAGTTCGGGAACTGCTGATCGAACACGTCATACATGGTGGCAGAACCTATGATGAGCAGGCAGAAGCCCCAGAAGCTGCGGTTCTTGAAGATGGACATCCATTCTTCGCGGGAGATCGGCTCGTTGTCTTCGCCGTTGTTGGAATCCTCAGCCTGGACTGCGCCGGCCATGTGGTCTTCAGGAAGCTTGACGATGGAAATCAGCACGAGCAGAACAGCTGCGCAGAAGGTCATTGCCCAGAAGATGCTGCCGGTGTTCTTGGCCCACATAATGCCTCCCACGAAGGAAGCGGTAGCGCCGGCGAGGGAGCCGAACAGACGTGCGTGGCCATATTCGAAGTGGTAAGCGCGGGAGGAACGTTCGTTGTATGCCTCGATGACGCCAACGCCACCGTTCAGGCACAGGCTCAGGTAAGCGCCCATCACAATGGCGCCGAGAATCTGGTTAGCGCCGATCAGCGGCAGGAACACCCACTGGAACAGCGGGCCGAGGAAGAGGATGCAGCAGACAACGAAGATGAACAGACCCTTCTTCAAGCCGAGGCGATCCTGAATCGGTCCGAAGATTGGCTGCAGAATCAGTGCGCCGAACGACATGATGGAGAACACCAGGCCGGATGCGGTGGTATCCATGCCGGCCGGGCCTTTCAACCAGTACGGCAGGAAGGTGAAGATGAGCTGCCAGACGGCGAAGTAGAAGAAGTAGAGTCCGCCGAAGTTCCAGAAGATGCCGCGCTTCAGTGAGCTCAGCAGGGAGGTTGATTGTTCCTGTGCCATGATTATGACTCGTTTCTTAATGTGTAGTGATGTGTGGTGAGTGGTTGCGTAGCGTGAGGCTACGGATTATTGGAAGTTATTGGAAGTGTTGAGGTGTTGCAGTGCGGTACGGGAGAGTCTGATCAGAGCGTCTCGTCGATATCCAGATGACCGTCTGCCGGCAGCACATCCGTTGTGGCTGGGGTCCAGCGGGTGTCCATCTGCGGAGTGCCGAAGTTCGGAGTGCCGTCCTCGTTCCATGTGATTAAGCCCATGCGAGCGTGGCGGTTCGGATCGAACAGCGGGTCGCCCAAGATCTCCACGTAGTTGCGGCAGTGGTAGATGAGCACATCCTGGCCGTCTTCGGTGGTGGTGAAGGAGTTGTGGCCGGGGCCGAACTGGCGCACGGTTTCGTCGGATGTGAACACCGGTTCGGTGGACTTGGTCCAGCTGGCCGGATCGAGCAGATCGGCGTCCGCGTTGGCGGTGAGCATGCCCATTGCGTATTCGGGGCCGGTGCCGGAGGCGGAGAAGGTCACGAAGATCTTGTCGCCGTGCTTCAGGACCGCCGGGCCTTCTTCGACGATGAAACGAATCTTTTCCCAATCCAGTTCCGGCTTGCTGAGCATGGCCGGCTTGGTGGCCAGGGTCCACGGGTTTTCCATACGGGCGATGTACAGGTTGGAATGGCCTTCAATGTTGAGGTCCTGCTGAGCCCAGATGAGGTACTGCTGACCGTCAGTGTGCACGAAGGTGGTGGCGTCGAGGGCGAAGGTGTCCATGCCGGTGTCGACTTGGCCGCGCTCGGTCCAGGTGCCGGTGATGGGGTCGGCGTCGTCGCAGGTCAGGCAGAATACGCGGTGCTGGAAGGTGTCGGCAACCGGGTCGATTGCCGTGGTGTGTGCGGCGGCGAAGTAGATGACCCACTGGCCGTTCACGCGGTGGATTTCCGGAGCCCAGATGAGTTCACTCATCGCGCCGGTGCCGCTTTCATGCTTCTTCCAAATGGTGTGTTCTTCGGCCTGCTGCAAGTCGGAAAGGGTCTTGGAACGACGCAAGGTGATGCGATCGTATACCGGGTATGAGCCCGTGAATAGGTAACCATCGTCGGTGCGCAGCACGAATGGATCAGCGCGCTGCAGCACGATGGGATTCGGCAGTAATGCCATGGTGTCTCCTCGTTGATGTTGAGCAATGAACATCGTTGTGTCGGTGTGCACGGCGTTGCTTTGGTTTGCGACTTCTTGGTCGGCAGTCGTCTACAGCTGACCAAACCTGAAACAGCACTGTGCACGTTTCCAGTCACTAAATATACGCTAATAAAGATGATTTGCAAGTTCTTTGGTATTGCAACGATTGTGAGAGACTGGAAATACTGGAAACGTGCACAGTCATACGGCGTGTCGCCGAACCCCTGATAGCGTGGACGTATGACGCATGACAAAGAATCAGCGAGCACATCTGAGACCTCCGAGACTGCTGAGGTTACTGAGACTGCCGCATCTGCCGCGAATGCCGCAGCTCAATCGGCCATGGTGGCCGATTTGGTGGCAGACGAACTTGACGGTGCAGGTATGGATCTCGACGCCAAGCGACTACCGTTGCTCGCCCGCATCTATGGTGTGCTGATTCTGCTTGATAGTCTTGCTGTGCTGCCGTTTACGGTATTCGCCAGCATCTACAGCGTGCGCGAGATTCTTGCCGGACGAGTGCATGTCGACGCTATGAGTCTGACATTCATTCTCTCTGCAGCGCATGCGTTGGTGCTGATCGTCAATGCAGCTTGCCTCATCATCTTTGGTGTGCTGTTATTGCGTAATCGACGTCGATATGCTGCACGATGGGCGTACGTGCTGATGCCGCTTACCTTGGCGGAAGGCATGCTGTCGCTGGCATTGCAGGGCTTCGGCTGGAATCTGGTTTTGCCGGCAATCCAGATGGTCATTCTTGTGGTGATTTCCGCTACCGCAGACCCCTCCCTGCGTGAAGAACGCCGATTGCAGCGTGCGCTGAAGCGCATGGATGATCGCGATGAATATGATTCCGCAGTCGCAGCCGGCATGCTGGGCCGCGACCAGTCCGGCAAGGGCTACATTGCACTGGACTTCTTCAATATCTTCTGGCTGTTCACCATTGCCTCAGTGGGCGGATTGATTGTCGAAACCATCTATCATTTCGCGCTGTATCACGGTGAATTACAGGATCGCGCTGGGCTGCTGTGGGGCCCGTTCTCGCCAATTTATGGCTGCGGTGCCGTACTGGTCACCGTTTTCTTGAATCGCCTATGGAAAGCCAACGCGGGCTTGATTTTCTGCGCATCGGCCATCATCGGCGGCACCTTCGAGTACTGCACCAGCTGGTTCATGGAAGTCGCGTTCGGTATTACCGCATGGGATTACACCGGCCAATGGCTCTCCATCGATGGCCGAACCTCCGGCAAATACATGTTTTTCTGGGGCATCATCGGCCTAGTCTGGGTGCGCTGGCTACTGCCGCGCATGCTGGCACTCATCAATCGCATCCCCTGGAAAGTGCGCTATTCGCTGACCACCATATGCGCAGTACTGATGATTATCGACATCGCATTCACGCTCATGGCGCTCGACTGCTGGTATGGCAGGCTCGCCGGCCAGCCACAAACCTCACCCGCCGCCATGTGGTTCGGCGAGCACTACAACAACGACTACATGGCCGCCCGCTTCCAAACCATGACCATAGACCCCACCAAAGCCGGTCGTATGTAGGTTTTAAAAGGGCTACTGCCGACTGCAAACAGAACTTTGACTACAAAGTAAGTGGATGCTGGGATGTGCAATGTCAGACCGTAGGCTTGGCCGAACGGCCTTGAGTGTGTCGGACATTGCACATCCCAGCATCCACGACCTTGCCGCAACAGATAGATCTTCAGACCATCAGTACGCGAAGAGCGTAAGACTGACCGTGCGTGACTCCGGGGTCAAGGATAGACTTGGGTTCCGGAAGAATCGTTCCTAAATATTGCAGGAAAGGCAAGGCAGATGGCCGAAGCTACAGCAAACATTGGTGTTATTGGACTGGCCGCAATGGGTTCCAATCTGGCGCGTAACCTGGCGCACCACGGTAATACGGTTGCCCTGTTCAATCGTCACTATTCTCGTACCGAAAAGCTGATCAACGAGCACGGCACTGAGGGCAACTTCGTGCCGGCCAAGACGCTGGAAGAGTTCGCGGCATCGCTGAAGCGTCCGCGCACCGCCATCATCATGGTCAAGGCTGGCGCTCCGACTGACGCTGTGATCGAGCAGCTTGAAGAGGTATTCGAGCCGGGCGACATCATTGTGGACGGCGGCAACTCCTTCTTCAAGGACACCATCAAGCGCGAGAAGGAAGTTCGCGCCAAGGGCTTCCACTTCGTGGGCTGCGGCGTGTCCGGTGGCGAGGAAGGCGCGCTGAACGGCCCGTCTCTGATGCCGGGTGGCACTGCGGAATCCTGGAAGACGCTGGGCCCGATTCTTGAGTCCATTGCCGCTAAGGTCAATGGTGAGCCGTGCGTGACTCATATTGGTACCGATGGTGCTGGCCACTTCGTCAAGATGGTGCACAACGGCATTGAGTATGCCGATATGCAGGTGATTGGCGAGGCTTACGATATTCTGCGCCGCGGCCTGGGCATGGATGCCGAGGAGATTGGCGACGTGTTCGAGGAGTGGAACAAGGGCGACCTTGACTCCTACCTGATTGAGATTACCGCCGAGATTCTGCACCACAAGGATGCCGAGACCGGCAAGCCGTTTGTGGACGTGGTCGTCGATCACGCTGGCATGAAGGGCACTGGTACGTGGACTGTCCAGACCGGCTTGGAGTTTGGTTCTCCGGTGGCTGCCATTGGTGAGGCTGTGTTCGCCCGTGCGTTGTCTTCTCATGGTGAGCTGCGTGAGGCCGCTCAGCAGGAAGGCCTGGCTGGCCCGAACAAGACGATTGATCTGGCTTGCGAAGATAAGGCTGCATTCGTGGAGGACGTGCGCAAGGCGCTGTTCGCTTCCAAGGTGGTGGCTTACGCTCAGGGTCTGAACGAAATTCAGGATGGTGCTAAGGAATACGGCTGGGATATCAACCTGTCTGAGGTTGCTCGCATTTGGCGTGGCGGCTGCATTATTCGCGCGCAGTTCCTGCTCGACCGCATCACCGAGGCCTTCAAGGGTGACAACCCGCCGGCTTCCCTGCTGTTCGATCCGTACTTTGAGAAGATTATCGGCGAATCCCAGGATGCATGGCGTCGCGTGATTGTTCGCGCTATCGAAGCCGGCATCCCGACTCCGGTGTTCTCCAGCTCCCTGGCCTACTACGATGGCCTGCGCTCCAAGCGTCTGCCCACCGCTCTGACCCAGTCGCAGCGCGACCTCTTCGGCGCCCACACCTACGGCCGCGTAGACAAGCCCGGTGTGTTCCACACGTTATGGGCTGAAGAAGGCAAGCCTGAGATTGAGGAGTAATACTCCTCAATCTCAGGCTTAGGAGAGCCCAGTGGGCTCTCCGGCCTTCTTCAGGCTTGACGATAGTCAAGCAGAGAAATAGGCAGCCTGAAATCGAGGGATAGCCGCCTTCCCCTGGCGGTTATCCCTGCAAAACGGATGATTCATGGCTCAACACATTGTCCCGGTACGCGCGTTAATCGTTTGATTCGCATACCGGGACATTCTTTTGTGTCCCGGTACGAGATTTCAACCGATTTCTGCGTACCGGGACAAATTATCCGCTTACATCGCCATCGCGCAGAATGCACAATGGTGGAATTCTGCGGTTTTTGATTTACGCTCCGTGCTGGTGCGCACTGAAATCTGCCACGGTTCCCGAAAAAAGCCCAAAAAGCGCAACCGGGACAGTGAAATCTGCCACGGTTCTTCTATAAGCCGGTTATTCGTCTACCGGGACAGGTTTTGAACGTAGCGCAGGGCCTTCTGCATTACTCATGATGCAATACGCGTCAGGAGAGAGTCTTGTAGAATGTTGAGACAGAGATGAGTGAGGAGGGCCATCGATGGCGAAGAAACTTCCGGCCTCGGGTGCGAAGGCGACACTTGGTACTATGGCGGTGGGCTTTATGACCGCGTGCCTTGCGAATCCCGAGATGCTGGACAAGCTTGTTACCTCGCTCCAGCATCTGCACTTTTCCGAACGATTGATTGCATTAATTGAAAAAATGCACACGTCCAAAGGCCAAGAGCCTCTCGCCGTGATCCAGACGCGCTGTGACGCCATGCAGGAACTTATTAACACCCGTGCGGCGGAGCTGGCTGATGATGCGCCTATCGAAGCGTGGCATGCCGAGCTGAATAAAATCCAGCGTGGCGTTGAAATGCTTCAGAAGGATCCTGTCCAGGACCGCAAGAAAATCAAGGCTTTGCAACAGCGTTCCAAGAAGCTCTGGGATAGTGCTTTCCGTGCTGCGGCGGAATAACGAAACGAGGCATCATGGACGAGGAACTTCCCCAAGGTTCCGGCGATGACGCGCAGGTCTTACGTGTTATCGAAGACGAGCAAGGTCTGCTGATTCTCGGCGAGAATAAGCAGATTGATTCATGGCTGGCTAGCGTAGGCATCGACGCCACGAATACGCGAGAACTCAAGAAGCAGTCATTGCAAAAGGCGAGTCACGCCGCGCAGGCGCTTGGTGAAGCGATGGCCAGCGATGGCCGCTGGGTGAAGATGACGGAGGAATCCGCCAAACTCGTCAAGCAATATGGCTCCAACGGTACGGGCGTGGTACGCAACAAAGGTAGGATTGTGGCGTACCTCAAGTTTGAGAATCTTTCGCAACTTAAGTCGTTGGCCAATCCTCAGATGGTGACCGGTGCCGCTGGCATTATGGCGCAAATGGCACTTGAGCAGGCAGCGGAAGAGATTACGGATTATCTCAAAGCCATCGATAAGAAGGTCGATGCTCTGATACAGGACCAGAAAGATCAGATTGGCTCAGGACTGGAGGGGGACGCTGACCTTATTGAAGAGACTCTGGAGATCCGCGGGAAAGTCGGTTTGATCACAGAAACAACATGGTCAAAACTCGCTAATTGTCCGAGAGGCCTTGCGACTGCGCAAAGTTATGCGTTGCGGAAGCTTGAGAATATCGCCAATGAACTTCATGAGGCTTCAGGCGTGGCGGATGTGAGGGATGTTGCACAAAGGTTACATAAGGACGCTGCGGATTGGCTTGGCTTCCTCGCAGTCACTATCCAGCTGCAGGACAAGGTGTCGGTCTTGGAATTGGAGCGTGTGCTGATAGAGCGGCCAGATACGGTGGAACAATACCGGCAAGGCTTGCAGGCAGCCCGGCGTCGGCGATTGCATAATGTTGAAAACAGACTGATTCAGCTGAATGATAGTATTGCCGAATCGGCGGAACTCGTACGACAGCAGAAATTGCTCCATCCATTTGCTGTGGATGATGCTTTGCGCCATCTCGATGCCGCTCATGCCCAATTATCGCAATTCGCGCTTGCCGTTGGTGTGGAGGCGGACCGTGTGGCTATTGTGATGGCTCCACGATGGCATGAGGCCGCCGGCAAGCTTATTGCTGACGGTGCCGGTAGCGTGGCGGCGAATGCCAAACAACTTGGCACCGATGTGGTCGCGGTAAGCAATAAGGCCGGCAAGGCAATAGCATCAGGGGCTAAGCAGATTGGTCAGGAAGCAAAGCTGCTGCGCAACACTATGGTTCATGCTGAGGGGGAGAGCGCTCAAGGTGAGCAGACATCAACAGAACCGGGATTAACGCAACCTGAGGTGTCAACGCAACAGGGTGATATGTCGAAGAAACTCGGTGATTTGTTCCGCCGCTGATAATTAATGCTGCAATGCTATCAGCGACGGTAGCATGCCTGACATCGACGTGGCTTCTCCGGACATTATTCTAGGGAAGCCATGGAGGTGGTTGCGAGTAGTCGGACTACAGCTTGGTTACGGTTTCTTCGGTGGAGAACCAGGTGAATTCGTCTACTCCGCCAGCGAAGGAGGACGGGTATTCGGGGTCGCCGGTGAATCCGTCGCCGTTGGTTTGAGCAGCGAACACGTGTGCCAAAACGTCGGCCTTGCCGGCGCCGGCTGCGAAGAACCAGGTATGGCGTGAACGGGCGATAAGCGGCGCAGTCAGCGAGATGCGCAATGGAGGCATCTTGGGTGAGTGGTTCACGCCAACAGTGAGTCGGTCGGTGACTTCCACTTCATGATGACCGGAGGAAGCCGGGAACAGTGACGCATAATGGCCATCCGGTCCCATGCCCAGAATCATCAGATCGAACACCGGCTCCGGGCCCATTTCATGAATCAGCTCATTTTCGTATTCACGTGCAGCAGCATCCAGCAGGGTTGCGTTATCGGTGTCGGCTGCGTCGCGTACGGAATCATCGTCGCTATCTGCGTTAGCCATGGTGGAGGCAATTTCATCTGCAGAACGGGTGTCGGCAGGCATCTCATGGATATTCGTTTCCGGCAGCTTGCCCTCAGCGACGAGTTGGTCAAGCAGGAGACGGCGAGCCTCAAGTGCGTTGCGATCGGTGTCGTAGGCTGGTACGAAACGCTCGTCGCTGAACCAGAAATGCACGCGATTCCAGTCAATTGCCTCAGCCAGCGGATTGGACAGCACCAATCCCAGAGGCTGCGCAGCTGAACCGCCAGATAATGCTACGTCCACGCGCGAGCGATGCTCGCCGGAAGGCAGGCGTTCGGCGAGCAAATCCAGCAACGTGAGTACCAGTCGCTGTGCGCCGGCTTGGAGCATCAGATCTTTATTGGGGTAAACGATGAGTGTGCGATTGGCCATAAGTATTCCCTTGGTATAGCAATGGCTCCCCTCAGTCTCACTGCGTTCAACAGCTCCCCTCAGAGAGGGGAGCCAGAGAAAGCGTTGCCGAGGAAGACTCGTTTCCTCCCTGAGGGGAGCCGTGATGGAGCCGCTTTAGTGACGGATCAAATCCCAGCCTTCGTTGATGACTTCGGCGTACACCTCATCGGGGTCGATGCGGCGCAATTCCTCGGTCAAGCAGTCCTCAATCGTGCGGACCGGCACGGAAATCGTTTGCGGAGCCTGACCAGGCATGGAAATCAAGGCCTGATCTTCATGCGGACGCTCCAAAGACACCACGCCATCCGCGCGAGTCAGATACACGCCGGTCACGGCCTCAGCATTAGCCGTATACTCTACGTCCACCTGCACGCCGAGCTTCAAGCGCAGCCATGCACACAGCAAATCCATCGGCAGGAATTCCTGCGGGCCAGTGACCTTTACGGCGGTAATCGGCAGATGCGGCGGCTGATCGAGCATGGAGGCCAGCATGGCACGCCACACAGTCAGACGGGTCCACGACAAATCAATGTCTTCCGGTGTCCAGTTGCGGCGCAGGCGCTCAATCGTGGCTTCCGGATTGTTGGAACGCAGCGCATCGGTAATGCGGCTGCGGGCCATCGCGCCCATCAAATCCTTGGACGGATTGGACGGAGGATTCGTCGGCCACCATGCCACCACCGGCACATCGGGCACCAGCAGCGGAATCACCAACGTATCCGGGTGGTTAATCAGGCCACCGCGCGGGCGCAGAATGATGATTTCACCAGCGCCAGCATCCGCACCAAAGCGCACCTGGGCATTCAGGTTCGACTCCGCCGGGCCGTCAGTCAAATCAACAGCCGGATTGTCGGTTTTCTCCATTGCCTGAGCGCCGTCAGAGGCAGAAGCCTCGTCCGTTGCGTAATGAGTGTCCGGAACAATCGCAATCACACGGCAAGGATGCTCGCGGCTGGCGGCATTGGCGACTTCCAGTGCATGCTCGAGCTCGTTATCGTCCGCAGAAATCAGCAACGTCAGCACACGACCGGTGGCCGATTCGCCACGCTCCTCGTGCAGTTGCTCGATTTTATGCGCGATTTCACGTGTACGCGTATTCGGCAAATCGATGATCATGGCATCCTCCAGTGGCGGCCTTCGCGCGCCAGCATTTCGTCGGCCTCAGCCGGACCCCACGTGCCTGCACGGTAAGGCTGCGGCTGGCCGAGCGTGGACCAGAATTCTTCAATCGGATCGAGGATTTCCCAGCTCAGGTTCACCTCTTCGGTGGTCGGGAACAGCGGCGGATCACCGAGCAGCACATCCAGAATCAGCCTCTCATAGGCTTCCGGAGAGTTCTCGGTGAAGGAGCGGCCGTAGCTGAAGTCCATGTTTACGTCACG
The DNA here is from genome assembly GCF_056357055.1 of Bifidobacterium sp. LH_416. NCBI lineage: Bacteria > Bacillati > Actinomycetota > Actinomycetes > Bifidobacteriales > Bifidobacteriaceae > Bifidobacterium > Bifidobacterium sp. LH_416. The sequence continues at coordinate 955,989 of NZ_JBKEVJ010000001.1, read as the reverse complement.
GACCTCCATCGTGGTGCCGCCCGGCACCTTGGCGCCGAAGCGCATGGTCACGCCCTCATCTGGCTGTACACGAATCACAATGGCGTTCTTGCCAAGTTCGCGCACGGCGGTCTGCTCGAACGGCAGATGTGGCGCGCGCTTGAACACCACGGCGATTTCGGTCACGCGCTTGCCCAAGCGCTTGCCGCAGCGCAGGTAGAACGGTACGCCAGCCCAACGGCGGGTATCGATATCAAGCTGGATTGCAGCGTAGGTTTCCGTGGTGGAAGCCGGGTCGATGCCCTTCTCCTCCAAATAGCCGACGACCTCGTGCGAGCCCTGCCAGCCGCGAGCATACTGGCCGCGAGCGGTGGTAAGGCTGAGGTCCTTCGGCAGACGCACGGCGGAGAGCACCTTGGTTTTTTCGGCAGTCAGATCCTTGGCGGTGAAGCTCACCGGCTCCTCCATGGCGGTCAGTGCCATGAGCTGCAGCAGGTGGTTCTGAATCACATCGCGTGCAGCGCCGATGCCGTCATAGTAGCCGGCGCGGCCGCCGATGCCGATATCCTCAGCCATCGTGATCTGCACGTGATCCACGTAGTTCGCATTCCAAATCGGCTCGTACATGGCGTTGGCAAAGCGCAGGGCCAGCAGGTTCTGCACGGTTTCCTTGCCGAGATAGTGGTCGATACGGAACACGGAGCTCGGGTCGAACACCTCGGACACCACATGGTCCAGTTCCTTGGCGCTGGCCAGATCGTGGCCGAACGGCTTCTCGATGATCACGCGGCGCCAAGCACCCTCAGAAGAGCGAGATAGACCGGACGCGGCCAGCTGCTTAGCCACGATCGGGAATGCGCGCGGCGGCACGGACATGTAGAACGCATGATTGCCGCGCGTACCACGGTCGCGGTCAAGCTCCTGCACGGTGGCGCTCAGGCGTTCGAATGCCTCCGGGTCATCGAAGGTGCCGCGCACGAAGCGGATGCCGGCGGCCAGGTTCTTCCACGTCGACTCCTTGAACGGCGTACGGCAGTGGGCTTGAACGGCGGCCTTGACGAATTCAATGAAATGCTCTTGCGTCCAGTCGCGGCGGGCGAAGCCGGTCAGGCCAAAGCTCGGTGGCAACAGGCCACGGTTTGCCAGATCGTAGACGGCTGGCAGCAGCTTCTTCTGCGCCAAGTCGCCGGTAACGCCGAAAATCACCAGGCTGCAGGGGCCGGCGATGCGAGGCAGGCGCAAGTCGCGCGAATCGCGCAACGGATTGCTCCAGTTGGAAAGTTCACTCATACTCCCTAAGCGTAGACCTCGCCGGGCATGTATCGCTAGAAGCGATACTAAAAATGCTGTGATGTGCAGCACCTTTGATTCGCAATAGTACTCAATCGCAACAGTGATCTGCGATTGAGAGCAATTGCAATATGTTTATGTTGAAAAACAAGGGAATAGTTAGCTGAATATCACCTGAACGTTGTCAGTACGCTGGCGGCAATATTGGCGGATTGCTGCGCGTTTCACAATGATAATCCATACGTTTGCGGTTTTTATCCATAAAGACTATGAAATAGTCATGTCATAGTGTTGGAGAAAAATAATGTCCATCATTTGATTGAAAAATACCAGCTAGCGATTTATGAAGTACCCGCATGCCTAAAACACCACCTTCTTTTCCACCGTCTCACCATGCCTCTCAGCACAATGCAGAAAATGCATCAATACAGACTGAGCGCAAACACCACATGGCTGAGCCATCTATGCAAGCAGGTGGAAAGCAGCGTAAACAGCAAACGCAAAGAACTGTGGCGTCAACCTTGCGGCCGGTATGGAAAGCTCTGCGTGCTGTGCCTAAAGTGCTTCACAATCTCAGCGCCAACGATTACGGCAAGCACACTCCCACCAAACGTCGCTTTGGCAAAGTTACCGTGCTTTCCGGTGGTGTGTATACCCGTCGCCGCATTGTAGTGGTGTGCTTTGGCGCGGTTCTGCTGGTTGAACTGTTCCAACTGTTCTGGCCGTCCGATCGGTTCTATCCATTGGCTACGCTTGACGGTTATGCAGTAGGCGGGCAAAGCGCTCAACAGGCGGCAAGCAAGCTGAATGCCGCAGTGGCACAGCGCGACGTTACGCTTACCGATACCACAACCTCAACCAAAGTGACGCTTACGGCCAAGCAGGCTGGCATTACGGTTGACTACACCGCGCGCGCAAAAGAAGCTGCCAGCCACTCCTTTGCCGAGCGCATTATTCCGTTCTCCTGGCTGTTCGTACACAACACTTCTTCTGATTCGTTGCCAGACGCATTGGGCTCGTCCAAGCAGCAAACGCAATCCGATGCGCGCAATGCTGCCGTGCGCGCAGTAGACGGTACGCTGCAAACCGTGGATGCCCGAGTTGGTTACGCCTTCAATGCCACTGATATTTTTAGGGCCGCTGATTACACTCGTTCTTCCAGCGCAAAGGGCGATTTGGTTACCGCCACGCTTGAGATGAACGTCACCCAGCCAACAGCGGTGAACGATACCGCACAGCAGATGCTGAACACCATTAATCAGGCTTTGGGCGATGGGGTTACGTTCACGTATGGCGACGGCAGTTGGACGATTTCCGCCAGCGATATTATTCCGACGATTAGCACAACCGTCAATGCGGACGACAACACCAAACTGGACGTCACTATCGGCAGCGTCAAGCTGATGAATCGACTGAAATCGCAGGGTATTGCATTGCAGGCTGCGCAAAAAGCCGCCGATGCCAATGTGGTGGCCGCACTGTTCGCGGTCAAGGGCCGTGCGTCTCGTGCGATTGATGCGACTACTACTGCGAATGCGGTGGCTGCCATGCTCGCCAGCGGGCAGAATTCTCCGGTTGCTATCACGATGAATCAGGTGGATAACCTCGAGCTATATGACGGGCTACCCACCACTGGAAGCACGGAAGATAAGCTCAAGCAGCTGTTCGGCGACGCCACATATTCTGTTGCTGTTTATGATTTGAAAACCGGTGAATCCAAGCTGCAGATCAATGCGGATACGGTAACCACTTCGGCGAGTGCATACAAGCTGTTCGTGGCGTATTCGATGATTCATGCTGTGGAAACCGGTCAGCTGACGTGGGATAGTTCGCTTAACGGCATGACGTTGAGTTCCTGCATGGCTACCATGATCGTGAACTCTGACAATGATTGCCCTGAAGCGTGGCTGAGCCGTTATGGATTCGACGCGGTGACGCAGCAGGCTCATGAAATCGGCGCGAACAACACCAACTTTGCAGTCGGCGATATGCGTACCACTGCAAATGATTTGGCTACTGTGCTTAAGGGCTTCTACAACAATACGATTGCTAACACAGATTCCACGGATCGTTTGTTCCAGCTCATGGAAACGCAGGTGTATCGCGACGGTATTCCTACTGGCATCGGCTCCGATGGTGTTGTGCAAGATAAGGTCGGTTTCTTGGATGGGCTATTGCATGACGCGGCTATTGTGCGATGTGATAAAGGCGACTATGCGATGGTGATTATGACCGACGGATCAAGTTGGTACAAGATTGCGCAAGCCAGCCTGCTGATTTACGAAGATCTGTAAGTAAGCAAAAACCCTGTGCGGTATTAGCGATTCGTTATTCTCGGCTCCCCTTGTCAGGGGAGCTGGCGGCGAAGCCGACTGAGGGGTAGTCATACGAAGGCCAGCGACCACCGATTGGCAGGTATGCAAAAAACCTTGGAATCATTGAGATTCCAAGGTTTTATTTGTGCCCCCCGTGGGATTCGAACCCACAACCCACGACTTAAAAGGACGCTGCTCTAACCGTTGAGCTAGAGGGGCAACGTTTCTAAGATACACGCGAATGTCGGACAATGCATAATCGGCGTTGCGCACAATCGATTTTGAAACCGACTAGTCCGGCTCCTAGAGTGGGGCACCATGTCATGCACCACGATTCTCATCGGAAAGAACGCAAGTTACGACGGCTCGACCATCATCGCCCGAGATGATGACTCAGGTTCCGGTCGTTATGATCCCAAGCATCTCGTGGTGGTAATGCCCGAAGATCAGCCAAGGCATTACCGCAGTGTGTTGAGCCACGTGGAAATCGAACTTCCAGACAATCCTTGCCGCTACACCATCGCTCCTAATGTGCTGCATAACCGCGGCGTGCTCGCTGAGGCCGGCGCCAATGAGCACAATGTGGCGATGAGCGCCACCGAAACCATCTCCGTTAACGAGCGCGTGCTCGCCGCCGACCCGATGGTCGAATTCAGGCCAGCTGTGGGTGAGCCGGACGAGGAAGGCTATCAGCCTGAACAGCCGGGCGGCATCGGCGAGGAAGACATCATCACACTCGTGCTGCCGTATGTCACTACCGCGCGCGAAGGCGTCGCGCGGCTCGGCAAGCTGCTCGAAACCTATGGCACTTACGAGTCAAACGGTGTGATTATTTCCGATGTGGACGAAATCTGGTATGTGGAAACCATTGGTGGCCACCATTGGATTGCGCGCCGCGTGCCAGATGATTGCTATGCCACGATTCCCAACCAGCTTGGCATCGATGATTTCAATCTTGCTGATGCGTTCGGCCGCCAGCGCGAATATCTGTGCAGCGCTGATTTGCGTGAATTCATCGCCGAATATCATCTTGACCGCACCATGGGTGCGCCGGTTGCTGCTGGTGGGCGTCATGCTCATGGCTCATCCAGTTCCAGCGCTCGTACCGGCTCCCATGCACGCCGTGCTGCCGCCGCTACTGTTGCTGCGGGTTCCGATGCTGCGGCTTCGAATCGCGCTGCAGTCATTGCTGCACGTGCAGCCGCTTTGCCGAACCGTTTCAATCCTCGCAAGGTGTTCGGCAACACCACGCCTAAGGATCACATCTATAACACGCCTCGCGCTTGGTATATGCAGCGGTATCTGAACCCCAGTGAGGATTGGGATTCTCCGGCTGCCCGCTATACGCCGGAATCAGACGATATTCCATGGTGCCGTGTGCCGGAAAACAAGGTGAGCTTGGAGGATGTGGATTTCCTGCTTTCCAGCCACTTTGAGGGCACGCCATATGATCCGTATGGCACTAAGGGCACTCCGGAATCGCGCCACCGGTACCGTCCGATTGGCGTGAACCGTACCGGGCATATGGTGGCGATTCAGCTGCGCCCGTATGCGGCGGCTGTCAATCGCGCGGTGCTGTGGGTTTCCTTCGGCTCCGGTCCCTTTACTACTATTGCGCCGTTCTATGCGAACGTGAACGATACGCCGGCCTACCTGAGGGACACTACACCGGAAGTTTCTACGGATAACCTGTATTGGACGAATCGACTGATTGCCGTAGTGGCGGATGCACATTGGTTTGAAACGCATAGTGCTATCGAAGGGTACGCGGAAGGCGTGCGTGCATTCGGCCACCGGTTAGTTGATCAAACTGATATTCAGATTGAGGAGATGGCTGCTGAGGCTGTGGATGCCGTGGATGTTGCTGAGGCGGCGCAGCCTGCACAGCGCGCACTGGAGCAGTCGAATCAGCAGATGGCCGACTATCTGCGAGAACACACCACCAAACTGCTCAATACTGTGGTCTACACGGCCAGCAACCTGATGCACAACAGTTTCGCCATGTCCGATCGCTGGACGGACTGAATAATCAGTTAAATCCGACGACCTTCTCGGCGATGGTGTAGCCGTTGCGCACAATCCAACGACCAGCCGAACCGGGAAGGTTGATGGCGCGCGACATCAGCTTGCTGCGCACATCATGCCCAATAGCCGGCGAATACGCGTCAATCGCATCCCACAGCTCGCGCTTCTTGACATAGTTCGCCTTATCTCGCGAAAGAATCAGGAATACAGAAGTCACCGAAGACTCAATCGCCAGGAAGTGAATCATATAGCGATACAGTCCCTCAGGCACAGTGCCGCGTTCCGGCGTAGCCTCAGTCATCAAACGATTCACCAAGCGCAGCTGATCGACACGGCGAATCATCACATCAGTCTGCACGCTCTGGCCTTCGCGGCCAATGAAATAGTGGTAGAACGGCACGTCCAAATACTGAATGCGCTTCACCCACGGGAATGGCTGATACGAGTAGTAGAAGTCCACATAGAACGTATGCTCAGGCAGCTTCAAACCGGAATCGCGCACCACCTGCGTGCGGAAGGTGAGCGCATGCATAATGATGTACTGCGCCAAGCCGAAATGGCCCAAATCATCCCAGCCGAGCACGCGACCGGCCGGAATCACGCGGCGGAAATTCACCGTATGCTTGTGACGCTTAGCCACTTTGTCATACACATAGTTGGTGACCAGCATGTCGATGGGCTCGGAGGTATCGCGTTGCGCTCGCAGCGTATCCATAACGGTGTTGATGGCCTGCGGATCCACCCAATCGTCCGCATCTACAACCTTGACATACATGCCAGAGGCCGCTGCGATACCAGTGTTCACTGCGCCACCGTGGCCTTTGTTTTCCTGATGAATGGCTCGCACGATCCCCGGATTATTGCGCTCCAGCTTCTGCGCATATTCCAGCGTGCCGTCTTTCGAGCCATCGTCCACAATCAGTACCTCGATATCCTCAGGGTTCGAGGCGGAAAGCACCGAATTGACGCAACGGTCAAGATAGGACTCCATGTTGTATGCGGGAATCACGAAGGTGAGCGTTTTTGCCGTCTGTACCGCGTTGGCCATACCAGTTACGTCCTCAAATGTTCAATGTCGTATCGTTGGGCATCATTGCATCACAATAAATGCATCAAGCGATATGTTCGTTATGCTGTTCAAACCGTAGCACCTTACCGCCGATGACGGCAGAGTATTACGCAAGCTGTTGGTCTGAATTCACATTCTGTAGTGGCGCTTGCAGTGCTGTGTGTTCAGGGTGTGCGGCCTGTTCAGTGTGTTCCGGTTGTTCCGGGTCAGCGTATCCGGAATCCGTGTTTTCCGGCAAGCTCCGCTGTCCATTTTCGCTGACACTATCTAATCCGGCACTTAGATACGGCTGATTCGCCTCTCGCTGCAAAGCCTTCTGCGCTTCACGTTGAGCTTTCGCGCCCTCGAACAGCAAGCGAGGCTTGGAATCAAGCCTGCTCAAGCCATGCCATGCCAAATCCACAATATAGGCGGCAAGCTGCTCTTTGCTAACCTTCGGACGATCCGCCCAGTACTGTCCGGTGAACACGGTCATGCCCACCAACATTTGTGCATAATACGGCACGCCCTTCGTGGAGAGCTTCTGACGTTTGAACGCTTCGGAGAGAATATCCTCCACGCGCATGGAAATATCGCCCAGCAGCGAGCTGAACGAGCCGGACGGGTCGGTGCTCGGCGAATCGCGCACCAACACCTGGAATCCTTCCGCGTTCTCCTCAATATAGGTGAGCAGCGCCAAAGCCGTGCGCTCCACAATCTGACGCGGATGCATGGTCGGCGCATCGAGTGCGGCCGCTAGCGTGCTGATTAGCGCGCGCATCTCGCGGTCCACAATCACCGCATACAGGCCTTCTTTACCGCCGAAATGCTCATACACGATCGGCTTGGAAACCTTGGCATGCGCGGCGATTTCCTCCATGCTTACTGCTTCGAATCCTTTGGATGCGAACAGGGCCCGGCCGACCGAAATCAGCTGTTCTCGTCGCTGCAGTGAAGTCATACGTGAGGAATGTGCCATGGTGACCACCATAGTCGGTGGGTAAGTCGGTGGGGCAAGTTGGCGGCAGAGTGGCCGTTTGCTTGGCGCTTACGGGAAGGCCCACATTTAGACTGGCAACTATGGAAATGAATACTGTTCTGGCCATTGTTGGCGTGATAGTTGTAGCAGTCATATTGATTGCTGTAAGCATCTGGCTGTCTAAGTCTCGTAAACGTGATCTTGACCGTGCAATGGGCAAGGGTGCTCCGGATAATCAGCGTACGCGCGATGCTAAGGCTGCGGCAGATGCGCGCTTGGCTGCTGAGGCTAAGGCTGCTGCTGAGGCTGAGGGTACTGTCGAGGTTGAGGGTACTGTCGAGGTTGAGGGTACTGCACAGTCAGCTGAATCATCGGATACTGAGCCGACTGCCGAGCCGACTACCGAAGCTGCACCGGCTGCAGCCGCAGTCGCTCCTGAATCTGCTCCGGCAGGCGAACCTGAGCCTGAATCCCCGGAGTCAGTTGGTTCTCGACTGACTCGTCTGAAGGCCAAGCTCGCCAAGTCCGGCAATCCATTCGGCAAGGCGTTGTTCAACATTCTGGCCAAAGACAATCTTTCTGAGGCTGATTGGGAAGACGTTGAAGATACGCTGCTGCTTGCCGATGTTGGCGCGGAAGCCTCTGCCCAGCTGGTCGATGATCTTCGTACTGATGCTCGTATTACCGGCAAAGCCGACCCGACTGAAGTGCGTGCCACGTTGAAGGAGAAGCTCCTCGACTTGGTGGGCCGTGATACCGACCGCCGCCTGAATGCTGAGAAGCCTGGCGCGGATAAGCCTTCCGTCATCATCATGGTGGGTGTGAACGGTACCGGCAAGACCACCACTGCAGGTAAGCTTGCTCGACTCTTCGTGGCTGAAGGCAAGCAGGTGGTGATGGGTGCGGCCGACACCTTCCGTGCAGCCGCCGCTGATCAGTTGGAAACCTGGGGCGCTCGCGTGAACGTGCCGGTGGTGCGTTCGGATAAGGATGGCGCAGATCCGGCTTCCGTGGCATTCGAGGCTGCTGGCAAGGCCAAGGAATTGAATGCGGACGTGTTGATTATCGATACCGCTGGCCGACTGCAGAACAAGTCGAACCTGATGGATGAGCTCGGCAAGATTCGCCGCGTTACCGAGAAGCAGCTGCCAGTAAGCGAAGTACTGCTGGTGCTGGATGCCACCACCGGGCAGAACGGTATGGCTCAGGCCAAGGTATTCGCCGAAGCCATCGGCATCACCGGCGTGGTGCTCTCCAAGTTGGACGGCTCCGCTAAGGGTGGCATCGTGATCTCCGTGCAGAAGGAACTCGGCGTGCCGGTCAAGCTCGTCGGCCTCGGCGAAGGCCCGGACGACCTGGCCCCATTCGATCCGGAAGGATTCGTAGACGGCATCCTTGCCTGACGCGTCCACGTTGTGAACGCGTAAAACGCCGCAAGTCACGCAAACAAGGCCCTGAATTATGTTCGAAACATAATTCAGGGCCTTGCCATATCCGTTGAAATCAAGCCAAAATCCTCCCCTTAAATGTGCCGATTTCATGCGGTAGCGCTTAACAATCGCGTAACTTGGCGTAACGAATTGAAAACGCAACCGGCTTTTACTGACGAACTGTTAGCCCCCACAAGGGGGACGGCATTTATTGGAACAAGACGCCGGCTACTACAGATTTCAAGCCCGGCGCCATGAACAAAGAGAGGGAGGTAGACATGGGAGCGCTCGATTCCGGAAATACCGCATGGATTCTTACATCTGCGTCCTTGGTTTTCCTCATGACGCCTGGTGTGGCGTTCTTCTACGGCGGTATGGTTCGTGCCAAGGCCGTTCTGAACATGCTGATGCTTGAGGCGGCTGCACTGTCAGTCACCATGATTATTTGGACCCTGTGGGGTTGGTCCATCGCCTACGCCGGTTCTGACATCGGCGGCATCTTCGGCGATCCGGCCAGCGGCTTCCTGCTGAAGGACTCCATGGTCGCCCAGGATGGTGTGTTCACCACCACCGGCCTGAACAGCAACAACTACCCGGTTTCCGTTGACGTTGCCTTCCAGGTGGCCTTCGCCATGATCACCGTCGGCCTGATTTGCGGCGCTATCGCTGAGCGTGTGAAGTACAGCACCTGGATGATCTTCGTCGCCCTGTGGATCACCTTCGACTACGCTCCTATGGCCCACATGGTCTGGAACGGCGGCCTGCTCTCCGGTGAGGGCGCCATCTCCAAGGCCATCGGCGCAACCGCTCACGATTTCGCAGGTGGTACGGTCGTCCACATCAACGCTGCAGTCGCTGCTCTGATCATCGTGCTGATCATCGGCAAGCGCAAGGGCTTCGGCACCCAGCCGTTCCGTCCGCACAACGTTCCGTTCGTGATGCTCGGCGCCTTCCTGCTGTGGTTCGGCTGGTTCGGCTTCAACGCAGGTTCCGCCTTCGCCGCCAACGGCACTGCTGGCTACGCCTGGGTCTCCACCTCCGCTGCAACCGCTGCTGCAATGCTTTCTTGGGGCTTCACTGAAAAGATTCGTTCCGGCCACTACACCGCTATGGGTGCTGCTTCCGGTATGGTCGCTGGCCTGGTCGGCATCACCCCGGCTGCTGATGTGGTCTCCCCGCTGTGGGCCATCGTGCTCGGCGCTATCGTCGGCATCCTGACCTGCCTCGCCTGCGGTCTGAAGTTCAAGTTCGGCTACGATGACTCCCTCGATGTGGTCGGCGTCCACGGCGTTGGTGGTTTCACCGGCACCCTGCTCATCGGCTTCTTCGGCGAAGGCACTGGCCTGCTGGCTGGTGGCGACTGGAGGCAGCTCGTTGTCCAGCTCATCATCGCTCTCGTTGCTATCCTCTACTCCGCAGTGATCACCGCCATCATCGCCTTCGCTCTTGAGAAGACCATCGGCTGGCGCGTCACCGAAGCTCAGGAAGTCGGCGGCATCGATCTTGCCGATCAGGGCGAACGTGCTTACGATTTTGCTGGTACTGCCAGCTCTGTTCTCAAGGAGGTGAAGTGAGATGAAGCTGATTACCGCTATCATCCAGCCCCATAAGCTTGACGACGTCAAGGAGGCTCTCGCAGCCGCCGGCGTGCACGGTCTGACCGTGTCCGAGGCTAACGGCTATGGCCGTCAGCGTGGCCACACCGAGGTTTACCGTGGCGCTGAATACACCGTGGACCTGATTCCGAAGATCCGCATCGAGGTTCTGGCCGATGACGCCGATGCCGAGACGCTGGTCGGTGTGATCGTCAAGTCCGCCGGCTCCGGCACCATCGGTGACGGCAAGGTGTGGGTTGCCCCGCTTGACTCCGTGACTCGCGTGCGTACCGGCGAGACCGGTTCCGCCGCCATCTGATAGGCGTCCGATTCCTCCAGAGAGGTTCGGGCTATCAAAGTAAGACAGGTCCCCGCACGTTGCGTTCGTCGCCGTGCGGGGACTTTTTATATGCGACACCATGTGACGCATTCCGGCGAATGCGTCACGTAGAGGTTCCATCTGTGACGCATTCCCCTGATTGCGTCGCAGAAGATGTGTTCCACGGTATGTTTCACGACGCATTTCCGGGAATGCGGCATGTAAGGGTTCCGTTTGCGCAGCATTTCCAGGAATGCGTCGCCCCCGAGCTCGAAATTATGGCTAATACGGAACTAGTACGAAAGGATGCACATGGCATCGGCAGTAGATGGTTTGAAGCAACGATTCATGGATATGAGCCAGCCGGATGCGGATGGTGTGTACCGCAACGGCACTGCTAAACGTAAGGCCCGCACTGACCTGGCCATGCAATGTCTCACAACGCTGTGGGATGAGGCCACGCAAGCCGTTTCCTTCGATGTTCCTGCTTCCGGCATCGGTTTCGCGGCGGTCGGCTCGCTCGCCCGCGGTCAGATTGGCCCGAGCTCCGACCTCGACCTGGTCATTATTTATGAGCCTCGTGCACTGAACGATCAGCAGCTCAACGAACTGGCCAATAAACTTTGGTACCCCTTGTGGGATAGCGGCCTCGACCTTGACCATTCCATTCGCACCCGTGCCCAGTGCGAAGAGGTCACCGACCATGATTTGCCTGCCGCAATGGGTTGGCTCGATGTCAAGCCCATCGCCGGAGATACCGAACTCATTCGCACTACTGCCGCGTCTATTCTGGAACGCTGGCGCAAAGCTGCTCGCAAACGTTTGCCGGAATTGCTTGATTCCGCAAAATCCAGGCTTGATGAATTCGCAAGACTGCAATACGTCAATCAGCCGGATATTAAGGAAGCGCGCGGTGGATTGCGCGATTCAGTGCTGATTTCCGCGCTCGCCACATCTTGGCTGGCCGATCGCCCGCACGGCAGCTATGACGAGGCTGTGGAACGTCTGCTCGATGTGCGCGACTGCATTCATTTGGTGGCCGGCAAAGATACGAATCTGCTGCTGACTCCCTACCAAGCCAAAGTGGCGGCCATGCTTGGTCTCGCTGATCCGACTTGGCCGGAAAGCGAACGCGCCGCGTATTCGATTGATGATCTGCAGACGATGCTCGCTCGCCTCGGCCGCCGCATTTCCTTCGCGCTTGATTCCACGGCCTCCCGTGCGGAGCATTCGCTGACGCATGAAAAGCCGCGTTTCGCGTTCTTCCAAATGTTCTCGCAGCGCGCTGGCGGCAAGCGCGAAGCCCCGCAGTTCGACATCGTGGCTCCCGGCATCGCCAAGCATGAAGGTGAGCTGGTGCTCGCCCCCGGTGTGGAACCCGCCAAGGATGCCAAGCTCGCATTGCGCATGGCTGTGGCGTCCGGCGAGTTTGGCTTGCCGATTAATCCGTCCACGCTGACTAATCTCAAGAACTGTCCGATTCGCGATAATCAGTGGGATGATGAATCTCGCGAACTGTTCGTGCGATTGCTGGCTTGCGGCCCGCAATTGATGAACGTGTGGGAAAGCATCGACTTTGTGGATATTCCGGGCCGATGGATGCCGGAATGGCTTGGTATTCGTAATCGTCCGTCCGCGTCGGCAGCTCATCGATACACCATCGACCGTCATATGGTGGAGGTTACGTCGCGTATTACGCGGGATACTCCGTCGGGTGGTCGGTATGACGATGAGCATTATCAGGCGCTACTGCTTGCTGCGATTACGCATGACATCGGTAAGCGCGCGTTCGTGCGCGATCATGCCGCCGAAGGTGCGCGTCATGTGCCGGTGATTTTGAAACGTATGGGATACCCGCAGCAAATTATCGACTGGGCGACTGTGCTGGTGCGCGAGCATCTGACACTCTCCGAGTATGCGACAGGTAAGGATCCCAATGATCCGGCTGTAGTAGCTGATCTTGCCGATCGACTCAATCATGACAAGACGCTATTGGATATGCTGTTCGACCTGACTCGCGCTGACGGTTCCTCGCTTGGTGCCACCGCAGGCGAATCAATCATCAAGAAATACGGCTGGTCCAAATGGCGCGAACAAATCGTCCTCACCATGTACTCCGCCGTTCGCGCCGCAATGTAAACAAAAGCCTCCCTCTGGCAAGAGAGGCTGGTGGGGATTTGCGCGAGAAAACCCAGTCAATAGCCTCCCTCTGACGAGGGAGGTGGCCGCCGCAGGCGGACGGAGGGAGAGAAGCGCGGCTATGCCGCAAAAACAACAGTATCGGCCAACGGCCGATGCCGTCCCCCCTACCTCATCCACACATCCCCGCGCACGCGCAAGCCATTGCACAGTCCACGCCCGCCCATCAGAATCACATTAAAAACAGTCCAAATCAGTACGGTCCGCGCAGCATCGCTGCCCAAACCCGGCGCCACCATACCCGCCAATGGCACAATGAGCGCAATATACACTACGGCAGTCAACGTGCAGGTTATCGCCAGATACCGGTAATCGCGCGCGCCAATCAGAATGCCGTCAATGGCCATCATCCAACCCTGCAGTGGGAAGAAGACGCCCATCGTCACCATACCCACGGCAATCAGCAGCTGAATATGCGGCGTGGGGGAGAAGAAATGCCCCGCGAATAAGCCAATAATGGCAAAGCCCAAGCCGATTGCGGTGCCAGTGAGCGCGCCCATGCGCCCGGTCGCCTTGGTCAGCATGCGTGCTCGCGGCCTATCGCCAGCGCCAAGTGCAGTAGCCACCAATGCCTGCCCTGCAATACCAACCGAATCGAGCATGTTCATCGCAAAGTTCCAACTGGAGTTCACTGCCTGAAAACCGGCCAATACCGAGGTCCCCATGCGGGCCGCGCTCGCCACCGTCACTACCATTGCCGCGCGAATCGCCAACGTACGAATGAACAAAGGAATGCCGTCGCCGCCCGCCGCGGCAATGCCGGCGAGTCGCGGTCGCAAACTTGCGCCATCCGCACGAGCCCACAGAATTGCGGGAACAACAAGGAATATGCCCATATACCATTGCGCAATCAGCGTTGCTGCACCGGAGCCAGCGATGCTCCAGCGGAATACCAGCACGAACAGCACCTCAAGCACTGTGTTGAGGATTGCGCCGCTGACCGCTGCGATCAGGGTAATGCGCACCTTCTGCAATCCGCGGAAAATACCGTTTGCCGCATACACCAGCAGCATGCCGGGCGCGCCCAGCACGATTGCACGGGTGTAAAGCGTGGCCTGACGCAGTACCTCGCCTTGACCGCCGAGCGCGCGGCACAATGGTTCGGCGGCGGCAAACAGCGCGAGGCCTAAGACGATGCCGATGCCCAAAGCCAGCCATAATCCGTCGATTCCGGCCTGCAATCCTTCACGGCGTTTGCCGGCACCCAGCAGATGCGCTACTTGCGCGGTGGTGGAGTAAGCGAGGAAAATGCACAGGCCCACGGCGGTCAGAATAATGGTGGATCCGATGGAGAGGCCGGCCAGTGCGGCATCGCCAATATGCCCCACGATTGCGGTGTCGATCAGAATAAAGGTGGGTTCGGCGATGAGCTGGCCGAAGGTGGGCAGTGCCAGCGCCAGAATCTGGCGACTTGATGAGCGGAAGGTCGGAGACTGTTGGTGCACGTTCGCCTGCATATCATGCTTAACTACGTTGTGCAACTCGCCTCTTTCGCTGTGCAATGTTATCCCCAGACTATCCACCAAGTTATCCCCCGTATGTGGATAACCAAGTGGATTATCCACCAAGTTATCCCCAAAATGTGGATAACTTTTTTTTCTATCCACATTGGCGGCTTCTGCGTGTCGTTCGCGTCACATTCCGGTGAATGCAGCGTGAACAATGTGGGGTCTGAGAGGGAGCAGCTGGGGCAGATTACGCGGACTGAATGGTGTGGGTAGCGCGAGGCGGGTGGAGTGATGGCGCGAATCGGGGTGTAGATGGCCTGGATTGGACGTGGCAGTCCCGTTGCAGCTTGGTGGTGACTCGGCAATCGTCATTATGTACGCGTCTCGACGAAGCGTCCGCAAACATAGTGATGATTATGAAGTCAGAATCGTCATTATGTACGCGGGCCAACGAAGTACCCGCATACATAATGACGATTTCGGGGCCAAAAACGTCATTATGTTTGCGGCACCCCGGTTCAGCCGCGTACATAGTGATGGATTCCGGTGGTTGTGGCCGCACTACCGCCCGAACTAACGGTTACGCGCAGAGTCTGATGGTTGCAAGATGCGCCTTCTATACTGGGGAGCTATGGCAGAAGGAAGCGACAACTCGTATCAGAACTACGCAGGTGGCTCAGACAACGGCGGCAATCGCGCTGGCCGTGGCGGTGCGCAAGGCTCGGCAGCATCAGGCGACCCGATTTTCGACCGTGTGCCTCCGCATGATGATGACGCGGAAATGGCAGTACTTGGCGGCATGCTGATGAGCAAGGACGCCATTGGTGAAGTGTCGCAAACCATTGACGTCACTGATTTCTATCAGCCCAAGCATCAGACGATTTATACGGCGATCATTGACTTGTTCTCTGCAAGTCAGCCGGTGGACGTGGTGTTGGTGGCCAATCAGCTGCTCGCTGACGGCAATCTTGAAAAAGTCGGCGGCGCTGATTATCTGCACAGCTTGGTGGCTTCGGTGCCGACTGCGGCAAACGCTATGTATTACGCCGAAATCGTGCATCAGCGTGCGATTTTGCGCAATGTGATTGCAGCCGGTACCAAAATTGCTCAGCTTGGCTATTCCGCTGAGGGCTCGCAGGCTGAGGATGTGGTCAATCTCGCCCAGTCCGAGATATACGAGATGTCGATGGGCAAAGTTCGTCAGGACTATGCCGCCATCGGACCGGTGGTGCACGACGCACTCGACCAGTTGGACAAACTGCAGAACGGTTTGGTGCAAAAGGGTGTGCCGACCGGCTTCCGCGATATTGATGATGTGACTCAGGGCTTGCAGCCTGGCCAGATGGTGGTGGTGGCAGGCCGCCCGGCTATGGGTAAGTCCACGCTTGGTATTGATTTCGCGCGAGCTGCCGCCCTGCATCATAATATGACGTCCGTGGTGTTCAGCCTCGAGATGAGCAAGGTGGAGCTCGCCCAGCGTATTATCTCCGCCGAAACCAATATTCCGATGGCGGCTCTTCGCCGTGCGGACGATATCACGCCTGAACGTTGGAACACGTTGAACCAGTTCTGGACCAAAATGCAGAACGCGCCGCTGTTCATTGACGACAGTCCGAACATGTCCCTGATGGAAATCCGTGCAAAATGCCGCCGACTCAAGCAGACCAATGATCTGAAGCTTGTAGTCATCGATTACTTGCAGCTGATGACGTCCGGCAAGGCCGTGGAATCCCGCCAGCAAGAGGTGTCCGAATTCTCCCGTGCGCTGAAGCTCCTGGCCAAGGAGCTCGAAGTGCCGGTGGTGGCCTTGTCGCAGCTGAACCGTGGCCCGGAAATGCGTAACGACAAGAAACCGCAGCTTTCAGATCTTCGTGAATCCGGTTCAATCGAACAGGACGCCGATGTGGTGTTCCTGGTGCATCGTCCGGACTTCTATGATAAGGAAGACCGCCCAGGTGAGGCCGATATCATCATGGCCAAGCATCGTAACGGTCCGACTGAAACCTTCCATCTTGCCTTCCTCGGTGCCACGTCCAAGTTCAAGGACATGCCGCAGGACTACAACGCCAATCAGGGGGTGTGATGATGTTTGTTACTCCAGCCATCGGAAAACTGGTTCGTGCGGCCGCGCGCGTTACCAAACATGGCGGCTCGGCGTTCCCGGGCAAAATCGTGGAATCCGTCGACCCTGGGTTCCTGACCCGCACGCTTGCGCAATTGCCGCTTGGCGTGGTGCTGGTCTCCGGCACGAACGGAAAAACCACCACCACCCGTATGGTGTCTTCCATGCTTTCGGACTTGGGGCTCAAGGTGTTCACCAACCCCACTGGTTCGAACTTCGTGCGAGGTGTGGTGTCTGCTCTGCTGAACGAGGTCAATTTGGCCGGCAAGCTGGACGCGGATATCGCCGTGCTCGAGCTCGATGAAGCGTATGCGGTGCATTTCGTCAAGCAGGTCAAGCCGCGCTATGCATTGCTGCTCAACGTGATGCGCGATCAGCTTGATCGCTTCGGTGAAATCGACACCACTGCCAAACTGCTCAGCCATGTGGCCGAGGCAACCACCGGCACTGTGGTGTTGAACCGCGAAGATCCACGCATCGCCGCGCTTGCAGCCAAGGTTCCGGCCGGCACGCAGGTCAAATACTTTGGTTTGGCCGATGATTTGCGTCATTATTTCCCGTCTGATGACGACATGGCCACGACAGTGTCCGTGGAATCCGGCGCGGAGAAGACGGCGCAGACGCGAAGCGGACTGAGGGGGGCAGCCCCCGAGCTGCCTGCGGACGTGACGCTGACCGCAGTCGGCGATCACGAAGCCACATTCAATATGGACGGGCAGGATTACTCCACCGCAGTCAAACTCGAAGGCGTCTACAACCTGTACAACGCTGCGGCCGCGCTCGCCGTAGTGCGCGCGGTCATGACCAATGCCGCCGCACAATCCAAGGCCATCACGAACGCCAACGCCTGCGCGGTCAGCGCCGATGAACTGATTGCTGCGGTCTCTCGCGTCACCCCGGCATTCGGCCGCGGCGAGGTTATCAATGTGAACGGTTCGCCTGTGGAACTGCTGCTGGTCAAGAATCCGATGGGCTTCCGCCTTTCGCTTGCCAGCTTCAGCCCAGCCGGTGCAGACACGATGATCGCCATCAACGACCAGTACGCCGATGGGCGAGACATGAGCTGGCTATGGGATGTGGACTTCACTTCGCTGCGAGCAAGCGGCGTAAACATGGTGTCCGGCGTGCGCGCCTGGGATATGGCTTTGCGCCTCGGCTACGATCAGGTGCCGGTCGAGCAGGTGGAACCCGATCTGGAGCGGGCGGTAACCACGTTCGTCACCAGCAATCCCGGCACTCGTAAACATATGTATTGCACGTATACCGCCATGCTGAAAGCGCGCGCGGTATTAGGCGGAATCACTGAGGTCAGCGACGCAGGAGTGGGCCGATGAGCAAAACAATCGATATCGTGTCTCTGTATCCGAAAGACATGAACATTTACGGTGACTCCGGCAACGTGCTCACCATTCGCCGCCGACTGGAATTGTACGGCTACCATCCGGTAGTGCATCAGTACAATCAGGGCGACGAGTGGCCTGAGCAAGTAGATCTGATTCTGGGCGGCGGCGGCCAAGACACCGGCCAGAAGAAAATCATTGATGATTTCTATATGCGAGCTGATCTGCTGCGCAAGCTTGCGGCAGATGGTGTGCCAATGCTGATGATTTGCGGCCTGTACCAGCTGTTCGGCGAGTATTTCGAAACCGTAGACGGCACAAGGCTCGACGGCATTGGTGTCATCGGCGCGTATACGGTAGGCCAGGATGTGCGCATGATCGGCAACCTTGTAGAACATTCCGCACAGTTCGGTGATGTGATCGGCTATGAGAATCATTCCGGGCAGACGTTCCTGAGAGATGGCGTGCAGCCGCTCGGCACAGTCGACGCCGAGGGCCAAGGCAACAACGGTAAGGACCATACCGAGGGCGCTCGCGTAAACAATGTGATCGGCACGTACATGCATGGTTCGCTGCTGCCTAAGAACCCTGCAATCTCCGATTTTCTGATTGAAACTGCGGCAACCCGCCGCTATGGTTCGTTCAGCACGACTGATCAGACTTCGGAACAAGCCGCTGAGCTTGCGCGACTCGACCAAGTGGCCGCCAACGCGCGCAAAGCCGCAGCCGCACGCCCCCGGTAAGTGTATTCCACTAGACGAAATCAGCTGTAAGGCCTAGCGTCAAGGACGTGCATGTGCGCTAATCTTGTGAATACGAGACAAGGCATCAGGCTGCGTCGAACCTCGAAGGAGGGGTTATTATGGCTGATTTTGATCTGGGCGAAGGCGTCCGCAAGGTTCTGCTGGCCGGCATCGGTGCTCTGGCCACCGGTTACGAGAAGAGCAGCGCCATTGTTGATGACCTGGTAAAGAAGGGCGAGCTGACCGTTGAGCAGGGTAAGTCGCTGAACACTGAGCTGAAGCGCAAGGTGGGCGAGGCTCTGGTCAACGATGCCAATAAGGACGAAGCCAAGGAAGAGCCTATCGACACCACTGAGGCTGATTCGTCCGATTCCGCCGATAAGGACTGATTGCTTTCGTGACTGCAAAGACAACGGAACAGACGACGCAGCACAATGCGCGCGGCACGATGCCGCATACTCAGCCGGACGCCTCATCTGAAGCGTCCGGCTCATCGTCGTCTGCTCCGCAGTCTGCGGCCACTAGCACTGCGGGCAATGCTCGCACTACTGGAACCTCCAGTTCCACTGATTATCCGATGACTGCCGCCTACGCACAATGGGCTGCAGTAAATACGGAAACTATTGGTCTGTTTGGACCAAGGCGAGATGATTTCTCCCAGCGCTATCATCTGACTCGCCGCAGCAAGATGAAGCGTTTGGCGCAAATCGTGCGCATCGTCAACCAATTCGATGCGCTGAAAGGTTTGACGCCAGTGAAAATGCGCCTGATGTTCGAGGCGCTCGGCCCCACATTCGTTAAAGTGGGCCAGATTCTTTCTATGCGTTCCGAGATTCTGCCGCAAAGCTTCTGCGACGAACTCGCCAAACTGCGCGCGGATGCGGATCCAATGCCATACGCCACTGTGCTGGATGTGCTGTCTGCTGAATATGGCCGCCCAGCAAGCGAAGTCTTTGCGCATATCGATTTGAAACCGTTGGGCTCGGCGTCGCTGGCTCAAGTGCATCGCGCGACGCTGAAAACCGGCGAAGATGTGGCTATTAAAGTGCAGCGCCCAGGCGTGCGCGAAACCATGGCGCAAGACGTTGCTATCATGCGCTCTATTGCCAAAGCCGCCACCAAAGTGATTCGCAGCTCGCAGATCGTCGACTTGCAAGGCGTGGTTGAGGAGCTGTGGGATACCTTCGAATCCGAAACAGACTTCCTTGTAGAGGCGCGTAATCTGGCTGAATTCAAGCGATTCGCGTCACGCTTCAAATACATGGATTGCCCGACTCCATACCCGGACCTCTGCACTGAGCATGTGGTGGTTATGGATTATGTGGATGGTATTTCCGTTTCGCATGCTGACGAGTTGGTGGACGCCGGATACGATCTCAAAGACATCGGCACCAAGCTGGTGGATAATTACGCCACGCAGATTCTGGACGATGGTTTCTTCCACGCGGATCCTCACCCGGGCAATATCATCATTCGCGGTGGGCAGATTGTTCTCATCGATCTCGGCATGACCGGCCGGCTTGATGCCAAAACCCGCGCGGTGATGAAAGAGATGATTTTCGCCGTGGCCAAGCAGAATTCGCCGGATTTGGCCGACGGATTACTGCGATTCGCTGGCGCTGAAGCAGACCCGGCTGATTATCCGTCCTTGCTTGCCGATCTTGACGTTATCGTCAAGGAATATGGCACTGTTGATCTCAAAGACTTGGATTTGGCGGCATTCATCACCGCGTTGACCTCGTTGGCGCAGCGTCATGGCATCGAAGTGCCGAGCAGTATCACTACCGTGGGCCGCGCGTTGGTCACGTTGGAAGGCTTGCTGGACGAGTTCATTCCAGACGTGAACATGATTGAAATCATTTCGCAGCACATCGCAACATCCAAGAGCACAAGCCAAGCCATCAAAGATGAACTGAAGGATCTTGGCGTGGAAAGCCATGTGGCGATTCACAGTGCACTGGACGCGATGAGCGAGCTCAACGTGGCCGCCCGTATGCTCACGCGCGGTCAGCTGCGCATGAACATGGAGCTGGTTGGTTCGCAGGAACCATTCCAGTTGCTGTCTGACATGGTGAACCGATTGACGATGGCTCTGATTGTGGTGGGCTTGTTTATTGGTTCGTCGATTGTGTATTACGCCGGCATGAAACCGATTATTTTCGGTATTCCGATTGTGGGCTTTATGGGCTATGTGGTGGCCTTTGTGCTCGGCTGCTGGATTGTCATCGACATCTATTTGAAGGGCCGCAAAGCCAAGAAGCGCTAGTCGGCAAATCTTTCTATCCTCCATATCTCATGGCGCTGGCATCTTCATATTGCCAAAGTTGCCATATGCTTTTTCTGTTTATTTGAAACCGATAAAAGAAAGAATTAAGCAAAGTTCAAGAAACGCCGGAATATAAGCCATTTCGATGTTTTAATTTGACTTTATACCGGTATCAAAATATAGTTTCTTCTGACAACGGAGAACGAGGTCGGCAAGGACGGCGAACAGTCCAAGCCGGTCAACACAATTCGTTCACACCGACGTCAGCACCAACCACCGGTGCATAAACCACAGAGAAAAAGGAAACCTATGTCATCCACAACGAAGAAGGATGTCAACAGCCTTTCGGTGATCCTGCCGATGCTGTCCATATCGCTGTTCCTCACCAGCTACAGCGTCGTCAACGGCGTTATCCCACAGTTGGGGCGTGCGCTTAACGTCGATAACACCGCCGCGGAGTTGCTCTCCACCACACCATCATTGACTGCACTGGCCACGCTGCTCATCAGCCCGGCGCTAGCGCGATTCTTCGGCCTGAAGAAGGTTATCGGTGCCGGTCTGTTCCTTGTGGGCATCACTGCATTCGTGCCGATGTTCGCCACGAACTTCGCCGTTGTGATGGCTGCACGTGTGCTCTTCGGTATGGGTCTCGGCTTGTACAATTCGCTGGCCATCACCCTTATTCAGATGCTGTATTCCGGCAATCGCCGCGCTACTCTGCTGGGTATCCGTGGCGCCACCGAAAACCTTGGCCAAGCCATCATGACCGCACTGGTATCTGTGTTCGTGCTCATCGCCGGCTGGCAGGGTGCCTTCATCGTCTACCTGTTCGCATTCCCGGTGCTCATCTGGTTCTGGTTCCAGGTTCCGGACGTCCACCTCGATAAGTCCGGCTCCTCCGACATGGAAGCCGAAGAGAACGTCAACATCTACCCTGAGCAGACCAGCCCCATCCTTGGCGCATTCTGCGTGTGCGCCGCGCTGTATATGGTGTTCTTCAACGCTATCAATGTGCGTTTCGCTGAAATCGCTCAGAAGATTCTGAACGATCCTCACCATGATTCATCCGTAATCATCTCCGTAGGCATCCTGTTTGCCGTGGTTGCCGGCTTTGTGTATGGCTTCCTGGAAAAGAAGTTCGGCGATAACACCTATTACATCGGCATGGGTGTCTACTTCCTCGGCAGCTTGCTCGTCTCTCTTGCCGGCAGCAGCTACGTTGTGCTGGTCATCGGCTTCTTCCTGTTCAACTTCCCTGGCCCGATTCTGGGACCGTTCCTGTGCAACCGCATCCCGAAGTACGCAAAGAAGAGCTCTCAGGCATTCTGGTCCACCATGATCATCCTGTCCTTCCACGTGGGTGTGTTTGTTTCCCCGCTGGCTATGAGGGCAGTCACCATGATTACCGGTTCCACTGATCCTGCCGCTCCATTCCCGTGGTTCACTGCAGGCTTTGCCATCATGATTGCTGTGGTTTTGGCTTGGCAGCTTACTCATAAGAAGAACGCTCAGCCAGCTTTGGCCTGATAGTTCTGAACTGTTCTGAACGCAACCGTGTAATTCAAGAATCTCTAGCCTGATTCCAAGCGCCTCGTTATGGGGCGCTTTTTTGTACCGGTATACATCGAACGGTTTGCGTACAATGAAGCGCACAGAATATAAGCCAGGCGGTTAACCCGTGCGGTATGCCGGTGTATGACTTTGGAACCCCAAGTCAGGGAGGTATGTGCATGCCTAGAACGAAGCGCGGTACCGCGCCTTCCATTCGTGACGTGGCTGCGGTGGCCAATGTCTCAGTGCCCACGATGTCGCGGTATTTGAAGGATCCTAGTCGGGTTAGCGAGAAAAAGCGTGTAGCTATCGCGGCCGCCATCGAAAAGCTGAACTACCGGCCGAATCCTATCGCCCGCGCTCTCGCCCTCGATATGAGCGAATCAATTGCGGTGATGTCTGCCGATACCAGGCTGTATGGCCGCACGCAAACCTTCTATGGCATTGAGCGTAAAGCTCAGGAAATCGGCTATCCGACTACTATCTATGTGCTTGATTCGCGCGGTGGTGATTGGATGTTAGGCAGCGTGCGATCCTGCCTGGATCGCAGCCCGGCCGGTGTGATTCTTATTGATTATGATCGCTTAACCGATAGTGTGGTTTCCCATATTCCAACCACAACTCCGTTGGTGATTATCGGTGGCCCTCGGCATGAGGATCGGGCCCAGATTCATTTGGGCGAGTATGACAGCGCTTACACGATGACCAAGCATTTGCTGGCTTTAGGGCATGCAACTGTGCATTATGTGGCAGTGCCGTCTGATGTTGATGCGCGCGAGGATGGCTGGCGCATGGCGCTCAGCGATGCGCATGTGCCAGCTCCTGCGCCGATTGCTACCACGTGGGATGCGGAAAAGGCCATTGCTATCGGGCAGCAACTTGGCAATGACGACAGTGTCACTGCTATTTTCGCCGGCAATGATGAGATTGCAATGGGTGTGATGCGAGGTTTGGCAATCGCTGGCAAGCGGGTGCCTGAGGATGTGATTGTGGCCGGATTCGATGATCACACGCTTTCCCGGGTGTGGAATCCGCCGCTGACTACGATTCGGCAGCACTTTGATGAGGCTGGCGAGCACGCGGTCACTATGCTCAAACAGCAAATTGATGATGTGGTCAACAATCGTCCACGCGGCGAGGCGTGGACGATGTTCGATACGATTGCCGGCGAATTAGTGGAACGCGAGTCCACCGGCGAACTCGTGCGCGGCTGAGCTACTGACGCGTCACTTCAATGAGCACGGCATGTTCAGGCGCGAGCTGCGGCGGGCGAATACCCCACTGAGTGAGCGTCGCACCATCTACCGTCGTACCCTCGTCCGTCCACCAGCTCAATGGTGTGCGGCAATTCGGGCTGAACTCCTGCTCGTAGCGGGTGATGCCGCCAAGTGGGCGAATACGGTAACGTGCCGTATCGTCCAAGCCGGGCAGCCGAACCAAACCATACGGGTAATCCTGGGATGATGAGACTGCGGCGAATCGGAAAACCGCGCGCGAACGATCCGGCGCAATAAGTCCATCGACGCGAATGGCCGGATCGGGAACATCGGCATGCACCATAACGCCTTGAGGAATATCCTGCCGACGCTGCTTATACAAATCCACCCAACTCTTGAGCTGCTGCAAATCAGCATCATTGAGCTTCATAATGTTCCATTCGATGCCGAGATGGCCGAAGAACGCCATCGACGCACGCATAGTAAGCGACGTAGCGCGGCGGGTCGCATGATTCGGAGACTCGGAAATATGCTCGCCGATCATCTCCGGCGGAACCAACAATGATGTGCCACGCTGAATGTCGGCGCGCTCCACGGGATCGGTGCAATCAGAAGCCCAGACGCGGCTGCAACGTGCCAAAACGCCGGCGTCAATACGGCCGCCGCCAGACGAGCAGGATTCGATTTCCAATCCAGGATGGCGTTCGCGCAGATGATCGACAATCGCATAAAACGCTTCGGTCTGCTTATGCACGGCAGGATGACCGGATGCAGGAGAGATGGGCTCGGTGAGGAAGCGGTTGTGATCCCATTTGATGTAATCGATATGGTATTCACCCACCAAAGTGTCGATGGCATGCTCCACATAGGCAGCGGCTGCAGGATTCGTCAGATCAATAACCTGCTGTGCGCGCGATGCCATCGGCAGACGCTCATTGTTCGGAGCGAGCATCCAATCAGGGTGAGCGCGCGCCACATCAGAATCAGGGCTGATCATCTCCGGCTCAAACCACAAGCCGAATTCCATGCCCAAATCGTGCACATGATGGGCTACGGTTCCAAGACCTTCCGGCCACAGCGTGGAATCGACCTGCCAATCACCAAGTGCCTTGGTATCGTCGCGGCGGCCTTTGAACCAACCATCATCAATAACGAATCGCTCCACGCCAATCTCAGCGGCGCGATCAGCCAAGGCAATGACCTTGCCTTCACTTTGCGCAAAGTACATGGCTTCCCACGTGTTGAGCATCACCGGGCGAGGCTTTGCAAGTTCTGGATGCAGCGCGCGCAAGTACGCGTGGAATTTCGACGAAACCTCGTTCAGGCCATCACCGACGCCAACAAGTAGACGTGGCGCATGATACGTGGCGCTTGGTGTCAATTCGATTTCGCCCATGTACGGCAGTTCGCCGCCGCCGATAACACCATGCGTATAGGGTGTGCGCTCAATGAACGTGGTGGAATTGCCGCTGAATGCCACGTGAGCGGAGATAACCAGCCCATGTTCGAAGCCGAAGCCGCGCTCGCCAGCGGTGAGCAGGGTAGTGGCGTTGAAATTCGGGCGACCCATGCGCGATTCCTTAGCGAACACGCCTTCAGTAAGGGGCTGACGTTGCAGCGCACGTTCGCGAAGATGGTGACCGGTGCAGGATTCGACTTCCGATACCTGAGGCGGCAGCGGTACAACCGGTGCCAGGCGTTGAACGGTCAATGGTGATTCGCCGGTGTTGGTCAGATCGGTGTCTACGCGAATAAGTCCTTCTGCGCCGATGGCAACAGTCATATGCAGAGCGAGCTTAGCGGTATTGTCTGCCGCCTCGATGGTAATGGAACTTTCAGTGGTGGTGACGTGGGACACGTTCAACTCAGGGAACAGTTCCACGCCATTGCGTGCCACTTGGATGGCAGGTGTTCCGGTCCAGCCTTCAGCCTGCGTGGGTAGCAAGGAAGGCATTTCACCGATTTGAAGACCTGCGTCAAGCGTCTGTGGGAACTGTGGGTCCGGTTGTATGGCAGTGGGCTCGTTTGCCGCTGCCGGAGCTGGTGCATGGGCAAGCGTTGATGTGGCCGCGCCGCGCGTGATGGCAACGATACGCGGGAATCTGCTTTCGCTAAGCCCGATGGTCACATGGGTCAGCTTGCTGGTTGGTGGGATAGTGGTGGTGCCATCAGGAGCCTGCGTCGGCTGGTTGATGGCGATGGTGGTCATCTGCATGTGCATACCTCGTTGTTATGGGTGATAACGAAGAATATCATATAAGATTTATACCGGTATAACAATTTAAAAACGCAGTAAATCTGCCTATAAATAGATAAATAATGATACCGATATAATTTTGTGAGCATATGACGCTCCGCCGCGGGAGTCTGCAGCGGAATATGCGAAAGCCCGGATCAAATTCGATTCTGGTCCGGGCTCTTGGGAGATATGCTGTACTGTACTTCAGTCCAACGGCAGCGTGGATTCGCGCTGAATCAGGCGGCAGGGCACATAATCCACACCATGATGCGGATTGCCGTCGATGGCATCCATCAAATACCGTGCTGCTCGGCGACCGATGGCCTCAGTTTCATTATCAATCGAAGTCAGCGACGGGCGAGAACCGGAAGTCAACACCGACCAATTATCGTGACCGATAACGGCAACATCATCCGGAATGGCCAAACCCTGCTGCTTGAGCACATCAATGCAGCCGCGAGCGAGCTGATCGCTCTGACATACCACGGCATCGAATTTCACGCCTTGATCAAGCAGAAGGCGAGTGGCCGCGCGGCCCCAGCCTTCTTCCCACTTGCCATAACGAACCGGGCCAGCCGGCTGAATGCCGAGCTCGGCCAGCGCTTCGAGCGCACCTTTGGTGCGATCGGTGGCTGCCGTATAGGTTTCATCGCCGCCAATAATGGCGATATGCCGACGCCCGCAGGAAATCAGATGATTGACTGCCATGCGGCCGGCGTCCACATTGTCGCAGGTGACTGAGCAGTCATCAGTATTGGTAGAAGGGCCGTATACATACACCAACGGCACACCCCAGTCCTGGCCAAGTGAGGGGCGAGGGTTGGTTTCACGCTGCACAATCAGCAGACCATCGACTTTCAGCGACAGCAGCTTTTCCACATGTTGGCGTTCGAGTGCAACATCGCCGCGTGCGTTGGCCAGCAGTACGGAAGTGGATTGTGCGCGCAGCTCGTTTTCGGCGCCGATAAGAATAGGGGTGGAGAAGCGACCCTGTAGATCAGAGGTGACCAAGCCAATTAATCCAGAGGTGCCCCGGGCCAAGGACTGCGCCAGCTTGTTGGGGGAATAGTTCAATTGACGGGCGGCTTCGAGCACGCGCTGCTTGGTTTCGTCGCTGATGCGCGGCTTGTTATGGAGCGCCTTGGATGCGGTGGCCAGTGAAACTCCGGCCAGCGCGGCTACATCTTCAAGTCGTGCCGAACGTCCGGTCGGGATCTGGGACATCATTCCTCGATTCGTTATTGTTATGGCTGTTGTGGCCATAGCGGTGTGGTGTTCACAGTGTTTCGTGGGTGCAAAATGCGCCTTGCATGCCGTTGCGTACGACTGAAAACAATGGACGGCGAATTTGCCAATCAGTACTTCACTGTGCTGTGCATAGTATAGCGCAAACTGCGAAAACATTTTCGCAAAGGGTGTTTCGCAGGGGGTGTTTTATAACAAAACGATAACAGCAATGTTCGCTTTTACAGAAAAGCATTGAAAGCGTTTGGTTTGTGTTCGATTTTGTGTTCTTTGCGCGACACGCCGCAAAAATGCTGAAAATTAGCCAAAAATCAGAATTGAGAAACCGGTGAATCATATCGTTAAACCGGTTCGACTTGTGAAAGAATGCGAAAATGCGAAAGCGGTTTTGCAAATAAAGCGCTGTTCGCTTATATTGAGAAAAGGCTTTCGCAGAGTTTCGTTCTACCGAAGGAGGATGGAACGGAACCTCGAAGGACCGGAGGCGGAAACTCCGCCACCGCCTCTCAGAGATGAGCGGAAAGTTTTAGAGAAAGAAGCGATTATGTCCTTCAACAAGGTCACTCGTGCACTCGCCGGCATCGCTGCCGCTGCAATGCTGATCCCGCTGGCCGCCTGCGGCGGTTCCGGCAATGGTGGTTCCGCCACTGCCGAAGGCATCCCGGCCAAGGGTACCGATGATGGTACCGAAATCACCCTGTGGACCCGTTCTCCGCTGGAGCGTCAGGCCAAGGCTGCTGTCGAGGCTTACAACAAGAGCCACAAGAACCAGGTCAAGCTGGAAATCATCCCGAACGATGATATGGAAGGCAAGGTCGGCGGCGCTTCCCAGACCGACTCCCTGCCTGACATCCTCGCCGGCGACGTTGTGCGTATTCCGTACTGGGCTTCCGAAGGTATCTTCACCGAGATCACCGATCAGATCAACGGTCTCGACAACCTGAAGGACATCCAGCAGGGCCACATCAAGGCCGGTACTGTGGACGGCGCTGAGTACACCCTGCCGTTCATCACCGACGTTTCCGTGTGGGTTTGGAACAAGGACCTGTACAAGGAGGCTGGCCTGGATCCTGAGCAGGGCCCGACCGACATCAAGACCTTCACCGAGCAGGCCAAGGCTGTTGCAGCCCTGAACAAGGACGGCGTTGCCGGTTCCTACCTCGCTGGCCAGTCCGGTGGCGCTCTGGTCTTCGACCTCTTCCCGTCCGTGTGGGCTGATGGCGAATCCGTCATGAACGACGATGGCACCGAAGCCACCCTGAACAACGATTCCATGAAGGCCGTGCTCGACTCCTACAAGGAACTCGCCAACACCACCAACGGCCTCGGCGCAGGCTCCAAGGAAGAGACTGGTGCCACTTGGACCGCTCCGTTCGCCAACGGCAAGATTGGTGTGATGCCTTACCCGAACACCTCCCTCAACGACATCTTCGATGCTGAGAAGGATGGCGGCTTCCAGGTTGGCGTGACCCCGATCGCCGGCACCTCCGGCAAGACCTCCACCTTCCTCGGTGGCGACGCCATGGGTATCTCCAAGGACTCCAAGCATGTTGCTCAGGCCTGGAACTTCCTCTACTGGCTGATGCAGTCTGACACTCAGAAGGAAGTCTTCGCTGACAACGGCTACACCGCTTCCAACATCGAGACCCTGAAGACCGCTTACGACAACGCTGATCCTCGTATCCAGACCATCAACTCCACCATCATCGATGGCAACGGCCAGACCCCGAAGTCCGCAGCCTTCAACGAAGCCTTCAACGCCGCTGGTTCTCCGTGGCAGCTGCTCGTCCAGAACGCTGTCTGGGGCTCCGGTGATCTCAAGGCTGACAACCAGGCCGTGACCGACGTCCTGTCCGCTCAGTGATCTGATTGGATCTGCTGAACTAGCTACCAATGCATAACTGAATTGCTCTCCCTCAGTCACCTTCAGTGACTGAGGGGAGCATCATCATGCTCTACACATTTTCGACTGTGTTCTGCTGCCAAGGTCGATTCCTTTTTCTTCCTGTTTGCATCTCCTTCCTTTCTCCTTCGCAACCAGGAATCGGCCTTGATAACGGATTGCATTCGAGTCCGAAATTCGATCAATGTTCGATCGTCTGATCACATCTATCAATCCCCACAAAGGAGTGAAACATGTCAAGTGTTTCCAAGTCCGCCGCGGCCGTGCCAGAGCACAAGTCCACGGCAAAGGCCCAGGCGTTCAAGCGCGGTATTCTGTACGCGCTTCCGGACTGGGTGATGATTATCGTCCTGTTCTTCGTGCCGATTGTGCTGCTCGTCATCATGGCTTGCTCTCGTTGGAGCCTGCTGGGCGGCAACCGTGGCACCAACTTCCCGGACAACTTCACTAAGGTATTCGAGCATAAGCTGTTCTGGCCTTCCATCGGCTTCACGCTTGAATACACCGTGATCGTGACGATCTTCCTGCTGGTACTTGGCCTTGGTATGGCTCTGATTGTGCAGGAATCCACCAAGTGGAACAATGTGCTGCGTACCTGCTTCCTACTGCCGTCCGCAACCGGTCTTGCCTCCGCATCCCTGCTGTTCTACGCACTGTACTCCCCGCAGGTCGGCCCGATCACCAAGATTCTCTCCACCTTGGGTCTGATGGAGGAAGGTGGTTCGGTGCTCGCCACTGGCCAATCCGCACTGTGGGCCACGATTATCGTCATCGTGTGGCGCTTCTCCGGCTACTACATGCTGCTCATGATGATTGGTCTGCAGGCTATTCCTGGTGATCTGTACGAAGCCGCTCGCATGGATGGCGCTGGTACTTGGCGTATCTTCCGCTCTATCACTCTGCCGCTGATGAAGCCGACCATCGTGATGTGCTTGGTCTACTGCGTGACTGGTTCCATCCTCGCCTTCGATCAGTTCTTCATTCTGACTAAGGGCGGCCCGAACAACTCCACGATGACCGTTGTGCAGCTCATCTACAACTTCGCCTTCGATTCCAAGAAGGACCTCGGTATGGCCGCAGCCCTGTCGCTGATCGTGCTCATCGCCCTGGTGATTATCAACTCCATCCAGATGCGCGGTATGCGCGACAACACCAAGTGAGAAAGGGGAGGTAATTCATTATGACTACCCCATTGTGGAAGCGCGTCATCGCTCGTATTCTTGAGGGCTTGCTTGCCCTGATCTTCATCAGCCCACTGATTTGGGTTGTGATTAGCTCCTTCAGCCCGCAGCCGGGTTCCGCCCAGTCCAAGGGCTGGGGTGTGGCCAACTACCTGACCCTGTTCGGATATCAGGAAGGTCTGCCGAAGTACCTGTTCAACTCCATCATTGTGAGCTTGGTGGCTGTGGTGTTCTCCGTAGTGGTGTGCACCTTGGCTGGCTACTCCTTCTCCCGCTTCGATTACCCGGGCCGCAACCTCGGCTTCATGGTGACCCTGTCCATCCTCATGGTGCCATACGCATCCCTGCTGATCCCGTTGATGGTGTGGTTCAAGGACATCGGCCTCAACGACACCCTGCTCGGCGTTGGCCTGGTGATCACGCTGTTCCAGCTGCCAATGAGCACCTTCATCATGCGTAACGCATTCGATGCCATTCCGAAGGATATGGAAGAGGCCGCCATGGTTGATGGCTGCAACTCCTTCCAGGCCCTTGTCAAGATTCTGGTGCCGGTGGTCAAGCCCTCCATGGTGACCGTTGGTCTGCTCGCCTTCCTTGAAGCATGGAACAACTTCATGATTCCGCTGTACTTGAGCTCCTCCGCAAAGTCCACCTTGCCGCTCGCCATGGTGAACATGCGCCAGCAGACCATGGGCGTCATCGACTACGGTGCCACCGAAGCCGGCGTTGTAGTCCTCCTCATCCCCTGCGCCATCCTCTTCCTCGCCCTCCAGAAGTACTACGTCAAGGGCTTCATGGCTGGAGCTGTAAAGGGATGATTCCTCCCTTTGGCTCCCCTTGTCAGGGGAGCTGTCACCGCAGGTGACTGAGGGGTAGTTCCCGCTCAAGAGAACGAAGCCTTGTTCAAACTTCTCATCACAAAAACATTTGTGAAAGGTCAATCATGAAGGTAACGATTACCTCCCCGTTCTGGAAGCAGCGTCGCGACCAGATCGTTGAGTCGGTGATCCCGTACCAGTGGGGTGTGATGAACGACGAAATCGAAACCGTCGTTCCTGATGACCCGGCTGGTAACCAGCTCTCCGACAATAAGAGCCATGCTGTAGCTAATCTCAAGGTGGCTGCTGGCGAACTTGATGACGAGTTCCACGGCATGGTCTTCCAAGATTCCGACGTCTACAAGTGGCTGGAAGAGGCGGCCTACGCACTGGCCTATCATCCGGATCCTGAGCTCAAGGCCCTGTGCGATCAGACTGTTGATCTCATCGCCCGCGCTCAACAGGATGATGGCTATCTGGACACCCCATACCAAATCAAGTCCGGAGTCTGGGCCAATCGCCCGCGCTTCAGCTTGATTCAGCAGAGCCACGAAATGTATGTGATGGGCCACTACATTGAAGCCGCAGTCGCCTATCACCAAGTCACCGGCAATGAGCAGGTTCTTGAAGTCGCCAAGAAAATGGCCGACTGCCTGGACGCTAACTTCGGTCCGGAAGACGGCAAGATTCATGGCGCTGACGGTCACCCGGAAATCGAACTGGCATTGGCCAAGCTCTATGAAGAAACCCATGAGGAGCGTTACTTGACGCTCGCTCAGTACCTCATCGACGTGCGCGGCCAGGATCCGCAGTTCTATACCAAGCAGCTCAAGGCGCTGAACGGCGATAATATTTTCCCCGACCTTGGCTTCTACAAGCCCAGCTACTTCCAAGCAGCTCAGCCTGTGCGCGATCAGCAGACCGCAGACGGTCACGCCGTGCGCGTCGGCTACCTGTGCACTGGCGTGGCGCACGTCGGGCGACTGCTCGGAGATGAGGGTCTGATTGAAACGGCCAAGCGTTTCTGGAAGAACATCGTCACCAAGCGCATGTATGTCACTGGTGCCATCGGCTCCACTCACGTGGGCGAATCGTTCACCTATGACTACGATTTGCCGAACGATACGATGTACGGCGAAACCTGTGCGTCCGTGTCCATGAGCATGTTCGCTCTGCAGATGCTCGATATCGAAGCTAAGGGCGAATACGCTGATGTGCTCGAAAAGGAACTGTTCAACGGTTCTATTGCCGGTATTTCCCTGGATGGCAAGCAGTACTACTACGTCAACGCGTTGGAAACCACACCGGATGGTCTGGCAAACCCGGATCGCCACCATGTGTTGTCTCATCGCGTGGATTGGTTCGGCTGCGCATGCTGCCCGGCTAACATTGCTCGTCTCATCGCATCTGTGGATCGTTACATCTACACCGAGCGTGACGGCGGCAAGACGGTGTTGAGCCACCAGTTCATCGCCAATAACGCGCAATTCGAGTCCGGTCTTACGGTGGAACAGCGCTCCAACTTCCCGTGGGATGGCCACGTGGAATACACGGTGAGCCTGCCGTCTTCTGCGGCGCTGAGCTCGGTACGCTTCGGCCTGCGCATTCCTGGATGGTCGCTGGCCTCCTACACGCTGACCGTGAACGGCGAGCCTGCAGCCGCTGATGTGGAAGACGGATTCGTGTACTTGGTGGTCAACGCTGGTGACACGTTGGAGATTGTACTTGACCTTGATATGTCGGTGAAGTTCGTGCGCGCGAACTCCCACGTGCGCTCCGACGCCGGCCAGGTGGCCGTGCTGCGTGGCCCGCTGGTCTACTGCGCTGAGCAGGCGGATAACCCCGGTGATCTGTGGAACTATCGTCTGGCTGATGGCGTGACCGGTGCGGATGCTGCAGTGGAATTCAAGGCTGATCTGCTGGGCGGTGTCGATACCATCGCGTTGCCGGCCGTACGTGAAACGGCTGATGATGCGGATGCTCCACTGTATGTGGATGCCGATGAAGCGCGCGCTGGTGAGCCGGCCACGCTGAAGTTGGTGCCGTACTACTCCTGGGCTAACCGCAAGGTTGGCGAGATGCGAGTCTTCCAGCGCCGATAGGCCAGAAGATTCAATGCAATAAAGATTCTTATGTGACTGCCGGTCGTATGAGCGGCAGTCACATAGGCCAGAAGCGCCATCGATTGGAGCCGAGAAACGCATCTGGGGAATGAGGGTCTCCCGTGCAAGGTAACTTGCGCGGGAGATTTTTAATTATAAGCTCCCTCTGTATCTGCTTCCGCTGGCGGGAGCTGGCTCGCGAAGCGAGACTGAGGGTGGTCTCTGCAGCTGTTGCCGATGCTCTGGCCGGCTTTGCTACTAACTCCGCTGGCTTGCACTGTGCGCAACGCGATGTGCAACACGATGCATCTTAGTGCGAAAATAATTGCGAAATATAAGAAAACTCCAGGCTTTTGCTGTTTGTAACTATTGAATTTGCTGGGGAAAACTTGAGAAAGCCTATTCGCAGAGATATACTAGCCTCACGTTTGATGGACCGCTCCAAAGATGTATACAGGTCTATTGAACTACTTGTTCCGCAAGAGCAATACAAGATATGAAGTCATCGACTAAGTCGTCGATGAATCGTGCGGATAGTAAGCGTCTGTTGGGAGATAGACGACAATACAGCAGTAGTTCACCACAGCTGTGGTTCGGTGTATCACTTGCCGATATGTTCGTCATGCATCCCTCATCTGCGTATGAGGCTTTCCGTATTCCACGACTTCATGTCTTTGGAACGAGAAGAAAGGCCATAGTCAATATGGTTGCAAAGAAGCGACACATTCTAGTGAGGCGATCGGCGACGATTGCTCTCGCTGGTGTGCTCAGTGTGGGAATGGTGATGCCGTTTACCACCACTGCTGTGGCAGCAGATGGCGTAAGCAGAACCAATACTTCTCTGGGGTATCCAACATTCCGAGGTGATGCAGATCCGATTCCGGCAGTCGATGGACTTGCTACTAATTCCATTAATCCGGCAACAAGTTACCTGCAGAAAATATTCGATCAAGACAAAGCGAATGGTGCTGGCAGTGATACCAGCCATGATTTCTGGATTGACCGCATGCTCACCCGTACCGGCAACGAGCCACAAGCAGTAAGCGGTGCTGATCCGGTGCAGGGACCATACGGACCTGAATACACCGTTGCCCAAGGCACTGCTGCTGACGGTAGCAAGTATTCCTACAACGGTCCTGACGGTAACAGCTATCTGTTCACTCGCGGTCGAGCCGCGTTCATGTACACCTACGATACGTCCGTGATTGGCTTCGGCGGCAACCTGGCTTACTGGGATGTGACCGGTGAAGAAGGCTATGACATTACTGCTACGGTGAACGGCCAGCAGGTGGCATTCACGGAAGACGCTGCGCAACGCAAGCAGACTCCAAGCTACTGGACCAGCGTGTACACCAATGCGGATAAGTCGCTGACTATCACGGTTATCAAGTACATCACCAATAACAATGTGCTTGTGACCGATTTGCAGCTGACCGGCACTGTGGATCAGGATGTGACGCTGACTGCTAATGCGCCGCTCGCTACCACTGCCGAAGGGGATGAACTGACCGGTCGCTTTGCTGCAAAGAACGATCTCACCACCGTATATCCGCGTTTCTCCGGCAATGGTTTTACCCCGCAGGACGGCAAGCTGGTCAGCACTGTGCATGTGAGTGCCAACGCCGATCCAGTGCGTACCAAGGTGCAGCTGGGTCTTGTCACTGATGAAATCCCAGAATCCCATACTGAGTATGATGCCACCAAGAGTGGGGAGCGTCAGGATCCAGCCGCAAGCTACACCACGCACGTGACCGAATACAACCAGTGGTGGGTAGACAACATTCCTTACATCGAAACTCCTGAGCACAACATCGACAAGACGCTGTTCTACCGCTGGTGGTTGTCTCGCTTCAACTATCTTGACGCCAACATTCCTGGCGGTCCAATGGCCTTCCCGACCTCAATCGAAGGCGTGCTGGGCTACAACAACGCCATCGATCTGACCGTTGGTATGTTCATCGACGATCTCAAGTGGATGCGCAACCCTGAATACTCCTACGGTCCGTGGCTCAACATGGGTGAGAATGCTCGTGAAAACGGTCAGTATCGCGATAACCAGGCCGATCCACAGAACTGGGGCGCAAGCCACACCCAGTGGATTAGCGAAGCTGCATGGAAGTCCTACCAGATTCACGGCGGTGACGCGGATATCGCGCAAAAGTTTGCCGATTACGCGTACGGTGACACCAAGGGCCAGATTGCTTCTCTTGATTCCGATGGTGATTATCTGCTGGATACCAACTGGAACGCTTGGACTGGTAACGATGCTGACGCTGTGTCCTTCGATGAAGTGAGCGGCGCTCGCCTTGACCGAGCCGAAAGCGCCACTGTGTATGCAGGAGCCAAGGCAGCAGCTGAAGCCTACCGCGAAGTGGGCGGTGCCGACAACGAAGCCAAGGCCAAGGAAATGGATGAGTATGCTGCCAAGATTAAGGAAAGCGTGCTCAGTAACCTGTGGGATTCCAATGACAAGCTGATTCGTCACCAGTTCGCCAACGGTGAGAAGGCCGGTCAACAGGCAAAGTACAAGGAAATCAACAACTTCACCCCGTACTTCACTGATCTGATGCCGTCCGAGGATGATAAGGACTACAACGACGATTACGAATCGGCGTTGCGTCTGCTCGGCGATGCCGACCAGCATCCGATCTTCCCATTCGCCACGGCGAACCAAGCGGACGACAAGCTGGTGCGTGAGCTGGGTAAGAAGCCGACGAACAACTTCTCCGTCATTAACTCCACGCTGTACTTCCGCGCCTACTCTGAAGCCATCCGCAAGTATCACGCTGCCGATAAGGGTTACGTGACACCAGAGAACTTCAAGCAGCTGCTCTACTGGAATGCATTTGCGCATTATCAGGGCGGAGATAACCGCTTGACCGACCAGAACGAGTTCTGGAACAACGCCTCCACCGAGAACGGTGGCAAGGTTCAGTACCGTTCCTGGATTCACCACACTCAGCTGGGCACTACCAACTGGGCTGTTGTGGAAGACGTGGCCGGCGTGCGCACCCGCACCGACAACAAGCTCGAACTGTATCCGATCGCCATTCCCGGTTGGGATCACTTCATCGTGAACAATCTGAGCTACCACGGCAAGGATTTGACGGTGGTGTGGAACGGTGACGGACACTACTCCACTGCGCCGAAGGGCTACAGCGCCTACATTGGAGGCCAGCTTGCCTTCACTTCCGACAAACTTGCACATGTTGTGTACGATCCGACTTCCGGCAAGGTCACGGTTAAGGATGATTCCGGCGCCAAGATAACCTCCAATGCCAAGTCTGATCTGCCTGATGCCAAGGGCGTGGTCTACAAGGCCACCGACCGCGTCACTCAGGTGCTGGCCAAAGCTGGCGTCAACGCTGTCAATGACAACGCTGACAAGACCAACGCTACCAACGTGGCCAAGGGCGCCAAGGTAAGCGCAACGTTCGAAGCTAACGATTCCACTCGCGCAGCCAAGAACGCCGTTGATGGAACCACATCGAACAACAACTTCTGGGCCACCAAGGGCACTCCAAACAAGACGGATACACTTACGGTGGACTTCGGCAAGGACCAGACTATCGACGATGTGCGCTTGTACTTCTACAAGACCACGACCTCCGCCACGACGTCCGGTTATGCCGAGCCGCAGATGTACACGGTGGAATACCTCGACTCTGCCGATAACCAATGGAAGGCGGTGCCTGATCAGGCTCGTACTCCGGCTATCGCACAAGGCAACCTCAACCGAGTGCAGTTCACGCCTGTTACTACTTCGCAGATTCGCGTGACTGTGACCCCACAGTCCGGCTATGCGGTGGGCCTCAAGGAAATTGAGGCGTACAACACGGGCGAAAAGGCTGAAGCCACTGGCAATGCTGCGCCGAAGGTTGATGCCTACGTGAAGGACACTCGCGTTGGCCGTGTGGAAATCAGCGGTTCCGTCAAGGACGATGGCCTGCCGAACGGCAAGCTCAGCACCGAGTGGAGCGTGGTTTCCGCACCTGAAGGCGGCGAAGCTTCCATCGAAGATCCGAATGCTGTGACCACCGTGGTGAAGTTCTCCAAGGAAGGCACGTACACACTGCGTCTGACCGCTTCCGATGGTGATAAGACCGGCTCATTCGACGTCTCCGTTCAGGCCACTGTTTCCGACGGCACTGTCAACGTGGCGCCTAACGCTACGCCATCCGCCAGCTACACGGCTACCAACTGGTACAACATCAAAACCGTTAACGACGGCAAGATTGTGTACAACCAGAATGAAGGCTACTCCACTAATGCATGGGGTACTTGGAACGAGAACAACAAGGAAAGCGAATGGCTCCAGTACGACTGGGATACTCCGCAGCGTCTGACCCGCGCTTCCGTGGCCTTCTGGTATGACGGCGGCGGCACTATGGTGCCCAAGAGCTGGAAGTTGCAGTATGACGACGGCAACGGCAACTGGGTTGACGTACCGTTGAAGGAAGGCACATCTTACCCGGCGAATGCTGACCAGATGAATAATGTGGAGTTTGCCTCCACCATCACTACCAGCAAGCTGCGTGCCACGTTCTACGCTAGCGGAAGCTACTATTCCATCGCCGTATCCGAGTTCGAAGCCTATGCCGAAGATCCATTGGGTGTTGACCCGGTGGAGGTCGCAGTCAAGACTGGTGAGCAGCCGAAGTTGCCTGAAACCGTGGACGTGTACTACGGCGACGGTTCTCGCGTGGCCTTGCCGGTAACTTGGGACAAGATTGATTCCAGCAAGCTGACCAATGATGGTGATTTCACCATCGCCGGTACGCTCAAGGGTTCGTCACTGCCTGCTGAAGCACACATCTGGGTGCGTTCTTCGCCAGGAAGCACGATGAATGCCACGGTTGATATCGAGCAGAGCGTCTACGTGGGCGCCAAGTCCATCGATCTGCCCAAGCAGGTTGTGGGCGTCTCCAATTCGGGTGACAACCATATGTTGCCGGTCAAGTGGAATGATGCAGACGTCAAGGCCATCGATCTGAACAAGGTCGGAGACTATGTGGTCAATGGCGTTGCCACCAGCGACATCAACCCCAGCGATCAGCCGACTGCCAAGCTCACAGTCCACGTGATTGAGGGCAAGGGCGGCGAAGCCCCACAGCCGACTCCGGTCGACAAGACTGCGCTTTCCGAGGCAGTCGACAAGGCGGCCAAGACCGATCATTCGGTTTATGACTCGGCCAAACTCGACGCATTGGATAAGGCGCTTGCCGATGGCCAGCGCGTGCTCGCCAATGGTGCCGCGACTAAGGCTGACGTTGACGCTGCTGCCAAGGCCATTACTGATGCCATTGCCGATCTCGGCGATAAGCTCGACCCGGCTCCGCGCAACGTAGCCCCGAATGCCACGGTGAATCCGTCCTACGTCACCAGTTGGAACAAGGCCGAAGCTGTCAATGATGGTGAGGTGGTTTTCACTCCGACTGGCAACACTGATACCGATAACCCGAAGGTATGGGGCACCTGGTCCGCCAGCAACCCTGCGCAGCAGTCAATGGAGTACGACTGGGAGAACCCGGTGAACCTGAACAAGGTATCCGCTTACTTCTGGTATGACAATGAGGCAGACAACACTGCCGCCAACGTACCGCTGCCCAAGGGCTGGACTGTGCAGTACTGGGATGCTGAGGCAAACGATTGGAAGGATGTCACCCTTGCCGATGGCTCTGCCTACACGGTTGCCAAGGACAAGGCCAGCACGGTCGAATTTGACGCGGTGAACACCTCCAAGCTGCGCGTGGTAATCGATGCGAACACCGATGGCACCAACTACGCCGCCATTGGAGTCAGCGAGATTGCCGCCTATGCCGCTGCCGATACGCTGGATACCTCTGCACTCGACAAGGCCATCACCGATGCCGAAGAGCTCAAGGCCGAAGATTATGTCTCCGGTTGGGATGAGTTCCAGGCTGCATTGGATAAGGCCAAGCAAGTGCAGGCGGATGCCAAGGACGGCAAGGTTGATCAGCAGGCTGTCGATGCTGCGGTCAAGTCGCTTAACGATGCGATTGCCGCATTGAAGAAGCCGGCCAAGGTTACGCAGATCGCCATTGAAGGTGCTCCAGACGGTGCGCTGAAGGTGGGTGATACTGCCGTGTTGACTGCCAAGGTGACGCCCGATGATGCCGTGGATCAGACGGTAAGCTGGTCTTCCGATAACACTGCGGCCGTTTCGGTGAACGATAAGGGCGAGATCACGGCTCTTGCTGTTGGCTCTGCCAAGGTTACCGCGACTGCGAATGATGGTAGCGGAGTCTCCGCCTCGGTGACCATCACGGTTGAAGAGAAGTCTGAGCCTGGGCCTGGTCCAGAGCCCGGAGACACGGTGAATGTGGACGAGCTCAACAATCTTATTGCCAAGGCAGAAGGCGTGAACTCTGCAAAGTACACGCCGGATTCCTTCAAGGCTTTGGGCGTGGCGTTGAGTCGTGCCAAGGCTGTTGCGGCGGATGCTGCACAGGGCAAGGCCTCGCAGGAGCAGGTAGATGCCGCAGCTAAGGCATTGCAGCAGGCTCTTGATGCATTGGTCAAGCTTCCTGCTCAGCAGGGTGGCAATAACCATAACAATGCCTCCAATGCTGGCAAGAAGGGCAGCTTGACTAACACCGGCTCCTCGGTGGAAATGATAATCAAGCTCGCTGTGCTTGCCGCAGCAGTTGGCGCCGGACTCATTGTGGTCCGCCGTCGCCGTGACTGACGGGCTCGCTCGTAGATGACGGCAGTAGGCCGCCGTTGCAGATGGTGATTACTATCTGCAACGGCGGCCTTTCTTATGCTGTTTGATGCTGCTTTGCCGGTATTGGTTTTGTAGACACGCAGTACTTTTGCGAAAATACGGTGCGAAAACATGAAAATAACACGGTTTTTGTTTGTTTTTATCCTTGCGATTACAGGGAAAAGTTTGCGAAACCGTATTCGCTTGGTATGATATGAAATCAGTTTTGGCAAGGTCGCTCCAACCTAAGCTTCTAAAGACCGGATGCTTAACCAGGCCTGCCGAACCCTCATTCCAGAACCCCTAACCAATGAAGGATAACTGGTGGATAACGGACTGCGTGGTCCGATGCCCACAGTAGAGGTTCCGGCCGCACGGCTGCGGCATGCTTCTCAAGCAAATAGGCGAGAGGCCGGAACAGAGAGGTTTCATCAGGAATGCATCAATCAACACGAAAGCGGTGGCTTGCGTCAGTAGGCGCAGTTGCTGCAGTCGCCACGTTAGCCACTGGCGGCGCGTTCACCGCGAATGCGGCGGACACAGTAAGCCATCCCAATGCGGACGTGGCTTATCCAACATTCACCGGTTCCAGTGATCCCATGAAGACGGCGGCCAACAAGGTTACATACAACCCGACTACCAGCTACTTGGCCGAGACGTTTAAGCAGGATCAAGCCAATCTCGCCGGTACAGACACTGATCATGATTTCTGGATCGACTCCATTCTGGCCCGCACAGGTGCACAGCCGACTGGCAAGAGCTCCAATGATGGTGGCGACTACACCTATGAAGGTTCGGACGGCAACAATTACCTGTTCACCCGTGGCCGTGCCGCCTACATGTACACGCACACTCCAGGTCGGCTTGGTTTCGTGGGTGATACTGCGTACTGGGATCAGACCAGCCAGAACGGCTACACCATCACGGTAGAAGCTGATGGCAAGACCCAGACGCTCAACGAAGATACCTCACAGCGCAAGCAAACCCCGAGCTACTTCAAAACTGTTTTCCAAACCAGCGGCAAGACGCTGAAAATCACCGAAGTCAAATACATCACCAATAACAATGTGATGGTGGCCAACCTGACTGTGGAAAGCACCACTGACCGCGACGTAACCATTACCGCAGCCTCGCCGTTCGCTACCACCGGTGACGATGGCGCTACCGAACTGACCGGTCGATTCAATGTCAAGAACAATCTGACCACCATCTATCCACGCTTCTCCGGCAACGACTTCACCGTCTCTGGCGGCAAGCTCACCTCCACGCTGTCGCTCAAGGCAGGAGATGCTCAGACCACCAAACTGCAGCTGGGCCTTATCGCCAACGAACTGCCGGACTCCACCACCGAGTACGAAGCTCGCTACACCGGCGATCTCAAGGATCCGGCAGCCTCCTACAAGGATTCCGTCACCGCATACAACCAGTGGTGGGTCGATAACGCTCCCTACGTGGACACTCCGGAAGACAACATCGACAAAACCGTTGTGTACCGCTGGTGGCTGAGCCGCTTCAACATGCTCGACGCCAACATGCCTGGCAACACCTTCCAATACCCGACCTCCATCGAAGGCGTGCTCGGCTACAACAACCAGATCGTGCTCACCTCCGGCATGTTCATGATGGACACCAAGTGGTTCCGTAACCCGGAGTATTCCTACGGCACTTGGCTGTCCGCTGGAGACACTGCCAAGAAGGGCCAGTCCGGCTATTACTACTACCATGACAATCCGGGCGATCCGGCCAACTGGAATCATTCCTACACGCAGTACATCACGCGTGCTGGTTGGGATTCCTACAAGGTGCACGGCGGTCCATCCACTGTGGCTGAAAAGCTCGCCGATCAAGGTGCCGAGGATGTGCAGGGTCTGCTCAACTCCAGCACCGAGCCGGACAATAACGACAATCAGAACAGCAATAAGAACAGCCTGATTGACTGGTCCTGGTGGTCAATGACCGGCAATGATGCGGATGCTGTTTCCTTCTCCGAGCCTGGCCGTTCTGGCCAGCGCATGGATCGTGCAGATGGTTCTGCCAACATGTGGGCCAACGCCAACGCAGCAGCCCAGGCATACAAGGCAGCCGGCGACACCGCCAACGCTGAGAAGATGCAGAAGATCGCTGATGATATCAAGCAGGATGTGCTCGACAACCTGTGGGATTCCTCTGATAATCTGCTCAAGCACAAGTGGCTTAAGGATGGCGCTTTCGCCAAGTACAAGGAAATCAACAACTACTACCCGTACTCCGAAGGCCTGATGCCA
Source organism: Bifidobacterium sp. LH_416 (assembly GCF_056357055.1). NCBI lineage: Bacteria > Bacillati > Actinomycetota > Actinomycetes > Bifidobacteriales > Bifidobacteriaceae > Bifidobacterium > Bifidobacterium sp. LH_416. The sequence goes on along the minus strand of NZ_JBKEVJ010000001.1, from coordinate 913,644 downwards.
ACCGGCAACAGCGATTACAACGAAGCGCTGCGTCTGTTCGCGGATTCCGACGAGTTCCCGATCTTCCCGTTCTTCACCGCCAACCAGGCGGATAAGGCAGCCCTGAACTTCCCGGGTTCCAACAACTTCTCCATCATCAACGCTCAACCGTTGCTGCAGGTCTACTCGGCTGGCATTCGTAACTACGATGCCAACACGAACGGCTACATCACCAACGAACAGTTCAAGAAGCTGCTGTACTGGGTGGCATTCGCCCACTATCAGGGAGGCAACAACGAGTACCCAGACCAGAACGAGTTCTGGAATGAGGACAACAACAATGTTGGCGATCTGAACGGCGACGGCAAGGTCAACAATCAGGATAAGAACCTTGATGCCGCACAGAACGGCGGCAAGATTACCTACCGTTCTTGGATCCACCACACCCAGCTCGGCACCACGAACTGGACGATGATCGAGGACGTTGCCGGCATGGTTCCGCGCGAGGATAACAAGATCGAGCTCAACCCGATCGAAATCCCCGGATGGGACTACTTCACGGTGAATAACCTGAGCTACCACGATCAGGACGTTTCCATCGTGTGGGATAAGGACGGCAGCCACTACGGTGGCCAAGCAGGCTACAGCCTCTATGTGGGCGGCAAGCTGGCCTTCACCTCCGACAAGCTCGCACACCTCATCTACGATCCGTCCACGGGCACGGTTGAGGATGCCGACAATGCCGGTGTGACCATCACCAGCGCAACGGGCTCCACGCTCAAGGCTGCCAACGAGGTGACCTTCACTTCCGACCAGCGCGTAACCGACCTGTTCGCCAAGGCTGGCGCCAACGTTGACTCTGCTTCCACCTCCACCACCAACGTTGCCAAGGATGGCACCACTGAGGCCACCTACAACGATGCCAAGGGCTACGGCAAGGAGAACGCTGTTGATGGCAGGACCGTTATGGAATCGTTCTGGGGAACCAAGGGCTCCAAGAACAAGACTGATTCCCTGACTGTTACGTTCAAGGACGGCGCTCAGGATATCGACGATATCCGCCTCTACTACTACCAGACCTCGTCCAGCCAGACGATCTCCGGTTATGCAGAACCCGCCAACTACAAGCTGGAATATCAGAAGGAAGACGGCACATGGGCTCCGATTGAAGGCCAGGTGCGCACTCCAAACTATGCCAGCGCCAATTACAACCGCATCCAGTTCACCAAGGTGAAGGCCAAGGCTATTCGCGCCACATTCACGCCGCAAGCCGGCATGGCTGTGGGTCTCAAGGAAATTGAGGCATACAACACCGATATCAAGCCGACCGCCACCTCCGAGAACCAAGCTCCTGAAGTCGACGCCTACGTTTCCTCCAGCACTGCATCCGGTGCCACGCTGGTTGGCACGGTAAAGGATGACGGTCTGCCGGCAGACGGCGACATCACCACCAAGTGGGAGATGGTCTCCGGACCGGAGAACGGCGTTGCCAAGTTTGTGGATGATACTGCTGCCAGCACCACCGTCACCTTCAATAAGGAAGGCGATTATGTGCTCAAGCTCACCGCCTCCGACGGCGAACTGAGCGCTGACAAGCAGATTACCGTGCACGGCATTCCGTCTGACGGTACCGTGAACGTGGCTTCGCAAGCCTCCGCAACCGCCAGCTACACCAACGGTTACCAGCCGTCCGATAACGCCAAGAAGGTTGTCGACGGTCAGGTGGTCTACACCAACACTCCGAACGAAACCTGGAACAACTGGGGCGACAACACTGGCGTTGAGCCGTGGCTGCAGCTCAAGTGGGCCGGCAAGGTGCCGCTGAAGAAAGCCAAGCTGTACTTCTGGACTGATGGCGGCGGTGTGCCGATGGTCACGTCCTGGAAGCTGCAGTACGCCGATGCGGATGGCAATTGGCAGGATGTCAAGCTGGCTGACGGCCAGTCCTACACCACGGTTCAGAACCAGGGCAACGAAGTGAAGTTCGCTGAGACTGTGGAAACCGACAAGCTGCGCGTCGTCTTCCCGAAGGGTGCGATTGTTGGTGCTTCCGAGTTCGAGGCATACGCTGTTGAGCCGCAGTCCGTGGACGAAGTCAACCGCATGGTTCAAACCGGCACCAAGGCTGCTGATCTGAACCTGCCGAAGACCGTAAGCGCTACCTACACTGATGGCTCCCGCCGCGACCTCGCTGTCACTTGGGGCAATGTGACCGATGACCAGCTCGCTGTCGATGGTGCCAACATCGATGTGAAGGGTACTGTTGCCGGTGCTTTGAGCGGCTCGGTTGCTCACGTTTCCGTTCGCTCCGATGCCAATGCACAGACCAAGGGTAACGCTCAGCTGGTTGAACAAACCGTCTACCAGAACGCCAAGTCCATTGATCTGCCCACCACAGTTCCGGTCAAGTTCCCGAACGGTGTGAATGATGACCGCGAAGTCACGTGGACAGATGCCGATGTTAAAGCCATCGATCTGACCACTATCGGTGACTACAAGGTCAGCGGTACCGTCAAGGACGGTTCCTCCGACGCTTCCGCAACGTTGACCGTTCACGTCGTAGCCGATCCAAACGGTTCCTCCGAACCAGAACCTGAACCTGAACCGCTGACCGGTTGGATTGAAGGCAAGGCCACGAACACCTCCGTTTCCGCTGAAGCCAGCTGGTCCAAGGCCGAAGGCAAGCTCAACGACGGCGTAGTCGTCGATGATACTTGGCCCGATACTGACGATCAGGATGTCAACAGCAAGGTCTGGGGCTCCTGGGGTGCAGCCGTTGACGGCATGTACGCTCAGTACGACTTCGGCCAGGACGTGACGGTTGATTCCAGCCGTGCCCAGTTCTGGGCCAACTTCGGCGAAACCGATGACGCCAAGGGAGGCTTGGAGATTCCGGACGCTTGGAAGATTCAGTACCTTGCGGAAGACGGCACTTGGCAGGACGTGGTTCCGACCGCTGACGGTGCGTACAACACTGTGCGCAACTCGCCGGCTGCTCGTGCCACCGACAACGATGGCTGGAGCACAGTAACCTTCGAGCCAGTCACCACCAAGTCGCTGCGTCTCGTGCTCACTCCGCACACCGGTACCGGCACCTTCGGTGCAGCCGTGGCCGAGTGGGGCGTGCATGCTGCTGACAAGACTGAGCCGGAGCCTGAACCAGTCGATAAGACTGCGCTTAAGACTGCCCTGGACGCAGCCAACAGCCTCGACGGAACCAAGTTCGCCGCTGACGCATACGCCGAGTTCCAGCAGTCCATCGTCGATGCGCAAGCTGTCTACGATGCTGCCGACGCCACCGCCGAGGATGTAGCCAAGGCAGTCGAAGCTCTGAACGCCGCCCAGGACAAGCTCAAGGGCTACACCCTGGCCGACGAACAAGCCAAGACTGATCTGCAGACGCTCATCGACCAGGCCAAGCAGGCTCAGACCGATTCCTCCAAGTACACCGAGGATTCGTTCAAGGCCGCTAAGCTGGACGAAGCCATCGCTGCCGGTGAGGCCGCGCTCGCCAAGGACGATCAGGCGCTCGCTACTGAGGTCTCTGGTGCTACCGCTGGCCTGCAAGCTTCCTTGAAGACCCTCGTTAAGAAGGTTGTTAAGGATAATCTCCAGTCTTCGATTGACCGTGCCAACAAGGCTGATAAGTCGAAGTACACCGAGAAGGCTTGGAATGCTCTGCAGGATGCCATCAAGGCAGCTCAGCAAGTGCTTGATAACGCCGATGCCACGCAGGCTGAAGTTGATGCCGCTCAGGATGCTTTGGACAAGGCGTTCTACAACACCAAGGGTGAGCAGAAGCCTGGTTCCCAGCAGCCTGGTGTGACCGACAACAAGAACACCAAGGGTGACTTGACCGACACCGGTGCCGCAGTTTCTGCTGTGGCTGCCGTGGCCGTGCTGCTCGCCGCCGCAGGTGTGACTATCCTGAAGCGCCGCCAGTCCGGTACTAACGGTTCGGCCCACCACTCCGCCTGATTCCCTGTGAGCCCCACTCCGATGAGTGGGGCTCATTGTTTCAACTATCGCCAAACGTGATTGTCATTTGCGCACAGTTTGCCATATAACTGTGCGCAAATACGGTTACGATAGTGAGGAATCACATCTCGGGGGAGCATATATGACGGCATACATGGATCACAAGGATTTAGCGAACGAGGTTATCGATTCGTCTCGAGCGCAAGAAATCGCGGATGGTGTGCACCGTGTGCTTGACCGTATTGCAGCAGCTGAATCCGTTGCGGGGCGCGAAGCCGGTTCTGTGAAGCTGCTTGCTGCTACCAAAACCCGTGATGTCGGTGAAATTCTGGCTGCTATCGATGCCGGTGTGCGCATGATTGGAGAGAACCGTCCGCAGGAAGTCGTGGCTAAAGCTGCAGGCTTGGCGAAGCTGCTGGGGGAGCGCGGATTTACTTTGGGTGCAACTCACGAAGATGATGGGGCTGGTGCTGCGTCTGATGCTGTGACTGATGCTGCTCAGCATATTCCATTCCATTTGATTGGCCAGCTGCAGGCCAATAAAATCGGCAAAGTGCTGCCGGTCGTGAACACCATCGAGTCGGTTGATTCTATTGAACTTGCGGAGAAGATTGCACGCCGTGCCACGATGCGAGGCATTACGGTCGGCGTGCTGTTGGAAGTCAACGAATCCGGTGAGGAATCCAAGTCCGGTTGTGCGCCGAGCCATGCCATTGATTTGGCCAAGCGCATTGCTGCCATGGGCGGACTGGAATTGCAAGGTTTGATGACAATCGGTGCCCATGTGGATGACGAGCGTACGATTCGTGCTGGTTTTGCGCATTTGCGCCGCACCCGTGATCAGATTCTCGCCTCCGGGGCCGAAGGCACGGCGGGCTGCACTGAACTTTCCATGGGTATGACCCATGACATGGAACTCGCCATCGAAGAAGGTTCCACCATCGTGCGCGTAGGCACCGCCATCTTCGGCGAACGAGCCTTCATCTAGTAGCTGAGGCCCCCTCTGACGAGTGTGCTATATCGGATAATTCCGAGGATTAGGGAGAATCTTATTCTTGGCCCCCTCTGACGAGGGGGCTGTCGAACGAAGTGAGACTGGGGGAGAGAAGAAAAGGCGACCCAAAGGTCGCCTTTCACAAAACAGCATCGGTCGAAGACCGATACCAATCAATCACGCGTAAATATTGCGCGGACGCATATCCTCCGGCAGACCCTCAAGCAGAATCGCCACAGAACCTTCCTCGAACACAGAACGAATACCAGCAGCGAGCAGCGGAGCCACAGACAGCACAGTCATATTTGGCAGACGCTTGGATTCCGGAATCGGCACCGTATCCATAAACACGATTTCATGTGCGCCGCAGTTCTTCAGGCGCTCAACAGCTGGACCGGAAAGCAGACCGTGCGTGGCCACCAGCGTCACCGACTTGGCGCCGGATTCATTCAGCGTACGTACGGCTTCGCAAATCGTGCCGGCGGTGTCGACCATATCGTCAACCACCACGCAGTCACGGCCATCCACATCACCGATAATGCCATGCGCCTCGGCATGGTTCGGACGCGTGATGTCGCGCTGCTTGTGAATAAAGGCCAGCGGCAGATTGCCGAGCTTGGCGGCCCACTGCTCAGACACCTTGATACGACCGGCATCCGGGGAGACGATGGTGGTGTTGCTCAGATCCACGGCGGAACGCACATAGTCAAGCAGCACAGGCATAGCGGTCAGGTGATCGACCGGGCCATCGAAGAAGCCCTGCTCCTGAGCGGCATGCAAATCGACAGTCATAATACGGTCGGCGCCAGCAGCGTGGAACAGATCGAAAATCAGGCGAGCGGTGATGGGCTCACGGCCGCGATGCTTCTTATCCTGGCGGGAATAGCCCAGGAATGGAGCCACCACGGTGATGGACTTGGCGGAGGCGCGCTTCAGGGCGTCGATCATGATGAGCTGTTCCATGATCCACTTGTTGATATCGCCTGAATGGCACTGCAGCACGAACACATCCGCGCCACGCACCGGCTTGGCGAAGCGCACGTACATCTCGCCGTTGGCGAAGTCGTATGCAGTGGTCTCCAGAATCTCGGTGCCCAAGCATTCGGCCACCTTCTCAGCCAGCTCGGGGTAGGCGCGGCCCGTGACCAGAACGAGTCGTTTATCCGGAGTGCCTTCAAGAATTGCCGACATGCTTTCGCATCCTTTTGTGTTGTTGTGAATTTCAGCCTCATCTAGTGTACAAGCACCCCTGAGCGAGCAGCGCCGGAATGTGATGATTGTGTTGAGGCGTTTGCTGTCTGGCCTTGGCCATAAGATGTGCAAGTTGCCCAAATGGGAGTAGTGCGCCTGCACTGCGCTGTACTACACAGTACTGAACCTGGGGCAAGCGTATACACACTCCTGCCACGGAACGTCCGTGGCCGAATAGTCCGAAGGAGGTGGGTGATGTCTGCGCACAAGTACGAACTGATGTTCATCGCCGATCCTGAGCTGGATGAGCGCGGTCTGAAGAAGCTGACCGAGCAGTATCTGGAACTCGTCACCAAGGAAGGCGGTTCTTTCGATGAGCCCGATTACTGGGGCCGTCGCAAGCTCGCCTATGAGATTGCCGGTAAGACCGAAGGCAACTACGTCGTCGTGAAGTACACCGCTGAGCCCGCAACTAGCGATGAGCTCGACCGTGTTCTGAACCTCAACGAATCCGTGATCCGTACGAAGATTCTTCGTAAGGGCTGAATTCACAGCGTTTAGCGTTTAGTCAGCTGAAGAGCTGATGTGCAAGTAAGAGCAACACGCAAGTAAGAAGGCATGGCATGGCAGGCGAAACCATTATCACCGTGGTCGGTAACCTTACCCGTGATCCTGAGCTGCGCACTATTGGCAGTGGATCGACGGTGGTGAACTTCACCATCGCTGCTTCCACTCGTCAGTACAACCGCAACACGAATCAGTGGGAAGATGGCGACACGCTGTTCATGAACTGCTCGGCATGGGATGGTCGCGCTTCGTCGCTGGCCTCCAACATTGCCAGCACGCTGTCCAAGGGCATGCGCGTGATTGCTCAGGGTCGTCTGACCCAGCGTTCCTACCAGGCCCAAGATGGAAGCCAGCGCACGGTTGTTGAACTGCGCGTCGATGAGATTGGCCCAGCGCTGTCTCGCGCCACCGCTCAGGTGACTCGCCAGACCAGCCAGGGTGGCTTCCAGGGCCGTTCGGGCGGATTCCAGGGTGGTCAGCCCGGTCAGGGCTACGGTAATCAGGCTGGCCAGGGTGCTGGTAGTGGTTACAACGGTGGCCAGTCCGGTTACGCCGGTGGTCAAGGCCAGGGCGGTTATAACGGTGGTTATCAGGGTGGTGCTGGATATTCCCAGCAGCCTGCCCAGTCTGCACCGGCCGCTCAGCCCGCGCCTGCTGTCGATCCGTGGAGCTCTGGCTCCGCTGGTGCCGCTGATACTGGTGGCTTCACCTTTGGTGGATCTTCCGAGTTCGGTGGCGATGATAACGATCCGGAATTCTAAATTCTGCGTTCTGGATTCTGCTAACTGACGCGAATTACTGCACACAGCTGTAACAGCAGCAATCAAATTTAAAGATTTATAAGGAGAACATCATGTCCCGTAAGAGGCCGCAACCGCCGGTCAAGCCGTTCAAGAAGAAGCCGAACCCACTGAAGGCTGCTAAGATCACCGAGATCGATTACAAGGACGTTGCCCTGCTGCGCAAGTTCATTTCCGATCGCGGCAAGATTCGTTCCCGCCGTATCACCGGTGTGACCGTTCAGGAACAGCGCGAGATCGCTAAGGCTATCAAGAACGCCCGCGAGATGGCTCTGCTGCCGTACGCCACTTCCGGTCGCTGAGTTAGAAAGGCTTGAACAATGGCTGAATCTAAGGTTATTCTCACCAAGACCGTGGCTCACCTGGGTCACCCGGGCGACGTTGTCACCGTCAAGTCTGGCTACGCTCGTAACTACCTGTTCCCGCAGCACCTGGCCTTCGCTTGGACCAAGGGCGCTGAGGCTCAGATCACCGCTATGAAGCGCGCTCGTCTGGCCAAGGCTGTTGCCACCCGTGAAGACGCCGTGGCTGCCAAGGCTGCTATCGAGGGCACCACTGTCGAGATCGCTGCCAAGGTTTCCGAGTCCGGCAAGCTGTTCGGTGGCATCTCCAAGGAAGCCATCGCCATCGCTCTGGCTGACAAGGCTCCTGTGGATCCGAAGGCCATCGAGGTTGAGACCATCAAGACCACCGGCGATTTCCCCGCCAAGGTGGCCCTCCACCCGGAGATTACCGCTTCCTTCTTCGTGAAGGTCGTGGCCGAGTGAACCATTCCAGCATCCCGCTGGAATATTTCAGGCTAAAAGTCTGAGCTTAAGCATCTGAAAGCCCCGTGCTGCAATCAATATGAGATTGCACACGGGGTTTTCGTTATATCTGGCTCTCTCTGATTTCGGCTCCCTCTGATGAGGGAGCTGGCAGCCGAAGGCTGACTGAGGGAGAGAAGAAGAGCGGCCTCAGGCCGCGGGCAAATTGTGTTCTTTTTGTGAAAACAAAAAGAACACTCCTCATGTATCACCACTTCAATCCCGCAACCCTCAAAAATCACCAAAATAAAAACGTTGAAATTCCAGGCGACACGCCGAGGCTTGCGCTCGAGACGAATCTGAGTATATTTATCACTCGTTGCAAGGAACACTTCAACAACTAACCAACGCCCCTGTAGCTCAGTTGGTTAGAGCAGCTGACTCTTAATCAGCGTGTCCAGGGTTCGAATCCCTGCGGGGGCACAGACAACCGGAATCGAAAGATTCCGGTTTTTGTTTTTCTGGTCTAGCCCGTACTTTTCGGTGGCTTCGACTAGCGGAGCAGTTGGTGCAGCGCCGCTGCGAGGCCATTGCGATCGACGTTCGGGGCGATCATGTCGGCCGCCGATTTGACGGCCGCAGTGCCGTTGCCCATAGCGACGCCGACGCCGGCGGCCTGGATCATCTCAAGGTCATTGTCGCTGTCGCCGATGGCGATCGTGTCGGATAGCGGTACTCCGAGTCGTTGCGCGACTTTCACGAGTGCTGTGCCTTTGTCTACTCCGGGGATGAGGATTTCGCCGTTATCGTCGCTGGATGCGTTGATGGATCCGTGGATGATGGTCGCGTAGCCGGTGAGCTCTCGTCGTACGTCTTCCACGGTGAGACTGCCATCCTCGGGGACGTAGAACGTGCCTTTGCGAACCGGCGGAAGAGGGGCGAAATGGTCGGCGATGGTGTGCCAGGAGCCGCGCATCTGCGGATGCCGCACCAGTTTCTTCCAGATACCGAGCCGGTACAGGTAGCGTTCGGTGGCGTGCATGCCGTCGGGGCAGTGCCAGGCATACGGCATGGCATGCTTGGCGAAGAACGAGGTCGCCTTGCGGACGGATTCCGTGGGCATGTGCTCGTCGATGATGGTCTCGCCGTCGAGCTCGGCGCATGCGCCTCCGTCGGACACGATGCCGTCGAACCCGAGTTCGAGAACCGGCGGATCGATATCCAGTGCCGCGCGGCCCGAGCAGATGAACAGCCTGTGGCCGGCCTGCTGTGCGCGGCGGCATTCCTCGCGCGCCGATTCGGGAATGCGGTGGTGGCTGTCCAGCAGCGTGCCGTCGATGTCGATGAATACCAGTTTGGTCTTGCTCATGTGTGTGCTCCTGTGAAATGCTGACTGCGATGTCTGCGCTGTGCGTATACCTCTAAGCGTAATTCATTCGAATGAATTACGCAATGAGTGGCTGTTGTTCGTGTTATAAATCCGAATGAATATAAGTCATGCGATAATATGAATGCTGTAAGTCGCGGTGATGCGACACTGCTGAATGATGTGGTTTTTGGAGGGCATATGAAATACCGGGAATTGGCAAGGATCCTCAAGGTGGATATCGACAAGGGCAAATACCACGATACGGGCAGACTGCCTACTGAGCCTGAACTCATGGAACAGTATGGTGTGACCCGCTACTGTGTGCGCAACGCCATCGCCCTCCTGGTTGAGCTCGGCGATGTGTATCCGGTGCAGGGCAGCGGCATGTTCGTGCGTGAAAACAGGCGGGAGGGGTGTCTCAACATCAACGGCACGAGGGGTATGACCTCGGAGTTCCCCGGCCATTCCGTGTCTTCCAAGCTGATCAAGCTGGAGCAGCGCGAGGCGGGAGGGGACTCTGCGCGCCTTAAGTGCGCTTCCGATGCCAAGGTCTACAGCGTTTCTCGCCTGCGTCTATTGGACGACGAGCCGTTCGCCATTGAATATGCCCTGTATCTCAAGGAATTCGTTCCATACCTCAACGAGGAGATCGCCAGCGGCTCTATCTATGCGTATATTCGTGAGGATTTGGGGCTGAGCACAGGCTTCGCGGACAAGCTGATATACGCGCGCGAGCTGGATCACGGCCAGGCCGATCTACTTGGTCTGTCGGCGGGTGACCCAGCCTTGGTGGTCGAGGATGATGCCTATCTGGCCAGTGGCCGCATGTTCAACGCCGGTACGGTCTACTACCACTACAAGAAGGCCACTTTTTTTAATTTCGCCGATTTGAAGTAAACGTTTGCATGTGTGTGGGGTGGCATGGCGGCAGTCGTATCGCCCCACGTGCCTTTTTGATAGGCGACACGCTATACCTAAAAATCATTCGAATGAATTTGACACAGTCGAATGAACGTCATATATTGTAGTCAAGTCATTCGAATGTTGCCTATTCATTCGAATGACCTGATTCTATACTGAGAAACCGGGCTGATTAACTTGCCTCAGCCCGGGGTGTTACACCAGTCCAAAGGAGGACGAGAATGAAGGAGTTCGGCAACAAACTGCTCAACGGCTTCATGAAATTCGCGACGACCAAGGCGGTCACCGCGCTGAAGGATGGCTTCGTGCTCACGATGCCGGCCACTCTGGTGGGTTCGCTGTTCCTGTTGCTCGCGAACCTGCCGTTCGAGGGCTACACGGACTTCATGAACAACCTGTTGACCGACAAGTGGAACATCGGTCTGAATCAGGTCTCCGCTGGAACGTTCAACATCCTGGCCATCATCATCGCGGTCGGCATCGGTTACGCCTATGCACGCAATGAGAAGGAAGATGGCATCTCCTCTGGCCTGCTGGCCTTGGTCGCCTTCTTTATCCTCTCTCCATCATCAGTGAGCATCGACCACAGTACCGTCGACGCAATCAAGGAGGGTACCACCGCCTCCGTGTCCGGCGCGATTTCCACTTCGTGGACCGGTGGCAACGGTGTGATTACCGCCATCATCGTTGGCCTACTGTCTGGTCTGGTGTTCGTCAAGTGCATGAAGCACAACCTCAAGATCAAGTTGCCCGACTCCGTGCCCGAAGGCGTGTCCAACGCATTCTCAGCCATGATTCCCGGATTCTTCGTGGTGCTCGGCTCCGCGGTCATCTACCACCTGTGCCAGGCACTCGGCGGAGTGAGCTTTACCGAGCTCATCTTCAAGATCCTGCAGACCCCGATGCAGAACCTCACCGACAACTGGGCTGGCGCAATCATCATCACGCTGCTCATCTCCATCCTCTTCTGGTGCGGCATCCACGGCCCGAACGTCGTCATGGGCATCATGGCTCCGCTGCTGACCGCTAACTCCGTGGCCAACCAGGCCCTCATGGACGCCGGTAAGGCCGTGACCACCGCCGACGGCGGACACATCCTCACCCCGCAGATCGTCGACTGCTTCGTCAAGTTCGGCGGCACCGGCATCACCCTCGGCCTGCTCATTGCCGGCCTTATCGTTGCCAAGTCCAGCCAGATGAAGGAAATGTCGAAGCTGTCCATCGTGCCCGGCCTGTTCAACATCAACGAGCCGGTCATCTTCGGCCTGCCGATTGTGTTCAACCCGTTCTTCCTGATTCCGTTCATCGTCGTCCCGCTGATCGCCATGATTATCACCTACGGCGCGATGTACATCGGCTTCATGCCTCCGTTCGGCGCCGTCCAGGTGCCGTGGACCACCCCGGTGATCATCTCCGGCTTCCTGCTGGGCGGCTGGAAGGGCGCGCTCATCCAGCTCATCATCCTCGTGATCTCCGTGGTTGTCTACCTGCCGTTCGTCAAGAAGCAGGATCAGGCATGGATCGCTGAACAGGCCGCAAACGAAGCCGATCTCGAAACCGCTGCTGCAGCAGCCAAGGCCTGAGCCGCCGTATCGAACGGTCCAACTCTTCCGATTGGCAACAGCCGGAAGCATGGGAGCCCGGTATGAGCAACCACCCTTGCCGGGCTCCCTCCCTAATCAACACTTAAATACATCCCAACAACCAACCGCTCCACGATTGGTGTGGGGCCCACTGAAAGGAAAACATCATGAAGATCGTACTGTGCTGCAATGCCGGAATGTCCACCAGCATGCTGGTCAAGAAGATGCGCGCCGCCGCCGAAGCCAAGGGCGTCGAGGCTGAGATCGACGCCTACCCGATTTCCGAGGTCGAGGAGAAGGCCGCGAACGCCGACGCCGTGCTGCTCGGACCGCAGGTGCGCTACGAGCTCGACCACGTCAAGAAACTGCTGCCCGGTAAGCCGGTCGAGGCCATCAACCCGCAGGACTACGGCATGGTGCGCGGAGACAAGGTACTCGAACACGCCATCGCCATTGCCGCCAAGTAACCCGGCGCCAACAGACAGATAACAGATAGCCAAAACAACGAATCAAGGGTGGCAACACAATGGCAGATGACAACAAAGACTTTGATTGGGAGACCCTCTGCTTCCAGATGATCACGGCCGCGGGAAGCGCCAAATCCGACTACATCGAGGCGCTGCAGGCGGCCAAGGCCGGCAAATACGACAAGGCAGACGAGCTCATCAAGAGCGGTGATGCAAGCTTCGCGACCGGCCACGATTTGCACACCAATCTCGTGCAGCGTGAGGCGGCGGGCGAAAAAATCGAGGTCAGCCTGCTCATGACGCATGTCGAGGACCAGATGATGGCCGCGGAGACCGTCAAACTGCTGGTCAACGAGCTCATCGCGCTGTACAAGAAGATCAACTGATCCACAGGGCTTATCAGGAAAAGGAACACAACATGGGTTTCCCAAGCAACTTTCTGTGGGGCGGCGCAGTGGCCGCCCACCAGCTCGAAGGTGCGTGGAACGAAGACGGCAAGGGCGTATCCATCGCCGACGTGATGACCGCGGGCGCGCACGGCGTGCCCCGGCAGATCACCGATAGCGTCGAGACCGGCAAGATCTACCCGAACCACTGGGGCAACGACTACTACCACCGCTTCCGCGGCGACGATTCGCTGTTCCAGGAGATGGGCTTCAAATGCTTCCGCACCTCCATCGCCTGGTCGCGCATCTTCCCTAACGGCGAGGAGGACGAGCCCAACGAGGCCGGACTGAAGTTCTACGACGACCTGTTCGACGACCTCAAGGCCAAGGGCATGGAACCGGTCGTGACGCTCTCCCACTTCGAGATGCCGCTCAACCTGAGCCTCAAATACGGAGGATTCACCGACCGCAGGCTCATCGACCTGTTCGTCAAGTTCGCGCTCACCGTCATGGAACGCTACAAGACCAAGGTGAAGTACTGGCTGACCTTCAACGAGGTCAACAACCAGATGAACCTCGACAACCCGATCTTCGCCTACACCGACTCCGGTATTCGGTTCTCCGAGACAGATACGATTAACGAGCGCAAGCGCAAGGTCTGGCAGGCCGTGCACAACGAGTTCGTCGCCAGCGCCCTGGTCGTCAAGCGCGGCCACGAGATCAACCCCGACTTCCGGATCGGATGCATGCTGGCCATCGTGCCGATCTACCCGGCCACCTGCGACCCCGACGACGTGATGCGCGCCGAAGTCGCCATGCGCGACCGGCTCGTGTTCGGCGACGTGTACGTTAACGGCGAATACCCGAACTATGCGAGGAACATGTGGGCCCGCGAGGACGTGGCCCCGCACATGGAGCCGGGAGACGAGACGGCCATCGCCGAAGGCACCGTCGACTTCATCTCCATCAGCTACTACATGTCGATGGCCCTGTCCGCTGACGACTCCACCCCCGGCGACTTCGACTCCGGCATCGCCGGCGTGGTGCGCAACACATATATCCCCGCCACCAAATGGGGCTGGCAGATCGACCCCGTCGGCCTGCGCTACGCGCTGAGCGTCCTGTACGAACGCTACCGCAAGCCGATCTTCATCGTGGAGAACGGCTACGGCGCATACGACACCGTCAACCCGGACGGCACCATCGACGACGACGACCGCATCGACTACCTGCGCGCGCACATCGAACAGGTCGGCAAGGCCATCGACCTCGACGGCGTGGAGGTCATGGGCTACACCGTGTGGGGCTGCATCGACTTGGTCAGCTTCGGCACCGGCGAATTCAAGAAACGCTACGGGCTGATCTACGTCGACGCCGACGACGAAGGCCACGGCACCTTCGAACGCCGTCGCAAGAAATCCTTCGGCTGGTACCAGAAGGTCATCGCCACCAACGGCGAACAGCTGTAAACCACAGCACGTATACAAGGCGCTTCAAGCGCAACACATCAAACGCATAAAGGAATCATCATGTCTCAGGAATTCACGTTCACCGTATCCGACCCCGAGGGCATGCACGCCCGCCCCGCAGGCCTGCTGGTCGCCAAGGCACAGGGATACGATTCGACCATCATCGTCTCCTACAACGGCAAGTCCGTGGACGCCAAGCGTATCTTCGGCGTCATGGGGCTCGGCGTCAAGCAGGGCGACAAGGTCATCGTCAAGGTGCAGGGTAACGACGAGGTTAAGGCCGCCGCCGAATTCGAGCAGTTCCTCAAGGAGAACCTGTGATGCGGACGATACAAGGCGTTGGAGTCTCCGCCGGCATCGCCATCGGTGCGATCCGTGTGCTTGATACCGCCGACCATGCTGTCGAGCGCCGTGTGGTCGACGACCCGCAAGCCGAGGTAGAGCGATTCCGCGCGGCCCGTGATGCGGCAGTCGCCCAATTGAAGCAGCTGCGTGATAAGACCGCCGCCGAATTTGGCGAGGGCAAGGCCGAACTATTCGACACCCACCAGCTCATGCTTCAGGACCCGGATTATGTGGAAAGCATCGAGGACCTGATCACATCGAGTAAGGTGAACGCCGAGTATGCGGTCAACAGCACCGCCGAACAGTTCGCTGCTATGTTCGCCGCGATGGATAACTCGTACATGCAGGCTCGCGCAGCCGACGTCAAGGACGTCTCCCGCCGCGTGATTAATGTGCTTGAAGGCAAGCGTGGTGGAGCTGCTGCGGATGATGAAGGCGGCGAGAGTCGGATTATTCTTGCCGAGGACCTGGCCCCCAGCGAGACCGTGCAGCTCGACCGTGCCAAGGTCCTGGGCTTCGTGACTGCCAAGGGTTCCGCGAACTCGCATACCGCGATTTTGGCCCGCACGATGGGATTGCCTGCCATCATCGGTATCGGTGACGCTTTCAATCCGGCAGACGATGGACACACCGCCGTGATTGACGGCACCAGTGGCCTGGTGTTCGTTGACCCGGATGAGGCCACGCTGGACGAATACCGGGGTAGGAAGGCCAAGTACGAGGAGCACTTGCGCCTGTTGCAGGAGCTCAAGGGCAAGCCCACCGAGACCAAGGATGGTCAAAAGGTTCGTCTGTACGCCAATATCGGCCGGCCTTCCGACGTGACCGCTGTATTGGCCAATGACGCCGAAGGCATCGGCCTGTTCCGCAGTGAGTTCCTGTACCTGGAAAGCGAGGACTACCCGACCGAGGAGTTCCAGTTCAAGGCGTATAAGGAGGTCGCGCAGAAGATGGGCGACCGTCTGGTCGTCATCCGCACGCTCGACATCGGCGCGGACAAGCAGGTCGGCTACTTCAACCTGGAGCACGAGGACAACCCCGCGCTCGGCTACCGCGCCATCCGCATCTGCCTGACCCGCCCGGAGATCTTCAAGGTCCAGCTGCGTGCCCTGCTGCGCGCCTCCGTGTACGGCAATATCGCCATCATGCTGCCCATGATCACTTCGGTCCAGGAGGCGCGTGACGCCAAGCAGATCCTCGACGAGGTCAAGAGCGAGCTGCGCGGCGAGCACGTCGACTTCAACGAACACATCCAGGTCGGCATCATGATCGAGACGCCCGCCTCGGTCATCATGGCCGACGAACTGGCCGCCGAGGTCGACTTCTTCTCCATCGGTACCAATGATTTGACCCAGTACACGCTGGCTTGCGACCGGCAGAACCCGAACCTTGGACGCTTCGCCGATCCACATTCGCCCGCCGTGCTGCGCATGATCCGCATGGCCACCGAAGCGGCGCATCGTCACGGCATCTGGTGCGGCATCTGCGGCGAACTTGGTGCGGACCTGAGCCTGACTGACACGTTCCTCGAAATCGGACTCGACGAACTGTCCGTCTCGCCCACCAGCGTCCTGCCCCTGCGCAACGCCATCCGCAACCACTGAGTAATGAACGGCACCACACCATCGACACCGGAAAATGACTCGCCCCGCCTGCCGACGCATGCCGGCATGCGGGGCGTCGCGTCCGTAGCTGTGATTATCGCTCTATCTGGTGCCTGGTGCTCCGCGTCGCAATCAGTCGTGCGGCTGCGAAACATCAGAGCAGCAGCGTCCACATCGGTGCAATCCCCGCACTCCGTTGGGCAGAGCATCGGCGCTGGAGACCTGCGCAAGACCGTGTATGCACTTGTTTCCAGCGCCGAGAACAGCACCGCCGACTACTCCCGGGCGTATTCATACATCGAGGACATCGGCGACGGGCGAGGATACACGGGCGGCATCGTGGGGTTCACCTCCGGCACCGGCGACATGCTCGACGTGGTGCGTCGATACACGCGGATTGAACCAGACAATCGGCTCGTGCGATTCCTGCCCGCGCTGGCCGACGCCAACGGCACCGACACCCACAAGGGACTGGGCGACAATTTCACTGCTGCGTGGAAACGCGCGGCCAATGACCGGAAGTTCATCGAGGCTCAGAACGACATCGTGCGCGAGCAATACCTCGATCCTGCCGTCCGATACGCGCGGAAGGACGGGCTCTCACCGCTAGGGCAATATATCTATTACGACGCATTAGTAGTCCATGGGCCTGGGTCCGCGGATGATAGAAGTAGTTTTCAGGCGATCCGCGCCACGGCAATGAAGGCTGCAGAGACGCCCTCCCGAGGAGGCGACGAGGCAACCTACCTGCGCACGTTCCTTGACGTCCGAGCCCCGGTGATGCAATCGGAAGAAGCTCACCGCGATTTGTCACGGTTGCAGGCTCAACTCGGATTCATCAACGACGGCAATTTCCAGCTGGAGCTTCCGTTGCATTGGACGATGTATGGCGACCGGTATGAGCTCACCGCATCAATGTTGAGTCACTTGCCATGAAGCATCGCCGCCGTTTTTTCTTGATTTTAACCGTTCGTCCCAGTTCCATTTGCGAGTCGTATAGCTTTGTTGCACGTTCAGCCCTCGGCGTACACTTGCCTAGTTTGCTTGACTCCTGCTTTTCGAATGCTTTTCGCAAAGTAGTCTCATCACCCCAAGTAATTAGGAAGAAAAGAAGAAGCAGTGGAATACTCCCTCTTTACCAAGCTGGCTGCCGAGTTCTTCGGTACTGCCATTCTGATGATTTTCGGCAACGGCTCTGTGGCCAACGTCGAACTGAAGAACACCAAGGGCCATCACGCTGGCTGGCTGAACATCGCCATGGGCTACGGCTTTGGTGTGATGTTCCCGGTACTGATGTTCGGTGCCGTTTCCGGTGCACACATCAACCCGGCTATGACTCTCGCTCAGGCCATCAACGGCCTGTTCCCGTGGAACGAAGTGCTGCCATACATCATTGCGCAGATGCTCGGCGCTGCTCTGGGCCAGTTCATCGTCTACCTGACGTATTGGCCGCATTACAAGGAGACTGAGGATGCCGAGGCCATTCTTGGCACCTTCTGCACCACCGACGCTCACAACGACAAGGCCAACTACTTCCTCAACGAGATGTTCGGCACCCTCGTGCTGGTGTTTGGCGCTCTGTGCTGCCTTTCCCTGCCGTGGGGCAAGCAGGATTACGCTGCTGCTTCCATCGTGGTCGGCTTCATTGTGTGGGGCTTGGTGACCTCCATGGGTGGTCCGACTGGCCCTGGCCTGAACCCGGCTCGTGACCTTATGCCGCGACTGCTGCACTCCATTCTGCCGATTCCGTCCAAGGGCTCCTCTCGCTGGGGTGAGGCCTGGATTCCGGTTGTGGCTCCGATTGTGGGCGCCATCATCGGTTGCTGGATGTTCGTGTTCTTCTTCGGCGCCTGATTATTGAATATCGGCTAGAAGCCGTACATAGCAGAGGACCTCCGTCGTAATCGGCGGAGGTCCTCTGTGTTATTAGAGCTATTCGATTACTTCTCCAGGAAGATTTGCGGAGCCTTCATGAAGTTGTTGGCGCAGTGTTCGCCGCAGAAGTAGTAGGTCTTACCTTCGAACTCACGCGTGATGGCGTCTGCGTTCACGCTTACGGTCATGCCGCATACCGGATCGGTCGCGGTTTCGCCATCCACAGGGGCGGCGTGATGCATGTGCATGTTCATATCCATAGGATTCTCCTTGGTGTTGTGTGTTTGACCGGACAAGTGTGTGAGCTCGGTACGATCATCGACGATGATAGTGGGTTCATGATGCGCCGGCACAGGATTGTTCGCGTTGGGAGTAGCCGACGCTGTCGCTGTCGAAGTTGCCGTATCACGGCCGATGCCATTGGTAATCGTTGCCATATGCAGACGATTTGCATTCAGCACAAGGCAAACGGAGCTTAACGCCATGGCCAGGCCGGCGATCATCGGGCTGAGCAACCAGCCGGTGAACGGGAACAATACGCCTGCGGCAATCGGAATACCGATGACGTTGTATCCGAACGCCCAGCCGAGATTTTCTCGTATATTACGCATGGTGACTTCCGAGAGATTGATGGTCTTAATTACGCCGCGCAAATCGCCGCTCATCAACGTCACGTCAGCCGATTGCATGGCCACATCCGTGCCGGTGCCAATGGCAATACCGAGATCGGCCTGAGCCAGAGCTGGAGCATCGTTAATGCCGTCGCCCACCATGGCAATCAGATTGGTTTCCGGTTGCTTCTTGGCTGCGCTACTGCCTGAGCTATTGCCGCTCGCGGCATTGCTGCCGTTCGCGCTATTACCAGTCGCATTGGTACTGCCGTTGTGCTGCTCTATGCCATGCTGAGCATCACGTTCACGTTGCAGTTGCTGGATCCAATGGGCTTTGCCATCAGGTTTGACCTCGCAAATTACGGTGTCGATGCCAACCTCGCGCGCGATACGGCCTGCAACATCCGCCTTATCCCCAGACAACATCACCGTGCGAATGCCACGTGCACGCAATGCCGCAATCGCTTCGATAGAACCGTCTTTAATGGTGTCCTGCTCGTAGCTCGGCTTATCCCAGTCTGCAGTACTGTCGACCACGCCGCGGGTGATGGTGCCCGTTTTATCGAATACCACTGTGCCGATGCGGCGTGCCTGTTCCAAGGCTTTTGCGGACGTAACCAGTACGCCATTGGTGGCACCAAGACCCAATGCCACGGTTACGGAAAGCGGTGTGGCAAGCCCCAGCGCACACGGGCACGCAATAATCAACACGCTCACTGCGGTAACCAGAGCGTGTGCCAATTGCGGGCTCGGACCAACTGAAATCCAAATCGCAAACGTCCACACGGCTATGATCATCACAGCCGGTACGAAATACTTGGCAATACGATCAGCCAACTGTTGCACCGGGGCTTTAGTGGCCTGTGCACGCGCCACCATCGTAGTGATCTGCGAGAGCACGGTATTTGCTCCGATTTGCGTGGCCTGCATAACGCAGTTGCCCTTCAGCAGAACGGTCGCGCCGGTAAGCTGCGTGCCGGCAGTCTTCTGTACCGGCTTGGATTCGCCGGTAATCATCGACTCGTCCACCATGACCTCGCCTGCAACTACGACACCGTCTGTAGGTATACGTTCGCCATTGCGTACCACGAGCAGATCGTTAACGGTAATCGCATCCGCGTCGATGTCTGTGCTGTTCGCCGGGTTCAGCCATTGCGCATCAGAATGCGCATCAGAGAACTCGGTGGTTGCCTCGCCTGCGCTTATATTGCCGATAGCGGTGGCAACGGAATCGTTGAGCTTATGCGCGGTACGTGGACGAAGCTTGATCAGCGACTGTACTGCCTTGCCAGTGCCTTCGCGAGCTTTGTTCTCCAGCAGACGCCCAACCAATACCAAAGTGATGACTACTCCCACGGACTCAAAATAGGGCTCGCGCGAGCCTTCGGGGAACACCCACGGTGCAATGCACGTGACCAGGCTGTACACGTATGCGGCGGTGGTACCCAGCGATACCAGCGAATTCATATCCGGGGAACGATGCGCCAAAGCAGGGAAGCCGACATTATGAATCGGATGCCCACAGTAGAACATGACCGGCGTGATCAGAATGGCTTGAAGCCACGGGTTAACCATCCAATGCGGCACCAACGCAGGATTCGCCATATGGAGCATGGTGGTCACGAATACCGGAATGGTAAGGACTGCACCAATAATCACCAATTTCGTCAGTGAAGTGATCTCATTGCGGCGCTCCTGGGATTCACGCCGTTCGGCTTCCGCTGCGTCAATCGTCGGCGTGTGAGGAGCCTCTGGTGCTGCAGTAGCTTGCACGGCGGAAATATCGGAGTCGCCTTCCACGCGCAGCAGGCCATGCACCATATTCATGCCGCAAGCAAACGGGTATTCGCCGGCCGGAAGTGCCGGAAGCTTCACATCGGTGCTGGTGTTGCCAGGAAGCATGGCATCGAGCCCTAAATCGCCGAACACCACATGCGAGGTGCACTCGCCGGTTTCTTGGCGGTCAAACGTCAGCGTGATTGGCATACCGGCTTTCATATTCACTACGGCGGGGGAGTAGCCGCCTTTAACAGTGATGGTCGCCTGTTGCTGCCCTCCATTGATAGTGCCGGAAGTTCCTTGTTGCGGTGCGAAGAAGAATCGCATAATTGCCCATGTCGCTACCGCGGCCAAGACAATGGCCACAGCCAGAGCGAATACGTTGAACCCCATGATGACTCCTTCCTGCCTCTATTGTACTGACTGACAGTGTATACCCAATACCCCTATAGGGTATATAATCGGTTGTGTTCAGCTTGTGGAATAAGGGGTGACACATTATGCATGGCTATAGCGGGGACAAGGCAAAACTCGTGGCTCGTTTGCGCCGCATTGAAGGCCAAGTGCGTGCGATAGAGCAAATGGTGGAGGATGACAAATACTGCATTGATATCCTCACGCAGATTTCTGCATCGAATTCGGCGTTGAAATCTGTGGCGTTGTTGTTGCTTGATGATCATCTTGGTCACTGCGTTCGTCAGGCGTCGGTTGAGGGCGGGGCAGTGGCTGATGAGAAACTGGCGGAAGCTTCGGCAGCCATTGCGAGATTAGTGAAGTCGTGAGCCGTAAGACTCCCTCCTATCATGCACCCGAAATAGTAGGGGTGGAAAAAATTTTCCCTCTCAAAAAAGTGATGCGATACTGGGTGCATGTTTGAACAAACGGGAAACGTAATCCTGGTGATTGCGGTATTGGTAATTGGCGCGGGGCTCGGGCTCCTCGCAGGTTTTGTGCTTGGTCGTCACAAAGGTCAGGAGATGGCTCGTGGTGCCAAGACGCAAGAGTTGGAGGAGTCGCGAGCTCTGCTGCAAACCGCTCGCAATGATGCGGCTGAATTAAGTTCCGCCAATGCTGCTGCCCGCGCGCAAATTGAGGGACTGAACCAGCAGCTCGCTTTTGTGAAATCACAATTGACGCAAGCGCAGCAGGCTGAGCAGATTCGTATTCAACATGAGCGTGAACGCGCGGCTGCAGAGGCTGAAGAACGCCGTCAGGCTGAGGCCAAGGCGGCTGAAGAAAAGCGGTTGGCTCAAGTTGAGGCTGCTGAAACCAAGCGCCGTGAACAGGAAGCTCGACTCAAAGAGCAGAGCAAGGTGCTGGAAGCGCTGGCTCCTGTGGCCAAAAACCTTGATGCATTGCAGCATAAAGTCACCCAAATTGAAGAAGGCCGCAAGCAGGAGATGGGTGCGCTGGGGGCTCAGCTCAAGGGGCTTAATGATCAGCAAGCTCGTCTGGATAAGGAGACCAGCTCGCTTTCCGCCGCATTGCGCAACAATAAAGTCCGCGGAGCTTGGGGAGAGGCGCAGCTGAAGAACATTGTGGAATCCGCAGGCTTGCTCGAACATGTGGATTTTGATACGCAGGTGGTGGTTACGGGTGCCGATGGCCGTACATTGCGACCGGATATGATCGTGCACTTGCCTGGCGGCAAGACAATTCCGATTGACGCCAAGGTGCCGTATGCCGATTACCAGCGAGCATGCGAGATTCCAGAAACAGCTAGCCCTGAAGATTTGGCTCGACGTGATGATCTGCTGCGCTCGCATGCCAAGGCGCTGCGTGATCACGTGCGTGCTTTAGGTGAAAAGGCATACTGGAACGCTTTTGAGACTGCGCCTGATTTTGTGGTGGCATTCATACCGAATGAGGCGTTGTTGCAGGCCGCGCTCGAAGCTGATCCCACGTTGATGGATGACGCATTCTCCCGCAAGGTGGCGCTGACCTCTCCGGTCACGCTATGGGCCGTGCTGAAATCTGTGGCGTACGCATGGCAGCAGCAGTCGCTGACCGATGATGCCAAGCAGCTGTTCGACTTGTCCCGTGAATTGTATGAGCGCTTTGCTGTGTTGGGCGACTATGCCACCAAGTTGGGTACGCAGATTTCCAAGACGGTCGGAGCGTACAACAAGTTCGCCGCGAGCTTGGAACGCCGTGTGCTTCCGACTGCCCGCAAGCTGCAGAAAATCGAGCCAACCAAGGTCATCGAAGAAGTGCCGCTCATCGAATCAGACAAGGGCAACATCACCGAGCTTTCCGCCCCAGAAGTTGTTCCCTCTGATACCGAATCTGCTACTGCTGACCCCCTCAGGCGATAGGCTTACAGCATGACTGAATCTGGATTCCGCCCGACTGGCACCCCGGACCTTGCCGGTGCAAAGAACACCGCCGATTTCGCGATGATGGAGCCGCGTGAACAGCTTGCCACGTTGCTGAAGCAGCATGTGGTGGGCCGCCCGTTCTCCGAATTGGCTGCAGTGACATTCGATCATCATGCCGCTCCCATCATGGGTCATGTGCTGATTGATGCACTGGAAGATGCCGGATATTCGGTCGATGATTTCGATGCAGTAGGCGCACTGACCGCTGCTGCCGTGCCGATGGTATCCGCCATGATTCAGGCCGCGGCCTCCCGAGGTGAGGATTTGGACGGATTCGTAATGGACTTCGTGTATCCCTCCATCAAGGGGCCGTCCATCGAAGGCCGCCGTGTAGTGTTGCTGGATGCTTGGCTGTCTGAGAAATCCTATGTGCAGACCAGCTCGCTCGTTACCTTGCGTAACGGTAATGAGCTCAGTCTGGACTTCGGTATTGTCGAACAACTCGGTGCCAAGGTAGTGGCCATCGCATCGCTGGTTGGCGGCGGAGCCAAAGAAATCAACGTGGTCAACCCTGCCACGGGAGACAGTCAGGTACTGCCATTCGTTCAGGTCTTCGACGAATCCGAGCTGCGTTAGGCATTAAGAGGAGTAAGCGTGCACGCACCCAACCAGATTTCCTTGGCTGCCAAGGCATCCGGCGAACCAGAATTCCGTGAAGTCGGTGTAGGCCCGTGGGGCGAAACTCATCCCGGCGAACCTCGCCCAGACAATCCAGCATCCCCGAATTATGATGCCCGTTTCGATTCGGAACTGCTGGACAATGGTGATCGCCGCAATGTGCTCGACCGCTACCGGTACTGGTCAGTGCAAGCCATCAAAAGCGATTTGGACGCTCGGGGCCGTCACGATTTTGAAGTGGCAGTAGAAAACTGGACCCACGATTTCAACATCGGTTCCATGGTGCGTACCGCTAACGCATTCCAAGCCAAGCGCGTACACATCGTCGGACCGCACAAGTGGAACCGTAAAGGCGCGCTCATGACCGAGCTCTACCAGCATGTGGAGCATCATCCCTCCATCGCTGAACTCGTGGAATGCTGGCATCATCGTATCGCCGGTGAAATTGCTTATGAACGTGCTCGTGCTGCCGCGGCAGCAATCCATATTCACGAGCTAGGCGCTGCGCCAACCGTGCCGGGCGTTGGTCATATTGAACAATCAGAGTCATCGACTATCGCAGATGCGTTCCGCGGCGGGGCTGTAGCCACGCAATCTGCTATGGCCGAACTTGCAGACGCGGATAATCGCATCAAGGAACTGGAAGCCGCCCGCGTCATCGCACTGGACATCATCCCCGGCGCAGTGCCAATGGAAACCTACCGATTCCCTAAGCGCTGCCTGCTGTTGTTCGGAGCAGAAGGACCAGGACTGAGCCAAAAAGCTCTCGAACTGGCCGATGATGTGGTGTACATTTCCCAATTCGGATCAGTGCGTTCCATCAATGCCGGAGCCGCAGCAGCCGTAGCCATGCATGCTTGGATTGCACAGCATGCCGTGTGATTTCATAGTGGAATGTAATCCCACGCAATAATCTGTTGACACTATGGGCGATTGTGTCGGTTTATCGTCTACAGTTGAATCATGATTGAGATTGAGGGGCTCAGCAAGCGATTCAAAACCAAGCAAGCGCTGAGCAACGTGACCTTCACCGCCGAAGATGGCAAAGTCACAGGCTTCCTGGGCCCTAACGGCGCTGGCAAATCAACCACCATGCGCGCAGCCCTTGGCCTCATCCACCCAGATCAAGGCCATGCATTGATTGACGGCAAACCATTCACCTCATTGCGCGCGCCGATGCGTGCGGTCGGTGCAGTACTTGACGCCAAATCCGCACACAAATCTCGCACGGCACGAGTCCATCTACAAGCCTTGGCATACACGAATAATCTTCCAAAGAAACGTGTGGATGAGGTCATCGACATGACCGGCCTAGCCTCAGTGGCTAATGTGAAAGCCGGTCAATTCTCTCTGGGCATGAGCCAACGCTTATCCATTGCAGCCGCATTGCTGGGCGACCCACATAATCTCGTACTGGACGAACCGATTAACGGGCTCGACCCCGAAGGCGTCAAATGGGTACGAGACTTATGCCGCTACTACGCTTCGGAAGGTCGAGCCGTATTGTTGAGCTCCCATCTGATGAGCGAAGTGGCGCTTACTGCCGACAATCTGGTCATTATTGGCCAAGGACATATCCTGGAAACCACAACAGTCAACTCATTTGTTGCAGAACATTCCACGAAATCCATTCGCGTAGTGACTCCCGAACCAGGCAAGCTTCATGCCATTTTTGCTCGCGCGCCCGAAGTTACCGTCGCGCCCGATACACGCACGCCTAACGATCCTCCAATAGGCGAAGTGTTCCGCATCACCGGCGCAGACCTTGCCGCCGCAGCCCAAGTATTCGCCCAAGCCGGACTGGTCACCTACGAATTCGTCGAAGAACACGCCTCCCTGGAAGAGGCATACATGGCGCTGACCCATAACCAGGCCGAATACCGCGCCAAGGAGGTCGGGTAATGAACAACAGCGCCAACGGCACCAATAGCTCCAACCCTGCCACCGGCTCTAGCGCATCCGCCGTACGCCGCGCTCCCAGCCGTCGCGCCAATCGCATGTACCGCCGCGCACGACTCACCTTCCAAGGCTCCCTCAAAGCGGAACTTCTGAAGCTTTGGTCACTGAACTCAACCAAAGTCCTGCTTGGCATTGCCGTTGTACTGATGCTTGCCATGTCTGCACTGAGCTCATGGAGCGTAACCTTCCTAGCATCAACCGATCTGAACACCGGCAAAGCACTTGACACTCCCAAGCCCATCGCCGCAGCCGACTTGTGGGCAGTCCTCGCATCCTCAGGTTCCACCGCCGCACTGGTTATCGGCATTTTCGGTGTCATGGCCATCACCAGCGAATACACCACATCAGCTGTGCAGTCGAGCCTGACCGTCAATCCCAGGCGCGGCATGTTCTACGTCACCAAATCCATAGCCGTCGCACTCTTCGCGCTCGCCGCAGGAATCGTCGGTATTGCGCTGGCTGCCGGAATACTTTGGCTGTTCACCAACGGCCATGACGTCACGGCTCTTGCGGATGATCAGTGGCGCATTATTCCGGTCACCTTAATCGGTTTCCCGGTAGCCATCGTGCTTACTGCGCTCTTTGCCCAAGGGCTCGGCGGACTTACCCGCTCCACCGTAGGCGGAGTATGTGCTTTAGTGGTTCTGTTCATGGTGCTGTCATCGGTACTGTCCATAACCTCACTGGCGGTGAGCAAAGTTGAATGGCTTGGCACATTGTCATACCTCACGCCAGACTCAGCCATGAATCATTTCCTCGGCGCCGGCATCGACAGCTCTGCGCAAGCAACGCTTGCCGAAGCTACAAAACCAAACTATTGGATCCCCGAATGGTGGCAATCCGGCCTCATCCTTGCCGTATGGACCGCCGCCGCATGGATTGGCGGTCTCCTCGTCACGCAAAAAGCCGATATCAAATAACGCTTGGGTTGTAGTGCTTTGCACCACGTATGTTGCTGCGTTGCGGCGGTGCTGCGTGGAATCTGTTATGCCGGCGTCACTGGTAATTCGAAACGCGATTCTGCTGTGTTGCGCATACTGGATGTACATTGGCGCTGTGCTGCATTCGCTATCCCAATCCCATTGTCGTCGTGGCACGAGGTATCCCGACTGCCCGCAACTTGTTGAGCATTGGGTGCCTTTTCATCACATCCTCATACGTGAATCGAACTATGGCATCAACTTTGGCCCGATAGAGTCCGGTTTCCCTCTCTTTTTCTGCCTGAACTGCACTGCGAACTCCTTTTCGATCATTCATATCCGGATTCACATACTTTTCGTAACCGTCGAATTCGCCCACAACAACACGGCCGGTCGGCAGCCGCCAGAGATAATCCACTCTATAGATGGCTCCGGTTTGCGGGTCGATGATTTCCTGTTGCAAGTCAGGAACCATGAGCCCGCCTTCAATAATGGTTCCTAATCCAAGTGATTCGCCGCCATTTTCGCTTGCGGGGTTGGCATAATGCAGCAAACGGAATATGGGTGCACAATCGTGCCGCATGGCGCCGCAAATATTCAGAATATTTGTAACGGTGACTCCTTTGCGCAACGCCGAATTGATAATCGGCAATGCAAAACGGAACTCTGTAGTTAGACCGCAATCCACCACTGTTCTGGCCTTGCTAGTGACAGGCAATTCCCCGACATATTCCGGTATGCAATGTGACGCAGATATCCGTTTCACCTGTGTGCTACTGGCATTGGGCCCCTGCGATGTGGTGATGATAGAGATGGAGCCATCATGAAGATGCCACTGATGTTCAAGACCATGGATGGCGGCCGCTGTGATTCCGGCGAAAACCCAATGGGGATGCTTGAGATGAAGCGTGCGGGCTATGTGCCTTGTGCGCTCGTCAGGCTTTAACGAATCCCAGTATTCCTGCTTCGCGTACATGTTGGGGGATACGCGCTTGAGCTCGAGCGCCTGCACGCGTCGTGCCAGTGCTGAGCGGTGTGCTTTGGTTATTCCATAAGCGCATCGGTGCTCTGCCTCGGCTTGGGCAATAAGGGCGTCTACTTCTTTGTGATGTTTCATAGCTCGACGGTATGGCAATGAAAGGTATGGAGTCCACTTGCGCGAGGCAATGTGGTTCCAGCTTTATCGGTTGGTGGTGCTGTTAATGATTTTGGCGGATTATGGCCGATTGCGTGGTGCTTGGTTCTGTTCTTCATACGGGTGAATGTGGATAACTGACGAGATATTTGATGCCGGTGGTCGTGCATATGTTCGATTGGCTCTTGTGAGGTGATTGTGCAGCTCGGAGCGGGGCATTTCTGCGGGTCGGTTGCGGTTTTGCCTCGGTGGGAAGCCGTCAACGGGGTATTTCCTCGGGCTAGCAGAGAATTTGCCTCCATGACGGGCAATGCGTGGGGCAAATCCTCGACTAATCCGTGGTTCTGCCCTGGTGGGAGGCATCCAGTGGGGTGTTTCCTCTGTCTGTCTGATGATTTGCTCCGCTGAGGGGCTGTTGATGAGGTGGATTATCGGGTAACCCGAGGTTTTGCCCCGATACGGGATTATCAGCAGGGCATTTTCATGGCTAGCCCGAGGTTTTGCCTCGGTGAGAGGTGGACAGTGCGGTAAGACCCTGGCCTAACCGAGGATTTGCTTCGGTGAGGAACTGCTAATGGGGTATTCCCTTGGTCTGCTCGATGATTTGCCCCGTTGAGAGGCGGCTGGTGGGACGGATTATCGGGTAACCCGAGGTTTTGCCCCGCTAAAGGGACTGTCAGCGGAGCAAAACCACGGGCTGCTCAAGCTAGCGCCTCGCTCCTGCCACCGTGAAGGGCTTCAACAGGTGGGAACATGAGCCTTCCGGATAACCGCGTGTCACAAACCGCTCGTATAGTAAGGCGCATGCCAACATTTTCACGCGAAGAAATCGTGCATTTGGGCGATCTTGCCCGAATCGCGCTCACCGATGAGGAAATCACCCGTCTGCAGGGCGAACTGAACGTCATCGCAGACTCCATCAACAAGGTTCAGGAAGTCGCATCTGACGACGTCGAGCCCACTGCAAACCCGGTTCCGCTGGAAGCCTACCTGCGCCCGGATGTTGCCGAAACCCCGCTCACGCAGGAAGAGGCGCTCGCCGGCGGTCCGAAGACTGAGGTCGGTATGTTCGTGGCACCGCGAATCCTGGGAAGCGAGGAGTGAGATCGATGAGCAACGAAACCGCAACTCTCGTTAAGCTGTCCGCTGCCGAGCAGGCCGCCGCCATCAAGAAGGGCGACGTCACCTCCCGCGAGCTGGTCGAAGCACACCTGCAGGTTATCGAGGCCGCTGAGCCGTCCATCAAGGCCTTCCTGAAGGTCTCCGGCGATGTGGCCCTCGAGCAGGCCGACGCATTCGACGCCAGGTCTGCCGAAGACAAGGCCGCTCTGCCTGAGCTGGCCGGTGTGCCGATCGCCATCAAGGACATGATTGTCACCAAGGGCATCGAAACCACCGCAGCATCCAAGATTCTCGAAGGCTGGGTGCCGCCGTACGACGCCACTGTTATTGAAAAGCTCAAGGCTGCAGGCATGCCGCTGCTCGGCAAGACCAACCTGGATGAGTTCGCTCAGGGCTCCTCCACCGAGCATTCCGCTTATCAGACCACCCACAACCCGTGGGATACCGAGCGTGTGCCCGGTGGCTCCGGTGGTGGCTCCGCTTCCGCAGTGGCCGCTTTCGAAGCTCCGCTGGCCCTCGGTACCGATACCGGCGGCTCCATCCGTCAGCCGGGTGCTCTGACCGGTACCGTTGGCGTCAAGCCAACTTATGGCGGTGTTTCCCGCTTCGGTGCTATCGCCATGGCTTCTTCCCTCGATCAGATCGGCCCGGTTTCCCGCACTGTGCTCGATTCCGCACTGCTGCAGGAAGTCATCGGTGGCCATGATCGCCGCGACTCCACCTCCATTCCGGAAGGCCCGCGCCCGATGGTTGCTGCCGCTCGCGAAGGTGCCAAGCGTGATCTGAAGGGTCTCAAGGTCGGCCTGATCAAGGAACTCAGCGGCGATGGCTTCCAGCCTGGCGTTGAAGCTCGCTTCAATGAGGCTGTCGAAAAGCTCAAGGAGATGGGTGCCGAAGTTGTTGAGGTCTCCGTGCCGCACATCGGCTACTCCCTGGGTGCTTACTACATCATCATGCCGTCTGAGGTGAGCTCCAATCTGGCTCGTTACGATGGTATGCGTTACGGTCTGCGCGTGATGCCGCCGACCGGTGTTCCGCAGACTGCCGCCAACATGATGGCCTACACTCGTGAGGCCGGCTTCGGCGACGAGGTTAAGCGTCGTATCATCCTTGGTACTTACGCACTGTCCGCTGGCTACTACGATGCTTGGTACGGTTCTGCTCAGAAGGTTCGTACGCTGATTATTCAGGACTTCAAGGCTGCCTTCGAGCAGGCTGATGTTCTGGTTTCCCCGACTTCTCCGTCCACCGCCTTCAAGTTCGGCGAGAAGATGGATGATCCGCTGGCCATGTACATGAACGATATCGCCACCATTCCGGCCAACCTTGCCGGTGTGCCGGCCATGTCCATTCCGGCTGGCCTGTCCGATGATGGTCTGCCCGTGGGCTTCCAGTTCATTGCTCCGCAGCAGCGTGACGAGGTTATGTACAAGCCGGCAGCAGCTCTTGAGGCGGCTCTTGAGGAAAGCTGGGGTGGTCCGATTTGGAACAACCTCAAGACCCCGTGGCTTGACGGCCTGAGCAAGTGAAGCATCGGAAGGATTCAAGGAATACATCATGGCTGAAAAACTGATGAAGTACGCCGATGCCACCAAGAAGTACGATGTGGTCTTCGGCCTGGAAACCCACGTTGAGCTCAGCACGAACACCAAGCTGTTCTGCCCGGCTCACATCGAATTCGGCGGCGAACCGAACACCCAGCTGACCCCGGTCTCCCTGGGCCTGCCGGGCAGCTTGCCTGTAATCAATAAGACCGCCGTCGATTACGCCATCAAGCTGGGTCTTGCCCTGCACTGCGAAATTGCCGAGTGGAGCCAGTTCGCTCGTAAGAACTACTTCTACCCGGATATGCCGCGCGACTACCAGATCTCCCAGTACGATAAGCCGACCAACGGCAACGGCTACCTGGATGTCGAGCTGGAAGACGGCACCGTGTTCCGCGTGCCGATCGAGCGCGCACACATCGAAGACGACGCCGGCAAGAACACCCACGTTGGTGGCGCTGACGGCCGTATCGAAGGCGCTGACCACTCCCTCGTGGATTACAACCGTGCAGGCGTGCCGCTGATCGAGATTGTGACCAAGCCGATTGAAGGCGCGGGCGACCGTGCTCCGGAAATCGCCGGTGCGTACATGCGTGCCATCCGCGACATCGTTCGTGCGCTGAACATCAGCCACGCTCGTATGGAGCAGGGCAACATGCGTGCCGACGTAAACGTCTCCCTGCGTCCGTCCGCCGATGCCCCGTACGGCACTCGTTCCGAAACCAAGAACGTGAACTCCTTCCGTGGCATTGAAAAGACCATCCAGTACGAGATTCGCCGTCAGGCCGCTCGTTTGGATGAAGGCAAGGAGATTCTGCAGGAAACCCGCCACTGGGATGAGGCTACGCAGACCACCGCTGGCGGTCGCGTGAAGTCCGACGCTGACGATTACCGTTACTTCCCGGATCCGGATCTCGTGATGCTGCACATCACCAAGGAGCACATCGCTGAAATCGAGGCTCAGATGCCGGAGATGCCGCGCGAACGCCGCAACCGTCTCAAGGCCGAATGGGGTCTGACGGATCTGCAGATGCGTGACATCCTGAACGCCGACGCTCTCGACCTGATTGAGGAAACTGTCAAGGCCGGTGCTAAGGCTGCCGGCGCCCGCAAGTGGTGGCTGGGCGAGCTGTCTCGCGCTGCCAATGCCAAGGGTGTTTCCCTCGAGGAGCTGCCGATTACCCCGGCCGATGTGGCTGAGGTGGAGAAGCTCATCGCCGACGGTAAGCTCAACGACAAGCTGGCCAAGCAGACCGTTGAAGGCGTGCTTAAGGGCGAAGGCACCCCGGATGAGGTCGTCAAGAAGCACGGCTACAAGATCGTTGAGGATAATGGCGCAATCGAAGCCGCTGTCGATGCAGCCTTCGAAGCCAACCCCGACGTGGTCGAGAAGCTCAAGAGCGGCAACATGAAGCCGATGGGTGTCATCATCGGTGCCGTCATGAAGGCCACCCGTGGCCAGGCCGATGCCAAGGCTGTCACCAAGGTGGTCATGGGCAAGCTCAAGGCCTGAGCCATCTTCTCATAGCCCAAACAGGCTGTATGCGCGCGTGTCAACGATGTTGCCGCGTACATGCAGCCTGTTTTGCTCTGCAGATCGTCATTATGTTTGCGGTTCAACGAAACGTCCGCGTACATAGTGACGATTTAGACCCCAAAATCATCATTATGTTTGCGGCGGCTTCGTTCGCGCGCGTACA
Source organism: Bifidobacterium sp. LH_416 (assembly GCF_056357055.1). NCBI lineage: Bacteria > Bacillati > Actinomycetota > Actinomycetes > Bifidobacteriales > Bifidobacteriaceae > Bifidobacterium > Bifidobacterium sp. LH_416. The sequence continues at coordinate 881,604 of NZ_JBKEVJ010000001.1, read as the reverse complement.
TAATGACGATTCGATGATTCTGTGGTCAGTCTCACTATCCCAGCGGCTTTCCAGCGTTCACCCAGCAGAGTAAGATATGTTCGGCACTGAATCGTGAGCCATCATGAGCCGAAACAGGGGACAAACTTCAATGACCGAGACCAACGAGACGTTGAGCATTGCCGCGGACGCGCAGGTCAATCGAGACCTGCCTCAAAGCATCGTCATTCCGCCTATTCAAGGCGAAATGGTGCATCTACGCCCGGCTACGTTGGAAGATTTACCGCGTCTTGATGAACTTGACGCATTCTATGGTGCTTCCAAAATCACCGGCAAGGATGCGGCCACTGAACGTTCGATGATTCATACATGGGTTCGCCGCTCTCAAGCATGGGAATCTGGTCTTGCCCCGGCGGAGTCCGGCGTAGGCGATCCTGAGTCGCGTCGCACTATCGCATGGGCGGTAGTGACCGATGCTGATCATGATGAAGACGGCAAGACCGACGCTTCCGCAACCGACAATGTCATCGGCATGATTTTCCTGATCGACATTGATGGATGGTCTCGCTCCGCCCGCATTCAGATTGTGCTGGGCCGCGACTACCGCGGTCGCGGTTACTCCCGTGACGCAATGCCTCGCGTAATGACCTATGGCTTTGCTTCCGAGCCGGCAGGCCTTGGCATGCACCGCATCTGGGTGGCTGTTCCGGAGAACAATACGCGTTCGATTTCGGTGTACCAGTCGCTTGGTTTTGTGCCTTCCGGTACTTCGCGTGACGCACTGTGGGATGCCGAGAACAGCAAATATCAAGATTTGATTGTGATGGATACTTTGGTGGACGAATACGATCCGATTCGTTCGCTTGATGCATTCGGCATGCATCTGATCGAAAACAATCCTGGTGTGCAGGAAGCATTGGCAGCGCGTGAGCATTCTGTTGCCATTCGACAGAACGCAGCATCCGCAGCCGGTAATGCTGATGCCGCTGAACAGACCAATGCTGCGATCGCTGATACTTCAGCTGCACAGCAGTCTGCTGATACATCGGCAGCTGAAACTGAAATGAATGCTGATGGGCAGCACACAGCACATGAAAAGTCCCGTTTGAGCCGGGAAGAAGAAAGCAATTGGCCGTACGGAGCAAACGAGCGCAAGGCTTCCAAGGAAGCATGGTGGCGCACGTTGGGCCGCGGCCGCAAGCGCGATACGGAAAGCGAGAAGTGAACCAAGCATGAGCGCTGAGGATCTCGACAACTACGAAACCGATGCCGAGCTCGCCCTGTACAAGGAATATCGCGACGTTATCAAGCTGTTCACATATGTTGTAGAAACTGAGCGTCGCTTTTACTTGGCCAACAAAGTTGATTTCAACGTCCGCTCTGCTGGGCAGGACGTGTATTTTGATGTGCAGCTGACTGACGCATGGGTGTGGGATGTGTACCGTTCCAGCCGTTTCGTCAAGTCCGTGCGCATTGTGACTTTCAAGGATGTCAACGTCGAAGAAGTGCAGAAAACCGACATCGACATCCCTGACGATATCAACTAAGGGTGTTGTGGTCTGGCTGCTGTGATTATCAGCTTGCGTTTTGACGTTATTGTAGAAAACGTCAAAACACATTCATTGTCATGCATTGTTCATCGAGGACACAGGGAAAATTCAGGTTGATAACCTATATGGTGTGTGTCCCGTTTGCTTGTGGCTGATAGAACATGTCGTGTGAACACACAGCATACATATCAAGGAATCAAGGCATCTCTTGCATGCCTGGTCGCTGCCGCCACACTGTTGGCAGGCGGCGTGATGAACGTGCCCCACGCCGCTGCATTGGAGAGCGACGGCCAGTACTACAGCAGTAAGCAGCCATACGTGGCTCCCAGCCAGGAGACCACGGCCGGTTACAGTCAGGCTCCTGCGGGATATGAGACGGTGTACACCGAATCAATGGCCCGCCACGGTTCTCGTGGCCTGTCCAGCTACAAGTATGATGCGCTGCTGATGAAGATGGCTGAAGCCGCGGAAAAGGACAATGGCTTCAAGTCCGATGACATCAAGAACGAATTCGTTAAGAACCTTTCCGCCATCACCGCAGCAAATGTGGAGAATGGCTATGGCATGCTCACCGGGCAGGGTGCTGATCAGCATCAGGGTATCGGTGCACGTGCTTACGAGCGCAATAAGACGTTGTTCGACAGCGCCGCCCAGAATGGTGGCAAGATCGCCTACCAATCCTCCGGTGAAGCCCGCGCCACCGAATCTGGCGAGAACTTTGCTCGTGGCTTCAACGCTGCCTCGAACAACGAGCTCGCCAACAGCACGGTGACTCCGGCTAATCCCGCAGGTACTGGCGAAGCCAGCGTATTCGACAAGACTCCGAACACGTTGTACTTCCATAAGGCCGAGAATCCTGATGGCACTGAAAAGACTGGCGAAGCGAAGACGCTCGCCGACAACTATCAGAATTTCGTGGAGAACGACCCGATTATCGCCGGTGCAGAGAAAACCATCTCTGAAAATAGCGATATCAAGACCGCATCCCACGACCTGCTCTCCCAGATTTTCACCGATGACTTCCTCAACAAGCTATACGATGGCACTTACACCTGGTATAACACCGTCGATGGCACCAAGAAGGGCGATGTGAATTGCGCTCTGGGTGCTGATCCGAGCAAGGATGCAGACGCCTGCGGTGAAGCCAAGAAGAAGATTGCCTCTGAATACGATGCCGCGATGGATTTGTACAACCTGTACATCATTGCCGCTGATATGCAGAACGAAAACACTGGAAGCCACACCTTCGACTTCAACCAGTATTTCCAGGGTCAGCAAGCCAGTGATGCACGACTGTTCGCATGGGCGCTCGACGCTGAAGACTTCTACGAGAAGGGCCCGAGCTATACCGGCCAGGACGAAACCTATAAGATTGCCCAGCTGCTGCTCGATGATTTCTTCAACACCATTGACCAGCGCGTCAACGGTGGCACCACCGTGGCCACCTTCCGCTTCGCCCATGCCGAAACGATTATGCCGTTCGCCGCGTTGCTCGGTCTGCCCGGTTCCACCCAGCAGGCACCGGCAAGCACTACCGACGTGTACACCTATGAAAACAACAAGTGGCGTGGCGAATCGGTGACGCCTATGGCTGCCAACGTGCAGTGGGATGTGGCAGTCAAGCCCGGCAATGATCCGAAGACCGGCCGTGCCTACACACCGCTGGTGCGCATGCTCTATAACGAGAATGAGATCGCCTTCCGTTCCGAATGCCAGCCCATCGCTAAAGGCTCCACGTGGTACAAGCTCACCGAGCTGAAGAGCTGCTTGGAACCCGGTCATCAGTCCACCGGCGACAACGCTCTGCTGTCTGACGGTTCCAACCCGCTGGTCAGCCTCGTCTCTGAATTCGGCAACTACTGGCAGGCACCGCAGTTCAACGATGACGGCACTCTGAAGAGCGCCGGCAAGGTTCTCAACAAGCAGGTGCTCTCCGAAAACGATGAGACGGTCGTGGCCATTAACAACAAGGCCGCCGAAGGGGCCACCGACACCACGCCGAGCGAACAGCAGCAGCGTGCTCTTTCCGACCGTGACGCCGACAAGGACGTGGCTACCGCGTTCAAGGATGGCTTCGGTCCCCTTGGCAAATACTTCGAGCAAGGTTACAACGACGGCAGCCTTGACAAGGTGGTCGCCTTTATGAACAACAACGGTTGGTCCGGCAACCCTGCCAAGAACGTCAACCAGTTCCCCCGCCCATATGTCTCAGATCGCAGCACTTGGGCGCCGTTTGCCGACGAATCCACCGGCTTCAACCAGAACACCGGTTCCAATGACCTTTCCGGACTGCCCACTAGCCTGAACATCATCCAGGTCAACACCGATGCGGATGGCAAGGCCTTGGGCTCCGATGGCAAGTTGCATGCACCGGACTACCCGAAGAACTCTTACGAGGGTTCCTTCCCATCCGGCCACACCAACAAGGCCTACTCTCGTGGCGTGGCGCTCGCTGTTCTGGTTCCACAGCTCGCCCCTGAGATTCTGGCCCGTACCTCCGAGGCCGGTAACAACCGCATCGTACTTGGTGTGCATTACCCGCTGGACGTGATGGCCGGCCGTATCGGCGGTCAGGCGTCAGTGGCCGCTTACATGAACGCCAACGCCGATGAAGTTGCCGCCGCTTCCAACCAGCTCACCACCTACCTTGCCGCCCGTTGCAAGGCCGATGGTCTAGGCGATACGTTGGAGCAGTGCATCACCAACACTGGTGCCGACTCCACCAAGGGATACGCCAACGATTTCACCGATGTGGTCTCCACCAAGCCGGTCAATGACCGTGCATCTGCCATTGCTGCCTATCAGGCTCGTATGACCTACGGCTTCAAGCAGGTGACTGCAGGCGGCAAGTCGTTCACCGCTCCTGAAGGTGCCTCCGCGCTCCTGCGTTTTGCATACCCATCTTTGACCGATGAACAGCGTAACGCGGTGCTCGCCAAGACGGCTATCGATTCCGGCTACCCGTTGGACGCCTCCTCTCAAGGTTGGCAGCGCATTGATCTGGCCACCGCGCTCAGCGCCACTGTGACGCTCAACAAGGCCGGTGAGGTCATCGCTGTCAAGTCTGCGAACAAGCCGAGCGTCGTTGTGTCCTCGGATACCGAGAAGCCTGGTTCCACCAACCACAACACCAGCCAGGCGAACAAGCCAAGCAGTGCTGCCAAGCTGCAGAACACCGGTGTTGCGATTGGCGGTATCGCTGGGGCTGCAGTACTGCTGGCTCTCGCTGGCATCTGCTTGAGCCTGCGGAAGGTCCGCCGCTAACATCCGCTCTGGATGACGATTAACGCACGATGCGCCCGTTTGCATATTGCAGATGGGCGCATCGGCGTTTTTCGTGGTTGTTGCTGTCCTGAAATTGGTCTTTATGGGCGCAATCCTGAGTGTGTGGCATAATGCTCACAGCTGTATATCGGGAGAATTCTGTAAGCATTCGATCATCCTTCCGTGTGCGATTCCGAGTCTTTTAGTAGACTGTCTCTGATTTTTGTTTATCAAGGAGATGCAAGTGAGCGAAAAGCAATCTGTGGTGATTATCGGCGGTGGTCCCGCTGGTCTGACTGCCGCGTGGGAGCTCGTCAAGGATGGCGGCTCTGACAAGTACGACGTGACCGTGCTCGAGGAGACCCGCGAGTTCGGTGGTATCTCGCGTACCGTGAAGCATAACGGCAACCGCATGGACATCGGCGGTCATCGTTTCTTCTCCAAGGACGACCGCATCATGGATTGGTGGAAGACCGTGCTGCCGCTGCAGGGCGCTCCCTCCTATGATGACAAGAAGCTCGGCCGCGAGCACGACATGGAGCCGGGCGGCCCGGATCCCGAGGTCGAGGACAAGGTGATGCTGAAGCGCCATCGTGTGTCCCGTATCTATTGGAACCGTCGCTTCTTCGATTACCCGATCTCGCTGAGCGTCAACACGTTCAAGGCGATGGGCTTCAAGCTCACGCTGGTGGCGGGCTTCAGCTACTTGAAGTCGATGTTCCACAAGCTGCCCGAGGACAATCTGGAGAACTTCTACATCAACCGTTTCGGCCGCAAGCTGTATTCCATGTTCTTCGAGGGCTACACGGAGAAGCTGTGGGGCCGTCATCCCTCCCAGATCTCCGCTGATTGGGGCGCCCAGCGCGTCAAGGGTCTGAGCATCATGGGCGTGCTGAAGAACGCGTTCCAGAAGCTGCTGCCGAAGAAGCGTTCCAACGCCGAGGTCGAGACCTCCCTGATCGAGGAGTTCTGGTATCCGAAGTACGGTCCGGGCCAGTTGTGGGAGACCGTTGAGGCCAACTGCGAGGGGGCCGGCGTCAAGGTACTGACCGACGCCAAGGTGGTCGAGGTGCGTCAGACCAATGGTGCCATCTCCTCCGTGGTGTACGTGGATTCCGAGGGCAACCGCAGCGAGCTTGCGGGCGACCAGTTCATCTCCTCCATGCCGGTCAAGGACCTGGTCAACGCGATCGACGCTGCCGGCGCCGATCCGCAGGCCACGGGTTCCAAGGCCGCTCCGGCCGACATGACGGCCGTGGCCAACGGCCTGCCGTACCGTGATTTCGTGACCGTGGGTCTTCTGGTCAAGCATCTGAAGCTCAAGAACACGACCGACATCCCGACCCTCGGCAACCCGCCGATCGTGCCGGATTGCTGGATTTACGTGCAGGATCCGGGCTACAAGGTCGGCCGTCTGCAGATCTTCAACAACTGGAGCCCGTACCTGGTCAAGGATGTGGACGACACCGTGTGGGTCGGTCTTGAGTACTTCTGCGAGGAGGGCGATTCCTTCTGGAACATGTCCGAGGAGGATGTGACCAAGTTCGCGATCTCCGAGCTGACCCGCATGCGTGTGATCAACGGTCCGGAGGAGGTCATCGACTCCCATCGCGAGCGTGTCAAGAAGGCGTACCCCGCCTACTTCGACACCTACGAGCATATGGACGAGCTCATCGAGTACCTCGATGGTTTCGGCAACCTGTACTGCGTGGGTCGTAACGGCCAGCACCGTTACAACAACATGGATCATTCCATGGCAACCGCCATGGAGGCCGTGGGCAACATCAAGACCGGCAAGACCTCCAAGAAGAACGTGTGGTCTGTCAACACCGAAAAGTCCTACCACGAACAGAAGTAAATAATGGAGCGTCCTCGTCGTTGCTCCTCAGTCGGCGTACCTTTGTACGCCTTCCCTCGGTGCTCCTAGAGGCCGCACACATTATTTACTTCTGTTTACGCAAAAGTGTCTCAGGATGGCTCCCTCTGATGGGACCGAGCCGTAAAGCGGACAGTCCAGTGGACTGTCCGTAGGCGAGGTGCTTGACGATAGTCAAGCCAGCAGACTGCGGACGAAGTCCGTCCGTAATTGCTGGACGAGCTGTCGAACGCAGTGAGACTGAGGGAGAGAAGCGCGGCTTGCCGCGTAATAAATATGTCAGCCAAAGCTGACTCCATATTCTCTAATAAACGGCCTACCGGAATAATCCGGTAGGCCGTTTTGCGTTGGTCGGTGAGGCGTTGTAGAGTATTCGAAGTTCGCAAGGGCGCTTAAGACGCAGCGAGCATTCATGAGCGGTATACCCGCAAATCACTCTTAACTCCGTAAGTAGGCATATGCCTGTTCGGTATGGAAAGGGCAACCAGTGGCAAACAGCCAGAATCTAGAAGATATGAAGCTTCCTGAGCTCAAAGAGCTTGCTAAGCAGATGGGATTGCGCGGCACTTCGACCATGCGAAAGCCCGAGCTTCTCGCCACTTTGCAGGCTGCTCGCAATGGTGGCGAAGCACCAGCTGGCGTAACTGTACGTGCTCCTAAGGCTGCCAAGGCTGCTCAACCTGTAATCGAAGAGCCAGCTGCACCGGCTGCTCAGCCCCAGACTGCTACCGAACAGTCTGAACCGCAGAATAACGCAGAACAGACTGCTTCCATCGAATCGAAGATCGATTTCCCGGAAGTTGAGCATAAGGGTGAGCGTCGCGCTCGTCGCAAGACCAATGATGCTGACACTAACCTTGATATTGATCAGCGTGCTCGCCGCAAGCGCGGTGATGATGAAGAAGATTTTGCACGTCGCAAGACTCGTAAGCACACGGATTCCCTCCCATCCGCTGATGATTTGCTGGCAAGCCTTAATCTTGCTGAAGCTTCGCTTCCGAATGAGCGTAAAGACCGCAACGAGCGTCGCCGTCGCCGTGATGATGAGGAAGCTCCGCTGATTCGTCGCGTTCGCGATGATGAAGACAATGAGCCGCGCCGCCGTCATCGTGCTGATCAGGACGAAGAAACCGTCCGCGATCTTGACGATATTCTCGCCACGCTGCCTACGCAGAAGCGCGAGGAGCCTGTTGAAGAAGAGGATACGGACGAGGATCGTGGTGAGTTCACTCGCCGCAACCGTAACCGTGGTGATCGCGCAGAACGCAATGATCGCAACGATCGTGGTGATCGCAACGATCGCCGCAACCGCCGTATGCGTGGTCGCGATCGCGATAATACCGTCGAAGACGATACTCGTGACAGTCGTGATACCCGCGATAACCGCGATGCTCGCGACAACCGCCGCGAAGAGCCGCAGGAAGACCTCGTTCCGGTAGCCGGCATTATCGATGTGCTTGATTCCTATGCATTCGTGCGCACCTCCGGCTATCTGCCCGGTCCGAACGATGTATATGTTTCCATGGGCCAGGTCAAGAAGTACGGCCTGCGCAAGGGCGACGCCGTGCACGGTTCCATCCGTGCCCCGCGTGAAGGCGACCGCCGCAACCAGCGTCAGAAGTTCGTGCCGCTGCAGTCCATCGACTCCATCAACGGTCAGAGCGTGGAAGAGGCCATGAACCGCCCGCAGTTCTCCAAGCTCACTCCGCTGTACCCGCAGGAGCGTCTGAAGCAGGAGACCACGCCGAACAAGCTCACCGGCCGCATCATGGATATCGTGGCTCCGATTGGTAAGGGCCAACGTGGCTTGATCGTCTCCCCGCCGAAGGCCGGTAAGACCATCACGCTGCAGAACATTGCTAACGCCATCACCACCAACAATCCGGAAGTACACCTGATGGTGGTCCTCGTGGACGAACGTCCTGAAGAGGTCACCGACATGGAGCGCACGGTTCAGGGTGAGGTTATTTCCTCCACCTTCGACCGTCCGGCCTCCGACCACACCACGGTTGCTGAGCTCGCCATCGAGCGCGCCAAGCGACTGGTGGAGCTTGGCCAGGATGTAGTGGTGCTGCTCGACTCCATGACCCGTCTGGCTCGCGCCTACAATATCGCCGCCCCGGCTTCCGGCCGAATCCTGTCCGGTGGTGTGGACGCCCAGGCACTCTACCCGCCGAAGAAGTTCTTCGGTGCTGCCCGCAACATCGAAAACGGTGGCTCCCTGACCATCATCTCCTCTGCGCTGGTGGAAACCGGCTCCAAGATGGACGAGGTGATCTTCGAGGAGTTCAAGGGCACCGGCAACATGGAAGTGCGTCTCTCCCGCGAACTCGCAGACAAGCGCCTGTTCCCGGCCATCGACATCAACGCTTCCGGCACCCGTCGCGAAGAGCTCATCACCGAGCCTAAGGAACTGCCGATTATCTACCGTCTGCGTCGACTGTTGGGCGGCATGGAACCCGAGCAGGCCTACCAGACTCTGGTGCCGCGCCTCAAGAAGACCGCCACCAACCGCGACTTCCTCGCCGCCATTGTGCAGCAGGCCAACAACGGCAACGCCACAAACGGCAACTGATCGCCGTAGCATAACCAATATGACGCGACACAAGGGGTGAATATCGGATTGTTCCGGTATTCACCCCTTTGCGTAACGTGGAACGCAATGGTTCAGACAAAACGTCGAGCACCAGAAAGGACCGCGTAATGAGTGCAATCGTATTGGGAATGGGCAATGGCGCATACATGTTCGGCAATGCTGATGTGAGCAATGTGCCAGATGATGATTTAATCCAATTAGTGGATCCCAATAGCGTGCACATCAGCGCTTTTGACTTGAGTGTGCTGCGTGGTGATGGTGTTTTCGAAGCAACCACAGTGTGGAAAGGCTTTCCGGTTTCGATAGAGAACCATCTGCATCGATTGACTCATTCTGCTGCCCTGATGGATTTACCCGCGCCGAATCTTGATGCATTAACCCGCGGCATTCACAAGGTTCTGGAAGCGTACGATGATCCAGAACCTGGCCCACTGCTGCGCATTATCGTCTCTCGTGGCCTTGATATGGAAACTGGGGTGGGCAGGGCTGCCGCTGACGCCGGTAATAATGCTCCAACAGTGTTCATCTTCGAAGACGCCAAGGGCGCATTGCATGAAACAGATCCTATTTCCATGGCATCCATGACCCGTGGCTATCCTTCGGATATCACCGCCCGCGCGCCTTGGCTGCTCAATGGCGCTAAAACATTGAGCTATGCGTTCAATTGCGCGGTACATCGCGAGTGCGCTCGCCGTGGCGTCGGAGATGCCGTATTGTACACGGAAGACGGCTACACGTTGGAATGTCCGAATTCCTCGATTGTGGCGCGATTCGGCAATACGTTGATCACACCTGATCCGCGTATCGGTATTTTGCATGGCACTTCACAGCGTGAATTATTCGCATGGGCTCAGCAAGAAGGGCAGCATACGCAATACAAGAAATTGCCTTTTGCTGAGCTGCGTGAAGCAGACCGACTTTACATGGTTCATGGCGGTTGGGTGATTCCGGTTAACGAGCTGGATGGCAAACCATATGAGTATGACCCAGCTGAAATTGAAGCGGTGAACACAGCAATTCATACCGGTCGCACGCATGACGATGCGTTGAGCATTGGTCCGAGCGGCGATTACGAGCTGTGACAGCGCTTGCCCTGTAAATTGCAGTGAATGGAGTATCCTCGAGGTTATGAGCGAAACGAGCAGTGACTGGCAGAGAACAACCATTGATTCCGCCCAGGCGGAGGCCCATCCGGAGACCGCGAAGGCTGTGGCGCAGATTAAAGCATTGCGTCAATCCATCGATAACATCGATTCCGCTGTAATTTCCCTGCTCGCTGAGCGTTTCAAAACCACATCGCAGGTGGGTGTTTTGAAGGCTAATGCCGGATTCGCGCCTGAGGATATGAAGCGTGAGGATTACCAGATCGAGCGCCTTCACCGCATTGCCATTGAGGCTGGCTTGGACCCGGAAATCGCTGAAAAATACCGTGAATTTGTGGTGACTGAGGCCAAGAAGCGCCATCAGCGCATCGCCGATGCCGGGGGAGACCCGGGCGTGCTCGACGTGTTCGCGTAACGCTGATTGGCTTCGACAGTGCACTGATATTGTACTGATATTGCGCTGATAGTGCGCCGGTATTGCCGAAACATAAGCAATTACTAGTTACTTGTAAGCCAAGTGCCTATACTCTAGGCTCGTCGTGTCCACTACATTGGTATGCAGTTCGTGGGAATCATAGCGACGCGATAAACGATGTACTGTGTGGATGGGGAATAGGATGAAGCTTACTGCTGCCGTGCTGAGCTGCGCATTATGCGTAACCAGTGCCGTGGGCGGTGCTTGGCTTAGTCGTCCGCCAGAGCCTGATTACAAAGCGCTCATCAAGTCTGCCAGTGATATTTATGCCGTAACCGATGAAGACAATGAACCCACACGATTCTATGTAGTTGGTGAGCAAACCTCTAATAATGCTTCCTCAGTGCGCCGTATGCCAGCTGACGCAATGCAATTGCCTTGGACTGTCAATGTGAGCTATTCGCTCGACGGTCCTAATGTTTCTGCAGCTGAGGTATCGAATGCTTCAGGATTAGTGGGCGTGCACATTACAGTCCGTCCGGCTAATACTGCTGGTACAAGCGGCGGCCAAACTATTCCGCTTGTGGCTTTCACCATTCCAAGCCAAGTAGCAGATGATGTTTCCGTGGATGACAATGTATCAGTGAGCACACAGGGAACGAACACGCTGATTGCTGCTGCAGGCAAAGCTGATTCGACACTGGAATTCAATTGCTATATGAATGCCAAGCATTTCACAATGAGTTCCATTGCGCTCGCAGTACTGCCGGCTGATTCCTCTGATTCTGCTGATTCAGCAGCGCAGAATAATGTCACCGAATTGATTACTACAGCGTCCACATTGGTTGATTCCTTGACCGATGCCGGATCCAGCGAACACCAGCAGCTTATCGACCAGCTCAAAGCATTGCGCGACAATGAACAGCAGCTTGACGCAACAGTGACCTCTGAGCGCACAGCAGCTCATAAGCAAACGTTCCAGAACTACATGGCAGCGTATGTGGGCTCGTACACCACGCATCTTTCCGGCTCGATTGGTTCTTCCACGCAGTTGCCGGCATTGATGGGAACGGCTGGTGAGCTTTCCGGCAATACTCCGTTGGCTCAAGCAGTGCTTGATTTGGCTGACGCGGTGAACAATGTGAGTGCCGCTCATATGCATGCCGGGGCAGTGGACGCCTTAAACGAGGTGATTCGCCGCGTTCAGCAGCAAGGCACTACCGGACTTATCGATGATTTGACTCAGGAAGTGGCAGAGGAAGCTACTAAGGGTTCCAAGCAGTATTCAGCAGGGCAGAAGCAGCTTTCTGCTGCGATGATTCCGTATTCGATGAAATATACGGACGTATACACTGCAAATCTCAGCGCATTAACGGGCGGCTCTTCAGCCAATGCCTCAGCGTACGCTCAGCAGGCCATCAACGAAACCAACGGCAGCGATGACCTCAAAGATGCGCAGGCCAAAGTGGACGCTGCGATGGCGTCGCTTGCCGTTGCCTGCGAGCACACGGGCAAGTCTCAAGCGTTAAAGCAGATTCTGTTACGGTTCTCTGACCAGTTCGAAAGCGCAGATACGCCATCCAGTGAGGGCGCAGCGCAAGGCTCTACTGCTCGTCTTTCTACGCAAGGTTTAGCAGATCCACAATCTCAGTCATTCTATGGCTTAACCAAAGCAGCTCAGGCAAAGCGCAAGGCTGCGATTGCGCTCAAGCAGGCACAAGCAGCCCAACAGCAGCAAGCTCAGGATTCCAATGCTTCTTTAGTTGATGACACGATGTCCATGGCTGCTAGCGATGTAATGAGCTATGCCAACGGATTGACGTCCGCTCTTGGCGGGGGAAAGACCAGTAATACGTCCGATAATGCTGGTTCTTCGGATACTCAATCATCTGACGCAACTTCTGATGCGAATACGCACAGTACTGCATCTCAGAGCGATTCTGCGCCAGTCCTCTTCGGCTTCGGGCAAGACGGCACGCTGCTTACGCATGATTACAGCACACTGATTGGCGAAACGGTGCAAATCGGTGACGCCGGCGAACTGATTACTCAGGCTATAGCACAACTGAATTCGTCGGCCACTCGCCAGCAATCCTCGTCAGGCGAGCCCAGCTATCTTATCGTCATTCCTACGGTGTGACTATGCCCTGACCTTATCCGTTACTGCCGTGTGTTCACCCAACCACGCTTGCTCATGTTGTTCGATATACGGTTTCAGCCCGTTTACCGCCCAGAGAGGTATATTGGCCACCCATGATTCATCGCGGTACTGCGCGAGGCTTGTTCGGATGGCATGTGACAGGTCAAAATGATCATAGGCGAAGTGCAGTCTTTTTGCGTGAAGGTTCTGTTCGGCCTTCACCTCGATGGGATACACTGCACCGTTGTGGCTGATGGAGAAATCGACTTCCGCCCGTCCATTTGGATTCGACCAATATGTGGGGGAGAATTCGTCTGCCGTAAGTTGCTGGCATACATATTGTTCGGTTAGGGCGCCTTTGAACTCGGTGAATATGCGGTTTTGCTCGGTGATGACGGCTGGCGCAAGATTGGCGAGTGCTCCCAGTAGACCAATGTCGGATGCAAACATTTTGAATGTGGATGTGTCGATGTAACTGTCGAGCGGCTCACGGAGAGCTGACGTGCAATATATCTGATGAATGATGCCGTAATCACGCAGCCACATGATGCTTTCTTCGAAGTCGCGCGCGCGAGCTCCCGGTCGCACTACGCCGTACACGAATTTGCGATTTTCTTTGGAGAGTTGTGCGGGCAGCGTATGCCAGACCATTCGGATACGGTCTACGAGCCGTGCTGGAGCGTGCTTGGATAAGTCGAGATCGTAGGCATCGAGGATTTCGCGTTGGATATTGCGTACTGCTGTGGCGGATGCGCTGTTGAGATGTGCTGCAACCGCTGCCGGCATACCGCCGACGAACATATACTGTTTGAGCATCTCTTGCAGGCGGTTGCCGAACAGTGCATTGATTTGTTCGATTTTGCCTTCGTGGATTATGGAAGCCAGTGATGCTTGCCCGGCGTTGTTCAAATATTCAAAGAAGGTAAGTGGGCGGAGTGTGAGCATGTTGACTTTGCCGACGGGGAAGGAGGCATTGGGATGTTTTGATATGCCCATGTATGAGCCGGTGGCGATGATGTGTTGCTCTGGTGTTTCTTCGCAGAAGTATTTGAGGGATGTGAGTGCGCGCGGGCATTCCTGAATTTCATCGAAGAAGATAAGTGTTTTGCCGGGGGTGATGTCAACGCCGGTATACAAGGCAATATTGCTGAGGATTATGTGAGGGTCGAGATTGCCTTCAAATAAGCTGTGGACTTCGGTATTGCGCATGAAGTCGATACGCAATATGTTGCTGTATTCTCGATTTCCGAATTCGTTGACTATCCATGTTTTGCCGGTTTGCCTGGCTCCGCGTAGCAGCAACGGTTTGCGGTCGGGGCGCTGTTTCCATGCTTCCAGATTGTGCATGAGTGTGCGTTGGAGCTTCTCAACCATAATTACCCCTACCGAAATGTGTGTGACTCCCACATTTTATCATCCAAAAATGTGGGAGTCACACACATTTAAGGATCCAAAAATGTGGGAGCAGTTTTTTGAGCACATTCCTGTTTTCGTGAATTTAGCTGCTGAGATGAATAGTGGGTATGGTGCTGGTGATGGTGAATTGATAGATAAAGGGCTCTGACTGATAACAGTCAGAGCCCTTTATCTATCCTCCCCTCAGTGAGCTTCGCTCGGAAAAGGGAGCTAGCCGCTTACTTTTTCTTAACAGGCCGAGCCGTATAGCGGGAAGCCCAGTGGGCTTCCCGCAGGCGAGGTGAGCGGCTGCACTATAAGCAGCCGCGAAGGCCGCCTGTTAAGAAGAGGTCTTACTTCTTCTTAACAGGCGGCTCGCCGAGTTCGCTGGAGGCTACGGCCACCTCGGTCTCGGGAGCGTCTTCGGCGGATTCTTCGGCAACGTGCTTGGCAACCAGATCGAACTTGCCCACCACGCGGCCAGCCTGAGCAATATCGCCCAGTGCAGAATGAATAGCATCCACGCCATCCTGAGCAGCGGTCAGAGCCACGGAGAGAATCGGGGTCTTCATGGAGACCTTAGCCTCGGACTTGATCTTGCGCAGCTGCTCCACAGCCTTGCCAGCCCAAGTCAGCACCTCCGGGGAAACGCCGGTAGCAGCCTGCACGTAAGGCTCCGGAGTCGGCCATGCAGCGCGATGCACGGAACCAGAACCGGCGTGCATCCAGCTCCACACCTCTTCAGTGGCGTACGGCAGGTACGGGGCCAGCAGACGGGCGAAGGCGTCAAGACCCAGGCCCAGAGCGGTGCGAGCGGACTTCACAGCCTTCTCAGACGGAGCATTGCCCTTCTCGTCGGCAGTGCCATAAGCACGGTTCTTCACGAGCTCGATGTAATCGTCGCAGAACTGCCAGAAGTAGCTTTCGATAACTTCCAGAGCCTTGGAGTGCTCGTAAGCTTCCAGAGCTTCGGTGGCAGTGCGAACCACATGAGCCAGCTTAGCCATGGCAGCGCGATCGAGCGGCTCGGTCACATCAGCCGGATTCCAAGCGGCCACAGCGGAATCACCCACATGATGGTTCTCATCTTCGCGGCCGATAGCCAGAGCGAACTTAGTGGCATTGAGCAGCTTGATGGCCAGACGGCGGCCAATCTTCATCTGACCAACGTCGTAAGTGGCGTCCAGGCCCAGACGAGCGGCAGCAGCCCAGTAACGCACAGCGTCGGCACCGAACTTCTCAATCGGTTCGTTCGGCACCACCACGTTGCCCTTGGACTTCGACATCTTCTTGTGGTCCGGATCCAGAATCCAGCCAGAGAGAGTGGCGTGAGCCCACGGCAGGCACTTGTTCTCAAGGTGCGCACGATCCACGGTGGAGAACAGCCAGGTGCGGATGATGTCCTGACCCTGCGGGCGCAGGTCCATCGGGAAGGTGGAGGCGAACAGGGCCTTGGAAGCCTCATCCGGCTCAGCCCAGTGGGTCACGATCTGCGGGGTCAACGAAGAAGTGGCCCACGTATCCATGATGTCCTTCTCGGCGGTGAAGCCACCGGGCACATCACGCTGGGACTCATCGAAACCTTCCGGCACATCGATGGTCGGGTCGATCGGCAGACGATCCTCGGACGGGGTGATCGGGTGATCGTAATCGGCGGAGCCGTCGGCCTTGACCGGGTACCACAGCGGGAATGGCACACCGAAGAAGCGCTGGCGGGAAATCAGCCAGTCGCCGTTCAAACCATGTACCCAGTTCTCGTAGCGCACGCGCATGAAGTCCGGGTGGAAGTTGAGCTCCTTGCCGCGCTCAATCAGCTGGGCGTTGAGCTCAGGGTCAGTGCCACCGTTCTTCAGGTACCACTGACGAGAGGTGACGATTTCGAGTGGCTTATCGCCCTTCTCGTAGAAGTTCGTCATACGCTTGGTCGGCGTCGGATCGCCGTCCATATCGCCGGACTCAGCGAGCTTGTCCACAATGATCTTGCGGGCAGAGAACGTGGTCTTGCCAGCGGTTTCAGCGAAGATCTCACGGCCAGCCGGGTCGGTGATCCAATCCGGGGTGTCCATCACAATGCGGCCATTGCGCTGAATAATGGAGCGGGTGGGCAGCTTCAGGTCGCGCCACCACTGAACGTCGGTCACATCACCGAACGTACAGCACATGGCGATACCGGCACCCTTGTCCATCTCGGCGGCCGGGTGAGCCAGAATCGGCACCTTGACCTTGAACAGTGGAGAATAGACTTCCTGGCCGAAGTACTTCTTGTAACGCTCATCCTCAGGGTTGGCGATCAGCGAGGTGCAGGCTGCCAGCAGTTCCGGACGAGTGGTCTCGATGTAAATCGGGGTGCCATCCTCAAAACGGAAGGCGATTTTGTGGTAGAAGCCCGGGTATTCGCGGGATTCCAGCTCGGCCTGAGCCACTGCGGTCTGGAAGGTCACATCCCACAGGCCAGGAGCGTCCTGCTGGTAAGCCTCGCCGCGGGCCAGGTTGCGCAGGAAGGCCTTCTGAGCCACACGCTGCGGGTGCTCGCCGATGGTGTGGTAGGTCTGGGACCAATCAATCGAAAGACCCAGCTTGCGCCACAGCGCTTCGAACAGCTTCTCATCCTGAGCGGTCAGCTTTTCGCACAGTTCGATGAAGTTCTTACGGGAAATCGGCACCTGATCCTTGGCCTGGATCTTCTTGCCGTCAGTGCCCTCGTACGGCGGCTTGAAGTCCGGGTCGTACGGCAGGGAAACGTCCACGCGCACGCCGTAGTAGTTCTGCACACGGCGTTCGGTCGGCAGACCGTTATCATCCCAACCCATCGGGTAGAACACGTCATAGCCGCGCATACGCTTGTAGCGGGCGATCACATCGGTATGCGTGTAGGAGAACACGTGACCCACGTGCAGAGAGCCGGAAACGGTGGGCGGCGGGGTATCGATGGAATACACAGCCTTGCGGTCACGGGTGTTGTTGAACTTATAGGTGCCGTTCTCATCCCAAACGGCGCGCCACTTGTCCTCAAGACCGTCCACTCCGACCTTGTCGGGCAACGGGGTGAGGTTGGCGTTAATGATGGAATTGCCTTCAGTCATAAAGCCAAAGTTTATGCATGTTGTATGACAAGGAAATATGTCGGCAAAACTGGTTGAAGAGGTAGTGCAACCGATGATTTCACATATGGTGTGAGACTACCCCTCAGTCACCTACAGTGACAGCTCCCCTGACAAGGGGAGCCGAAGTGAGGCCTACTGCTTCTCCAACGCTACCAATGGCATGCGCGTATCAATCAGCCCGGTTGGGTAGCCGGAAAGCGCAGTATTGGCCACGGTGAAGCATTTGCGCGTGTACAGCCAATCGCTGGCAGCATCTTGGCTGATAATCTTCGCGTACGCTTTCATTCGGTCGGCGTATTCCTGATCATTCGTAGCAGCGCGCGCGGAAGCATACGCTTGTTCAGCTTCAGAATGATCGTAATGGAACATGGAATTCGGGTCGGCGAATATGCCAGCGTCATCGGTGCCGTTCATATTCGTAATCGTGAGCTCCCATGAACCATCCTGAATACGCTTGGCATAGTCATCATTAGAAACGACTTCCAAGTTCACCTTAGGGCGCGGCACTTGGCTGATTTGCTGGGCAATGTTTTCTGCCATCGAACGATATTGTTCGGTGACTACAAAGTCCACAGTGGTCAAATATGTGCCGAAATACCAGGTCATTGACTGGACTTGAGTCAGATCGTGGGGGAAGAGCCCAGTCAAATCCTCATATCCAGGTTCCAATGGGCTGATAGGACCGCCTAATGCTCCCGCAGAATCCGGCTGAGACGAGGCGATGGACGCAGCATCGATAAGGTAGCGGAAGCTGGTGCGCACTTTTTCATCGGACATAATCGAATCAGTGCCGTTATTGAATGCCAGCAGTACTTTGTCAGTAGTGGCACCTTCGCTCACCTTAAGATTCTGCTTATCCTGTGCTGCGGAAGCGACGGTTGCCGTGGTAGGCATGGCAAGGTCAATGCTGCCGTCGACCAGTGCTTCAGACAGTTTGTTCTCATCGGAATATTGATTGAAAGTAATAGTGCCCACCTTGGCTTTGGTGCCATGGTAGGTGCTGTTGTACTTCAACGTCAGCGATTGTGCTGCGGTAAATGCGCTTACAGTAAATGGACCTGAACCAATGGGCTGCTTGGCGTAATCAGTATCGCCGGCTTCGGAATCATATACGATGCCCAAGCGGCCGGATAGTGCGCGCAGCAATGTGGGATTCGTCTGATTCAGCGTGATAATCACAGTATTAGCATCGGGATTCGTAATGGACTTCAAATCACCGAGATCATCCACGTCCGCATATTTGTTGGTGACGGCTTGCTGCAGCGACCAGACCACATCTGCGGAATCCAGCGTATGTCCGTTAGAGAAAGTGACGTTCTTGGCTATAGTCAGCGTATAAGTGAGACCGTCCTTGGAGATGCTCCACTTGGTGGCCAGCCCAGGCTGAAGCTGATTCTGCTGGTCCACTGTGACGAGTGTTTCATAGACGTTGTCGATCAACAGGCGTTCGGCGGCTGACGAGCTTGAAGCGCGAACATCCAGTGATTGCGGCATATCACTGACGCCTACGGTGACGCTTGTCGTAGGGGAGTGCTCAATTGCTCCGAGATCGTCGGCAATACTGCGATGCTGCAGGATAGACCAGCCGGCCCATACCAACGCACTCAAAATGAGAGCGACTCCAATAAAGACTCCCCAACTGACCAGTCCGCTGTTCTGCTTGCGATGTTGCTTGCTGCGCATGGCTTTCAGTCTAACGATGGCATGCTACCGCTTGGCGGATGGTTCAAAACTCGGGCACGAATTGGCCAGTGGACAGTGTTCACAATCAGGCTTGCGAGCATGGCAGGTTGCGCGGCCGAACAGAATCAGACGATGACTGAGATCAGTCCATTCCTCAGGCGGGAAGCAGGCTGTGATTTCATGTTCGATTTTGACCGGATCCGGGTGGGCAGACCGCCAGTCAGATCGCCAACGCAAACGTCCGGTCACTCGCATTACATGAGTGTCAACGGGGAAACCGGGGATACCGAATGCGTTGCCAAGCACCACATTCGCGGTTTTGCGGCCAACGCCTGGCAAACTGGTCAATTCCGCCATGGTGTGCGGCACAACGCCATCGAATCGTTCCTCCAAAGCGGCGGCTAAGCCAATAAGATGCTGCGTTTTAGAACGGTAGAATCCGAGCGGATGAATAATGTCTTCAACCTGACTGGGGTTAGCGGCAGCCAATGCGGCGGCAGTGGGGTAGGTGGCGAATAATTCGGGCGTCACCGTATTGACACGTTTATCCGTGGTTTGGGCGCTGAGCACTGTGGCAATCAGCAATTCAAGGGGAGATGTGAAATTCAGTGCACATTTTGGCGCTGGAATCACTTGGCACAGCACATCATATTCAGCGTGCATACGTGCTAAACGCGCGGTTTTGCTTTCGCGCATACGAATCAATCTTCAATATCGTCAGCAGAGATCAGACTATGCTGACTAGCTTTTGCAGCTTCTTGGGCTGCGGCATCGCCCTTATCATTTTCAGGTGGGTCGAAGCGGTAGCCCACGTTGCGCACAGTGCCGATAAGATGCTCGTATTCGCCGCCGAGCTTGGCACGGAGGCGTCGAATATGCACATCAACGGTACGCGTGCCGCCGTAGTAGTCGTATCCCCACACTTCCTGTAGAAGCTGGGCGCGCGTGAACACACGGCCAGGATGCTGGACCAAATACTTAAGCAGTTCGAATTCCTTGTACGCCAAATCAATTGGACGGCCATGCAGGGAAGCGGTGTACCCATTGGTATCCACAATAAGATCGCCGGAACGAATCTGACCATCTTCGACAGTGGTAGTAGGCTCACTCGCCGAACCAGAAGCACTCGTGGCTGGAGCATTGCCTCGCTCGGAAACCAAACGAAGTCGGCCTTCAACCTCAGCTGGGGAAGCGGTGGTGACCACCACATCGGCAATACCCCATTGGGAGTTGACTACGGTAAAGCCGCCTTCGGTGAGCACCAGCACAATCGGAGTGGAGAGTCCAGAAGCGTGAATGAGACGGCACAGGGTTTTAGCAGTGGCTAAATCATCGCGGGCATCGAGAAACAGGATGGTGTTTTCCGGCATTTTCACCAAGCTGGCTGCGTCCATGGGCAGCACGCGAACTCGGTGAGACAACAATGCGAGCGATGGCAGCACAGTCGCGGGATCGTTAGCGAATGTCATCAACGTTAAATCCGTCACGCTGATCCCCCTTGGCGAATGTATTGCAATCGACGACTGCGACTGCGTGTTAAGCGGTGTGCGCTACATGTGCAATCGCAAATTTTCCATCATTGTACGCGCCGATATGGGACACTAAAGTTTCATCGTTGCGAAAATGATACAGAATCAGTAATGATTGTGAACAAAATCATGCAAGGAATCTGGTCAACAGCAGTGTTGCAGCAGCAATCGTAACGCCCATCAGCATCACTGGCAGCAGACCGGTTCCAATCCACGGTTCGCGGGTGGTGGGATCAGGATCGGCATCTCGCACCCAAAGCACAGAAGCTGCAGCCAAAGCCAAGGCCAATACCAGCAACACAGCGACGGCGATATTGCCTTCAGTAGTGCCCTTCGACACAAGCTCGGCGAGATTAGGTAGGAAGCACCAGCCAGCGACGGCAATAGCTGCCACGCCAGAGGTAACCGCATGAGACAGTGCACGAATCAGATGAGAGCGTTCCTTGCGAGCCATTTGGCGCCCGAAGGAGAAGACCACCAGTACCACAAGCAGCATGCCCACGGCCAGAGCCCAGGAATACCAAGGGAGTACGCCGCTATCTTCAGTTTTCATTTGCGGTGGAACTTCATGAACAGGGAACGGCACAACCACAAAGAGCAGGGAGACCGCACCAAAAATCATGGTGATAGCGCGATCGAACACTGAGCCACGGAATGGCCAGAACAGGATGAGCATGCCCAGCGTTAAAGCCGAAACAATCAGTGAGGCTTCAGGCAGCGGGCCTGGCGTGGGGATGGCCGTGGCTGCGATCAACAGCACATAAGCCGTCAATTGTGCCAGCAGCATGCTGAGTGCCTTGTGCTTCCAGTTGCTCTGAGTGATCTCGCTCATGTGAACCTCTCCAAAAAGTCATTGCTGGGGTTAATCCTACGCCGTTCGCTGGAAGGCGGGGTTTGCCGCCCTTTGATTCGTCATTATGTACGCGGGCCAACCAAGGTGCCGCGTACATAATGACGGTTATGCGGCCAAAAACGTCACTATGTACGCGTCTCGACGGTAGTACCGCAAACATAATGACGTTTTGAAGGGGAAAATCGTCACTATGTTTGCGGGTACATGGTTGAGCCGCGTACATAATGACGATTTGTGCGCTTTGTGCGTTATTAGAAGGCGATGATGCCGAGATGCTCCAGCAGAACCTTGACACCGATAAGAATCAGCACCACACCACCGGCAATTTGAGAGGGTTGCTGCCAACGAGAGCCGAATACGCGCCCGATATACAGGCCGGCTGCGGAGAACAGGCCAGTCACGATGCCGATGCAGGTAACAGAGAAGATGACGTTGGTTTTCATGAACGCCAGGCTCACACCCACGGCAAAAGCATCGATGCTGCAGGCCACGGCTAGCGGCAGCATATGCTTCCAGTCGAATTGCGGGGTTTCCTTAGCGTTCTCTTCAGGCTCTTCGAATGCTTCGTGCACCATGTTGCCGCCGATGAACACTAACAGGCCGAAGATAATCCAGTGGTCGAATTCGGTGACGTATGAGCTGAACGCCGATGCAGCGAAATAGCCAAGCAAGGGGAACAAAGCCTGGAATCCGCCGAACCAGAGTGCGGTTTTAATGGCGTCTTGGGTGCGAACTTTTTGGACCGTGAGGCCTTTTCCAATGGATACGGCAAACGCATCCATAGCAACAGAAACAGAAATCAACAAGGTTTGAATGATTATGGCAATCATGAATATTGAGAAGGTTCATCACTGGCTACCGCCATGCGATGGGCCTCGACCAGCGCTCCCACACGCCGCCTACGCCTAGTTGAAAAGACAAGACGCCATTATACAGCAATGGCTCCCAAAAGGGAGCCATTGCTAAAATCTATCCTTCGATCCCATCAGAGGGAGCCGAAGGAAGCGGAAATCACTTAGAAGCGGCGAGACGTTCGCGAGCCTCGACGATTTCCTTCTCTGCCACGTCAGCACCGGTCCAGTAGTCGCCCGGCTTGACTTCCTTGCCCGGCTCCAGAGCCTTGTACTGCTCGAAGAAGTGCTTGATCTCAGCGAGGTGGTACTCGTTGACATCCTTGACGTCCTTGATGCCGTCGTAGCGAACGTCAGCCGGCACGCACAGCACCTTGTCGTCGCCGCCCTCTTCGTCTTCCATGTGGTACAGACCCACGGCGCGGCACTCGATGACGCAGCCCGGGAACACAGAGTTCTTGACCATCACGAGAGCGTCCAGCGGATCGCCGTCCTCGCCCAGGGTGCCCTCGATGTAGCCGTAATCATCCGGGTAACCCATAGCGGTGAAGAGCTCGCGATCCAGGAAGACGCGACCGGTCTCCTGATCGACTTCGTACTTGTTCTTGGAGCCGCGCGGAATCTCGACTACAACGTTGAAGGTTTCTGCCATTGTTTATCTCCTTGTTTGGAAACTATTCGTTACACACACTACTACCGACTGTGCGAGCCGTCACACTGCGTTGCTTCACGCAGTGTGACGGCTCGCAAGCAATCACTGCACAGTCAGAATATGAGCCACGTCAGCCCACGGGGCGAGCGAGACGAAGTTGTCCCAGCCCCACTGGAATTCGCGGCCGGTCAGCTCATCGCGTACGGTCAGTGGACGGTCGGTGGGCAGGCCCAGCTCGCCCAACTCAACATGAACCATAGCCTGATGCGCGTTATGGCCATCGAGGTTGACTACTACGATCAGCGTATCCGCCTGACCGGTACCGGTCAGCTCGGCCGGCGTATGGCGAGCGAATGCCAGAATATTCGGGTCGGAAGTCGGTAGAATAGTCAGGTTATGGTAGCTCAATGCAGCCGGATGCGAGCGGCGGATCTTGTTCAGCGCAGTGAGCATCTTGGCCACGCCGTAACGCTGGGCCTTGGACCAATCACGAACCTTGACCTCGTACTTCTCGTTATCGATCTGCTCCTCGAAGCCCGGGCGCTGCTTGTTCTCAATCAGCTCGAAGCCGTTGTAAATACCCCAGCTCGGGGAACCCATGGCGGCGAGCACTGCGCGCACGCAGTGACCGGCGATGCCGTTGTCGCGCACGTAAGCAGTCAAGATATCCGGCGTGGTAGGCCAGAAGGTGTTGTGCTGATAGTAGCCGTCGTCACCATTGGTAACCGGCAGGTACTCTTCCAGCTCTTCCTTGGTGTTACGCCACGGGAAGTAGCAGTGGGACTGAGTGAAGCCCACGTAGCTCAATGCGCGCATCATGCCCGGGCGAGTGAAGGCTTCAGCCAGGAACAGAATCTCCGGGTGCTTCTTGGTCACAGCGGCGATTACGTCCTGCCAGAAACGAACCGGCTTGGTGTGCGGGTTATCGATACGGAAGATGGTGACGCCTGCATCAATCCACAGGTTCAGCACACGTTCGACTTCCTTTTCAATACCGGGCATATCCGCGTTGAAGTCAATCGGGTAAATGTCCTGATACTTCTTCGGCGGGTTCTCAGCGAAGGCGATAGTGCCGTCTGGCTTGTGGCGGAACCAATCCGGATGCTGCTTGACCCACGGGTGATCCGGCGAGCACTGCAGAGCAAAATCAAGGGCGATTTCCAGTCCCAGCTCGTGAGCGCGGGCGCACAGAGCCTTGAAATCATCCATAGTGCCGAGCAGCGGATCAACAGTATCGTGACCGCCAAGCTCGGAACCAATGCCGAACGGGGAACCTGGATCGTCAGGTCCGGCAACCAGCGAATTATTACGACCCTTACGGTTCGTCACACCAATCGGGAAGATCGGCGGCAGGTAGACAATGTCGAAGCCTTCTTCCTTAGCGCGTTCAAGGCCAGCGAAGGAAGTCTTCAGTGTGCCCTGAATAATCTTGCCGGTGTTCGGGTCAACCGTGGCACCTTCGGAACGCGGGAAGAACTGGTACCAAGCCGCAAAGCTGGACTTCGGACGCTCTACCTTGAAACGCTGCGGCTGGCTTGGAGAAATGCCGTCGCGCAGCGGGTTGGACTCGTGAAGGGCTGCAATATGCGGATTATCGCCGGCTGCCAGACGCTCCTCAGCGCTCAGCGATTCATCGGCCATGGTCTCGGCGGCCTGCTGCAGCGTCTTGCGCTCGCGGGCAGGAAGACCAGCATCCGGGGTCACGGCCCAGCGAGCCAGCAATTCGGCGCCGGAGTTCAATGCGTTATCCACATCATCCATGACGCGCACCTTGATGCGTGCGTCATGCAGCCAGGACTTATACGTGTCTTCCCAGCCTTCGATGGTGACCGTCCACTCGCCAAGCTGACGCTTGACTGCAGCGTAACCGTCTTCCCAAGGCTTCAGATCACTGTGATCGCCGCACTTCAGGGTGACTTCCCAACGGTCCAAGCCCGGGTTGGTGCAGGTCATGGCGCGGCGCAGCGTTTCCTTGCCGCGCGGGTTGCGCACAATTGCCGTGGCACCCACCTTGGTACGGCCTTCGATGAACACCTGAGCGGTCATCGTGAACGGTTCGCCGAGTTCCACGCGAGCCGGGTAGATGCCACGCTCCTCAGCGGGAGTGATGTCCATAACGTTGATGCGGCCGAACTGGCCAAGCTCTTCTGCTGGAATGGACGGGGCCGGAGCTTCGCCGGTCAGGCCCTTGAGTGCTGCATTGGCACGTGCGGTTTCAGCATCGACGCGCTTGCGAGTGGTTTTGGTGGTTTTAGCGGCCTTGGATCGGGAAGTCGCCTTTGACTTCGCTGCCTTGGAAGGCTTGGAGACCTTATCGGTCTGAGCGGCCTGGGCGGCCTTGAGAGGTTCTTCGGAATTATTTGTGCGCGAATCCGCGCTATGTTGTACTGCCATACGGCCCATTCTAAGGGGAATCCGACATTTGGCGTGCATTGTGGACAACTTTTGGATGAACGTTCGATAAATGGCTTGAAGTGGATAACTCAACGTGCAAGTTATCCACAACTCGCCGGCAGACGGCAAGCTCGAACCACATTGCCTAAAAACCGGTCGGTGAACGCCGAAAATCTGCCATGCTCGTGGCCTATCCGCACGCAATGACGCGGGCGAATCCAAACCTGAAGGAAAGGAACGGACATGGTGGCATCATGGTGGCGGAAGCGCCTGATTGCAATAGGGGCAATGCTGACGGGCTTGGCGATGATGCTGGGCGTAATCGTCGGAATGCCGATTCATGCATACGCGGCAGATCTCGCTGTTTCAGCTGATCATCAAAAAATACCGTTTAAATTCAACGATGTGAACCTTGAACTAGGCGTTATTGCCAACGACGCACAAGGAAATCACTACTACTGTATTGAAGCGGCCAATATTACGAATTATCAGATTGGCCCTACTTGGATAGTTGACGACAATATGACAGTACGCCGTTTGGCATGGCTGTTCGACCGTTATCACGACGCATCAACCAATGATTACGCGGCAATTGCATCGCTGGTTCAAGACAAGATCGGTAATCAGGAGCAGTGGCAGCCTCAGCGCGCCTATCTTGTGGGGAAGTATCCGGAAGTGTTCACTCGGGCGCAGGAGTTGTGGCAGGAGGCGGAGAATGGGACGCCGTCCAATGCCGTAATTGAAAGCACTTATGCCGAAGGCTTGCGCCAAGGCGAAGTCAAGGCAGCTGTGGTCAGCGGGGATGCCCAGCAAGCAACTCCGGTTGCCGGTGTGCAGTTCACCATTACGCTGGATGGTCCTGCGGTATTTGAGGAAAACGGCCAAAAGACGCTCACCAAGACTTCCACAAATGAGTCAAAGGCTTATGCATGGAAAGCTACCGGGCGTGGTGAGGTGAAAGCAAGCATTACGTATGACATTCCTCGAATGAAACATATGGATGCACGTCAGGATATGCGGACGTTTGATTCATTCAGCTCCACTTCGGGAGAGGCCGTGACCTTCAAAGTCCGCAAAGATTTCACGCCATCAGTGATCACACAAGTGTCCAGCAAAGTCTTGGACGCAGGTGCCACTGTGTTTGATGAAGTGACCAGCGGTGTGACGGGCTCGGAGAGCCACTGGGTGCCGGATTTGTTGTTGGAAGCTCAAGGCTACTATTTCGCTGGCCTTAGCGTTGATGATTTGGCGCATATAGCAGCGCCTACAACTGGCGAACAAACCGATGATTATCTAGCGCGCTTGAAGCAGGACGGATATTCGCCGGTCGCATACGGTAGTGCATCGTTCACTGGTCCCGACCAAGTCGCTCACGTACAAGCCATGACCACGCCAGATGGCAGCACGCCATATGTGACTCGCTCGCCTGGCGGGTTCAGCACATGGGTGTGGGTGTTCCGCAAATCCAAGCAAAGCAAGGAAGCTCAGGAGTATCTTACTGGCGATTGGAACAGCGGTTTCCTGGAGGCTTCGGAAAGCGGCTCGAATCGCAGTGAGCTTACTGTGAAATCTACTGTGACTGAGCATTCCGCTCACGTCGGCTCTGAGTTGAGCGACACTATTACGGTTTCCGGTTTTCCTGATGATCACGGTAGTTTCACCGGGAACGAGGACTTTGGGTTCGGTGCCGATCGACTCCATGCACAAGTAAGCGTGTGGTGGGCGGGTGATTCGGATAATCCAGCGAATGATGAGCAATACAAGCCAACCGGTGCTGCAGTACCTCAGGAAGATAGTCATCATCGCAAACTGATTACATGGAATATTCCGGCAAAAAATGGCACATTCAAGATTGGTGCTGGTGCTCTTGACGCTTATGGCGATCCCATGACTATTACGGCACAGGAGCATGGCTGGTATGTGTTCGTTTGGGAATTCAAAGGCGATGATCGCGTGATGCCCGCAGCAAGTCGATATGACGATGCTTGGGAACGCACTCGTGTGACTGAGCCATGTGATCCTGAGAAACCTTGCGATCCCGAAGAACCGGAGGAGCCAGTGGAACCGCAAGAACCTGAGGAACCGCAGAAGCCCCAAGAGCCGGAACCGGAAGAATCCTTGCCGAATACGGGCACCAACATGATTCCTCTGTTAAGCGTCGCAGTGGCGGCCGTACTTATCGGTGGCGCTGTATTGTTCATCGCTAGTAAGCGACGTATTTAGCTGAGGACTGTGCGGGTCATAGACTGCGGACTGCGGTGCTAGTCTCTGCAGTCCTAGTCGGTTCTGGCCAGTGGATATGAAAAAACCGGAACCCATTCGGATTCCGGTTTCTATTGGTAGCGGGGCATGGATTTGAACCATGGACCTCTGGGTTATGATCCCAAACGGCGTAAAACTAAGCCGCGAGAACCATTGCCGGGGTCTTCCATGCCCCGCCACCTAGGCGGAAGTCGTCATCGTTGACGACTGGCAAACCTCCAATCTTGTTTGTGGTCAACCAAGACCATTCAGTGCGGTGCTCGCCGCCCTCATCGCTTCCGTCATCCTTGGACGCATTGATTATCTCTACTGCCTTCGTTGGAGACAGATCGGGGTCAGATAGGTCATTGACGGACACGCTGAGGAATTCGGCGGTGCGGTACATGTCGTTGAAGCTCCATGAGCTTTCGTTTTTCATCATCCTAGAAATAGCCTGTGGGACTCGTCCTAGGTGCTTGGCTAAGTCCTTGCGGTACTTGCCTTCGAGGTGCATGAGCATATCGATGTTGCGCAGTGCGATCGACTGAGGGTCGGTTGCCTGTTCTCGCGCCATCGGAGCTGTGAGTGTTGCGGTCATATAGGCAATGTTAAACGAATATGCTTAATTACGCAAGTTTGCTTAGATTGGGATGCTCTTTACTTCGCGTGTCTGTAGAGATATTCACCTAAATGCGACACGCCAATTAAACGAAATCGCTTAGCGATGCTATATTGACAGCCATGACCGCTAATGAAAAACGTTTAGTTACACACGAGACTGCGAAGCGTCTCAATGACTTAGAGGGCGCTCGCCATCTAACCCAGCGCGAAGTCGCGGCTGGAATAGGAATGCTCGAACAGACCTACAGCAACAAGAAGAACGGCCTTCGCCCCTTCTCTGCGAAGGATTACAAGGCGCTCGCCGACTTCTTCAACACCAGTGTTGACTACCTCATGGGTCGAACCCTTGACCCGTGGCCGGTGGACAACCCCCAACCGGAAGAGGCGACGGCATGAGCGAGTCCAATCGTGAACCCGTATTGCTGTCCTCTCTGGAGGCATTGCAGCACAATCTTCAGGACGCCGGAATGCTGCGCATGAAAGCGTCCCTGTATTCGGAGGATGCCGTGCGCGAGGCGCTGGGAGACTCCGAATACAGGCGAATCTCGGAGAAGCTGGACAGGCGCGCGCTGCTGGCGCAGCTCGACGCGGTGTCCTTGTTCCTTCTACAAGTCCTTGGTCTTGCTCCGGTCGGTGAGGGCGAGGGCAATCTGCTGAGCGCCGAAACCGATGTAATGAACGGCGCGGGCGAGTTTCCTCACCTCTTCGCTTTCTGCATGATCCCGGAGCCACGCGGCGCTACTGGTTCCGACACGGAGATTATCGAGCGCTTCGTTAAGCGCCTCTCGTTGTGTCTGCATTGAAAATTCTTCCTTTCCCCGCTGTCGTGCGGATTGTTTCGGTGGCACCTTCAAGCCTACCGGCACGGGGAAAGGGCCTTACTCCTGAAAGGAACCCTCATGATCTGGTTTATTATCTCCATCGTCCTGCTGCTCTTCAGCGCCGTCATTACCGGCGTCGCGCTGTCCAACAACGTCAAGGGGGCCGGCATCGGCCTCATTCCGGGCCTCATCGGATTGCTGCTGCTGATCCCCTCATGCCTGTACTCCGTGGACGTGGGCGAGGTCGCGGTCATCCGCAACATGGGCGGCAGTCTGGCCGGCCATTCCGAAGACGCGGGCTTCCACTTGAAGACGCCGTGGCAGAGCATCGTCAAATACGACACCCGCAACAACCTCATCAACTTCTACAAAGACACCGATTACAAGTACGACGGCGGCAGCGCGGTCGGCAAGCAAGTCACCATCAACGACAAGAGCGGAGCTTCCGCAGACATCGACATCCAAGTCAACTACAGCCTCGATCCAAGCGCCGCCGAATACCTGTACTCGGAGTACGGCAAACAGCAGACGTTCACGCAGAACTACATCAGCAACGATCTGCGTTCCGCGGCCCGCGAACAGTCCGGCCGGTTCGACACCCTGACGATGCTCACCAACCGAGGCGAATACACGAAGGCGGTGCAAGAGGCGCTGGCGGCCAAGTGGAAGAAGATCGGCCTGACCGTCGAACAGGTCAGCGTGCAGGACGTGCGCTATGGCGACGAGATCGTCAAGAAGTACAACGAGGCCCAAGCGGCCGAGATCGACAAGCAGAAGGCCATGAACGAGCAAGAAGTCGCCAAGACCGAGGCCGAGACCAAGAAGATCAAGGCGCAGGGCGAGGCCGACGCGAACGCCGTGCTCAACGAAAGCCTGACCGACAACGTGCTCAAACAGCATTACATCGACGCGCTGTCCAACGCGGATCAGCTCGTCGTCGTCCCCGACGGCGCTGACACGCTCGTCCAGACCAAGTAAAGGAGGCGGTCATGTTCAAGCGTTATCCGTACACGATCGGCCTCGTGGCCGTCATCTCGTTCATCGGCTGCATAGCGTGGCTGCTCACGCATGAGGCGTGCATGCACCCGCTCGGCAACGGCTTGGCCGCGTGGTGGGCGTTCGTCGTCGTGCCCACCTTGTTCATCGCCATCGCCGAGGAAGCGGGGGATGAGGCGTGAACGTCCCCGTGCTGACCATCTAAAAGGCTTGCCCGCCATCATTGCATTCCCTTCCAATATGGCGGGCGGCGACAAGGAAAAGTCGTTAACACCACCTCTCTCAAACCCCGCGCGCCGTCGGCTCCCCACATTTTTCCGGCGGCGTGCGGTACGGGCGGGCAGGTTCGCCCCCGGCCAAGATCGGCGCAGTGGTGGCGTCGGCAACCAGCCGGGACGTGGTTCGATTCCACGGCCGTCCACTGCGATCGCGTCAACGTCGCCCCCTCGCACGCCACTGACAGGACACGCGGAATGCCCGTGCGAGCGGGGAGCGATGGACACGGCAGGCTTCGACTCCTGAGGCCGCACCACCGAGTCCAGCGCGACCGCAACCCACATACTCCGACAGAAAGGAACGCGCACATGGTGCATCAGCCGCCACCGGACGAATACGACCACAGGGAAGAGGGATGCAGCCTGTTCGAGTGGCCCCTGAGCGACGAGGCGCTGCACATGGGTGCCGGCGAGCTCTTGGACTCGCTCATCGACACGATCCGCAGGCTCAACAGCGACCCGCAATGGGATCGCACGCTGATCTTCCCCCGCTTCGGCGATGTGGTCGTGGATCGCGGACGCCGGCAGATCACCGCGCGCTGCATGTGGAAGATCAAGCCCGACTATCAGATGAAAGGAACCAAGAAATGACCGATATCTCGCTTGAGGAGCGCTTGGCCCGTAGCCTCGCCGGCCGGCTGCTCGGCTACACCGAGGGCGACGTGGACGACATCGCCAACGTGAAGGACTCGCTCGAAGACGCTCTCAAGGACGCCGGCGTTGAACTGTGCAAGCCGGTCAAGGCCGGCGTGTACGTCGCGCCCAACCCGGCCGAGGTGTCCGACTTCCTCGAAGAGATGTTCAAGAACGTCAAACCGCAGTTCGTCGTCACCGATGACGCCGATGACGACGACGAGGAAGAGGACGACGGCCCGGATGATGACGGCGAGCTTGCCGAGCTGGAGCATATGCGCGACGTGGCCGACATGGCCTATACGGCGCTCTCCGACCTCGCCCTGCACTGCCACAACCGCCGCGAAGACGTGGCATGGGGCATCGCGAGCAGCGCAGCCAAGGACGCGCACACCCTCGCCACGTTCGTCGGCGACTGGATCGAGGACATGGAGGACGAGGACTAGTGGCCGGCGAAACCCTGCTCACGATCGTCGGCAACCTCACAGGCGACCCCGAGATACGCACCACCGGCGGCGGTGCCCCGGTAGCGAACTTCACGATCGCCTCGACGCCCCGCAACCACAACCGCCAGACGAACCAGTGGGAGGACGGGCCGGCCCTGTTCATGCGCTGCTCGGCATGGCGAGACTTGGCCGACCATTGTGCGAAGACCCTGACCAAGGGCATGCGAGTCATCGCCCAAGGCCGGCTCTCGCAACGCTCCTATCAGGCTCAGGACGGCACGAACCGCACCGTCATGGAGCTGACCGTGGACGAGATCGGCCCCAGCCTCCGGTACGCGACCGCGCAGGTCACGAAACAGGGCGGCGGTAATCACGGCGGGTATTCGGGCGGCACCACCTACGGCAACCCCGCCGGCAACCCGCCCGCCACTCCACATCCGAACGCCGCGCCGTCGCAGCCGCCCGCATCCGATCCGCGGGCCAACGGCGGCAGCGGCTACACGTCGGACTCATTCGCCCCGGCCGATCCGGCCAGCGAACCGGAATTCTAGAAAGGACGCTCTCATGGCGAAAAAGAAGGACAAGGGGATACAGGACTCGCTCATACCCGACGAGATCACCCCGTTGCAGCTCCTACCCCTATCGGCCGCAGCCGGCGCGATCAAGAAAGCCGCCAGCGCGTTCCGCGTCAAGGCCGCACGCCTCTTGGAATGCGAGGACAAGGCCGAATACATCGAGAAGTACAAGGGCATCAGCCCCTACGTCGAAGCCCTATACGACGCGGACGCCGCCGCGCAGCACATCATCGACGAAGCCACGCTCATGGACGACCTGATGACCTACCCGACCGACACGCGCCGGCGGATCATGCGCGACGACCTCGAACGATCGTTCGACCCGTTCCACGAGCTGCCCACCACCGATGACGGGGAAGACGGCGGGGAGGCCGTCGATCCGAACACCGGCGAGATCAAATAACCCATCACATTGAGAGAGGCTTATATGCAGCAGTCAAATAAACGGGATGGTGCGTCGTGTCTGTGAACTTCGACAGCACCTTCGGCTTCGATCCGGGCGTGCAGGACAGCAGCATGGCCGCTCGCGGCCTGTACGCGACGATGGTGACGTGGTGCGACCACCAGATATACACGCGACCGGACTCGTTCGACGGCACCTTCGACCTCAAGCGCGTCAGAAGCGTGGGCGGAAACGCCAGACTCGTGCGCGAACTCGTGGAAAACGGCCTCCTCGAAGAGGCCGGCGAAGGCATGTACAGGGTCGTGACCCGTCGCGGTCTCGCCGTGTTCGGCAGCTTCAAGAACCAGAGGAAGCCGCTCACGCCCGAGGAAGCCGCCGAACTGCACGAAAAGAAGGTCGCGGCCGGCAAGGCAGGAGGCAAGGCGTCCGGCGCCGTCAGGCGCGCCAAAGCCGAAGCGGAAACGAAGCAAAACGAAGCAGACTCGAAGCAGACTGCTTCAACTTCAACGGAGCAAACAGGAAGCACTACCATACCTAACCTAACCAAGCCTTCTTCCTCCCCTAACCCCTCCGACGCCGGAATCGAAGCAAACCGGGTCGTGTCGCTCGCCGACGTCGAGGCCAAGGCGATGGCCGACCCGTTCGCCACCGCGTGGAACGCCTACCCGCGCCACACCGGGTCACGACGCGAGGCCGAAGCCGCATGGCAGGCCGCCATCGAAGGCCACGACGGACTGCCGCCCGTATCGCCCGCCGCCCTGATCGGCGCGGTCATCGCCTACGCCCGAACCTGCGACCAACCCCGATACGCGCCCAACATGAGCCGATGGCTCACCAACGGCACCTACCGCGACCACCTCCCCAAACCGCCGAAACCCCGATACGAATGGGGCATCTGCACCGAGCAATGGCAACAAGACCACATCCTCAGCCGTGTGCCCGAAGGCACGTTCACCGGCAGCATAGCGAGCAGCTTCTGGGCCAACGTCAAAGCCGGCACCGACCCCGAGGAAGCCGCCAACCGAGTCGTCCAAGAACTCAACCGGAAAGGAAAACCATGAAACGAAAACGAAAACCCACCACCGAAACCCGCCGGCAAGTCCTCCACCGGGACGGCTTCAAATGCGCCATCTGCGGCCAACCCATCGACACCAACTGGAGCGGGTACAGCATCCACCACCGCAGAATGCGCAGCCAAGGCAGCGACTACACGGGATTGCACGAGCCGGGCAACCTGCTCACCATCTGCGGCAGCGGCAGCACCGGCTGCCACGGCTGGGTACACGACAACCCGGAACGCGCCTACCGGCTCGGCTACCTCGTCCACTCATGGGCCGACCCCACCAGCACACCCGTCTACTACCGGCAACACGGTTGGCAGCAACTCCACGACGACGGCACCAGAACCCCGGTCGCACCGCCCGAAGACATGCCCGCATACATCCCCGACATCAAGGAAGGAACCAACGAATGAACACCGCCATGAAAACCATGACCGTCAGCGGCCAAACCATCCCGCTCGACCCGCCACGACCCCCGAAGAAACCCCACATGCTCCTCTGGATCGACACCGAAACCACCGGCATCGACCCACATCAGTGCGAACTCTTGGAAGTCGGCATGCAAATCACCGACATGAAAGCCGAAACCCACGGCGATTCACTGCATCTGATCGTCCACCCCGACAACGTGCGCAACTGGACCATGCACCCCGAAATGCTCAAAGCCTACGAAATGCACCTCGCCAACGGACTCATGCTCGCCTGCGCCGAAGCACCCAAGGAAGGCTACGACTACAAGCACACCGCGCTCAACATCCACGAATTCCTCAACGACCAACTCAGCCAATACACGCTCCACCCAGCCGGCACCAACATCGACTTCGACCTGCGCCAGCTCGACGTACACCTCAGCCGACACCTCGAACACCCCATCACCCAAGGACTCCACCACCGAAAACTCGACCTCACCACCCTGCGCCTCACGGATCAAGCCCTCGGCCTCGACCCCTACCAAAACCACGCAGGCACCCACCGAGTCCAAGACTGCATCCGCAGGGACATCAACGACTACGCCACCTACCTCGACCAATGGCGCACCGCCCACAAAGGAGACGAACGATGAACCGCGTCCAAGAACAGCTCAATATCGCCGTAGCGCTCCAGCACTCCGCCTCATCCCTGATCGCCTACTCCCAGCAGCTCACCGACGTAGTAGTGGACGAATGCGACCTGTTCGACATCGCCCCGCTCATCGCCGCCGAGTCCAAGAACCTCAAAGACCTCGCCAAACAAACCAAAAAACTCGGCGAATACGTGGCAGGCTGAACCACCATGAGAAAACACATCACGGCGCTCGACATCACCCTCGCCATCCTCGCGCTCGCCGGCTGCGCAACCCCGGAAAACGACGACAGCGGCACCTACGGCAACCCCCAAACCGGATACATCAACTGGTACGAAACCCCCGACCACAAAGCCAGAGTCCAATGCTGGAGCAACGGCAGCGGCGCATCCTGCGACTGGGACCACATGCAAACCAAGGACACGCAATGAACTGGATCAACGACCCCATCAACAGCCCGAAGCATTACACCGACTCACACCCAGGCATGGAATGCATCGACCTCACCGCCGACACCACCTTCTGCCTCGGCAACGCCATCAAATACCTCTGGCGCTACAAGAGCAAAGGCCGACCCATCGAAGACCTCGAAAAAGCCCGATGGTATTTATGCCGCCTGATCGACTACGGCGAAAAGATCGCATGGACCCGCCAACAACGCCGCATCCTCGAAAAACTCGCCCACGAACCCACCGACTTCACCACCGAAACCACCATATGGGCCGACCTCCAACAAAGCGACCCCGACACCGCCCTCACCCACCTCGACCAACTCATCGAACAGGAAAGGAACAACCAATGAGCACACGCATCTACTGCGACCAATGCGACACCGAAACCAGCGAGCGCGACGCCCTGCGATTCCACCTGTCGGGCTATTCGGCCAACCGCACCACTATGGGCCGGATCGAGGAAATCGAGATCGACATATGCCCCAAGTGCGCCGCCTCGTTCAACGGCACGCCCATCGGCCGGCTCGACATCAGCCGAGACCTCACGCTCCCCGGTGCCCCATACAAGCTCGAATACCAGCCCCAAGCCCAGAAAGGACAAACCGCATGAGCAGCATCATCACCAACGAGATCGAAGAACGCTACCCCTACCCCGACAACGGCGAGCGCCCCGTCACCCAGACGAGGCTCGGATCGTGTTTGGCGTCGCGGAAGGCGTATAGGGCCGGGGCGACGAGGAATCCCACGGATCGTGAGATCGATATGGCGGCGCTCGCCATCTACACCGGCACGTCGGGTATGAGCACAGAGGAGGTTTTGCCGTTGTGGCCGGACATGAACCCCGATGCGAAGGCCCAATACCGGAGGTTGGCGCGGTTGGCGATCACTGCCGCACGGACGGAGGCGCTGAAATGAGCGAACAGGTCGGGAAGATATTCACGCGGCGCATGCTCGAAACCGCGCTCGCGAGCGCCTTGGATATGGTCAGTGAGTCGTTGACGCCGCCGGCCGTGTATGAGGTGAGTCGGAACGACATCAAGGCGATAGCGAACAACATGTACGTGTTGGGCGGCATTGCGACCGACATCAGCGAACTGGAGGCGGGGGAGTGAGCAGCCAGTATTGCAAACCCACGGGCAGCGATCCGGTATGGCGCTGCCCGGTCTGCGGGCAATGGTGGCGGCTCGGCCTACCCAACGGTGACTTCTGGGAGCCGATAAGCACACTCAAAGCGTTCCTGCTCTACCACCCGAAATGGCGGGCGGAACGACGACACAGAAAGGCGAACGCATGACACGCATTCGCATCATGTGCGATCAGACGGACGGCACCACCATCAACCTCGGCACCATCGAAACCAGCGAGACCGGCGACACGCTCTACTCGGCGCACCCCAGCCTCACACAGGACATGTACCGGGACACCATCACCCTCGCCCTACTGCGCTGGATCAGCCATCTCGAACAATTCAGCCAAATCACCAACCAACCCAAGGAAGACGCATGAGCATCGACCTGACACAACAAGCGTTGAACGCGCTCGCCGACGCCGGCCTCGGCAACGACACTCCGGCCGAAGCCTACGTCATCGGATACACCCAAGGGCACGACGACGCGCTCGCGCTCGCCGTCCAGATCGAACAGGCCATCAACCATAGGCCGGCAAGCCCGGACGAGGCCGAACGGCTCGCGATGCGACTGCGCGACGAGGTTGGCGACTGCCCGATTGTCTACGAGAGCGACAAAGTCATCGCCGACAAGGTATTCGACTGGTGGGTGCGGCTCGCCGCCACCGCCTTGGACATCATCAACGGAACGGAGGCCACGCGATGAGCGATCGCATACGACTCACTCCGGCCATGCGCGACCTGCTGCTCGAAATCTGGGAGCAGGGCAGCGCCTACCCGGCGGATCGCAACCAACGGCGCACCTTCGAAGCCCT
The DNA here is from genome assembly GCF_056357055.1 of Bifidobacterium sp. LH_416. Lineage (NCBI taxonomy): Bacteria > Bacillati > Actinomycetota > Actinomycetes > Bifidobacteriales > Bifidobacteriaceae > Bifidobacterium > Bifidobacterium sp. LH_416. Next base: position 844,692 of record NZ_JBKEVJ010000001.1, on the reverse strand, counting down.
CGAAGAGCGTGACTACATCGAACACGTCACATGGGGCCGATGGCAGATCACCCCGCTCGGCGAACACGTCGCCAAACAACTCACCAACAAGGAAAGGACGCATTGATGCAGGTCAGCTTCACCGCCCACACGCCCGCCCACAGCATGCTCACCATCCAGCAACGCCTCGAAGCCGCAGGCTTCACCAACGTGCACGTCAACGCCATCGCCGCCGACGCCTATCCGTTCACCCGCACCAATCAGGAAGCCATTCAGGCCTACGAGGAAGGCAAACAACTCATGCAGGCACGCTACGGCCGCTTCGACAGCATGAAGGAAGCCCAACACATCAACCCCTACCGAGACGGAGACCGATAACCATGTGGCGACACCAAGCCGCATGCCGCACCGCCGACCCCGAACTCTGGTTCAGCAACAACCCACACGAACAAGAAGCGGCGCTCGCCATATGCCGGCATTGCCCGGTCATCGACGAGTGCCGCCAGTTCGCCGACGGGCACGATCGGATCAACGGCTACCCGTTGCAGGGCATATGGGGCGGCAAGCAGTACGGCCGGACGAACCGGCAGAGAAAGACACGAGAATGAACAACATCGACACCAACGTCACCGCCTATCAGATCGGGCCGGTCGTCATCATGCGCGGCACCGCCACGCCCACCACGAGGGTGGCGCACCCCGAATGCTTCGGCCGGTTCACCGTCATCGCCCTCTCCTATGGGAGCGCGATCCGCAAGTGCATGCGCCGCGTCGCGATCATGTGCGTCAAGCACTCCGCATGCGAACAGCTCGATAGGCAGGAGGCCGAAGCATGAAAGTCACCGAAGGCGTCAGGAAGATCATTGTGGAATGGCACGGCAAAGGCGTGCCGCCGGAAGAGACCGCGCAATCCCTGCGCATCCCCATCGACGAGGTGAAGGCCATCATCCTGCAAGCCCATCCGGCACCCGCGCAGCCGAAACGGCCCGAATTCCTCGAACCCCGCTTGCCTGCACTGGAAGAACCGCCGGCATCGGCGACAATAGGAGAGACAGTTAAGGAAAGTTAGCGGATCGTTGAAAGCAAGCCGTTCCCGGCCAATCCACCACACCGGGGACGGCTTCGGGGAAAGTAAAAGCCCCCACCCGAAGGTGAAGGCCTTGCACATTGTCCAGTAGGCAAGTCTAGCACCAACGAGGGCGGGGATGATGGAACAACGAGCATGCGCGGCCTGCGGCAAACCGGCCGGCGACGCGAACCTGTGCGACGAATGCGTCAAGGACTGGGCGAAACGCCTCGCATGGCTGTTGAAGGCCGGCATGCCAGCCCTCCAACAGATCGCCTACAAGCAAGCCACCACCCGCGAACGCTCGCCCCGTCACGGCAACGCCGCGTATGCGGCCCCGCCGGTCAACGAAGCCGCCCAAGCGCTCTACTCCACGGTGGAAACGCACTTGCAGCTCGCGGGCGGCATGCTCGGCGTCAAACCGATCGGCCGCGACCGGTACGAGCGCCCCCGCACCCTCCGACAGTGGGCCGACATCACCCGCCTGCTGCTGCATCACATGCACGACCTCGCACGCCTCGACACGGCCGGCGACCTATACGCCGACCTGATCCGCCTATCGGAGAAGGTCGAAACTGCCACCACGCGAGCCGGCGAGCGCCGTCTTGTCGGCGTATGCCCAGACTGCCTGAACATGGTGGGGGATGATGGGAGGCCGGTGCGCACGCCGATCTACGCCGCTCATAACGCGCGGTATGCGGTGTGCCCCGAATGTGGCGCATGGCTCGATTTGAAGCGCGTGCGGCTCGAATACCTGCGCAGCGCCGGGATCATGCACATCACCCGCACCCAATCCGACGCCGCACGATGGATCAGGGAAAACACCGGCGTCAACGTAAGCGGCAAGGACTTGGCGAACTGGCGCAGCCGGGGCAAGATGCCGTCCACGCGGCGCATCGACCGGCATTACTGGGAGTGGAACATCATGGAGCTGTTGGCGTGTGCGCAGGATCGCGCCGAACGGGACGCCGGCGACGTTTGAACGTGAGACAGTTTCGTGTTACGCTGTCGCGTGTAATCGGAGTATCGAAAAAGCCTCACCCGCCGGGTGGGGCTTTTCTCGTATCCGGATGGTTGGCCGAGCGGTCGAAGGCACCCGCTTGCTAAGCGGGCAGGCATGATACAAGCCTCATGCCTCGCGGGTTCGAATCCCGCACCATCCGCCGGCCGCCGCCGACGCCAGTGCACAGTCGGCCATGCGGCACCCGAGAACACCACCACAAAGCGGCGAGCGCCGGCGGGCTTTTCCTCTCCTTTCTCCCGCCGGCCGCCTCGCCGTTGTTCCTATGAGGCTGGGAGGCTACACTGATGGCTTGCATTCGCGTTCTGAAGCGTTTCCCGAAGAATTGGGGGCGGTTGAACACGCTCGATTCCAGCAAGCCGGCGCATATGCGGCTGCTGAGCGCGTTGGTGCGGTATTGGGCGGGGGACTGGCGTGGCATGATCCCCGTGAGCGTGCCGCTGCGCATGTGCCGCTATGACAGGGGGCACCTGTACGCGCCCACCTGCATACGATCCCATACCGGCGGGCCCGTGATCCGCGACGGCGAGCCGGTGGTCAAATACCACGCCGTACCCATACCGAGTGAGCTTAGGCCGTTGGTGTGGGGGCTGCTGTGAACGTTCGTCGCACCAACTCGGCCGCACGGGCCCGCATCCGCAAGCGTCTGCTGTCACGCGCCAACGGCCGGCCCATCTGCGCACTGTGCGGCCAGCCCATAGACACCAGCCTCAGGACACCGCACCCCGGCAGTATGGAGATCGACGAGAAGCTGCCCGTTTCCAAGGGCGGCGACCCGTTCGACTTGGACAACTGCCAGCTCACGCACCGACGCTGCAACCAACGCAAGGGCAACCACCAATACACCAGACTCGACGCCGAGCCGGCGACGCAGGCACAGCGCCGCACGCCCAAGCCGATCCCGCTGTCGCGCCAATGGTAGGGGCGGTATACCCTCCCTCGGGGGCCTAGCCCTTCTCGGGCCATAGGGCTTCGGATACCCCCGGCACTGTTTTTTCCACGGAACCTCCCCGCAGGGCGTTCCGCCCGACGGCGCGGAAACACCGTGTATGGCCGTTTCGGCCGCGTTTCGGCGGTTCCGGGGCTTTGTTGCCATGATCGGCCGCGTTCGCCGGCCTGCGCCGATCGGCCACGAACGGCCGGCCTCGCATGCCAGCAACCACGCTCGAAGCGCTCGAAAACGTTGCAATACCGCTTGTCAAGCGTTACAAAACATGATATAGTCTTGAATATGGGAAGGCGTTGCGAGATAGACGGCACATACATGGCCGACGACAACGGCCACGGCGGCAGCAGCCAGCGCGTATGCTCCGGCCGCTGCCGCGTCGAAGCCTACCGGCGGCGCAAGGCCATACCCGAGGGGATGAAGACGCTGCACCGGTGGGTGAGGGCCGACGGCAAACGACCCATCCGACCCGACGGCCGGCCTGCATCCAGCACCGATCAGGCCACATGGTCGGCGTTCGACGAAGTGGCGAACACCGGGGAAGGCGACGGATACGGGATCATGCTCGGCGACGGACTCGCCTGCTACGACCTCGACCACATCCTCGACAAGGAAGGCCGCGTCAAACCCGGCCATCCCGGCCGGATCATCCTCGAACGCTTGGAACGCGAAGGCTGCCTGTTCGCCGAGATCAGCAGCAGCGGCGAAGGCCTGCACCTGTTCGTCCATTCGGACGCGCCGAGCTGGAGGCACGACGGCGTGGAATTCTACAGCCACGGCCGCTTCATCCGCATGACCGGCATCAAGTGGAACCCGAAAAGGAGGCGCAATGCTCATCAATGACATCATCCCCTACGAGCGCAACGCCCGCCACAACGACAAGGCCATACCCAAGGTCGCCGAAAGCATCCAGAAATTCGGCCTGCGCGGCAGCATCGTCCTCGAATCGCGCGACAACCCCGTCATCGTATGCGGACACACCCGAGTCGCCGCCATGAAAAGCCTCGGCTGGACGGAAGTGCCCGACGAACACGTCGAATACTGCGACGGCCTGACCCAAGACGAGATCGACGCCTTCCGCCTCATCGACAACAAGACCGGCGAGATCGCCACATGGAACGTCGCCCTGCTGAAAAGCGAGGCCAAACGCCTCAACGGCAAACTCGACTTCGCCCGTTACGGCTTCGACTTCAAAAGCAAGGTCAAGCCCTACGGCGCGGAACGAACCCGCACCGACGACTACTACAACCTGCGCCTGTGCGACATCGACCAATGCGGCCCCGACGGCATGCCCATGCTCGCCCCCAGCGACATCCAACCCGCCCGCCTCATCGGCTTCAACTACGCCAAAAGCTGGAAGGAGCCCAAGGAAGGCGTCGGCATCCACTTCTTCCTCGACGACTACCAGTTCGAACGAGTGTGGAACAAGCCCGAGGAGTACATGGGACTGCTCAAGGGCTTCGACATGGCATGCACGCCCGACTGGAGCCTCTACCTCGACATGCCCCGACCAATGCAGCAGTGGAACGTCTACCGCAGCCGCGCCATAGGCGACTGGTGGCAGCGTCAGGGCCTGACCGTCGTGCCGACCCTCTCATGGAGCGACGAGAACAGCTACGAATACTGCTTCAACGGCCTGCCCACCGGCTCCACCGTCGCCGTGAGCACCATCGGCGTCAAAGGCGACGAGGAACGCGAACGCCTCTGGCACGCCGGCATGGACGAGGCCATCGCCCGCGTGCGCCCGAAGCGCGTGCTGCTCTACGGCGGCAGTCTCGGCCACGACATGCACGGCATCGAGACCATCGAATACGCCAACACCGTCACCGACCGCATGGCCGGCGACAAACCGCCGTAAACCCCGGCGCAAGCCTGCTTGAAAAACTGAAAAGAGGTACCCGACATGGGCGGACGAGGCGCAACCAGCAGCCACGGCAAAACCAAGGCCAAGGAAAAACCACGGCAGAAAGGCCACCTCACCGGCGACCAAATCCCCAAGAACGCCGAAGAGACCGCCAAATACATCGGCTCGACCGTTCAGGAAGCCAAGGACATGTTCGACGCGGTGCAGGACTTCACGGGCAGCGCATACTCGGGCATCCGACGCGCACAACGCGGAGAGAAGGCGTCCGACATCCCCGAGCTGCAAAAGAAGTACGACAGCGAGGCCAAACGGATCGAAGGCTACATCGAACGAGCGCCCAAATGGGGAGGCGGCGTCACCTACCGAGGCATGAGCCTTCCAGCGTCCGCCGTCAAAGGACTCAAGGTCGGAGGAACGTTCGACGTCAACCTCGGCACCGCCTCATGGAGCACGCAGGAAAGCACCGCCCGCAACTTCGCCAAATCAAGCAGCGGCGACAAACCGGTCGTGTTCGTCAGCCAGACCCAGAGCAAGGGCACCTCGATCAAGCACATCAGCAACTTCACCAAGGAAAACGAGGTGCTGGTGTCCAAGAACGCGAAATACACCGTCACCAACATCTCGACCAAACCCGGCAGCCCATACACCTACGTCTACGTAAAGGAGAGCTAGACATGACCGCCAAGAACACCACCAAGAAGACCACCACCGCATCGGAAGACTGGTCGCACCCCAAGCAGTACACCCGCCGACGCGGCGAAATGGCCGAGCGCGGCCGTCAGGACGGCCTCGACTTCATCAAGGGCAACGCCAAGGCCCTCGGCCTCGACAAGAAGAAGAACACCAAATGACCGTCACCCTCACCGACGCCATCCTCGGCCAAGCCGTCGGCGACGCGCTCGGCGTGCCCTACGAATTCCGCCCGCGCGGCACCTTCCACGCCACCGCCATGACCGGCCACGGCACCCACAACCAGCCCGCCGGCACATGGAGCGACGACACCAGCATGGCGCTCGCCATCTGCGACTCCATCCGCGCCAACCACGGCCGCATCGACACCGACGACATGCGCCAACGGTTCAACGACTGGTACCGGCGCGGCGAATACACCATCGACGGGCTCTTCGACATCGGCAACACCACCGTCAAAGCCCTCCGATACGGCCACGGCATGACCGACGACTGGGACAACGGCAACGGATCGCTCATGCGCACCATCCCCCTCGCCTTCACTACCGCGACCGACGAACAGGTGCGACAGGTCAGCGCCATCACCCACGCTCACCCCACAAGCACCAACGCCTGCGTGAAACTCATCCACTACGCCCGCGAACTCATCGAAGGACGGACGCCCATCGAGGCGATCCGCGAGGCCGGCTACACTCCGGCGCTCGCCGACGAGCCCGAGAACGCGATCCGTTCCGGCGGGTACGTGCTCGACACGCTCAAGGCCGCCGTCTGGTGCCTTATCACCACCGACAACTACGCGGACTGTGCGCTCAAGGCCGTCAACCTCGGCGACGACACCGACACCACCGCAGCCGTCGCCGGCGGCCTCGCCGGCATCGTCTACGGCACCGAAGGCATCCCCGCCGAATGGATCGCCAAACTGCGGGGCCGGGACGTCATCGACGCATGCCTGTTCGCATAGGAGGAACATCGTGACACACATCAGAAAGGCCGCGATCCTGTGCGACAAGTGCGGCGCGCGCATCGACATCGACCCGGACGTCGCCAGCCCGTTCTCATCGTCGATCCTGCACCGCGAAAGCGCATGGCGCGACTGGATCGAGGTCGAGACCGGCCGGCACCTGTGCCCCGAATGCGCGGGGCATTACCGGGAAGTGAAGCGGCGCATGGAACGCGAGCTGCGCGAGGCAGCCGGCGTGCGCACCATCGACTTCGACTACTGACCGCCACCAAACCAAACGAAAGCCGCCCCACGGGGTGGCTTTTTCTTTGCCAGAAAGCGAGACGCAGAACATGGAGCGCTCCCAATTCGAAGCCGATTCAAGGCTCGTGGAATTCTGCGAGGTCGGCGGCCGCCTCTTCACCGCCGACGACATGGAACTGTGGAACCCGCAGGACGCCAAGACCGTCACCTTCCCCGACTGGGACACGGCCTTCGCCTACCGGGACGGCGCGTACAGCTTCGCCGAGAGCGTGGGCAAGATGCGCAGCGTCCTGATCGACGAGAACGGCGGGCGAGGCGCATCCAGCAGCACCAAGGGCGAGATGAAGACCTTCAAGTTCGGCCACGCCGCCCACGGCAAGGGCGAGAACCTGTCGCAAAGCAAGTTCCCGGCCGAATTCAACGACGGCGAGAAAACCCAGTCGTTCGACAAGGCCCTAGCCAAGTTCCGCAAAAAACACGCCGACAGCGACACCGAATACGCGATCACCGTGGACGAACAGGGATACGTCCACCAATACAAGCACGGCGGCAGCACCGCAGTGCAGATCGCCGGCCGCAAGGGCCAGATGGTCATCCACAACCACCCCAGCGGCGGCGCGTTCTCCGACAGCGACCTTCTGTCCGCCGCGCAGACCCCCGCCAAGGGCATCGTCGCGACCGGCGCGAAGGGGAGCTACATCGTGAGGAAGACCCAGAAGTTCAAGGCCAAAGCGTTCGCCAAAGGCGTCAAGACCGCGCAGATGCAAGGCACCAGCTACGACGACGCCGTTGACAAATGGCTCACCGCCAACCAGAAGAAATACGGCTACCAGTACGAATTCCGCAAGGCCTGACACAAGGGAGGCGGCGACGCATGGACGACCTCAAGCCCGAACTCATCGCCGCCGACCCGTACAAAAGCCGCAAATGGGACGAACTGACCACCGGCGCGGACATCGACCCCGCAGCCGTGCCCACCCTCACGCTCCTAGTCAACTGGTACGCGATCCTCGACCAATGCATGCGCGACATCAGCGCCGACGACGGCACCCACGTCGCCTACGTCAACGATCAGGGCGACGTCAAGGCCATGCCCCAGATCGCCACCATGAAACAGGCCAGCGCCGAAATCAGGGCGCTCAACAAACAACTGTTCGCCGACGGCGGCGACACCGCCCTCATCCGCCGCGAAACCAAGGCCGCGCAGCGCGACAACCCGCTCGAACGCGCCCGACGCGCCCGCGAACTGAGACTGGAGGTCAGAAATGGCGGCAAGGCTCAAAGGAAGGCAGCAACCTAGCTACCAGCTCACCCCGCGCCACGCGGACAGCTACGGGCCGGACGCCGCCGCGCTCGCCGAAGGCTACGGCATGCCGCCCGACCCGTGGCAGCGGCTCATCCTCGACGGCTGGATGGGCACCCTCAAGGACGGCCGATGGGCCGCCGGCGACTGCGGCGTGAGCGTGCCGCGCCAGAACGGCAAGAACGGCGTCATCGAATTCCTCGAACTGTACGACACCGCCATACTCGGCCTGAAAATCCTGCACACCGCCCACGAGGTCAAGACCTGCCGCAAGCACTTCCTGAGAATGAAGAACTACTTCGAGAACGCCCGCCAGTACCCCGAGCTAGCGGAGGCGGTGGACTACATCAGGAACACGAACGGACAGGAAGCCATCGTCCTGACCAACGGCGGCAGCATCGAATTCATCGCCCGCTCCAAAAGCTCCGGCCGAGGCTTCACCGTGGACATCCTCGTATGCGACGAGGCGCAGGAACTCACCGACGAACAGATGGAGGCCATACAGCCCGCCACCTCGTCCGCACCCAGCGGCAACCCCCAGACCATCTACGCCGGAACCCCCACCCCGCCGCACTCGCCCGGCACCGTGTTCGAACGCATCCGCCGCAACGCCCGCACCACGAAGCCAAAACGCACATGCTGGTACGAATGGGGCGTCGAAGAGATCGGCGACATCCACGACCGCACCCGCTGGGCGCAGGCCAACCCCAGCCTCGGCATCCGCCTCGTCGAAACCGTCATCGAAAGCGAGGTCGCCAAATTCACCCCCGAAGGCTTCGCCCGCGAACGCCTCGGATGGTGGGACGAATCCCAGTCCAACGGCACCGAGATCAACCCCGACGACTGGGCCGCATGCAAGACCGACCAACCATGTCAGGAAGGCCGCAACAGCTTCGCCGTCAAATTCAGCCCCGACGGAGCCACCGCCAGCCTCGTCGCATGTGTCCGCCCGCCCAAAGGCAGCGACCTCAAGCCGCACATCGAACTCATCGACGTGCGCAGCATGCGCAACGGCGTCATGTGGCTCGCCGACTTCCTCGAACAACGATGGCGCAAAACCATCGGCATCGTCATCGACGGCCGCGTGGGAGCGCCCACCCTCGTCCAGATGCTCAAAGACCAAGGCGTCTCCAGCCGCGTCATCGTCACCCCGACCAGCCGCCAAGTCGCCGACGCCGTAAGCATGTTCGAACAGGCCATCAACGACCACAGGCTCACCCACTTCGACCAACCCGGCCTCAACGACGCCGCAGCCCACGCCAAACACCGCAGGATCGGCGACGGCTACGGATACGAGCCCGGCGACCAGAACACCGACGTCATGCCCTTGGAAGCCGCAGCGCTCGCCTACTGGAACCAGAAGACCAGCCGCCGCGACCCCGACCGCAAGCAAAGGATGGTACGACTCGCATGAACGGACTCACCCCGGTCACGGACTTCTCCCACGGGCCGCAATGGTTCACACCACCGAGCCATGTGGAAGGCCTCGACCCCGAGACCGAACGGCTCATGTTCCCCCTGTTCGCCGTATGGAACCGCAAACGCGCCCGCAACATGCTGCGCAGCGCCTACGCGGACGGCAGACACCGGCTCGACCACATCGGCTTCTCCATCCCGCCCGCCATGCGCCACATCGAAGAGGTCGTGGGATGGCCCGCCAAGGCCGTCGCCGCCCACGCCGAACGCTGCATGTTCGACGGCTTCGTCAGCCCCAGCGCCAACGACGACCCCTTCGACCTCGACGCGATCCTGTCCGCCAACCGGTTCGACCTCGAACTGCCGCAGACGATCCGCAGCAGCATGACCCACTCCGTCGCGTTCATGACCGTCACCCCCGGCGACAGGACGAAGGACGAGCCGCCGGTGATCGTCATGCCCTACTCGGCGCAATGGTCCGCCGGCCTGTGGAACTTCCGAACCCGCAGCCTCAAGGCCGGCCTCGTCGTCAACAACGTGGACGACTACGCCATGCCGACCGAGTACAGCGTCTACACGCCGAGCGAGGTGACGACGCTGAAACTGGAACGCGAATGGATCGTAAGCAACGTATGGCGCCACAACCTCGGCCGAGTCCCCATGGAGGCCCTGCCTTACCGGCCCGACATCGACCGGCCCTTCGGCCGAAGCATCGTCAGCCGCCCCGTCATGAGCATCACCGACGACGCCGTTCGCACCGTCATGCGAACCGAGGTCAGCGCCGAATTCTACAGCGCGCCCCAACTGCTGCTGCTCGGAGCAGACAAAGACAGCTTCCTCGACGACAAAGGCAACCCGATACCCGTATGGGAATTCATCATCGGCCGCATCAACGCCATCAGCCGCGACGACAACGGCGACGTGCCCACCGTCCAGCAGATCAGCCAGCAAAGCGTCCAACCCCACGTCGAACAGATGCGCGAACTCGCCAGCCGCTTCGCCGGCGAAACCAACGTACCCGTCTCCAGCCTCGGCGTCGTCACCGACAACCCATCCAGCGCCGAAGCCATGCACGCAGCCGAAAAAGACCTCGTCATCGACTGCGCCGCCGCCAACCGCGTCTACGGAGCCGCCCTGCGCCGCATCGCACAGGACATCATCATGATCCGAGACAACACCACCGAGATCACCGACGAAATGGCCGGCATCACCGCCAGATGGCGCTCGCCGGCACTGCCCAGCGTCATCGACAGCGGCGACGCGATCGTCAAACTCATCGGCGCGTTCCCGTGGCTCGCCGACACCAGCGTCGCACTGGAGGAAGCCGGCTTCACCGACGAGCAGATCACCCGACTGCTCGCCGAGAAACGACGCAACCAAGCCACCGCCACCGCCACGCAGATGCTCGCCGCCCTCACCTCGCAACAGCAGGAGGCTCCCGACAATGGTCAGCAGGACACAGCTCAACCAACTCAACCTGACGCAGCAGCAGGCGGTCAAACTGGCGATAACGGAAATGCGCAAACTGTGGACGACGCTCAATGAGCTCACCCCCGAATGGCAGCACGACCTTCTGCTCGACGCCATCCCGCAACTCGCCGCCAGATACGGCGACATCGCCGGCACCGCCGCAGCCGAATGGTACGAGGCCACACGCCTCGAAAACACCGGCGGAGCGTTCGACGCCCTCACCTACGGCAGCTTCAACCCCGACGCCATACGAGGCAGCATCGACGCCAAAGCCTACCCCATGATCCTCAGCGGCAACCCGCAGCAGGCGTTCGACTTCCTCGCCGGAGCGATGCAACGCTGGATCAGATACGTCGGCCGACAGACCATCGCCCGAAACTGCGACCACGACCCATACAAACCCAGATGGGCGCGAGTACCCAGCGGCACGAAGACCTGCGCATGGTGCGAAATGCTCTGCTCACGCGGCTTCGTCTACTACTCCAAGGAAACCGCCGGCGCGCTCGCCCACTGGCACGACGAATGCGACTGCTCGATCGTGCCCGAATGGGAGAAGGACGAGACCCACATCGCCGGCTACGACCCAGACCTGTACTACTCGCGGTACAAGGCCGCATGGGACGCCGCCGGCGGATACGGGGCGACCGACGCGCAGGTTGCCCACTGGATGCGCGTACTGAACCCGGACGCCTACACCGACAACTAGTTTTCCCGCGACCCGAACGGATCGCGGCGGCACTCGCACCGCAATGCGTGGAACCACATCAACCGACGGCCGGACAGCCGGAAAGGAAACGACATGTTCCGAAACAACTGGATCAACCGCATCCGCACGATCGTCGCCGACAACGGCGAGGCGGGCGGCACGTCCGAAACCACCGCCGAACAGGCGGGAGAAGCCCCCAATGACGAACAGACGCGCACGTTCACCCAAGACGAGGTGAACGAGCTCGTGGAACGCCGTCTGGCAAGGGAGCGGGCCAAGCAGGGCGACATCGCCGAGCTGCGCCGCAAGGCCAAGCTCTACGACGAAGCCGAAGAGGCCAACAAGACCGAGACGCAGAAGCTCACCGACCAGAACCGCAAGCAGGCCGAACGCATCGCACAGCTCGAACACGGCAAGCTCGTGTCCGACGCATGCCTCGCGCACGGCATCCCCTCCGAATACGCCGACCTCGTGACCGGCGCGGACGAGGAAGCCGTCAACGCATCCGCCGAAAAGGTCGCCAAACTCATCGGCGGCGCCAAACCCGCCGGCGAAACCCGCCCCGCCACCGTGCCGAGCGAGGGGACGCGGCCCGCCGCATCCGGCAGCAAGACCATCTACGAGCTCATCGACACGGCCGAAAGGAACGGCGACACCGCCAAGGCCATCGCGCTCAAGAGCATGCTGCTCGCGGACAAGAACTAACCAACAGACCCGAAAGGAACCATCATGCCCGGAATCACCGGTCAGGGAACCACCTACAACCTCCCCAACTACGTCGGCGAACTGTTCGCCGTCAGCCGCGAGGACACCCCGCTGCTGTCCGCCATCGGCGGACTGACCGGCGGCCGATCCACCACCAGCACCCTCTTCGAATGGCAGGGCTACGACCTGCGAGACCCCGACGTCAACCGCCAGCGCCTCGAAGGCGCGGACGCGCCGGAAGGCGAGGCGCGCGTGCGCTTCCACGCCAACAACGTGGTCGAAATCCATCAGGAAAGCGTGGAGATCAGCTACACGAAGCAGGGCGCGACCGGCAACCGCTCCACCGACGGCATGCCCACCGTCAGCGTCGGCGGCACCGTCATCCCAGCCGACGAACTCGGCTGGCAGATCACCCAGCAGCTCAAGCAGATCAGCCGAGACGTCGAAGCGTCGTTCATCACCGGCACCTACCAGAACCCGACCGACAACACCACGCCGCGCAAGACGCGCGGCCTGATCGAGGCGATCACCACCAACTCGCGCAGCACCGAACACACCGCCGAACAGCTCACCGCCGACGACGTGCTCGACCTCGCGCAGCTCGCATGGGACAACGGCGGCATCCGCGAGACCGAGACCCGCACCATCGTCGTCAACTCGACCCTCAAGCGCGCCCTGACCCGCGCGTTCGTCACCGACCGCAACTACCGCGAGGAAACCCGCAACGTCGGCGGCGTCAGCCTCCAGACCATCGAAACCGACTTCGGCCGGTTCAACGTCATGCTCGACCCCTACGTTCCCAAGGACAAGCTGCTCGTCCTCAGCCTTGAGGAACTTGCCCCCCGCTTCCTCGAAATCCCCGGCAAGGGCCACTTCTTCGCCGAACCGCTCGCCAAGACCGGAGCCGCCGACAAGGTGCAGCTCTACGGCGAGATCGGCCTCGAATACGGCAACGAGAAGGCGCACGCCATCCTCACCGTCGGAGCCAACGCACCGTCCACCAAGGTCACGGGCGTCACCTTCGACAAGAAGACCATGGCCGTCAAGGTCGGCGCCACCAACACCGTCAAGGCGAGCATCAGCCCGCTCGACGCGACCGACAAGACCGTCACATGGGCCAGCAGCGCCGCAGCGACGGCCACCGTCAAGGCCGACGCCAAAGACCCGCTCACCGGCGTCGTCACCGGCGTCGCCGCAGGCACGGCCAACGTGACCGCCACCACCAAGGACGGCGCGAAGGTCGCCACCGTCGCCGTCACCGTGAGCGCCTGACCATGAGCGACGAGACCGAGCAGCAGCCGTTCGCGACCGTCGCCGACCTCGAAAAACGCTGGTACGGGCGAAAGTTCGCCGGCACCGACAAGGAGGACCACGTCAAGGTCCTCCTTGAGGACGCCAGCGACCTGATCCGCCGATACCCCGGACACCGAAGATGCACCGAGGCCACGCTGCGCCGCATATGCTGCGCCGTGGCCCGGCGCACCCTCGAAAACGAGGAAAGCGACCTCAGCAGCAACGTCACCAACATGAGCGAGACCGTCGGCCCCGTGTCGCAGAGCTACACGTTCGGGAACGCGGGGGCCGACATGCGCCTGTGGCCCAGCGAGGAACGCGAGCTCGGAGTGGGACGCCAACAGGCATGGAGCTACGACCCGTTCGAGGGAGCCAAGCCATGAAACGCATCCAAGGCATCGAAATCCGGGTAGCCCGCCGGGAAACCTACCAACTGCCCGACGAGATGAACGAGCAGACGGTCGCCTACCTGCCCGACGAGACCATCGCCGACGTGATCGTCGCCGACGGCGCGCAGGCCAACGCCACGGAAAGCGACCGGCCGCAAGGCGTGGACACGGCGCGAACCATCTATCTGCCGAGAACGTGGCCGTGGCAAAGCCTCGAAGGCGCCCGCATCACCATCGACGGCACCGACTACTGGGTGCTCGGCGACCCCCACCCCGTCCAAACCAACCTCACCCCGACCGGCCACTGGCCCGTCGCCGTGCAGGTCAGCACGAAGAAGGCCTGACCATGGCGAAAACCCGCGTCAAGCTCGACCACAACGCCTTCCGCGTCTACCGTCGAGACCCGACCGTCAAAGCCGCACTCGACGAACAGGCGCAGGCATGGGCCGCAAGGGCGACCGCATCGAAACGCCGCCGCAAAGCCGAATACGAGGCGGTGCCCGCCGCCAACACCGACCACGGCAGCGTCGCCCTCGTCCACACCGGCAACATCGAAGCCCGCTTCGACAACGCCGAAAACAACACCCTCCTCAAAACCATGTAGGAGCCGCCCATGCCAAGCATCGCCGCAACCGCCATCCAATGGCTCAACCAACACCCGCCCGACGGATACACGGCCCACGGCAGCACGCCCGACCCAAGACCCGAACGGTACATCACCATCCAACGAACCGGCGGCATTAGAGGCCGATACAAGGACGACGCCATGCTCGCCATCCAAGTCAACGCCCCCACCCGCAGCCAAGCCGCCGCCACCTCCGAACAAGTGGCCGACCTGCTGCTCGACATGTGGCAGCTCCCCGAGATCGCCGACGTCGAAATACACAGCATCGCCGACACGAGCCTCAACGGTCCGCCCGTCACGCCCCGCTACCAGATAACGGCGGAAATCACCACAACCACCTAAGGAACCACCATGGCAACCACCAAGAACAACAAGAAAAACGTCAGCCTCGGCAAACCGATGGTCGCCGGCGTCGCCTACCGCGCCCCCGCAGGCACCGCACTGCCCACCGACGCCACCACAGCGCTCGCCGCCGCATACGAATGCGTCGGCTTCCTCGGCGAGGACGGCATCACCAACGCCACCGACACCGACAACACCACCATCAACGACATGGGCGGCGTGCAGGTCATCAACGAGATCAGCAGCTACGCCGAGACCTACCAGTTCATCATGATCGAGACCCGGGCCGAAAGCCTCAAGGCCCGCTACGGCGACGACAACGTCACCGCCACGGGAGACGACGGCGCGCAGACCCTCACCGTCCTGCACACCATGCCGGACGGCGAATCCTGCGTATGGGTCTTCGAAATCCTCATGACCGGCAACCGCGTCAAGCGCATCATCATCCCCGACGCGACCATCAGCGAGGTCGGCGACATCACCTACTCCAGCACCGAGGTCATCGGATACGACGTCACCTACAGCGCCAACCCGTCCGACCTCATCAACGGGGCCACCAGCAAGGAAATCATCGCCCCGCTGTCCAAGGCGGCCACCAAGGCGCTCAAGCAGGCGCTCGACCAAGCCGCGTGACCGCTCCCCGACAAACAAGCCAAGCCGGCCGGAACCACCTCCGGCCGGCCTTTCCATACCAGACGAAAGGACGACCAATGACGGCAAACACCCCGCAGGACCACAAGCAGCCCAAGGACAAGCCCCGCAAGGTGGAGGTCATGGGCGCGACCCTGACCATAGACCCCTCGATCCTCGACGACCTCGACATGGTCGAATATCTCTACGACCTCCAGCACGCCGCCGACAGCGACGACGGAGGCTTCGCGATCGTCCCGTTCCTGCGCAAACTGTGCGGCAAGGACTATGCGAACGTGAAGAACGCGCTGCGCGACGACACCGGGCGCATCCCCTTCGAAAAGGTCGGCGAATTCGTCCAGAAGCTCATCGAACAGCTCAACCCAAACTCCTGACGCTCGTGGAAATGATGGAGGCCGCGCCCGACGCGCTCCGGGCCGACCTCCAACGCTTCTACGGGCTCGACTTGGACGAACTCGGCTACACGCTGCGGCCGCGCCGAGCCGCAGACCTCGCCGCAAACCTCCCCGACGACGCGCTCACATGGGGCCGCATCGACGAACGCGCCACATGGGGCACCGCCAAACACCTGCTCGCCACCATCGCCGACAACACCGGCTTCCTCGCATGGACCAAAACCAAAGCCGCCAAACAAGGCGAATGGCACGGCGCGATCGAACGCCCCGGCTTCCCCAGAACGGCCAACGTGCAGAAACTCGCGCCCGACGACATGCTGCGCATCCTACGCATGCCCCGAACCTGACCAAAGGAGAACGACATGGTCGCACTCGCCCACGCCTACGTGCAGATCGTCCCATCCATGAGCGGCGTCGGCAAGACAATACAGGACGCCTTCGGCTCAGCCGGCGACCGAGGCGGCACGCAGGCCGGCAAAAACTTCACCTCCGGCTTCTCCGCCAAGATCGGAGCCGTGGCCGGCGTGACCGCCAGCGTGTTCAACAAGGTCGCCGGCGTCGTCGCATCCAGCCTCAACAGCGCCATCGGCCGCGCCGACCAGATGAACAACTTCCCCAAGGTCATGAAAAACCTCGGGTACTCATCCCAAGACGCAGCCGCCAGCATCAAGAAAATTAGCGCCGCGCTCGACGGACTGCCCACCACCAGCTCCGCCATGACCGGCATGGTCCAACAGCTCGCACCGCTCACCAGCAACCTCGACGAAGCCACGAACATCGCGCTTGCCTTCAACAACGCCATGCTCGCCGGCGGCGCCAGCACGATCGAACAGGAAAACGCGCTCACCCAGTACACGCAGATGCTATCCGCCGGCAAGGTGGACATGCAGGCGTGGCGATCCGTACAGGCCGCCATGCCCGGCCAGCTCAATCAGGTCGCCGAAGCCATGATGGGCGCCGGCCACAACGCAAACGACCTGTACGAGGCCATGAAGGACGGAACCTACTCGTTCGACGACTTCAACAAGACCGTCATGCGCCTCAACGATCAAGGCTTCGCCCAGTACGCGAGCTTCGCCCAACAGGCCAAGGACGCCACCCAAGGCATCGGCACCGCGTTCGAGAACGTCCGCAACCGCGTGGCCAAGGCCGTCCAGAAGGTCATCGAAGCCGTCGGCGTGGAGAACATCGCCGGCGCGATCAACAACTTCAGCTCGCAATTCGGCAAGATCGGCGACGCCGCCGCCAACATGGTCACAGGCGTCAAGAACTGGCTCATCCAGCTATACGGCAAAATCCAAGACAACGGCGCACTCCAATCATTCAAAGCGGCATGGGACAACATCGTCAACATCATCAAACAACTGACAGGCCTCGTCATCGACTGGCTCAAACTCATCCCGCCAGACGGAGCCGCAACCGCCATCAAACTCGTCGCCGACATACTCAAAACACTCTCGGACATACTGCCCGGCCTCATGCCGTTCATCATCGCCTTCGGCACCGCATTCGCCACATGGAAAACCATCAACGCCACCGTCACCGGAGTCACCACCGCAATCGGCACATTCACCACCGGCATCGCCAACGCCAAGGCGCTCGCCATGGAATTCTCAAGCGTCGTCTCTGCGGCCGGAGGCCCGCTCAAGGCACTATGGGCGCTGTTCATGGCGAACCCCATAGCCATCGTCATCACGGCCGTCGCCGCCCTCGTCGCCGGACTTGTATGGTTCTTCACCCAGACGGAGACCGGACGCAAGGCATGGGCCGCATTCACCTCATGGCTCTCCGATACATGGACGGCGCTCGTGGAAGGCGCGAAGGCGTTGTGGAACGGGCTCGGCGAATTCTTCGCCGGCCTATGGTCCGGGATCACGGGCGGCGTCCAATCCGCATGGAACGGCATCGCGGAATTCCTCACGGGCCTGTGGACGACGATCAGCACGAACGTGCAGAGCGCGTGGAACGGCATCACCACGTTCCTGAGCGGCATCTGGACCGGCATCAGCACCACCGCCACGACGATCTTCACCGGCGTCCGCGACTTCATCGTCAACGTGTTCACCGTGCTCGGCGCGCTCATCGTCGCACCCTTGCAGGCGATCCAGAACGGCATCAACACCGTGTTCGACTGGATACTGTCGTTCATCACCCAACAGATGAACAGCACGAACACCGTATGGAGCACCATCTGGACCGCGATCTACAACGTCGTGTCCACGATCTTCGGACTGATACGAGGCTACATCTCGACCGTCGTGAACGCGATCCGCACCATCATCGTCGTGTTCCTCAGCCTGCTCAAGGGCGACTGGAGCGGCGCATGGACCGCGATCAAATCGTTCTTCACGACCACATGGGACGGCATCAAAGCATTCCTGTCGAACATCCTCGACGGAATCAAGAGCGTATGGGCGACCGTATGGACGGCCGTAAGCACGTTCTTCACGTGCATCTGGAACAACATCGTCGCGTTCTTCGCGCCCATCATCAACGGCATCAGTAACACGATCAGCACCGTCCTCAACGCGATCAAGAGCGTGTGGACGAGCGTGTGGAACGCGGTCAAGGCCGTCGCATCCACCGTATGGATGGCGATCAGCTCGGCGGTGTCCTCGTACATCAACAACGTGCGCAACACCATCGGCACCGTCCTCAACGCGATCAAGAGCGTATGGACGAGCGTATGGAACTCCGTCAGCTCGCACCTGTCGAACATCTGGCACGGCATCACGTCGGCCGTATCCAACGGCATCCAGAGCGTGAGCAACACCGTCGGCCGCATCAAAAGCACCGTGCTCGGCGCGGTCAGCGGCGCCGGACAATGGCTGTACGACACCGGCCGTCAGGTCATCCAAGGCCTCATCAACGGCATCGGCGGCGCGTTCCAATGGGTCAAGAACACGATCAGCAACCTCGGCAGCAGCCTCGTCGGCTGGGCCAAGGGCGTGCTCGGCATCCACTCGCCATCGAGAATCTTCCGCGACGAGGTCGGCAAATGGATACCCGCCGGCATGGCCCAAGGCATCGACAAGGCCAGCGGCCTCGTCGCCGACAGCATCGACGGCCTCACCGACATGGTCCCGACCGTCAGCCTCAAGACCGACACCAGCCGGCTCGAAACCCCGCTCGCATACCACGGCACCGTCAACGGCGGCCGGATCGCGTACACGATGGACGACCGAACCTCCGAATACGCGACCAAGCAGGACATCATCGACGCGATCGACGCGGCCCTCGCCGCCGGCATCACGCTCAACCTCAACGACCGTGGCGGCGAGGTCATGGCCGGCAAACTCGCCAAACCAATGAGCTACGAGCTCAACAGCCTCGCCATGCGAAACCGATAGGAGAAAGGACAGCATCATGCTCTACCAGCGGCGCATGCGCCTGCCGCGCATCGAAGACCCCACGCTCAACGGCACGCCGCTGGAGCGCATGATGCTGTCCCTGACCTCCGACGGCGTCACCATCGACAACGCCGAACCCACGGTAAGCATGCAGGACATGCCCGGCCGAGACGGCCGGCTTGACCTGACCCTCACCGACCCGACCGGCGCCGCGTACATGGGCAACCGCACCATCACGCTCACCCTGTACGCCATCGGCGGCGAAGACGACATCCTCGCCGCCAAACAACGCCTCGCCGCCCTAGCCGGCACCATCGTCTCACTCTCATGGCGCAGCCTGCCCGGCGAATACCGAGGCCGCATGAGCCTCGGCGCATGGACGGACAAATGGGCCGGCCCCCGCCAGATCGCCACCACAGTCACCATGAGCATCGACGCCCACCCCTACCTGATCGGCCGCACCACCGGCCTGATCCTCAACAACGGCGCCAACACCATCCGCATCAAGGGCAACCGCGCATGCTGGCCCGCATGGGCCATCACCCCCGCATCCGGCGCCAAGACCATCAGCCTCCAAGACGCGCACGGCCACAAGCTCGCCGTAACGTCCACCAGCGTCATCACCGGACGAATCAGCATCGACACCACGCCCGACTCGCGCGAACTGCGCATCAACGGCAACCTCACGGCCCCGACCCTCGACAGCGACTACTTCCCCCTGCTGCCCGGCGCGAACACGATCACCCTGACCGGCATCGCATCCGCCAGCCTCGCCTACCATCCACTCACCCTCATCTAGGAGACGACATTGCGCTACATGATCTTCGACCGCTGGGGCAACCCGCTCGGCGACCTGCCCTATGCCATCAAGGCCATCCGCACCCGAGCCACCGACGCGACCGACACCCTCGACATCACCACCATCGGCGAGATCAACAAGGACGAACGCATCGTATTCAGGGACTCGATGGGCCGCTGGGCGGAATACCTGTGCCAGTCCACCGACACCACGCGCGCCGCAGGCATGCCCGTCACCGTCGCCTACTGCACCGGCAGCATCGCCGAACTGTCCCGCACGTACATCGAGGACAAACGCAACCGCAACGCCAACGCCAAAGCCTGCCTGACCAAGGCATTGGAAGGCACCCGCTGGAGCGTCGGCACCGTCGAGACCGGCACCCTCGCCGGCATGGCCGACCTCGCCTTCTACCACTGCACCGCCCTCGAAGCCGTCCAGAAAACCGCCGACACCTACGGGCTCGAAGTCCAGACCGAATACCAGCCCGACGCCAACGGCAACCGCATCGGCCGGCGCATCATCCACCTCATCGAACACCGGGGCTCCGCCAACACCACGAAACGTTTCGAATACGGCAAGGACCTCACCCAGATCAAACGAGACATCGACAGCGGCGACGTCATCACCCGCCTCTACGGGTGGGGCAAGGGCGTCGAACAGACCAACGAGGAAGGCGAGGCCACCGGCGGATACAGCCGCAAAATCAGCTTCGCCGACGTCAACGACGGCAAACCCTACGTCCAAGACGACAACGCGCTGGCGAACTGGGGCATACCCGGCCCCGACGGCACCAAACACCACAGCGAGGCCGCCGTGGACTTCCCCGACTGCGAAGACCCCAAGGAACTCCTCACCCTCACCAAAAACGCGCTCAAGACCCGCACCACGCCCGTCGTCTCCTATACCGCAGACGTGGCCGCCCTCGGCCAAGCCGGCCTCAGCACGGAAGGCTCGGACGTCGGCGACAGCGTGCAGATCATCGACACCAGCTTCACCACGCCCCTGCGCCTCGAAGGACGCATCCTCCAGATCGAGGAAGACCTAGCCGGCAGCCTCGCCGACACCAAGATCACCCTCGGCAACATCCGGCAAACCTACACGCAGCGCATGGCCGCCCAACAGCAGGCGCTCGACAAGCTCGTCTCCAACTCCGGCGCATGGAACAGCGCCGCCGGCGGCACCGGCCCGTACATGAAGGACCTCATCGACCGGATCAACCAGATCATGAACGCCACCGGCGGATATACGTACCTCAAACCCGGCCAAGGCATCTACGTGTACGACAAGCCCGAAGACCAGAACCCCACCCAATGCATCCACATCGGCGGCGGCTTCTGGCGCATCACATCATCCAAAAAACCAAACGGAGACTGGGACTTCCGCTCTCTCGCCAACGGCAAAGGCATTTTCGCCGACGCGATCTACACCGGCCTGCTCTCCGATGCCGCAGGCTACAACAGCTGGAACCTCGACACCGGCGACTTCAAACTCTCCGCACGGACGACGGTCGGAGGAAAAACGGTCGACGCGATCGCCGGAGACTCATCGTCGGCAGCGCTCGCCGCAGCGAAGAAGTACGCCGACCAGATGAAGCGTGAGTCCGACCAGACCGACCTCGACAACCTCGCCGCTGCCAAGGACTACGCGCAGGCGAAAGCCGAAGAGGCCCGAAAGAACGCGCTCGCGTCCGCCTCGACGGACGCGACGAACAAGGCGAACGCGGCCCTCGAAGCCGCCAAGAAGGCGGCGCAGGCGTACGTGGACGCCTTGGACGAGTCCCTTGGGCAGAAGAGCGTGTTCGACCGGCTCACGAACTACGGCAAGATCCAAGGCCTGTTCATGCAGAACGGCAACCTGTATGCCAACGCGTCCTACGTCAAGTCCGGCGTCCTGGACGCGAACCTCGTCAAGGCGGGCATCCTGACCGACAAGAAGGGCTTGCAGTACTGGGACATGACCACCGGCGAATTCCGACTGGCCGGAACCAGTACCATTGCCGGCAACAAGGCGAGCGACCTCGCCACCACCACGGCGGCGCAGCGGCTCACCTCCGAAGCCGAGGCTGCGGCCAAGAAGTACGCCGACGGCATCGGAACGGACACGCTCACCTCAGCCAAGGCCGACGCCGCAAGCAAAGCAAACGCCGCGCAATCCGCTGCGGCCGCCGATGCTACCAAGAAGGCGAACAGCGCGGAAGCCAACGCCAAGAAAGCCGCCTCGACGGACGCGACGAACAAGGCGAACGCTGCCCTCGAAGCCGCCAAGAAGGCGGCAGCCGACGGCGACACCAGCACGCTCGAAGCCGCCAAATCGTATGCCGACAACACGGCCACGAGCCATGTGAACACGTTCGAAAAGGCGCTCACACAGCAGTACATCTTCAACAAGCTCACCGACGGAGGCAAACTCCAAGGCCTCTACATGAGCAACAACCTGCTGTACGTCAATGCCACATACCTGCGGTCCGGCATCATCAGCGGCGCGAGAAGCTACTGGAACCTCGACACCGGAATCTTCAGCATGAGCGACGCGAACGGAGTCGAAACGGTTCATCTCGACGGCAACGGCAGCCACAACACGCTCACCGGCACCTTCCAGACTGGCACGTCCGGCTCACGACTGTGGATGAGCCCGAGCTTCAAGCAGACACCAGTCGGCGGAACCGCCGACATCACCGGCGCCGGCGTCTCGTTCATCCACGCAACCACGGCGGCGCAGCATCCATACATCGCTGCCGAGTCCACGAATTCCGAACTGGGCGAGATCTCGACGCTGACGTTCAACGGCGGCCGTCGGGCGGACACCGATCCGGGCGCCTTCGTGCGAGTTGGCAGCACGAAAAACAACAACAACAAGAAAGAGGCTATATTCCAAGCGCTCGCCTTGCGCGACTACAGCGTGGAGTCCAGTGGCGCGAAAAGCTCCGGCGCGAGACTGGTGTCCCTCGCATCTCCTGCGACCGACGCTTTGGACACATACGCGGAGATCGCATCATGGGATCCGAACGGCGTCGTCGGTGTAAAGGCTGACATCAACACGGGATACCTCTACATGGGTGGTTTTCTCGGAGGATACACGAACCGTCACACGTTCGTGGGATCCGAGGCATGGCAGGCATGGAAACCGAATGGCGGATCAATATCGGTCGGCGAAAGCGTCTCCGTGCACTTCTCCACAGGGTCGCCAGCCAAATACGGAAGATACTACGCCGTCGCAAACGCCGATGGCGAATGGGGTGGCATCGTCATGCATGTCAAAAACACCGGAGGCCAATCGGGATGGGACATCCAACTGTACAACGCTGACCGAAACCCTTGTTCGGTCACGATGTGGTGCGAGACGCTCGGATGGCTCGTTAAATAAGGACGGTCGAACATGAAACAAACCATGACCATGAACGACGGGAACATCATCGTCAACTGTGACGAACCCGTCAACGGATACCAGCAATTCGTGTTCTCCCCAGGAACCATTGCATCCTGGACGGCACTGCTCGGACTTGGATCCACAGCCGAAGCAGTCGCCGCGATAATGCAAGGCGTCGAGGACACGACGCGATACGATCCGTCAACCGGCAGGGGGGTCTGGACGGAGGCCTATGAAGCGCTCGAAGCGGCGCTGAACGACAGTGCGGCGGACATGTCAATGCTCGCCGATGACGGAACCGTCCAGAACGATCCGCTGACTGTAGCCCGCAACGACACCAGAAAAGGCATGTACCTACCAACCATCCCGCAACAGGCGCAATCGGTATCGACATACGCCCTCGAAGACTCAGACGCCGGAACCGGCATAGACACGTCCTGCGTTGACGCACAGGCGCTTTCCGACCTGCTCTCAGACAAGACGGTTGCCAATGCCATCGACAACGCCGAGGAAAGCTTCTACGCAAGCCTCATGCCGCAACCAATAACCAGATGAAAGGTAGTAGAAAAATGAACGATGACCAGCAGTACGTCAGCTTCGACCGACTCGTATCGCAGAAGCTTTCCGAACAACTCGCCGACGCGAACCGGCAGATCGCCACACTCGCCGCCATGTGCGACATCAAGGACGCGCAGATAGCCGAACTCCGCAGCCAGCTCGAAAACAAGGACGACGGCAATGGCAACGCTTGACGCATTCCGCACCGCAAGCGGCGACCCACTCAAACTCGACTTCGCCAACGACTACGTGCCGGACGTGCGCCTCAACGCCGGCGACATCAACGGCCGCACCATCACCGTCGAACTCACCGACAACGGCACCCCCATCACCGACACCACCGGAATCACCTGCGCGCTCGCCTACAACACCAGTCCCGGCAGCGACCTCGGCGACCGCGTGACCATGAGCGCGGTCAGCGGCGCGGCGACGGCCACGTTCCGCGCGGCGGTGCCCCGCAAGGCGCTCGTCAAGCCCGGACGCATCCTGTTGGGCATCGAGATCAGCAGCGGCGGCAACAAGGTGTGCTCGCGCAACTTCTACGGGCTTGTGGAACGCGCCGTGTTCGACGCCACCTCGCCGGACATCGACGACAAGCTCGGCCGGATCGAACAGCTCATCCTCGACGCTGACAAGGCCACCAGCGCGGCGAACACCGCATCCGGCAAGGCCAACACGGCCGCGACGGCGGCGAACACGGCGGCCACGGCCGCGAACACCGCCACGGGCAAGGCCAACACCGCCACCACGAACGCCAACACGGCCACCAGCGCCGCGAACACGGCGGCATCCAAGGCAACCAGCGCGGCAAGCTCGGCCACCACGGCCGCATCCAATGCCAACGACAAGGCCACGGCGGCCAACACGGCCGCCACGGCCGCGAACACGGCGGCCGGCAAGGCCAACGACGCGGCGGCCAAGGCGACAAGCGCCGCCGGCGACGCAAGGGACGCGGCGGAAGCCGCCCGCACCAGCACCATCGAATACTCACAGCTCTCCGACGACTGCAAGGAAAAGATCGCCGCCAGCGCATCCGCCGGCGTCGTCTTCGCCACACAGGCGGAAATCGACGCCCAATACGAATCGGTGATCGAACCCGCCCTCGGCGGCGACAACATCCCTCCGCTCACCCAAGACGACATCGATTGGGCGCTCGGCATCATCAACCAGTAGGAAGGAACCATCATGGCGAACATACAGAAGGTCATGACCTTGGAGGACACCGCCAAGCTCATCGCCAAAGTCCACGCCAACGCCACAGGCGGCGCGAAGTTCGAATACGACACCGCCAAGGGCGAATACGGCAACCTCGCCGCCTACTTCACCGCCCACACGGATGGCAAGGTATACGGCGTGAAATTCCCCAAATACACGTACAGCAACACGCCAACCGGCGTGAAGACCCGCGACAACGCCAACCTGACCATCGAGATCAGCACCAACGACAAGGCCGGCCGCGACGACTACGCGGCCTTGAACGCCTTCCGCGTATGGGACGTCAACGCCACCGTAGACGACGACGGCGTGCCCCACGTCACCGCCATCGAAGGCCTCGACAACCGTTTCAAACGCGATGGCTCGAACGGCGACGTATACGTCATGACATGCCCCGGCTACTACAAGCTCGACAGCAGCGGCACCCACAACGAATTCCTCTACAGCGACACCCAGTACGACGGATACACGCCCATGCCGGGCGTGCTGCTGCCCGACGGATCGAAACGCGGCTGCATGCTCTACGCCAAATACGCCGCATCGCTCGACTCCAGCCTGCGGCCGCTGTCCATCAGCGGCGTGGAGATCGACCGCGAATTCGGCTCCCAAAACAGGGCGATCGACTACGCGCTCAAGAAGGGCAAGGGCTACGCCGGCCGCTGCGCCGGCGACAACTTCTATACCCAGCTTATGCTCATGCTCAAGTACGCCACCAAAAACTCGGACGTGCTCGGCGGCTGCTGGAACTACAACACGCAGGCCGCAGTCACCACGGCCGAAACCAACGCCAAGCGCGTCATCATCGCCACGACAACCGCCGCCAGCATCGACATCGGCACCACCGTCAACATCGGCACCGACAAGGAACGCAACAACGCCGCCAACTGGAGCGCCGCCCGCGCCCGCACCGTCCTGAGCAAGACCGCCATCGACGCCAGCAACACCGCGCTCAACCTCGACGGCGACGCCATCACCACGACCACCGCATGCTTCGTCAGCGTCATGCCGTGGAAGACCGGCAGCACCGACAAGATACTCGGCATCGACGGCCGCCCAGCAACCGCCAACGCCACTCGCCAACCCATCCGACTGCAAGGCATCGAACTGTTCAACGGCATCTACGAAACCGACGCCGACCTCATCGCCAACGCCATCAAGGACAACGACGACGCCGGCCGCGTCGAACTCTACCGCGTGTTCGACATCACCAAGGCATCCAAGGCATCGACGGCGAACTACACCAAGATCGGCGAATTCCCGGCGCGCACCAAAGACACCGACAACTCGTGGAAACAGGCCGAGGACTTCACGCTGTCCAACGGTGTGCTCATCCCCACCGGCATCGCGGCCACCAGCACCACCGGCCTGTGCGATGGCGTATACGCCAACCCGCTCACATCCCAAGGCCTCCGACAGGTGCTGCGCTTCGGCGCCCTCTGGATCGGGGCTGCCTGCGGCGCTTTCGCCGTGAACCTCTCGCCCGGCCTCGCGTATCGCTGGTGGTACATCGGGGGCCGCCTTTCTGCGCTCGGTCGCACGAAGGCGTAGCCGCAGTGCGATGGGGGTGAAGCGAAGCGAGGGGGCGAAAGCCCCCTCCTACGTTTCGCAACGTCTTGGGGATTTGTGGCGGTACGCCTCCGACGTTCGTGCGCTTGGTGCAGCGCTTCGGCAACCTCAGGAACGGGGCTGCCTGCGGCGCTTTCGCCGTGAACCTCACGAACGACCTCGCGAATCGCAGGTGGAACATCGGGGGCCGCATATCAGGAACCTGTCATCACATAAGCCATTACGCCACAACTACCCTCCACGCCAGCCAGTGAGAGGGCAAGCCACGGCCCAGCCGAAAATCAAACCGAGCACCCGGCCGGTAGACGACCCCCGCCAGCACCGTCGAACGCCGGCATAGTCCAGATAGGAAAAGCTCTGAAAACCCATTGCAAGCACACCCGATGCGAAACCCCCACGTTCGTCCGCACGGCGATCGACCACTACCTCAAGGGCAAACGATCGCGCCGCGACGTTACGCGCTTCCTCGAAACCCACCCCGACCTCGACCGGCTCGCCGAGCGGATCGGCGACGAGATACGCGAGGGCCGATACCGCGACACCCGGATCATCTACTTCAACCGCGTCGAACCGATCAGCAACAAGCATCGCGTCATCGGTCGCGAATCGGTGCGCCACCAAATCTATGACCATGTGGCCGTCATGGCGCTCCAGCCATTGCTCGATGCGAAGGTCGGCCGATGGCAGACCGCCAGCATCCCCGGACGCGGCACCATCGACGCCCGCCGCGCGATCAAACGATGGACGCGCGAACGCAGCTCGAAATGGTTCGTGAAACTCGACGTGCGCAAATACTATCCCAGCATCGACCGCCCCACATTGAAGGCGATGCTCGCGCGCGACGTCGGCGATCCGATCCTGTTGCGTCTCGTGTTCCACCTCATCGACCGGTACCAAGGCGACAACGGCCTCAACATCGGCAGCTACCTCAGCCAATGGCTCGCCAACTACTACCTCAGCCATGCCTACCACTGGATCGAATCGCCGGCCATGACCATCGAACGCACCAGCCGGCGCACCGGCGAGATCACCCGCCGCCGGCTCGTCACCCACCAACTGTGGTACATGGACGACCTGCTGCTCATCGGCACCTCCAAACGAGACCTCAAGATCGCCGCCAGCCGCATCGTCCATTACCTGCGAGACCGGCTCAGACTCGACGTGCACGAGGAATGGAACTGCAAACGCCTCGACCTCGAACCCATCGACATGGTGGGCTACACGTTCCGGCCCCACGGCCGCGTCAACATCCGCAGCGGCGTGTTCCTCCGCGCCCGCCGAACGTTCAACAAAGCCCGACGTCGGCCAATGAGCGTGTTCCTCGCGCGACGCTGCTGCTCCTACTACGGATACCTGCGCAACAGCGACAGCATCCGATACCGGCGACGCCACCGCATCGACCACACCATGCGCCGCGCCACCCGGCACCTATCCACCCAATACAGGAAGGCAAACCAATGCTCCAGACCGTATCCAGCCCCGAACCCCTCGAAGAGGTCAGCTACTACCCGCGCGGCGACGGCCTCGCGGACATCCGCATCCGCCGCAACCTCGCCACCGTCCTGCACGAGGACGGCGATACCGCATGGACGGAATACACCGCCGACGAAGCCTATACCGTGCGCGACCTGACCGAGCAGGAAGCCATCGAACAAGCCGATTCGATATGGCTGGACTGCCTGCAAGCCTCCAAGACCGACAGCGAACGACTCAGCGAACTGGAGGCGTCCAGCCTCGATCAGGACGAGGCATTGGCCGAAATCTACCAGCTCCTCGCAGGAGGTGAAGCATGAGCAAAGCCATGATCCGCGTCTACGCCCGCCTCGTCATCGCCGGCCGCAAGACCATCGACGACGTACCCGAAGCCGGCCGCGAAGCCGTACAGGCATACATCGACGGCCTCGCGGGGGAGGGCGGCGAGTGAACCCCATAGCCCAACAGCTCACCGTCTGGGCCGCCACCGGCATCATCGGAGCGATCGCCGGCTACGCGATCGCATGGTGCCGCAGCCGCATCAAACGCGACGGCGCTATGGACGTGGGCGTGCGCGTCCTGCTCCTATGCGAACTCGAACGCCAGCAACGCGAACTCGTCGCAGGCGGGGCCACCGCTGACAACGAGACCAAGGCCCGCGCCCAGACCGTCTACGACGCCTACCACCAACTCGGAGGCAACGGGCACGGCACCCAAGTCAACAACGACATCCAGAACATGCCGATAGCCCCGAAAAAACCACAGGTTTAGCCCTCGCCGATCCCGGCGGGGGCTATTTTCATGCCCACCCAACACACAGGAAGGATAAGAATTTGGGCAAATACAAGAACAAAAGCAAGCCGATCACCGCGCTCATCGCCGCAATCGTCGCCATGCTGCTCGCCACCGCGCCGGCCATCGCAATGGCCGACATGGTGGGCATCGACGTGTCCGGCTGGCAGGCCGCGAACGTCACCTGCACCGCGCAGTACGACTTCGCCGTCGTCAAGGTCAGTCAGGGCATCGGCTTCGAGAACTCCAGTTGGCGCACGCAGGCCAAATGCGTGACCGACCGAGGCAAGAGCCTCGGCCTCTACCACTACGCAGGCGGCAACAACGCCACCAGCGAGGCCGACTACTTCGTCGCCAAGGCGAGGGACTACATCGGCAAGGCCGTGCTCGTGCTCGACTGGGAGTCCTACCAGAACGCCCAGTGGGGCAACAGCAACTGGGTGCGCCAGTTCGTGCAGCGCGTCCACACGCTCACCGGCGTATGGCCGATGGTGTACGTGCAGGCCAGTGCGCTGGGCCAGATACCCAGCGACGTCAAGGCCAACTGCGGCCTATGGGTCGCCCAGTACGCCAGCAACGCGCCCACCGGCTACCAAAGCCGACCGTGGAACTACAGCCTGTACGGCGAAGCCATGCGCCAGTACACCTCCAACGGCTGGATCAGCGGCTACAACGGCCCGCTCGACCTCAACTACTTCCGTGGCGACGCATCCCAGTGGCAGGCCTACGCCAACCCGGCCGGCAAGGCGCAGACCACGACCCCGCCGCAGGTCGAGAAGCCGCCGACCCAGACCGTCGATCTACAGGCCCTCGCCACGGCCACGATCCGTGGCGACTACGGCAACGGCCAGCAGCGGCGCGACGCGCTCGGCGCGAACTACGACAAGGTAATGGCGATCGTCAACCAACGCCTCGCCGGCACCGCGACCGCAGCGCCGCAGCAGACCACGCAGGCCAACACGACCCGCGTGACCGTCCGCAGCGGCGACACCATGAGCGCCATCGCCGCCCGCACCGGCCTGTGGCCGCTGTCCAAGTGGAGCGTGCCCAGCGGCAACCTTAACCTGATCTACCCCGGTCAGGTCGTCGCCTACAACGGCGGCGGCAGCGTCGCCACCGGCAGCAATGCGCCGCCGGCGACCCGTACCGTGACCGTCCGCAGCGGCGACACCCTCAGCGGCATCGCGGCCCGCCTCGGCATCAGCTACACGCAGCTCACCGGCTATCGCAGCGGCAACCCCAACGTGATCTACCCCGGCGAAGTTCTGCATTACTGAGAGCCAACCCGAACCCAACCTAGGAACCTTGCACCCGATACTGGGCGAGGTTCCTAGGTTCCAAATCACAGAATCGAGGACAATATGACCGACGAAAACACCGAACCGAAGACCGCCAGCACGGAGCCGACCGTGCCTGATTGGCTGCTGCCGAACCGAGCCTATGACGTGCTCAAATGGCTCGCGCTGATCGTGCTGCCGGCCATCGGCGTGCTCGTGCAGACCCTCGGCCCCGTCTGGGGCTGGACGTGGGCCGATCCGGCCGCGACGACCATCAACGCCGTCGCCCTGACCATCGGCGTCGTCATCGGCGCAAGCACCCTCAAGGCATACGCCACCAAGCACTGACAAAACAAAGCCCCCGAACCCATCGCATCCAATGCGGCAGGTTCGGGGGCTTTTCGTCGTATATGGGGCTAGGCGGCGAGGCGAGTGGCGGCGACCGCGGCTCTCAATCGATCGTCTGGCATGGCTATGTATCGTTGCGTGGTCTCGACCGAGGCGTGGCCTAGGAGTTTGGAGACGAGCAGTAGGTCGTGTGTGGCGGCGTAGGTGGTGGTGGCGTATCGGTGGCGCAGGCTGTGGGCCGTCCATCCGTCGCCGAGCAGCGTCGAGAGGTGCCGGCCGATGTAGCTCGACTCGACGTGTCCCGACCATCGGCCGGGGAAGCAGTAGCCGTGGGCGGATCGGATCAGCAGGGCGAGGTCGTCGCCGATCGGCACGATGCGCTGCTTGTCGCCCTTGCCTACGACGACGAGGCTCCAGCCCACGAGGTCGCGCATCACGTCGCGGCTGTGCACCTTGGCGATCTCGAAGCGGCGCAACCCGCATTCAGCGCCGAGCCTGAGCATGAGCCGTTCGCCTTCCGTGGCCTTGCGCAGCGCGGCGAGTATCACCATGTCCGGGCATGGGCGGGGATGCGGCTCGGGACGCTTCACGGTCGGCAGGAACTCGCTCGGATCGCACTCGGATCGGCCTGACACCTTGAGCCATCGGAAATAGCTGACGCAGGCGTTCTTAGCGCCCTTGCGCGTCTCCGGCTTCCATTCCTTGCCGGCGAAGTGGGCGAGCAGGTCGTCGCCCTCCACGTCCCTCGGATCGCCCTCAAGCGCCCTCGACAGTGCGGACATCTGGCATCGGCGAGTGCCGATCGTGTTGGGGGAGTAGCCCGCCGCCTTGAGGGAGTCGAGCCATGAATTGATTGATTCTGCCCAGAGCGGGCTTGGATATTGTTTTTTCACAGGACATCATCGCCCGTTCAGCGTGTTTGGCCCTGTAGGGCACGGCGGATAAACGAAAGGCCGCCACGAATAATCGTGACGGCCTCCGCCCGCAGTAGCGGGGACAGGATTTGAACCTGTGACCTCTGGGTTATGAGCCCAGCGAGCTACCGAGCTGCTCCACCCCGCGTCGGCTTGTCTTTCAGACAGCTCTACCTAATTTACTGATGAATCAAATATTGTCAACATGAATGCATTTCTTCGGCGTGTCGCATTACTGGTGTCGGGGAATTCATAATGTTTATAGTGCGTTATAACCGCAATCTATGTGTTCTGCATGGCATTAGAGGCGTCTCGGGAGTGCAACATATCCGGAACAAGACCATAATGAAGACATGCCTATCAAGATTCCCAGCGGCCTGCCGGCCCGAGCCATCCTCGACTCCGAGCGCATCTTTGCTCTCGAGAAGCCCGAAGCGGAGCGTCAGCGCGTACGCCCGCTCAAACTGGTAATCCTGAATTTGATGCCCAAGAAGATTGAGACCGAAACGCAGCTGTTGAGGCTCATCTCCAAAAGCCCATTGCAGGTGGAGATTGACTTTATGAAAACCTCCACGCATGAGGCCACGCATGTGTCCGCCGACCATCTGGTGAAGTTCTACGAAACATTGGATGCGTTCAAAGACAATTACTATGACGGTTTTGTGGTTACCGGTGCTCCGGTGGAACATATGCCGTTCGAGGAAGTGGACTATTGGGAGGAGTTCAAGACCATTCTTGATTGGGCCTCCACCCATGTGTTCTCCACCATGTACCTGTGCTGGGGCGCAATGGGCGCGCTGTATTACCGCTATGGTGTGCGCAAGGTGGACTATCCGCAAAAGATCTTCGGTGTGTTCCCGCAATATCTGCAGGATGAGTACTGCTTCTTGACTAATGGTTTTGATGAAATCGCTTTGCAGCCGCATTCGCGCCTGGCTGGCGTAAACGAGGCTGATTTGGCGCTGAAGAAGCAGGAGCTTCAAGTGCTGACCTGGGGGCCGCAGTCCGGCCCGGGTCTAGTGGCTACGCGTGACTTTTCCGAAGTGTTCGCGCTGGGGCATTGGGAGTACGGCAAATACACGCTTGCTGAAGAGTATGAGCGCGATATGGCCAAGGGCATGACCAACGTGCCGTTCCCGAAGAACTACTTCCCTCATGATGACCCGTCTTTGGAACCGCTGTTCAGCTGGCGTGCCCACGGCAATCTGTTGTGGCGCAACTGGCTGAACTGGGTGTATCAGACCACGCCATATGACCTGACCGAGGTCCCGGAGCTGAGGAAAGAGAAGAAGCTCGGCACCGATCGCTCGATTCGGCATTTGCCGGGAGGTCCACGCAAGGACAACTTCGAGCCATTCCTGCATGACGGCTACGGCGTGATTCAACGGGGTTGATGGGCCTGCTCTAGGGTATTCGTGTCGTTATGTGACCGCTCCGCGGACGTAGTGATGTTCATTATTTGGACGCTTAAATAAACGAAATTCGGCAGCTCCAGAGCAAACGTCTAATAGGGAATCGGAACATAACGAAATGATAAAACCCTTATGGCAGTAAGGGCGATGGCGGACACGCCCGAATGCCGTTGACTTTGTCCCAAGTCAGGCCAATAATCACCTTTCAGTCATTCGGAGTCGAATGCCGCAGCGTCGACTCCTGTCCCCGCACGGCAGGCCCCGGAGCGGGGAGCGGAAGTAACCAATACGTCACATTTGCGCGTCCCGCTGGTCTAAACTGACACCTGACATTGAAGAAGCAGGAGGCGTGAGAATGAACGAAGCCCTTTTGAACGGGTTAGCTTTGGCCGCAGACGGTCCGAAATTCCCGACCGTTAACGACTTCCTTCTTCCACAGATCATCTTCCCAGGAACCCCGTTTGCGATGAACCGCATCATCATGGTGCGCATCATCGCCACGGTAATCATGCTGGTCATCCTCGGCATCTCCGCCGCACGAGCCAAGCTGATTCCTGGCCGCTGGCAGGGTGCCGTGGAATGGGTCATCGAATTTGTGCGTGACCAGATCGTCTACCAGGTGATGGGCAAGGAGCGCGGTCAGCGCTACCTGCCGATGATTACCACCATGTTCTTCACCATTCTGGTGTTCAACCTGTGCGGCATCATCCCTGGCTTCAACATTGCAGCCACCGCTACCATCACCATGCCGTTGGTCTTCGCTGGCTGGTGCTTCTGCCAGTACTGGATCGCTGGCATCCGCGAGAAGGGTCTCGGTTCCTTCTTGAAGGATGAGCTCTTCCCGAAGGGCGTGCCCGCTCCGATCTACATCCTGCTGACCCCGATTCAGATTTTGGAGCTTCTGGTGATTCGCCCGGTCTCCCTGACCCTGCGACTCTTCGCCAACATGGTCTCCGGCCACATCACCGTTGGCGTGTGCCTTGCCGCCACCCAGTGGTTCCTTATCGAAATCCCGAACAAGCTGTGGTCCATCCTCGGCGTCGGCACGCTTGCCGCAGGCCTGATTATGACCCTGTTCGAGATCTTGGTCGCAGCACTGCAAGCATTCATCTTCGCCATGCTGACCACCGCATACATCAACATGAGCTACCCGGAAACCGAGTGATTTGAGGACTTCGGCCCCAATCACCGGTACCCCTTAAAGATTTTCAAGATTTCCTTCGTTACAGAAGAAAAACCAGAAAGGAAAAACCCATGGATATCATCACCCTCGCTGAGGTCGCTGGTAATCTCAACGCAATCGGTTACGGCCTTGCCGCCATCGGCCCTGGCATCGGTCTGGGCATTCTGATTGGCAAGACCATCGAAGGTACCGCTCGTCAGCCTGAGCTCGGCGGCCGTCTGCAGACCCTGATGTTCCTGGGCCTGGCATTCGTCGAGATTCTGGCCCTCCTCGGACTGGTGGCCGGCTTCATCTTCCAGTGATTGTGGCCGTTGCCTATCGCACGGTGCAAGCCGATCGGTGGCAACGCAAGAAAGCAATCGCAAACGGAAATGAAGCTATGAAAGGAGAACGGCAATGACTTTAGCGGAAAACGGTATTAACCTGTTCATCCCCGAGGTCTACGACATCGTATGGTCGCTGGTTATTCTGGCCATCATCGCGGTGTTCTTCTACAAGTTCTTCATGCCGAAGTTCCAGGCCATTTTCGATGAGCGTACCGCCAAGATTGAGGGCGGTATCGCCAAGGCTGAACAGGCTCAGAAGGAAGCTGCTGAAGCCAAGGCCAAGTACGAGAGCCAGCTGAGCAACGCCCGCGTGGAAGCCGCCAAGATTCGTGACGACGCCCGCGCCGAGGCATCGCATATCGTTGCCGATGCTCGTGCCCGTGCGGAAGCCGATGCCGCTCAGATTACCGCCAACGCTCAGCGTTCGCTGGAATCCCAGCAGCAGCAGGCTATGGTCTCGCTCAAGGGCGAGGTCGGCGCTCTGGCCACCGCTCTGGCCGGCAAGATTCTTGGTGCCAAGCTCCAGGACAGCGATGTGCAGTCCTCGATGATTGACTCCATGATCGCAGACCTGGACGCCAAGAAGTGACCGTGAACATCGTCAGGAACATCCGTAACCAGAAAGGGAGGTGACCATGCGAGGAGAGGCATCTCGTATTGCAGACCGCGAGTCGCGTGATTCGCTGGCCCCGAAGCTGCGTGACACCCGTGAGGATGCATGGCGAATCGGCAATGAACTGTTCAAGATCACCAGCGTGCTCGATCACAACATTGCGTTGGAGCGTGCGCTGACTGATCCCTCCCGCCCCCAAGCGGATAAGGTCGCAGTACTGAACGAACTGTTCAAGGGCGAAGCTCATCCGATGACGGTGGAGATTATGACCGATCTGGTTGCCCGCCGTTGGAGCCGCGCTCGGGATATCGCCAACGCAGTGGAGGACTTCGGTGTGGACGCCATGATGTACTACGCTGACGCCACCGACGCCACGTTGCAGGTGTCCATCGAACTCTCGCAGCTGCATTCGGCCTTGCTGACCCTGCCGGTTGTGCGCGCCAAGCTGTATGACGATCAAGCTTCCAGTGATTCTCGTGTAAAGCTCTTCCGTGAAATCTTCGACGGTAAGGGACTGAACAAAATCACGATGAGGCTCGCCGAACACGCTACGTGCAACCTGCGTCGCCGCCGCTACTTGGAAACCATCCAGTGGCTCATCAACAAGTTCTCCCGCCATATGGGCGAATCGATGGTCACAGTGACCACCGCAACCCCGTTGAAGGATGAGCAGATCGAACGCCTGACCAAGGTCTATTCGGCCAAGGCCGGACGTCCGGTGCACATCAATTCTGTGGTGGATCCGAGCGTGCTGGGCGGTATGCGCATTCAGGTGGGCGATGAAGTCACGGATAACACCGTGGTAGCCCAGCTGCAGCATCTGAACCGCACCGTGAAAGCGGGCACTAACTGAGTGGTCGGTGCATCAGCACCCTCCGCGCAGCGGAACACAAGCAAAGACTTGACTGAACAATAACCAATAGAAGGAGTGATCATGGCAGAACTGACCATCGATCCCGCCTCGATTCGCAAGGCCTTGGATGACTTCGTGTCGTCCTACCAGCCGAGCGACACCCCCACCCAGGAAGTGGGATATGTCGCCACGGCAGGCGATGGCATTGCCCACGTGACGGGGTTGCCTGGTTGCATGGCCAATGAGCTGCTGACGTTCGAAGACGGCACGCTCGGCCTGGCGTTCAACCTTGACGCCCGTGAGATCGGCGTGGTTATCCTCGGCGATTTCGCTGGAATTGAGGAAGGCCAGGAAGTGCGCCGTACCGGCGAAGTGCTCTCCGTGCCTGTCGGCGACGGCTACCTCGGCCGCGTCGTGGACCCGCTGGGCAAGCCGATCGACGGCCTCGGCGAGATCAAGAGCGAAGGCCGCCGCATCCTCGAAGCCCAGGCTCCGGACGTGATGCACCGCCATCCGGTCGACGAGCCGCTGTCCACCGGCCTCAAGGCCATCGACGCAATGACCCCAATCGGTCGTGGCCAGCGCCAGCTCATCATCGGCGACCGCCAGACCGGTAAGACCGCCATCGCGATCGATACCATCATCAACCAGAAGGCTAACTGGGAATCCGGCGACCCGAAGAAGCAGGTGCGCTGCATCTACGTGGCCGTGGGCCAGAAGGGCTCCACCATCGCATCGGTGAAGCAGAGCCTGGAAGATGCCGGCGCTATGGAGTACACCACCATCGTGGCCTCCCCGGCTTCCGATTCCGCAGGCTTCAAGTACATTGCACCGTACACCGGTTCCGCCATCGGCCAGCACTGGATGTACAACGGCAAGCATGTGCTCATCGTCTTCGACGATTTGTCGAAGCAGGCTGAAGCCTATCGTTCGATTTCCCTGCTGCTTCGTCGTCCGCCGGGGCGTGAAGCTTACCCGGGTGATGTGTTCTACCTGCACTCCCGTCTGCTCGAACGCTGCGCCAAGGTCTCCGATGACCTCGGTGGTGGCTCGATGACGGGTCTGCCGATCGTCGAGACCAAGGCAAACGATGTGTCTGCCTACATCCCGACCAACGTGATCTCCATCACCGACGGTCAGATCTTCCTGCAGTCCGACCTGTTCAACGCCAACCAGCGTCCTGCTGTGGACGTCGGTATCTCCGTCTCCCGAGTCGGTGGCGCTGCACAGACCAAGGCACTGAAGAAGGTCTCCGGTACGCTGAAGATCTCCCTGGCGCAGTACCGCTCGCTGGAATCCTTCGCCATGTTCGCCTCCGATCTGGATGCGGCATCCAAGGCTCAGCTGACCCGTGGTGCTCACCTGACCGAGCTGTTGAAGCAGCCGCAGTTCCACCCGTACTCGATGGAACAGGAAGTCGTCTCCGTGTGGACTGGTACCCACGGCAAGCTCGACGATCTCGAGCTGAAGGACGTGCTCCCGTTCGAGCAGGGTCTGCTGGACTACCTCGACCACAACACCGATATCCTCAAGACCATCCGCGAGACCGAGGACTTCACCGCCGATACCGAGGCTGCCCTCGGCAAGGCTGTGGATGCCTTCCGTGCCACCTTCGTGACCTCCAGCGGTAAGCCGCTGGTCGACAAGAAGCCTGACACTTCCAAGGCCGCTCCGGTCGAACAGGAAAAGATCGTGGCGGGAGAGAAGTAAGCCATGGGCTCGCAACTCGCATTGAAATCACGCATCCACTCCACTGAGTCGTTGGAGAAGATCTTCAACGCTCAGGAGATGATCGCGTCTTCGCATATCGCCAAGGCCCGCGATGTGGCCCTGAACGCGAAGCCGTACACCGATGCGATTTTCGATGCCGTGCAAGCATTGGTGGCGCATACCCATATCACGCATCCGATCGCTGTGAAGGACGAGGACAACCCTCGCGTGGCTGTCCTCGCCCTCACCTCGGATCGTGGCATGGCCGGCCCGTACACCTCTTCGATTATCCGTGAAACGGAATCGCTGCTGGCCCGCCTTGAGGCGGATGGCAAGCAGCCGGAGCTGTTCGTGTACGGCCGTCGTGGTTCGACGTACTACAAGTACCGCAACCGTGACGTGGCGGCCACATGGGAGGGCGACACCGATCAGCCCGGCGTCGAGATCGCCGAGACGATCTCCAACACACTGATGGACGCCTACATGAAGCCGGCTGAGAAGGGTGGAGTTTCCGAGCTCTACATCGTCTTCACCGAATTCATCAACATGGTGGTTCAGAAGGTGCGTGTGCTGCGCATGCTGCCCGTGGAAATCGTGGGGAACGAAGCCAAGGTCCCCGATCCGGAGGATGAGAAGGCATCAGAGGATATTCCTCCGCTGTACGCCTTCGAGCCGAGCCTGGACGAAGTACTGGACGCAATTCTGCCGAAGTACATTCAGTCTCGTATCCACGAATGCTTGCTGACTGCTGCGGCCTCTGAGACTGCAAGCCGTCAGAACGCCATGCACACGGCAACGGACAACGCACGCAATCTGGTCGACGACCTTACTCGTAAGCTCAATGCTTCGCGTCAGGCCTCGATCACGCAGGAACTTACCGAAATCATCGGCAGTGCTGATGCACTGAACACAAAGGAAGAGTAGGAACGCACTATGGCTGAGAATCAGACCACTGTGGCTTCCGAGACCAACGGCGAGCCGATTCACGGACGCGTCACCCGAGTCCAGGGTTCGGTTATCGACGTTGAGTTTCCGGTCGGCCATATGCCCGACATCTACAACGCCCTCCATGTGACCATCGTCAACACGGGCGCCAAGGAGGAAGGCGAGGCCAAGGCGACCGAGATCACTCTCGAGGTCGAACAGCACCTCGGTGACTCCACCGTGCGCTGCGTGGCACTGAAGCCGACTGACGGCCTGGTGCGCGGCGCCGCTGTGTACGACACCGGTGCTCCGATTTCCGTGCCGGT
This sequence comes from Bifidobacterium sp. LH_416, assembly GCF_056357055.1. Classification (NCBI taxonomy): domain Bacteria; kingdom Bacillati; phylum Actinomycetota; class Actinomycetes; order Bifidobacteriales; family Bifidobacteriaceae; genus Bifidobacterium; species Bifidobacterium sp. LH_416. The sequence goes on along the minus strand of NZ_JBKEVJ010000001.1, from coordinate 805,623 downwards.
CGGCGATGTGACCAAGGGCCACGTTTTCGACGTGTCCGGCAACATCCTCAACAAGAAGCCGGATGAGCAGATCACCGTTACCGAGCGCTGGCCTATCCACCGCAACCCGCCGGCATTCGATCAGCTGGAATCCAAGACCCAGATGTTCGAGACTGGTATTAAGGTCATCGACCTGCTGACCCCGTACGTGCAGGGCGGCAAGATCGGTCTGTTCGGTGGTGCAGGCGTGGGCAAGACCGTGCTGATTCAGGAAATGATTCAGCGCGTGGCCCAGAACCACGGCGGTGTGTCCGTGTTCGCAGGCGTCGGCGAGCGTACCCGTGAGGGTAACGATCTGATTGGCGAAATGGACGAGGCTGGCGTGCTTGAGAAGACCGCTCTGGTCTTCGGTCAGATGGATGAGCAGCCGGGTACCCGTCTGCGCGTGCCGCTGACCGCACTGACTATGGCAGAGTACTTCCGTGACGTGCAGAACCAGGACGTGCTGCTGTTCATCGATAACATCTTCCGCTTCACGCAGGCAGGTTCCGAGGTGTCCACGCTGCTGGGCCGTATGCCTTCCGCTGTGGGTTACCAGCCGAACCTGGCCGATGAGATGGGTGCTCTGCAGGAGCGCATCACCTCTACGCGAGGCCACTCCATCACCTCGCTGCAGGCCATCTACGTGCCGGCCGATGATTACACCGACCCGGCCCCGGCCACGACCTTCGCTCACTTGGATGCAACCACCGAGCTTTCTCGTGACATTGCTTCCAAGGGTATCTACCCGGCAGTGGACCCGCTGAGCTCCACCTCGCGAATCCTCGATCCGCGTTACGTGGGCCAGGCTCACTACGAGTGCGCCAACCGCGTCAAGGCCATTCTGCAGCGTAACAAGGAGCTGCAGGACATCATCGCCCTGATCGGTATCGACGAGCTCTCCGAGGAAGATAAGACCACTGTGAACCGTGCTCGTCGTATCGAGCAGTTCCTTGGCCAGAACTTCTACGTGGCTGAGAAGTTCACCGGTCGTCCGGGTTCCTACGTGCCGGCCGATGAGACCATCGAAGCCTTCACCCGCATCTGCGACGGCGTGTACGACGACGTTCCTGAGCAGGCATTCTCCGGCATCGGCGGCATCGACGATCTCGAAGAGAAGTGGCACAACATGCAGAAGGAACTGGGTGAGTGATGGCTGAATCGGAAAAGACCACGATGAAGGTGAACATCGTCGCTGCCGACCATCCTGTGTGGCACGGCGAAGCATCCAGCGTGACCATTCCCGCCTCTGAGGGCGGCATGGGTATCCTGCCGGATCACGAGCCTGTGCTCACGGTAATCAAGCAGGGTACGCTCACCGTGGTTGAGCCCGATGGCAATCGCCATATGTTCGAGGTGACAGACGGATTCATCTCCTTCGACTCGAACAAGCTCACCGTGGCGGTCGAGCGCGGCCGTGACGTGCAGTACTCCAGCACGGAGGACTGAGCTCGCAGCTAGCGCGACATAGCGTAAAGAGGGGCTTTCTCTGAACCATCAGAGAAAGCCCCTCTTTCATGTTGGAACAGCCACGTTAGCCGCGTTAGAACAAACGCAGCGAATCGTCTTCGGTGCCTTTCATATCGTCATAGTCAAGAATCAGACAGGTGAAACCGCGATCCTTGGCCAAGACCTGGGCCTGCGGTGTGATGGTTTGCGCGGCGAAGATGCCATGCACAGGGGCCAGCAGCGGGTCACGATTGAGCAGTTCGCAGTAACGGGTCAGTTGCTCAACGCCGTCAATACCGCCGTGACGCTTGATTTCCACGGCCACATGCTCACCCTCAGCATTGATGGCCATAATATCCACCGGGCCAATAGCAGTTGGGTATTCGCGACGCACCAGCTTCGCACCCTTGCCGATGCGCTCGATCTGCTCGGCAAGATAACGCTGCAAATGATCCTCCACACCATCTTTGATCAGGCCTGGGTCTTCGCCTAAATCATAGGTTTGGTCGGAATAGACATGATTCAGCGTGACTTCCAAAACATCCGAGCCCTTATCCGCAGTGACGCGAAGCACTTTCTCGGCAACCTTTTGTTCGTCTCCGGCCTCTTGCACATCCTGCGTATCCGGCACAATTTCCTTGATCGTGCATGGCGCGGTCATCCAGTTGAGCGGTTTATAGGAGCCCAACTCAGAGAAAATCAGCAGGCTTGAATCAGCCTTAATCAACAGTACACGTTTGGCCAGCGGAAGTGTGGCGTTGAGTCGGCCGGAATATTCGGCCGAGCAGTCGGCAACAATAATGCGCATAGGCACCCACTGTAACGTAATCCATAACAAAAGGGCTCCCGTTAAGGGAGCCCAAAGTCAAAAGACTGCAGAACGATTACAGCAATCAGTACGCAGCGAGAATATCGATGACGAACACCAGTGTAGAATTCGCGGGAATCGAACTCTGAGCAGAAGTACCGTAGCCATCATCTGGCGGAATCACCAGCAGCACCTGAGAGCCAACGGTCTGACCAATCAAACCCTTCTGCCAGCCGGTGATTACCGTGTGCTGACCACCAGAGTACAGATCAGCATCAATGGTGGTGTTCTTGGTCCAGGAGGAATCGAACTGGGTGCCATCGGTAAGCCAGCCAGTGTACTTGACCACCACAGTGTTCTTATCGGTCAACTCCTTGCCGGAACCCTTGATCAGCGTCTGGGAAATCAACGAATCCACGGAACCCTGACCATTCATATCAATCGAAGGCTGGCCGTTCTTGGCGCGAGTCACCTTCGGCAGATTGGCGGGCACATCCTTGACCTCCTCGCCGGTGGCCTTCTCAAGATCCTTGGACTTGGAGACGAAGGTCATCGCCAGAATATAGGAGTAGCCGGAAGAATCGGAATCATTGACGCCGAAACCGATAGTGGTGTTGATCTTGGCACCCTTGATCTGGTTGTAGTAGGTGGAGGAGAGCGTGGAGGAATCCACCTTAAGCGAGCAATCCGGAGTGTTCTTGGTCCAGGTGTCCATCAGCTCGGTGCCGTCCTTGACATTAAGAGCAATGCCCTGAGCGCAGACGCGGTCGCCATCTTCAATAGTGTCTCCATCGCCCTTTTGCAGCACTACATAAGAGCCATCAGACACTGTCATCGGAGTATTGAAGGAGATGGTCGGCTTTTCGCCAAGCTTGCCCTTAGCGGTTACGCCAGCAATCTGATTGGCGGAAGACTTCGAAGAATCCTTGGAATCGGAAGAAGAAGAGGAAGAGCTGGAGCAAGCGGCCAGCGATACACACATGACCAGCGAGCATGCCAAAGCGGCGGCTTTGAGCAAGGGTTGGAAGTAAGACTTACGCATGGCATACCACAGTACCGGCAAACCCTGATTTTTCGCGTTCTAAGGTAATAGACAGGTGAAGATTGTAGAATGGTGACGTTATGAGTGCTCAAGAACAGACCATGAGTCCTGATCAGGACGTCATCGATCCTCTGAAGAACGACTCCGTGGAGCATGATTCCGCTGTGAGCGACTCCAGAGAGAACAAGGACGGCGAGCCCAAGCGTGCCGCGCGTCCGACTCGTCATGCCATGATCATGCGCGGTATTGTGACGCCGATTTTCGGCCTGCTGGCTGTGGCGTCCGTGGTGTTGGGGATTTTGAACGCCACGATATGGAAGCCGTCCTCGCAGATTACGGCTACCTCCACCATTACCGGTTCGCGTTATATTGTGACCGATCCTGGTGTGCTGCCTTTGCTGGACCAAACCGTCACGGTGACGGTAAACCCGGCTTCTTCCTCAACGCAGGCTTGCGTGGCGCTGGGCTCCGCAAAAGACGTGGCCGGTTGGGTGGCCTCTGAAACGTCATACCAGCGCATTACCGGATTGGCTTCGTGGTCCACACTTGCCACACAGCAAGGTAAGTCCACGAGCCAGACTGCAGCTCCTGATGAGTCGGATGCTGTTGCATTCAAGGATTCAGACATGTGGTCTCAGGTTAAATGTGGCAAGAGCAGCGTGACGCTGACCAGCACGAAAACCAGCGACTCCACCATGGCGATTATTGATCTCGGCCAAGGTGGCGGCAGCAGGGGCGCGGATGTGTCGATGCGATGGGTTCGCTCGCAGGTTCCTGATTTTGCTATGCCGTTCTATCTGTCTGGTGGCTTGCTGGCTGTAGTGGCTGTGCTGTGCGCTTCCGTGTTCGCCATGCCGCCGCATAAGCGCCGCAAGCGCGTGGTGGAAGGCAAGGCCACTATTCATACTGATCTGTCGTTCGCTGAACGTGCCGAGCAGGGTCTTATTGGCGCTAAGTTGCCTGATTCTGTGCCGGCTCGTAAGCGTCATCGTCATGCAGCACATCGCCGTGGCGGTAAGTCTGTGGTTGAGGCTCAGGAATCACCGGTCGAATCTCCGGTGATTATTGATCCGGCTGCTCGCAATTTGGTTGCCGATCAGCAGGCTGCTGGCGGGGAGCCTATTTCTGCGGCAGAGGTGTTGGGTACTGAGTCGGTAGCCGAATCTGGTGCTGCTTCGTCTGATGCTGCAGCGGAAACAACGTTCAGCGCTCCTGATGATGAAGCGACTTCGGTTATTACAAACGATGAATTGCAAGCCTACTTCGCGCGCTTGGCTCAGGAAGTACAGAACGCTAATGAGGCTGCAGCCGGTGCCGGTAGCGGTGATGATTCCGGCGATAATCAACAGTCTGATGGCCAACAGTTTGAAGCAGAGGAGGGGAACCGATGAGCAAACGCTGGAATAATCTGAAAAGACTTGGCGTAGCTGCCACCGCAATCGTGGCTTTGGTTCTGCCCCTAGGCGCATGCGAAGGTCAGCTGCCAACCGTAACTGCTTCAACTTCTTCCAAAGCCACTCCAGATTTGACTGAGGCGCAGGAAAAGAAGATTCGTACCAAGATCCTGAAAACATTGGATCAGGCTGATGAAGCGCGCTCTGCCGATGGATACAAAGCGGTGATGGGCGGCCCGCAGCTTGAAATTCGTACGAGCCAGGTAACTATCGCTCAAAAGAGCGGCAGTATGAACAAATACGCCACAATTCCGAAGGATATCGCTCAGGTAGTGATTCCTACGGATGATGGCTGGCCTCGCTCGGTGTTCACGATTACTACGACCACTGAAGACCAGCAATCGCAGCGTCTGCTGGTACTGGATCAGAACAGTGCACGCGAAAACTACAAACTGGTGGCTATGGCCCGCCTGTTTGACGGTGTGAGCATGCCGAAGTTCGAAGTGCCTACTTCCGGCTCTCAGATGGGAACCGCCAAAGATGAGGGTCTGGTAACTACGCCTACTGAAGCGCTGACGCAATATGCTGACGTGCTGCAGAACGGCTCGGACAGCAAGTACGCATCGACCTTCACCGACGATATGCTGCGTCAGCGCATTGCCACGTTGACCAGCACCGTTCAGGAAGGCATCGCACGCAACAACGGTACCCAGGAGCAGACGTTTACTGCAGTGCCGGATCAGATGTGGATTATGCGTACGGCTGACGGCGGTGATCTGGTTGTGGGCCGTATCGATTCTGTATGGACGCGCCAAGCCGGCGACGGCCGTGAATCGCAGCCGGCTTCCGATGACGAAAAGATTCTCTATAACAGCGACCAATACACCAGCACGATGAAGGTCACGTATGTGAATGTGGTGGCCCTGTATATTCCGCAGGCTGGCGACGGTGCACAGATCACTGCCGTAGGTGCTGACCGACAGCCCGTAAAGGTTGAGGCACTGTAACGGCAACTTTTGGCTCCCCTTGTCAGGGGAGCTGGCCCGCAAAGCGGGTCTGAGGGGTAGTTGATGGAATACAGCGGCGGCATAGCCGCTCGTGTTCTGTCCGCCTATCGCTGAGTGGAGAGCGAATCATCGCTCAATTTCGATGCTGGAACTACAATCAGTTCCAGCATCGTTTTGTTATATGCGGTGTATGCGCTTGAGTTAGGCGCATTGCATACGCCGCGTGCATATGTGGAGGCAAAGTATGGCTGATCAGCAGCAGTTCAATCCTGGAGTGTCTTTGGCAGGTGCTGTCGATTTGGAAGCGTTGAAGCATCAGGTAAAAGCTGAACCGGGTCAAGCTGGTGGCGCTCCTGCAGCTGGCGGCTATGTAATCGACACCAATGAGAACACCTTCCAGGCCATGGTGCAGACGTCTGCGACCTTCCCGATTTTGATGCTGCTGTGGGTGCCGACCGATGATCGTCTCTTCCCGATGGCACGTGCACTGGGCGACGCAGTGAACACTTTGGACGGCAAGATTCAGCTGTCTCGTATTGATATCGCTTCCAATCCATCCATTGCACAGGCATTGCAGGTTACCGGTGCGCCGGCTTTGTTCGCATTGATTGGCGGCCGTCCGATGCCGTTGCTGCAGGGATTGCCCGGCGACGATGAACTCAAGCAGCTGTGCGACGAAGTGATTCCGAAGATTATTCAGGCCGCAGCCCAAGCCGGTGTAAGTGGTACTGCTCCCTATTCCGGCGATCCGGATTCTGATGCCGCCAAGAGTGCTGGCGCAGCTGGTGCCGCTGCTCAGGTGCCGCCTGAGCATGCCGAGGCACATCGTCTGGCCGAAGAAGGCGATTATGCCGGCGCGGCAGCTGAATATAGCCGTGTATTGGAAATGAATCCGGGAGATACTCTGGCCGCTCGTGAACGCGCGAAGGCACTGCTGTTGGCTCGCTCGGGTCAGGCCAATGTACGTGAAGTACGAGCCGCCGCAGCTGCCGCTCCCGATGATGTGGAAGCACAGCTGGCCGTGGCTGATATTGACATGATTGGCGGCCAGATTCAGGATGCTTTCGACCGTTTGCTGGACTTCCTCGCTGCCGGCCACAAGGCCGATATCGAGCCAGTACGTAAGCGTCTGCTCGAATACTTCGCTATTCCTGAGCCGACCGATGAGCGACTCAAGCGCGCTCGTCGCCGCCTTGCCACGCTGATGTACTAGAAGTAGTTACACCATACGGTTTTTGCCGAAGTATGGCTGGAATTGCGGGCCGTTTTCAGCGAGTTCGGCCTCGAAATCGGAGGCCCACTCGTTGAATGGTCGCGCAGCAAGCCCGTCATTGTTAAAACGGGGTTGATCGGTAATTTCAGTAATGCAGAATTTCGGAATCGTAAGATTCGTTACAGGCCCTGAACGTTCAGCTTCGGCCACCACGAGCGGTGCATTAGCGCCGCCGAACACGTCAATACTCCAGCCATCTTCGGCAATCCATACGGAGTAACGATTCTTAATAATCACTTCGCCGCCGCGTTTAACTAATTCCGCGGCGATACGCGTATCGATTTCGCGTTCTACTTCGTATCGCGTACCGCCTACGGACGGACCTTTAACTGTCACATAGGCTTCGGTGAAACGCTCACGGTACTGTTCGAGAACATCAAGCGGATCAACATCTGGCGTCATATCAAGGTGCAGCGTATGCGAAGCCAGGCGTATGCGTAATGCGTAATTGTCGGCGTGCACATAATAGCTTTGGATGATGAGCGTAGGCGTATCGCCGTCGTCATATTCTGCCGGCAGCTCGCGGCAGAAGAACCGGCGTTCGTATTCGAAGTCATCTGTAAGTTCCGACATAGCCCCATTGTAGAGCGAACGCGCACGATTGCTGGGGAACTGGCTTGCATATTGTGGAGTCTGGCCGCTGCGTGGTGTACAGTAATGAGTTTGTTCGGGTTCGTAGCTCAGTGGATAGAGCGTCTGTCTCCGGAACAGAAGGTCGAGGGTTCGAACCCCTTCGAGCCCACGAATAAGGTCCTGTCTTTGCATATCTCTTGCGCAGAGGCAGGACTTTCTGCTTGTTTGCGCATGGTTGATTTGTGCATTATTGCAGCCAAATCCATACCCTGAGATTTCCCTGAGATAACCATGAGTTTGCCATGAAAGCCGGCGTTGAGACTGGCTTTTCATCACATAATGAAGGTGGTATTGATACGCGCAATAGCGCATGTCCGGATGCCATTGATGGAGGTGCAAGATGGCGGGATTCGGCGGTTTTCGAGGATTGACTCAGCGTATGAATCGGCGTTGGATTGCGCAGATTCTGATTCTGGCGCTGTCGTTGGCTTTGGTACTTGGCGTAGGCATGATGTCCGCAATTCGTACGCGTCGCAAGGAACAGGACGGACTGGGCAGCTGGCAGGTGCAGCCGCTTGCTATTGCTCATAGGGGCGATGATTCAGCGCCTGAGAATTCCACACATGCTATTGCGAATGCTGGTGCAAATGGCGCTGATTACGCTGAAATCGATGTGCGTTTGGATGCCGATGGTGTGCCCGTGGTATTCCATGATCGACTGACCGGCCGTCTTGCCGCCGATGGGAGCAATGTGCCGGTGAGCTCGCTGCACACCCACGAATTGCAGCATATGATTATGCGTCAGCACGATGAGAACTTCCATGTGCCTACATTGGATGAAGCCATTATGGCCGCGCAGCATGCCAATGATCATCTGGGTTTGTTGCTTGATTTGAAGACTGGCTCTGCAGGTGCTCCTGAACTCACCCATGCAGTTGCAAAGGTGATTGAACAGCGTGATTTTGCTGACCGGGTGATGGTTATGGCTGTGAACGATGACGCGATTCAAGATATGCGCAAACTGCATCCTGACTGGCAGATCGGCAAATGCGTAAGCCCGGCTGGGCATCCGGAAGTAGGCTGGCCGCAGGATGCGAGCTTTGTGGTGATGCGTGGCGATCGCATGGATAATGCTGTTGTGCAACGCGCTAGCCGCGACAATGTTCCTATTTATGCTGGTGTGAGCGGCAACTACGCGGAAGGCGGCCGGTGCCTGAAAATGGGTGCGGATGGTGTGCTGGGTTCCAGCGCTAAGAGCGTACGCAAGCTTGCTGGCCGCTTTGCAATTACCATGCACGCCGGCGAAACCGAATCAGGTATGCCTCATCCGGTGTGGCGCTAAGTTTCTCTGGTGATTGCCGATGTTCGCCGTGGCATGGCCGTATGGCGGGCATCGACGATCGCGGGTATAGCAGAAGCAATTAAACTGCTCCATAATCGGCATAGTCAACGAGAGGACTCATCATGAGTGAAAAGATGGAAGCAGTAGCTACTTCTGAGGCGCCGGCCGCTCTGGGCGCATACAGCCAAGCAGTCAAGGCGAACGGTTTTGTGTTCGTGTCCGGTCAGCTGGGCATTGATCCGGCTACCGGTGAGCTGGCTGGCAAAACCGCTGGTGAGCAGGCTGCTCAGGCACTGAAGAACATCAAGCATATTCTCGATACGGCTGGTACGGGCATTGAGCATGTGGTGCGCGCAACCATCTACCTGAAGAACGTTGAAGACTTCAAGGAAGTGGATGCTCGTTATGCCGAAGTGTTCATTGGCTCGGTGAAGCCGGCTCGTGTGGCATTCGGCAACAACATGATTCCTAAGGGTGCTCTCGTAGAAATCGACGCCATCGCAGCGCTGTAACAATGATTATGAGTTCCGGGCTCGGCTTCGGGCCCGGGGCGTGCAACAATAGTGGGCATGGCATCCAAAGGAAAACCGTCACCGCGTTCTGCGGTCAGCCCACTATCTGACGCACAAGTCGCTACGCTAGCGAAAACGCATGAGCTTGTTGATCCCATGCATGATTTCCCCACCGGCCCGAATCGCAAAGCCAAAATCGAAGAAATCAATGCGCAGAATCCTAAAGCCACTAAGCGTCTGCTCACTGGTGTGGATGTAGTGTTCAACGCCAGTTGCAAAACGCGTGCCTGGGGGCTTGACCGCGTGCCCGAAGACGGTCCATTTATTACTGCCGCTAGCCATGTAACGATGTTTGATGTATTCGTGCCAATGGCAAGCCTGTTTCATATGGGTCGCCGTCCGCGGTATATGGCCAAAGCTGAGATGGCAAAGTGGCCATTGATTGGCAAATGGTTCCAATTAGTCGGTATGCAGCCGGTGCAGCGCCATTCGGGCAAAGCTAAGCAAATTGAGGAAACCTCTATCGATATTCTGACTTCTGGCCGTCCGCTCACGGTCTGGCCGGAGGGTACAGTGACTCGTGATCCGAAGAAATGGGTGATGAGCATCAAGGAAGGTGCGGCTTATATCGCACTGGAATCTTCTCGTCGACTCGGGCATCAGGTGCCGTTGTTCCCAGCGGTAACGTGGGGTGCGGCTTCGATTAACCACTGGTGGCCATGGCCGCGCAAGAATGTGGTCATGTGCTATGACCAGCAGCTTGATTACTCCGATCTGCTCACGGATATGGATTCTTGGGGCGAAGAGCCTCCTGCCGAGCTGGTTAATGAGCTGATGTGGCGTGTACTGAAGCGCATGAATACGGTTTTGGCGGAGATTCGCGGCGAGCAGTTCCCTGCCGAAGGCTACTGGGATTACCGCAGCATGTCTCGCAAACCATGGCCAGAAGCTGGTGGCCCTTTCCCAGCTGGCCAAGTGGAGTAGGCATAGGGAATAGCGTCAATACAGCCAAATGCTGTATAACAGTGCACAGCGAGTAACTACCCCTCAGTCATCTGTCGATGGCAGCTCCCCTGACAAGGGGAGCCGAGGGTACTCCATGCAATAAACGGAGGAACAATAGTATGGGTAAAAAAGTAACGGTTCTTGGTGCAGGAGCATGGGGTACCGCCTTCGGCCAGGTGTTGGCCGACGCCGGCAACGATGTGACTATGTGGGCTATTGAGCCAGAAATCGTGGAAGGTATTCGCGATCATCACCGCAATGCGGTCCGACTGCCATCCGTTGAGCAGTTGCCGAGCAACATGACCGCTACCAGCGATCGCGCTGAAGCCGTCAAAGACGCTGAAATCATTGTGGTAGCCATTGCCGCCCAGTTCGCTCGCGTGGCACTGACTGAATTCAAGGGTCTGATTCCTGAGAACGCCATTGTGGTGAGCCTGATGAAGGGCATTGAGCGCAAGACCAACAAGCGCATGGATGAAGTGGTGCGTGAAGCCCTTGATCTGCCAGCCGAGCGTTTCGCTGCTATCTCCGGCCCGAATCTTTCTAAGGAAATCGCTGACCGCCACCCTGCAGCCACCGTGGTGGGTTGTGCAAACCTTGACAATGCCAAGAAGGTTGCCGAAACCTGCACTACCAGCTATTTCAAGCCGTTTGTGACCAATGATGTTATCGGTCTGGAAATGTGCGGCAGTCTGAAGAACGTGACCGCGCTCGCTGTGGGCATGGCTCGTGGCGCCGGCTATGGCGAAAACACTGCAGCCATGATTGAAACCCGCGGCCTCGCGGAGCTGACTGCGCTCGGTGCTGCTGCTGGCGCCGATCCGAAGACGTTCGCTGGTCTTGCTGGCGTGGGCGATTTGATCGCCACCTGCGGCTCGCCATTGTCCCGCAACTACACGTTCGGTTCCAACCTCGGTAAGGGCATGAGCGTGGAAGAAGCCACCAAGGTGAGCAATGGTGTTGCTGAAGGCGTGCCCACCACTGACGCTGTTGTGGCGCTTGGCAAGGAGCTTGGCGTGCCGACTCCGCTGGCCTACCAGATGAGCCGCGTACTCAACGAAGGCATTTCTTGTGCGGAAATGTTATCTGGATTGTTTGGTCGTGAGATCACAGCCGAGTAGGCTACCAGTAGGTTGATTCGCTAATAGTCACGAGTAATCTCAAGTAGTTATTCAAAGGATGGTTATGGCCAAGAAGCGTATTGTGGTCCTGTACGGCGGTCGCGCGGACGAGCATTCTATTTCGTGCATCTCCACTGCTGGTGTGCTCAACGCATTGGATACCGAACGTTTTGAGCCGATTCCGGTCGGCATCACCAAAGACGGCAAGTGGATTGTGAACGGTGAGGATCCGCGCGGATGGGCACTGGACGGCGGCGAACTGCCGACGGTGAAGATCACGCCGGAATCCCGCCCTGTGATGATTGATCCCTCCCGTGGCAAGGATGGCTTCTTTGCTGGTGAGCCGGAGCATTTGAGCAGCGCCAACAGTGGCGATGCCGGTTTTGGCACCAGCTTTGTGAGCCTCAATGATCCGGAAATGCATCATGTACTGACTTCTCTTGGTCATGTCGATGCTGTACTGCCGATTCTGCATGGCCCTTATGGCGAAGACGGTACTGTGCAGGGTCTGCTGGAAATGATGGGTGTGCCGTACGTGGGCTGTGGCGTCTTTGCTTCCGCCGCTTGCATGGATAAGCACTACACCAAGATTGTGCTTAACGCTGCTGGCATTCCTACAGCTCCGGGCATTATGGTGGATGCTCGCAACTTCACTGCGTCCGATGTGCTGGATCAGATTGAGGCCGCAGGATTGGCTTACCCGCTGTTCGTCAAGCCATCTCGTGCTGGCTCCAGCTTTGGTGTAACCAAGGTTGAGCAGGCTGACGATCGCGAAACTCAGCAGGATAAGCTGGCTGCCGCAGTAGCCACTGCTGGCGAGCACGACTGGAAGGTGCTCATCGAGCAGGGTATCGATGGCCGTGAAATCGAATGTGCAGTGCTGTGCCCGAAGGCTGGTGAAGAGCCTGAGGCAAGCTGGCCGGGTGAGATTGTGCTCGATCATCAGGATGATGATCAGTTCTATGACTTCGATTCCAAGTACATGGATGCATCCGCAAGCCATGTGGAAGTGCCGGCTAACCTGCCGGTTAGCGTGCTTGAAGATGTGCGTGACGTGGCCCGCCGTGCGTTCAAGGCTGTAGATGGTGCCGGCCTGAGCCGAGTGGATACCTTCGTGACTCCGGACGGTACGGTGATGGTTAACGAAATCAACACCATGCCGGGCTTCACGCCGATTTCCATGTACCCCAAGGCATGGGAAGCCACCGGAGTGAGCTACACCGAGCTCATCACTCGTCTTATCGAAGGCGTGCTGCGCTAAGCGTCCTAAAATTTCGAGAAAAGTCCTAATCTCGTGAAATTAAGCCACTGGCAGACCGTCAGTGGCTTAAATTTTCGGGATTCCATCATTGACACATCATCACCAACTGTCACTAGTTCACTTTTAGTTTTCTTTTGTTCAGCAGCTGTACTTCAAATGATGAACGATGTTCATCTCAAGGCTAATGTCGGTACATTATGGGCGCTTATGTTCGTTTCCTGACAATCCTGATGAATAGAAGGAAAAAGAAGAACATGAATAACCTGCGTAAGATTGCGGTTGCTTCGGTTGCGGCCGTACTCGCATTCTCTATGGCCGCCTGCGGCTCCTCCAATGCTTCCTCCGATGGCAACGGTTCCACCGGCAAGGCTGTAACGGTGAACGAGAAGTCCGCCAAGGCCACCTCCCTCTCCGACTTCGGCACCATGGATGACCTGGTCAAGGCCGCTGAAGAAGAAGGCGCTCTGAACGTCATCGCTCTGCCGCACGATTGGTCCAACTACGGCGAAGTCATCAGCACCTTCAAGAAGAAGTACCCGAAGATCAAGATCACCGAGCTCAACCCGAACGCTTCCTCCAAGGAAGAGCTCGACGCTGCCAAGACCAACAAGGGCACCGACGCTGCTCCTGACGTGTTCGACGTTGGCCAGTCCATCGCCGCCACCTCCACCGACTCCTTCGCTCCGTACAAGGTCCAGGCTTGGGACAAGATTCCGGATGCCAACAAGGACGCCAACGGCGCTTACTACGCTGACTACACCGGCATCATGTCCGTGGGCTGGAACAAGGACAAGTACGGTGAGATCACCAAGCTTGACGACCTGCTCGATCCGAAGTTCGCTGGCACTGTGGCTCTGAACGGTAAGCCTGCTGAGGCTGGCGCAGCCTTCAACGGCTACCTGATGGTCAACCAGCTCGCTGGCGGCGACATCAACAACCTGCAGCCTGGCCTTGACTTCTTCGTCAAGCTGAAGAACGCCGGCAACCTGACCACCGTTGACGTGACCAACGGCACCATCGACTCCGGCCAGACCGGTGTGGTGTTCGACTGGACCTACAACCAGGCTTCCTACAAGAAGGACCTCAAGTCCAAGGGTGTGAACTGGGAGTACAAGACCTTCCCGAAGGCTCAGGTTGTCAGCTACTACAACCAGGCCATCAACAAGGATGCTCCGCACCCGGCCGCCGCTCGCCTCTGGGAAGAGTACCTGTACACCGCTGAAGCTCAGAACCTGTGGTTCAAGGGTGGTGCAAACCCGGTGCTGCTCGACTCCATGAAGCAGGATGGCACTGTTGACCAAGCCACGCTGAAGGATGCCATCACCATCGAAGGTACTCCGGTTTCCTACTCCAACGATGATGCCAACCGCATCACCGAATGGCTCCAGAACAACTGGGACAAGACCATCGGCAACTGAGTCTAACGTTTGACTCCTCTCTCGGCTCCCCTCTTCACGAGGGGAGCTGTCAGCATAGTTGAATGATTAGCGCAGCTGACTGAGGGGAGTCGAGCATTGTGAAAGCAAAGGCATTATCTATGACTGCCGCAATTGCACAGAATGGGCCTGCTGCCTCCAAGGCTACTGGTCCATCCGCTACTTCCGCTTCTTCCACGCTGGCCAAGCATCGTCAGGAACTCGGCACTTTTGCCGTCACCCTGCCGTTCTTCGCCTACACTGCATGCTTCCTGCTGGCTCCAACGGTGATTGTGATCATCGGTGCGTTCCAGGATCGCAACGGTGCATTTACGCTTGCAAACTTCAATAATCTGTTCGCGCCGAACACCATCTCCGCATTCGTCACCTCGATTCTGGTTTCTATTGCTTCCTCGGTGATTGGCGCAGTGGTGGGTGGCCTTGCCTCATACGCGCTGGTGATTGGTGCCAAGCCGAATGGACTGTTGCGCCGACTGGTTTCCGCTATTTCTTCGGTACTGGCCCAGTTCGGTGGCGTGATGCTTGCGTTCGCATTCATCGCCACTATCGGCATTAACGGTATCGGTACGATGCTGATCAAAACCCTGACTGGATTCACGGTCAACCCCAACTGGTTGAGCTCACTGCCTGGCCTGGTGACCGTGTACTGCTACTTCCAGATTCCGCTGATGATTATCATCTTCCTGCCTGCTGTGGATTCCATTCGCCCGCAGTGGCGTGAGGCCTGCGAATCCTTGGGCGGCAACACGTTCCAGTACTGGACTCGTGTGGCGCTGCCGATTCTGACGCCTCGCTTCATTTCCGCATTCCTGCTGCTGTTTGCTTCCGCATTCTCCGCCTACGCCACTGCGGCCGCGCTGTTCTCTCAGCGTTCGATTCTGGTGCCGTTGATGATTCAGGGCGCTATGCGTAACGAAATGGATGCCAACCAGCAGGGCTTCGCCCAGGTGCTGGCATTCGCCATGATCGTGGTTGTGGCCATTGTGATGCTGCTGAGCCACGCTGTAGAAAAGAGGGCTGGACGTTGGCAGTGACTGAAACTTCTGTAACTACCGAAACTTCCGCTGAAACCAAGCCGCCGCAGCTGCGCGCCGCCCGCGTTCGCAAGCAGAGCATCATCAAGTTTGTGATTCTGTTTGTGACTCTGGCGTTCCTGTTCGTGCCGTTGCTGGCCATGCTTGTCTTCACGCTGCGTCACCCGCTGTCTGGACGCTGGTCGCTGGCTCCATGGGTTGCGATTTTCACCGGTAACGGCGAATCCTTGGGCGCTGATCTGACCGTGCTGTGGCAGGGCCTTGGCACGTCGCTTGCTCTGTGTGTGGTCACTGTGGTGATCATGCTGCTGCTTATGGTGCCGACCATGGTGATTGTGCACATTCGCTCCAAGGCTTTGGAGCGCGCTATTGAATGGGTTGCTACGCTGCCGTTGACCATTCCGGCCATCGTGCTTGTGGTAGGCCTGGGGCCGATTTACCGTTGGCTGTCTGCCGATGTGTTGAGCACCAACCCGATTTGGCTGTGCTTCGCTTACGTGATTCTGGTAATGCCGTTCGCCTTCCGCGCGATTGCCGTGGGCCTGAACTCCATCGACGTCAAGACCTTGGTGGAAGCCTCTCGTTCATTGGGTGCTTCATGGCCCAAGGTGTTCTTCCGTGTGATTATCCCGAACCTGTGGCAGTCCATTCTTTCGGCATCCTTCATCTCTATCGCCGTGGTGCTGGGCGAATACACTGTCGCCTCGCTGCTTGGCCGTATGAACCTCCAGGTCGCGCTCTACCAGCTCGGCCAGTCCAATTCTCAAATCTCTACTGCCATGTCGCTGCTTGCTCTGCTCTTCGGCGTGGTGCTGCTCGTTGCGCTCGATTTGATTTCCGACGCGATGCGCAAATCAAAGGAAGGTAAGTAAACCATGACTTTCGAACGCAATACTGCAGCTCCTGTGGCCGCTAGCGCTGCTGCTGCCGAAGACGCTTTTAAGAACGACCCAACCGCCACGCTTGAAGGCGTGAAGGCCAAGGACGTAACCAAGGCTGCCAAGGCTTTGCTTAAGGACTCTGCCAAGCGCGGTGGCGGCTCCATCCAGATGCAGGATGTCGTCAAGATCTACCCCGGTTCCACCAAGCGTGCTCTGGACGATTTCAACCTGGACATCAAGCCTGGCGAAATGGTTGTTTTGCTCGGTGGCTCCGGCTGCGGCAAGTCCACGGCTCTGCGTTCCCTCGCTGGCCTGGAAGACATTCAGGGCGGCCGCATCATGGTCGGTGGCCAGGATGTGACTGGCGTGCCGGTCAACAAGCGTGAGATGGCCATGGTGTTCCAGGCCTACTCCCTCTTCCCGCACATGACCGCACTGGAGAACGTGGAATTCGGCCTCGAAGTGCGTGGTGTCAGCAAGGAAGAGCGTCGCAAGATCGCCATGGAGCAGCTTGAGCTGGTCGGCTTGGCTGATCAGGCGAAGAAGTACACCCAGCAGATGTCTGGTGGCCAGCAGCAGCGTGTGGCTTTGGCTCGCGCTCTGGCCATCAAGCCGCGTGTGCTGCTGCTCGATGAGCCGCTTTCCGCATTGGACGCCAAGGTGCGTGTGCAGCTGCGTGATCAGATTCGCCGCATTCAGCTGAGCACCGGCACCACCACCGTGTTCGTGACCCACGATCAGGAAGAGGCTCTGGCTGTTGCCGATCGCATTGGTGTGATGAACAAGGGCAAGATCGAGCAGATTGCAGCCCCTCAGGATCTCTACCAGCGTCCGGCCACCGAATATGTGGCTACCTTCATCGGCCTGACCAACCGTCTGCCTGGCGCTTCCAATGGTGAGGAGGCTGTGGTCTTCGGCCAGCGTCTGCCGCTGATCGCCGGTTCCGCCACTGGCGACTCGGTCGCCGTGCTGGTCCGCCCGGAGAACCTTGCGCTGAGCCTGCCTGACCAAACCGACTCCAAGGTTGGCGAGCACGCACGCGTGGAAGTGATTCACTTCCTGGGTTCCCTGGTTCGTGTGGACACTGTGATTACCTCCGGTGAATTCCAGCGCTGGAACAAGGGCGAGCAGCTCAAGGTTACCGTGCAGCTGCCTGCTAACGAGCTTCCGGCTGGTCTTGCCTCGGGCGATGAAGTCGTTATCACTCCGCGCCCGGTTGCGGCACTTGCCTGCTGAGTCGCAGCGAGTCCTGATTTCGTGAATATAAGCCACTGAGTACTACTCAGTGGCTTATTTTTTCGAAAGTCGCCGTATGTTGTGCCGTATCCTAAGTAGAAGAGATAATGCCGTACTGAAATAGGGGATAAGTATGAGCCAGCCAACGGGAAACAACACTAATTTTGGCTCAGCGCCTCAGCTTCAGCCTCAATCGCAGCCTCAGCCACAGCGCAACTGGTGGTTCGTGGCCCACCGCC
Organism: Bifidobacterium sp. LH_416; assembly: GCF_056357055.1. Classification (NCBI taxonomy): domain Bacteria; kingdom Bacillati; phylum Actinomycetota; class Actinomycetes; order Bifidobacteriales; family Bifidobacteriaceae; genus Bifidobacterium; species Bifidobacterium sp. LH_416. The sequence goes on along the minus strand of NZ_JBKEVJ010000001.1, from coordinate 787,992 downwards.
GCTTCACTCTCGTAGGAGCTGCGCTGTGCCTGATGGTGATGTTCTGGATTGGGCTGAATGTATTGGCTCTTGAAGCGCTGCATCATGTGTTTGGCGGCAACGTTCCTACTTGGGCCAGTTTGCTGGCGTCTTCCGGCCCTTTGTATGCCGTGGCGATGCCGCTGAGCATGCTGGTTTTTACATTGGTGCCTTCTATTGCCACGCGTCAATATTCGATGAAGCCCAATGAATTCATCCAATTGCTCATCATGTGCGTGCCGGTGATGTATGCGGGCAATATTATCGGCCAGATTATGTCCGCTGTGCTTAGTGATGGGCAAGCCACAAACCGGCTGCAAAGCGTGGTTCTTGGTTCCGATTGGTGGGTGAACGCGCTGTATATCGGCATTCTTGCGCCGATATTTGAAGAATGGATTTTCCGCAAGGAAATCATCTCACGTTTACGCCGGTATGGTGAGAAAACCGCGATTGTCTTCTCGTCCATTGCATTCGCGCTGTTCCATCTGAATCTATTCCAGTTCTTCTATGCTTTCGGTCTCGGTCTGATTCTTGGATACGTGTACACGCGCACATCGAAGATTCGCTACACCATAGCAATGCATATGATCATTAATCTGAACGGCGCGGTGGTTGCGCCATTACTGCTGCGTGCAGTGGATCCAAAAATGTTTGATGGCAGCCTGACTCAGGCGGAAATCATGCGTATGGCGGAAAGCGGCAATTCAGGCGGCTTGGAAATTTTGGGCATGTATGGCATGGCGCTGTTCGCACTGATTATTGCAGGCATTGTGCTACTAGTGCGTTGGTTCAAGCGCCGGCTTTGGGAATTCTATCCGACTCCTGAGGAGCTGCCTGCTGGGCTGAAAATCCGTACCGCATACCTCAACCCAGGCGTTATCGTCTATGTGCTGCTTACCTTGGCGCTTACCCTCTGGATGCTCATAGCGTAGCAATCACATCATTGAAAGAGAAATGAAATAGCCGAGACCTGATTGAGGCCTCGGCTATTTCATTGTGTGAAGGTATGAGTTTTATAGATTATCGGCAGAACCACCGTCTTCAACCAGATAATCCTGATCAGATTCAGCAATGGCGCGAGCTGCCTTGTCGCGAATCGTAGACAGCAGTACGCCTTGGCGAGCGAAAAGCAATACCTGACCGGTGATGCCGTAGGGCGAGAATCCGGTGAACTTCACTAGTGGCGGCTGGCCTTCCAAAGCGATATCTTCGGTTGCACGAGTGACGAGATTGAGAATATCGTGGCTCACCTTATCCGGGTCGCTGGAAGCTTTAGCAGTGAATTCAAGCGTCGTCATGCTCTCAGTCAGGGGCGCAAGTTTGGTGAGCGCAGCAGTATTCAACACAGAATTCGGGATAACCATAATGTCGCCGCCACGCGTGCGAACCGCGGTATGGCGCCACGTAATATCATGCACCACGCCGGTAACGCCCTGTACCGTTACCAAATCGCCGGGCTGAATCACACGGCCAAGCATCAGGCCAAAGCCGCCGATAACGTTAGCAATCGTATCTTTCAGGCCCAAGGAGAGGGCAACGCCGCCGACGCCAAGAGCAGTAACCAAAGTAGTTGGATTAATGCCGAAAACTGGTTGCAGCACCATGGCGATGGCAGCTACCCAAATAAGCACACGCGCCAGATTGACGAAAATCGATGCACTAGGAATCTGGGAGTTATCCAAGACCGTTCTCAGCAGTCGGCTTAAAACACGGTCTGCCACACAGGCGACCACAATCATTAATACCAACCAAATCAACCGGCCGGTATTGGCTTGGAACCATTGCGCAATAGTTGCTTCAAAATTATCCATAGTGCCCACTGTATCGGGCGTTTTCGTGGAAGCAATGGAGAATGGTGGAGGTTCTCTGAATATACAGCGGCAGATACGGCAGCCGTGCAGTGATTGTGTTGAGTCACAGCTGCCGCATATCGCTACTCCTGATGTTCGCGGCAGGTTTGGCCAAGCCCACGCGCCAAGCGAATCGGGTCAAGAATCTCATCAAGCTGCTCTGCGGGCAGATCAGTGCGTTCGCCGGCTACCTCGCGGACCGAACGACCCGAATGCACGGCTTCTGCGGCGATGTCGGCAGCCTTCTCGTAGCCAATGTAATGGTTGAGTGCTGCGGAAATTGACGGCGAAGATTGTGCATATGCGCGCCCGATTTCAGCATTGATCTCAATGCCTTCCACACAATTGGTGCGGAAGATGGTCATAGCGCGGGTCAGTAGCGCCATGCCAGTGAGCAGTTCGTGCACCATGAGCGGGTCGAACGCGTTGAGCTGCAACTGACCTTCAGCAACAGCCCAATTCACCGTGACATCCATGCCGAAAATGCTGAAGCAGCACTGGTTAACGCATTCGGGAATCACTGGGTTGACCTTGGCCGGCATAATCGACGAGCCAGCCTGACGGGCCGGCACATTGAGATCATTGAAACCACAGCGAGGGCCGGAATTCAGCAGACGCAAATCGTCAGCGGCCTTCTTCAAATGCACGGCGAGGCTTTTAATCGCGGCAGATGTAGCCACATAAGCGCCCATATCGGTCATGGCTGCCACCGGATCTGGGGCGGCAGTAATAGGCAGTCCAGTGATGTTCGCCAGATGCTGGGTGGCGGATTTGCGGAAGCGCAAGTCGGCGCAAATGCCGGTTCCGATAGCGGTTGCGCCAAGATTCAGCTGAGCCAGCAACGGCACCACACGGTCAAATGCAGCCAAATCAGACTTCAGCAGTGTGGCAAAAGAGTGGAATTCCTGTCCATAGGTCATCGGCACTGCATCCTGCAGCTGCGTGCGGCCAATAGTCACATCATTGATATGCTTATCTGCCAAATCGTGGAATGCTTTGGCGAGCTTCTTGGTGGCCTCAGCCAACGGTCCGATCGCGTCAATCAGCGCGAGCTTGCAGGCTGCCGGATAGGTGTCGTTGGTTGATTGGGACTCGTTGACGTCGTCATTGGGATGAATGTACGTGTATTCGCCGCGCTTGTGGCCGGCGATTTCCAGCGCACGATTGGCGATAACCTCATTCATGTTCATATTCGCCGATGTGCCGGCACCGCCCTGCATCACATCAACCGGGAACTGGTCGGCAAGTTTGCCGAGCTCGATCTCATGGCAAGCCTGGCGAATCGCCTCGGCTTTGGTATGGTCGAGCAGGCCCAGTTCCTCGTTAGCGATAGCACAGGCTCGCTTGACGGTGGCATAGGCTCGAATCAGCTCAGGATGCTGGCCATCGGTGATTCCGGAGACCGGGAAATTCGCGATGGCGCGTTGCGTATGAATACCCCAATACACGTTGTTCGGCACTTCCAGCGTGCCAATGCAATCATGTTCTACACGGGTTCTAGTCTGTTCGCTCATAGTTCCCATCTTCCTGTGTTAGGGGCTGAAACGCCAGCATTGAGCGCGGATTGCGCCTTGTGAGAAACCTCTCAGTTAGTCGATTGAGGCGTGCGCGAAGATACGATTCCAGTAGGTGAGCATATTCTCACGGCTCATTGCCAAGTAAATACCCATGGCCAGTACTGCCACATCTTCCTTAAGCAAGTCCTTGAGCTCAATAGTGCCGTTGAGCTTTGGCCAGCGCTGCAATACGGCCAGCATGCCGCCCACGGAGAATTCGACCATCAGATCGGTTTTGAGATCAAGGTGGTCAGGATCTTTTTGCAGCATGCTGATCATTTGCAAACGAGCAAAATCGCGGAGTGATTCTCCGAGCTCAATAGTGCTGTGTGGGCCGGCGATAAGAGCCAGTCGGTCAAGACGCCGGCGCTGATTCGGATCAGACAGCAATGCGCTGACGCGCTCATGCCACTGTTCTTCAGGGTTACGGTCCGGGTCAGGTGCCTGATTGATTGGAATGGATTCCACCTGATGCATGATTGCGAAATCCGCCAACTCAGGAAGACTGGCGAAATGATAGTAGAAGGAATTGCGATTTACGCCGGCTTCGTGCACAACGTCGGTGACGGTGATTTTACGGTAATCGCGGTCTTGCAGTAAGTTCCAAAATGCGTTTTCAAGCCTGTCTTTGGCGGGGAGCACTTCGGAGTCATGGCGTGGACGTGGCATTGGTTCCCTCTCTCTTGCTGGTTCCGTTATGGCTGTCAGCCTCACGGCGTGTAGTCATACTGTCTAATTTTGGGAATTATTATACAGTCCAACTAATTTTTGGCAAGCGACAATAAGGAAAGAATGTGTACGTTATTGCGCGGCTGGTTGTTGGGTTTCAGGCGCAGGGGCGGAATCGGCTGCTGGAGTCTGCGATGCTGGAGTCTGTGCCGTTGATGTTGGTGATGGCGATGCTGGCGTTTGCGCCGTTGCCGTGCGCTTCGACTTGGTCATGGAAGCGCGGAACAAAATCATCAATGCAGACGTCAAATGACGGCGATCCTCAGGTGTAAGACCCACAAAGGCTCCCAGCATAGAAGGAATCGAAGCAGGGAATTTGCTCATCATCTCACTGAAACTGCTGGCCCCAGTAGCGTGCAGAACAGTGAACAAAGCGTCGACTGCGCGCTCGCGCTGCTCAGTAGTCAGATTCGTTATCCACTGATTCAGTTCCTCGTTGAACAGTTGAGAACTCGAGCTCACATCAGGCTCGGTGACGAATGCATCGCCATCCACCTGCCAGGTATAGGCGGAATGCTGCATAATGCCTTCCGAATCAGAAGCCACCACGCGGCAAGGTTCCGGCGTATCGAAAATCATGCCCACAATCGAAGAGCTTGGCACAATCTTCGTCACCTTCGGCTGAATAGCCAGATAGGCAGGGCTGGCCACCACATACGAAGGAAACCCAGGACTGTCCAGCGAATACACATGCTGAATGCGGCGCTGCACATTGGCTTCGGCGTTCATCGCCGCATAAATAGCCAGATTGCCGCCTTTAGAATGCCCCACAAGAATAATCGGCCCAGCCCATAGCCGTGCAACCGTATCCAAATAGGCGCTCGCAGCACGTTGAGCCGGAACCGGGTACTGGAACGTCATGTTGAAATCTTCCTTCCAGCCGATGAGGGAATCATCGGTGCCGCGGAAGGAAATCACCAGCGTGCCTTTATGCGTTGGATTGCGGCGGTTGCGGCCGTCCGGCAACTGGAAAGTCGCGGCAGCAAACTGCGTTTGTTCGCCGCGGTTGACATGCTCCACTACTGCGCCAAGCTGAATATCGCGGAAGCGAGACGATTCGGCACATGCCTGGAATAAAGTATGCGTCAGATGAGGGTCGATGACGGAAATTACTTGCGGCTCATGAGACTTATCACCATCGGGAGTGCCGAGCGAATGGTGCAGTTCTTCATTCGCCTCAGCAAGACTGACCGATTCAAGGGCCGGATGCCACAGGTTTTTGAGCCACATGAGCGGATGTTTCGGCTCAAAAGCGCGCAGGCGTGATGCGAATGAGCGCCCTGATTGCTGCGGCTGAGTTTCATCCAGCATAAGCGTGGGGCTGATACTGGCCACATCTTCGTAAATCAGCGTGGCAATGATAAGCGCATCAACTTCATTGAACGCCAGCTCGGTGAACGGGCGTTCCTCGGTGTGCACGTAGTCAATGATGTCGCTCATGCCGTGCCCTCCTTGGTGATGCGTACCGTTGCTGCCTATTATTCACTCTTAAAATCAAAATATTACGATTTTGCTGGTTGAATCTTGCGGCGAGTGCTCCCACGGCGAACAGCGCAATGGGTTTTCCCATCATTTTTAGCGATGATGTTGGGTGTGGGCAATGTTTAGCCGAGGTTGAATCGGGAGAGATCTACGCCTTCATGCTCGAGTAGTTCGGCCTTAACGTCTAGACGGCCCCCATATCCACCGAATGATCGGCCTGATCCGACTACGCGGTGGCATGGCACAATAATCGTGATTGGATTGTGCTTTACCGCGCCGCCTACCGCCTGAGCAGCCATGCGGCCGCCGCCGCGTCGTTCGGCAAGCTCAGCGGCGAGCTCGCCGTAACTTACGGTTTGACCATAAGGAATCTCAGCGACCAGTTGCCAGACTTCATGCTGGAAAGGTGTGCCATGTGCTGCAAGTGGGGGAGTGACGTCAATGCTTGGGCGCTCGCCGGCAAAATAAGCGTCGAGCCATGTGCGGGTCTGTTGGAATACTGGCAAGTCGGGGTCTGCTACGGCATTTGCTACTGTGTCTGCGGTTTCTGAAGGTTGTGCCCACCACCAATCTTCCAAGCAAAGTTCGGTGAGTGATATGCCGTCCGAAGCCATTATCATTTGGCCGATTGGCGTTTCGGCGGTGGCTCGAAACACTGAGGAAGACTGTGGCAATTGTGTCATGCGTCCATTATTGTTCATATTCCGCACGTAATAAGAAAATCCCTGTCAGTCAGTGACTGGCAGGGATTCCTATGTGTTGCTTTATAAAGCTATTGCTCACGCCTCAACGAACTTGAGGAAAGCGTCAGCTTCGGCGCCCAGCTTAGCCTTGTCGTCGTCAGACAGGTTCAGCTCGCCGGTGCCCCAAGACTCAGGAGCCAGGGTGAAGCCAGCCTGCTCGTCAACCGGCAGCAGCTCAGCCTTGTTGAAGCCCAGAACCTCGTTGAGCTTGGCGCGGGTGCCAGCACCAGCGGACTGGCCGGCCACGGAGGAGATGGCAACCTTCTTGCCAGCCAGCACGGAAGCGGATTCAGCCGGGAACGGCTCCAGCGGGCGGGACAGCCAATCCAGCAGGTTCTTCAGCACGCCCGGGTAGCTGTAGTTGTACTCAGGGGAGAAGATCCACACGCCATCGGCCTCAACAACAGCCTTGCGAGCAGCGTTCACGGCTGCCGGCGGGTTCGGGAACTCCACATCCTGATCGAAGAATGGAACATCGGTGTAGTCCAGGAACTCAACTTCAGCGCGATCGCCGATAAGAGCCTTGGCCTCCTCGGCCAGCTGGTGGTTGAAGCCGTTCTTGTGCAGGCTGCCCACAACAAACAGAAGCTTGGTCATTGCATCCCCTTTATGTTTGGTGCGAAACCCAGCTGATGATTCCAGCGGTATGCCGTTCGTGCAGCTGCGTTGCGCGGTACTTTAGGTGTTTACCACTCACTATTGTGCTCCGCTCTACCTGACAATGTCTTCGCGTTGAGCGTAGTGCTCGGCGTGTGTCGCCGTTGATGTGGTCAAAGCCACAAATGAACATATGTGAGGAGGGGTGTGTCGGTTCGCTGATGTGCGTCCGGCCAATATCAAAAACGTTGAAATTCTGCGGAGACACGCGGGGATGATGCATTTTTCCGCCAAATAGCGTATCTTATTCACCTGTTGCTTCAAAACAACATATGCGGACATAGCTTAGTTGGTAAAGCGCAACCTTGCCAAGGTTGAGACCGCGGGTTCGAGTCCCGTTGTCCGCTCTCTTTTTGCCGGAAGGCTGAAGGATGACCCGGGCGGTTGGCGCAGTGGTAGCGCACTTCCCTGACACGGAAGGGGTCACAAGTTCGAATCTTGTATCGCCCACTCGCATAAGACCGGCTTTATGCCGGTTTTTCTATGCAGACCGGGCGATTGGCGCAGCGGCTAGCGCACTTCGTTCACACCGAAGGGGTCGTAGGTTCGATTCCTACATCGCCCACCCTTCGTATCCCGCCAGTTTCGGCGGGATTTTTTGTTTTCCGCCAGTGCTCGATTGTGTGTCCGCTACCGCCCTACAGTCCGCGTTGCTTCAGCGCTGCGACAATCTGCACATAGAACTCACGCACATCGAAACCGGGAATATTCTCACGGTTGAGATCAATCATGTCCGCATGAGAAATACCGCGCTTGCCATTGGGCTCAAGCCACGTGAATCGTTCTCCCCATGGGAATGACGGTTGCGCCACTAAGCCATCATTGGGCCCGTCGAACCATTTGACCAGCGGATACGTGAAGTTCAGTGGGAACTTACCGGTGGTGGCATGCGCAAGTTTGGAACCTACACTTTGGCAAACAATGCCGGCGAATGGGCCGGCAAGAGCCGCAGAGCCACTGAGCTCATTCCCATCGCCAATCTCAGCATTCAGCCGTGCACAGCCAGCTTGAGTCAAATCATGTACAGCAGCCATAAAATCAGGCTTCACATCGCCAAGTCGTGAGGCCGCCGCGTTATACGTGGCCTCCACTTGCTGCTGAACGGGTAGAGGAATCTTCTCCAGCAAATAATCCGCAAAACCACATCCGCGGTGAGGTGTGTTGATAGTGGTCAGCGAGGCAACATACGGGGCAGCTCCACAGCGGGCGATGGCGTATCGCATATCAAGACCGCCCTTGGAATGTGCGATAACGTTCACCTTGCCGCAGCCGGTTTGGGCAACAATCTGACGAATTCGCTCTGTAAGCTCACGTGCGGCATCTGGCACAGAAGCTGCGGACTGATGGTTGCCATAGAAGATCGTGGCACCATTGCGTTGCAGTTCGGCGGGAATGCGGCCCCAATAATTCAGCACATTGGTGTCGCGGAAGAAAACGCCATGCACGAGCAGCACAGGGTATCGCGTGGCGCAAATGCGCGCTGCAGCTCGGGAGCGATTGAGTTGCTCTTTGGCACTCTCAAATCGGACTTCTTCGTCTACTGTGCGGATGATAAGTCGCAGTGCAATAAGATTTGCTATCGGAATCCAGCCGCACAGTACGCCGATAACGCGGATTTTGATGCCGAGCTGCACGGACGTGACGTAAACGGTAATAATGCCAATCCAGAAGATGATGGATTCGATGATGATGGTAGCGGCGAGCGCGATTGCCCAGACGGGCCAGCCGGTGTTCCAGACTGCAGGCCAGCCGGTGGCGAGCATGGTGATTAGGGAAGTGCCAAGTGCAATGGTGGCGATAAGTGTGGTCCACCAGAATATCTTGAGCATGATGACGCCAAAATGGCATGCGCTAATGCGACCGGTCATACAACTTATGGTAGAGCTGTCTCTACCCTCAGTTCACACAGTGAGGATTATTGTGCGGTAGATTACCGTTTATGGCTCGCTATTCCGATGTTATTTTCGATTTCTGTGATGTTTTGGTTGATTGGAAACCTCAGGTGCCGTTGGAGGGGCAGGTTTCGGCGGCAGTAATGAGCCGTTTATTCGATCGCAATGACCCGTATGGTTTCTGGCATTACGATGAGCTCTCGGATTTGGGCTGGAGCGAAGAGCGGGTTTTGGCTGACTATGCCGAGCATCATGGTTTGACTGTGGCTGCTGCTGACGGGCAGGACGGAACGGGACTGGATGCTTCGGCGCTCGAGGCATTCCGCCTTTACTTTGATCGGCAAAAACTGGCATTGGTCGGCATGCTTCCGGGCATGCCTGAGATCCTCGAGGATCTGAATGCGGCTGGCGTGCGCTGCTGGGGTTTGACCAATTTCACGGTCAAATACGTGGAAGCGGCCCGTGCAATGTTCCCGGCACTGCAGCTGCTCAACGATGTAGTGGTTTCCAGTGCTGAAGAGATTCACAAGCCCGATCTTGAAATTTTCCAGCGCGCCATTGCGCGATTCGGCGTGAATCCGGCCCGTACTGCATTCGTGGACGATAAACCGTGGAATGCTGAAGCTGGCACTGCAGCCGGACTTCACGGTATTCGTTTCACTGATGCTGCTTCATTGCGAGCCCAGCTATTTGCATAATTATTATTTCCTCGCATTCCTTTGCCTCTGGCTTCTTTGACAGAGACGAAAGGAATATTGATTGAGGAGTTCGGAACATGCGAGGTTATAGTTCCGAACTCCCTGCAGGGCGGCTGTACGGCTTTATGGCAGCTGAAGTGGCGTATCTTCTTCGAGAGGATGACTCTTCCGCCACCAACGCTGCACAAAATACGCGCCATAGCACAACACGATAAACACCAGCTCCGCTACCAATGCGAACCGCTGCTCCTTGTCAAAGAAGACCAGCAGGAACGAGGCGGTGCACAGGATGAACGCGCCCCAGGAGGTCCACGGATAGCCAGGAGTGCGGTACTTCAGCTCCTCAGTAGTGTGGCCCGAGGCGATCCAACGCTTACGGAACACGATCTGGCAGTAGGCGATGGCGATCCATACCACCACGGCGGACAAGCCGGAGAGCGCCACCAGCACCAGATACACAGTGGACGCGGCAACCACGGAAGAGAGCAGAGCCAGCAAGCCACCAGCCATCGCAGTGCAGAGTGCCAGCACCGGTACACCATGACGGTTGGTTTTGGCAAACCAGCGCGGAATCATGCCTTCGTGACCCATCGACCACACCATACGTGTGGAAGCGTAGAGACCGGAGTTGGAGGCGGAGAGCACAGCGGTCAGCACCACGAAGTTCATAATGTCAGCAGCGTACGGAATGCCGATGGAGCTGAACACCAGCACGAACGGGCTTTCGCCCACACCGGCCTGACGCCACGGAATCAAGGCGCACATCACCACGATGGAGCCGATGAAGAACAGTACCAAACGCCACAGCGTGGTGTGAATGGCCTTCGGCACAGCGGTCTCCGGATCACGCGTCTCACCAGCGGTCACGCCGATCAGCTCGGTGCCGGAGAAGGCGAAATTAACAGTCAGAATCGTGGCGAACACTGGCATGAAACCGTTCGGGAAGATGCCGTCTTTCACCAGATTGCCGAACATTGGGGCATGCGTATAGCCCTTCATCGGGATAATGCCGAAAATAGCGAGCAGACCAATCACAATGAATGCGCAGATGGCGAACACTTTGATGGACGCGAACCAGAATTCGGCCTCAGCGAAGAACCGCACAGATAGAGCGTTCAGCGTAAAGATAAGCACAATGCAGGCCGCCGACCATGCCCAAGTAGGCGTATCCGGGAACCATCGCTGCATCAATAGGCCGGCTGCCGTGAATTCTGAGCCGAGCGCCACCGTCCATGTCATCCAATATTGAATGGCGATCACGAAGCCAGTGCCGGGGCCAATGAACTTTTCAGCGTACACATGGAACGAGCCGGTCACTGGCATGGCCACGGAAAGTTCGCCAAGAGTCAGCATCACCAGGTAAACGATGACCGCGCCAATGGCGTACGCCAGAATGGTGCCAATCGGGCCAGCCTGCTGAATCGTGTATCCGGAGCTTAAAAACAGACCGGTACCAATCACGCCGCCGAGCGAAATCATTTGAAGATGGCGGGATTCCATGCCGCGCTTCAGGTTCGTGTGCAGCGCGTGCTTGGTGTGCTTGTCGCTGATATGGTTCGGCTCAGTGCCGGTATCGGTGGGGCCAGTGCTCTTGTCGGACTGTGCGGACGGCGACTGCACCGCCTGGTTGGTCTCGGGTTGACTCATGTTGCTCTCTCTGACATGCGTGCGTTCCGTAAATGGCCGCGCAATACGGCCCGGAACAGTATACGCGTAAGGGGCTACGCCGTTGGCGCGCCGTTCTCTATGCTGCCCATCACCAACGTCGCAGCATGCTCCTGTAGCCACTGGCGAAGATAAGGAATGGTGTAATCGACGTATCCGTATGAGGAAGCGTAAATGATGCCGGCCTGAATAAGCCGCTCACGGTAACGTCCTGCATATTGGAGATCTTTACCCATGCGCTGTGCAATATCGCCGGTTTTTGAAGGTCCTGAGTCTTGGGCCATGGCGAGTAGATATGTTTTATCCACGCTGGACAAATCCTCGATTGCAGGTTCGTGTACGGTGCCTCCCAGGCGAATACGCGCTGCTTCGGCACCTGCACGGGCGGCGTTGGCATCTATGGTGTCACCGGTTGCTTTGCGCCAGATGTTGTATCCAACAAGTTGCACCATGAATGGATAGCCGTGTGTTGATTCCGTTGCGATACGCAGTGCGTCTTCGGTAATCATGCGACCATTATCAGTGATGACACTTTCAAAAGCGTCGCTGACCAAATCTAAGGGAATGTCCGTTAGCTCAATGGGTGTTGCGCGTCGTAAAAAAGTGATGATATTGTCGTGTAGCAATGTAGATGTCATGCCAGGCAAGCCAGCGAATGCCACGGCGATGTTCCGGTCTTCTCTGATGAGGTGTTGAACGGCTGTAGCCAGTGCCCGTAATTCCGCAGGAGAAGCTCCTTGGGTTTCATCGATGGTAATGAGCAATCCGCGATCGTTATGTCGTTTACTGATGTGATCAATGTACTCGGTCAGAGTGGTTCGCAAGGTAAGTGGAAGAGTCTGTTCATTAAACTCCACCTTGCCTAAAGCGGCGCTGCCTAACCCATCAATGCCGATGCTGGGAAACTCCACGGATTTTACGCTGCGCGACTGTGACGCCCGCAAAGTGAGAATAAGATTGTTGACAAAACCGGGCGTGGCCGTTTCATCGATGACTTCCCAGTGATGTTGATGTGCCCTTTTGCCGAGGGCATTGAGTAGTACGGTTTTCCCGGAGCCTCGGCTTCCAGTGATGCGTAGAAGACGGTTAGGGGAGCCGGGGCCAGAGACCAATGATTCTTCAAATTCATCAAGCGTGGCATCTCGACCAACAAGATAAGGAGGGTTTGCTCCTGCGGATGGCCTGAACGGATTAATCATAATGTCTCTTTCTCCCTGATGTGTTTTATCTTTTCATATCCTTGTTTATCCTTTTTTATCTTTGTATATCTTTTTCTATCTTTTCATATTCTTGTTTATAGTGAGCGTCATACCAGTGTTTGCAATGGCGAGGCTTGTATCGCGTGGTGCCATTTCATCGGGATTGTTCACGTTCCGTTCAACTAAAACGGCGCTGTGCTGGCGCTTGGCGCTTTTACGATTGATTCAGTTGTGAACTTGTGAGGAGATTATATGAGCGCTGCCAGCACTGTGGCACAGCCATCGAATGGCAAACTGTCTGCCCGCGAAAAGAAGTGGATTGTCTACGATGTGGGCAACTCGGCATTCGTGCTGCTTTCCACGGCGGTTATCCCGATTTATGCGAAGTCGCTGATGCCTTCGGACGGCAATATTGTGTCCGCTTGGGGCTATGCGCAAACCATCGCTTCGTTGGTGATTGCCTTGCTGATGCCATTGCTCGGTTCCATTGCCGACGTTCAGGGTATGAAGATCAAGTTCTTCCTTGGATTCTTCGGCACTGGCGTGGTGATGTGCTGCGCGATGGCGCTGCCGCTGACTTGGCTGCCGTTCCTCGTGGTGTACGTGCTGGCCACGATTGGCCTTAACGGTTCACTGACGTTCTATGATTCGATGCTTATTGACACCACCACCAACGAGCGTATGGATAAGGTTTCCTCGCACGGCTATGGCTGGGGATACGTCGGTTCCACTGTGCCATTCATCGTCTGCATTGCGCTGATTTTCGGCGGTCCTGCGCTGTTTGGTTGGTCGACTGTTGCCTGCACGCGCGCCTCGTTCGTGATTACTGCGGTGTGGTGGGTGGCGTTCACTGTGCCGCTGATCACCAGCTATCGTCAAGTGCATTATCGTGCTACTCGTGAGCATGCGCGCGAAGCCATTCGCGGTACCTTCAGCGAACTTGGTTCCACGTTCGGCAAGATTGTGAAGAACAAGCCGTTGTGGATGTTCATGATTGCGTTCTTCTTCTACATCGACGCTGTGAACACGGTGATTTCGATGAGCACCTCGTATGGCACGCAGCTCGGCATTGATTCCACGCAGCTGGTGGTGGCTCTGCTGGTTACGCAGTTCGTGGCCTTCCCGTGCGCGATTCTGTACGGCCGCTTGGCTGGTCGTTTTGGCTGCAAACCGATGATTACCGCGGCTGTGGTGGCTTACATGGGCATCGTGTTCTTTGCCACGTTCTTCCTGAAGTCTGCGGTTGAGTTCTGGATTCTTGCGATTCTGGTGGGCATGTTCCAGGGTGGTATCCAGGCGCTGTCCCGCTCGTACTACGGCAAGATCATCCCGAAGGATCACGCCAACGAATACTACGGTTTCTACGATATCTTCGGCAAGACTGCCTCGATTCTGGGCACGTTCTTGGTGGCCACCACTACGAGCTTGACCGGCAACGCGAGTGTCGGTGTGCTGTCCATCGCCATTCTGCTGGTCGTGGCCCTTGTCTTCCTCCTCCTCCAAAAGGATCCGACGAAAACGGCGTGACCCACTACACTAGATATGGTGGTCAGGTTGGCTTATGAGATTCGTGGGCCAATTGCAGCAAGGAGGTTGCCATGATTGATCATGTTGGATTGTTTGTAAAGGATGCTAACGAACGTGCCGCCTTCTATGAGAAGCTGCTGGCTCCGCTGGGATATGCGAAGGTATGTGATTTCCCGGGTGCTGTGTGCTTCGCCAATGAGAAGGATGGCGACAGTGTGTGGCTGGAATCCCCGAAGGATGGTAATCCGGTGATTCCTACTCATGTGGCCTTCCATGCGGCTAGTGAAGATGTGGTCAAGGCGTTCCACGCGGCTGGTTTGGCAGCAGGCGGCGTTGATAATGGTCAGCCTGGTCCGCGCCCGAACTATAGCCCGACATATTATGCCGCGTTCATCCATGATCCGGATGGCAACAATATCGAGGCTTGCCTGCAATAGTCAGTAAGTCATGAAAATAAATAGGCTGGTTATCGATGGTTCTGCGCCATCGATAACCAGCCTATTTTCGTATTATGCCTGATTGCCGAATCAGCTTTGTTCGGTCAGCTTTTCAGCAAAGCAACGGCCTCGTCATAATCAGGGCACTGCGGCACGCCATTGACGCTGCGGGAGATAGCGATAGAGGTTGCAGCATTCGCCAGTTTGACCGCATCCGCAAGTTCGCGACCCTCGGCCAGCATCGCACACATCACGCCGGTATGGCAGCCGCCTGCCGAACGGGTGTGCACGGCCTTGGTGGGGAAGCCGGTGATATGCATGGTTTCGCCACCTGGCTCGCGCACCCAGGCACCCAGCGAACCAACGCGCACTACCAGCGGGGCGCGCAATGTGGTGCCAAGTCCTTCACAGAGCTGATGCATGAAATCATCCAAGCCGCCGCCGATAGTGACTTTGCTATCGTCAATCGGCGCGCCAAGACGCTCAGCCAGTGTCATGGCTTCCTGACGGTTGCAGGACCAAATCGGGCGGGCTAACACCAGGTCTTCGAGCATGTGGTCGTTCACGAGCCGCAGCGTATTGGTGGGGTTAATGACCAGTGCATAATCGCGCGTGGCCGGATCGGTTCCTGCGCGCAGCAAGAAGTTATCTACGCCGGCTGCCGTATGGTCCATCAGAGTATTGCCGCTGATATGCACCACATCATGATTTTGAGGCTCCAGCATCACAAACGTATCAGCGTCACCGTGAGCTTCGGCACCATATGAGGCGATAAAGGTTTTCTTTGGTGCTCCCGAGCTCAGCACTACGCGGAATCCGGAATCTTCATCCAATCGATCCTGGCCAACATGAGTAATGCCGTTGTCTTGGAATGATTGGCGAATGAAATTAGCCCACAGCCCGTTGCCGAGAATGCCAGCATGCTCAGCCTGCATGCCCATGCGGCTAACGGCTTCCAAAACACGGTAGCTGCCGCCGATCGCCGGCTTGGGGTGGTCGGCTACGGCGAATCCGCCCTGGGGTGGTATGTCATCCACGTTCATCATGATGTCTACCCACACCTGCCCCAGCGAAATCACACTTGGCTGGTGGGTGCCAATACCTCGTCTGAGATCCAACATTGCGGTCTCCTTCGTTGCTTAAGGTCAGATAGCCCCTTCGCTCTCTGTTCTTATAACGAATTATATGAGAGCGCGCTGGAATGGAAACGGACAGACGCGCTGAATTTATTGGATAAGGTGTATGGTTCAGCGGTGTTTCAGGGGAATTTCAGGGAGCTGCTGCTGGGCTTACAGCAGGGCAAAAGCAAAGTCCACCAGCAGTTTGATGCCATATAACGTAATGACTCCGCCGCACACACGGTTCAGAATCTCAATAATCTTTGGGCTGAATTTATGCGCGAAGGCGTTGACGATCAGCGTGATGCCAAGGAACCAGAACACAGAAGCGGTTTCCACTCCGGTGATAAACGGGGTGGTCTGCTGTGCGTTCAGTGTGGCGGCAAACGCGCCGAGCATCAATGTGCCGTCGATGATGGCCTGTGGGTTGAACCAGGTTACGGCGCAGGCGGTGCCGATGGTATCCAGTAAGCCGCGCATGCCGAGATGCTTAGCCGGAGCAGACTGTGCGTTGGCGTTGGCTGTGGCCGCGCTGCTCGGAGCGGGCACAGCCTCGTTGTTTGCAGAGGTGCTACTCACACGCTTCGGCAGTACCAGGCCCATGCCGATGCGCACCACAACCAGTCCGCCTAGTCCCAGCACAATGGTCTCCAGCCACGGGTGTGCCTGCATCAATACTCCGATGCCGAAGAAGCAGGAGAGCGAAAGCGCCATGTCGAAGAAGATGACGATAAAAGCGGTAATAACAGCATTGCGACGCGTGCGAGTCAGCGCCGAATTGATGACGAACAGATTCTGCATGCCAATGGGGGCAACGTATGCCAGTCCCAAAGTCAATCCTTGAATATACAGACCCATGATGCTTCCTCTGCTCTGTTCTCTATTTGGTTGGTTGATAGTCACCCAACCAAAACCAACCAAATAGTATTGCTGTGTTATTTGTTATCTGTTTGGAATTAGTGGATAAATCGCTATTTTCCAATGCTGTTGCTCTATGATATGCAGTAGATTATGTTGAGCAACCAGCCAAATGCTGATAATGATAGCCAACCAAATATGATGACATGGTTGGGTATTGGTTTAGCGCTGTGATTTGCCGGCGATTTGCAGCACATGTTGGGAGGAGACTATGGCACGCACTGCGCCATTGGATATCGAATGGCGGCCTGATCGCTCCAGTGACAAGCCGATTACCGACCAGATCGTTGATTTCCTGTGCGAGCGCATCGCTTCCGGCGCATGGCCCATCGGCTCCAGACTGCCAAGTCAGCGTGCGATGGCCGAGAAATTCGGCGTGAACAGATCCACCGTCATCGCGGCGATCGAAGAACTTGCCGACTACGGCATTGTGGAAGGCTGCCATGGTGCGGGCACGCGCATTGTCAGTAATACATGGTCGTTGATGCTGTCCAGTGCGCCAGACTGGGCGGATTACGTATCGTCTGGCTTCTTCAAAGCGAACAATGCCACCATCCAAGCCATCAATCGGTTTGAATTCGACTCCGCCAAAGTGCGATTAGGAACCGGCGAGCTCGACCCGCGACTGTTTCCCCACGATATGTGGCGGCGCGTGGCAGGGCAGGCGGCTGAAGAAATCGATGCGCTCGGCTATCCGCCGCCTGAAGGATTGGATGTGCTGCGCGAGGCGATTGCCGTGCATATGCGGCAGTGGGGGATTGACTGCCGGCCGGAGCAGGTGCTGATTTCCTCCGGTGCACTGCAGGGCTTGCAAATGATTTCGGTGAGTCTGCTGTCTTCGGGCTCGACGGTGTACGCTGAGGCGCCCAGCTATATCAAATCGCTGCAAGTGTTCCAATCAGCGGGAATGAAGCTTGCCGGAGTGCCCATGGATGCTCAGGGATTGGATGTGGACGCATTGCGCGACGCTTTGCCGGACGCCACGCTGAGTGCTCAGGCGCGCGGTGGCGCGGTGCTGTACACCATTCCGACCAATCACAATCCAACAGGGCTTACGATGTCATTGCCGCGACGCCGCGCTTTGATGGAAACGTGCGCGGAGCGACGGTTGCCGGTTATTGAGGATTGCGCATATCAGGACTTGGTATTCGATGAAGAACCGGTGCAATCGTTGAAAACCTTTGATACCACTGGCATGGTGATCACTTTGGGCAGCGCTTCGAAATCATTGGCGCCGGGGCTGCGCATCGGCTGGATTGTGGCGGATGAGCGCATTGTGCATCGCTTGGCTGACGTCAAAATGCAGATGGATTATGGCGCGAGCACGCTCAGCCAATGGGTATTCGCGCGATTCCTGACTTCCGGGATGTATGCCGAATATTTAGACATGCTGCGCGCTGAACTGCGCCGCCGACGGGATGCGGCATTGGAAACCCTGGATCGATTGTTCGCAGGGCGTGCGCATTGGAATGTGCCGCGCGGCGGTTTCTATATTTGGTTGACATTCGAGGAACCTGTGAAGATGGGACGATTGTTCCAGCGTGCGCTCGAACACGATGTGTTGCTTAATCCAGGTGATATCTATGACTTCGAGAGCAATAACGCACTGCGGTTGAGCTATGCATATGTGACTCCTGAGGAGTTCTCTGCGGCTACAGCCACGCTTGCCGAGCTGGTGTGAGGGCTGATGGGATGCGCGTGTTGCGTGAATTCCAGTGCATGCTGTAGCGTAAGGGCGCAGACAAGCCGACAAGTCGCCATCGCTGCGGCATGATACACGCAAGGGTTGCGGTTGTCGGTATTGGGCTATATATTTGTGAAGTTGTGTGTTCGGCATGTCGGGCAAAACCGACGGTTGAACGCGTGAAAGACTTGAAACATCAAGGTTTAAGGGAGTCCATCATGGCAGCTCGTTGCGCAGTGTGCGGTAAGGGTCCGCAGACCGGTTACACCGTTTCCCATTCGCACCGTCGTACCAAGCGTAGCTTCCGCCCGAACCTGCAGTCTGTGCGCACCACGATCGACGGCGAGAACACTCGTCTGCGCGTGTGCGGCAAGTGCCTCAAGGCCGGCAAGGTTCAGCGCGTGGCCGCGTGAATCACGTACTAACGTATGCAAAACCCGCTTGAGCTTCGGCTCGGCGGGTTTTGTTTTTTAGTTTTGCGGTTTCTCGACTCTAAGACTGTCGGTTATAGGCCAAGACTGTCGGTTTTCCAACATTGACTGTAGGAGTTCCAACACTGACTGTCGGGAATCGAACACTGACTGTAGGGAATCCGACGAAAAACGTTGGAAAACCTACAGTTGGTGTTGGAAAACCTACAGTTGAAGTTGGATTTCCTACAGTCAGTGTTGGAAAACCTACAGTCATGTTGAGCGAAGAATGTGCATGCGGCATATGGTGCTGGCATGAGCATGTATATAGTGCCGGCCATGGGCATGCATACGGTATCGGCATAAGCTGATGGTAGTGGCTCATCTGTTGTGCATAGAATAGGTCCCTATGAGCATCACGTTGAGCACCGCATTGGCATCGCTGATTACGAATAAGCGACGCGTGTCCGCGCTCAAATCACTTGGCATCACCACTGTGGGGGAGGCGCTGACCTATTATCCCTTCCGTGTGACCGATCCAGTACGTTTGCAGACCATTCGCGAGGCACAAATCGGCCAACAGATGGCATTCATGGCTACCGTGCGCGACGTTCGCGTGGTGCCCGGCCGCACGTTTCGCGTAGTAGCCACTGTAGATGATGCTGACTTCGCTCGGACGCGCAATATGCCCGGTGGCACAGCGCAACTCACGTTCTTCGGTGGCCGTAAAAATTACATTGACTGGGTCAGCATGCGGCTTAAAACAAGCCCGATACTCGTCGTATCCGGCACACCCAGCGAATACATGGGGCAATTGCAGTTCACGCACCCTGATTTTCTTTCCGTGGCACCTCCTGAAATGGCTGCGCAGATGCAGTCTGGTGGTGTCAAGCTGAAATATGATGCGGATTCTTTGGATGAGGCACTACTGCGCGTCACCCGTCCACGACCGGTGTACCATGCCAGTTCGCGCATTTCCTCGGAGCATATTCATGAGACGATTTTGAACATCCTGTGGATGATGGGCGCGCGCACCTCGACTTCGCCGGAGGCGCTTGGCACGCCGGGAGCTGTAGCGCTGGCGCCGCCATCCACCGATAGCATCGCTGTGCAGCCGGGGGAGGAGTATCTAGCCGAAGGTGAGAAGCCAAATGACAGCGCGGAATCTGATGCAGCCGAGACATCATCAGCTGGCACATTGAGTCGCTCTATTCCCGATATTCTGCCTGAAACAGTGCGCGAAGCTAAGCATCTCATGCATCGCGCCGAGGCATTCCTCGCTATCCATGATCCTGACTCGCGCGCCCGGTTCAACGAAGCTATCGAAACCTTGCGCTACGAGGAAGCGTTTATCTCCCAAGTATCGCTGCTCAAAGCCAGATCACATGCTCATAAGTCCGCGGCCCACCCCTGCCCGCTGACAACCGATAGTCTGCGCAACCAGTTCATCGCGTCCTTGCCATTTACACTCACTGCAGGGCAGCAGCAAGTTATTGATGATATCGACGCCGACTTGGCCCGCGACTGGCCGATGCAGCGCCTGCTCCAAGGCGAGGTGGGCTCAGGAAAAACCGTAGTGGCGCTCGCCGCCATGCTTCAATCCGTAGACGCCGGCTATCAAGCTGTGTTGGTCGCCCCAACTCAGGTGCTGGCCGAACAGCATGCCGAAACCATTGGACGGATGGTCGAGCATCTCACGCCAACAGTCCCGGTCACATTGCTGACTGGCGGCATGAAACTTGCCGCTCGCCGTAAAGCGCTCGCTGCTGCGGCCAGTGGTGAGCCGGGCATTATCGTGGCAACGCATGCAGCGTTCTCCAAAACCTTCCAGGCCCCGCATCTGGCCTTGGTGGTGATCGATGAGCAACATCGTTTCGGTGTGGAACAGCGTGAAAGCCTTAACGCCAAAACCGATGACGGTACCACACCGCATCTGCTAGTGATGACTGCAACCCCGATTCCACGCACCGCCGCCATGACTTGGTTCGGTGATTTGGATATTTCATGGCTTACCGAGCTGCCGGGCGGCCGCAAGCCGATTCGCACGGTTGTGGTGAACGAGGCCGATGCTCCGACCATGGTACGCATGTTCCAACATATTCGTGCGCGAGTGGACGCAGGGGAGCGGGCGTATATCGTCTGCCCGCGTATTGATGAGGACGATACTGACACCGCGGAGTCTGCTTCCGCTGCGGCGCGCGGTAGTTCTGCTTCTGCCCGCACTGGTTCATCCCGCTCCCGCATCCAGAGCGAAGCGGATGCTATCGGCATCGATAATCCGTATGAAACCTACGACGACAACGGCGAAACCGTGGCGCGCCCGCCACTGCACTCGGTGGAGGAGATCGCCGGCAGACTACAGAAACTCCCGCAATTCGCCGGTATTGCGTTCGCTACGTTGACCGGACGGGATAAAGATGAAGTCAAAACCCAGGTTATGGCTGATTTTGCATCCGGCAAGACGCCGATTCTGGTTTCCACCACGGTGATCGAAGTCGGCGTGGACGTCAAACAAGCCAGCTGCATCGTGATTTTTGACGCCGACCGATACGGGTTGTCGCAGTTGCATCAGCTGCGCGGTCGCGTGGGGCGTGGCGGCACCAATTCGTGGGCGTTCCTGATTTCCCGCGCCGAACCCGGGTCGGTTGCCGAACAGCGACTCGAAGTCATCCATAATTCGCTTGATGGTGCGGAAATCGCCCAAGCGGACTTGGAATTCCGCGGTGCCGGCGATGTGCTGGGTGACGCTCAATCCGGTGGCAAGTCCAGTCTTAAGCTGCTGCGCGTGGTCAAGGATGCGGACATGATTGCCGATGCCCGCGCTCGCGCTGAGCAAGTGCTTGCCGCCGACCCCGAGCTCGCGAACGACGTGCAGCTTGCCGGTGCCGTGCTCGACTTCACTCGCGGTAACGAAACCTTCCTGACCTCCAGCTGAGACGGTAACGCGCCTGTTTACGCGAGCTCGCTACGGTGAGCTTGCGAACATTCACACTTGTCTCAAGGAGTAACAATGGGCGAGACTGCGCGCGATGTGCTGTTTTTGGTCGTGTTGTTTGCCGCGAACGTGATTCAAGCAATCACAGGATTCGCGGGAACCGTGCTCGCCATGCCGTTCTCCATGCTGCTGCTTGGCACTGATACCGCCAAAGTAGTGTTGAATATCACCACATTATTAGCTTGCCTATGGCTCGCCGCACAGCATCATGCGCATATTCGCTGGAGGATTCTCGGCGAAATGGTGGGTTTGATGGCCATCGGTATGGCCGCCGGCATCGCCTTGTATGCCGTGCTGCCATTGGCTCCATTGCAGAAGGCGTATGGCGTATTCATCATCGTGATTGCGCTGAAGAACCTTATCTGGCCTTCGCATGGTGAGCCGCCGCATTGGCTGCTGATTATTATTGTGCTGCTGGCCGGCGTGATTCATGGCATGTTTATCTCCGGTGGCGCGCTGCTGGTGATCTATGCGGCAGTGCGGCTCAAAGATAAGGATGAGTTCCGCGCCACGATGGCGTGCGTGTGGGTGGCATTGAACTCGGTGCTCACTGTGCAGCAAGGTGTGGCCGGTGTGATCACGCCGCATGCGCTTATGCTCAGCGCGGTGTCGATTCCGCCGTTGATTGTGGCTATTATCATCGGCAATCGATTGCAGCGGCACGTCAGCCAGCAGGCATTCCTGAAACTGACATATGTGCTATTGGTGATTTCCGGCGCCTCAATTGTGCTGTAGGTGGTAAGGAGCGAACAATGACGGTTCGACTGAAGGATCTGGTGGAGCAGGCCGCCGACCGCGACATGGTATTGGTGGCCGGCAAAAACGGTCTCGAACGACCGGTGCGCTGGGTGCATATGGTTGAAAACGAGGAGATTGCGAGCTTTCTGGAAGGCCAGGAGATCGCCTTCACCACAGGCATCGGTTTGGAAATGCAGGAAGACCTCTATCCGCTGGTCAAAAGCGCTTACGAATCCGGTGCTACAGGTGTGGTGGTGAACATCGGCCCATTCATCCACCAGATCAGCCCGGAAACCATTCGTTTCTGTGACGAACATGACTTTCCGCTGTTTAAAGTGCCGTGGAGTGTGCATATGGCGCAGATCATGCACAGTTTCAGCTTGGCAATCACGATGAGTGAAAAACACAGCATGGAGCTGGCCGCGGCATTGGAAAACGCCATTTTCCACCCGGACCGCGAAGAAATGTACCTCGAATATCTCGAACAATCCGGATTCGGCAAAGACTGGAACTATTGCGTCACCGTGTTCAGCGCCTGCGGTGAGGCAGGCGGGCATGACGCCGATCGCATCGCCAAGTACTCGCGTGAAGCGGAGTCGCTGATTACCAGAAATCAGTGGCGAGTGGCCGTGGTGCATATCGAAGACCGACTGGTGCTGGTGTTCGCTCGCTATACCGCCGAACAAGTGGAAATGATGGTTCGTGAGATCATGGCGGCGATTCGAGCCCGTGGCATTGTGCTGGAGCGCACATATATCGGAGTTGGTAAAGTCACCAAATCCGCGCGATGCATTGGCAAAAGTTACAATCAGGCGCTCAAACTCGAACGATTGCAGCATTTGCGTGGCCGCGTGGGCGAAGTGGCGTTGTATGACAATTCCGGCATCGACAAACTGCTGCTGGCTGTTTCCGACCGTGCGATCTTAGAAGACTATTACCAAGACAGCATCGGGCCTTTGGTGGAATACGACCGCGTGAACGGTACTGATTTGACTGAAACGCTGCATGCGTATTTCCAGTTCTCTGGGTCGGTGAAAGAAACCGCGGCCAGCATGTTTGTGCATCGCAACACAGTGAGCTACAAACTCAACAAAATCGAAGACATTCTGGGTGTCAGCTTGTCTGATTTCCGCACGCGCGAGTTCCTTTCGGTGGGATTGCAAGTGCGCGAAGTACTGGATTGTTAGGAGGGAGCCTAACACAGTGATTGTGCTGGAGCACAATCATCTTTAGGTTCTGCAATATAGAACGTGAGCTCGTCCGCTCGTAGACTGCAAAGCAATCACGGAATCCACAAGGATTTCATGCAGTCGCCGAACGGATGACATGCAGAAACGCAACGTAGTGCACAGCGAAGCAAATGTTTCGATTGTGTATCATGCACATTTCTGTCTCGTTGTTCTCATTCGTTCGGCTGAACAAGCCCACGAAAGGATGAGACGATGAGCGAATCACTGGCGACCAAGGAACTGACCGGCGAAGAAGTTGCCGAGCTGCACCGCGAGTATGTGATGCAGTCCTGGCACAAGCAGGGCGAGCCGGTGATGCCGGTCAAGTCCGCCAAGGGCATCTACGTCTACGATTACGACGGCAACAAGTACGCCGACATGTCATCCCTGCTGGTGTGTTCCAACCTCGGTCACGAACTGCCTGAGATTGTGGACGCCATCAAGGAACAGGCCGACAAGATGTGCTTCATGGCACCGGCCTACGCTTCCGAACCGAAGTCCAAGCTCGCCAAGATGATTGTGGATTTGGCTGGCTCCGACTTCTACCAGCGTGTGTTCTTCACCAACGGTGGTGCCGATTCCAACGAGAACGCTATCAAGATGGCCCGCATGGTCACCGGCCGTCAGAAGATCTTCAGCTGCTACCGCTCTTACCACGGCTCTACTCTCGGCGCATCCTTCGCCTCCGGCGATTGGCGTCGTTTCGCCACTGAGGCCGGTGGTGCAGCTCTGAGCTTCGTGCACTTCATGAACCCGAACATGTATGAGGACGGCTTCGAGCGCGGCAAGGATGACGCCAAGGTCACCGCCCTGTATCTGAAGCGCCTTGAAGACCAGCTCATCTATGAGAACCCGGACGACGTGGCCGCCATCCTGATGGAATCCATCGTCGGTGCAAACGGCGTGATTCTGCCGCCGGAAGGCTACATGGAAGGTGTGCGCGCCCTGTGCGACAAGTACGGCATTCTGATGATCTGCGACGAGGTTATGGCCGGCTGGTGCCGCACCGGCAAGATGTTCGCCTGGCAAAACTTCGATATCAAGCCCGATATCTTCACCTTCGCGAAGGGCGTCACCTGCGGTTACGTGCCGCTGGGCGGCGTGGTGGTCTCCAAGCAGATTTCCGACTACTTCACCGATCACGTGCTGCAGTGCGGCCTGACCTACTCCGGCCACACGCTGGCCTGCGCCGCTGGCGTCGCCGCTGTGAACTACTACGTCGAGCATGATATTGCTGGCCACGTCAAGGAGATGGAAGGCATTCTGAAACCATTCCTCGAGGAGATGGAAGCCAAGCACAAGTGCGTGGGTGAATCCCGTTGCGTCGGCCTGTTCTCTGCCATGACCATTGTCAAGAACAAGGAAACCCGTGAACTGATGAGCCCGTACCACACCGCCAACCCGGTGATGGGCAAGATCATGGGCGCGCTGAAAGACAAGGGCTTCCTGACCTTCGGCCGTGAAACCAACGTGAACATCTGCCCGCCGCTGACCATCACCGCCGAAGAACTCAAGGCCGAACTGCCCAAGGTCGACGAAGTGCTCACCTGGGTCGACGAAAACTTCTGCGACTGAGACCTTATTGTGGCTCCCCTTGTCAGGGGAGCTGGCAGCCGAAGGCTGACTGAGGGGTAGTCGGAGGGTGCACGTCATGACATTTGACTACCCCTCAGTCACTTCGTGACAGCTCCCCTGACGAGGGGAGCCAATACAGGCAGAAAGGAATAACAATGCTTTGGGATTATCAACAGCCGGTGGCGATACGCTTCGGTAATGGTCGCGTCCGTGAAATCAAGGATGTAGCAGCCGAAATGGGACTGACGGAAGGTGGCCTGCTCGTCTCCGAACGCCTCTTCGCCCAGAACGGCACCGCCGAAAAAATCGTCAAGGATTCCGAAGGTGCCATCACCGAAATCTTCTCTGACTTCTCGCCCAACCCGGACGTCACCGAAGTGGACAAGGCCGCAGCCCTGATTCGCGAGAAGAACCTGAAGTTCGTAGTGGCCATGGGCGGCGGCAGCGCGATGGATCTTGCCAAGTCGGCCGCCAGCATTGCCTTGACGAACGACTCCATCACCGAATACCACGGTACTGGAAAGCCTATGCCGCAGGAGCATCTGCCAATCATCGCCGTACCGACCACGGCGGGCACCGGCTCCGAAGTCACCTGCGTATCCGTGCTCACCAACCGAGCCCTTGGCAAGAAAGCACCGATTGTCTCGGATGGCTTCTTCCCATCCGTGGCCATCATCGACCCGGAACTCACCTACTCAGTACCGCCGCATGTCACCGCATCCACCGGCATGGACGTGCTAAGCCAGGCCATTGAAGGCTACTGGAGCAAAGGCCACCAGCCCATCTGCGACGCCTGCGCCATTCACGCGGCTCCGCTGGTCTTCAAGTACCTGCCCATCGCCGTGGCCGAGCCGGACAACGTTGAAGCCCGTCAGAAGATGTGCGAAGCCTCGGTTATCGCTGGACTGGCGTTCACTTTGCCGAAGACCACCTCATCGCACGCCTGCTCCTTCCCGCTGACCAACATCCACGGCATTCCGCATGGTGAGGCTTGCGGCTTGACCTTGGACTGGTTCGCCCGCATCAACAAGGATGCCCAGCATGACCGCGTGCAGGAATTCGCCAAGGCCATCGGTTTCGCGGACGTGGACGCAATGGCGGACGCCATCCACGACTTGAAGGTCAAGATCGGACTGCGCACAGGACTGAAAGACCTCAACCTGAGCGCTGAGCAGATTGCCGATCTAGTGCGCATCAGCCGCCACCCGAACCTGTACAACAACCCAGTCGAAATCACTGATGAGATGCTGCAGGACATGTACGAGCACCTCGCGGCAACCGACTGACCGATTGATTCCGATATCGATAAGGCAGATGCGACGGAGAGAGGAACGATTATGAGCGATGCAACAACACCGACTCCCAATACCACCAATGCCTCAGATACTCCTGTGGTAGCCGGTACGGCAGTAGCTGGCACTTCGATTGTGGAGAATGCGGCTACGGTTAAGCGCAAGCCTATGCCGGCATGGATGAAGTCGAAGAAAATCCAGCCGCTGATTTCGCTGATACTGCTCATCGCCGTATGGTGGGCAGTCACTTCGGCAGGGCTCATCAACTCGCTGTATCTGCCCGGCCCGAAGGCCGTGTGGGATGCGTTTATCGAAGCCAACAGCTGCCGCCCGGCCTCGGAAGGCTCCTCGCGTATCGTGTGCGGCGAGCAGCAGTACTTCCTCTGGCAGCATCTGGTGGTGTCGTTGGAGCGTATCGGCATTGGCATGGCCTTGGGTATTGTGGTCGGCGTGCTGGTTGGTTTCATTCTGGCTGAAATCGGCTGGCTCAACCGCATCATCCTGCCGTACATCAACTTCATTCGTGCCCTGCCGCCGCTGGGATACATCGGTCTGTTGATTGTCTGGTTCGGCATCGGTGACACCACCAAGATTTGGTTGCTGTTCCTCGCAGCATTCCCGCCGATTGTGCTGGCTACCGTTGACGGCATCAACGGAGTGAACCGCGACCGTGTGAATTCGGCGCTCTCCCTCGGCGCTTCCCGCCCCAAAGCATTCCTGTTCGTCGTGTTCCCGAGCGCATTGCCTTCCATTATGAACGGCATCCGCCTGGCAGTCGGCTTCGCATGGACCACCGTGGTGGCCGCCGAATTGAACAACGGTATTCCGGGCATCGGTGCACTCGCCTATCTCTCTGGTACCGAGCTCAATACGCCGCTGACCATCGCCTGCATCTTCGTCATCGGCATCGCGGCTCTGCTGCTTGATTGGCTGATTCTCGGCATCACCCATCTCGTAACGCCGTGGGTGGGCAAGGAATAACAACCGCCTTTCGACTCTACGTAGGGCGTCATCAGAGAGGAACTTGGAAATGCTTGAGAACACAACCGCAACTGCGGCAATCAATGAACGTGAAACATCGCGTGAAACCTCACGCATGATTCGTGGAACACATCGTGAAACAATCCGCAAAGCTGGCGCCTTGCTGGTAGCGGCCACTTTGCTCACCAGCCTTGCCGGCTGCGGCAAAATGCCCACCGCCGATGAGCTCGTCGGCAACACCTCGGGCGCAGCAGTCACCGATTGCCCAGTGCCATCCGCCAAGAACGAGGACTTCAAGGGCACTATCCGCATCGCATGGCAGGCCATTCCGAACGCGGACCTCATCGTCAAAGACAAGGGTCTGCTGGAGGCATGCCTGCCGAACGCCACTATTCAGTGGAGCCAGTTCAACTCCGGTGGTGATGTGATTCAGGCCTTCGGCTCGAATTCGCTGGATATCGGCCTTGCCGGTTCCTCCCCGGCTGTGCGTGCGGCATCCGCTCCGCTGAACCTGCCGGTCAAGGTGATTTGGATTCACGACATCATCGGTGACGCGGAATCGCTCGTGGCCCGCGGTGGTGACTACAAGTCCATTAAGGACCTCGCCGGCAAGAACATCGCTGTGCCGTTCGGTTCCACATCGCACTTCTCGCTGCTGTCCGCGCTGCATAACGCCGGCATGAACGAGACCAGCGTGAACCTCATCAACCTGGACCCGGATAAGATGTCCGCCGCATGGACCCGTGGCGAAATCGACGCGGCATGGGTGTGGGATCCGGTGCTGAGCACCTTGAAGGCAGACGGCGGCACCATCGTGACCTCCAGCGCGGCCACCGCAAAAACCGGTTCCGCCACCTACGACATGGAACTCGCCACTGACTCGTTCATCAAGGCCAACCCGAAAGTCATGGAAACCTGGACCGCCATGGAGAACTACGCAGCTGGCCTGATCTCCAGCAAGACGGATGATTCTGCCGAATCCATCTCCACGATTCTGGGCAATTCCGTGTCCGACGTGAAGAAGCAGTTCAAGGGTTACACCTACCCGCAGGCCAAGGAACAGAGCGACATCTTCCACGGCCAGCTGCCCGGCATCTTCAAAGACACCGCTGAATTCCTGAAAACCCAAGGCAGCTTGGACAAGGTGAGCGACGACTACTCCAGCGTGCTCTACACCGACGCCATCGACCAAATAGCCAAGCAATAACACAATATCTGGCTCCCCGGGCATGTTCTTAGGCTCTCCTTGTCAGGGGAGCTGGCCGCGAAGCGGACTGAGGGGTAGTTGTTTAGGAAATATTGAAAGGACGTAATCATGGCTGACAACAACGCACTCACCTGGGGTGAGCTCACCGAGAAGAAGACCATGGACGATCAGGGCGTGGCCGTCGACATTCGAGGCGTCAACAAGCGCTTCATCACCCAGCAGGGCGATCAGGTCACCGCCCTCCACGACATCAACCTGACCATCAACAAGCATGATTTCATCTGCGTGGTGGGCCGCTCCGGTTGCGGCAAAACCACGTTGCTCAACATGCTGGCCGGTTTCGAAAAGCCCACCGATGGCGAGCTGGTCTCCGGCGGCGTAGCCATCAACGGCCCAAGCCCGAAGCGCGGCGTGGTATTCCAGAAGCCGCCGCTCTACCCATGGCTCACCGTGCGCAAGAACGTGGAATTCGGCATGAAAATGCAGGGCGTGCCGGCTGGTGAGCGCAAGAAGAAGGCCGATCACTTCCTTGATCTGGTGGGCTTGACGTCTGCGGCGGACCGCCGCCCGTACGAGCTGTCCGGTGGTATGCAGCAGCGTGCGCAGATCGCCCGCGTGCTCGCCACCGAACCGGATTTGATTCTGATGGATGAGCCGTACGGCGCTTTGGACGCCCTGACCCGTGAAAAGCTGCAAAACGAACTGCTGCGCATCTGGCGTGAGCGCCACAGCACCGTATTCTTCATCACTCACAGCGTGGATGAGGCGATTTTCCTGGCCACACGCGTCATCGTGATGAGCGCACATCCCGGCACGGTGAAAATGGACATCCCAATCACTATTCCGCGCGATCCGGATGATCCGGACAATATGGAAAAGGTTCGCGCCACCCCCGAATTCGTGAAGCTGCGCGAGGAAATCACCCAGGCCATCTACGTCCAAGACGATCAGGAATAGGCACGGGCTAAGCTAATAGCCATGCGCGTAATTTCTGGACGATTCAAAGGCGTGGCACTGGCCACCCCGAAAACCGGCACCCGCCCCACCACGGACCGTACCAAGGAGGCTATTTTCTCCCACCTTGACTCATGGGGAGTGTTGGATGATGCCCGCGTGTTGGACCTGTTCGCCGGCACCGGTGCGCTTGGCATCGAGGCGTTGAGCCGAGGCGCGTGCGAACTGGTGGCCGTGGAAAGCTCCCGCCCGGCTGCCGCGCTGATCACCAAAACGTTGGCTGATCTTAAGAAGAATCGTTCGTGGAGCGATAATCTTCGCGCTCGCGTGCTGGTGAAAAAAGCTGAGGCGGTGGCGGATGGCTTCGGCGAGCCGTTCGACGTGATTTTCATCGATCCGCCGTACGCCTACGAAACCGAAGCCTGCGACCAGTTGCTTGCCGATTTGGCAGCCGGTTCCGCCACCAATGAGCATACGGTGATTATGCTCGAACGTTCGATTCGCTCTGATGACCCTTCCGCTCCGGAAGGCTGGGAAATCACCGAGCAACGCAACTATGGCGAAACCGCAGTCTTCTATATTGAGCCTGCTGTGCCGGAAACGCAAGCTGATCAAGCTGATCAAGCCGAACAAGGCGAGTGACCTCATGTTCACGCCAGAAGCCTCGCAGCGGATGTTCCACATTGATCAGAACCTTGATTATGACGCGGTTATCGATGGCGACCGCCACGAATCATGGGGATGCTCTCCGATTTGCCCCGCTATTGTTCGCGTGCATACGGAAATGCCGGCACAAGATGTGCCACTGCACTGGCATTTAGGCAGTGAGCTTATCTATTCCAGGCATGGGCGAGTGGATATATTCCTGGATGGTGAACAAACAACTGTTGATGATGGCCAGCTGTGCCTCATCAGCCCGAAAAGCCTGCATTCCATTCATCCCCGCCCATATCAGGATGGGCAATGTTCGCTATCCATCACGTTCGATGGTGAATATCTGTCCCGATTGAATACTGGCCTATCCAACCGGCAACTGCTGCAAGGTGTGGCATTGGGCCGCGGCTGCAAACGTACCGCTGATGAGCTGGTCAGCCTATGCGAACGCATGATTAACTGCGTATTCGATGAATCCGATATGCAGTTGATTCGCATGAACCAACTGCTGTTTGCGATGCTGTGCCACATCGATGATGAGTGGACCATTGATGATAACGAAGCCTCTACGACTGCTGCCATCGGCGATATCCAGCACATCACCGACTATATGAGCACTCATTTTGCCAGCGATGTTACCATCGCCGATATCGCACAACAGTTCGGATATTCGCGTGAATATTTCTCTCGCATGTTCAAACGTTGCTCTGGCATCACCCCTGACCAATATTTGACGGAGATTCGATTGCAATCATCAGTTGATGATTTATTGAACGGCGACTTCACCATCGCACAGGTTGCCGAGCGCAACGGATTCTCCCATCCGCGCTCGCTGGCTCGTGCTTTTGCCGCCAGATTTGGCATGACTCCGGCTGTATTCCGCCGCCATTATCGCGAACAAGTCACAAAGTGACGGATTAGGGTCAATTTTTTGCCCAGTTGACACTATGTGAACTCCGTATGCTGAAAACACATTTGCAGAAGAAAGCAAATAGGTTGAAAGCAAAGGAGCTTCATAATGAGCAACGAACCCGCAATCGCCGGCACTCAGGATGCCGTGGCCGCGCTGCCGCAAAGCGGTGGCGCACGCGCCCTGCTGAAAAGCGCGATTCTGTCCCTGTCCCTGCTGCTGTGCAGTGTTTCCGTGACCATGGCCGTGGTCTCCAGCCTCAAGCAGGACTTCCCGAACGCCTCCACTATGGAGCTGCAGTCATTCGTTAACGTGCCGGTTATCGGCGGTATCATCGCCACGCTGGTCGGCGGCTTCCTGGCTAACAAGGTTGGTAAGAAGAACCTGTGCTTGCTGGGCACGCTGCTGTGCTTCGCTGGTGGTTTCCTGCCGATGTTCGTGCCGTCGCTCACTTTGAAGATTGTGCTGCGAGTTATCTGCGGCTTCGGCGTTGGCCTGATTCAGCCATTGTCCGCATCGCTGATCGTCGATTGCTTCAAGGGCCGTGAAGCCGATACGATGATGGGCATCCAGTCCGCCATGGTGGGCTTGGGCGCCACCATCTTCTCCTCCGCCATCGCCGGCATCATGACCTTCGACTGGCACTACTTCTACTTCGTCTACTTCTTCGCTCTGCTGGTCTTCTTCTTCGTGCTGGTGTTCGTGCCGAACAGCGTGAACGAAATCGGTAAGGTCCACAAGAGCGAGCAGGCCGGCGAAGCAAAGCCGAAGCGCACCAAGATGCCGTTCGGCGCCTACTTCGGCATGATTCTGCAGATCGTGTTCGCCACCGGTTACGGCTTCTACACGGTGAACCTGTCCCTGGCCGCTGAGGAAACCGGTGTTATCACCGCCGTCCAGGCCGCTACCGTGATGACCGTCGTGTCCATCTCCTCCTTCATCGGTGGCTTCCTGTTTGGCTTCGCCAAGCGCTTCGTCGGCATGTTCATCGGCATCATCGCCATCGCCATGGAAGCAGCAGGCCTGTTCCTCTGGGCCAACACCGCATCCCTGGGCGCATGGTATGCCGCTGCAGTGCTCTTCGGTGTCGGCTTCTGCTGGTTCATGCCATACGTGAACTTCCTGGTCAACGAGCACACTGATCCGACTATCTCCGCTCAGGCTACCTCCTACGCCTTCTTCGGCAACTCGGTTGGCTCCTTCCTGCCGACGTACGCATTTGCTGCACTTGGCGCTCTCACTGGTCTGACCAGCACTTGGAAGTCGCTGAACGAGGCCGGCGTGATGATGATCATCTGCATCGTCATGGTGCTTGTCTTCAACGCCTTCGATAAGAAGAAGCCGGCAGCCGTCGAAGCCGAGCCAGCCAAGTAACCCAAAACCCAAGAATCGTAAGGGCATCCGCCCTATGCATTGAATTCCCAACAGGTGGCGGTCATATGGCCGCCACCTTCATAAACAGGTACGCCACTGCCAATCCAATACGCCAATACGTCCGCCTGAATGAATTGTTTATCAGCAACGAAGCTAAGGAACTATCATCATGAACTGCCCAACCACTGACCACACTGCCCCCGATATCGAATCCATGGTGGCACCGCCGTCTGCTCAGCCGCTTGACCCCATCCCAACTCCGATTCCGGAAACCAAGAACTTCCCCCATACTGATGAAGTGCCGGAAGGCTGCATCGTGCTCGATGAACCTACTGAGGATTCCTTCGGTTACCCGGTTGATATGGAACAGGTCACTTACGTCACCCGTGAGCTCGCAGACGGAACCTCCGTTGATATGCCGTTGTGGGTGTTCACTCCTGGTGTAGATAACATGCCTGAAGGCCAGATTCCAGAGGGCGGCTGGCCGGTAATCGTCTTCGTGCGCGGTTCCGCATTCCATGAGCAGAATGTGCTCGACTATCTCAACTACTATGTGCGTATCGCCGAACAGGGCTATGTGGTGGCCGCAGTCAAATACCGCCCGAGCGATGACGCCCCATTCCCCGCGCAAATGCAGGATTGCAAGACCGCAGTGCGTTTCATGCGCGCCAATGCCGAACGATTCCACGCCAACAAGGATCGCGTGGCACTGTGGGGCGACTCCTCCGGTGGTCACACGGTTCTGATGGCTGGTTTTACTGGTGATACTGCGCCGGATACTCCGGATTATCAGCCGGTGAGCGCTGAGGTGAAGTGCATTGTGGACTGGTATGGCCCGACCGACTTCGCCATGATGAACCATTACCCCAGCTCCCAGAATCATCATGTTCCCGAATGCCCGGAAGGCGTGGAAATCGGTGGCGTCGATGTGCTCGAACACCCAGATCTGAACCGTGCAGCCTCTCCGATGACTTATCTGAGCGCTGATCGTCCGACTCCGCCGACGCTCATCATGCACGGTGGCCGCGATCAACTCGTGCCGTTCAATCAGAGCTGCCGTCTGTATGCCACGATGAAGGCGCTCGGCAAGGACGTAACCTTCTACAAGCTTGACAATTCCTGCCACGCTTGCTACGGCTTCCGCAGCGATGCGGCACTGGGCATTGTGTTCGACTGGCTGAAGAATCGACTGTAGATTCCGCGAAGACAGTACGTTCCCGAGCATTACATGTTGAATAAGGAAATTCCCATGACCTACATTGATATCGAATCTATGGTTGATGCGCCTGCTGCCGAGCCGCTCACGCCTATTCCCACGCCGCCCGACCGGGTTGCACAGTTCCCGCGGACTGAGGAAACACCCGAAGGCTGCATCGTCATTGACAATCTTGCTACGGATGACTTCCTGTATTCCACCTACATCACCCAGGAAACATACGTAACTCGAACGCTTGAAAACGGTGAGGAACTGCCGCTTTCCATGGATATCTACACACCGTTCCACGATGACGGCAATATGCCGAATGGCAGGCCCGACGCTGGCTGGCCGGTGATTGTATACATGCGAGGAGCTGCCTTCCACAAGCCGAACCCGTCAAGCTTCAACAGTCTGTATATCCGACTGGCGGAAAAGGGTTATGTGGTAGTGGTTCCTGAATACCGCCCGAGCGATGTTGCGCCATTCCCGGCTCAAATGCAGGATTGCAAAACCGCAGTACGCTATGTGCGCGCCAATGCCGAACGCCTTGGCATTGATGCAGACCGCATTGGTCTGTTCGGTGATTCCGCAGGTGGTCACACGGTGCTGATGGCTGGTTTTACTGGGGATACTGCGCCGGATACTCCGGATTATCAGCCGGTGAGCGCTGAGGTGAAGTGCATTGTGGACTGGTATGGTCCGACCGACTTCGCCATGATGAACTACTATCCGAGCTCCCAGAACCATGCGCCGGCCGAATGCCCAGAGGGCATGGAAATCGGTGGCGTGAATGTGCTGGAACATCGTGATTTAAGCCGCAACGCCTCGCCTATGACCTATTTGGATGCTGATCGTCCGACTCCGCCGACGCTCATCATGCACGGCGGCCGTGATCTGCTGGTACCGTTCAATCAGAGTTGCCGTCTGTATGCCACGATGAAGGCGCTCGGTAAGGACGTAACCTTCTACAAGCTTGGTAATGCCAGCCATGCTGCCTATGGCTTCCGCAGTGAGCGTGCTGTTGGCTTAGTGCTCGACTGGCTCGCCGAACGACTGTAAGACGCATATCGGCTATACAAGAAGTGCGGTTCTCCAATCATCTGGAGAACCGCACTTCTTGTATGTGCTCAGTATGTATTAGTTCAGTTTGCGCGGGTGAGCGGCGGAAACCTCCCAGCCCAGAGCCATCAGCGTTTTACGATCGGCCTTATCCAAAGCCTTGCAATCCAACGCTTTAATAAGATCCGGACGAATTTCATTGGTGCGAGTCAATGCTTCATCGCGGCGGAAGCGATCCACCTTGCCATGGTCACCGGAAAGCAGCACATCCGGAACCTTCAAGCCGCGCCATACAGCCGGCTTTGTGTACTGACGATGCTCCAGCAGCGCACCCTCACCGGTATAGGATTCCTCCACAATCGAATCAGGATTGCCCATGAATCCCGGCATGAGGCGCGTAATCGCCTCAAGCATTACGGAAACCGCCACTTCACCGCCGTTGAGCACATAATCACCGATGGAATATTCGCGTACATCAATGCCTTGCGCACGGTAATAATCAGGAATACGCGAATCGTAACCCTCATAGCGACCGCAGCCGAACAGCAAATGATCAGCGCGGCTTAATTCAGTGGCATCGCGCTGAGTAAACAGCGGAGCAGATGGGTTCGGGAAAATCAGCACGGGTGCAGATTCCTGAGATACTGCAGTGTCATCGCTGTCTGCAGAGTCGCTGTTGCTACTGTCTACGGATCCATCTTCCGTGATGATATCTGCGGAATTATCATCAGCAACAGCATCGTCTGTATCATCGTGAATTTCAGAGAAATCAAGGATTTCTTCATCGGGGGAATCCGCAGATTCAGAAGTGGGGAATACGAGTTCCTCTGACGAATCGTCCTCGGCGGGGGTTTCCAATCCGAGCAGCTCATCTAAGCATTCCGCCCACACTTCAGGCTTCATTACCATGCCTGCACCACCGCCGACCGGAGTATCGTCCACCGAATGATGCACGTCGTGGGTCCAGTCGCGCAGATTATGCGCGGTAATCTCCAGCAGACCCTTGGACTGGGCCTTACCCATCAGGCTCAGATTGAGCACCTCGAAGTATTCGGGGAACACACTCACAATATCGATTTTCATGACATTAAGCTTACAGTCACCCTTCCATAAAGAATCATGTGGCCTGACTGTAGGATTTCTGACTTTGACTGTAGGATTTCCAACACCGACTGTAGGTTTTCCGACGTTATTTGTCCGATTCCCTACAGTCGGTGTTGGAAATCCTACAGTCAAAGTCAGGAAACCTACAGTTTGTGTTGGAAATCCGACAGTCATGAAATTGGGACGGTATGACCATCAGCGTATGACCATCAGTGTGGGACCATCAACGTGGGGCCATCAACGTGGATAGCGGTTTCGCGCTCGTGAAGAGTCGTTTGCAAGAGTGTGAGGCTGCCTCATGGCAGCGCATTACAGACCCGCCATTACACTATTACCCTGATGAATACGACGATGAGAATCCCCACACGTAAAAAGCCCGAAGTGCTGTCTCCAGCCGGTAACCTGCGCGGCCTTAAAGCTGCAGTCGATTATGGCGCGGACGCCGTGTACTGCGGTGGCAAGGCTTTCGGCATGCGCTCGGCTCCCAAGAACCTGAGCCTCGAGGATTTCGAAGAAGGCTCTCGCTATGCGCATGAGCGTGGCGCTCGCGTATATGTGACCTGCAATGTACTGCCGCGCAACAATGAGATTGAAGCCATGCGTGAGTATGTGGGTCAGTTGAAAGACACCGGTGTGGACGCGCTGATCGTCTCTGATATCGGTGTGATGATGATGGCCCGCCAAGTGGCTCCGAACCTCGAATTGCATGTGTCCACGCAGGCCGGCGTCACTAATTACCAGGCTGCGAATGCGTTCTATGAACTCGGTGCTCGCCGCGTGGTGCTGGCGCGTGAAATGGATTTGCAGGCCGTGCGCGATATTCGCGCGAACATCCCCGATGATCTTGATATCGAATGCTTTGTGCACGGTGCCATGTGCATGGCCTTCTCCGGTCGTTGTCTGTTCTCCAATTATTTGACCGGTCGCGATGGCAATCATGGTGAATGTGCACAGCCATGCCGTTGGAAGTATTCGATTGTGGAAGAAAAGCGCCCTGGTCAGTACTTCCCGATTGAACAGACCAAGGATGGTGCCTACCTGTTCAACTCGCAGGATATGAACATGCTTGAGCATCTGGATGATTTGATTGACTCCGGTGCCACAAGCTTGAAGATCGAAGGTCGTGCGAAAAGCGCCTACTATATCGCCGCTATGACCAACGCCTATAAAACAGCGGTGAACGAATACATGATTCAACGCGGATTCGAAACCGCTGATGGCATAGTGCTGAAGCCTTTCCGCGACCGGGTGATTCGCCCGAGCGACCCTGATTATGAGGAGTCGCATACCGAGGATGCCGTGATGCGCAATGCGGACGCCGCATTCGCCGGTGTGGCAGATGAGGGCTACGATCGCGCGCCGGAATCGGAATCGATTGAGGTTGCCGATGGTGCTGCTGCTACCGAGCAGCCAAAGTCGGAGTCGAAGCCGGAGCCTGACGGCATGAGCTCCCACGCTCGCTCCACTCGTCGCAAGGCCAATAGGGCCGTGGAAATCATTGAAAGCGATTGGAAGCATGCGGCAGTACGCCCGGCGCCGCATGTCGAATTGCCGCAGTGGCTGCTTGAGGAAACCGATAAGGTGGCTCATCGCGACTACTCCACCGGTTTCTACTACCCCGAGCACAAGGTGACGCAGAACACCGATCGCTCCGCCTACTTCCGTTCCTGGCTGGTGGTTGGCGAAGTGCTGAGCTGGAGTGCCGATGAAGGCGGGCGCGTAACGCTGATGAGCCGCAATAAAATCGAGCCCGGCCAGGAAGTCGAATTCCTGCTGCCCGGCGAACGTCCGCTGGTCTTTACCGTGCCGGCAGACGGATTGCGTGACGCCGAAGGATTGCCGGTTCCCGCCATCAATAATCCGGCGCACGTGTTCTCGATGCCATGCCCGCATCAGGTTCCGATTAATGCCGCCATTCGCTCGCGTACCAAGAAACCGACGTTGAAGGCTGAGTAATTCGCCTTCTGGCAAGAAAGACCGATAGTTATGACCGAATACTCTGAAGAAATCATTGATTCCAGTGCTATGAGCTCCACCGACCGCAATGGTCGCCCGATTCCGGTAACCATTCCTATCGCTCTGGCGCCTGGCATCACCGTGGTCTACACCACTCGACTCGGTGGCCTGTCTACCGGCGATTACGGCAATCTGAACCTTGGCGGCAAGTCCGGCGATGATCCTGAGGCTGTGTTGTCGAACCGTATTGCGCTCGCCGATGCGATTCATGCTCCGCTGTCGCTTGTTTCCCAAGTGCACTCTGGTGTGGCCGTTGATATCGACGAGCCTGGCCATGAGCCGAACACTGATTTTGGTTTCGACGCCTCAGGCACACACGGTGAGGAGGCAGCAGCCGTTATTGAAGCGGATGGTCAGGTTACTTCGCGTGCAGACATTGCTCTGGGCATGTTTGCTGCCGACTGCTTGCCGGTGCTGATGGCTGATCCGGAAACCGGCATCATCGGTGCTGCTCACTGTGGTCGCCGTGGTCTGGAACGCGGCATTATTGGTGCCACGGTGGAACTGATGAAGCTCAAGGGTGCCGAGCCGAGCCGTATTATCGCCACGCTGGGCCCCCGTATTTGCGGTGAGTGCTATGAAGTCGGTGACGATATCGCCGATCAGTTCATCAAGCGATTCCCTCTGACCAAAACCCAGACCCGATTCGGTGGTGCTGGCATTGATATTGCCGAGGCCGCAATGATTGACTTGGCATTCGCCGGTGTACATCAGGTAGTTGATTCCATGCCTCGCGTACATGCCGCCACCGAATATCTGGAAGCAGACGCGGAGCTTGCCGAACTGTGCCGTACCGATGGCGAAGGCTCTGCCGAATTGGCTGAGCGTATTGGCAACATTAGCCACAGCATGTGCACGCTTGAGAACCCGCTGTGGTATTCGCATCGCCGCGCCGCTCTGGCTGGCAAAGCCCACGAAGGCCGTCTCCTCGCCCTCATTGTGCGCCACTAGCGCGCACATTCCGTGGAGAACATGTGACGCAGGTCACGAACGGCCATGCCTCACCCTACGGTTGTGCCTATGACTGAGACTGAGAGAACGAACGAGACTTCTAACGATGAGATGACCGCCGTCCCCGAGACGCAGGCTAAAGCGCAGACTGCGCCGGTGGTTGCTGTAGTGCTTGCTGCTGGCTTCGGCACGCGCTTCGACCCGGAGAATCCCAAGCAACTTGTCTCCGTGGGCGGCAAGCCCATCGTGTGTTGGAGTATTGAAGCCTTTGAGCGGTGCGCACGCGTGAGTGACATTGTCGTAGTGGTCAATAGCAAAGTGCGTAACGAGGTTGAATCGTTAATCGATCAGCAGGGCTACAGCAAAGTACGCGTGGTAATCGATGGCGGTGCAGAACGCGTGGATAGTACGGCTGCAGCATTAGATACCTTGGCTGCAGCCGGTATTCCTGACAATGCCAAGATTCTTATCCATGATGCTGTGCGTCCGTTCGTTGCGCAGTCTGCCATCGACGGTTCGATTGACGCGCTGGATCAGTTCAACGCGGCAACCGTGGCTTTTGCCTCTACCGATACTGTGTTGCTGACTGAAGACTTAGGCGATCTCAAGGTAGTCAAATCCGTGCCTGACCGCCCGAATACCTACCGTGCGCAAACGCCTCAGTCCTTCCGCTTTGCCACGATTCGCAAAGCCTACGAGCTTGCGGCAGCCGATCCGGACTTCCACCCTACGGACGATACGCGCGTAGTGGTCGATTACATGCCGGGCGAACCTGTGGCCATTGTCTCCGGTGCGGAAACCAATCTGAAAATCACCACGTTGGAAGATATTCCCACCGCTGAGCGTATTGCCGAGCAGTTGGAAGGCTTTGATCCTAAGGAAGCGGCCCGCGCTCGCATGCACGCGCTGCTTGCCCAGGCTGCTGGTCAGATGCGATAAGTCGATGTGATACATAAGACGCTACACTGAATGCTATGCGCGAACTCAATGTGGTGATTTCCGGATTCGACCATTATGACGGCGTTGACGTCAATCCGGCATACGAAGTGCCCAAGGCCATTGCTGAGCAAGGAATTGGAGCTCCTGCCGGGGTTGATGATGTGCTGAATCAGGTTTCGGTGAATATTCATACTGTGCAGTTGCCGGTAAGTTTTGCCAAGGCCTGGCCCATGTTGAAGGAAGCCATCGAAGTTGCCAAGCCGGATATCGTTATCGCCACAGGACTGAAGCATTCTGCGCGAAGCGTCATGCTGGAGCGTTGCGCCACGAATCTGATGGATGCGGAACGCCCTGATGCAGACAATGTGATTCCGCGTCGCAAACCTATTGATCCCAATGGTCCGGCCGCATACTGGACACGTTTGCCATTGCGTTCGATTTTGCAGGATTTTACTGATGATTCGATTGCGGCATCATTGAGCTCTGATGCTGGCACCTTCGTGTGCAACTCGCTGTTCTACAACCTGCTCAACTGGACAGCCACTCAGGAGCGTGTTTTGGGTGGTTTTGTGAGCTTCCCACCTGTGCGTCCGGCCGGTTCCGCGCAGCAAGGCTTGACACTTGACCAGCAGATTGCCGCAGGACGAGACGTGGTACGCGAAGCCGTGCGCTACTATCTCAAGCCCTCCAGCTCCGACATCCTCATCGCATAACGTGTCTCTCTGCGCATGGGATGAATTAGAGCATCATCCCAGATTCCCCTTGCCTCCCCTCGTTGAGGGGGTGCCCCGAAGAGGGGTGGAGGGGAGTATCACGGATGGTGCTCAAATCAGAACATTATTCCAGGTTCTCTCTGCCTCCCCTCTCTGAGGGGAGGTGCCCCGTAGGGGCGGAGGGGAGTGCCGCGAATGGCGCTAAACTAGAACATCATTCGCACGCATTGTAACGATTGCATATCAATGGGTGTCTTCAGAGTCCTCATGCGCTACAGTGCATGAGGACATGCCAAAGGCTTATGGATGTGAAAGGATATTCAGCCATGGTGGATCGTTTCCCGGTGGTGTTGCGAGGATATGACAAAGAGAAGGTCGATTTAGCGTTCGACGCCGCCCAGGACAGCCTGAACCAAGCTCAGAAGACGCTGGCCAGCATGCGCGAGCAGATTGCTGCAGACGATGACCGTATTCTGCAGCTGCAGGCTCAGTTGCAGGAGGAGCGTAATAAGAAGCCGCAGAACAATAGCTTTGCATCTCTTGGCGCCAACGCTCAGCAGATGCTGGCTTCCGCTGAGCAGACCAGCACTGAGCTGCTGAACCGTGCCAAGCAGGACGCTTCTGCAACTCGTATGGCTGCTCAAGCTCAGGCTGAGACACTGATCAACAATGCCAAGCTCGATGCCCAGCATATTCTCGATGACGCTAACGCCAAGGCTTCCTCCATCCTGCAGAATGCCAACAACCAGGCTGATTCTCTGACCTCTTCCGCCAAGGA
Source organism: Bifidobacterium sp. LH_416 (assembly GCF_056357055.1). NCBI lineage: Bacteria > Bacillati > Actinomycetota > Actinomycetes > Bifidobacteriales > Bifidobacteriaceae > Bifidobacterium > Bifidobacterium sp. LH_416. The sequence continues at coordinate 746,742 of NZ_JBKEVJ010000001.1, read as the reverse complement.
GGAGACTGATCAGCTGCGTTCGGAAACCACCAAGAACATCACCGAACAGCGTCAGGCCGTGGAACTTGAGCTGAGCAACGCTCGTGAAGAGCATAATAAGAAGCTCTCCTCCGAGCGCGCCACCCAGGAACGCGAACTGGCTGAAATGAAGGCTGAAGCTACCGCCAAGATCGCTGAGCAGCGCAAGAACGCTAACGAAGAGATTTCCAAGCTGAAGTCCGATTCCAATGATCAGATCGAAGCTGCTCTCGCCGAGGCCAACAAGAAGCTGGCTGACGTGCGCGAGCAGGTTTCCAAGATGATGACCGAAGCTCAGCGTAAGGCTGGCGAAATCATCGATACTGCTAAGTCCAAGGCTCAGGAGATCACCGATGAGGCTGAGGTGAACCGTACGAACACCATCAGCCAGGTCAGCGCCGAGGTGGAGCAGATTCGCTCGGATATCGCCGCTCAGCAGGATGAGGCCACCAAGAAGGTCAACGAACTGCTCGCTCATCTTGAGGAGCGCCGTGCAGCTGCTAAGAAGGAAGCCGACGAACTGGTGGGCCAGGCTAAGACCACTCGTGAAGAGGCTGATTCCTACGCTGCTAACAAGCGTCAGGAAGCTGATGCGCAGGCTGCGGCTATTGTGCACAAGGCTGGCGAGGATGCAGATGCTCAGGTTGAGGAGCGTCGCGCTGCTGCTCAGAGCGAGCTTGACAGCTTGACCAAGCATATTGCTGATCTTCAGGAGCGTGAGGCTACTATTACTCAGCGCGTTTCCGAACTGCGCTCCATGTTCGCTCAGGCTTTCTCCGGCTTCGCATTTGACGCCGTCAACAAGAACGAATCCGCTCAGTCCCTGCCGGTAGTCAACCCGGTTCCGGAGCAGCAGGACGCTGCTGAATCCGCTGAATCGGCAGAGGATACGGAATCCACGCAGGCCATTGAGCAGCAGTCTGAGGGCGAATCCGAAAACTAAGAACCAATGACAAGCCTTCGACTACACTGCTAGAGGCAAAGAACTGCGGCACCTGTGCACTTTCGCCAGGTGCCGCAGTCGTTGTAAAACCGCGCCATAAGCGCACTGATCCGAAGAAGGAGTAGACATGAGTGAACTGACGCCGTTGACTGGCGAAGCACTGAACGCTCTGCGTGACGAATTCGATGCCGATGGTACCAGCCGTCTGGCTATGAACGCCGTGACCGCAGCTGGCATTGAAAAGGTGGCCCGTAACTATGACCGCGCCCGCCTGCTGCAGCGCCGCTTCTCCACCGTGGTCGACAACGGCGAAGCCACCCATCAGGATCGTTCCGGTCGCTGCTGGCTGTTCAGCTCTCTGAACGTGGCTCGTTTCATCGCCAAGAAGAACATGAACCTGAAGGAGTTCGAGTTCTCCCAGAACTATGCGATGTACTACGACAAGCTCGAACGCGTGAACTACTTCCTCAAGGATGTTGCCGCTCTGGTTGAGGCTGGTGAACCGTCCGATTCCCGTCTGCTGCAGCACCTGCTCGCTGACGTGATGGGCGATGGTGGTCAGTGGACCATGGCTATGAACGTGTACAAGAAGTATGGCGCTGTGCCGAAGGACCTGTTCCCGGAGACCGAATCCTCCAAGAACACCCGCGAAATGAACGTTCAGCTGCGTGCTCTGCTGCACACCGCTGTGGCTCACATGTACGCCGCTGAAGGCGATCAGGCCAAGATCGATCAGATTGTTGCTGATACCACTGCTGCTGGTCACCGCATCCTTACCATTCATCTGGGTGAGCCGCCGGTTTCCTTCGATTGGGAGTGGACCGATAAGGACGGCGAGTTCCACCGTGACGGCGAAATCACGCCGGTGGAGTTCTGGAAGAAGTATGTGGGCCCGGCTGGTCTCGAAGATTACGTGTGCCTCGTGGATGATCCGCGTGCTGAGCATGCCAAGGGCAAGAAGATTGGCATCGAGCATCTGGGCAACGTGGCTGGCGGTGACGCCACCGAGTATCTCAACGTACCGAACCAGTTCATGAAGGACTGCGTGAAGAAGATTCTCGTCGAGCAGGGTATTCCGGTTTGGTTTGGCGCTGACTGCCACCCGTTCATGGATCGTGAGAATGGCGCTTGGGCCACCGATCTGTTCGAGTACGGCAAGGTCTACGACGTGGACTTCGATCTCGATAAGGAAGCCCGCGTGCGCTTTGGTGATTCCGCAATGAACCATGCCATGGCGTTTGCTGGCGTGGATGTGGCCGATGATGGTTCCACTCGTCGTTGGCGTGTGGAGAACTCTTGGGGCTCCAAGATTGCCGACAAGGGCTACTTCACTATGTCCGACGACTGGTTCACCGAGTACGTCTACGAGGTAGCCGTCCCGAAGACCATGCTCCCCGCCGAGTACCAGGCCGCTCTAGAAGAGCCCGCCACCATGCTCCCTGCATGGGACCCGATGGGCGCGCTCGCCTGATAGCTGCTATATTAGGCCTTCGTGCAAAGCGCGCGAAGGCCTGACTTTATGTGATACAAAGAGAGGAGAGTCGGCATGGCAGCACTTCGTGGTCCGGATAGTTCCGAGGACGAACGTCGTTTGGGGGAGCAGGCCGTCTTTCCTGAGACGGTTGATGTTAATATTCGTCAGCTTGACCCGATTCCTGCGCCTCGCGCATTCCTGAAGGAGCAGCCGCTCACTGACGCAATGAGCGAACTGGTACTGCATTCCCGCCAGGAGATCCGCGACGTACTCAATGGTCGCGACGATCGTCTGCTGGTTATCGTCGGCCCATGCTCCATTCATGACCCCAAGGCTGCGCACGAGTATGCCGAAAAGCTGGCCGCCGTCAAGCGTGAGCTTGAAGATCGACTTGTGATTGTGATGCGCGTGTACTTCGAGAAGCCGCGCACCACTATCGGCTGGAAGGGCCTGATTAACGACCCTGATTTGGATGGTCGTTTCAATATTCGTAAGGGCATGTGGCTGGCTCGTAAGGTTTTGACTGATGTGTTGAGCCTGGGCTTGCCGGCTGCCACCGAATGGCTTGATCCGATTACTCCGCAGTACATCTGCGACGCCATTAGCTGGGGCGCTATCGGCGCACGTAATACGGAAAGCCAGGTTCACCGCGAACTGGCCAGCGGCCTGTCCATGCCGGTGGGTTTCAAGAATTCCACTGACGGTTCTATCAAGGCTGCCGCTGATTCTTGCTATACCGCTGGTTTCGAGCATCATTTCCTGTCCATCAACTTGGATGGTCGTGTGATTTCTGCTGAAACCAAGGGCAATCCCGACTGCCATCTGGTGCTGCGTGGCTCCAGCTCCGGCCCGAACTATGATGCCGAATCGGTGCGCAAGGCATTGGAATCATTGAAGGCTTCCAAGGCTTCCGGCCCGAGCGAGCATGGTTTGGTCATTGATGCCGCGCATGGTAACTGCGGCAAGGATGAGAACCGTGAAGCTGAAGTCATTGAGGAAATCGCTGCTCGCATTGCTCAGGGCGAACCGGGCATCAGCGGCGTAATGATGGAAAGCTTCCTCGTTGGTGGCCATCAGAAGCCAGCTCCGCTTGACCAGCTGGTCTACGGCCAGTCCGTCACCGATTCCTGCGTGCCGTGGGACCGTACCAACGAGCTCCTGCATACACTGGCCGACGCCGTCACCGCCCGTCGCGCGCTGTAAACTGTCGCGGCAGCAGTTTCGGTTGCTGGGCACAGCACCCTTGCCGCTATGGTTATGTATCCTTGGTGTGGATAGTCACAAGGAGTACAAGACATGCAGCAGCAGCAAGGCGCCGTGCCAGCCGAGAATCCATTGCAGGTTGGCCCGCAGCCATTGAATACGCCTGAGGAGCTTCGCGCCATTCGTCAAGCTATGGGCGAGGGCAAGAATCCGCTGATTGCCACCGATGTGCCGCGATGGGAAGATCAGGTTGGCGTCAGCCGCATTATTAACCGTCGCGTTCTGGAATTAGAACCATTGCCCACGCCGGCTCAGGTATTGGCAGAATTGCCGCTTACCGCTGCGGCTCAGGAAATCGTCGCGTATTCGCGCGATGAAATTCGTGCTTGTCTCTATGGCCAGGATGATCGCCTGCTGGTGATTGTGGGTCCCTGTTCGGTTCATGATCCAGCTGCTGCGCTTGATTATGCGCATCGTCTGGCCAAGGTGATGAAGGAGACTGAGAGCGAGCTGCTGATTGTGATGCGCGTGTACTTCGAGAAGCCGCGCACGACTGTGGGCTGGAAGGGTTTGATTAACGACCCGGATATTGACGGCAGTCACCATATTAAGAAGGGTTTGCTGCTGGCTCGCAAGACGTTGCTTGGCGTACTGGGCGAAGGCTTGGCTGCGGCAACTGAATTCCTGGAGCCGACGAGCCCGCAGTTCATCGCTGATGCGGTGAGCTGGGGTGCGATTGGTGCGCGCAATACGGAAAGCCAGGTGCATCGTCAGCTGGCTAGCGGCCTGTCGATGCCGGTGGGCTTCAAAAATGCTACGGATGGTTCGGTGAAGGCTGCGGTGAACGGCTGTTTCGCTGCAGCTCAGCAGCATACATTCTTTGGTATTGATCATTTGGGTCGTGCCTGTGCTGTTGAGACGCTTGGTAACCCCGATTGCCATGTGGTGCTGCGCGGTTCAATTCATGGGCCTAATTATGACGCTGAATCCGTGGCCAAGGCTATGGAAACTATCCGCGATGAAATGCCTGCCGACTCTGCAGCTTCGCATGGTCTGATTGTGGATTGCTCGCATGGTAATTCCGGCAAGGATGAGCATCGTCAGGCTGAAGTGGTGCGCGATATCGCTCGCCGTATTGCAGCGGGGGAGCGCGGCATCACCGGCATCATGATGGAAAGTTTCATCGAAGGCGGCAATCAGCCTGCAGCGCCGCTTGACCAGCTGGTGTATGGCAAGTCCATCACCGATAAGTGCATTAGTTGGCCGGATACTGAGGCGCTGCTGCACGAGCTGGCCGAAGCCGTAGCTGCCCGTCGCTGGAAGTGAGCCCTCTCGGCTCCCTGTGAGAGCTGTCAGGGTCATGATGATTTGACGTCATCCCCGCCCTCTTGGCTCCCCTTGTCAGGGGAGCTGTCGAACGGAGTGAGACTGAGGGGTAGTTCTTCTAATCCGAGACGTAAAGCGTTGTGAAAGGAGCTTATATATGGGTATGAAAACAGTTGCGATTATTGGTGCTTTGCATGAGGAAGTGGCACTGATTGCCAAGTCACTCACTCACGTTACTCATGTGACCAAAGGCAGCCTTGATATTGCTGTGGGAACGGTGGATTCCTTCGGTGCCGATGTAATTAAGGTTGCGGCTACCGTGGGTGGCATGGGCTTGGTCAATGCTGCGGCTACTGCTCAGCTGCTGATTGATGAATTCAACCCGGATGCCGTGATTTTTAGCGGTATTGCCGGCAACCTCAACAAGCATTTGCATATTAATGATGTAGTGCTTGGCGGTACGCTGCGTTACCTCGACACTGATATGCGTTTGGTCGGTCAGTGGAAGCCTGGCACGGAAGATAAGCCGGTTCAGGAATTCTTCTCTGATTCAAAGCTGCTGGAAGTCGCCGATCAGGCGCTGAGCAACGCTGGCATTACGCATATCACCGGCATTATTGCGTCCGGCAATTACTTTGTGGACACTCCTGAAAAAGTGGAGGAAGTGATTCGACTGACTGGCGCCGATGCGGTGGAGATGGAAGGTGCTGCCGTGGCTCAGGTTGCCGCTCGCAATGATGTGCCGGCGCTGGTGATTCGTGCGCTTTCCGACAATGCTGATACTGATTATGAAGTGTTCAAGGAGTTCGATATCTCCGAATACGCCGACACTGCTGCTCGCCTTGCTGTAGACATCGTCAAGCGACTGTAAAAACCATTGTTTCAGGCTCCCCTTTCTGAGGGGAGCCTGGAGTCGCCTCCCGACTTCAATCACATTCCACAAACTTCATCTCAGTGCGTTCACTATGTGAACGCGCTCACATCCCTCCTCGCTCTGTGAGCCATACTCATGCATCAGGCACAGCGATGTGTGGAGGAACGTCGCTGTGGCCACAAGCCGTAATAGCTGTCTTCTCTCCGCATGCCGGTCGTTGTGCTCCACGCTTGTACGCCATGCATCAACACATACATGTCATACATGTCACATGTGCATGGCACGTGCTGAACCGGGATGCTGCAAGCATCCGCAGCATGAGAGAAGAGGGATTATGTCAACTGCAACCGCAACCGCGGCATCCAAGGAACCCGTGAAGAAGGATTCGGTTCCTGAGATCATCGCCGCATCCATGGTCGGCACGGCCATCGAATTCTACGATAACTACTGTTACTCCATCGCAGCCGCTAGCTACTTCGGCATGGTGTTCTTCACTGAAGTCGCCAAGTCCAACCAGGCACTGGCTACGCTGATGGCATTCGTCACCTTCGCTGTCTCCTTCCTGGCCCGCCCGTTCGGCTCTATGCTGTTCGGCCACTTCGGCGACAAGATGGGTCGTAAGAAGACGCTGGTCGTCGCTCTGATGACCATGGGTATCGCCACCTTCCTGGTCGGCTGCCTGCCGGGTTATGACCAGATCGGCGCATGGTCTGTGGTCATCCTGTGCATCTGCCGCGCTTGCCAGGGCATTGGCCTCGCCGGCGAATGGTCCGGTGCGGCACTGGTGGCAACCGAGAACGCTCCTGCTGATAAGCGCGCTCTCTACGGTTCCTTCCCGAACCTCGGTGCTCCGATTGGCTTCTTCTGCGCTTACGGCCTGAACCTGCTGCTCGAATCCAACCTGAGCCAGGAGCAGATGGTCTCCTTCGGCTGGCGTATTCCGTTCCTCTGCTCTGCAGTGCTGGTGATTATCGGTCTGTACGTGCGTGCCCGCATGTCTGAGACCCCGGTGTTCCAGAAGGCTTCCGAAGAGAAGCGTACTTCCAAGCACCCGCTGACCGACCTGCTGCCGTACTGGAAGGAAGTCCTTCTCGGCACTGTGGCCATGGGCATCACCTACACGATCTTCTACATCCTCGGTACTTGGTCGCTGGCTTACGGCGTCAAGGGCCTGGGCTTCTCGCAGCCTGAATATCTGGCTATGCAGATGTGCTCCACCGTGTTCTTCGCAGCATTCATCGTCATCTCCTGCCTGTACGCCGACAAGGTTGGCCGCAAGAAGGTGCTGTTTGTTGCTACCACCGGTACGCTGATTTTCAGCTTCTTCATCCCGATGCTGCTCGTGCACTCCGCCACTCACATCATGATCTTCCTGTGCGTGGGCTTCATCTTCATGGGCAGCCTGTTCGGACCGTGCGGCGCCTACCTGCCTGAGCTGTTCCCCGTGAACGTGCGCTACTCCGGTGCAGGCCTGAGCTACAACCTTGCCGCTATCTTCGGTGGCGCTTTCGCTCCGACCATCGCCCAGGCTCTGGTCACCTCCAAGTTCGGCATCGCCGGTGTGGGCTGGTACGTGGCTGTGATGGCTGCTCTGGCTTTGCTCGCCCTGTTCCTGATCAAGGAAAGCAAGGACAAGGATTACGAGCTGTGATCATTTGATTCGCTGAATCTGTAGCTGCCTGTATTTGTTATAGATTCAGTGGTCCTTCGCTATGGCGTCTCCCATCTGGGAGGCGCCTTTTGCGTTGTATGAAGTAATACACCAAGTGCAGCCAATGAGCATGCGTGCGCGCAAATGAACAATAGGCGAACTTACGTAGTTTATCTGGAATGCTACGTGTCTCTCGTTTTACTCTAGGAATCATGAATGTCTGGCAAATCATTGTGATCGTGGCGATTGTCGCGCTGGCGTTGGCGTGGGCCGTCGTCATCGCGTACGGCAAAGGCCGTGCAGCAGGCCGTGCTGCAGCATTGGAAGCGTTAGCCGAAGACGAGGATGCGAAGTCCCTGTTCGGCGACGATGTTCCTGTGCGCCCCACCGAGCGTCGTCTTATCGAAGTGTTGCCGGAAGCGGTTATCGTCACTGATCGTAACGGCCTCGTTCACTATGCCAGCCCGGGCTCGGTGCCGTTCGGATTGGTTTCCGGCAAGCGCATCAATTCGCGTGAAGTCGAAGATATCCTGACCCAAGCGGCCTCTGACGGCGGTGTGCGCGAACGTGAGGTGCAACTCCCGGTTGACCGCGGACCATTCCCATCCCTGACCGGCAAAGGCATTGAAGCTGGCCAGCTGCGCCCCTCGAACACCCTGTACTTGCGTGTGCGCATTGGAGATATCGGTGACGACCTGTACGCCATTTTCATCAGCGATATGTCTGAGCAGCGCCGATTTGAAGCCGTGCGCCGCGACTTTGTGACCAATGTGTCGCACGAGCTGAAAACTCCGGCTGGTGCCATTTCCTTGCTGGCGGAAACCGTGACTGATGCCGCCGACGATCCGGATGCCGTGCGGTATTTCTCCGGCCGTATTTCCAAGGAATCAGCTCGCCTTACCGAACTGGTGCATCATCTGATTGATTTGCAGCGGGCACAGAACTCTCAAGGCATCGTGAATGCGAAGCGTATCTCTGCTCTGGCTGTGGCACGAGCTGGCATTGCAGACAATCAAGTGCAGGCTGAGGCTCATCATGTGGAGATTCGCCTGAATGCCAACGGCAAACCCGCGCCGCTCGATTCCAGTGATGAAACTCCAGAAGATATTGAGCGAGCCAAGAATCTGATGATTCTCGCTGACGTTGATGCCATGCAAACTGCCGTCAAGAACCTGGTGGAAAACGCCATCCATTACTCGCCGGAACACACCACGGTGGCAGTCGATGTGGGGGAGCGCGATGGCAAGGTAACCATTCGCGTGGTCGATCAGGGCATTGGTATTCCTGAGGAGTCTTTGGATCGCGTTTTCGAGCGCTTCTACCGCGTCGATCCTGCCCGCTCGCGCCAGACAGGCGGTTCTGGCTTGGGCCTCGCTATCACCAAGCATTGCGTGCAGGAAAATGGTGGCAAAATCTCAGTATGGTCAAGGCAGGGTGAGGGCTCCACGTTCACCATTGAGCTCCCTGCTGCCGCATCGACGGATGAAGCGTAGCGTATACCAATAAATTACGTACTTTAGGCAAACAGCAGGCTAACAGAGAATAGATGGTTACGATGGTATCTGAGATTTTTGCGCCGACTCGAACGGGCACCTACCCGAGAAAGGCAACTATGACACGCATTCTTATCGTCGAAGACGAGGAATCCTATCGCGAACCACTGGTCTACCAACTTACCCGCGAAGGGTATGACGTGTCTGCTGCAGCCACTGGTGAGGAAGGCTTGGAACTGTTCACCAAGGGTGGTATTGACTTGGTGCTGCTTGATTTGATGCTTCCGGGCATTGATGGCACGGCATTGTGCCGCCGTATTCGCGAGCAGAGCCGAGTGCCGATTATTATGCTCACTGCTAAGAGTGCGGAAATCGATAAGGTTGTTGGCTTGGAAATTGGTGCCGATGATTACGTGACCAAGCCGTACTCATTCCGCGAGCTGTTGGCTCGAATCCGCGCTGTGCTGCGCCGCAATCAAGCGACTGCGCAGGCAGCTGGTTCTGTGGATGATGATATTCCACTGGTGTGCGGCGATATTTCGATGCAGGTTGGTCAGCATCAGGTGACTGTACGCGGCGAAACCGTGTTCTTCCCGCTGAAGGAATTCGAGCTGCTGGAATACCTGATGCAGAACAAGGGTCGTGTAATGACCCGTCATCAGCTGATTGATCGTATTTGGGGCTCCGATTATGTGGGCGATACCAAGACTCTGGATGTGCATGTCAAGCGCGTGCGCTCCAAAATCGAGGAGGATCCGGCACATCCCAAATACCTGACCACCGTGCGTGGCTTGGGATACAAAATCGATACTCCTGCTGAGTAATCAGGATTACTATTTCTACTCAGTGCTACTTAAGAAAAGCGGCCTTTATCGGCCGCTTTTTTCGTAGTACATCAGCGCTTTGATTTCTCTATCGAGGGACCGGCTGAGAGGTAGTTACATCAGATGACATATCAATTCGCCGCTAATCGCTGTGCACAACTGCAAACTACGTAGTATTTACGTAGTTTCATATATCAGCAAGTGTTCATCTTCTGTTTACTGATTTCGTTCTGTAGCCCCCGAAATCGCCAATACGCTTGTAGTTGTCACAAAAGACCGGGTGATGTGCGGCAATTCAAACATCGCTAAACATTGGCCCGAGATTTATTGATAGAGGGAATAAGAAATAATCATGCAGAAGAACATTTTCGTTCGCTCCCTTGCCGCTCTGTCCGGCATCGCGATGCTCGCCACCGTCGCTGCCTGCGGCGATAACACCGCTTCTAACACTAACTCTTCTACCGAGTCGACCACCAAGGCCGCTCCGATTTCCGGCGACTTCCAGGGCGCTGGCGCTACCTCTCAGCAGGCTGCTGTTGAGGCTTGGATCGCTGGCTTCCAGAGCACCAACCCGGATGCCAAGATTGCTTACAACCCGACTGGTTCTGGCGCTGGCGTGACCACCTTCCTGACCGGTGCTACCGCTTGGGCTGGTTCCGATAAGGCTCTGTCCGATGACGATATCGCCAAGTCTAAGGCTGTCTGCGCTTCCGGCCAGGCCTTCGACGTGCCGGTTTACATTTCCCCGATTGCTATCGTCTTCAACCTGAAGGGCGTTTCCGACGCTGGCAAGCACATCAACCTTGATGCCACCACCGCTGCCAAGATCTTCGACGGCAAGATCACCACTTGGAACGACCCGGCCATTCAGGAACAGAACAAGGACCTGACCCTGCCGAGCACCCCGATCACCGTGGTTCACCGTTCCGATAAGTCCGGCACCACCCAGAACTTCGTCTCCTACTTCAAGGATCAGGCTCCTGACGCTTGGACCTACGACCTGTCCGAGAACTGGCCGAACGAAGTTGGCCAGGGCGCTAAGGGTACTTCCGGCGTGATCTCCACCGTCAAGCAGGCTGATGGCACCATCGGCTATGCTGACTTCTCCCAGGTTGGCGACCTCGGTACTGCTGCTATCAAGGTTGGCGACTCCTACAACGAGATCTCCGCTGAGGCTGGCTCCAAGGTTATTGAGGATTCCCAGCTCGACGAAACCGCTACCGGTGAGAACCGTGTGGTCGTCAAGATCAACCACGCCACTGAGGCTAAGGGCGCTTACCCGATCGTGCTGGTCTCCTACGACATCGTCTGCCCGGCATACAAGGACACCAAGCAGGCTGAGTTCGCCAAGGCTTGGCTGACCTACGTCACCTCCGACGAAGGCCAGAAGGCTGCTCAGGATGCCGCTGGTTCCGCTCCGCTGCCGTCCAGCCTGACCTCCAAGATCAGCAAGTCCATCGAAGCCATCAAGACCAAGTGAGCCACGCGGGTTCCATCCGCATGAATCATTGATCCGATAACTGAATAAGACCACAATGGTCTAAACTTTGAGCCGCAGTCGTAAGTATCACGGCTGCGGCTCAAAGCGGGTCAAGGGGCATGCGCCTCGCGCGAACCCTGACCGACCTCATCCTTATCAATTTCCTTCGTTCATTCGCTAAGGAGAATCCGTGAGTTCGCAAGACAAAACGGCTCTCGCACCATCGGGCGGCAAAACTGCCGACAAGGTGTTCCGCGGTGTGGCATACGCCTGCGGCATCCTGATCCTTGTGGTGCTTGCCGCCGTGTTCCTCTTCCTCTTCTTCCGCGCGTGGCCGCTGATTGGCGGTGACCAGGCTGCCAACAGTGAGACCATCTCCAGCTTTACCGGTGGCAAGGCTTCCAACTTCTGGGGCTATGTGCTGCCGCTGCTCTTCGGTACGGTGCTTGTTTCCCTGCTGGCCCTGCTGATCGCATTCTTTGTCTCCATCGGCATTGCACTGTTCATCTCCCACTACGCCCCCAAGAAGATTGCTACCGGTTTGAGCTACGTCATCGACCTGCTCGCCGCAATTCCTTCCGTTATCTACGGTCTGTGGGGTGGCTTGATTCTGGTGCCGGCCATCTACCCGTTCTGGAACTGGGTAGCCAACCATCTGGGCTTCATCCCGCTGTTTGAAGGCCCGGCCGCCAATCCACAGCGCACCGTTGCCACCGTTGCCGTGGTGCTCGCCGTTATGGTGCTGCCGATTATCACCTCCATGTCCCGCGACATCTTCCTCCAGACCCCGACCCTCCAGCAGGAAGCCGCTTACGGTCTGGGCGCAACCAAGTGGGAAATGATCAAGCTTGCAGTAATTCCGTTTGGTAAGTCCGGTATCGTCTCCGCTTCCATGCTGGCCCTTGGCCGTGCACTCGGCGAGACGATGGCTGTGTTGATGATTCTGTCTCCTGGCCTGAGCTACTCCTTCAAGCTGCTGCAGGCTTCTCAGAACCAGACCATCGCAGCCAACATTGCCGCCCAGTACCCTGAAGCCAACGATCTCGGCGTGTCCGTGTTGATTGGAACTGGTCTGATCCTGTTCCTCATCACCTTCGTCGTGAACTTCGTGGCTCGTAAGATCACTGAGAAAGCGGGTGCCTGATGGCCGAAGAAACTAAGAAGAAGAACCTTGACGGCGCTCCCGTCATCGACTTCGATAAGTTCCGTCCTTCCCGTTCCTCTGAGCAGCGTCGCAACATCAAAGACAAGGTAATGAACGGTGTTATCGCTCTGGCCTTCGTCATTGCTTGTGTTCCACTGGTCTCCGTGTTGTGGACCACCATCATCAATGGTGCTAAGCGACTGAACCTGAACTTCTTGACCTTCAACATGACTGGCGTGGTCGGTGGTAACCAGACTCCGTCCGGTGGCTATGGTGGTGTGCTCCACGCCATCATCGGTACTCTTGAGATTACCGGTGGTGCAATGATCATCTCCATCCCGATCGGCATCATGTGCGCTGTGTACCTGGTTGAGTACGCTCACGGCGGTAAGCTGGCCATGACCATCTCCCTGCTGGTCGACGTGATGAGCGGTATTCCTTCCATCGTTGCAGGTTTGTTCGCATTCTCGATGTTCACCATCGTGTTCGGACCTGGTACCATCAACGGCTTCGAAGGTTCCGTGGCATTGTCCCTGCTGATGCTGCCTACCGTGGTGAAGTCCTGCGAGGAAATGCTGAAGATCGTGCCGAACGATTTGCGCGAAGCTTCCCTGGCTCTGGGCGTCACCAAGCAGCGCACCATCACCAAGATTGTGCTGCGTACCGCACTGCCTGGCATCGTTTCCGGCTGCATCCTCGCAATCGCTCGTGTGATTGGTGAGACCGCTCCGTTGCTGATGACCGCAGGCTACATCGCCAGCACCAACGTGAACCTGTTCGCTGGCCAGATGACCACCCTGCCGGTGTATGTCTACCAGGAATACTCCAAGCTCAACGCTAACTGCCCGGCCGGCGCCGACGCCACCTGCGTGACCACCATCCCGATGGAACGCTCCTGGGCCGCCGCTCTGGTGCTGATCATTATCGTGCTGCTGCTCAACCTTATCGGCCGTCTGGTCGCCAAGATCTTCGCAGTCAAGACCGAGCGCTAAAAACGTTCAAATACAAGGAATAAGGAAACATCATGGGACAACGTATTGACGTCAACCACGAGAACATCTACTACGGTGACTTCCTTGCTGTGGAAGATGTGAATATCAATATTGAGGCGAACAAGGTTACCGCCTTCATCGGCCCGTCCGGCTGCGGCAAGTCCACCGTGCTGCGCACTCTGGATCGTATGCATGAGCTCATCCCGGGCGCTCATGTCGAGGGTGAGGTGCTGCTCGAAGGCAAGAACCTGTACGACAAGGATGTGGACCCGGTCTCCGTCCGTCGTGACGTCGGCATGGTCTTCCAGCGTCCGAACCCGTTCCCGACCATGTCCATCCGCGAGAACGTGCTCGCCGGTGTGCGCCTGAACAACAAGCACATCAGCAAGTCCGACGCCGATGATCTGGTTGAGTGGGCACTGCGTGGTGCCAACCTGTGGAACGAGGTCAAGGATCGTCTGGACAACCCTGGTATCGGTCTGTCCGGTGGCCAGCAGCAGCGTCTGTGCATCGCCCGCGCTGTGGCTGTGCACCCGCAGGTCGTGCTGATGGATGAGCCTTGCTCCGCTCTGGACCCGATCTCCACCTTGGCCGTTGAGGATTTGATCAATGAGCTCAAGGACGATTACACCATCGTGATCGTGACCCACAACATGCAGCAGGCTGCTCGTATCGCTGACTACACCGCCTTCTTCAACCTGAAGGCTGTCGGCCAGCCGGGTCACCTCGAGTACTTCGCAGACACCACCACGATGTTCAACAACCCGCAGAACGAAGAAGCCGAGCGCTACATCTCCGGTCGCTTTGGCTGATCCGTGAAGCAGACAGTCCAGTGGACTGTCTGTAGGATCAGCCTGAGTGAGGCGGTAGCCGAGCGAAGGTATGTTGAGACCGCCGCAAGGCGGTCTTTTATTACAGGACTGATCTGTGAAGCAGACAGTCCAGTGGACTGTCTGTAGGATCAGCCTGAGCGAGGCGGTAGCCGAAGCCCGCCGCAAGGCGGTCTTTTATTACAGGACTGATCCGTTATTGGTTTTCGGTATAGGAAAGCCCTCGCAATCATTCGGTTGCGAGGGCTTTCCTCGTATGTAGTGTGCCAGCCAGTCTGTCCCGGTTTGCGTTCTAATCGTTTGATTAACATATCGTGGCAAATTATGTTGTCCCGGTACAGAATTTCGAGTGTTTTTCATGAACCGGGACACAATAATTATCTTCCGGGACGGCAACGAAAATACAAGATTGGCTTTATTCCGCCATTCCTTGTATCACGTTATTTTTTGCTTTTGTCTCGGTGATTGTAAAAAAGCTAAAATCGAGAACCGGGACAATTTTTTCTGTCCCGGTTCGCACATTAATCGTTTGACGTTGCTACCGAGACAAATTTTATGTAGTGATGATTGATTACAGCCTATAATCCCGAACCAATACACGGTGCAGTTGTCTGGCCATAAGAAAACTCCTCTGCAGAAATACTGCAAAGGAGTTATTCAGTAATCAATTACTAGCAATACTACAGAATCGCCATGCACACGAAGTCCAGAATGAACAGTGCGGAGACGATCCACAGAATCGGATGAACTTCCTTGGCCTTGCCCTTGCAGGTCTTCACGATGCAGTACATGATGAAGCCGCCTGCGATGCCGTAGGAGATGGAGTAGGAGAAGGCCATGAACACGGCGGCGAAGAATGCCGGAATCGCGTCATCGATGTTGGCCCAATCGACTTCCTTCAGCGAAGCTGCCATCATGCAGCCCACAATCACCAGCACGCCTGCAGTAGCGGCGGACGGCACAGCGGAAATCACCGGAGCCAGGAATGCAGACAGTGCGAAGCAGATGGCCACGACCACAGAAGTCAGACCAGTGCGGCCACCCGCAGCGATACCGGCAGAGGATTCCACGTACGTGGTGGTGTTGGAGGTACCGCAGATAGCGCCGATGGAGGTGGCGATGGAGTCGGCGAACAGAGCCTTATCCATCTTGGAGGAGAAGCCGTGGCCATTCTCCAGAGCCTCTTCGTCAGCGGCGGAGAAGATGCCGGTGCGGCGACCGGTACCGATGAAGGTACCGAGCGTGTCGAACGTATCAGACATGGAGAAAGCGAAGATGGTCACGATAACCAGCGGCAGCTTGGCCGGGTCAGAGAACAGCGCCGGGAAGCCGTCAGCGGTGAAGATTGCACCGAAGGTCTGCGGCAGCTGAGCGAAGGTGTCGGCGATGGACACGGAGGAACCGAAGTTGGTCACGCCGAACGGAATGCCAATCACCGTGGTGATAGCGATGGCCAGCAGCAGGCCGCCCTTCACCTTCATAACGGTGAACACGATGGACAGAATCAGGCCGATGAGGAAGACCCACAGCACCTTGTCGTTGAACGTGGCAAGACCCGGCGTTGCAGCCACGGCACCGCCCTTAGCGGCAGCCTTCGGGTCGCCCGGAGTGAACTTAATAAGGCCGACGTTCAGCATGCCCACGTAGGCCACGAACAAGCCGATGCCGCCGCCGATAGCCTGCTGCAGCACCTCAGGGATGGCCATGATGATCATCTTACGAATCTTGGTGACGGTGATCAGAATGTTAATCAAACCGCACAGGAACACCATGCACATGGTCTGCTGCCAGGTGAAACCGAGGCCGAAGCACACCGTGTAGGTGAAGAATGCGTTGAGGCCCATGCCTGCAGCCTGTGCGTACGGCACATTGGCGAACAGACCCATAACCAGGGTGCCGATGATGGCTGCGATAATGGTAGCCAGGAATACGCCGCCCCACGGCATACCAGTCTGGCTCAGAATCTGCGGATTGACGACGATGATATACGCCATTGCGAAGAACGTGGTCAGACCGGCCAGAATCTCAGTCGAGACGGTCGTGCCGTTCTCCTTCAAATGGAAGAACTTCTCCATTACTCTCTACTTCCTTGGGTTGTGCGGAGCCTGTCGCGTCAGCTGGCACGTCTGTGCGCAGTGATTGCATCGGCGGCTCCGGCGAGAATTGCGACTCGCCCTGATTGGCCTAGGCGCACGCGCTCGGCACGCCCACTCAATCAGAACCGTGGCTGATTATAACCTGCGCCTATAACGCTGGCATTGCGCAGCGCTACCCCTTACCTTGACTCCCTTGTCGGGGGAGCTGGCGGCGAAGCCGACTGAGGGGTAGTCAGCCTCAGTCTTCCTCCTCGCTTGTGCCTTGTGACATTGCGCACCTATATTGTGAGGCGAAGCCAAATAATAAGGAGCAACAGCGAACATGAAGCCAGCAGTGGAAGTCAGCATTACATCGTGGCGCAAAAACACAGTAAAGCCCGGGCAGGAGCATGGTCGCGTGCTGCTGATGCCCGGCACTGGATACAACTGTGACCGTCCGCTCCTGTACTGGGCGGCACAGGCATTGGTGGAAAATGGCTGGCGTATTGATCGCATGAATGTGCGCAATGCTTCAGATGATTTATCCACTGTGATTCCGGTACTGAATGAGGCCATTGATGGTTGGGTTGAATCCGTGGATGCTTCACGACTGTTGCTTATCGGCAAATCGCTCACAACAATGACTTACCCTCATGTGTCCGCTCGCTATGGTCTGCCGTTTGTATTGCTTACTCCGGTGCTGCATCATGCTGACTTTGACCCATCTGCCCGGGTTATTCCTGTACCTGCTGTGGGTGATGACATCGTCGGTGAGAATGAAGCGCCGAGCGTAGATGAGGCAGCACAGGTGATTCGCTCCGAACATGCTGGCAATTCTCATGCGCGAGGCTCACGCTATAACGGTCCGGCTCCGCTGATTTGCGCCGGAACCGCGGACCCGTTCTATGATCGCATTCGTGCCAATGCATTGACTCCGCATGTGCATGAATATCCGGATGCCAATCATTCGATTGAAGTACCGGGCCATTGGCGTCGTTCCCTTGACTATTTGAAGGAAGTTACCGCATCCGTGGCGCAGTATGCTGCCACGCTGTGATAGCTGATCGGGACCTCTGCAAGTGCGACACGCCGATGTGGATGTTGTCGCCGGTCGCACGTAAATTATCAGACCGTAAACCACAGACCGTTGGTTGAAGTGCGCGTGAGCGCATTTCGGAAGTTTGGTTCGCCAAGCCAGCGCAGGTTGAGAGATATAAGCCCGTAAAGGGCTCGTGCAAGTCACTTCACGAGATTATGTTGCTCTGCCTGCGTGCAGGGCTTTTTTATTGCCCAGCGCGCGTTCCGATTTCAAGTCAACGGCCGATTTAGGAAGGAACGCCATGAAGAGGCCCGAAAAGGAAGCGGTGGTCGCACAGCTTACGGAGCAGTTCCGTAACGCTGACGCTGTCTACCTGACCGAGTACCGCGGGCTTACCGTTCCGCAGGTTTCCGAACTGCGCGAAAAGCTAGGCCGCGATACTTCCTACACTGTGGCTAAGAACACGCTGGCACGTATTGCCGCCAAGGAAGCGGGCATTGAGGGTCTCGACGACCTGCTCAAGGGCCCGACCGCCATCACCTTCGTGAAGGGCGACTTCATTGAGGCTGCAAAGGTCCTGCGTGACTTTGCCAAGACCAACAAGGCTCTCGTTATCTCGGGCGGCTATGCCGATGGCACCGTCTACGACGGCGAGGGTGCAAAGAAGCTGGCAGACATGATGTCTCGCCCGCAGCTCCTGTCCAAGTTTGCTGGCGACCTCAAGGCCACGACCTCCAAGGCCGCGTACCTGTTCGTCGCTCTGCCGACCAAGGCTGTGCGTACTATCGACGCTCTGCGCGAGAAGCAGGAAAAGGCAGCTTGATTTCCATGCGGCTTGCCGCATGAATAATTCGGAAAACAAACAAAACATTGAGACGGTGCGTCCACCAAGTCGCGTAGACCACCGCCAGAATGAAAGGAAGCCATCATGGCTAAGTACACCAACGAAGAGCTCCTGGAAGCTTTTGGTGAAATGACCCTCGTCGAGCTCTCCGAGTTCGTCAAGGCCTTCGAAGAGAAGTTCGACGTCGAAGCTGCTGCTCCGGTTGCTGCTGTTGCCGCTGTTGCTGCTCCGGGCGCTGGCGCTGAAGAAGAAGAGAAGACCGAGTTCGACGTCGTCCTGACCGCTGTCGGCGACAAGAAGATCCAGGTCATCAAGGCTGTCAAGGCCATCACCAACGCTGGCCTGGCTGAGGCTAAGGCTATGGTTGACGGCGCTCCGAAGGCTATCCTCGAGAAGGCCAAGAAGGAAGACGCTGAGAAGGCTAAGTCCCAGCTGGAAGAGGCTGGCGCTACCGTCGAGCTCAAGTGATTTTGGCGGCATAAGCCGCATATCACAAGCTTTCGTTAGCTTAAGGAACCCCGCACCTGAACTTTTCGGGTTGCGGGGTTTCCCGTATTTGTGCGGCTACATTCTTGCCCTGCAGGCATGCAGTCGCGTATTGTATGGCGGCGAATCGCCATAATACGAAAACTTAGCAACTCTTCGTCTGATAATTCGCGGAAAATCAGCACAAGATGACACAATTGCACGTAATGTGGTCAGTAGTGTGTTTAGGAAGGCGGTCACGGTGAGCGAGTGGACGGTGCGGATCAATGGGGTTGATCAGGTCAGCGTCAAGCCTGGCAATAGCTTGGAGATAGGTCGTAAACCGTTGCGTCCTCTTGCTTCAGATGGCAATGCACGTTTGGACGTTGCAGATCAGACTAAATCAATGTCGAAGCGTCACGCTCTGCTAACCGTTAAGGAGAACGGTTCAGCCAGCATACGTGACCTCGGATCTACGAATGGCTCATATGTAGTGCGCGATAATGGAGACTTGCTGCGCTTGCCTCCGAATGCAGATTTTCTGCTGCCAGCTTCCCCGATGCGTATGCAGTTCGGTGATGTACCGGCTGATTTTATTCGTATCGACGATACTGTGGACAGTGATGACAGTCAGCCGGTGCCGGATTTGTTTGGCTATGCTCCTTCCGACGTACCGCAGGAGCCAGATGCTGCTGACATGTCTGTAGACGATATTCTTGATTTGCGAGCAGGTGAGCCTACCGCTATTTTCAGTGCGGCAAGCGTCAAGCATAAGGTCGATGAGCTTGAGCTGGGCAGCCTGAATATTGTGCAGCTGGATCGCAAGACGGAAGAGCCGGCTCTTCCGCGTGATTTGTTTGCCGACGCAGAAGCTCAACAGCAGAAAGATGAGGAGCAGAACAAAGCTAAGGCAGCAATGGAAGCTGTGGCACTGCCTGAGCAGCCGCAACATACATCGCATCCGCAGACGACGCTGCGTCCAGGCGTACGTATCTCCGGTTTGGTGCCGGTTGATGCTATTGCGCATCCTGTCCGTCCGGTGCATGCTGAACAACCAGTCGTAGCTGCAGCTTCACCGAGCGAATCGCAGACTGCCACTGAACCATCTGCTCAGCAGGCCGCGGAACAAACGGCAGCCGTGAATGAGCCGGTATCCGAGACACCGCAGGCGTCCGAGGCACAGCAGGTATCTGAGACGCAGCCGGATGCTGCCGTACCTGAAGCAGTATCACCTCAGGCTGATGTGGCTCAAGGTGAGACCAATGCCGATACGCAGGCCGCTGAGGCACAGGATACTGAAGCAACGGTTGAAACTACCCAAGCCGAAGAAACAGTGGCTTCCGCAACTTCCTCGGCTGAAGAGCAATCCGCAGAAGAAAGCAACGCTGAGGCTAGCTCTGATGCTGCTACTGAGGAACCGACTCATACAGAGCCGCAGCCGCAGGCTGAATCGCCGGCAGAAACACCGCAGTCATTGGTATTCGTACCCATGGAAGAACAGTCTGGTGCAAACGAACCAGTCCAAGAATCTGCGGCGGACGGCGCTAGCGCAGGCGCAGCAGTGTCTCAAGACAGTGCAGATTATGCTGATGCCACTGGCACGTATACGCCAGCATTCGAGCCGGGGTCAGTGTTCGATCGCGTGGCCAAGGGCGAGCTGAAGGCTCAGGAGCCGGTAGTTGAAGTTGATGGACTGAACTCCAACGATGCGAAGACCACACAGGACTTCTCTCTTCAGTTCGAGATCGCACGCCATACAGAACTGTTGGTGTTCCTGGCTATGAACCCGTATCTGTACGACGATATGTATGCTTGGCTTGCCGCCCGTGGTGAAGCTGATATTGACGAAGCTCTGGCCCACAACAAGGGCTATCAGGAATACCGCGAAGCGGTTGGAAAGTGAGCCGAGAGATGACTCAAACGCAGACTCCCGAATTGAGTGCAGAGAACATGCCGGATTCTGTTGCTAATGCTGCTACATCCCAGACGTCAGAATCAGGGCAGCCCATGAAGGTTGCTCTGGGACTGAACCGTATTCGTGGCTGGCGTGATAAATATCGTGCCATGCTGGCTCCCTCGCCATTGGAGGACGTGAACCAGTTGGTGGCCAAGCTGGACATGACTCATGCCCATCCTTCGGGCATTGCCCAGCTTTTTGCGTCAGGCCATGTGCGTCTGGATTCGCTGTTCCGCGATACCGGCATGCTCAAGGCGGCGGAACGCCATCTTACGCGCGTTTTGGATGATCAGACCGCCAAGCGCCGCATTGCAGGCGTGGCGGAACTCTCCATGGCCGTGGGTGTAGCCACGTGGAAGGGCAATGCGCTGCCGGTGTTGCTCTACCCGGTTACTGTGTTCGTGCCTAAGGAAGGCTCTGCGCCGACTATCCAATTCGCTGGCCGAGTCACGCTGAACAGCGCGTTTGTGAACGTGCTGCGTGAACAGCGCGTATATCTTGACGAGGATTCCCTGTTTGACGGCTCCAGCTATGAGAGCGGTACTCCGGAAACCTCTGCCATGTTCGCTCGCATTACCGCTGAGGCTCGCGATTATATTTCTGACTTTGCTATTGAGCGCCACATTGTAGTCGGTTGCTTCATGGATCCTTCGGCACTGATTGTTGCCGAAAGCCAGCAGATTATTGATCAGTTGGAAAACGGTGCTACCGGTAACGTGCTGCTTGATGCACTTGCTGGCGATGAGAGCGCTCGCGCTTCATTGAAGGATACGAACCCGCCGCAATACAGCCCCTTCGATTCCGACCCGCATTCTGAATTCGAGGTTGGCGATGTGGATAATACCGTGCGGTATGCTGCATCTCTTGCCGCTGCAGGCCATAGCATCGTCGTGGATGGCGCCTTCCCCAAGGGGGCTGCTGAGCAATCTGTGGCTATTGCTTCCCGCTGCTTGATGAGTGGTCGCTCTGTGTTGTATGTGCCAGGCGTCACTGAGCAGAAGCGTCGCTTCATGCAAGCTGCATCTGCCAATGAGCTGAAGGCTCAACTGCTTGATGTGGCTGATGAGCATGCCAATGCTGTTATTGACCGCCAGCTTATTTCTGCCGTCGGATTCCAGCCGGGAGTTGCCACCCAGCGATTCGATCAGCTTGCGGATGAGCTTGTAGGCGTCCGTTCTCGCCTGACCCGCTATCTGGGTGACCTTCACGGTGTGAATGAGAAGTGGAATGTTTCCGCATACGAGACAATCCAAAATCTGGCTCGTATTTCCGTACTTCCTACGCATCCTGCCACCCATGTGAGGCTTCGCGAACAAAGCGCGCTCACCGTTGGCGGCGATATGGAAGCATGGATTAGCAAGCTGGAACGTGCTGGCGAGCTTGGCGAATTTACGATTAGCCCCAAGGACACTGCTTGGTATAAGGCTAATCTGACTACTGAAGATCAGGCTATTGACGCGTACCAGCGTGTAGATGATTTGCTGCGCCGCTACTTGCCAGCCACTCGCGAGCAGGTGACTCGTACAGTGCAGACCTGCGGTTTCCCCATTCCGACCACTACGCGCGAATGGGAACGTCAGGTTACCGTACTCAAGAATTTGAGGCGCGTGCTGGATGTATTCCAGCCGGAAATCTTCGAACGTGACGTGGATTCGATGATTGAAGCCACCATGTCTAAGGCGCAGCGCAAGGCCGAAGGTACGGCGATGGGCTTCTGGGAGCGCCGTCGTCATATCAAGGAAGCCAAGTCGCTGCTGCGTGTCGGTGCTCAGGTGGAAGACCTGCACGAAGCTTTGAAGGTAGTGGCCAAGCAAGGTGAACAGTGGCGCCAGTTTGTGCCTCACGGCGGCTGGCCGGTGCTGCCTACCAAGTTGGATGACATTATCACTACGCTGGATGGTCTCCTCGGCAATATGACCTCGTTGGATACCGTTCTGGCGACCACGCCAATAGGCGGCAATCTGGAGACCGCGGACTTCAATACCGTTGAAGAACGGTTGAAGTCATTGCTGGACGATCGTAAGGCTTTGGATATGCTGCCTGAGCGCTGCCGTTTGGAGCAGGAGCTTGCCGCAGTGGGCCTTACTGAGCTTGTCAACGATTTGACTATTCGCCATGTGGGCGTCGATCAGGTGCGCGGCGAACTGCAGCTCGCCTGGTGGACCACGGTGTTCGATGACATTGTCCATTCTTCGGCAATCATCTCGAATCAGGATGGTTCTGCACTGCAAACCGCATCCGATCGTTTTATTCAGGTGGATGTTGAGCATGTGCGTTCTGTTGGTCCGATGGTGGCACAGGAATCCATGCGCCGACTGTGCGATATGCTCTTCTCCCGCACGCAGGAAGCCAACCAGTTGCACACTGTGCTTGCTGGCCGCACGAATGTGACGCTCAGCCGTATTCGCCGGGATCATCCGGAGATTCTGGCTGCCGCCAAGCCTATCCTTGTGGCTGCTCCTGGCACTTTGGCGGCACTGACCGAGCCCGGTGTGCTTGCCGATGTGGCTATTATCGACGCTTGCGCGCATATCCCCTCGATTGAACTGCTGTCAATCTTGAGTCGTGTGCATCAAGTGGTGGTTATTGGCCATTGCGCAACGGTGACCAGCGAATCAGTCAAGGAATTGATTGGTATGCTGCCCCACGTTGAGATCGCATCTCAGCCATCCTGCCGTGCTCCGCGTCTTGCCGCATTCCTTGAATCTGAAGGCTACGGTTCGGTGGATTACGATGTGGCTACCGAACCGGCAACCGGTATGGTGCGATTCCACCGCATCGAAGCCAATGGTGTGCCTGTGATGACTACTGGTTTGGTGGAATCAAGCCAGCAGGAAATCGAAGAAGTAGTGCGCATTATTACCGAGCGTGCTGCCAGCTTCACTGTGGTGCCATCGCGCTACATTCTCGCGGTTGTGGTGTTGACCGACGTGTTCCGCACTCGTTTGGGCGCTGAATTAAAGTCGCTGGCCTCTAAGAACAAGCCAATGGGCCGATTCTTGCGCCATGTTCGTCTGGTTCCTTTGCGCGATGTTGCCGGCACTCAGGCCACTGATGTGATTCTTTCCATGTGCTATGCCAAAACCGTTCATGGACGCTTGCTGCAGCAGTTCGGTGTGCTTGAAAACGATGGCGGACGCGGCATGCTGCTCGATGCTCTGGCATTGGCTGATCGCAACTTGGATATCGTGTCCGCTTTTGGTCCGGAAGATATGGATGATGAGCGTCTGCATCAAGCTGGTCCGAAGTTCCTGAAGACCGTGTTGAGCTGGGTCAGCCAGCTTGACGATCGTCCGGTGCTGCCAGTGCGCACTGCGGTTGGAGACAATGTATTGTTCAACGACATTGCTGATCGTTTGCGTGCGCGTGGACTTGATGCAGCGGTGAATTACGGCTTCGATAAGGGCGTAAAGATTCCTCTCGTTGTGGGTCTTAAAGACAAGCCGTTCGCGCTCGCGGTGGAAACCGATGATGCGAACTTCATGTCTGTGCAATCCACGCGTAGACGTCATCGTTTGAGCAGCCAGGATTTGATGTCTTTAGGCTGGAACGTTATGACCGTCTGGAGCGTGGCTGCATTCGTCAACCCGGATAAGGAAGTCGATCGCATCGTGGCTCGTATCAGCGACATGTACCGTGAGGTCCAATAGCAATGGCTGAATATTCGGCAACGAGGCGTACGCCGCGTAAGCACAAGCGCGTGGTGATGAAAGGTACTGAGCGGTTTGATGCTGATGGCGTCAAGCTTGAACCCGGAGACATGCAAACCGCTCAGCAACGCCAAGCAGACGACGACAATCGCATCCTAGGCGAGTTGCCGCCTCACTGGGCTGTGTTCAACGAAAAGCGTTGAGCACACCCCAGTGCCCCCCCAATTGGCTCCCCTTGTCAGGACATTGCCGTGAAAACAGACAGCAGAGCTGTTTGTAGGCAATGTGCGAGACGACAGTCTCGCCAGTAAAATGCAAACGAAGTTTGTCCGTAATTGCAGGACGAGCTGGACCGCGAAGCGGGACTGAGGGGTAGTCAACCTCAACCACGCTCACTGCATTACTGCTATGATGGCGCCGGCTTCTTGCAGTTGCATAATGTGCATGGCGGCATCAGGCTTCATTGCAAACGACACAGAATGCCGTTCTTCACCATATGGTGTATCAGCAGTCATACTGATTTCCATCACCAGAGCATTCTCGGCGAGCACACAGCCGTCATAGTCGTCATTGTCAGCTTTGGCATCACATCCCCAAGCGGATACCAACTGCACGCTGTCTCCAACCATCAGCTCATTAACGGAGCTGAATAATCGTACTTCCACCACTGTGGTACCTTTCGGTACCACAGGAGCGTCCCGAGCCATATGTGTCAGTATGGGATCACTACTTTCTATTTCGACATATGCGATGCGCCCTGCTACATCATCAATCGAACTGATCATCGAAGAACTCACGGCTGATGAGGGAAAGAACCGTATTGCTACATTGTCAGATTGAATAGTGTTGCCGCGTGCAATATGCTCTGACGCCACCACAACCGGTACTGTGGCAATGTGCCTCAGCACAGCTTCTAGCCCAAACAACACTGCGAGCCCTACGCATAAGGCAACGGCAGTTCGATGCAACACATGCATCCATCTGCGGTACTTCAATGAGCCAGTCGGTGGAAGTCCGAGCTTTGCCAAAACAGAAAAGGTCACCATGAATCCATGGTGACCTGAATATCGTTACCTAAGCAAGCCCAACCGACCTATGTGGTTCTAGCTTGCCAAGTTATCCACATATATAAATGCGGATGCTAAAAGTTCACTACGCTCTACTACTTGGAAGACTTATCCGTACGGTAGAAGCCATGACCCTTGAACTCAATCGGCACGGCAGAATACACCTTGTGCACCTGCTCTTCAGAGCACTTCGGGCACACGGTAATAGGGTCATCAGAGAATGACTGCTGTTCAGTGAAATCGTATCCGCAGTTCTTGCAGCGGTAATGATAAGTAGGCAACGGAATCCTCCACACAAGTATTTTTCTGCACGGTCCAATACCGTGCCAAGCAACCGTTCATATCCTAGTCATTGCCATGACAGTTCATTCAGAGATAACCAAGTATCAGGCGTCAATACCGCGTCCGCAGGAACATCGTGCTCCTCGGCGGGCAAGTCGACTTCTGAAACCTCCCACGGCCAGCACACGGCAATCAACGGGCATCCGTCTTTGCGTGAGCCCAAAGCGCGGTCATACCAGCCCGCCCCGCGCCCAAGGCGATAGCCGCGCGAATCAACGCCGAGAGCTGGAGCGAACACAACATCAGCCTGAGCTAACGCGTCAGGCGGCAATACGGTACCGTCGGATTCATCTGGGCGCAGATGACCATGCCCATCGACCGCATGCAAGGCATCCATGGAAGTCAGCACACTCCAGCCAATATCCAATCCCGTTCCAAGATTTGGAACCAATACAGTGCACTGCCGTTTCAACAGCCAGCTCAGTAAAGGACGAGTTTCAATCTCAGTACCCATCGACACATACGCTGCCACAACAGTTTTCGGCTGCATATGCTGCGCCAAAGAGTCCGGTATGGCCTGAACCAGTTGCTGCCCTGCCGCACTACGCTCGTCACGTGATGTGAGCTTTCGCCGAGCCAAGGCAGTATGCCGCAGCGCCGCCTTGTTGCCGGCATTGTGAGTATCCATGTCCGCCATCTCTACATCGCTCATATCGCACAACCTAGCACGGCTAGAATAAAGGCCGTGTCAGTTTTCCAGTCCATAAAAGAGGCGCTCAGACCGGATAATCAGATTCGTATGCCCCGTTTGAGCTATCCCGGTTTTCCTATTGTTCTGCGTCCTCTGACCATGGATGATGAGGAAGCTTGGAATGAAGTGCGTTGGCGCAACAATGAATGGTTGGCGCCATGGGAATCGGGAGACCCGATGCACTCTGGGGCAATTACCTTCAACCAATGGGTGCAGCGTATGCGCCGCAATGAGCAGCATGGTTCGGGTGCCTTGTTCGCCATTGAATATCAGATGCGTATTGTGGGTCAGATCTCTCTTGGTGCTATCTCATATGGAGCTATGCGCACTGGAGTAGTGGGGTACTGGGTCGATCAGCGCTATGCCGGTCGCGGTTTTGCGCCAATGGCCTTATCCATGCTTGCGGACTGGGCGCTTACCGACCCATTCGGTCCGGCACTGCACCGGCTGGAGATTGCGATTTTGCCTGATAATGCGCGCTCGCTAGCGGTGGTACGTAAAGTAGGAGCTCACCATGAGGGGCTTCGTGAGCGGTATATGTATGTGAATGGTCATTGGCGAGACCATGTTACGTTCGCCTTATTGGCCGAAGATGCTGGCCCTGGATTCTCGGCGCGTCTGCTGCAATCGCGTTCATCGTCCGACACGCCCGGCGAGTAACCCCCAACTTCGTCGGGGTGTCTCCTATTCTTAACTCTATGGGTTACGAGTCATTAAGCACCATTATCGTGCTGGTGATCGCGGTGATTGTGATTGCCGTATGGCTGCCCGCGCGTACGGCCAACGGTATGAAGCGTGCAGCCGAACACCGGCAGGATCGCTACTCGCCTTCGCTACGCATAGTAGAAGCGGAGGACGGCAGGCGATTTGGCGATGTCAAGCCGCGTGAGGCGAAAGGGGCAGCAATGCCAGCATCTACAACGTCAGCAAAACTGACACCGGCGCATATTGCACATGTGCGTGAGCTGCGCAAGCAGTCCATCAAGCGTCGTCAGATTCTGGTCGGTGTATTGCTCGCTGTAACGGTCGTGGTGGCAGTGCTTTCGTTTGTATGGCACTTCAGCCTGCTGTTCGCCCTGATTCCGTTTGCTTTGACTGTTGTGGTACTGGCTTTGGGTGCTAATGCTGCGCGCCAGGCCCGTGAATGGGAACGTAAGGTACATCGTTACGAGCAGGCACGCCGTCGTTCTGCTCAGTTGGCTAAGCGCCAGCAGCAGAAGGCTGCTGCAGAATCGACTCAAATTGCTGCGACTGAGACTGAACCTGCTGAAGCCAGCAAGAATACTGCATCGTCAAGCCAGAATGCCACCGATGAGGTGTCCACTGAAGTTATGGAGCAGCGTCAGATTCGCCGTGCACTGCGTGCGGCGGAAATCGAGCAGGCCAAAGCCAAAGCAGCCCGTGATGCTGCAGCACAGTTGAAGGCGGAGGCTGGCGAGACCTCGAAGAATGATGCAGTTGCAGAGCATAAGACCGAGCAAGCTTCTACGGCACAGGCTGGCAACGAAGGTGGCGAACAGGCTAAGGTGAAGCCGTCGCTTACGGTTCGTGATGAACGTGATGCCGAGGCTGCTGATGCCACATCCGAGCTTGCTTCCGTTAAGCCTGCTCGCGCTTTGGATGTTTTCGACATGGCCACTTCTCAGGATCTCATCTCCTTCTCGTTGGGCGAACCTCGTAATGAAGGCAATGCTCCCGAGAGCCTGGAAATCAAGTCCACTCGTCAGGTGTCCAAGGCTGAACCTGTGGCTCCTGAAGTCGCCGACAAGCTGATTAATGAGGCTCGTGAGGTGAAGGCTGCTGATGATGCTCAGGCTGCGGCCAAGGTGAAGGCTACGGCCCAGACTTCCAGTGATGCTCAAAGCGAAGAAAAACAGCCGGTTGAGGTTGCTGATAAGACTCAAGAAGAAGCTCAGGAATCCTTCAGCGAGCGTGAGGCACATGCTGAAGTCGAAGCTCCTGCAGCAACTTCAGAATCGCTGAGCGTTGGGCTTGATTCCATTCTGGCCCGCCGCGGCAACTGACCGTCTGATTGATTTTTCTCTCACAGCGTTAGCACTCGAGTTGGCAGAGTGCTAACAATCGCGCTACCATGTGTTCTAGCGCAAAGGGACAACGCAAGTGATCGTCAGCCTCTTGAGGCGTTCTGGCGCGGCATTATCGAACTGAACTACAAGCAGATACGAGGTGACCCACAGTGTCGATTAAGCTCACACCGTTGGAAGACAAGATCATCGTCAAGCAGGCAGAAGCCCAGACCCAGACCGCATCCGGCCTGTACATTCCGGACAACGCCAAGGAGAAGCCGCAGCAGGGTGAAGTGCTGGCCGTTGGCCCGGGCCGTCGTGACGACAAGGGCGAGCGTATCCCGATGGACGTCAAGGTTGGCGACAAGGTGCTGTACTCCAAGTACGGCGGCACCGAAGTGCACTACGAGGGTGAGGATTACCTCATCATCGGCGCCCGCGACGTGCTGGCCATCCTCGGCTGAGTAATCGCGTAGCGAACTTCTTACATCCCGACTGTTCTCCACGAGCAGTCGGGATTTTTTATTTGTTCGCCTCTCCGGCTCCCCTCTCTGAGGGGAGCTGTCATCGTAGATGACTGAGGGGAGTTAATGGCAGGGGAGCCGAACCGCGCAGCAGGACCGCAGAAAATTTCCCACCAAACGTTCAGCTATGCCTGATATGCATGGCAGCATATGTGCGCGACGTAGTTGAGTTCGTGGTAACTCGACGCATACACTGGGTTTGGATTGGGGTCCCTATGGAAGAGGCTGTGATGAACGCCACTGCAGATACGCTTACTCATATTGCCGATGCGCTGGAATCCGCATTATCCAGCTCGCGTGAGGTAATCGATCTGGTCGTCACTACCTTTGCGGCCGGTGGCCATTTGCTGCTTGAGGACGTGCCGGGCGTGGGCAAAACCACATTGGCTCGTGCCATGAGCCAGACTATCGGCGGCAAAGCGAGCCGCATCCAATTCACTCCCGACCTGCTGCCCAGCGATTTAACCGGCGTCAGCATCTATTCGCAGGATTCCAAGGCCTTCGAATTCCATCCTGGCCCCTTGTTCACCAATATCGTCATAGCCGATGAGATCAATCGCGCTAATCCCAAAACCCAATCGGCCATGTTGGAGGCCATGAACGAGGGGCAGGTCAGCGTTGACGGCATAAGCCACCCGCTTCCCACCCCATATTTCGTTATCGCCACTCAAAACCCCATCGAACTTGAGGGCACGTACCCGTTGCCGGAAGCCCAGCTCGACCGTTTTATGGCCTGCACGAGTTTCGGGTACCCATCCGCCAAAGCAGAGGCGGCCATGCTTACTTCCGCTGATTGGTCCAATCCTCTTGAACGCGTACATCAGATCTGCAGCGCTGAAGAAGCCAATGCGATTCGCGATGCTGTGCGCGATGTCACTATTGCCGATACGGTAGCCAACTATATCGTGGCATTGGCCCGTGCCACTAGAACGCGTGACGATGTACGCTTTGGTGCTTCGCCGCGCGCCAGCTTGCATTTGGCTGCCATGGCGAGGGCTCGCGCGTTCATCGACGGGCGTGATTATGTGCTGCCAGACGATGTACAAGTATTAGCATCGCCAGTGCTCGCGCATCGTCTTGTGCTGGAAGATGCTGGATTTGGCTCAACGGATTTGAGCCGTGCGCGCAGCATTATCGCTGATATCGTGGCGAACACCGCTGTGCCTCGCGTGTGATGTCCGATTGACTGCAACAAGGTCAGCAATGATGAGAGGAAAGCGATTCCGCCGTCACGGATTGATTAGGCCAACTATTGGTGGGCTGGTTCTGCTGGCAGTGGGTGCCGGATGCTGTTTTGGCGGCTTACTGCTGGATGATCGCACACTGATGGACGCCACCATAGCCATCGCCGTAGTGCTGCTGTGTGCACTGGTGATGATAGTGCTGCAATGGTTTGGCAGTATTGCCATCGGTGGTTCTCGTCATACCCCGCAGTTTGAACAACGAGATCATCATGGACATGTTGTATCTCGTTTTGCTGGGGATCCTCCTTACGATCGCCGTGGCAGATACGTGATGGTGAGCGAAGCTGTGCGGTGGCAAGCTCCATTGGGATTGTTCTCGGCAACAAAGATCGTTCCCTCTACGGATGAGACGCTGATTTTGCCGGAGGTTGATTCTGCAAACAGTGTCAACGACATGGCTGGGGATGCACGCAAAGCCGGACTGAGTCAGAACGAGCAGTCTGGCGGTATACGTGCCTATACGCCGGGCGATCCGCTAAAACTTATTTCATGGAAGCACACAGCTCGCCGTGGTGAGTTGATGACCCGCGAAACTGGCCGTGATACGCGCTCGACACTGGTGCTTGTAGTGAATACAGATGTGAGCGAAACCCAGCTCGACGTACAGGTGGCAACGCTATTGCCCATTGTTCGGCATGCGAACCGTTCGCAGCGCATTATCGTTACGGATGGCACGCACATGCATGAAGGGACCGGCGAGGCTGAACGATTCCTGGCGGCCGTTCGTCCGGAAAGCAACGTTGTAGACATAACGCGTTTGGGGCTCATCGAAGGGCCGACGAAGGTCCTCGTGTGCGACATTTTGGAAAATGCGTCGCTGATGAAGGGGGATGTTACCGCGGTACAGCCCCTTGTAACGAAGTTCACCCCCAAGAAAGCGCTTTCAACCGAGGCTATCTTGCGTACGAGGGGCTGCCTCCCGCTGTTCATTTCCTTTTTCATTACCCTTTACGCTCTTTCGGGCCTTATTGACCCCGATGGCATGTGGATCGCGTTCGCCGCAGCGGTGTTCGCCGTTTTCTCAATCAGCGCAGCAATTCCGAGTATAAATATGAAGCGCTCGCTGATTCGATATGCTGCATTCGTATCCGCGACGGTATTAGCAGTGGGCATTCTGTCTGCAATTCATCTGCGGACTTCGCTTGCGGCAATCTGGACATCAGGGAGCCCCTTCTCAAATCTTGTGGATTCGTGGAGACTCTATGTGTCCACATGCGAGAGTGGTTTTGAAACACTGAACCTTCAATTGCCGCCGCTTAAGGTCACTGGTCATGCTGATTTATTCGTAATCGCGTTAGTCGCTGCAACGGCAATCATCCTCCGCCTGTTTACCATTGTGGAGCCTGTTCGCCGAGTTATTATCCCGGTGATAGCGGTTCTCCCGGTGTCCGCGCTCGCTGCGGATTATGCGTTAGCCGGTCACACGGCCCCATTGTGGGCTATCGCGTTGAGCATTGTTGCATTCCCGTGGCTGCTATGGGCGGCT
Source organism: Bifidobacterium sp. LH_416 (assembly GCF_056357055.1). Taxonomy (NCBI): domain Bacteria; kingdom Bacillati; phylum Actinomycetota; class Actinomycetes; order Bifidobacteriales; family Bifidobacteriaceae; genus Bifidobacterium; species Bifidobacterium sp. LH_416. The sequence goes on along the minus strand of NZ_JBKEVJ010000001.1, from coordinate 715,079 downwards.
CATCCTGAACGTACGCGCACATCTCGCGCGAATTTGCTCAGTCGAGCGTCTCGCGCGCACACGCTTAAGCGCATAAACATCACTTGGCCTGTACGTATACAGAACCCGCGTGCTGCTGTTCTTGCCGCAACCCCTGCAATCGCCGCCATGCTTGCTGTAATCATCACGTTGCCGCTTACCGCACCGGCTGCGGCTCTGGCATATCGGGTGCCACTATCCATAGGTGAAGGTGGCGGTATGTTCACATCGAACACCGTCAGCCCGATGATTGACCTGAAGCGAAACATCACCTCTGGTTCAGACACCACAGTGCTTACTTACCAGGCATACAAACGCACGTACCTGCGCCTGACCACGCTGGATAATTTCGACGGCGACTCCTGGGGCTATGATCGTGAACTCGCGCTGGACGCCGGCCTATACGGTTCCGGCATCCAGCTTGGTCGTAACAGCGAAGACGAGCTGACCCGCGAGCAGCGCCGCGGTATGAGCCCGCTGAGCATGTATATGTACGTGCTCGGCTATGACGGCTATATAGTGGCCACCGCTACTTCGAACACACTTGAACAGTTCATGATGAATGCCAATGTGCGCATCAGCACTCTCAAATCCCGATTCCTGCCCGTTCCCGGCATGGCAAGCTATATAGAAGGCGCTGGCGACGATTGGCTCATGTACCAGGACGGTACGGTATATAACCGTACGGCTGGCACATCCGCCGACACCGAATACATGGCATACGGGTCGTATATCGATCCAATCACCAACTCGAATGGTTTCAGCGAGCTTTCCACTATCGTGGCCGCCAAAGACAGTCTGATCAGTGATCGATCTGTGGCTGGAGAAGCGGAAAAGAAGGCCTGGTATCAGGCTCGTAGCAATCTCACAGATACTGGACTGGGTGAAATCCGCGACGATATGCTGATTATCAATGCCACTATAGGCAGCGACAACAGCGTTACTGGCCCGTCAGGCTGGCATCTCGGCAAAATTAGCGGCGCTGGCGGTGAGACACAAACCAGCGATGGGGAGCGTATCTCCATGCCTGGCGGCATCATTTTCGACGATACTGTTGTCAATCAGCTTGGCTTCGGCCGAGACGATTATGTGATCGGCGTAGGCACTGGGAACAGGCTTGTACTGGCATTCCCCGCTTCGGCCCAATCCCAATCCAATAATCAGACCATGGAGGGCGGCATTGCCACGTTCTACGGCCAGGATTTGTGGGCGAGCCAGGCCATAGCTGTGCTGGAGCAAAACGACTTTGATTTGTCCGGCTACACGATGATGCAGGGGAGCGATACTGATGCCAGCTCCCCGTTCTCCGATCGACTCAGAGAATACGTTGAGCGCAGTGACAAACGTGCGCATGCCGAACGGTACACGTCGCTGCCTTCACAGCTGCCCACCAACGTCCGTGCGGTCATCAATCAGGCCAAAGCGGCTGGCATCCCGACCAAGGGCGCAAGCTATGACGATCAGGTGCGTGCGATGCGCTGGCTTGTGGAATACTTCACCAATCCGGACAATAAGTTCACTTATTCGTTGGATGCTCCGGATGGTGATGGGCGAGACAATCTGGAAGTCATCAATAATTTCCTCGCTTCCGTGGATGATGGCGGGCATTCCGGCTACTGCCAGCATTACGCGTCCGCATTGGCGGTACTTGGCCGCGCGCTGGGCGTGCCCACGCGCATTGTGCTTGGCTACAACGCTGGTGTGGAGGAACGTAACAAAGACGGGTTCTTTGCTGTGCAGTCCAAGCAGTTGCACGCTTGGACTGAAGCGTATTTGGATGGTGTGGGCTGGGTTCCGTTCGATGTGACGCCGGCCACTGAGGAAAATGGTTCGGCATCTTCCGATACTGCGAGCAGCTCGAACACTGCTGATTCTTCCAATGATGCTAATGATCTAGTGACAACTATTAGTCCGGATACCAGCCAGTCTGAGGAATCCTCGAATAATAGTTCCGCTCAGAATGATTCTGCTGATAAGAAATCTGACAATGCCAATAATCAGCAGACTGCTGACACTACTGCGGCAGCTGATGGTTCTTCGAACTGGTGGAACCGGGTCTCAGCAGGATTCTTGGCATGGCCGATGTGGGTGAGAGTACTTGTGGCGATTGCCGTTGCGCTGGCGCTCGCAGGCATTGGTGCTGGAACACCTCACCTGTGGCGTTGGCTGCGTCGCCGACGAGTGAAGCATATTGTTGCTCGAGCCAAAGCTCATCCGGATGATTTGGCGCTCGCGGCTCGGGCTTGGAAGGCTATATGGCGGGAGATTCGCGTATCCGCTAAATTGCGCCCTCGACCAAAGCCCACCGACACCGATATGGATATCGCGCAACGAATCGCCACGCAATACCCCGCTTGGGCTGATATTGCGCGCCGCGCCGCGCGCAACGCCACCGCCCAAGCCTTCGGCGGCACCCCCGAACCCCTTACGGCTCCCCTTGTCAGAGAAGCCGGCGACTGATGGCACCTTCATTTGGCTCCCCTTGCCAGGGGAGCTGGCCCGCGAAGCGGGACTGAGGGGTAGTAGAAGAACGGCCGCAGGCCGTGGAAAAAACAGAATCGGCCTGCGGCCGATTCCATTTCAGAGGAGCTCAGCCTGCAAATCCGGCTTCTGCGAGCGCGTGATCGATATCGCGAATCAAATCATCGGTATCCTCCAAGCCGATGGCCAAACGGAAGAAGCCGCGGTGGAACTCCGGCGGATACAGATACTGGCGTTCGTCATCTTCGCCGAGGAACACAATAAGGCTTTCATCATGGCCGAGCGACACCGCTGACGTAATCACATTGAGTTTGGAAACAAACCGATTATGTCCGTCATGGTCGGTATCCAAGCCAAACGAAAGCACGCCGCCGAAGCCGGAATCCGGGCGGGCAAGCTGGCTCACCGCTACATCATGATGCGGGTGCGATTCCAATCCCGGATACGCCACAAAACGAACCGCGGGAATCGACTCCAAATGCTTGGCCACAGCCAGCGCGGACGCATTATGTTGACGGATACGCAACGGCAGCGTCACTGAACCGCGGTTAATCAGCCAAGCATTGAATGGCGAAATAATGCCGCCGAAGTTCACTTGCGCGGTGAAGCGAATCTCGTCAGTGCGTGCCTTAGTAGTGGCGATTACACCGCCGAGTGCATCGCCATGGCCATTGATGTATTTGGTGAGCGATTCGATGACGATATCCGCGCCCAAGTCGAGCGGGCGCACATTGTACGGTGTGTTAAACGTGTTATCCACACTGACCAGCGTCTCGGTACCGGTCCGCTCGCCATGCTCATGCACCAAATCGGCAATCGCCTTGATATCCGACACCTTCAGCGTAGGGTTCGCCGGCGTCTCGATATGCACCAATTTGGTGTTCGGGCGCAGGGCATCGGCCACGTTCTGCGGATCCGAAGTGTCCACAATCGAGGTCTCGATACCGTACTTTTCCGGCAGAATCTGGTTCAGCAGACGATATGCGGCGATATACGTGGTGTCAGAGAAAATCGCATGATCGCCGCGATTAAGGAACGTGGTGAACGTGGCGGAAAGCGCGGCCACGCCGGAAGCCAGCACTACCGCGTCTTCGGCGCCTTCCAAACGGGCCAGCTTTTCTTCAAGGTACCGCTGATTTGGGTGGCCGTTACGGGTGTAGAGGTTCACGTCCGAGCTGGACCAATTGATATCTGAAGGGTCATAAGGCAGGGCGTAGGCGTTAGCAAGCGTTATAGGGCGGCGGATTGCGCCGGTTTCTGCGTCAACACCGTTGCCGAGATGAATGGAGAGTGTACCGAAGCCGAGCGGCTTATCGTCGAAGGATTGGCCGTGATGTACAAGATCTGAAGTCATGTGCCTAGCATGCCAGCGGCCAACCGTGATGCGCAAGTATGGCTAATCACTCCAAAACCGCTTGAATTCGTGCTTTTTGAGCGCTGTATAAGAAAAACGGTATAGGATAGGGCCATGAGTTTCAAACATCGCAGCATTATTGATACCATCCCCTCCTACAAGCAGGGAAAGCCGGCCCCCAAGGTTGAGGGTCAGCGCTCCTTCAAAATTTCCAGCAACGAGAACGCATTCGACCCGCTGCCCAGCGTGGTCAAGGCTATTGAAGATCACGCGCTGCCGCATCTGAACCGTTACCCGGATATGCGCGGCTGGGCCGTGGTGGAACGTCTGGCTGAGGAAATCGGCGTCAAGCCGGAGAACATTGTGTTGGGCTGCGGCTCCACTGAGGTCATCACTCAGCTGGTGCAGCTAGTGGCCGGCCCCGGTGACGAGGTCGTCTACCCGTGGCGCAGCTTCGAGGCATATCCGATTATTGTGGCCGGTGCGGGTGCCACCAGCGTGCAAGTGCCGAATCTGCCGGACGGCTCTCATGATATCGACGGACTGATCAACGCCGTCAATGAGAAGACTCGCCTGGTGATTGTCAACAATCCGAACAACCCGACCTCTACTTCCGTGGCGGCCGAAGATGCTCATCGACTGATGGAAGCCATTCCGTCCGACGTGCTGGTGCTGTTCGACGAAGCTTACTTCCAGTTCAACACGGATGCCGACACCTCGGTGGCCATGGACCTGTTCCGTGAATTCCCGAACGTGGTGGTGGCACACACCTTCTCCAAGGCATATGGCCTGGCAGGTCTGCGTATCGGCTATGGCATCGCTCCTGAGGATGTGATTGACGGTATGCGCAAGGTGGCGCTGCCCTTCGGCGTGACCGATGTGGCGCAGACTGCCGCGCTCGCCAGCCTGGATGCTTACGATGAACTGACCGATCGAGTGAAGTCGATTATTTCCGAGCGTAACCGTGTGGTTGCCGCACTGAAGGATCAGGGTTGGGAATTCCCGGAGCCGTATGCCAACTTCTTCTGGCTGCCGCTGGGGGAGAAGACGGACGAAGCCGCAGCCCAGTTCCTGGCAGCAGGCTTGTCGACGCGCGTATTCTCCGGCGAAGGCATTCGCATCTCCATCGGCGAGGCCGAAGCCAACGATCTGGTCATCGACGTCTGCGCCAAGCTCAAAGACCTCGGTTTCTAACCCTCTCTGTGCCCCCTCTGATGGGACCGAGCCGTGAGACGGACAGCTCGGTTTTCCGGCTCCCTCTGATGAGGGAGCTGTCAGCGAAGCTGACTGAGGGAGAGAAGCAAAGAATCTGGCTCCCCTCTCTGAGGGGAGCTGCGCGACACGCCGAAACCCACTCCAGAGTTGCGTGCGTCCGCCAGATGTGTTTATATATCCGAGTTGCCTGTTGAGGTCAAACACCGCAGCGGGAAACAGACTGGCGGATTTCCCAAGCGGTCAAAGGGAGCTGACTGTAAATCAGCCGCTTCGTGCTTCAGTGGTTCGAATCCACTATCCGCCACGCCCCGATAGCTCAGTGGTAGAGCACTTCCTTGGTAAGGAAGAGGTCGTGAGTCCAATTCTCACTCGGGGCTCTCTGGCGGGGTAGCTCAGCTGGCTAGAGCGTACGACTCATAATCGTAAGGTCAAGAGTTCGAGCCTCTTCCTCGCTACAATTGCGCCCGCTAACCGGTGGGCGCTTATTATACCTAGTAACACAGAGGTGAATGAGAATGGCTAAGAGCGCCGACATCCGTCCGGGCATCACGCTGGCCTGCACCGAGTGCAAGGAGCGCAACTACATTACGACCAAGAACCGTCGTAACACCCCAGATCGTCTTGAGCTCAAGAAGTTCTGCCCGCGCTGCGGCAAGCAGACCGTGCATCGCGAGACTCGTTGATCGCATAGCATTAAGCTTCAAACCCGACCCTTACCGGTCGGGTTTTTTGTTATGCGCTGAGCGGCAAATGCCTCCGGCACCAGTAGGATAGAGAACCATGACTAGCTTTGCAGATATCACCACTATGGGCGTGGGCGGCGAAATCGCTCATTTCGTAGAACCGACTACGCGAGTCGGCTTGATTGAGGCCGTGGAAGACGCTGACTCCAAAGGCCTGCCGTTGGTGGTGATCGGCGGCGGCTCCAACATGCTTATCTCGGATAAGCCGTTCAACGGCGTGGTGGTACGTGACGCTCGTCGTCTCATCACCGTACCGGATGAAGCCGCACCTGTAGAAGGCGAAGACCGCACCGTGCACGTGAATGCTGAAGCGGGTGCCAATTGGGATGATTTCGTGGCTTTCACCGTTGAAATCGGACTCGAAGGCGTGGAAGGACTGTCTGGCATTCCTGGAACAGTTGGCGCTTCCGTGGTACAGAACATTGGTGCATACGGCCAGGAAGTGGCCACCTCAGTAGAGTCGGTGGAAGTTTGGGATCGCAAAACCAAAACCACACAAGATCTGACGCCTGAAGATCTCCACTTCGGCTACCGATACTCCGCGCTCAAAGCCAGCATGTACGCTGCTCCAGGCAAACCTGCTGCAGAATTCTTCCCAACCCCACGCTACGTAGTGCTTTCAGTCACATTCGCGCTGACTCACAGCGCGCAGGGCACAGTCGGCTATGGTCAGCTTGCTAAGGCCCTCGGCGTTGAAGTCGGCGATCGCATGGCTACCAAGGATATTCGTGAAGCTGTACTCAAGGTTCGTGCGGCCAAAGGCATGCTCGAGGATCCCACGCGTTACGCATTGCCGGTCATGACGCATGCTAAGCGTGAAGCCAATATCCTGGCTGATTTGCAGCGTCTGGCAGCAATCAATGATGCTGCTGGCATCGCTCTTGATAGCGATGGCTTGCCGGCTCCCGACTACAATCGTCACAGTTGCGGATCATTCTTTATGAATCCGATTCTTACTGCGGAACAGGCATCGAACTTTCCTGAGGACGCGCCACGATTCAATGCCGTGCTGCCGAACGGTGAACCCGGAATCAAGACTTCCGCAGCATGGCTTATCGACCATGCCGGATGCCATAAGGGGTTCGCAATCGAAGCTAATGCGGCGGCCAGCCTCTCTACCCAGCACACATTGGCATTAACCAATCGAGGGAAGGCAACCGCTGAAGATATCGAACAACTGGCGCGTACCGTGCAGCAGCGCGTGCGTGACGCATTCGGTGTCGAACTGGTTCCTGAGCCGGTTTGCGTGGGCGTACTTGGCGCATAAGAAGCGGAAGTTGCCAACAAGGTAATAGACAAGTCACACGGCCTCTTCTATACTCGATTCTCGATGTTTTTTGCGTGCTCCAGGTGCGCTACCGAGAGAAAAGAGAAGGCTTTATGCAACTGTTCCGTACGAAATCCGTCGAACAGACCATTGCCGAAACAGGTGAAGAGGGCCGCAAGCTCAAGCGCAACCTGACTTGGTGGGATCTGTCTATTATGGGCGTGGCCGTCGCCGTGGGCGCCGGCATCTTCTCCGTGGGCGCGCAGGCAGCTGCCTTCCACGCGGGTCCGGCCGTGATCATCAGCTTCCTGATTGCAGGCATCGTCTGCGGCGCTGCAGTGATGTGCTATGCCGAGTTTGCTTCGATGATTCCAGTGGCAGGCTCTGCTTACACCTTCACCTACACCACAGTGGGTGAGCTCATGGCCTGGATTATCGGCTGGGATTTGATTCTGGAAATGCTGATGGCAGGTTCCGTGATTTCCAAGTATTGGGGCGTCTACCTCAATGATTTCATGCGTTTGATGGGTTGGAATGCCAACACTAATCTGACCATCGGCTCATTCCACGTTGATATAGCGCCGATTATCATCGTGGCATTCTTCACCACGTTGCTGGTGTTCGGCACCAAGATTGGTGCGCGCGTGGATGGTGCGATGACTGTGCTCAAGATTGCCATTGTGTTCTTCGTGGTGATTGTAGGCTTCTTCTATGTGAAGGCTTCCAACTTCACGCCGTTCATTCCGCCGGCTGAACCAGCTTCCAGCGTGGAAAGCTCTGCCGCTGTTTCCGGTGTGATGGGTCAGCCGCTGTGGCAGTGGGCCACTGGCATGGTGCCTTCTATTTATGGTGTGCCTGGCATTCTGTCTGGTGCGGCCCTCGTGTTCTTCGCATTCATTGGCTTCGACGTGGTGGCCACTGCTTCTGAGGAAACCAAGAACCCGCACAAGAACGTGCCGCTCGGCATCGGCGTGGGCATGGCTTTGATCATTGTGATGTACATGCTCGTGGCCATTGTGACCACCGGTATGGTGTCGTACAAGGATCTCGCCAAGCAAGACAGCCCGTCTCTGGCCACCGCCTTCGAGCTCGTAGGCGCTAACTGGGCTGCCAAGATTATCAGCTTCGGTATTGTGCTCGGCCTTGCCACCGTGGTGATGGTGCTGCTGCTCGGCCTGACTCGTATTGTCTTTGCTATGAGCCGCGACGGTTTGCTGCCGCGCAGCCTGTCCAAGACCGGCAAGCACGGCACTCCGGCTGGCCTGCAGATCGCTGTGGGCATTGTGGTGGCCCTGGTCGCCGCCCTGTTTGATATCGGCGTGCTCTCCGACATGGTGAACATCGGTACGCTCTCCGCCTTCACGCTGGTGGCCATCTCCATTCCGATCATGCGTAAGAAGCGCCCTGACCTGCCGCGTGCCTTCAAGATTCCGGGCAACCCGTGGGTGCCGATTCTGATTGGTCTGGCAAACCTGTGGCTTATGCTGAACCTCACTGTGCTCACTTGGATCCGTTTCATTGTGTGGCTTGTGGTGGGCTTCGCCATCTACTTCGGCTACGGATACTGGCACGCACGTCTCGGCACTGGGGACTTGACTGACAAGCTCTCCGACGAAACCGACAAGGCCATCAACGGCTGACGTGGCTGACGCCTGAACCTTAAACTAACGCTGTGTCAACGAGTCCGGCCGCGAGCCTAGAATTGACACAGCGTTATTTTCAAGGAGGATTCCATGCCATACGTTGTTGCTCAGCCTTGCGTGGACGTCAAAGACAAGGCTTGTGTGGACGAGTGCCCGGTCGATTGCATTTATGAGGGCTCCCGTTCCCTGTACATCAATCCGAACGAATGCGTTGACTGCGGCGCATGCGAGCCGGTCTGCCCCACTGAAGCCATCTTCTACGAGGATGATCTGCCGGAGGAGTGGGCTTGGTACAAGGACGCTGCTGTGAGCTTCTTCGCTGAAGTGGGCGATTTGGGTGGTGCTTCCGCCAACGGCCCCATCGGTAAGGATCCTGAGCAGGTAGCTGCCCTGCCTCCGCAGAATCAGTGATTTTGTTTTCCTTTGGCTCCCGGTTTCCCTCTGCGAGAGGAGCTGTCAACAGAGTTGACTGAGGGGAGCCTCACGACACATCTCGAACCCCCGGCCTGATAGGCCGGGGGTTCGTCGTATCTTAGGAACATATTGAAGAAAGGGTTCTCATGGGCTTCCACGCATATTCCTCCCCGTACGATTGGTCTCGCATCGCCGGCTACAAAACCACAGCCAAGGCCGTGCCAGGGGGCATGATCGATCTTTCGGTTGGTTCTCCTGTGGACCCAGTGCCTGCCAGTGTGCAACAGGCTCTTATTGCTTCCGCAGATGCTGCGAACGCACATGGCTACCCGGTGACTGCCGGCACAGCAGATCTCAAAGAAGCTATTGACACTTGGTTCCGTAGCATGCGCGGCGTGAATCTTAAAACCATTAATGCCGCGGCAGTGCCGACCGTCGGCTCCAAGGAAGCTGTGGCGTTAATGGCCAGCTTGCTACATTTGGGGCCAGGCGACGTGGTGGTGCAGCCACGCGTCTCATACCCGACTTACGAAATCGGCACGCAGCTTGCCGGCGCGACTGTTCTTAAAGTCGATGATGTTACTGACGTTGATTCTTGGGCCAATGTGCCGAATGTCAAGGCAATCTGGGTAAATTCGCCGTGCAACCCGACCGGCGAAGTGATTAGCGCGGATTGGCTGGCGGAAATTGTGGCTGCCGCTCGTCGTATTGGCGCAACAGTGCTATCCGACGAATGCTATGCGCTGATGGACTGGCGTTCGGCACGCTCATCTGCTGCTGAACCGGAAAACAACGAACCGGCAGCAGCAGATCGTGCATTCACCTTGTCTGCCACACCATGCGCCCTGAGCCCGCAGGTCTGCGAAGGTTCGGCAGATGGCATTCTGGTGCTGTACTCGCTCTCGAAGCAGTCCAACATGGCTGGCTATCGCACGGCATTGATTGCTGGCGATTACCGTCTGGTGCGAGAGATGAGCGAATATCGCAAGCAAATCGGCGAGATTATTCCTGGCCCCGTGCAGGCGGCAATGGCTGCTGGTTTGCGTGATACTGCCGCCGTGCACCAGCAATGGACTCGTTATCGCAACCGTTTGGCTGCACTGGTAGAGGCGTTGAAGGCATACGGCTATAGCGTGCGCATGCCTGCTGGAGCATTGTATGTGTGGGTCAAGGCCAAGTCAGGCGATTGCTGGGCGGATATGGCTGAGCTGGCGAAAATCGGCATTATTCCAAGCCCTGGCGAGTTCTACGGCGCCCCTGCATACCTGCGATTCTCCGCCACCGCTACTGACGAGGCCATCCAGTCTGCCTGCCAGCGCCTTGCACAGATGTAGTGATGCGGTGATGCAGCTGTGACGCTATAACGCTTTCGTAGCGGTGAAGCGTCACGCTCCAAACTGCACTGCGCTGTTGCCGAATTTGCGGCGCACGGCATCCAAAGCAGCCTCGGCATCATGCCGGCGTGCCTGCGAGGTCTGACCGCGGGTATCTGAAGCCTCTTCGAGCATGTCATCTAATGATGGTTGTATGGCGGTAGTAGCAGCCTCACTTAATGACGATGTGCTCATGCCAGCCAAACGTATTAATTTCGGCAGCACGGCGTCCGGCCCAGCGGCAGCGGAAATCCCAAGCATAAGACGCAATTGCCGTACGCATTCGGGGTACAGTGCTCCTGCCGTATCAGTCGGGCGCTCCATAGTGAACGAACGGGTTTGGTAACTGAGATCAGCGAACCGCAGTTTCACCGTAACCGTGCGCGCCACCAACCCTTTACGCCGTAGCGTGGCAGCCACCTCGTCACAGGCAGCACGCAGCACATTGCACACCACGCGCATACTGCGGGTATCTTGCAGCAGTGTTCGTTCGGAACCAATGGATTTTTCCTCGCGAACTGTTGTGATTTCACGCGAATCCAATCCATGCGAGGCTGCCCATAATCCACGCGCGGTAGCGGGGGAGCCGGTGGCGCGCGTCAGCGCTGCTTCATCCATCTGCGCCAGCTCAGCCACGGAAGTAACGCCCCAGGCATTCAACCGTTTCTCTAATGAAGGCCCGATGCCGGGAATGCCACGTAAAGGCATCATTTGCACAAATTCCACTGAACGGGCTGCCGGAATCAGCAACATGCCATCCGGCTTGGCGTTCGTAGACGCCATTTTGGCAACCAACTTGTTAGCGGCAATGCCCACCGAGCAGGTCACATGAAAACGTTCGGACACTTGCTGGCGAATCCATGCGCCAATCGCACTGGGCTTACCCCATTGAAGCAGGGCAGCGGAAACGTCCATATATCCCTCATCCACCGACACTTGTTCAAAACGATCGGTGATAGTCAGGAACACCTCATGCATGATGCGATGCGACATCATGCGGTAATAGCGCATATCCACCGGCAGGAAAATGCCGTCTGGACACAGTTGACGAGCCCGGGCCGAAGGCATGGCCGAATTGATGCCGTAACGCCGTGCCTCATAACTCGCGGCAGACACCACTGAACGCGGTCCGGTGCCAATAATCACAGGCTTGCCTTTGAGTTTAGGATTACGTGCCACCTCGAGTGAGGCATAAAATGCATCCATATCGATATGCAACACCGTGCAGCCGGTCTCATCATGACCCCAATCGCGTTTTGCAGCGGCCAGCCTTGGTGCAGTACTCATGCCATTCATTGTAAGTTGTGCTGCGGCAAACGTTCTTGCACGGTGAAACGGATGCGTTTCAGCGCACGTAGTGCGGGTAGGGTATGCCGTCCGAATCTCGTGTCTTATCTCACGCCTATGTCCGCATGCCGGCGCAGTCCATGCCTAATCCACACTGTCCCGACTCTCCGAGTAGCGTGAGTCATATGAAGAAGGCAGTGGTGAGCATCCTCAATCGTGTTCCTGTAGTACTGATTGTTATCGCAGAGGCACTGATTATCTATACGGCCACGGCCATTGCCAAACTGGCGTTCACCCAGCTCGATCCTCTGTATTCGGTCTGGTATCGCGTGGGATTCATGACATTGCTGCTGCTCGCTTGGCGCAGACCTTGGCAACGAGCTAAGCGAAACGCTTTATTCCATCGCAGCGCTCGCAGCTGGGGATTAGTGGTGTTGCTCGGGTGTGCATTGGTGCTGATGAATACGATGTTTTACGTTGCCATCAGCAATATGGACATGGGCATTGCCGTATCCATTGAATTTATCGGCCCCTTATCTGTAGCGGTGATTACCGGCCGCAGTTGGCGCGAGCGGTTGGGTATTAGCATCGCCGCAGTTGGCGTAGTGCTGCTCGCTGGTATCTCATTATCAAACCCGGCCGGCAGCGGTAGCTTCCTCGTCGGTTTGATTGCTATTCTGATCGGCGGTTCGATGTGGGGTGTTTACATTGTTACCGGGCGGCGAGTAGCTGCGGGCGGCAATTCGCTCGACAACCTGTGCATTGCGGTAACTATTGGTTGGATTGTGCAGTCTGTGTTCTTGGGTGTACCGGCTGTGAAGCATGTGATTTGGCCTAAGTCTGATGCCACATGGGCGCTGGAGCCTGGTGGTTCGCTCAAGCTGTTGGCGTTGCTGTTTGTTATTTCGCTGATGGCATCGTTTATCCCATACGTGGTGGAACAGATTACATTGCGCCGCACCACCTCTGGTGCTTTCTCGGTAATGCAATCCATCAACCCCGCGGTTGCTGTGGCTGTGGGGCTGGTTTTCGGTGAGATTCCAGGCATTGGTGAGCTTGTGGGCGTGGCTTTGGTGATATTCGCGGTGATTGTCACCTTCTCCGGTGATGCCGCACCGGCCAAAGGAAAATAATGCGGCCGGTGCATGCAATGCATGCAATTCGTGGAAAAGCTGCAACGTTCGGCATGCCGTATCCGCAGGTCGTGATACAGTAATGTGCTGTTGCGCTCAAGGTGCAACGTGGAGTCATGCCTGAGTGGCCGATAGGGGCACCCTGCTAAGGTGTTAGTCGTGTATGCGGCTCGAGGGTTCGAATCCCTCTGACTCCGCCATCAAGGGTTTTAGGCATCCGCCCGAAACCCTTTTTTCATGCCGAAAATGGCGCCCATATGACCTGAAATAAATAAAGGCCCGACGCTACCAACATCGGGCCTTTACTAGGTTATCGGCTTGAGCCTCTAACCGAAGGTTGCAAAATGAATCACCGCGATTTGCGGCAATCTCAGTATAAACCAACAGGGGGCGGAATCAGCCCTGCTGTAGACTGTGCCGATTGCACTTGCCTCTTATGTAGCGGAGCCGGAGGTACGCCATTGTCCGCCCGTCTCCGTGATTTATTCTAGTCATCAGACAAATACGGCACGACGAAAAAAGACCATCATTTGACTTGAATGTGTCATATTCTGACTATGAGAGAAGTTTGAACAGCCACGTTTAAGGATGAACGCTATGGGTCATATTCGCGGTCAAGGGCAGCACCGGCCGGCGCCAACAGGCAAGAGTCGTTTGACTGTATGCATTGTATTTGTATGCGCAGTGGTTATTGCACTGGCAGTGGGATTGTGGCTTGGCATGCATCATCAGCAGGCATCGCAGTCGGATGCAAGGCAGATGTCGAATACTGTGTCCAATACTGCGTCAGATGCCACTTTGAATAAAACGCAGAATGTGCCCACGCCGGTGGCTGAGCATCATGGCAATTCGCCGGACTGTCCGGACCAAGATTGCATTGCTCTTCTGGTCAACGGTGATTTGCTGTTCCATGAGGGGCTTTGGAACCAGTTCCGTGGCGCGAATATCAATGCGACCGACGGTACCGCATTCAATTTTGATCCACTGTTTGAGCCGATGAAGCAGTACATTCAAGCTTCTGACATAGCAGTGTGCAATTTTGAAACTCCGATTTCCCAACGTGGCGGTCCGTATGCAGCGTATCCGGTGTTCAATGTTCCTCCCGAGGTGGCGGATGCCGCCCGCAATGTGGGCTATAACGCTTGTACGCATGCCACGAATCATTCGTGGGATCAAGGCGCTGACGGTATCGCCAGGCTCTGGGACACGCTCGAGGCTGACGGTATTGCCCAAACTGGTTCATACAAAACCGAAGAAGATTCCCTTAAGCCATTGGTTATCGATTCTCCGACTGGTGGCGGCAAGCTTGGCTTGATTTCGGGAACGGTATCGCTGAACGGGCAGGTGGCAGACGCTGACTGGCGAGTCGATCGACTTCGTGACACAGATGATCCTCATCATGCCAGCGATATTCAACGAGCGGTAGATAAGGCGAACAAAGCTCGTGAGCAGGGCGCTGATGTGGTGGCTATCGCTATGCATTCAGTCGTGGAATACATTGATTACGCTGATTCATGGCAGGTTACTGAAGCCCACGAACTTGCCGATACTGGTGCATTCGATGTGATTTATGGCGCTGGATGCCATTGCGCGCAGCCCATCGAGAACTATAACGGTACATGGATTATTTACGGCCTCGGCAATGCGGTTACCGAAAATGCTTCCGCTGCAACCATTGTGAATAATCAAGGCGTTACCGCGCGTATTCAGTTTGCCGGCAAGAAGGGCGTCAAGGGTTCGTGGCGCGTCAATCGCATCGACTGGCTGCCCACGGCAAATCAGCAGCAAGGCACGTATCGATGGTGTCCGATTTCCAGTGACCATCCCATAGGCACATGCTGGTCAGAAAGCCAAGATGCTCAGGTTCGGCAGCGAATATGGAATGTCATTTATTCCATGGGTGCCGATCAGAACGTTGTTCGTGAGTGGAATATCACACAGGAATAATCCTGAATGGTGCTGGAATAAGCTGATTTTCTCCCACCGCCCGCCTAATGTGGTGGCCATGACCGAGATCTTTGAAACGCAACCTGAGCGCACTGATTTGCCGCTGGTGGTTATGCCTTCCGTACTGGAATCGATGATTGAGCCTATTAAGGCGCATTTTCCGGCATTGAAGGATGTTGCGCGAGTGCGCATGTTCGAGGAATTTACTTCGGATGAGGCGACTATCGCCGAACGTTGCGCTGATGCGGACGCTCTGCTGGTGGGCGGATATCATATCTCGGATGATTTGCTGAACACGTTCAGCCAGCATAGCCATATCAAATGCATCGTATTCTGCGGCACTGGAGTGGCTAGCTATATCAATCTGGACCTTGCTCGCACGCTTCATATTCGAATCTGCAATGCCGAACATTACGGTGACCATGCTGTAGCCGAGCACACGTTCGCGCTGATGCTTGAGCTGGTTCGCCGCACCGGTCAGCTGGATGCAGATGTCAAAGCTGGTAACTGGGCGTGGGCTGGCGGCGATGGCTTACAGCTCGCGGGTCGTAAGCTTGGCATCATCGGTCTCGGTGGTATCGGGTCCACTGTGGCCGGTATCGCTCGCGCTTTCGGCATGGAAGTCAGCGCATGGAACTCGCATGTGCCAGCCGAACATTTTGAACGTTCAGGCGCCAAACCGGTTGATGATTTGAACGAGCTCATTGCTAGTAGCGACATCGTGTCCGTGCATTTGCCGCTGAACAATGCCACGCGCGGCATCGTCACCGCTGAGAATCTCGCGCATTTGAAGCCTGGCACGCTGTTCATCAATACCGCTCGCTCTGAAGTCATTGAATCTGGTGCTCTGCTCGCGCGACTGAGCAAAGGCGATATTCCTGCCGGACTTGACGTGTTCGATCATGAGCCGTTAGCCGCCTCTGATGCAATTTGCCAGGTGCCCGGCATTGTGCTCACGCCTCATGTTGGCTGGCGTACCGATGGCGCTTTCAAGGAACTTACGCGCCAGATGATCGCATGCCTGACCGCCTACTTTGCTGGCGAAGACTATAACGTCGTTGTCTCCGAACGCTGACATTAGCTGGCAAGCTATCCATTGATGATTATTGAATGTGATTGTTGACTCATATGCAGACGATTCTCAACACCCCTGACGCTCCCGCACATGACGCTCTGGTCGAGAAGAAATCCGAATTCATTGGTGATGCCGCTCACGTGGACACTTTGGATGAGGCGCTCGCATTTGTGGCATCCATCCGTGAGCAGCATCCCAAGGCTCGTCACGTGGCGTATGCCGCCGTGTGCGGTGGTGCAGATGGGCGACTCTCCGAACGTATGAGCGATGATGGTGAGCCTTCCGGTACCGCTGGCAAACCTATTCTTGATGTGCTGAAGCAGTCTGGCACTACAGACTGTGTAGTAGCGGTAACCCGATACTTTGGCGGCATTCTGCTGGGCTCTGGAGGATTGGTTCGTGCGTATTCATCGGCTGCATCGTTGGCGATGAAGGCCGCGAATGTGGCTCGAATCATGACCGCTCAACGGTACCGCATCCGATTGGAATATCCACAGCTCGCCCGCTTCCAGCAGTTGCTCGCACAGGTGGATGGCCACCAAGAAGATGAGTCGTATACCATGAACGTGGAACTCACTGCTGTTGTGCCATTGGAGGCCGCAACGCGATTCGAGGAGCGTGTGCGGGAAACGTTCAATGCGGCGGTGGTTCCTGACCCATTCGATAGAGTCAACATTCCTGTTCCGCTTGACTAAGCCGCATTGCTGCGGTGCTTTTGCCTGATTGAGAGGCATTCGCACAGCTCGGAGTGCGTGAGCTGTGCATTGTCAATAACAACCAACTAAGCTGAAGAACTATGACTGACGAACAAGAAATCAAGGACTTCGAACCGCTGACTGTGGCCTATGAGCGTCTGCGTCACTCTACTGATTCCGCTGAACTTTCGGAGTTTGCGCGCCGTCCATTGCCGGACCGTTCCAATCAGGCAGCGTTCTCTCGTGCTACCGCATTGTTGGAAGCTGTGGCCGGCAATCGTCATACGCCGGTTGAAGATCGAGTGTTCCTCGCTACGACCATGCCATTCCCGAATGTGCTGGTTAAGCTGTCTGAAGATCCCGATGACTCGGTTCGTCAAGCCGTGGCCGCCAACGAAGATGATAAGAATTGGCTTGTAGGGCGACTTACCAAAGATCCAGTGCCAGCTGTGCGCGACCATGCGCTGCGCAATAAGCGAACGAGCTGGAAAATGCGTCTCGAAGGCGCGCAAGATCCGACCGCTGATGCGGAGACGTTGGACTTCCTTGGCAAACTTGGCACCGAGCTTGAAGAAGGCGCTCCCGCAGTGCTCGCTTCGATGGTTCGTCGTGCAGTGGCGCTGAACCCGAATACCTCCGCTCAGATGTTAGAAAAATTGGCTAACGACCCCTCTCAAGAGGTCCGTAATGCCATCGCAGAGCGATAAATTATGCCAATCAATTGAATAACAGGGAAATTTCAGCTCATTGAGGCGTTTGCGTTACAGTGTGGCGCGCATAAAGGGCGTTAGACTGGGGCTATGAGTGAGAATACCGAGAATGAAGAGCGGCTGGCACGCCCGCTGATTCGTCTGGCCAAGTTGGTCGGCATCGGAACCAGCTATGTGGGTATGAGCCATGATTATCACGAAATCGACGACGAAGTCCTGATCGAGATACTGGCCGCTCTGGGCATTGAGGCCCGAGATGAAGATAGCCAAGACGCCGCCATCCGGCGCATCCTGAAGGAACGTTACTCCAGACTGGTGGCACCTACCGTGCTGCATACCGCAGGTGTGGAAGACCAAGTCCTGGTGAACACGGGAATTCTGGAGACTCCAAGCGCCACCATCACATTGGAAAGCGGTGAAACATACAGCGGCACTGTGGGCGTTGGCCCAGGTGACGGTTCACAGGCTTTTGATCTTGGTGATCGATTCGTTTCCACTGCAGCGCTGATCATTCCTGCCGATGTGCCGGTCGGCTACCACAAGCTGCACGTCACTGTGGGTAACCGCACTCAGGACGCTACGCTTATCAGTGCACCAAGCAAGGTGGATCTTATCGATCCGATGAAGAATGGCAGCTTGTGGGGCTGGATGGCTCAGCTGTATTCGATTCGTTCCTCTGGCTCGTGGGGCGTGGGAGATTACGAAGATCTGAAGACCATGCTGGTTGACGCCAAGAAGAAGACCGGGGCTGATTTCATTCTCATCAACCCGGTGCATGCGGCCGAACCGGTTTCTCCGCTGACGCCATCCCCGTATCTGCCGGTAAGCCGCCGACTGGTGAACTTTACGTATATTCGACCGGAATCCGTGCCGGAGTATGCTTCGCTTGCTGCTGACGTCAAGCAGCAGGTAGACGCCTTGCATGCTGATGTGGAACCGTTGAATGGTGATGCTCAGCTCATCGATCGCGACGCCATGTGGCGTAGCAAGATGCACGCATTGTGGATTATCTTCAAGTCTGGCCGTACTGCAGAACGCCAGGCCGCTTTTGATGATTTCAAAGCGAACAGCGGCTCTGATCTCGAAGCGTATGCCACTTGGTGCCTCTGCTACGACAAGTGGGGTGCGCCCACCGATGATAAGAACGGTTGGGAGCAGGCGCTGAACCGTGATTCTCAGGAAATCGCGAATCTGAAGAATCAGTTCCCGGACACGTTGGACTTCTATCGTTGGCTTGAATGGGTGGCTGTGGAGCAATTGGCTGCTGCTCAGCAGGCCGCTAAGGATGCTGGCATGCATATCGGCATCATGTCTGATATGGCTGTTGGCGTGCACCCGTATGGTGCTGACGTGTGGTGGAATCCGGAACGCTTCGCTAAGGGAGCCACGGTTGGTGCGCCGCCGGATATGTTTAACCAGCAGGGTCAAAACTGGAGTCAGCCACCGTTAAGCCCGTTGGATCTTGAGGCCACTGGTTATCAGACGTACCGCAACATGGTGCACGATATGTTCGCTCGTGCCGGTGCTGTGCGCATCGACCATATCCTCGGTCTGTTCCGTCTCTGGTGGATTCCGGAAGGTCATTCTGCCGTGGACGGTGCCTATGTGTACTACAACTCCAACATCATGCTTGGCATTCTGGCTATTGAAGCCAGCCGTGCAAACGGTGTGGTAGTTGGCGAGGATTTGGGCGTGGTGCCTGAATATGTTGCCGATTCGTTGGCTGGCCACGGCATTCTCGGCTGCGCTGTGGAATGGTTCGAGCAGTATGATGGCGTGTTCCGTAAGCCGTCTGAGTATCGCCCGTATGCACTGGCTTCGGTGAACACTCATGATCTGCCGCCGGCTGCCGGATACCTTGAGTATGAGCATGTCAAGATTCGTGAACGGTTGGGTCTGCTGACCGGACCGGCTGAGGAATTCGAAGCTTCTGCTAAGGCGGAGCAGGATTCCATGATTGCCATGCTGGTTGATCAGGGTTATCTGAATCCGGATTATGCGCAGGATCGCGAGGCTCACGAATCGGAGATTGTGGATGCGCTGTACCGTGCGCTTAAGGGTGCGCCGTGCAAGCTGTTTGCTGCTTCTATTACTGATGCAGTAGGGGAGAAGCGTGCTCAGAACCAGCCCGGTACCAATAATGAGTATCCGAACTGGCGCATTCCGCTCGCTGATGCCAAGGGCAATGTAGTGCCGCTCGAAGCAGTCTTTGACACCCCAGGCGCCCAACGCTTCGCCCAAATCTTCAACAGCTGACCACTCTGGCTCCCCTTGTTGGGCTGAGCCGTAAAGCAAACAGCACGGTGTGCTGTTTGTAGGCGAAGGCGAACGACAGTGAGCAAACAAGAAGCAGGCGTAGCCTGTCCTTAATTGCTGCTGAGCTGGCCCGCGAACGCGGGACTGAGGGGTAGTAGGAGAGCGGCCGTAGGCTGCGGAAAAATAGCACCGGACGCAAGGACGGTTCCGATTATGGCTCGGCGTGTGGAATGTCAGGCATAGCGATATACTAGTGGATTGTTGTGTTTCCCTAAGGGGTCCTTCAAAGCGCTATCCCACTCGCCATCGAGGACTTTCAGGGAGCCCACGGATAATGAGGTTCAAAGCTTTTTGGATGCGGCCCTGACCAAGTCACGCCAAACAGCGGAGACCCGGAACACAATATATAGAAAAGGTACTCCAGTGAAAACTTTCACTCCGAAGCCAGCTGATCTGACTCACGACTGGTACATCGTCGACGCCACCGACGTGGTGCTGGGCCGTCTTGCCTCCCAGGTTGCAACCCTGCTGCGCGGCAAGAACAAGCCGACCTACGCTCCGCACGCTGATCTCGGCGATTACGTTATCGTCATCAACGCCGACAAGATCGCTCTCACCGGCAACAAGATGGGCAAGGAACTCTACTCTCACTCCGGTCGTCCCGGTGGTCTGCGTCGTGATTCCTACGCCGAGCTGCTCGAGAACAACCCCGAGCGCATCATCAAGGCCGCCGTCAAGGGCATGCTGCCGAAGAACCGTCTGGCTAAGGTGCAGCTCGACCGTCTCCGCGTCTTCCGCGGCGCCGAGCACCCGCACACCCCGCAGCAGCCGAAGACCTTCGAGATCGCTCAGATCTCGCAGCAGGCCAAGTGAAACCTGAGAGGAGATAGATATCATGGCTGAAAACACCAACGACTCCCAGGTTGTCGAGACCGAAGAGGAGCTCACCAACTACACCACCGAGACCAACGCTGGCGCTGGCACCGGTACTTCCGCTATCGAGCCGGGCTACGGCACCGGTCGTCGTAAGGAAGCCGTCGCTCGCGTGCGTCTGGTTCCGGGCTCCGGTAAGTGGACCATCAACGGCCGCACCCTGGAGGAGTACTTCCCCTCCAAGCTGCAGCAGCGTGAGGTCAACTCCCCGATCGTTCTGCTCAAGCTCGAAGGCAAGTTCGACGTCATCGTTCTCGTTGACGGCGGCGGCACCACCGGCCAGGCCGGCGCTATCCGCCTCGGCGTTGCCCGCGCTCTGAACGCTATCGATCGTGACGCCAACCGCGCCGCCCTGAAGAAGGCTGGCTTCCTGACCCGCGACTCCCGTGTCGTGGAGCGCAAGAAGGCTGGTCTGCACAAGGCACGTCGCGCACCGCAGTTCTCCAAGCGTTAATTTCGCTGCGAACTGTTTCTACCGAGCACAAAGAACCCCTTCGTGGAAATCCACGAAGGGGTTTTTTGGTTTCAGCGCCGAGCGGGCTCACACCTGCTTCATCAGCGTGATGCTCAAGGCTGGCATGGTCCATACATTGGCGCGCGCAGTATCATCCGGTTGAATTGGTTCGTCATTGTTGACGAGCTTCGCCGAGGACTGGCCGACCGCATTCAGCGCTTCAGTAACGCGCATCAGTTGCTCGGTTTCCGTCATCGGCTTGTCTGCAGCGGCAACCTGGTCATCAACAGCCTTATCAGTGCTTTTATCAGAAGATTTCACAATAGCGAACTGAGCAGTCACTGCAGATGCTGCATCATCATCTTGAGCAGAACTATGCGATTGCGCAGTACGCGTAGTCACCGAAGATGTGGACTGAGCTGGGCTAGCAGCAGCATTCTTGGCCTGCTGAGCGGCTCGCTCTTGCTCTTTGGCACGTGCCTCCTCAGCCAAGCGACGCACAGTCTCATCAGCATTCTGAACGTGCTGCATCCAGACACTAATGTCTTCCGCATCATTGTCAGCCTGAATATGTCCATCCTGTCCAGGCCACAGGCCGTTGACTTCGGCAGAGCACCACTTGGGAATCCATGTGCTGTCATCAGGCAGATGGAAGTCGCGGTTTTCCGCCACGCCATTGACCACAATGCACACGTCAACTTCTGTATTGGAGAGAAGCCGCATCGTGAAGCTGCGGATGCCAAGATCAAACCAATCGCGTTCCACAGGGGAGGAGCCATCAGGCAGGAACCACTTCACACGGCTTGAAGGCTTCAATAATCCAAGCTGAGTGAGCCTGGTGAAGAAGTCCTCGTGATGATACAAATCAAGGGATTTGCGCAGCGAAACCAGGTGAGAAACCGTTTCAAGACGACGCATTTCACGGGTCTTATGCGGCGAATACAGCCAATCCCAGTTCAGCCAAGTCAGGTTATTGTCTTGGCAATACGCATTGTTATTACCATCCTGCGTATTGCGGAACTCATCGCCGGCAAGCATCATTGGAGTGCCCAGCGAGAGCATAAGCATACCGGTCAGATTCATAGCGGCCTGTTCGCGTGCCGCAATGATTTCCGGCTCATCAGTAACACCCTCCACACCGAAGTTAGCGGAGTGATTCACTGAAGAACCATCGTTGTTATGCTCGCCGTTGGCTTCATTGTGCTTAGTACGGTAGCGAGTCAAATCAGTCAGAGTGAAGCCGTCATGGCAACTCACGAAGTTGATCGATGCTGTTGCGCCACGGCCCGGGTCGGTGGCGTAGAGATCAGCAGAGCCACACAGTCGTGTAGCCATTTCCTGCAAACTGGTACGCCCATAATCCATGCTGCCGTCCACATCCTCAAGCCAGAATGTACGAGCAGTATCACGGAATCGATCGTTCCATTCAGCGAACGGAATGCCGAACTGGCCGGTGCGCCAGCCAAGATTGCCGAGATCCCACGGCTCCATAATGAGCTTGAGATTGCCAAGCAACAGGTCGGAGCGCAGGGCATAGAGGAACGGATGATGTTGGGTGAATTCTCCGTTCAAACGGGCCAAAGTCACGCCCAAATCGAAGCGGAAACCATCAATGCCGATGCGCTTGGCCCAGTAGCGCAACGAATCAATAGCGAATGTCACCACATGAGTGTTAGTGAAATCAAACGTATTGCCGCAGCCAGTGGTGTCTTCAAGACGTCCGGCATTGGACTTTTGATGGCGGTAGTACGCTAGATCGTCCAAACCGCGCCAGCAGACAGTCGGGCCTTCCACACCGCCCTCGCAAGTATGGTTGTAGACCACATCCATAATCACTTCAAAGCCGGCCTCGTGCAGGGCACGCACCATGTCGATGACTTCCTGCCGCACAGCCGTGGCACCCTTCTCCTGTGCTGCCTTGGTGGCATAGGAGGGCTCGGGAGAGAAGTAGCTGAGCGTGGAGTAGCCCCAATAATTCTTGCGCCCATGCTCTTGCAGGAACAGTTCGTCCTGCTTAGCCTGAATCGGCAATAGTTCAATAGAGGTAACGCCAAGGTTCTGCAGATATGCCAGTGTAATAGGATGGGCAAGGCCGGCGTAGGTGCCGCGAAGCTCCTCGGGAAGCCAAGGAGCATTGGCGGTAAAGCCTTTGACATGCATCTCATAAATCACGGTTTTGCGCCACGGCACATGCGGATGATCCGGATCGCCTTCATGCTTATGCACATCACGATCATCAATGGCTACAGACACAGGCACATGTCCCAGCGAATCGATGGTGCTCATTGTGCCATATGCGGAGCCGATTACCTTGCGATCTTGTACCGTGCACTCATACGAGAATGCTGCCGGGTCGAGATCCATGGAGCCCTCAATACCCTTGCCATATGTGTCAAGCAAGAATTTGTAAGGATTGAATCGCACGCCGTGCTTCGGATCCCACGCACCATCCACGCGGTATCCGTACTGCATACCATCCCAAGCCTTGGGCAGATGCACATACCACAGTCCGTAATTGGGGCCGGTCATGCGGAATAAAGTTTCGCGTAAATACAGATGCTCAAGAATGCGAGTGCAAACGGGGAATTCATGAATTTGTTGAATAAAAGAGGTATTCGGGTCTGAAAACAGACGAATCGCATCTTGGAAGAATGCGCTGGGCTTATCAATAGGCTCAAGCACACACAGCCAGACTTGGTCGGCGGTTTCTGAACGCACCACGACGTCCGCTCCACCGTCATCAGTGAAGTACAAACCTGGGCGGGTGGCATAACGATGCAACGGTGGATTTCTCATGACTCCATTGTAGACGTGGGTATGTGCGGGCGTTTTAGGAATGAGAAGCTATGTTGATGCTGCCAACATGGGGTATGCATCAGTATTCTTAAAACAAGCCGATGCACGTTCATTGTTCAAAGGAGAGCACGATGGCTAAGCCCATGACCGCATTCACCACTGACCTGCAACATTCAGGCATGCCTACTGAACATTTGGATGAAACCATTGAGTTTTACACCAAAGTGCTTGGATTCGAGCTGTTAGGCGTATTCCCCAATGGTGAGAATCGGTGCGCATTTCTTCGATATGGTCATTTGACAATCGAAACCTGGGAAGGAGACCCCGCTCCTGGAATTGCAGGCGCTATCAACCATTGGGCCTTTGACACTCCTGATATTGAAGCAGCATGGGCTAATGCTCAGGAACTAGGGCTTAAGTGCAGTGAAACTGAAATTCAGTCAATTCCAACGTTTTGGGAGCATGGCATCCGGTATTTCAATGTCTTTGGACCCAATGGCGAGACCATCGAATTCTGTCAGATAGTGAAGTAGCTGCTGAACAGCTCATTGAGATACTGCTGAGCATATCGCAACGCTGCGCCGGTGATGTCAGAATCATCGGCGCAGTAGCTTTTTCGGAGCGTAAAATGTTCGGTTCCAAATGGGCTACGTTGAATAACACGGTTGCGCAGCTCGTTGATTTCCGTATCGGAAAGCAACGATGCCGCTTCTCCGCCGATAATAATGTCTCCAGCAATGATTGCTCGCGCGTTCACAATAGCCTGAGCCACGTAGTCAAGCCATTGGCTCATGCGTTCGCGATGATGCCTCTCGCCCTGTTCGAGCACACTAAAGAAGCCGGGAATGCTTTCGTAATCTTCGGGAAGTGTTTCTAGAGAACAGTATGTATCCATGCAGCCGTGCTGACCGCAGTAGCAGGCTTTTCCATCCGGAACCAATATCATGTGTTCGATGGTGCCGTTGCACTGATTGGGCCCTTGATGTAGTTTGCCGTCAATGATCAGTGCACCGCCAGGCCTGCGGTCGAGATACATGCAGACTGCATCGCGTAACGTAGTATCGAACCAAAGCTCTGCCATTGCAGAGGCATCTGAATCATGAATCATCAGGCATGGATGATGCACTGATTGGCTCAACGTGCTGAGTGTGAGTCCGGTATTGCCCATAACAGGGCCGAAAGTAACGTGTGAGCCGTCTGGTGCGATGATGCCGCGGATGGAGAATGCCACACCGAGCACTTGCCCGAATTTGCGGTTAATATCTCCGGCGAAGTTATCGATAATGCCGCCAATGCGCTGGTAATACACGTTGGTATTGCGATAGGGCAGTGGGGTAGTGAGCTGAGCAACAACGGCTCCGTACAGGTTGACTGCCTGTAGCCGTAGTTCATGCGGATACATGCCTGCGCCGATGGCGATGCAGTGGTTGGGGTTAAATTCGTAATTTCGAGCTTTACGGCCTCCCGTAGAATCCTGCAAACTGCCTTGTACTGCAATATGGTCAACTTCAAGGGTTCGAAGATTTTGCGTGATAGTGGGCAGGCTCAAACCAAGATCATGTTCCAAATCTTGCTTGGTGGCGCTCTTGTGAGCATATAAATACTGGATGATGGCACTGCGATTATGCGCTTTTACATGTGTGGGCGGCAGCGCCTTCATAATGTCCTCCATTGGGCTGGATTGCAATCGTCAAGTGCATACGCGAAGTATGGACAGGCCGTAAACCATTGCAATACTGTAGGTTACAGGCACTTATATAAACACGTTTTATGAAAATATGCAAGAAAAGCTAACTTTTAGAAAACAGCTTTATAAAAGTTGCGAAGTAGATGGTTGAAAATGATTGTTCATTTTGCAATAAAACGAACAAAAGTGGTCAAAAAGAGGCCTTTTTCGGGTATTTTTACGTCAAAGATAACAGAATCAAACAAATATCAATCAAAAACAAACATGAAACGCCGTTGATTTTGTGCGAGTGCAGACCAGAAAAGGCTTCGGTATATTGTGACTCAGGTCACAGCGACTGTGACACAACAGAATACTTTGCCAAACACCCCAAGTTAGATCGAGGAGGACCCGAATTGGCAGAAGCAAAGAAGGTCGAAGCCACTAAGCCGACCCCGGAAGAGAAGCAGGCAGCAGCTGAGGCTGAGGTCAATGCACTGGTTGAGAAAGCACAGAAGGCTCTGGTCGCCTTCGAGGAGCTGGATCAGAAGCAGGTTGACCGTATCGTTGCCAAGGCTTCCATTGCCGCTCTGAACAAGCACCTGGTTCTGGCCAAGATGGCCGTGGACGAGACCGGTCGTGGTCTCGTGGAAGATAAGGCCACCAAGAACATCTTCGCTTGCGAGCACGTGACCAACTACCTCGCCGGCCAGAAGACCGTAGGCATCATCCGCGAAGACGATGTTATGGGTATCGACGAAGTGGCCGAGCCGGTTGGCGTGGTCGCCGGCGTCACCCCGGTCACCAACCCGACCTCTACCGCCATCTTCAAGTCCCTGATCGCCCTGAAGACTCGCTGCCCGATCGTCTTCGGCTTCCACCCTGGCGCACAGAAGTGCTCCGTTGAAGCCGCCAAGATTGTGCGCGATGCCGCCATCGCAGCCGGCGCTCCTGAAAACTGTATTCAGTGGATTGAGCACCCGTCCATCGAAGCCACTGGCGCCCTGATGAAGCACCCGGGCGTGGCCACCATCCTTGCCACCGGTGGTCCGGGCATGGTGAAGGCCGCTTACTCCTCCGGCAAGCCGGCCCTCGGCGTCGGCGCTGGCAATGCCCCCGCCTACGTCGATTCCGACGTGGACATTGTGCGCGCCGCTAACGATCTGGTGCTCTCCAAGCACTTCGATTACGGCATGATCTGCGCCACCGAGCAGGCCATCATCGCTCACAAGGACGTCTACGCTCCGCTCATCAAGGAACTGAAGCTGCGCAAGGCCTACTTCGTGAACGCTGAAGAGAAGGCCAAGCTTGAGCAGTACATGTTCGGCTGCACTGCAGGTTCCGGCCAGACCCCGAAGCTCAACTCCGTGGTGCCGGGCAAGTCCCCGCAGTTCATCGCCAAGGCCGCAGGCTTCGAAATCCCGGCTGATGCCACCATCTTGGCTGCCGAGTGCAAGGAAGTCTCCGACAACGAACCGCTGACCCACGAGAAGCTCGCTCCGGTGCAGGCCGTTCTGAAGGCCGACAACAAGGAGCAGGCCTTCGAGATGTGCGAGCAGATGCTCAAGCTGGGTGCCGGCCACACCGCCGCCATCCACACCAACAACCAGGAGCTCGTGCGCGAATACGGCGTCCGTATGCACGCTTGCCGCATCATCTGGAACCAGCCGTCCTCCCTCGGCGGCATCGGCGATATCTACAATGCCATCGCTCCGTCCCTGACCCTCGGCTGCGGCTCCTACGGCGGCAACTCGGTGTCCGGTAACGTGCAGGCCGTGAACCTCGTCAACATTAAGCGCATTGCTCGGAGGAACAACAACATGCAGTGGTTCAAGATCCCGCCGAAGACCTACTTCGAGCCGAACGCCATCAAGTACCTGCGCGACATGTACGGCATCGAGAAGGCCGTCATCGTGTGCGATAAGGTCATGGAGCAGCTCGGCATTGTTGATAAGATCATCGACCAGCTGCGCGCACGTTCCAACCGCGTGACCTTCCGTATCATCGACTACGTCGAGCCGGAGCCATCCGTTGAGACCGTCGAAAAGGGCGCTGAGATGATGCGCGAGGAGTTCGAGCCGGATACCATCATCGCAGTCGGTGGCGGTTCCCCGATGGACGCCTCCAAGATCATGTGGCTGCTCTACGAGCACCCGGAAATCGCCTTCTCCGACGTTCGCGAGAAGTTCTTCGATATCCGTAAGCGCGCCTTCAAGATTCCGCCGCTGGGCAAGAAGGCCAAGCTCGTGTGCATCCCGACTTCCTCCGGTACCGGTTCCGAAGTCACCCCGTTCGCTGTGATCACCGATCACAAGACCGGCTACAAGTACCCGATTACCGATTACGCCCTGACCCCGTCTGTGGCCATCGTTGATCCGGTACTGGCTCGCACCCAGCCGCGCAAGCTGGCTTCCGACGCCGGCTTCGATGCCCTGACCCACAGCTTCGAAGCTTACGTGTCCGTGTACGCCAACGATTTCACCGACGGCATGGCACTGCACGCAGCCAAGCTCATCTGGGACAACCTGGCTGAGTCCGTCAACGGCGAGCCCGGCCTGGCCAAGACCAACGCCCAGGAGAAGATGCACAACGCCGCCACCATGGCCGGCATGGCATTCGGTTCCGCGTTCCTCGGCATGTGCCACGGCATGGCTCACACCATCGGTGCTCTGTGCCACATCGCTCACGGCCGTACCAACTCCATCCTGCTGCCGTACGTGATCCGCTACAACGGCCAGATTCCTGAGGAGCCCACCTCCTGGCCGAAGTACAACAAGTACATCGCTCCGGAGCGCTACCAGGACATCGCCCGCAACCTCGGCATCGACACCGGCAAGACCCCGGCTGAAGCCGTTGAGAACCTGGCCAAGGCAGTCGAGGACTACCGCGATAACAAGCTTGGCATGAACAAGAGCTTCCAGGATTGCGGCGTGGACGAGGACTACTTCTGGAGCGTGCTCGACCAGATTGGTATGCGCGCCTACGAGGATCAGTGCACCCCGGCTAACCCGCGCATCCCGCTGATCAACGACATGAAGGACATCGCCATCGCTGCATACTACGGTGTCTCTCAGGCCGAAGGTCACCAGATTCGCGTCGAGCGCGAAGGCGAGGCCGCCACTGAGGAAGCCTCCGAGCGCGTCTGAGCCTGATTCGTTTGATGCGAAGCTGATTGCTAGCCAATCATGAGTAAAGCCCATCCACATACGGATGGGCTTTACTCATTTCATTTACTAGCGGAAGTCTCATACGGTTATGTAAAGCAGCCCGTTGGCAAGAATGCAACCGAACGCAATTACGCTGGTCACGCATTCGGTCATACCGACGACCATCGGTTTCACCTGGCGTTTGAGCGCGACCATCGGCAGTACGATGGCGCGCAGCAGTAGTATCGCTCCCATGATGACTAAATATGGGCTGCGATTAGGTGGGGCAATCCACCAAACCAGCATCGCGATATGCCAAATCCAGGATGCGGCAACGTAAGCTCGTTTGCCACGTTCGCGAATCATCGTTTTAACAAACAGTACCGAGCCGAACTGCGTAGCGGCGAAGCAGAGCACCAGTACCAAGCCGGGCAGCGATATCTGAGGAATGCTCGGCGAACCGGACCCATAATGGAATGTGATGGTTGACATCATACTTGCCGCGATTACCGCAACAGCATTGGCCCATAGCGAGCGCTCCCGTCGCAACCATGCAGCAACGAATGCCAGCGCTGCCAGGACTATATATAAAGGAGCCCAAACCACAATATCGGAATGAATAATAAGGAATGGAAGTCCTGCAACGGCGAGTGCAACGCAGTAACCGATAACCGGTGGGAGATATCGTTGCGCGAATCTGGATTTCAGCCAACGGGCAGCCGTGAATTCCACGCAATAGCACAATGCCCAACACATTACGAGCCACCAACCGGCTAACGTTACGGATGAATCAGGCTTGGTAATTGACCATACAGTGCCCCATATCGCTCCTGCCAGAGCCGGCATAAGAGCCATCACCCATGCGCCAGGCTGATCAGGAATCCAATCGCGGGCACTAGTACGGCGCTTCGTGCGGCGTTGCTGCGGGAAAGACTGCTCACTCATATATATAAGGTATCAATTGAGCCTTGAATACAACAGAGCCCAGAGCCGAGCAGACGCGAACAATATCAGAAAGAACTATTTGGCGTGCGTATCGCCTTCAGCGCTGGTGATTGCCTCGGCAATATTGTCTTGGCTGAAATCATGATTGCGATACTGCGGATCATCTACTGGCAAGTGAGTGACCAGCGTATCGAATACCTGACTATAGATTTTGCCGCGCTCGAGTACTGCATCAAGCACGTGGCCGCCGAACGTATGGTCATCGGAAAGGAAGTGTTCATGGAATCCGGCTACGGCCGCACCATGGAACATCACAGGAGAGAAGTAGCCGAGCATAGTGCCTTTGACGTCATGCCGCAGAAATATTGCTTGCCGGTCAGCTACTTCCAGCAATGTGGGGTAGGGAGCCTGCTGTTTAATCACAGCGCGAGTTTTAATAAAACTGAATGTGCCGCGCACAATCACCGAAAAGAATGTATTCGCGCGCCCATTAGCTTCGACGATTTTCTTATTCAACTCTTCAAGGCCGATATCGCTGCGTTCGCACTGATATTGGAAAGCAGCGCGATGGCTGTTGGCGAATGGCATAGTGAAATCATCGGGAATCCGTTCGGCAACACCAGACTGACCGACTTTATAGGCAATGCCATCGAGAATAATAAGCTCACCATCCAATCCCTCGCCGGTACCGATTCCGGTATCGCCGTGCTTAAGCAGCTCGCCGATAGTGGTGGTGCCTTCAAGCAGACCTGGAACGAGCAGAGCAAGCGTGCCGTGCTGATACAGCACATTGGCACCATGTTCGGTAATCGGATGAATGTTCTTGGCTAGTGATTGTGTCACGATGCTCACCCTAATGCGGCAAGCGGCTGCTCACAATGCTTGGCTTAGGAATTCGTCGTGACTTGTATCACTCTTCAATAAAGTACCTGTGCTGTATTTTCGCGTGCACGAATCACCTACAGATTGATGAGGCAACACGCCGAAAGGATGGAGCTGGGATTTAGTCCGGCCTCAATGGTTCAATAAACAAGTTGCCTGATTTGGGCTCGCAAATTGGAATTAAAAAAAGCGAGCGCGGGCTGGAGAAAACACCTCAGGGTGAAAACCAGAAGCCGCGCACTGATGTCGGATGACCGCCAGAGGACGTATGTCCAAGGGAGGCCATGCGCGCCGGTGCCCTGAAGAAGCAGGTTGGTAAACAGTACAACGAATATCGCTAGAAAGGGCGGACGGCAATGGCGGGACAGAAAATCCGCATCAGGCTTAAGTCCTATGACCATGAGGTCATCGACCAATCGGCGAAGAAAATCGTCGAAACGGTGACGAACGCGGGCGCAACTGTGGTTGGCCCCGTTCCGCTGCCGACTGAGAAGAACGTTTTTGTTGTTATTCGTTCTCCTCACAAGTACAAGGATTCTCGCGAGCACTTCGAGATGCGCACTCACAAGCGCCTCATTGACATCGTAGACCCGACCCCTAAGGCCGTGGATTCTCTGATGCACATCGATCTGCCTGCAGACGTCAACATCGAGATCAAGCTGTAAAGGGAGGAGGAAGCATTATGTCTAATCGCAAGGCTCTGCTGGGCAAGAAGCTCGGCATGTCCCAGGTGTGGGACGAGAACGGCTTCTTCGTGCCCGTTACTCTCGTCGACGTGTCCACCAACGTGGTGACCGCCGTTAAGACCGAGGAAACCGACGGCTACAAGGCTGTCCAGCTCGGCTACGGCGCCATCGACCCGACCAAGGTAACCAAGCCGCTCGCCGGCCACTTCGCCAAGGCTGGTGTCACCCCTCGTCGTCACCTCGTTGAGGTGCGTACCGACGATGTCGATCAGTTCGAGGCCGGCCAGGAGCTGACCGCCGAAGTGTTCGCTGAGGGTGCAGAAGTCGATGTTACCGGCACCACCAAGGGTAAGGGCTTCGCCGGCACCATCAAGCGTTGGGGCTTCAAGTCCTACCGTCGTTCTCACGGCTCTCACAAGAACGAGCGCCGTCCTGGCTCTGTGGGCGCATGCGCTACCCCGAGCCGCATTCTCAAGGGCAAGCGTATGGCTGGCCGCATGGGTCATGTGACCGCCACCACCCAGAACCTGACTGTTGTCTCCGCCGATGTGGAGAACGGCATTCTCGCCATCAAGGGCGCCATTCCGGGCCCGAAGGGCGGCATCGTTCTCGTCCGTTCGGCAGTGAAGGGAGCCTGATAAACCATGGCAAACGTTACTCTGAACGTCACTGACGCCAAGGGCCAGGCCGCTGGTACCGTTGAAGCTCCTGCTGAGATCTTCGGCGTTTCCGCTGAGGACGTGCAGGCTCACGTCCCGCTGATTCACCAGGTCGTTATCGCTCAGCTCGCTGCTGCTCGCCAGGGCACCCACGCCACCAAGACTCGTGGCATGGTTTCCGGCGGCGGCAAGAAGCCGTGGAAGCAGAAGGGCACCGGTCGTGCTCGCCAGGGCTCCATCCGCGCCCCGCAGTGGTACCACGGCGGCACCGTGTTCGGTCCGCAGCCGCGCGACTACTCTCAGCGCACCCCGAAGAAGATGAAGGCCGCAGCTCTGCGCTACGTGCTTTCCGACCGCGCCAACGCCGGCCGCGTTGCCGTTGTGGACTTCGGCATCACCGATACCCCGTCCACCAAGGCAGCTCTCGCCGCTCTGACCCCGGTCACTTCGGACAAGTTCGCCACGGTTGTGTTCACTCGCGACAACATCAACGAGTGGATGTCCGTGCGTAACATCCCGACCGTTCACCCGATTTTCGTCGATCAGCTCAACACGTACGACGTGGTTACCGCTCAGTACGTGGTCTTCACCAAGGAAGCTTTCGAAGCTTTCGTGGCTGCTAAGACCGAGCCGAAGGAGGCCTGATTTAGATGGTCGCTATTCACAAGCCCGCATACGACGTGATCCTGAAGCCCGTCGTCTCCGAGAAGAGCTACGCCGCTTCCGATCGTGGCCAGTACACCTTCGTGGTGGCCAAGGATGCGAACAAGGTTCAGATCAAGCAGGCAATTGAAGAGATCTTCAAGGTCAAGGTGACGAACGTCAACACCCTCAACCGCGCTGGCAAGAAGCAGCGCACCCGCACTGGTTTCGGCCAGCGTGCTTCCCAGAAGCGCGCCATCGTGACCGTTGCCGAGGGCCAGACGATCGACATCTTTGGCAACTGAAGGCTAGCCGAGAAAAGTTAAAGGAAGAACTACATTATGGCTATCCGCGTTTACAAGCCGACGACTGCAGGCCGCCGCAACGCGTCCGTTTCGGATTTCTCCGATTTGACGCGCTCCACGCCTGAGAAGTCGCTGGTTCGCAAGAAGTCCAAGACCGGCGGTCGTAACTCTTACGGC
Organism: Bifidobacterium sp. LH_416; assembly: GCF_056357055.1. Taxonomy (NCBI): domain Bacteria; kingdom Bacillati; phylum Actinomycetota; class Actinomycetes; order Bifidobacteriales; family Bifidobacteriaceae; genus Bifidobacterium; species Bifidobacterium sp. LH_416. The sequence goes on along the minus strand of NZ_JBKEVJ010000001.1, from coordinate 682,177 downwards.
CGTATCACTTCCCGCCATCGCGGCGGCGGTCACAAGCGCCAGTACCGTCTCATCGACTTCAAGCGTTGGGACAAGGACGGCGTGCCCGCAAAGGTTGCCGAGATCGAATACGATCCGAACCGTTCCGCTCGTATCGCCCTCCTGCACTTCGCAGATGGCGAGAAGCGCTACATCATTGCACCGAAGGGCATCAAGCAGGGCGACGTCATCGAGACCGGTGCCCAGGCTGATATCAAGCCGGGCAACAACCTGCCGCTGGCCAACATCCCGACCGGTACCGTGGTCCACAACATCGAGCTGAAGCCGCTGGGTGGCGCTAAGATCGCCCGCTCCGCTGGTGCTTCCGTGCAGCTCGTCGCTAAGGATGGCGCTTACGCTCAGCTGCGTATGCCGTCCGGCGAAATCCGCAACGTCGATGCTCGCTGCCGTGCAACCGTCGGCGAAGTCGGCAATGAGGATCACGCCAACATTCAGCTCGGCAAGGCTGGCCGCGCTCGTTGGATCGGCCACCGTCCGATTACCCGTGGTGAGTCCATGAACCCGGTTGACCACCCGCACGGCGGTCGTACCCGCGGTGGCAAGCCGCCGGTTTCCCCGTGGGGCAAGGGCGAGGTTCGTACTCGTCGTCCGAAGAAGGCTTCGAACAAGATGATTGTTCGTCGTCGTCCGTCTGGCAAGAACCGCAAGTAAGGGAGTATCGAGAAGATGACTCGTAGCATCAAGAAGGGCCCCTTCGTCGACGCCCACTTGCAGAAGAAAGTCGACGAGCAGAACGAGAAGGGCACCAAGAACGTCATTAAGACTTGGTCTCGTCGTTCGATGATCACCCCTGATTTCATCGGACACACCTTCGCCGTTCATGATGGTCGCAAGCATGTGCCGGTGTTCGTCACCGAAGCCATGGTTGGTCACAAGCTGGGTGAGTTCGCCCCCACGAAGACCTTCAAGGGTCACGTGAAGGACGACAAGAAGGCCCGCCGCTAAAGGATAAGGAATAGAACATGGAAGCTAAAGCAATCGCTCGTCACGTCCGCGTGACGCCGCGCAAGGCTCGCCGCATGGTCGACCTCATCCGCGGCAAGAAGGCGACCGAAGCCGTCACCATTTTGAAGTTCGCCCCCCAGTCTGCAGCCCTGCCGGTTCGCAAGACCCTGGAGAGCGCCATCGCCAACGCTCGCGTGAAGGCCGACAAGGCCGGCGAGCCGTTCCGCGAGAACGACCTGTACATCAAGGAGACCTACGTTGATGAAGGCGTGACCCTCAAGCGCTTCCGCGCTCGTGCTCAGGGCCGTGCAGCTCGCATCAACAAGCGCACCTCCCACATCACGGTCGTCGTGGCTAACAAGGAAGGAGCCCGCTAAAGATGGGTCAGAAGATCAATCCGTTTGGCTACCGTCTGGGCATCACTGAGAACCACCGCTCCAAGTGGTTCTCCGACTCCAACAAGGCCGGCGAACGCTACCGCGACTTCGTCCTGGAAGATGATCAGATCCGCAAGGAGATGAACAAGGACCTCGAGCGCGCTGGCGTGAGCAAGATCGTGATCGAGCGTACTCGTGACCGCGTTCGCGTGGACATTCACACCGCCCGTCCGGGCATTGTGATTGGCCGCCGCGGCGCCGAAGCTGAGAAGGTTCGCGCCAAGCTCGAGAAGATGACTGGCAAGCAGGTTCAGCTCAACATCTTCGAAGTCAAGAACGCCGCGCTGGATGCCCAGCTCGTCGCTCAGGGCATCGCAGAGCAGCTGACCAACCGCGTCACCTTCCGCCGTGCAATGCGCAAGGCTCAGCAGGACGCCATGCACGCTGGTGCCAAGGGTATCCGCATCAAGCTCTCCGGCCGCCTCGGCGGTGCGGAAATGAGCCGTTCCGAGTTCTACCGCGAGGGCCGCGTTCCGCTGCAGACCCTCCGCGCCCTCATCGATTACGGCTTCTTTGAGGCTCGTACCACCTACGGCCGCATCGGCGTCAAGGTGTGGATCTACAAGGGCGACATGACCGAATCCGAGTTCGAAGAGCAGCAGGCTCAGCAGAACAACCGCCCGAGCCGTCGCGGCGATCGCCGTCCGCGCCGTGGCAACCGTTCTGCCGCCCAGCAGCAGTCCGCAGCCAAGGCTGAGGCTCCTGCAGCCGAGGCCGCTCCTGCAGCAGAAACGAAGGAGTGAGCAAGAATGCTTATCCCCAAGAGGACTAAGTACCGCAAGCAGCACCGCCCCGTGCGTTCTGGCATGTCCAAGGGCGGCAACGAGATCAACTTCGGTGATTTCGGTATCCAGGCTCTTGCCCCGGCTTACGTGACCAACCGCCAGATCGAAGCTGCACGTATCGCCATGACCCGCTACATCAAGCGTGGTGGCCGCGTGTGGATCACGATCTTCCCGGACCGTCCGCTGACCAAGCACGCTCTCGGCGCCCGAATGGGTTCCGGTAAGGGTGCCCCGGAGTTCTGGATTGCGAACATTCGCCCTGGTCGCGTGATGTTCGAAATCGGTGGCGTGTCTGATGACGTCGCCAAGGAAGCTCTGCGTCGCGCCATCGACAAGCTCCCGATGAAGTGCCGCATTATCGCACGTGAAGGTGGTGACATCTGATGGCTAACGGTACCGCTGAATACTCCATCAAGAATCTGAACGAGAAGACCAACGCGGAGATCGAAGACTTCCTCAAGAAGTCCAAGGAAGAGCTGTTCAACCTGCGCTTCCAGCACGCGACCGGTCAGCTCGACAACACCGCCCGTCTCAAGGCTGTCAAGCGTGACATTGCTCGCATGTACACTGTGCTTCGTGAGCGTGAGCTTGGCATCAGCCAGGAGCCGGCCGCTACCGAATCCAAGGAGAAGTGATTATGGCTGAAGAGCGTAACTTCCGTAAGGTTCGCCGCGGCTACGTCGTGTCCGACAAGATGGACAAGACGATTACCGTCGAGCTCGAGCAGCGTTCGACCCACCCGCTGTACGGCAAGGTCGTTCGTTCCACCAGCAAGGTCAAGGCCCATGATGAACACAACGACGCCCACATTGGCGACCTCGTGAGTATTATGGAGACTCGGCCTCTGAGCAAGACCAAGCGCTGGCGTCTCGAAAGCATTATCGAGCGCGCTAAGTAAGTAAAGTTCGGCAAGGCTCGCCATTTACCGGGGCACTACGGGAAACCAAAGTGCCCCGGTAAATGGGGAGAACCAGCTCGGCTAAGGAGAATCAATGATTCAGCAGGAAACGCGGCTTCATGTCGCCGACAACACGGGTGCGAAGGAACTCCTCGCCATCCGAGTGCTCGGCGGATCGAAGCGACGCTATGCCGGCATCGGCGACGTGATCGTCGCCTCCGTCAAGGACGCCATTCCTGGCGGGTCGGTCAAGAAGGGCGATGTGGTGAAGGCTGTCGTCGTCCGTACTGTCAAGGAATCCCGTCGTGCGGACGGTTCCTACATCAAGTTCGACGAGAACGCTGCCGTTATTCTCGGCTCCGGCCGTGAACCGAAGGGCACTCGTATCTTCGGACCGGTTGGTCGTGAACTGCGTGAGCACAAGTTCATGAAGATCGTGTCCCTCGCCCCGGAGGTGATCTGACATGGTAGCCAAGATTAAGAGCGGCGATCTGGTCAAGGTCATCCGCGGCAAGGACCGTGGTAAGGAAGGCACCGTCAAGCAGGTGCTCTCCAACGACCGACTGATCGTTGAAGGCGTTCAGATCGTCAAGAAGCATGTGCGTGCTACCCAGCAGGGCCAGCAGGCTGGCATCGTGGCCACCGAGGCTCCGATCCATCGCTCCAACGTGATGGTCATCGACCCGGAGACCAAGCAGCCTACCCGCGTGGGTGTCACCATCAAGGAAGAAGCGCGTGACGGCAAGGTCAAGACCGTGCGTGTGCGCGTTGCCAAGAAGTCCGGAAAGGAGCTGGCATGACCGATACCACTGTCGAAGCGCCGGCCACCCCGCGCTTGAAGGTCAAGTACAACGAGCAGATCATTCCTGAGCTCGAGAAGGAGTTCAAGTACTCCAACCCGATGCAGGTCGCTCGTGTCCAGAAGGTCGTCGTCTCTATGGGTGTCGGTGCCGCAGCTCGCGACTCCAAGCTCATCGAAGGCGCTGTCAAGGACCTCACCCTGATCACCGGTCAGAAGCCGAAGATCACCAAGGCTAAGAAGTCTGTCGCTCAGTTCCACCTGCGCGAAGGCCAGGCCATTGGCGCATACGTCACCCTGCGTGGCGATCGTATGTGGGAGTTCCTGGATCGTCTGCTGACTCTGGCGCTGCCTCGTATCCGCGACTTCCGCGGCATCAACGGCCACCAGTTCGATGGCCAGGGCAACTACAACTTTGGTCTCACCGAGCAGTCCATGTTCCACGAGATCGATCCTGATTCGATCGATCATGTGCGCGGTATGGACATCACTGTTGTGACCTCCACCAAGGACGACAAGGAAGCCTACGCACTGCTTAAGCACCTCGGCTTCCCCTTCAAGGAGAACTGATATGGCAAAAACCGCTCTTAAGAACAAGGCGGCCGGCAAGCCGAAGTTCAAGGTCCGCGCTTACACGCGCTGCCAGGTCTGCGGTCGTCCCCACTCCGTCTACCGCAAGTTCGGCCTGTGCCGCATCTGCCTTCGTGAGAAGGCTCACCGCGGCGAGCTGCCCGGAGTTACGAAGTCCAGTTGGTAAACATCGACGCTGAAGGTCCGCGGCCCGTTCCGCCCGTGAGGGCGGAACAGCGGCGGAAACCACGGCGAGAAAGGGCATGAAGCCCAAAATGACAATGACAGATCCGATCGCAGACATGCTGACGCGTCTGCGTAACGCGAGCGCGGCCAAGCACGAAACCGTGGATATGCCGTACTCGAAGTTCAAGGCGAACATCGCCGAGATCCTGAAGCGTGAAGGCTACATCAAGGACTTCACCGCCAAGGAAGCCAAGGTCGGCCAGACTCTTGAGGTCACCCTCAAGTACGGTCCGAACGGTGAGCGTTCCATTCAGGGCATCAAGCGCATCTCCAAGCCGGGCCTTCGCCGTTACGCGAAGTCTGACTCCCTGCCGATGCCGCTCGGTGGCCTGGGCATCGCCATCATCTCGACTTCCTCGGGACTGTTGACTCAGAAGGAATGCCTCGACCGAGGCATTGGCGGCGAGATTGTCGCCTTCGTGTGGTGAGAAAGGAGAGCTGAAACATGGCATCGCATATTGGTAAGCTCCCCATCGCCATTCCTGCTGGCGTTGAAGTCAAGATTGAAGGTCAGAACTTCTCGGCCAAGGGCGCCAAGGGTTCTGATTCCTACGTGATTCCGGAAGGCGTCTCCGCTGCTGTTGAAGGCAACGAGATCATCGTTACCCCGGCTGATGACCTGCGTCCGACCCGTGCAAAGCACGGTCTGGCTCGTTCCATCATGGCCAGCATGGTCAAGGGTGTGCACGATGGCTACTCCAAGACCCTCGAGATCGTCGGCACCGGTTACCGCGCCGTCGCCAAGGGCCAGGGCATCGAGTTCTTCCTCGGCTACTCCCACACCATCACCGTCAACCCGCCTGAAGGCATCACGCTGAAGGTCACCGACCCCACTCACGTGGTCGTCGAGGGCACCGACAAGCAGGCCGTGGGCCAGGTTGCCGCCAACATCCGCAAGCTGCGCGCTCCGGAACCCTACAAGGGCAAGGGCGTCAAGTACGCCGATGAGCGCATCCTGCGCAAGGCTGGAAAGGCTGGTAAGTGATATGAGCGTTGCAATTCTCGGAAAGGGCAAGAAGGTCGCCCTCAAGCGCCGTCACGCACGTATCCGCAAGCGCATCTCCGGTACCGCCGAGCGTCCGCGCCTGGTGGTCACCCGCTCCAACCGCCACATGGTTGCCCAGGTGGTCGACGATACCAAGGGCATTACCCTGGTGTCCGCCTCCACCCTGCAGGCCGACTTCGCCGGCTTCCAGGGCACCAAGGTTGAGGCTGCCAAGAAGGTCGGCGAGCTGATCGCTGACAAGGCCAAGGCTGCCGGCATCACCGAGGTCGTCTTCGACCGCGGTGGCAACAAGTACACCGGTCGCGTCGCAGCTGTGGCTGAAGGCGCCCGCGAGGGAGGTCTTGCACTGTGAGCGACAACGAAGCAAAGGAAACCCAAGTGGCTGAAGAAACTCAGAACACTGTGGCGACCGAATCCAACAACGAGGACCGCAAGGGTCGTCGTGGCCAGCGCGGTGAAGGCCGTCGTGGCGAGCGTCGTAACCGTCGTGAGGAAAACCGCGGCGACGAACTGCTCGATCGCGTGGTGACCATCAACCGTGTGTCCAAGACCCACAAGGGTGGTCGTACCTTCAGCTTTGCCGCCCTCGTGGTGGTTGGCGATGGTAACGGCACCGTGGGCGTCGGCTACGGCAAGTCCCGTGAAGTCCCGGCCGCCATCGCTAAGGGCCAGCTGGACGCCAAGAAGCACATGTTCTCTGTGCCTCGCGTTCGCGGCACCATCACCCACCCGGTTCAGGGCCACGATGCTGCAGGCACCGTTCTGCTGCGTCCGGCTGCCCCGGGTACCGGCGTAATCGCCGGTGGCTCCGTGCGCGCCGTCATGGAATGCGCCGGCATCACCGACGTGCTGTCCAAGTCTATGGGCTCCGCCACCGCTGTGAACGTTGTTCGCGCTACTGTGGACGCCCTCAAGCAGCTTGAGGAGCCGGAGGAGATCGCCGCTCGTCGTGGCCTCTCCCTCAACGAAGTCGCTCCTGATGCACTGCTGCGTGCCCGCGCCGAAGGCATTGCCGAGGCTCGCAAGGCTCGTGAAGAGGCTGCTGCCAAGGCTGCCGAAGAGAAGGACGGTGAGTGATTATCATGGCTAAGAACCTGAAGATTACCCTGCACCACGGCCTCGTGAACCGTACCCCGGCTCAGCGTGCTACCGCCAAGACCCTCGGTCTGAACAAGATCGGCAAGACCGTTGTCCGTCCGGACACCCCGGCTAACCGTGGTCTGGTGAACGCCGTGCGTCACCTGGTCACCGTTGAGGAGGTTGACTGATTATGGCAGATAACGAAATCCTGCAGATGCACGACCTGAAGCCTGCTCCGGGCGCCAACAAGGACCGCACCCGCGTGGGCCGCGGTGAAGGCTCCAAGGGCAAGACCGCCGGTCGTGGCGCCAAGGGCCAGACCAAGCGCAATCATGTGCGTCCTGGCTTCGAAGGTGGCCAGCTGCCGCTGTACATGCGCCTGCCGAAGCTCCGTGGCTTCAAGAACCCGTTCAAGGTTGAGGCTCAGGTCATCAACATCGCCAAGCTCGTGGAGATCTTCCCCGAGGGCGGCGACGTGACCGCAGCTGACCTGGCGGCTAAGGGTGCCGTTCGCGGCAACGCCCCGGTCAAGATTCTGGGCGAAGGCGAGACCACCGTTGCTTTCAACCTCAAGGGTGTGAAGGCTTCGGCTTCCGCAAAGTCCAAGATTGAAGCTGCTGGCGGCTCCATCTCCGAGGACTGAGAGTCCTACGGGGAGCTGAAATAGCTCAGTAATAAACCCCCGATCGCCGATTGGTGAGCGGGGGTTTATTTGTATAGTCTGATAACAAATCTCGAGACATCGGTGTTTTAAGTAGGTACGTTAGACTATGCTCGTTCGATAGTTTGTGTATTTCGCGTGCTTTGTCGCACGTTATAGGGGAGGAAACCCAGGTGAGGACACTAATCCAGGCCCTGAAGACCAAGGAACTCAGGAAGAAGATTCTCTTCGTCCTGTTCATCATCATCATTTACCGTATTGGATCGTTCATCCCAACTCCGGGCGTGGATTACAATGTGGTCAACTCCTGCATGTCTAAGATTGGCAGCACGTCCCAAGAGAACTTCATCGGATTGGTGAATCTCTTCTCCGGTGGCGCAATGTTGCAGCTGTCCATCTTTGCTTTGGGCGTGATGCCGTACATCACCGCATCCATCGTTGTGCAGCTGCTTCGCGTGGTTATTCCGCGCTTCGAGGCTTTGCACAAGGAAGGACAGTCCGGCGAGGCCAAGCTCACTCAGTACACGCGTTACCTCACCATCGGTCTGGCTGTGCTGCAGTCCACCACCATTCTGGTTACCGCCCGCTCCGGCGCGCTCTTCAACTACCAGTGCGATCAGGTTATTCCGGACGGTTCCGTGTGGAACCTTGTTGTGATGGTACTTGTTATGACCGGTGGCACGGGCTTCATCATGTGGATGGCAGAGCTCGTGACCGATAAGGGTATCGGTCAGGGTATGTCCATCTTGATCTTCATGTCCATCTGCGCCGGCTTCCTGCCTCAGCTGTGGGAGATTGGTTACGGCACCAACGGTACCGATGGCAATTGGGGTAAGTTCGCCATCGTGGTTTCCGTGCTCGTCGTTATCCTGATCTTCGTCGACTTCGTGGAACTGTGCCAGCGCCGCGTGCCGGTTCAGTACACCCGCCGCATGATTGGTCGCAAGATGTACGGTGGCTCCTCCACCTACCTGCCGCTGAAGATTAACATGTCTGGCGTGATCCCGCCGATCTTCGCATCCTCCATTCTGGCCATCCCGACGCTGATCGCTCAGTTCGGCAAGTCTGACCAGTCTTGGGTCAAGTGGATCAACTCCAACCTGGCAAACACCACTTCCGTGTGGTACATCGCACTGTACGCACTGATGATTGTGTTCTTCTGCTTCTTCTACACCTCGATTACCTTCAACCCGGACGAGACCGCAGACAACATGAAGCAGTACGGTGGCTTTATCCCCGGCATTCGCGCTGGCAACGCCACTAGCCGCTACCTGACCTACGTAATGAACCGTCTCAACACCGTCGGTGCCGTCTACCTGCTGTTCGTGGCACTGATTCCTACCGTGTTGATTATGGCTCTTGGCCTCAACGCCCAGCTGCCGTTCGGCGGTACTACAATCCTGATTATTGCCGGCGTCGGCCTCGATACTCTGCGCCAGGCCAAGGCCCAGACCGAGCAGTTCCAGTACACCGGCTTCCTGCTTGAGAACGTGGATCACGTCGAAGGCAAATAGTCTGTAACGATGACGGCACGATAGGTCAAAAAGACCGTCGTGCCGTTTTACGTAACTCATAACCGATAACGAAACACAAAGGAGACCACCATGCGTCTGCTCATCATGGGACCTCAGGGCGTTGGCAAGGGCACTCAGGCTGCTCTGCTCGCCGAGCACTTCAATATCCCGACTATCTCCACTGGCGATATCTTCCGTTACAACATCAAGAACAAGACCGAACTGGGTCTTGAAGCCATGAGCTACACCGACAAGGGTGAGCTGGTTCCGGACTCCCTGACCAATAAGATCGTCAAGGATCGTCTCGCCAAGGAAGATTGCGCCAACGGCTGGATTCTTGATGGCTACCCGCGTAACGCTGCCCAGGTCGAAGCCCTCGACCAGATGCTCGAAGAGCTGGGCACTCCGCTTGACCATGTCGTGGCTCTCGAAGCCGACCGCGAAGTGCTGCTGGAGCGCATGAAGAAGCGTGCCGCCGAGCAGGGCCGTGCCGACGATACGCCGGAGGCCATTGCTAAGCGTCTGGAAACTTACGAGAAGGAAACCGCCCCTCTGCTGGACATCTACAAGTCCCGCGGCCTGCTGGTTCTCGAGAACGGCGTAGGTGAAATCAGCGAAATCAGCCAGCGCATCATTTCCGATTTGAAGTAATCGATACGATTACCATAGAATCTTTTCCGTACCCCTGTGCGACACGCCGAGTGTTGCGCAGGGGTACCTCTGTATACGCCCTTGTATATATTTGACATTTGGTGTGTCTTCGTATGCACCCGTAGTAATTCGTCCAACGATAGGAAACCAGAGGCACATGGCAAAAGACGGTGTGATTGAAGTCGAAGGTCAGGTAGTGGAGGCATTGCCGAACGCGATGTTCCGCGTTGAGCTCGAAAACAAGCACATCGTGCTCGCCACTATCTCCGGCAAGATGCGTAAGAACTACATCCGCATTCTGCCTCAGGATCGCGTGGTGCTTGAAATGAGCCCCTACGACCTGAACCGCGGACGCATTACGTACCGCTATAAGTAAAGGTACAAGTAAAGGATAACCATGAAGGTCAGCCCTAGTGTGAAGCGAATCTGCGAAAACTGCCGCGTGATTCGTCGTCACGGCCGCGTCATGGTGATCTGCACCAACCCTCGCCACAAGCAGCGTCAGGGCTGAGAGCAGATTCTCCAGCGGCACAAGTAAATAAGGCACTCACTCACAGTGCTTCCCGAAAGGGAACGACACTGAACCACGGGTACGTAGGCCCGTGCCGGATTACCGGGCGAGCGGGTGCAAGACCTACGGCAACAAGAAGGAATCGCAATGGCACGTCTTGCCGGAGTCGACATCCCCAATGAGAAGCGCATCGAGATCGCCCTCACCTACATTTTCGGTGTGGGTCGCACTCGTGCCAAGGAAACGCTTGCCGCGACCGGTATCAACCCGGACATCCGCGTCAAGGATCTTACCGACGAGCAGCTGATTACGCTGCGTGACTACCTCGAGGCCAACTACAAGATTGAGGGTGATCTGCGTCGTGAAATCGATGCGGACATTCGTCGCAAGATTCAGATCAACTGCTACCAAGGCCAGCGTCACCGTAAGGGACTTCCTGTGCGCGGTCAGCGCACCAAGACCAACGCTCGCACCCGCAAGGGCCCGAAGCGCACGGTCGCCGGAAAGAAGAAGGCCACCAAGTAAGAGTGGCATGATCCGAGCCACGGGATGAATGTCATCCCATCGCCCGGGCACAATCAACAAAGTTCGTTACTAGGAAACGAGGGTCAATGGCAGCTCCAAAGCAAGCCGCTCGTAAGCCTCGTCGTCGCGATCGCAAGTCGGTCCCGGTCGGCCAGGCTCACATCAAGTCCACTTTCAACAACACGATCATTTCCATCACCGATCCGTCCGGCGCTGTGGTGTCCTGGGCCTCCGGTGGCGATGTCGGTTTCAAGGGCTCCCGTAAGTCCACGCCGTACGCTGCTGGTATGGCTGCCGAGTCCGCTGCTCGCAAGGCAATGGAACACGGTGTCAAGAAGGTCGACGTGTTCGTCAAGGGCCCGGGTTCCGGTCGTGAAACCGCTATCCGCTCCCTGCAGTCCGCGGGCCTCGAAGTCGGTTCCATCACCGACGTCACCCCGCAAGCCCACAACGGCGTTCGTCCTCCGAAGCGTCGTCGCGTCTGAGCACTCAGCAATACCAAATCAATCCAAAACCGCTTAACCGGTGAGTGCACCACCGAGTTCAAGCTGAAAGGATAACCACAGTGCTTATTGCACAGCGTCCGACTCTGACCGAGGAATCCCTGAATCCGCAGCGCTCCCGCTTCACCATCGAGCCGCTCGAGCCTGGCTTCGGCTATACGCTCGGCAACTCGCTGCGTCGCACGCTGTTGAGCTCCATCCCTGGTGCGGCTGTGACCTCTGTGCGTATCTCCGGTGCTCTGCATGAGTTCACCACTCTGCCGGGCGTCCAGGAAGACGTCACCGAGATTCTGCTCAACATCAAGGGCATTGTGCTCACCAGCGAATACGACGAGCCTGTGGTCATGTACCTGCGCAAGAGCGGCAAGGGCGAAGCTACCGCCGGGGATATCACCCCGCCGGCCGGCGTCACCATTGCCAATCCGGATCAGCACATCGCTACCCTCGCTGAAGATGGCGAGCTCGAGATTGAGTTCACCGTCGAGCGTGGCCGTGGCTATGTGCCGGCTCAGATGAACAAGCAGGACAATGGTGAAATTGGCCGCATTCCGGTTGATTCCATCTACTCCCCGGTGCTCAAGGTGAGCTACAAGGTTGAGGCCACCCGTGTGGAACAGCGCACGGACTTCGACAAGCTCATTCTGGACGTGGAGACCAAGCCCGCCATCTCCCCGCGTGATGCGGTGGCTTCCGCTGGTTCGACCCTGGTGGAGCTCTTCGGCCTGTGCCGTGAGCTCAACACTCAGGCCGAAGGCGTTGAAGTTGGTCCGGCCCCGGTGGCCGAGGAGACCAACCCTGAGATGGCTGTTCCGATTGAGGACCTCAACTTGACGCAGCGTTCTTACAACTGCCTCAAGCGCGAGGGTATCCACACCATCGGTGAGCTTGTCTCCCACACCGAGCAGGACCTGCTCGACATCCGCAATTTCGGTATGAAGTCGATCGATGAGGTCAAGGAGAAGCTGCAGGCTTTGGGCCTGAGCCTCAAGTCCTCGCCGATGGCCTTCGACACCAATAATCTCGAAGGTGGCACTTTCTTCTCGCCGGAAGACGAGTGATCTGCCTCTTTTGACAAACCGTCCGTAATGGCATGCGGATGTTCGGGCATGTGCCCACCTGCATGCCAGGCGGATAATAAGGAGTAAACCCAATGCCTACACCTAAGAAGGGCCCGCGTCTGGCTTCCAGCCCTGCGCACGAGCGCCTCATGCTGGCAAACATGGCGACCAGCCTGTTCCAGAACGGCCGCATCACCACCACCCTGCCGAAGGCCAAGCGTCTTCGTCCGCTGGCTGAGCGTCTGATCACCTTCGCCAAGCGTGGTGATCTGCACTCCCGCCGTCGTGTGATGCGCGTCATCCGCAACAAGTCCGTGGTGCACGTTCTGTTCACCCAGATTGCCGAGCAGATGGAACAGCGTGAAGGTGGCTACACCCGTATCGTCAAGATCGCTCCGCGCGTTGGCGATTCCTCCCCGGCTGCCATCATCGAGCTCGTGACCGAGCCGGTGGCTAAGAAGGCTGTCGTGAAGGAAGCTGAAGCTGCTACCAAGGTTGCTGACGAAGCTCCGGCTGCTGAAGCTGCTGCTACCGAGGCTCCGGCTGAGGAGACCGCTGCTGCTGAGGCTCCGGCCGAGAACGCCGAGTGAGCATCTCGCTGAATTAGCGCTTAGCTAAGCAAAGAGGGTTGGAATCCAAGTGATTCCAACCCTCTTTTGCGTATGCGCACATAAAGCTCTGCAATTTTCCCACGGTGTGGCAATTTTCCCACGGTGTGGTATTGCAAAACGGCTTTATTCTGCGGTTTATGCTGTTCCGCGAATAAATGGTTTACCACACCGTGGAGCTTTTGCTGCATGGTGAGCCTACGGCAGTGTGCGCACGGCGCGGATGGCTTCGGCTCGCGTGGCCAACTGGTCATCAGCAGGATAGGCAATGTGCTCTAACGTCAATCCCTGCGGCGCAATCGGACCACTTGATCCCTCGCGCACTGGGTCAGCCATTTTTCCGGCGAACCAATCCAAAGATTTACGGCCGGAGCCAACCTTGACGCATGAACCGACCAAAGAGCGCACCATATTGCGCGCAAAGGCATCAGCCACAATCGTAAATACCAGTAAACCGGACTCCAACGAAGGTGTCCGATACGTTTCACCCATCGCCAAACCATCCGGTACCAGTGGAGTAGCCGGCACCCGCCGCCAATATGCGGTTTTCACTTCGCGTATCGTCGTACCTCCAGGATTCGGCGTTGCAAACGAGCCAAAATCATGCAGCCCTATCGTCATTGCTGCAGCTTGATTCATCACATCGATATCCAGCGATTCATCCACGCGCAGTACACAGCCTCGCAACCGTGGATCAACCTCACTTGAGCGATCGGCCACACGATACACATATGTGCGTTCCAAAGCAGAGAATCGTGCATCAAAACCATCTGGTGCCGCGGATACCTGATGGATCACAATGTCAGCAGGCAGTACAGCCTTCAAACGTCGTGCCAAAGCCTCGCAGACCGACACATTCATATGACCCATGCAGCGGGCCAACACATCATCGCTGACGTCCAAATGCGCCACCTGATGCGAGGCATGCACGCCGGTATCCGTGCGACCGGCCACCGTGAGACGCAACGGTTCATCGGTATCATTTACAGGCACTCGCAGTACTTTATGCAACGCGTCTTCAATCGTGCCCTGAACGGTACGAAGTTCGGGCTGGCGAGCCCAGCCGAAGAATCCGCCGCCATCATATGCAAGGTCAATTCGCAGTCGTGTCATAGCCCACCATCTTAACGAGAGCAGCGCCGCGAGTGACCTGCCCGTAACAAACCAGCACATTTGATGAAACGGTGCGGCCCTAGGTTATAACCATCAAACCCAGTCGCGGTGGGTAGGCGTGAGCGCGCGCCAAAGCCGCAACAGCAAGGAGCATGGCACGATGATTGAATCAGCCGCACACAAGCTGGCCCATGAATTGGTGAACCGCCGCGAAGCGATCAACCGTGAGTTGTCTCGAAACGGTGTGCGTTTCGGCATTTATAAGAACAACGAGTATCACGACCGACTGTTTCCTTATGATCCGGTTCCGCGCATCATCGAATCCGATGAATTCGATGAGCTGGAGAAGGGCTTGAAGCAGCGCGTCAATGCGTTGAACGCCTATCTGAAAGACATCTATTCGGATAAATCAATCATCCACGATGGCGTAGTGCCGGAAGAATATGTGTACACATCGGCTGGTTACTTCCCACAGGTGAACGGCGTCACTCCTCCCGGTGGGATTTTTGCGCATATCGCCGGTGAGGATCTGGTACAGGGCGAGGACGGGCGCTGGTGGGTGCTTGAAGATAACCTGCGCATTCCTTCCGGTGCCAGCTACCCGTTGTTCGTGCGCGATATCGAGCGCCGCATCTCTCCACGACTGTTCCGCGATGTGCGTATTCGAGACAATCGTGAATACCCTCGACTGCTGCGCAAAGCTATGGATTTCGTCTCCACTGAAGGCATCGCTGTGGTGTTGACTCCAGGGCGCTACAATTCTGCGTTCTTTGAGCACGCCTATTTGGCGGAGAAAACCGGTGCCGCCCTTGCCTTCCCCGAAGATCTTGAGGTTGTGAACAACAAGGTGTTCTTCCTTGACTACGCCGGCAAGCGTCACCGCGTAGGCGTGGTGTATCGCCGTCTGTCCGATGAGTATTTGGATCCGTTCGCTTTCAACCCGGATTCTGTGATCGGTGTGCCGGGAATCCTGTCTGCCTACCGCGCGGGCAATGTGGCCATTGTCAATGCGCCCGGTAATGGTGCTGCAGATGATAAGGCCATCTATTACTTCGTGCCGCAGATGATTAAGTACTACCTCGGTGAGGAGCCTATTCTGCACAATGCGCCCACATATATGCCAATGTTCGAGGCTGACCGTAAGGAAGTGCTCGATCGCATGGGTGAGCTGGTCATTAAGGATGTGGCTGAGGCCGGTGGTTATGGTGTGGTGTTTGGCTCTTCTCTGGATGCCGCCGCACGCGAGGAACTGGCCGATCGCATCAAGGAAGATCCGCGCCGATTCATTGCACAAGAGGTCATCCAGTTCCGTGATATTGATGTGGTTGACCCGCAAACTGGCGAAATGTCGCCGCGCAAATGCGATTTGCGTGCTTTTGTGGTGACCGGCAAGAGCACTCACGTATGGTATTCCGGTCTGACTCGCTACTCGTCGGTACCCGGCCAGATGATCGTGAACTCCTCTCAAGGCGGCGGTTTCAAGGATACTTGGGTGTTGGCTCCTGAAACCGGTGTGGAACATGAGCTCGGTGCCGAGGTACAGATCGCGAACCTGTTGAGCCAGTCCCGCCACCATTCGCTCTCCTTGGTGACCGCTTCCAAGGCGGACAACCTGTACTGGCTAGGCCGTTACACCGAACGCGCCTTCACTACACTGAACCAGTTCTTCCCGTTCTATGACCGTGTGATGGATACTGATGTGGATGCCTTCCGCCCGTTTGCTCATGCGCTTGATTTGCCGGAAGACTTTGAAGACTTCGACGAGTTCGTCAAGAGCTTCCTTTACGACGGCTCCAATCCCGATTCCGTGCGTTCCGCGGTCACCGCAGCATTCAATAACGCGGTGATCCTGCGTCCGGAACTGAGCTCTCGCCTGCTGCAGTATGTGGAGCTGGCCATGACCAACATCACCGATGCAGCCAAGAAGGCCGCCGATGCGGATGATATTTACAATCAGCGCGACATCGCCGACGACATGCTCGCCTTCTGGGGAGGCATTGAAAACTCGCCGGTCGATCCCACACTGAAAGCGTTCGTATTCATTGGCAAGTACTTGGAGCGTATCGACCTGTATACGCGCTTCGGCCTGTCGATGGAAGAAATGGATGCTCCGCTGCGGAAGCTCGCGTCTTATTCGATGGTGCTGGACGGCATGCCATTGCCGAGCTGCTTCGCAGATGGCTTGAGCTGGCTGGTGGGCCAGCTGCCGGCTCGCGGCTACGATCAGGTAGCTACGCTGCTCAAGAAGTATCTCGATGACTATTCAGGTCGTGTCAGCGCTTTGGCAATCAAGGACATGGGCTCGTTGAGCGCCATGAATATGGATGCCAAGCGCTTCTGACGCGTTGCAATGCTATGGTGAGATGCGGCAGGCTGGGCTACTCATAATAATGGAGCTTTGCGAGCCGCATCCACTGGAATTGCATCACCTATATTGCTGATATCGCAGGAGAAGTTGTGAAAAAACTCGTATTCGACTATGAGATGAAGCTCTCGTTCAGCTCTCCTGTTACCGATCATCGATTCCAGCTGCGTTGCATTCCGGCTACCGGCCCTCGCCAGCAGGTGATTGATGTGGAGGTTAAACTCCAGCCTGACGTTGAACTTGATACCACGATTGATTCCTTTGATTCCGTGGTCATGACAGGTTTTATTCCTGAGCCGCATGATGTGTTCAGCTACTCGGTAACTGGTATTGCGTTTGTGGACAACGCGCACATCAAGAAGGAAATCTACAAGCCGCTGTATCGCTTCAATTCCGCCCTGACCATTCCCGGCCCGTGCGTGGAAGCGATGATTGATGTGTGCGGCAAGCGTCTGGCCAAGCTCCCGGAGGATGCAACTCCAGTGCAGCGCGCCGTTGAAGTGATGGACGAAGTCTATAAGGCCTTCGTGTATACGCCAGGTTCCACAACGATTCGTACCACCGCCGAACAGGCGCTCGCTCAGCGCAAGGGCGTCTGCCAGGATTATGCCCATGTGATGCTGTCCGTATGCCGCCATGTTGGGCTCACCGCCCGATACATCGCCGGTCTGCTTGGGGGAGAAGGCGCCACACACGCGTGGGTGGAGGTCTATCAGGGCGGTCGTTGGATTGGCTTGGATCCGACTCATAACCGCATGGTTGACGATAACTACATCACCATCGCTCATGGTCGCGATTACCGTGATTGCATGCTCGATATCGGTATCTTCTCTGGATATAACGTTGAGCAATCCCAATGGGTCAATGCTTCGGTGCATGAGCAGATTTCGTGATGAGCGACAAACCCGACTTGCCTCGTCGGCAAAGTATGGCATAATAAACAAGTTGCCTTTATGGGCAGCATGGATGAATGTCCGAGCGGTCTAAGGAGCACGCCTCGAAAGCGTGTGAGGTGAAAGCCTCCGCGAGTTCGAATCTCGCTTCATCCGCCTTTAAGGGTCCCGGTTTCCGGGGCCCTTTTTTGTGTTTATGAGTTTCGTTACTCAAACAATGCGGCATCGCTGCTGGGATAGCCGAGCTGCATGGCCGTATAGGCATGCTTGGCCACCAATGCAGCCAGAATCATCGTGGTATCGGTATCAGGCTTCGCTTTGGTGCTGGTCACGGCCTCTATCTCGGCGCGGGCGCAATCCATTTCGATAGCCGCCGTGGTAGGTACGTTCTGCTCACTGGCTTTGTCCGCAATGGTGACCGGATTGGCGAGCAGATTTTCGATGGCATACACCTTTTGACGAGGATCGGTATGCGCCGAGGAGTGCATGGTGTCAACTAGAGATACCAATTGCTGGGCTGCGGTTTTGTGCATATCGCTCAACGGCAAGGTTGCTCCAGCGGTTGCTCCGCGCGCGGCAAGAACTTCAATAGCGAAGCCGGCACGGTCTTCAGCAAGAGCCATAGCATCCAGCGCCGATGCACTGATGGAAGCAGTGGTGACACCATCAAGGCGAGCAGGAGTCACCTCAGGAGCAGACTGGCCATACTTATCCGCCAATAGAGCAACTACCATCTTGGATTGGGCATTGTGCAAGGTGCCTTCGGCAAAGCGATCCGTGCAGTGGCCGGCAACATCAATCCAAGCCAATGGCGCGGCAAGCTCGGTGACGTAATACTGCAATTGCGGCGTACCTTGAGGCGGCGTATTGCCGGCACGTGCCGTGGTCAGAGCTTTTTCGCAGGGACTGAGCTGTTGTTCGGCTTCGGCGCGCCCAGCCAGACGAGGCATGGAGCATGCGGATAACGCGCACAGCATAGCGCTGGCGCATAGTGCGGCCACTAGTTGTTCGCCGTGGCGCTGGGTATAACGCATGAGAGATGATAGAGCACTCCCGATGTGTGGGTCTTCACTCCTGCGAATGGCGGTGCAGGGCGATGCCGAATCGGAACTAGGGGAGTGTGTCTGCATGGAAAACTAGACTAATAGCAAACTGTGACCATTCAAGGCCATGCGCCACATAACTTCATAGGAGGTACGGATCGATGGAACTGGACCTGACAGGAATGCACAAGCTCGCAGCCGAGCAAGGAATCGAACCGGAGACTCTTGATGAGGCGCTGGCTGAAGCTCTTCGCCTCGCTTACCTCAAGACCCCGCACGCGGCCAAGCATGCGCGCGTGGAGCTGGACGAGCGTTCCGGTAGCTTCACCGTGTGGGCCGCCGATGAGATTCCGGTGGAACCCACTGAAGAAGACCCGTACCCTGCTCCGAAGCTGGGTGAAGAATATGATGACACCCCGCATGATTTCGGCCGTCTTGCCGCTGCCACCGCGCGTCAGGTCATCACCCAGCTGTTCCGTAAGGCAGAAGATGAAAAGATCTTCGGTGCATTCTCCGGTCAGAAGGGCAAGCTGATTACCGGTATTGTGCAGCAGGATGTTTCCGATTCCTCTAACGTGCATGTGGCTATGGGCGATGTTGAAGCCCTGCTGCCTCGCCGCGAGCAGGTGCCGGGTGAGCGTTACCGCCACGGCGAGCGTATTCGCGTGTACGTGGTGAACGTGGCTCGTGGTATTCGTGGCCCGGAAATCGTGGTATCCCGCTCTCATCCGGAGCTGGTGCGCAAGCTGTTCGAGCGTGAGGTGCCGGAACTGGTTTCCGGTGCTGTGTCCATCATGGCCATTGCTCGTGAGGCCGGCGCTCGTACCAAGATTGCCGTCAAGGCCAACACCGAGGGTGTGAACCCGAAGGGCGCACTGATTGGCCCCGGTGGCTCCCGCGTGCGTGCGGTGATGGAAAACCTTGGCCCGGAGAAGATCGATATTGTTGACTACTCCGATGATCCGGCCAAGTTCGTGGCCGCTGCACTTTCCCCGGCCGTGGCAACCGGTGTGCAGGTGATTAGCGAAAAGAACAAGACCGCCATCGCCTTCATCCATGACGATCAGCTTTCGTTGGCTATCGGCAAGGAAGGCCAGAATGCTCGTCTTGCCGCGAAGCTCACCGGCTGGAAGATCGGCATCGAATCCGCTGAGGCTCATGCGAAGAAGGTTGCCGCTGAGCAGGCAGCTCGTGAGGCTGCCGAGCCGCAGAACTGAGTGATCTGCTGCAAGTTAGGTATATAGACTGCCCAAAGACCGCGAATTGTACCGACAATGGTACGGCTCGCGGTCTTTGTTATGCTATCCAGCGCTATGAGTATGCTTGATTGGCGTATGTGGGTTGTCGCAGTGTGCGTAAAATCGCCCGCACAAAAGCGAGGTAACACGATCATGGTCGAACGATGAGACAGGGTAGGCTTGCCGTCATCACCAACTGACCGCGCTCTTGTACGCGTGGTCACAGAATAGGAGTAATTAGTGGGGAAACCACGCGTTTATGAATTAGCCAAGGACTTGCACGTCGACAGCAAGACCGTTCTTGAGAAGCTCAAGGACATGGGAGAGTTCGTCAAGTCCGCTTCTTCCACCATTGAGCCGCCGGTGGCTCGTCGTCTGAAGGCTGCATTCGCCAAGGATAACGATAAGAGCGGCGATAAGGGCAATGCTAAGCCCGCAGCTGCAGATCCGCATAAGCCAGCTGCACCGAATACGACTCCGGCTGCCGCTGCACGCAGCGCCAAGAGCGCACAGGCTACGCCGGCTGCTCAGCAGAATAGCCAGAATACTCAAAATCATCACGCAACGCCGACTCCGGGTGCTCGTCCTGCACGTCCGGGCCAGGGCAATGCACGCCCGCAGAGCGGTGCTCGCCCGGCAGCTCCGTCTCCGGCACGTCATGGCGGTCAGCACGAAAACCGTGAAGGTGCTCGTCCGGCACGTCCAGGCCAAGGTCGTCCGAACGGTGGCCAGCCTGGTCAGCATCAGAACAACCGCAATGGTTCCGCTCGTCCGGCTCCGCACGGCAACGCTGGCGGCAACGGTAATAATGGTGGCAACAACGCTGCCTCCAATGCTATTCCGCGTCCGCACGCTCAGGGTCCGCGTCCGGGCAATAATCCGTTCTCCCGCAAGCAGGGCATGCATACGCCTACGCCGGGTGATATTCCGCGTCCGCATCCGATGGCTCGTCCGACTGCTGAAGGTGGCCGTAATGGTCGTCCAGGCCGTCCGGGCCAGGGACAAGGCCAGGGCCGTGGCTTCCGTGGCGGTCGTCCGGGCCAGGGCGGTCCTCGTCCAGGCCAGTGGGGCCATAACCGTCCGGGTCAGGGCGCTGGCGCTCAAGGCGGTGCCCAGGGCGGCGCACGCGGTGGTTTCCGCGGCGGTGCCGGTGGCAACAACTTCCAGGGCGGCGGTGCTCCGAGCAACGGTCCCGCACGCGGTGGCGGCCGCGGTGGTCGCGGCGGTGCTGCAGGTGCATTCGGCCGTCAGGGCGGTAAGTCCTCCAAGGCTCGTAAGAACCGTCTGGCAAAGCGTCAGGAATATGAGGAGCTGAAAGCACCGACCATTGGCGGCGTTCGCATTCCGAACGGCAATGGTCAGGTTATTCGTCTGCGTCAGGGTGCTTCTCTGGCTGATTTGGCCGAGAAGATCAACGTCAATCAGGCTGCCCTGGTGACCGTGCTCTTCCACTTGGGCCAGATGGCTACCGCTACCCAGTCACTGGATGAAGAGACTTTCCAGATTCTGGGCGATGAGATCGGTTGGAAGATTCAGCTGGTTTCCGCTGAGGAAGAGGATAAGGAGCTGCTCCAGCAGTTTGACATCAACCTTGATGAGGAAGAACTGCAGGATGATAAGGATCTGAAGCCTCGTCCGCCGGTTGTCACCGTTATGGGCCATGTCGATCACGGTAAGACCCGACTGCTGGATACTATCCGTAAGACCAACGTCATCGCACGCGAGGCCGGTGGTATTACCCAGCGCATCGGTGCATATCAGGTTACGGTGGATCTTGACGGCGAAGCCCGCAAGATTACCTTCCTCGATACCCCTGGCCACGAAGCATTCACCGCAATGCGTGCCCGTGGTGCAGAGCTCACTGACGTTGCCATCCTTGTGGTTGCCGCTGACGATGGTGTGATGCCTCAGACCGTTGAGGCCATCAACCACGCTCAGGCAGCTAAGGTGCCGATTGTCGTGGCTGTGAACAAGATCGATGTGCCTGGCGCCAACCCTGATAAGGTTCGCGGCCAGCTCACCGAGTTCGGTTTGGTTCCGGAAGAATACGGTGGCGACACCATGTTCGTCGACATTTCCGCCAAACAGAACATCAACGTGGACAAGCTCCTCGAAGCTGTGCTGCTCACGGCCGATGCAGAGCTCGATCTTCGTGCCAATCCGAACATGGACGCCCGTGGTGCCACCGTCGAAGCCCGACTCGACAAGGGTCGTGGTGCTGTGGCCACTGTGCTGGTTCAGCAGGGTACGCTGCACGTTGGCGATGCCATCGTGGCCGGCACCTCCTACGGCCGCGTCCGTGCCATGCTCGACGAGAATGGTCACACGATGGAGGCCGCAGGTCCGTCCACACCTGTTCAGGTGCTTGGCCTGACTTCCGTGCCTACCGCAGGCGATCTCTTCCTCGTGGCTTCCGATGATCGTGCGGCCCGCCAGATTGCTGAGAAGCGTCAGGCTACCGAGCGCGCCGCCCAGCTGGCAAAGCGCCGCAAGGTCGTTTCCCTCGAGGACTTCAAGAAGAAGTTCGCCGAGTCCGAGATCGACATGCTCAACATCGTCATCAAGGGCGATTCCTCCGGTTCTGTCGAGGCGCTGGAAGATTCCTTGATGAAGATCGAGGTGTCCGACGAAGTCGGCATCCAGGTTATCCACCGCGGCGTTGGTGCGATTACCCAGAACGATGTCAACCTGGCTACGGTCGACAAGGCCGTTATCATCGGCTTCAACGTGCGCCCGAACCGTCAGGTCGCCGACCTCGCCGAGCGCGAGGGCGTGGAGATCAAGTACTACTCGGTCATCTACCGTGCGATCGAAGACATTGAGGCATCCCTCAAGGGCATGCTCAAGCCGGAATATGAAGAGGTCGTCACCTCTCACTCCGAGATTCGCGAGATCTTCCGCTCCTCCAAGTTCGGCAACATCGCCGGCGTTATGGTGCAGGACGGCGAGGTCAAGCGTGGTACGAAGTGCCGTATTCTGCGCAATGGCGTTGCCACCGTCAACGACCTCGAGATCTCCTCGCTGCGTCGCTTCAAGGACGATGTCCAGTCCGTCAAGGAAGGCTACGAGGCCGGTATCAACCTCGGTACCTTCAACGACATCGAACTTGGCGACATTATCGAGACTTTCGAGATGCGCGAGGTTGAACGCAAGTAGTTCATGATGCGTATAGGCCCCCTCTGACGAGGGGGCTGTCAGCCGCAGGCAGACTGGGGGAGAGCCCTTTCTCATAGGTTCTTCCCACATCTGGCCTACGTTCGGCAGCCCTCTCCGATCAGAGGGGGCCAAATTATTGAAAGGAAACCCTTATGGCAGGAACCAACCCCCGTGCCGCACGCATTGCAGCGTTGATTCAGCGCGTTGTAGCCTCCTCCATCGAGCGTGAGCTGCATGATAAGCGTCTGACCAACATCACCGTCACCGAAGTGCGTGTGACCAACGATTTGCAGATTGCCAAGATTTACTGGACTCAGCTTGGCCACGAAGGCAAGGAAGCAGGAGAACGCAAGCGCGCTCAGCAGGCTCTTGACCAGGCCAAAGGCCATCTGCGTTCCCTGGTCGGTCACAAAGCTGGCCTGCGTCTGACCCCTCAGCTGCAGTTCGTGTTCGATGAAGTGCCCGGCGAGGCTCACGAGATCGAAGATATTCTGGCTTTGGCTCGCAAGCGTGATGAGGAACTCGCAAAGGCTCGCGCCACCGCCCAATACGCTGGTGATGCCGACCCATACAAGCACGATGATGAGCCTGAAGACGATTCGAACTTCGAAGACGACCTTGATTCCGATGATGATGCGGACGACTTCGAAGACGATTCCGTGGACTCCTCCGAAGAATAAACTGTCAACCCAGCCGAAGGCGAAGAACACCATATCGAGCGAAGCTCGCCTCTGTTCTTGCGAAGGAGAACCATGCCACAATCCACTCCATCCGGCCTGCTTATTATTGACAAGCCGCAGGGTGTGACCAGTTTTGATGCGGTGGCCGCAGTACGTGGCGCACTGCATATCAAAAAAGTAGGCCATGCGGGCACGCTTGACCCTATGGCCACTGGTGCGTTGGTGATTGCATTCGGTCATGCTACGCGCTTATTGAACGCGATTGTGGCACACGATAAAACCTATGAGGCTACGATTCGCCTTGGCCTCGGTACCACTACCGATGACGCCGAAGGCGAATTGGTGCATGCGGCTGCTTCTACTGATGTGCAAGGTCTTACTGAATCACTGATTCGTGAGACGATCGAGAGTCGTTTCACAGGTGATATTGAACAAGTGCCAAATACCTTCTCCGCCATCAAAATCGATGGCAAGCGAGCTTACGATTTGGCTCGTGAAGGCAAGGACGTGGAGTTGAAGGCCAGGCCGGTGACGATAGGTGAGTTTACGGTTTTGGCCGTTCGCCGAGGCTTCGTACCGGGCAAATGCGCTGGTGAACCACTTATGCAAGCCGAGACGAACATGCCTTCCGGCATGGTTCCAGTAGTGGATGTCGATGTTCGAGTCAGTTGTTCGTCCGGCACATATATCCGTGCGCTGGCCCGTGACTTGGGTGCTGAACTTGGCGTAGGCGGACATTTGATTCGTTTGCGTCGCACACGAGTCGGTAGGTTCGCGTTGCCGGACGATACGAGCGGGCTGATTAGTGATAGCGCCATGAGCGAAACTCATACACATACGATTACTGCCCATACGGAGTCGAAAACATTCACCACTCGCGAAGGCGAAACCATCACTCGTAGTAAATGCGTGTTGGATACTCCCGCTGAGTTATCTGGTGATGATCGCCGTACTTGGTTGCTGGATCATGCTCTGACGATGGAACAAGCCGCTCGAGGCGCTATGCCGGCATTGGATATCACCACCGAGGAGGCTGCGGAACTGCGGTTCGGACGCCGCATCGAGCGCACCATCAGCGAACCTACGGCCGCCATTGTTCCGCAGACTCATGATGTAGTGGCAATTGTTGAGCGAGCCAATGCGCATCAGGCGAAGCCCGCTACCGTATTCCCCATCGCGTAAAGTAGACGCGGTTAGTTTGATGCTTCGGGCTCCTCTTTATGAGGGAAGCGATCACGCGAAAGCGTGACCGCACAACATGTACGGCCCAGTTTGAATAAAAGGAATCCTACGAGATATGGAAATTACTTATCTGACTCCGGATGAACAGGGCGAAGTCGCTTGGCCCTCGTTCGATAACGATAAGAAGGCCGTGGTGACGCTCGGTGCGTTCGACGGCATGCATCTGGGGCATCAAGCCGTTATCAAGCGTGTAGTGGAGCTTGCCAAGAAACACGATTCATTCTCCGTGGTGATTCTTTTTGAACCGCGCCCGGCTTTTGTGCACGGATGGGCCGCCAAGCACGATGGACAGGAACCTACGGAGGCCAATATCGATGCCGAAGCTTTGACCAGTGTGCATGAGCGTCTGCAGCGTATTGAGCAGCTTGGTGTGGATCATGTGCTTGTGGTCCGTTATACGTTGGCGTTTGCTTCAAAGTCGTACATTTTCTTCCTTGGCCGACTGGTTGGCAAGCTGGGCATGCGCACGCTGGTGCTTGGTCAGGATGCTGCTTTGGGCAAAGACCGTGCAGGCGACATCAAGCATATTGCCAATCTGGCTGCTGGCGCTGGCGTGTTCGAGCTGGATGTGGTGGATGATCGTGGTCCGGGCGAGGTGCGTATTCCCCGTGATTTCAAGCCGCAAATGCCGTCTGAATGGGGGGAGCCGGCCGATCCGCTG
Source organism: Bifidobacterium sp. LH_416 (assembly GCF_056357055.1). Classification (NCBI taxonomy): domain Bacteria; kingdom Bacillati; phylum Actinomycetota; class Actinomycetes; order Bifidobacteriales; family Bifidobacteriaceae; genus Bifidobacterium; species Bifidobacterium sp. LH_416. Next base: position 656,950 of record NZ_JBKEVJ010000001.1, on the reverse strand, counting down.
GCTGGGCTGAGCAAGGCGGAACGTCGCTCTTGGAGCAAGAAGCATCAAGCCAAGGCCATGCGTGCCTGGAGCTCCACCAATGTGCGCTACCTCTTGGCGCATGGCCGTATTCAGGAAGCTAACGCCATTTTGGGTGCGCCTCATGCCATTGAAGGCGAAGTAGTGCATGGCGAAGAGCGTGGCCGTACCATTGGCTTCCCAACTGCGAACCTTGGCACTGATATCGAAGGCTACATTCCCGTGGACGGCGTATATGCCGGCTGGCTGGTGGATTTGGGCGTGAAAAACGCTGATTCCAGCGAGCGGCCCGAAACCGATGCGTCACCCGAGGAGCAGTCTGCTCGACGCTGGCCGGCCGCCATTTCCATCGGCACCAAGCCCACGTTCAGTGAGAAGACCGGTCTCAACGAACGCGTGGTGGAGTCCTACTGCATCACCGATGATTGGCTTGACCTTTATGGGCACAAGGTGCGCGTGGAATTCACCGGATTCCTCCGCCCACAAGTCAAGTTTGACGGTGTAGATGCACTGACTGTAGAGCTCAAGCGTAACGTTGAGGAAACCAAGCGTCTGACCGCGTAGCGGCCGCCTATGATTCACGCTGAGAAAGGCATATAAGCTGTTGGAGCTGATAATCGTTCCAATAGCTTCTTTTATTTCTTAATGCCTAATGCCTCCAAAGCATCGGTCAGTGTTCCCACCTCAATCAACCGGAGCCCATCGATGTGCACTGGTTTACGCAGCGGAGGAATAACTGCCGTGGTAAAACCCAAACGAGCTGCTTCTCGCAGCCTATATTCCATACGTGGTGCGGGCCTCACCTGACCGGTTAGGGAAATCTCGCCAATCGCGCATGTGGTTTTCGCAATAGGCTTTGCGGTTGCGGCGCTCGCCAACGCGCTCACAATGGCTAAATCCGAGCCGGGTTCTTTAGCCTGCCCTCCGGCGATAGTGGATACGTAGAGGTCATTGGCCAATAGATTGAGCTTGCTGTGACGATATAACACCGCCGTCAGCATGGCAATACGGCTGGGATCCACGCCATTAACCGCTCTGCGAGGCGTAGGCAACACTGATTTGGTTACCAATGCCTGCACTTCGATAGGCAGACTGCGATGACCATCGAGCGTGAACGTCACACAAGTACCTTCTACCGGTGTGGAATCAGTGGTAGAAGGGCCGCCTCCAGACAGGAACAATCCTGATGGATCAGTGACTTCCTCAATACCCTCGCCGCTCATATCAAAACATCCGATCTCATCGGTCGGTCCAAAGCGATTCTTGATTGCGCGCAACATACGGAGCGCTGTTTCGCTATCACCCTCAAATTGGCACACCACATCAACCAAATGCTCAAGCGTGCGTGGGCCAGCAATAGAACCATCCTTGGTTACATGTCCCACTAAAAACACTGGAATATCCAGAGTTTTAGCAGTATCGATAAGCGCGCTTGCCACTTCGCGCACTTGTGTGGAACCGCCTGAAATGCCATCAACCTCTTGAGAGACAATGGTTTGCGCGGAATCAACAATAACCAAAGCCGGCTTGGTTTGTTCAATCAATCCTAACGCGGTGGCCAAATCAGTGGTGGAAGCCAGCAGCAGATTCGGCTCCACGGCGTTGATGCGCGAGGCGCGAAGTCGAACCTGAGCTTGTGATTCCTCGCCGGAAATATACAGCACGGTGTGCGCATTGCTGTTATCAACGCTTGCTACAGCTCTGGCCACATTGCCCGCCGTTTGCAACAGCAGAGTTGATTTGCCGATGCCTGGCTCTCCGGCGATTAATGTCACCGAACCAGGCACCACGCCGCCGCCGAGTACTCGATCGAACTCGCTGAACCCAGTGGATAGCCGCTCCACAGTCTCTGTGCCGATCTCAGTAATGGGTTTTGCTGCTGAACGGGAAGTATCGGCTACGGTAATCGACTGTGTACGCGAGGTGCGGCCGGGGGCTGCCGTTTTGGAACCCGCAGCCGGTCGAGCCTCGTGGAATTCCTCCACGGTGCCCCATTGCCCGCACTCAGGGCATTTGCCATACCACTTCGAGCCGTTCCACCCGCATTCGGAACATACGTATTGCACAGTTGATTTCGCCATGCTTCCACCCTAACGCCGAATATGAGGCGCGGTAAAATTTTTCCCTGCTAGCCCCTCAGGGGATCAATGCTGCGTGAAGATTCCAACAATCGCCGTAATGCTCTTGATATATCGAGCAGCGTCACACGGCTGTGAGAGAATCAAGGGCATGACTAACTCCGAGAATGTTTCGACTACACAATCCCACGGCAAGTTGATCGCAGTCGTCATCGCAGCCGCTGTGGTTATCGTTTTGGCAGTACTTTCGGCGTTCATCTGGCCGGGCTGGGCAATCGTTTCGAAAAACGATACCAACGCTACACAGACCACTCAGCAGCAGTCTACGGATACTGAGCCTACTAAGCCGACCATCGATCCTACCGCTTTGCCGGATGACGCAAGCGAGCTGTTGAAGGCCATGCCGGACAGTGTATTGAACTTTGCTCGTACCAAGGCTGAGGCTTCTACCTCATGGAGCAGTGCTTCCCCTCTTGAGGAATACACGGTGACCTACTCCACTGGGGATACGGCCAAGGATATTACGTTGATTGTGGCCCAGTGGTCCACCGCCGACAATGCCAAGACACAATATGATGCTTTGGCTGCCGCTCAAACTGGCGAAGAACTGGCTTCCGGCAATGTGAAGGTGTCCGGTGACGCAACTGGTTCGTACACCGTCAAGGCTGATGCATCAGATGCTAAGAAAGCTGTGGCCACTTGGCAGAACGATACGGTGGTGTTCCAGGCCAGCGGTAACAAGCAGGCGCTTGAGCGTTTCTACCAGAAGTTCCCGCTGTAAACCGTCTGATGACTCGCTCAACTACGTTGTGCGCCACACAGGTTTTCTCTGTCTGGCAAGACGTGTACTATAGTGCGAGTTGCAACTTTTACGATTAATCGAAATGGAGGCTTCAGATGGGTTCTGTCATCAAGAAGCGCCGCAAGCGGATGAGCAAGAAGAAGCACCGCAAACTGCTGCGTAAGACCCGCCACCAGCGCAAGTAGTCTTACTTAGCGATTTAAGGCATTGAAAACCCCGCGAGCCGTTTGGCTGCGGGGTTTCTTTATCTTCCGTCTGCTGTGCCGAGTAATGCAAAGAGCCGCACCTGCGTTGTGCAGATGCGGCTCTTGGTGTTGCGTCAGCTAGTAGCGGGCATCGCGCCCGCAACGGCTCACTTGTTGGAGTTGGTCATGACGCGCGGACCGTTCGGGTCGCCGACGATGACCTTGTCCACCATGTTGAGGAACAGGCCGTGCTCCACCACGCCAACAGTGGTGATGAGATCCTCGGCCAGCTCCTGCGGATGGTCGATGCGATCCAGGTGTAGATCAACCACGAAGTTGTTCTCGTCGGTGCGCACTTCCTTGCCCTCGGCATCAAGACGCAGCACCGGCTTGTAGCCCTTGGCTTCGAACTTCTTGATGACGTGGCCGGCACCGAACGGAATCACCTCGACCGGCAGCGGGAACTTGCCGATGGTGTCCACAACCTTGGACTCATCCACAATCCAGACGATCTGGTTGGAGTTGGTGGCCACGATCTTCTCCCACAGCAGGGCAGCGCCGCCACCCTTGATGCCGTTGAAGTTCTTGTCCACTTCGTCGGCACCATCGATGGTGATGTCGACGAAGTCCACATCGTCGATGTCCACGATCTTGATGCCGTAGCTCTCAGCCTGAGCCTGGGTGCGGCGGGAGGTGGTCACACCGGTGAACTCCAGGCCTTCCTCCTGATGGCGGCGGCCAAGCTCGTCCACCAGGAACTTCACGGTGGAGCCGGTGCCGAGGCCTGCGATCATGCCATCCTGAATGAGCTTGGCGGCTTCGATGCCGGCGGCCTTCTTCAGCGCGTCCTGCTGAGCCTTATCCATGAGTTGTTCTCCTTTGTTTTCTCTGGGGTCAACCGTATGTATTAACGGTGTAAAGCCTTCTCTCTTATCCTAACGCGGATGAGCGAATTTGTGCCCTCGTGTCCGTTTCCTATGCGTATGCGTGCGGCTGTGTGATGTGAGATTTATCGCAGAGTCGCACACATGGGAAGCTTATTTGCGGAAGAAGGGTGCATTAGTGATAGTCAGATTCCCATCGCCGTCTACATAGCCTTCAATCGCAATGGTGCCAGAGATTGGCATCGGCTGACCGTTGAAGTACGGGCTGGTCTTTGGCGCGGGGGAGAAGATTAGGTTGCCGGAGACGGTAAGTCCGCTTGGTGTTGCTGAGCGTGATGCTACAGAAGCTGCTGGTGTGCTGTGTTCTGCTGTGATGGCTACCTGTGCAGCATCAGTCTCTTCTGCTGGTGCATCTGCCGCCGGCTTGGCAGTGGAACCGCTAAAGTCCAAATCCGGTACGCCCTCAGGCTCGCTCAGTAGGTCAGCGATTGATTGCTTTCGTGTGGTTGGTTCCTGTGATCCGGCACCGGCAGAAGGTGATGAGCCGGTTTCAGGTTTGCGCAGATCAGCCGCGTCAGCCTTACCATCCAACACCAGCTGTACATCAGGTGGAACATCAGTGCCATGCGCATATTCAGAATTCAGCAGCGACTGCCAGCCTTCAATCGGCAGATATCCATCGCGTGCACCCGAACGGCAGTCACCAGCGTATGTTCGAGCCAATTCGTCTACCAGCTCGTTGCCGGCGTTGCCAGCATGACCTTTAACCCATTTGAAATTCACAGGTCCCGGCCTGCGTGAAATCTCAGCGTCAATTGCTTTGATCAGCTCTACATTCTTGACCGGCTTCTTCTGTGAATTCTTCCAACCGTTGCGCTTCCAACCCTTCACCCAAGTGGTGGAGCAGTTGATCGCATACTGTGAATCGGATTCGATGAGCAGCGGTTCGGAACCGGGGTGCGCTCGCAGTGCTTCAAGCACCGCGCACAACTCGCCGATTTGATTCGTGCCGTTTGTGGCGCCGCCTGCATCATAGCCATGCTCGTCATGCTCGTGGCCAGGTGTGCCGCCTGCATTCTTCGCATGGTCGGCCCACGCCCACCCCATTGGACCATTAGGATTGCCCAACGCGCTTCCGTCTGTAGATACGGTAATAGTCATGTGCCCACACTATCGCATAGGGCGTCGGATGCGGCTGATGCGTTGTGAGAATGCTCGCAACAGTAAAAGGGCGTTGGACTGTGAATCACAATCCAACGCCCTAACGCTCTAGGATTTAGCGGGACATCACTCGCTCAGAGCCTTATCGACCACGAGCTTGGCCTCGTCGAGCACCTTGTCGAGAGCTTCAGGGCTCTCGAAGGACTCGGCGTACACCTTGTAGATGTTCTCGGTGCCGGAAGGACGGGCTGCGAACCAGTTGTCCTTGGTGGTGACCTTCAGACCACCGATCTTGGCGTGGTTACCAGGAGCTTCGGTGAGCTTGGCGGTGATGTCTTCGCCGGCAAGCTGGGTGGCAGTTACATCGTCACCGGTGAGCTTGGCGAACTTCTGCTTCTGCTCAAGGGTGGTCGGGGTGTCAACGCGCTTGTACCAGGATTCGCCGAAGCGAGCCACCTGATCCTTGTGCAGTTCAGCCGGGTTCTTGCCAGTCTTGGCGGTGATCTCAGCTGCCAGCAGGTCAGGAATCAGACCATCCTTATCGGTGGTCCACACGCGGCCGTCACGACGCAGGAAGCTCATGCCGGAGCTTTCCTCGCCGCCGAAGGCAACCTCACCGGTGAACAGCGGGTCAACGAACCACTTGAAGCCGACCGGAACCTCGACCAGCTTGGCGTTGATGGAAGCGGCCACGCGGTCAATCAGGGAGGAGGAGACCAGTGTCTTGCCGATGCCGGCGCCAGCAGGCCAATCCGGGCGATTGCCGCCGAACAGGTATTCCACAACCACAGCGATGTAGTGGTTCGGGTTCATAACGCCCCAGTTCGGGCAGACAATGCCGTGACGATCAGCATCCGGGTCAGTGCCGCCAACCAGATCGTACTTATCCCAAGCGCCGGCGTTGAGCTCATCAACCAAGCCCTTCATGGCGTACGGGGAAGACGGATCCATGCGGATCTTGCCATCGTGATCGATGGTCATGAAGCGCCAGGTCGGATCGACCTCAGGGCGCACGACGCCGATGTTCAGGCCGTACTTCTCGTTGATGAGCGGCCAGTAGTTCACGGAAGCGCCGCCGAGCGGGTCGATGCCGAGGCGCACGCCGGAGTTGCGGATCACATCGAAGTCGATGACGTTCTTCAGATCGTCAACGTAGTGCTCGCGGAAGTCGAAGCCCTCGACGTACTCGGACTTGATGGCTTCCTCGTAAGGCACGCGCTTGATGTTCTTGTAGTCGCCGAGCAGCTCGTTGGCGCGAGCGGCGATGGCGTTGGTGGTCTCAGCCGGAGCCGGGCCGCCGGTGACCGGGTCGTACTTGAAGCCACCATCGGTCGGCGGGTTGTGGGACGGGGTGACGACGATACCGTCGGCAAGGCCCTCGCCCTCAAAGCGCTGGGTGCCGTCGGCCGCGCGGTTGTGGGTCAGGATGGCCTGAGAAACCACAGGGGTCGGCACGAAATCATCGCGGGAATCGACGCGAACGTGCACGCCGTTGGCCACGAGCACTTCGATGGCGGTCTTCTTGGCCGGGCCGGAGAGCGCGTGGGTGTCGGAGCCGAGGTACAGCGGGCCGGTGACGCCGGCCTTCTTGCGGTATTCGGCGATGGCCTGGGAGATGGCGATGATGTGAGCCTCGTTGAACGAGGTCTTCAGGGACGATCCGCGGTGGCCGGAGGTGCCGAAGATGACACGCTGCTCCGGAACGGACGGATCGGGGACAAGGTCATAGTACTTGCCGATGACCTCATCGACGTTGATCAGATCTGCTGGGGTGGCGGGTAAGCCCGCATTTTTTGCTACCATGCTTCCCTATTGTGCCACGGATTTCAACGTTTTGGGCGAAGCTATGTTAAGAGTTGTCAACTTCTGTGCGAATGGCGAAAAAAGAGGCGGTGACATGCGGCCGAGAAGCGCCAACTTCCTCTGCAAAACATGGCAAAAATAAGTAATGCCGGTACTGCATCCCGAAATAATCGAGGCAATACCGGCTATCAGCTAATGGTGATAAGGAATCAGTGGCGGGATATTTCCTTCTCGATTTCCTCCAGCGACTTGCCCTTGGTCTCAGGCACGAAGCGCAGCACGAACGGGATGGAGAGCGCGGCGAACACGCCGAAGATGGCGAACGGGCCACCTACGTTGTTGCCGAACGCGTCGAGCAGCACGAGGAAGAACTGGGAGACGATGAAGTTGCCCAGCCAGTTGGCGGCGGAGCCGAAGGAGGAGCCGATGCCGCGCACGGACAGCGGGAAGATCTCACCGATCAGCACCCAGGCGATCGGACCCCAGGAGATGGCGAAACCGAGGATATAGAAGGCGATCAGAATCATGGTCGGCACGGCGAGCACAGCAACGTCGCCCACGAAGTTCATCACAGCGAGAATGGCCAGGGAAACGGTCATCACGATGGATCCGAAGATCAGCATGCCCTTGCGTGGGAACTTGTCCATGATCATGGTGGCCACGATGGTGGAGACGAAGTTCACCACGCCGATGCCCACGGAAACCCAGATGGCGTCTGCTTCAGGGAAGCCGAAGCCCTTGATGAACACCTGCGGCAGGAAGTAGATCACGGAGTTGATGCCAACGAGCTGCTGGAAGAGCATGATGCCGATGGCAGCGATGAGTGCCGGGCGGGCGATGCGGAACAGTTCGCGCACGCCACCCTTGGTGTCCTGGGCGGCGACAGCCTTGATTTCGTCGAGCTCGAGCTGCACCTGTGCCTGATCAACATCCTTGCGAATCAGGGTCAGCACCTTGAATGCGTTGCGCTCGTCACCCTTATTCACCAAGTAACGCGGGGATTCCGGCAGCAGAATACCACCGATGAGCAGCAGTGCGGCCGGCACTAGTGCGGAACCGAGCATCCAACGCCAATCACGGGCGCCGAGCAGATTGTGGCCCAGGAAGCCGAGGTTGGATGCATAGGCCAGCAGAATGCCGAACGTGATCATGAGCTGGAACAGCGTGGAAAGCGAGCCGCGGCGCTCCTTCGGCGCGAGCTCAGCCAGGTAAGCCGGAGTCAAAGCGGAGGCGGCACCCACGGCAAGACCCAGGATGATGCGTGCGGCAACCATCATCAGGAAGCCGGTGGAAGTAGCGCACATGCCGGAACCGATGAGGAACAGGATGGCGGAAACAATAAGCAGCTTCTTGCGGCCGAACTTATCGGACAATGCGCCGATGGACAGTGCGCCAGCGCAGGAGCCAATCAACACGGACGAGGTGATAAAGCCGGTCTGGGAAACGCTTAGACCGAAGTCGGATTCAATCAGCGGGGAAGCGCCGGAAATAATACCGGTGTCGAAGCCGAAGAGCATGCCGCCCAATGCGCCGAATGTGAAAATAAACGAGCTGTTGAGCGGGAAACGAGAGGAGAATCCGCGTGATTCTGCGGCTTCAATGGTCTCGATAGTGTTCGTTGCAATATTTGCCACAGTGCTAGCGCCCTGTTCGATGGCTTCGGTTGCAGCCTGCGTTGCTGCTGCCGGTGTGGTTGCCGTCGTCATGTCCTGTTCCTTTCATCGCCATTGACGGGCACGCTCGCCGTGCCCCTGTGCCGCGTGCAGTTGGCTCCGATTGCCACATGTTGCTTGAAAACAAAAAAGACCTGGAACAATGTGGAACATGCATATGCCAAATCCATAATGATTTGGGTACGCAAATTCCACATCACTCCAGGTCTTGCCTCGTTTCCAAGTAACAACCCTGCTACGCAACGTGTGAAGAAAAGAATACGACTTTTCTTACCGCGACACTCCGAAGCGTCGCATTTTTTGCAAACGTTTGTTGTCTGACGAATTCGTCAAATGGACAACGTGGAACCAATGCGGGACAATGGCGGGAACCGTGGAAGAGGAGGGGCTGTGAACGCTGCAGTTGGTGAGCCAGTATCACTGGCCTCGCAGATTATCGACGCTCTTGGTGGTGTGGGCAATATTCAGGAGCTCACCCATTGTGCCACGCGACTGCATGTCACCTTGGTCGACGCATCGCAAACCAATGCGCACCGCATTGAATCCATTCCAGGCGTACTGGGTGCATTCCCGCGTGGCAGCAATCGTTATCAAATCATCATTGGCGGCGCAGTGGCTGCGGTATATGAACGCATGATAAGCATAATGAGCATGCGTGCGGCGCACTCGCCCAGTGCAACAGTGTCTGCTGCTTTGCCTCCTGCCGACTCGCAGCAAGCGCAGTCTCAGAAGCAGACCCAGCCGCAGCAATCTGCTGAATTCCAAGTGCCTCGTTCTCCGCGCGCATGGATTAGCGCCATTCTTGACTATGTTTCCGATTCCTTCCGACCGTTACTAGGCGTGCTGCTGGGTGCATCTATTGTCATAGCATTGGCAAACGTTGCAGTGGCCCTTGGTCTGATTCCGGATGGCAACACTGCCGATGGCTGGAAGGCGCTCAAAGCAATCTGGGAAGTCATGTTCGTGATGCTGCCGATCATGATCGCCACGAATGCCTCGCGCAAACTGAATGTGGATCCTTGGCTCGGCGGCGCAATCATGTCGGCTCTACTGGCTCCACAGTTGGCCGGTATGACCGGCGATGTCACGGTATTCGGCGTCCGCGTGCCGATTCATGACTACAGCGGCAGCATTGTTGTGCCGTTGCTTATGGTGGCTGTGCTGGGACTGATTTACCACGGTTTGAAGCGGGTGATTCCCGACAGTGTGCAATTGGTGTTTGTGCCGTTCATCTCGCTGGTTGCAGTCTATCTGCTGTCTGTGCTGCTGATTGGTCCGCTGGGTGTGTGGCTTGGGAATGGCTTGGGAACAGGCATCGCCTGGCTGAATGCGCATGTGCCATTCCTTTTCGCCTTGTGTATTCCGATGCTCTACCCGTTCTTGGTGCCGCTGGGATTGCACTGGCCATTGAACGCATTGATGCTGATGAACATTCAGACTTTGGGGTACGACTTCGTCCAAGGCCCGATGGGCGTATGGAATTTCGCCTGTTTTGGGGCGACCGCTGGCGTGCTGGTGCTCGCGATTCGCGATAAGGATTCAGCGATGCGGCAAACTTCGCTCAGCGCGTTGCTCGCCGGTTTGCTCGGCGGCGTTTCCGAACTCAGCCTGTATGGGATTCACTTGCAGCATCGACGCATTTACCGCTGGCTGCTCGTCGGTTGTGCGGCAGGCGGTTTATCAAGTGCAGTGCTGAGCTGGCTGTTTCCCTCCGTATTGGCTTCCGGTCAGGTGATTCACGGGGTGACGACTACAGCATTCGCGTTCTCTTCGCTGCTGACCATCCCTGTGTTCAATCGTGCCTGGGTGTACGCGATTTCGATTGCAGTCGCATTCGCTGTAGCGATGATTCTGGTGATCGTTTGCGGTTATCGCGCACCGCAAGGTGTGAGGCAGCACAGCGCAGAGGAGTCCAGCGATACCGAGTCTGGAGATTCCTCTACTCCGATTGCGGGAGCTACTGGAGAAAGCGCCGGCATTGCCGCTCAGTCTATTTCCCATGCAGTAGTTGCCCCGATTGCTGGCACGGTTATTGACTTGAATGCAGTAGGCGATCCAGTGTTTGCGTCCAAAGCACTTGGCGAAGGTGTGGGCATCATGCCGGATGATTCCGGCACGTCTGGCATGGCGACAGTGCACGCTCCAGTAAGCGGCATATTGAAAACCGTGGCAAAAACGGGCCATGCATTCGGTATCAAAACCGAGGATGGCGTGGAAGTGCTGGTGCATGTGGGGCTTGACACCGTGGACATGAACGGTGAAGGATTCGCGGTACATGCGGCAAAAGGCGATCGTGTTGCGGCCGGGCAACCATTGTTGGATGTGGATATCTCCGCCATCGTGCGTGCCGGGCATAATCCGGTGACAGTGGTGACAGTAGTCAATACATCAGCGATGACTTCGGTAACTCCGTTGGTATCCAATCGTGAGCTGCGCAAAGTGGCCGCTGGAGAACCTATTATCGATGTAGAACGGTAAGCGGAAGGGAGGTGCGTCATGGAAATACTGAGAGTATTCAACAATAATGTGGTGCTCGCCAAAGATGGCGATGGCGGTGAAGTAATTCTGACCGGCCGTGGATTGGGATTCCAGGCCAAGCCTGGTCAGAGCGTTGACGAATCAAAAATCGTGCGCACCTTTGTGCCATCGGACGGCCGCGACCCGGATCATTTGGCGCAGATGCTTTCCGATATCGACCCTGAAATCATTCGCATAGTAGTCACTGCGATGAAGGAAGCCGGGCTAGGGGAGCGCGAAATCGGCAGTACCACACTGGTTATGGCACTATCTGATCACATCGCCGGTGCGATTGCACGACTCAAGCGAGGTATTACCGTCGAATATCCACTGGTCGGAGAGGTCAGCAACCTCTATCCAAAGGAATATGAGCAGGGCCAGGTACTGCTGCAGAAGCTGAATAGTAAGCTGGCCGCTCCACTGCCGGCTGGTGAAGCGACTTCATTGGCTATGCATTTGGTGAACGCTGGTTTTGCTACCGGGGATTTGACGTACACGTATACGATGACCGGCGTAATCCAACAGATGCTTGACATTATCGAGCATGCGTATGGGCTGAAATTAGACCGCGAATCAGTGAATGTGGGGCGATTTATCACCCATTTGCGGTACCTGTTCATCCGTATTCATCAGCAGAAGCAGCTTACGGATGAGCCGGCACCAATAGTTGCGGCGATTCGTGAAGCCTATCCGGAAGCCTTGCGCTGTGCCTCAACCATCGGCCGGCTTCTGGAACTTCGTCTGGACGCCGACGTGAGCGACGACGAAGTGGCCTACCTCGCCATGCACGTAGCTCGAGTCACCGCCGACGCGCGTTCCTGATTTCTGGCTCCCCTTGTCAGAGGAGCTGGCGGTGAAGCTGTCTGAGGGGTAGTGCCCTACTTCACCGGCTCTAAAATACTCGTTGTCTCCGCAAAATCAGACGTAGCATTCGCGGCCGCAGCTTGTGCAGTCTTGAGCGTGGAGGCATCCGGTACACGCACAATCAACGCCCGCTGATCCACTGCGAAACGAATGTGCCTGGTTTCCGGCAGCATATCGCCATCCACCTGAGCCTTAGCCGGCTTCTCCAGCGTAATTTCCGCAGTAATACCCTGCACCTGCTCCACCGTGGAATTGGTAGACAACGGGTTCTGCTCCGGCTTGCCAGTAATGGTTTGATGCACTACGTCGCCGAACAGGTTTGCCCAGCCAAGAATGCCGCCAGTGGTATCGATGATTTCAAAGTCAAGAATGCCATCGTCATACGAGGCTGCCGGCATCAGAGAAAACACAGGAATCTGACCGCAGTTGCCGGCCATAATCGTGCGAAAATCAAGGTTTCTAATGGAGTGAGTGGAACCATCAGCGCTGGTGATAGTCAGATCACCACGGAACTTTGGAGCAAAGAGATTCTTAATACCGCCCACGAAGTATGCAAGCCAGCTGATATTAGCCTTCAAAGCAGGGTCAGTGTCATCGATCATGGCCGCGTCGAATCCAATGCCAGCGATGATGAGGAAGGCATGGCCATGATCATCTTCAGGATGATCCAGCAAATGGAGTCGGCCCATATCCACCAAGCGAGAGCCGTGCGAAGTGGCCACGGTCAAAGCCGCATCAATATCATCTACAGGAATGCCCATATTGCGGGCGAATAAATTGCCGGTGCCAATCGGAATAATGCCAAGTGCATGACCGGTACCGGACACCGCGCTCGCCACCGTGCGCACAGTGCCGTCGCCGCCGACTGCAATCACCACATCAGCGCCATCTTCGAGGGCTTCCAAAGCGCAGGCGCGGCCATCCTTATCGAGCTGCGTATCGTAGAAACGAATACGATTCAAGCCTTTGGAGCGGCAGAACTCTTGAATATGCAGACGCTGAGTGGCGGCCTGAGGCTTGGACGGGTTGATAACGAAGGCGTATTGCACTTCGTCATCCCTACGCTTTTCCAGTGTCAAGGCAAGACGGCGGCGGCGCTCAGCGCGGACGGCCAGCACTATGGCTGCAATGAACGCCGCAAGGATGAGCACTGCAACGATGACGATGATCACTGTGGAAGCGGTTTGAGACATGACTCCTATTTGTAGTGGCAGATTGATTGTTGCGTCTAATGCCACGCCGTTCGTGAACATTTCCTGCACGGTTAGTGAGATTAATGGGGTAAATAGGCTGTTGCGTGTCGGCTTACGGCGGTAGTGTTGGGCGCATGCTTGATATTCAATTCATCCGTGAACATACTGATATCGTCAAGGAATCCCAGCGCAAGCGCGGCGAGTCCGTGGAACTCGTTGATGAGGTTCTTTCCTCCGATACCGCACGTCGTGAGGCGCTGAAGGCTTTTGAAGAGGCTCGCGCCCAGCAGAAGGAAATCGGCAAGAAGGTTGCCGCAGCTCCGGCAGAAGAAAAGGCCAAGCTGATTGCCGAAACCAAGGAACTCTCCCAGAAGGTTGCCGAATACAAGTCCGCTGCGGACTCCGCTGCCGAGGAATACACCACCGCCATGTGGAAGCTCTCCAACATCGTGGAGCCGGAAGCTCCCGAAGGCGGCGAGGATGATTACGTGGTGGTCAAGAAGGTTGGCCAGATTCGTGACTTCGCAGCTGAAGGCTTCGAACCGAAGGATCATCTGACTCTCGGCACTGAAGTTGCCGGTATCGATATGCGTCGTGGTGTGAAGGTTGGCGGCTCCCGCTTCTACTTCCTTCGCGGTGCTGTGGCTCGTATGCAGATCGCCATGCTGACCATGGCTGTGGATCAGGCTGAAGAGCACGGTTTCGTGCTGGCCATCACCCCGACGCTGGTGCGTCCTGAAGTGATGCGCGGCACTGGCTTTTTGAACTCCCACGCCGATGAGATTTACCGTCTGCGTGAACCTGATGAGCAGTATCTGGTCGGTACTTCCGAAGTGGCTCTGGCCGGCATGCACGAGAACGAGATTCTCGACCTCGGCAACGGCCCGCTGCGTTACTGCGGTTGGAGCTCCTGCTACCGCCGTGAGGCTGGCGCTGCTGGCAAGGACACTTCCGGCATCATCCGCGTCCACCAGTTCGACAAGGTGGAAATGTTCGTCTACGCCAAGCAGGAGGACTCCTACAAGGAGCATGAGCACCTGCTGGCTATGGAGCAGGAAATGCTCGCCAAGGTCGAGGTGCCGTACCGCATCATCGATACCGCTGCCGGCGACCTCGGTTCCTCCGCAGCCCGTAAGTTCGATTGCGAGGCTTGGGTGCCGACTCAGGGCCGTTACCGTGAGCTGACCTCCACCTCCAACTGCACCGAGTACCAGGCTCGCCGCCTGAACATCCGCGAACGCATGGAAGACGGCGGCACCCGCCCGGTTTCCACGCTGAACGGCACGCTGGCCACCACCCGTTGGCTGGTCGCCATCCTTGAGAACCACCAGCAGAAGGATGGCTCCATCGAGATTCCGAAGGCCATGCGTCCGTACATGGGCGGCAAGGAAGTCATCGAGCCCACTAAATGGGAGGCCTGATTTCATTAGGCCTGCTGTTTCCCTGCGACGCGCGCGACGCTATCGCTGCACGCTGCTACGGACACTCCACTGGACTGTCCGTCACATGGAAGGCCTGATTTCATCAGGCTGGTTTCCGCTGTTGCCTCCCTCTGATGAGGGAGGTGGCTCGAAGAGCCGGAGGGAGAGAAGCCGGCGAAGCCGCAGATTTGTCGCTGATTATCGCGATAGATCAGCAGCATTCTCCCTACCATATGTATAATTGAACATCGTGCGCTTCGCGGTGTTCCGCAGAAGCGCGCAAGGGACAGATGTCTGAGCGGTCTAAAGAGACGGTCTTGAAAACCGTTGAGGGGCAACCCTCCGCGAGTTCGAATCTCGCTCTGTCCGCATATTAAGGCTCCGAACAGCAGTTCGGAGCCTTTTTCGTTTGTGGCCCGCGGGCTGTGATGCTTCCAGATTCGGGATATAGGGTTCCGAGGCTCTGTTGCGAGGGGGGCAATCGTCACTAAGTACGCGTGCCAACGTGTATGCCGCGTACATAATGACGATTTTGGCGGGTAAAGCATCACTAAGTATGCGGCCCAACGAGTGCCACGCAAACATAATGACGTTTTTGGTCTTCAAATCGTCATTATGTTTGCGGGTGCTTCGTTGAGACGCGTACATAATGATGTGCGCGTCGAGGGGAGCGCTGCTCACATGTAGGCGCCTTCACGGTTTCTTCATAATTTGGACACACGCCGTTGTTGCTAAGGTAAAGCATTGTGATACCATGTAACCGGTCACACAACCAAGCGAATAAAAAATTTATGTGCCGTGAAGTCAGCTATGTTAACTGACCTTATGTGCGCTGAACCGTTGAAACACAACGTTTTTGCGGGAGGCGCGCGGAAATTGTTAGCAAAGTTGACAATTCGCTGCGGAGGGCATAAATTAGCAATTGTTCGTCACAGGGAAGTGATGAGACCATATAACGAAGGAGTAGAGATATGGTATCGCATAACAAGCGTCTGGTGGCCGCACTGGCCGCAGTGGCTGCTATGGGTATGGGTCTTGCTGGTTGCGGTAGCGACACCGCCAACACCGACAGCAGCGACGACGGTGGCAAGGTCACGATTACCTACATGCACCGTCTTCCGGATTCCGACGGCATGGTTCTGGTCAACGATATCGTTGCCAAGTGGAACAAGGAGCATCCGGATATTCAGGTTAAGGCCACCAAGTTCGATGGCAAGGCCTCTGAAATGATCAAGAAGCTTGAGACCGACGTTAAGTCCGGCGAGGCTCCGGATCTGGCTCAGGTCGGTTACGCTGAGCTGCCTGAGGTCTTCACCAAGGGCCTGCTCCAGGACGTGACCCAGTACGCCGAGCAGTACAAGGGTGACTTCGCATCCGGCCCGTACAGCCTGGTTCAGGTGAACGGCAAGGCTTACGGTCTGCCGCAGGACACCGGCCCGCTCGTGTACTTCTACAACAAGGCCGAGTTCGAGAAGCTCGGCATCACTGAGATCCCGCAGACTGCCGACGAGTTCATCGCCGCGGCCAAGACCGCTGCCGCCTCTGGCAAGTACATCATGTCCTACCAGCCTGATGAGGCCGGCAACATGATTTCCGGTCTGGCCGGTGCTTCCGGTGGCTGGTACAAGGTGAAGGGCGACTCCTGGGTCGTCAACACCGAGACCGATGGCTCCAAGGCCGTTGCTGACTTCTACCAGCAGCTGCTCGACGCCAACGCCGCAACCACCAACCCGCGTTGGGATCCGTCCTTCGATGCTTCCATCAAGGATGGCTCGCTGATCGGCACCGTGGCTGCCGCTTGGGAAGCCCCGCTGTTCAGGACCTCCTCCGGTGGCACTGGCTCCGGTGAGTGGCAGGTCGCCCAGGTCGGCGATTGGTTCGGCAACTCCGGCAAGACCGGCCCTGACGGTGGTTCCGCTGTGGCCGTGCTGAAGAACACCAAGCACCCGAAGGAAGCTATGGAGTTCCTGGACTGGTTCAACACTCAGATTTCCGATCTGGTTTCCCAGGGCCTCGTTCCGGCTGCTACCACTGAAGACGCCAAGACCCCTGAAGAGTGGTCCACCTTCTTCGGCGGCCAGGACATCATGAAGGAATTCAAGGACGCCAACAACAACATGGGTGACTTCACCTACATGCCTGGCTTCTCCGCAGTTGCCGCCAAGATGAACGAAACCGCTGCCAAGGCCACCGATGGCTCCGGCAAGGTTGCAGACATCTTCTCCGAAGCACAGACCACTTCCGTGGATACGCTGAAGAACCTCGGCCTGTCTGTTTCCGAGTGACATTAACGGCTAAGGTTCCTTCCAGCCGCTAATCTCCTCAATCACACATCGAAAGGCCGGAGCTCGACACTCCGGCCTTTCCTTATGCACCACAGTACGGATCTCTATAACTGACTGCACTGAGAGTCGTACGCATTGCTTTCATCTTTCACTGTTTTCACTGTTCTTTTGAAAGACAGGTTTTCCCTATGACTGCAACAACTAAAACGGCGAAGACGGGAGTCGCCAGGCGTGCCGCGAAGCCAAAGGCTTCAAATGCCGCCAAGCGCGAGAACCGCACCGGCTGGGCCTTTATGGCACCGTTCGGTATCCTCTTCGCTCTTGTGTTTATTCTTCCGATTATTTGGGCTATCTATTCCAGCTTCTTCCGCCAGGTCACCACGGGTGGTGGCGCATACGGTGGCGGCGAGCTGGTCAACAAGTTCGTTGGTTTCCAGAACTTCCAGTACGTAATCACCTCGAGCAACTTCTGGGCTGGTGTGGGAAGGGTTATCCTCTACACCTTGGTTCAGGTGCCGGTCATGATTATCGGTGCATTGGCTCTGGCAATGCTCATCGATTCCTACATTGTTAAGCACATCACCGCATTCCGCTTGAGCTACTTCCTGCCGTACGCAATTCCGGGCGTTGTGGCATCCATCATCTGGGTGTACCTGTACAACGGTCAGATTTCCCCGATTGTCAAGGGTCTTGCTGCCATCGGCATTAAGGTTGATTTCTTCGCCGATAATGTTGTCCTCGGTTCGATGGCTAACATCACTACATGGACGTTTACCGGCTACAACATGCTGATCTTCCTCGCTGCATTGCAGGCTATTCCGCATGATCTGTATGAGGCCGCCCGTATCGATGGTGCCAACGGTTTCCAGATTGCCATGAAGATTAAGCTGCCGAATGTGCGCGCTGCCGCCCTGCTGGCCATGCTGCTCTCCATCGTGGGTACTATCCAGCTGTTCAACGAGCCTCAGGTGATGTCTATTTCCGACCCGAGTATCTCGAAGTCGTACACGCCAATGATGATGGCACTCAATACTTCTCAGGGCACGTTGACCCCGGGTGGTGATGGTCCGGCATCTGCAGTGGCAATTGTTATGGCATTGATCGCCGGCGTGCTTGCTGTGGTGTACACGCTTGTTGAAAGGAAGGTGAACGCAGAATGAGCTCCGTAGAAGCAGTTGATAAGGAATCTCGCGCTGCCGCACGCGCGCGTAAGAAGGCTGATAAGATTCGCGACAAGCATGCTAACGACTTGCCTCGTTCCATGCAGCCTTCCGCATTGGTCAAAACCATTACCATCATTATTCTGGTCTTTGCGCTGATTTACTTCCTCTTCCCGATTTACTGGGCAATCATCGCATCGACCAAGACTCCGAGCCAGATGACCGGTAGCAATGGTCTGTGGTTTGCTGTAGGCCTCGGTGATTTGCCTGATGCAATCGCCACGAACTACGGCAAACTGATTGGCTGGACCCGCGGCCAGTTCTGGCGCTGGGTGTTCAACTCCCTGGTGTACTCAGGTGTCTCCGCTTTTGTGGGTACTTTGGTCGCCGTGATGGCTGGCTATGCTACTGCCAAGTTCAACTTCCGTGGCAAGAATCTTGCTATCGGCATCATCATGGGCTGCATGCTTATGCCGGCTGCCCTGTTGACTATTCCGCAGTACTCCATCTTCCATGCCCTGCACCTGACCAACACGATGCTGTCCATCATCATCCCGTGCTGCGTCTCTCCGTTCGGCTTCTTCCTGGGCCGTGTGTACGCACAGACTTCAGTGCCGAACGAACTGCTTGAGGCAGCCCGTATTGATGGTGCTAGTGAAGCTCGAATCTTCTTCACGATTGTGTTGAGGATTCTGGCTCCGGCAATGGTCACGATCTTCCTGTTCCTGTTTGTGGCCACGTGGAACAACTTCCTGCTGCCGTTGATGATGGTGTCTTCTGACACGCTGAAGCCGGTGACCTTGGGTCTGTACGGCATGGTCTCGCTGGCTACGTTCACTGATCGTGGCGCTCTGATGATGGGTGCTCTGCTCGGCGTGCTGCCGGTAATCGTGCTCTTCCTCGGCCTCCAGCGCTACTGGCAGGCCGGCCTCGCCGCAGGTGCAGTCAAAGGCTGAGTCGTAAACGGACAGTCCGGTGGACTGTCCGTAGGCTCAGCCTGAGCGAGACGGTAGTCGAGCGAAGGTCGGTTTGAGTCTTCGCGTAGCGAAGTCTGTTCTTGCTGGCTGACGCGTTAAGCGCACGTCCAATCCCATCAATTCCGCCGCCCGGCATCTCGTGCTACTCCTTCCGGTGCCGGGCGGCTTCTTCCCAATCAAGTAGCACGCACATGCATCGCTGAACCGTTGACTTTTCCGGTTTGTTGTTATGGAAAAGTCAACGGGAAAGTTCGGCAATGCTTGATTCGCTCTTCCGGCGTTGCCGTAGGGCGCACCAGGATTTATGCAGTCAGAATCCTCGACGCCCGATGGCGGCGCCGGCTGTTTTGTTTATATGCATATATTGTTTACAATTTAATTATCCAATAAACAAATGCCCTCAAAGGAGAGACCATGACCAGTACCGGCCGCTTCACCTTGCCTAGCGAGGAGAATTTTGCCGAGAAGACTAAGGAACTTGCCGAGCTGTGGGGTGCGGATGCAATCCGCAACTCTGATGGTACGCACTTGGATGAGGCTGTACTTGCCCTCGGTAAGAAGATTTACAGCGCTTACTTCCCGACTCGTGCGCATAACGAGTGGATTACCCTGCACATGGATGAAACCCCGCAGGTATATCTGTTGACCGATCGTATTCTTGCCGAGTCCGATTCTGTGGATATTCCGCTGATGGAATCGTTCTTTGCCGAGCAGCTCAAGCCGAACCGTGATGCCGACCCGCATAAGTATTGGGAAGTGGTGGATCGTACCACCGGCGAGGTCGTGGATCCGAGCAATTGGACCCTTGATGCGGATACCGATACCGTACATGTATCCGGCGTAACTGCATGGCATGAGTACACGGTGAGCTTCCTGGCCTATATCATCTGGGATCCGGTGGAGATGTACAACCACCTGACCAACAACTGGGGTGATAAGGAACACGAGATTCCGTTCGACATCTACCACCCGGCCACCCGCAAGTTCGTGTTCGATACGTTCGAGCAGTGGCTCAAGGACAATCCGCAGGTGGATGTGGTGCGTTTCACCACCTTCTTCTACCAGTTCACGCTGCTGTTCGATCCGAAGCATCGCGAAAAGATCGTCGACTGGTTCGGCTGCGCCTGCACGGTGAGCCCGGCTGCCCTCGATGATTTCGAGAAGGAATACGGTTACCGTCTGCGCCCGGAAGACTTCGTGGACGGCGGTGCCTACAACTCCGCATGGCGCGTGCCGCGCAAGGCCCAGCGCGATTGGATTGACTTCCTGTCCGGATTCGTTCGCAAGAACGTGAAGCAGCTTGCCGACATGTCCCATGCTGCAGGCAAGGAAGCGATGATGTTCCTCGGTGACCAGTGGATCGGTACCGAGCCGTACAAGGACGGTTTCGACGAGCTTGGCCTCGACGCAGTGGTCGGCTCCATCGGCGACGGCACCACGACTCGTATGATCGCTGATATCCCAGGCGTCAAGTACACGGAAGGTCGCTTCCTGCCGTACTTCTTCCCGGATACCTTCTATGAGGGCAACGATCCGAGTATTGAAGGCCTGGATAACTGGCGCAAGGCTCGTCGCGCCATCCTGCGTTCCCCGATCTCCCGCATGGGATACGGCGGCTACCTGTCTCTGGCCGCCAAGTTCCCGAAGTTCGTGGACACGGTTACCCATATCGCTAATGAGTTCCGTGATATTCACGATCGTACGGAGGGCAAGGCTGCAGAAGGCGAACTGAACGTGGCCATCCTCAACTCTTGGGGCAAGATGCGCTCCTGGATGGCATTCACCGTGGCCCACGCGCTGCCGAACAAGCAGACCTACTCGTACTACGGCATTCTGGAATCCCTCTCCGGTATGCGTGTGAACGTGCGCTTCATCAGCTTCGATGACGTGCTCGAGCATGGCGTTGATGACGATATCGACGTTGTTGTCACCGGTGGTCCGGTCGACACCGCGTTCACTGGCGGTGATGTGTGGGACAATCCGAAGCTGGCCGAAACGCTGCGTGCATGGGTGCGTGGCGGTGGCGCACTGGTCGGCGTGGGGGAGCCGAGCTCTCTGCCGCGCTTCCAGGCTGGTCGTTTCTTCCAGCTGGCCGACGTGTTCGGTGTGGACGAAGAGCGTTACCAGACTCTGTCTGTGGACAAGTACTTCCCGCCGGTCACCCCGGACCACTTCATCACCGAAGATGTGCCGGTGGACGCCGAGGCTCGTGAAGCATGGCAGAAGGCCGGTTACCGCATCCCGCTGTCCGGTTGCGGTGGCGGTCAGGGCATCGAGCCGCTGGGTGGCATCGATTTCGGTGAGCCGGTGCTGAACACGTATCCGATTAACGAGGATGTGACGCTGCTGCGTGCCGATAACGGCCAGGTGCAGCTTGCAACCAACGAGTACGGTAAGGGTCGTGGCGTATATGTGTCCGGTCTGCCGTATTCGGCGGCCAACGCACGCCTGCTGGAGCGTATTCTCTTCTGGGCTTCCCACAACGAAGACAAGTACGCGGCTTGGAGCTCCTCGAACCCGGAGTGCGAAGTCGCTCACTTCCCGGAGCAGGGTCTGTACTGCGTGATCAACAACACGGATCAGCCACAGACCACCACCGTCACGCTTGCCGATGGCAGCAGCGAGACCTTCGACCTTGAAGGCAGCGGCATCGCCTGGCGCAACGCCTGATCTACTCATTGGCTCCCTGTTCTTCGGAAGGGGAGCCAATGTTGTTTTTGTGAACAAAAAGGAACACAAGAACCGCTTACTGCGCTTGATTTTGTCACCGAGTGCAGTAAACTCATACATGAAAGAACAAAAGTGCACATTGTGGAAACAGAAGTGCACATTCTTCAAGGAGAAGACATGACCACTGTTCTGGTTACGGGCGGCGCGGGCTTCATTGCCACCCATACTGACGTTGAGCTGTTGAATAAGGGATACGATGTGGTGTCCGTAGACAACTACGGCAACTCGTCTCCGATTGCTCTCGACCGCGTTGAGCAGATCACCGGCAAGAAGATCAAGCGTTACGACGGCGACGTGCGTGACGAAGCCTTGATGAACAAGATCTTCGACGAGAATCCGATTGACTGGGTTATCCACTTCGCTGGCCTCAAGGCCGTGGGCGAGTCCGTGGCCAAGCCGATCGAGTACTATGACAACAACCTGTACTCCACGCTGGTGCTGCTTAAGGTGATGCGCGCACACAACGTTAAGAAGATTATCTTCTCGTCTTCCGCCACCGTGTACGGCACTCCGAAGGAACTGCCGATTACCGAGGAAACTCCGACTGGCGGCACCACCAACCCATACGGCACCTCCAAGCTGTTCCAGGAGCAGATTCTGCGTGACGTGCACGTTGCTGATCCGGAGTGGACTATCGTATTGCTGCGTTACTTCAACCCAGTTGGTGCTCACGAGTCCGGCCTGCTGGGCGAGGATCCGAAGGGTATCCCAGCCAACCTGACCCCGTACGTGGCCAAGGTCGCCATCGGCGAGCTCAAGGCTGTGCAGGTCTTCGGCGACGATTACGACACCCCTGACGGCACTGGCGTACGCGATTACATCCACGTGGTTGATCTGGCCAAGGGTCATGTGGCCGTTATCGATCACATCGAGAAGTCCGGCGTGTTCACCTACAACCTGGGCACTGGCCATGGCTACTCCGTGCTTGAGGTCATCAAGGCTTACGAAAAGGCAGCTGGCCACGCGATTCCGTACGTGATCAAGCCTCGCCGCCCCGGTGACATCGCTGCTTGCTACGCTGATGCCTCCAAGGCGGCCCGTGAGCTGGATTGGAAGGCTGAGCTGACCATCGACGATATGGCCAAGTCCTCCTTGAACTGGCAGACCAAGAACCCCAACGGTTTCCGCGACGCCAAGTGATTATCCCCTTCTGGCTCCCTCTGACGAGGGAGCTGTCAGCGTAGCTGACTGAGGGAGAGACCTAACAAAAACAGGGAGCCATCACACAATCCGCCTATCGGCGGCCCAGCGCGTGAGCTCGGTGCGATTCGAAAGCTGCAGCTTTCTGAGCACCGAGCTCACATGCGTTTCCACGGTTTTAATCGAAATAAACAGCTCCGCAGCCACTTCCTTATACGTGTATCCACGGGCAATCAATCGCATTACTTCCTGTTCTCGAGCGGAAAGCCTATCCAATTCCTCATCATGCACAGGCGCATCAGAGGAACCAAAAGAACCGCCTTGGAATGCGGAAAGCACAAAACCAGCCAGTTTCGGAGAGAACACGGCGTATCCTTCATGCACTTGCTTGATGGAGGAAATCAGATCAGCTCCGGTGATGGTTTTGGTCACATATCCTTGCGCTCCGGCGCGAATCACCGAGCCCACATCCTGAGGCGCATCCGAAACAGACAATGCCAAGAACACGGTATCGGGGGAGTAGGGGCGTGATTTCAGCAGGATTTCAGCGCCGCCTCCGCCTTCACCGCCCGGCACATGCACATCCAACAACACGACCTGCGGTTTAACTTGAGCAATCATCGATACTGAAGTCGGCACATCGGCGGCCTGACCCACGATATCGAACGAATCACGCAATGTAGCGATAACGCCCGCGCGAAACATCTCGTGGTCATCCACCACGGCAATACGAATCTTGGTACTGGTTTCCTCGCTCATTCCTTCTCTCCCTGATGTACTGGCGCAATCGGCATATGCATGCGCACTTCGGTTCCCCATCCTGCTCTGGACACGATTTCCACTGTACCGCCACGGCGTTCAACTCGGCCGATAATTGATTCCCGGATACCCAACCGATCTTTCGGCACGGCATTGATGTCAAAGCCATTGCCATGATCACGCACGAACACCTCAATCAGTGAAGCATTCGCCTCGCAATACAAGGAAATCGGCTCAGCACCATGAGTCACCGCATTAACCAGCGCTTGGCGGGTGGCATCCAGCAGCGCATCGGTTTGCGCACTGGGGCGAGCGTCGCCCACAGTCACCACTTCAATAGGTTTGCCGTGCCCGTCTTCAACTTCAGCGGCGATTTCCTTCAGGCCTGCGCTGACCGAACGATCGGATGTGACTCGCTCCTGATACAACCATTCGCGCAGTTCGCGTTCCTGCGCGCGAGCCAAAGTGAACACGCTTTCAGGCTCAGTTGAATGCAGCTGAATCAAAGCCAGCGTTTGCAGCACGCCATCATGCAAATGAGCAGCCATATCAGCACGTTCTTCTTCGCGCTCTTTCAAAGATTGTTCGCGTGAAAGCTGCTGAATCATCGCATTAGCCCAAGGCAGCACAGCCACCACCATGGCAATAATCATCACCAAACCGGAAACCATAATGCGTCTTGGCGAAGTGCCCCATCCAATGAACGACACATTGGACACATACGTAGTCCAGCCAATAAAAATCAGGGTTAAGCCGCCGAGCATGGAAAGCAGTTGTATGCCTCGAGGAGCCAAATTCATCCAAGCCAAGGCAATGCCGGCGAACGCCAACAGCAGGGGCATGATAATGGCATTGTCAACACCCGCGCTCATCAGCACCATACCAATGGCCATCAATGCGAATCCGCCCAAAGCAACAAGTGCTGGTTTTGGCGCTCGCTGTACTGCTTCGGCAAGGGATTCATTAGTTCCGGCAACGGTGTCTTCGATAGGAATCGCTGATCCGCGTGCATCTACAGGTTGATTGCCTTTGGACAGCGGCGCCTGATCGGTTGGAATGGCTCCCGTTCGGGCTGCTGCGGCAGCTATGGGATCGCCGGCGGGGACGAAAATCCACAGGAATACATAGCCGATAATGCCTACCCCGTACAGCATTGTTAAAACGATGAACGCCAAACGCACCCATGATACGGAAATACCCAAGTGCAAGGCGATACCTTGGCATACGCCTGTCAGCCAGCGGCCATGTTTCGGCCGCATAAGCGGTAGGCGAGCTGGCAGCAAGGGCTTAGCAGCTGACAAAGTACGGGAGGTCATATGTCTATTGTGCCGCGCTGAGGGATTCATCACGGGGTTTTAAGCCAAGGTTCAGGGATGAATCAGGGTGTTTCACGGGGAGTATGGCACGTTCCGCGCGCTGTAATGGAACCATGAGCACTTCCAATATGAATTACAACAAACCGCCGCGCAAAGGTATTGCGCAGCGATTCTTTACTTGGATCCGGTCCAGCGGTCTGATGCGCGGCGATGACCGGTGGATTGGCGGTGTATGCAGTGGTATTGCCGCTCGGCTGGGTTGGAGTCCTACGCTGGTGCGCGCACTGATTATTGTCGCCACTTTGCTCTTTGGATTTGGTGCAGCATTGTATGCATTCGGATGGTTCCTGATGCCGGATTCGAGAGACGGGCGCATCCTTGCTGAAGAACTTATTGCTGGGCGATGGGATTGGACTTGCCTCGGTTGCTTTGTATTCCTCGCTGTGGCTCTGGTGATTCCGGGAGCAGGTTGGATATGCATTGTGCTGGCGGCGGCTACCCTCTGGTGGTTGGCTAAAAGCGGTATTCGGCAGCGCGAAGGATACGGTTTCGGGTATCGCAGGGCGCGAAAGAACATGCCATTTAACCAGTCTGGGCCAGCTGGTCCGAATTACGCAGGCAATCCTGGCATGATGCAAGGCGGCATGACTGGCGGGCCGTTTGCTCCGTATGGCTCTCCCCAGTCGTACGCGCAAAATAATGGGTATGGCATGCCACCGCAGCCGCAGCCGCAGCCGGTTATGCCGAATCCGGTTGCACCACAGTCGAATCCGGTTGCACCACAGTCGAATCCGGTTATGCCGCAGGGTACTGCAGGGCCATTCTCACCTCAGATTCCACCGACCGCGCCAATTCCACCGGCTACCCCAGTAACGCCACCTTATGTTTCACAGGGTGTTTCACGTTCTGTTCCGGTTGCCTCAGCGTATCCTGTGGCTTCCGCGAACTCCTCGCCATCTGCCAAATCCACCCGGCGCAAGCCAGCTGGACCCATTGTGGTGCTGAGCATACTGGGCATTGCCTTCATCTCGTTCTCTGCGATTATGGGATGGGTATGGTTCGATAATCTCGGCGTTGAATCATTGGTCCGTATCGGCACACTGTGGATCTCTGCCTTGTGCGTTGTTATGGGCATCGTCGTAGTGGTTTTGGGCATGAAAGGCCGGCGTGCCGGAGGCTTGATTCCACTGGGACTTATCGCTGGGTTCTGCGCAGTCTGCATGATTATGTTGTGCGGCACATACTCTGCCTCTTGGTACAACTACACGCTTGCAGACAGGCAATATACGCTGCAGTCTATTGAGCTCACAAAAAACTATGGTTCTGAAAACGCATATGACATGAATGAGGTTCAGGTTGGCCGTACCCTTGTGGCTGATTCCAGCGATCGCACCTTCAACACATTGAAGCAAGGCGTTACGTTCCATGGTGATAGTTATGAGGAAAGCAAAGCGATCCTTGACATGTCTGCTTGGTCGGATACCCATCAGCCTCATCAGGTGAAGCTGTATAACGGCAATACCATTACCAGCAACTGCCCTGTGGGCACGATTACGGTGGGTGCGGTACGCGCGCAGACGCATATCATCCTGCCGGACGGCTGCTCTTATGGCTTTGGTTCCGGCACCTATGGCTACATAGTCGGACCGACCGGCGTAGGTGGCAAATACTCGCTGGTCTATGATCTGAACAGTCATTTCAATATTTCATTGGATGACAGTGGCGCGTGGGATTACAATTCCAACGCCGGGAAGAATTACGAATGGATGATGAACGGTGATCTGATGCCGGAAAACGGTCCGGAATTACTGATCAATGTGCCTTATACCGTAGAAGGCCGTATCAACGTGGTCTATGCCTCTGATTGGGAGGATTACACCTTCCGTGAATACGCCGACCGCTACGGCACCGAATCCGGAGATAAAGAACGTCAACGCTATCTAGATGCTGAATCCGGTTACGCCAACAGCGGCCAAGACTCCAAATCCTCCAATAGCTCCAATAAGGAGACGGAACAATGAGCAACGAAGTCAACGAAACCAAGGTGTTCCAGTCCGTTCAGGACATCTCTCAAACCCAGACGATTCCTATGGAGTCGGAGGATGGCGAGACCAAGGTGTTCGAGTCCGTGGCCGATGGCAGTGAGACTCAGGTATTGCCAACGGCGGATGATGAGCAGCAAACTCAGGTACTGCCGACTGATGGACAAGCTGATGGGCAACCAGAAGCAGACACTATTGCGCTGCAATCAGTGGCTGACATGGAAGAGTCAGCAGATGCCGAAAAGCTCGAGGGTACTGCCGCAGAGAAGATTCCAGCAGCATCTGAACCTGCAGCCAAGCCTGACTTGAACGTCCCTCTGACAGAAGCATTTGCTCAGCCGGAACCTGCGCAATCGGAACCTGCGCAATCGGAACCTGTGCAATCGGAACCTGTGCAGCCGAAGCCTCAAGATACGCAGGCGCCTAAACGCGGAGCCAGTATTCCGACTGTTATTTTCGGTGTGCTGGGCATGCTGATCGGTGTTGTCGGACTGGCATTCGGCTGGGCATTCCCAGGCCTGCTGATTGAAAGCTTCTACATTGATCCGCGCGTATTGATTGCCGTTATCTGCGGTGCCATGGGTGTGATTCTGGTTCTTGTGGCCATTATCTGGGCCGTTATGGGATCCGCCAAAAAGAAACAACGGTCATCTGGGCAGTGATGCGAGTACACCTGTGCCTGGTTCATGCATTGGGAGGATAGATGAAACGAGTAGTGCGCATTGCTGGTGTTGCGCTGATACTTCTGCTGATCTGCGCATTACTCGGCTGGGCGATGATGCCACGGTGGAATACCAAACCATATACTGACCACATCACTGTGGCATCATCTGATCCCTCCATCATTCCCGCTCAAGCGAATATCAATCATGAGGGGCGGTATAAAACCCGCGAAACCCAGCTATCCATCAATGTTGGCGGCGGCATGGTATTACCCGCAGTATTGCGCGAGCCAGTGAATGCACCTGGCAAGCGTCCGGCATGTTTATTCATTCACGGTTCCGGAACCAGCGGTGCCGAAGATTTCGGTGATATTGCCAATGCGATGGCCTCCTCAGGCATCGTGACATTAGTCCCAGCCAAAAGCAATGAAAACTATACGGTGTTCCACCGTGACTACCAACGATTCGCCCGCGAATACAGTAAAGCATTGGATGTTCTGCGAGAAGTTGACAGTGTAAATCAATCCAGCACTGGTATCTATGCGGAATCAGAAGGTACATGGATTGCCACGATTCTGGCATCTGAGCGGCATGATATCGCTTTCGCCGCACTCACATCAGCGCCTGTGTTCAAAGGGCGCGAGCAGATGGCCATGGCCATGAGCGCCTATACTTCCGAGGCTGGCGCTCCGCGGCCGGTAATTACAGACACGATGAAACTGCTGTCTTTGGATTACCGGCCTTTCGGCTTGCAATATGCCGATTTTGATGCTGACGAATACTTGCAATCCCTCACGATGCCGGTGCTGGTGAGCTACGGCATATACGACACTGCCATGCCTATCGAGCAGGGCGCACAGCGCATTATGCGAGTGGCGGCGCGTCACGGCAATAATCACGTCACTGTGCGCTATTTTGCCGGTAACCATCAGATGCGTGCCGGCAAAGGACTGTTCGCTCCAGGTTTGCCATTGGCTGACGGATATACGCAAGCATTGGAAAATTGGGTGAACGGTGTCGCTGCTGGTGCGGAAACCACCGGTTGGGCCACACCGCAGGTGGCTGGTGCTACGCCAAACCAACAATTTGCAGCACCGCGCCGAACGAATTCCGGAATCATCGGATCTTTAGGAGTACTGGTCGGCGTTATGATCGCAGGCCCGGCATTATTGGCGGCCGCAGTAGTGCTCGGCGGTATTGTGGCGGTTCAAACAATGCTGCGCAGACGAAGCAGCGCAGATGTTTGGATGCGTGGCAAGCGCGCATCCCTGCACACGGCATCCGAATTGCCTATGCATGACACAGCAGTGATTAGTATCGCTGAACCTTGCTGGGCAGTGGGAATTGCACTGGCAGCAGCGTCCGTATTGCTGTATGGCTATTTGGCTGCTGTAGGTACCGCGGCGGTGTTTGCCATGACGCCGGCACCGCACATGTTCTCCATAGGATGGCATGTGTTGCAGTTGATCGCCGTATTCGTGGTTGTCATGCTCGCCTGGGGTGGAGAATACCTGTGGTCGGAACGACACGTTATTACCGGTATGCGCCGTGCGGTCTGTCTACTGGTTGTTGCCGCCGCCTGCTGCACCCTACTATCCATGGCTTTCTGGGGATTGTTCAGTTAGTGAGCCGCTTGAATGGCTTCTGCCTCCTCAAGACTGGAGAATCCACCGAGCTGCACGGTGTGGAGTAGTGTTTCCTCGGTGATATTGCGTGCGGGAGTAGCTGCAGCGCGTTCGCGAATCATCGCCTCATACAGATTGAACGTGGCGGCCGAATAGGTGCCAAGTTCGCCACGCAGATAGGTCTCAAACGAGGTTGCCTGAGCAGTGTCCTCATCGGTAGTCAGTACGCGCATGGCTTGCCCAAGCTTAGGATATCGTGCACGAAAATCAGCAGCCCACGCCACTTGCTGTTTGATAACCTGCTCTTGGCGTGCAATGCGTTCTGCAGGCAGTTGCGGAATGAACGGCTCAATATTGCGCTTGAATTCTTCCGGCGCGGTAGATGCCATCATACGACCGTATTTCTCGGTAATAAGGTTGCGATCTACAGTATCCGCGGCCGTTAAATCGGCCTCATAGCTGATCAGCAAATCATGATTCCACGTGAGGAATTGAGCCAATCGCATCTGATGGAACACTGGCCAATTGCCTTGGCAGGCCGCGCGACCGCCTTCATTATTAGTGTTCTGGAACTGGTTCCATTCATGGCGCACAATATTCTCGCGCAGTTCCTCATCATTGAGCTCGATGGTCATCATAAACTCCTCAATACAGGATTATCGGACTGAATATGCTCCTCTACATACGGTCTCTGCCATTCAAGGAATGTTTCCTCAGACGTAGTGAGTCCTTCGCGCCGCAATTCCTTGACGATGGCAGCAGCAATGCGTTCCACTGTCTCCTGAATGGTGGCCGCAGCGGGCCCTGCTCCCTTGCCGCCTTCACCGAATCCAGCTCCGCCAAAGCAGGCTGCCGAACTCAGGCGCATCACCGTCTCCAATTGTTCACAGATATCCGGCAGGAGCGCGAACATTGAACCGGACAGTTTACGTAATGCGGCAAACTGCCACTTGTAATACGGCAAGTAACCTGCCACCAATGGCTTATTAATAAGGAAGACCAACGAAGCTGTGGCATTCACGAACTCGCTGATGGACAGCCAAGCCGCGGCTGAATCACCACGCTTCAAGGAACGCGGCAGATTGTATTGCCCGGCTTGTGCAATCATGCCGAGCCTCTTGGAAATAAGCGACAAACGCACGTCTTCCGGCATGTCCTTGAACCCTTGACGAACTTTGGAAAATGCGCCGGTCGGGTCTTGGAATATTGCTCCATTCGTCGCCGCTGCGAGCGTAGCCTCATCAATCATGAGCCATTCGTGGGGTTTATCTTGAGCGGGAGCGGCAGCGTAGCCAGTAATCGATGCGAAGAAATCACCGATGCGGAATACGCCATCGCGTCGGTTTGCGCCCTGTGCGCGCGGAGTGGCGGGGGAGAAGTGCTGAGTAGCGGAATCAGATTTGTTCGCAGCAGTACTGTTGTTGCTATCTGAACCCTCGAAACGTACAGTACCGTTTGCATCTACGGCAAAGTCACGTGGCAGATCCTCATAATCGGCCTGCAGCTGTTCTCCAATAGCCGCGTAATCCTCGTCAGACAACCACAGGCAGAATCGCGGACCAAAATCATGATCCTGAGAATATTGATCATCGAACCCATAGCATTCTGAACCATGGCCAACCAAACCGGTTGCAATGCGGGAAGCATAGTCTGGGTAACGCTGTGCAACCATTGGTTTGCCAACCTGTGTCCAGAATTCACGAGCCAATTTGAGACCAGATACCGGGCAGACGGCAGAAGATGCTGCGATACCAGCATTGTGCACATTGGATGTGTTGTCTGCTATGTTATCTGCCGTGTTCGTATCCGAGAGATCATCCGTACTACCGGCTTTTGCCTCAGCCTCGTGCAGATTCTCTGCGGTAATACGGTAATAATCCGTATCCTCGCCATAGCATTCGGCAATTACAGCCAAAGCGCTGCGATAATGTGCAACTGCCTCGCTGTAATGCTTTTCGGCGTACAGGACTTGGGCGAATCCAGCCAATGCAGAAGCATAATGAGCACTATGGGTCAGCTTGCCGTTTTCATAGATGGTCAGGGCCTTGGCCGCGTGCACGTGCGCATCTTGGAGTTTGTTTTCCTGCAGCAGAACTAATGCCAGATTGGTGTTGGACGAAGCTACATCAATATCTTCATCCGGGTTGACGCTTGATGCTTCGATGATATGCAGAGCCTTACGCAATTCATCTTCAGCTTGCGGCAAACGATTGGTTTCGCTGTAGAGCATGGAATAATTATTGTGAAGTGCAGCCAGGCGGCGGTCGTTGGATTGATACACCTTTTGGGCGCAGGTCAACGCTTGGCCATACAGGTCTTCGGCCTGATCGTACTGGTGAGCCGCGCGCATGGCTGTAGCGCAATTAATCAGCGTGGTGGCCCAGACTTCGGAGCCTTCCAAACCCATGCGTAACGCCAGCTCAATGGTGCGTTGCACAATCCACTGGTTTTCCTTGTGCTTGCCTTGCGAACGATTGAAACCCAAAGTTTCGTTTAATACGGTCAGAAGACCCGCTTCATCGCCAGCGTTCTCCGCATCGATGGCTGCCTGCTCTAAATATGGACCGGCTTCGGTGGAAGCGGCGTGACGGTTGAAAATATCGTCCAGACCATGCAGAAAATCATTGACATCAAAGGTGGCAGGCGCCTCTTCAGTGTTTTCAGTTGCCTCGGCTGAATCCTGAAGACCGGCCGTATCGTCCAGATCTCCGGGACCATGTGCGAACTGTGCGGCAAACTGCTCGAGCAATGCGTCTTCGTCAACCACCATGTACCTCCTTGGACCGATTCCTGTACCAGTCTAGAGGCAGGCGGAAGTGTGCATACCCATAATCACCTGTGACTTAGCTCTCAGCCGACGCTTCTGTCTGTAGCAGCCTCAGCATTTTGCGCCATAAACCTGTGGCTTAGCCCCTAGCCAACACTTCTGTCTGTCTATCCTTGACTTATCTGTGGCTTATCTAGGGCTTTTATCTGTGACTTTTATCCATGACTGTAGGTTTTTCGACACTGACTGTAGGGAAGCTGACACTGACTGTAGGAAAACCAACATCGACTGTAGGGAAACCGACGTTTTCTGTCCAAAAACCGTCAGTCAGTGTTGGTTTCCCTACAGTCGATGCTAGAAAACCTACAGTCAGTGTCGAAAAACCTACAGTCAACCGTCAGTCGACTTTGATTTCGCGCATGCGGTGAACGGCTTCGGTGTCTCCCTCGCAACGCCAGGAGTAGAAGGTGAGCAAACCGACCGACAAAATGGCCAGTGGCAGGCCGCCCAAGCCAGTGAATCGGTAATTCATCGAGAATCCGGTCAACATGGCGCCGCCGATAATCGAACCGACTGCATTACCGAAGTTGAACGCCACCTGCACGGCAGCGCCTGCGATAAGCTCGCCGCCGCCCTGGCCGGCTTCCGTCATCAACAACTGCTGCGGAGCGGAAATAAAGAACAGGCCGAACGCAATCCAGAACGTGAGCAAAGCCGTAGTGAAATGATTGCCCGGCAAGAGCAGCACCATAAGCAGACCGATGCCAGAAATAGTCTGGCCAAGCGCGGCAGTACCGGCGTGACGCCAACGATCGGTAATACGGCCACCGATCAGTCCGCCGACCACCATGCCGAAGCCAGCGAGCATCATCATCAACGGCACGAGAGAAGACGGCCATCCGCCGGTCTTTTGCAGCCAGGGGGAGACGTAGCTCCACCAGCAGAATACGCCGGCATTGCCGGTGAAGACGGCGGCCAGAATCACCCACGGGCCACGGCGAGTTAGGAACTTGAACTGACCGGCGATGCCGGCATCCTTGATTGGTGCCACATACGGAATCATCGTGATAGTGAGCACGATGGTCATGGCGGCCCAAGCGGCAAGCACGCCGAAAGCCAGTCGCCAATTCAGATATTCGGCCAGCAAGGTTCCAGCCGGTACGCCGAGCATATTGGCTACGGTCTGACCGGTCACCATGATTGATACGGCCTGTGCCTCTTTGCCCTTATCGGCAAGTGTTTTGGCGATTAATGTAGCGGTGCCGAAGAATGCGCCATGAGGTAGGCCGGAGATGAAGCGAGCTACGATCAGAATAGCGGCGTTCGGCGCGAATGCGGACATGGTATTGCCCACGAGCGCAATCACCATAAACAGCACAATCAGATTGCGTGGCGGAACTTTGCGACCGAACACCAAGATCAGCGTGCCGATGCACACGCCGATGGCGTAGGCGGAGATGTAGTTGCCCGCGGTTGGAATGGAAACGTGTGTGGCTTCGGCGGCCTGCGGCAAGATGCCCATCATGACGAATTCGGCCGCGCCGAGGATGAAGGCGCCCGAAGCAAGTGCAAGCAAGCTTTTCTTCATTCTGATTCTCCTCTGTGATTGTGCCATGGGGCACATAGCAAACACGTAGCAAACATAGCAAAAGGGCCACCGGCTTTCACCGATGGCCCTCTGAGTTGTCGGGCTGGCGGGATTTGAACCCGCGGCCTCTTCGTCCCGAACGAAGCGCGCTACCAAGCTGCGCTACAGCCCGTTTTGGCAACAGACGTAGATATTACAGTATTTTGGTTGGGTTGCAAAATCGGCGTGTCGCGGCAGGATTTTGGGGCGAATTCTTAATCGCCGGTCTTGCGTACACTGAAGAACCATGGCTGAAGTTGTAGAAAATACCGAAAATATCGAGAACGAAACCCCGGCAGTCCCGCAGATGACTACCGTTGAGTGTGCGGAAATGCTGCTCAAGCAGGACGCCACTATTACTGAAAAGATCAAGGCTGGTGCCACGCTGGATGAAGCTGTGGACCCGTCCAACAAGGAATTTGGTCCGCTGGCCCACCCGGAGCAGGTACAGATGCGCGTGGCTAAGCGCGCGATGATGCTGGACGCCGGCATTGCCCCTTACCCGGTGCATCTGGATGTGACGAGCACTATTGAAGCTGTGCGCGCTAAGTATGACGGCAAGCTCGAAGCCGGTCAGGAAACCGAAGACATGGTCGGCATCGCTGGTCGTGTGCTGTTCCTGCGCAACGCCGGTGGCCTGTGCTTCGTGCAGCTGGCTGCAGGCGACGGCACGAAGATTCAGGGCATGATCTCCAAGAAGGAGATTGGCGCTGATTCCTTGAAGCAGTTCAAGCAGCTGGTGGATCTTGGTGATCACCTGTACTTGAAGGGCCGCGTAATCGCATCCAAGACTGGTGAACTGTCCGTATTCGCCACTGAATGGGCCATCGCTTCCAAGGCTCTGCAGCCGTTGCCGGCCCTGCATAAGGATCTGAACGAAGACACCCGCACTCGCAAGCCGTATATCGCCATGATCGCGGACGAGAAGACTCGCAACATGGTGCGCAACCGTTCTAAGGCCGTGGCTTCCCTGCGCAACACGTTCGCCAGCCATGACTTCCTCGAGGTTGAAACCCCGATGCTGCAGACCCTGCACGGTGGCGCGGCTGCTCGCCCGTTCACCACGCATATGAACGCCTTTGACCTTGACCTCTACCTGCGTATTGCTCCGGAACTGTTCCTGAAGCGTTGCTTGGTGGGCGGCATTGATCGCGTGTTCGAAATCAACCGCGACTTCCGCAACGAGGGCGTCGACGCTACGCACGCCCCCGAGTTCACGATGGTCGAGGCATACCAGGCTTACGGCACTTACGATTCCATTGGCCAGCTGGTCAAGGAACTGGTGCAGAAGACCGCCATGGACGTCTACGGCTCTCACAAGGTCACCCTGCTCGACGGCACCGAATACGACTTCGGCGGCGAGTGGAAGACCATCAGCATGTACGATTCCCTTTCCGAAGCCCTCGGCGAGGAGATCATTCCGAACGGCGGCCCTGAGCACCCCGGCACCTCCGTTGAGCACCTCGGTGAAATCGCCGACAAGCTCGGCGTGGAGCGTGACGACGTAGAGAACCACGGCAAGCTTGTCGAACACCTGTGGGAGCACTTCTACGAGGACAAGCTCTACGAGCCCACCTTCGTGCGCGACTTCCCGGTTGAAACTTCCCCGCTGGTCAAGGGCCACCGTACTAAGCCGGGCGTGGTGGAGAAGTGGGATCTCTACGTGCGCGGCTTCGAGCTGGCCACTGGCTACTCCGAGTTGAACGATCCGGTTGTACAGCGTGAGCGCTTCGTGGCCCAGGCCAAGGATGCGCTCGCCGGCGATGAGGAAGCATGTGATATCGATGAGGACTTCCTGGAGGCCCTCGGCGTCGGCATGCCTCCGGCAGGCGGCATGGGCATGGGCATCGACCGACTGCTCATCGCACTGACCGGTGCTACGATTCGTGAAACCATCACCTTCCCGCTGGTCAAGCCGCTGGTTGGCTGATGTTCAGCTGATATAGCTGATTTACTTAAGCAAAAGCCTCTCATCCGATTGCTGTGGATGAGAGGTTTTTGCATATTGAGCAGGTTGCATGGTCTACGCTGGGAAGCATGAATCTACGTTTGTGGTTGAGCGGACTTCGCCCTAAAACCCTGCCCGCTTCGATTGCGCCGGTGTTGGTCGGTGTGGCACTGGCTTCGCAGCATATAAACCAATTAGGCACATGCATTGAAGTTTCCCCAATGCCGCAGGAATGTGTTGATAATCGCGCTGTAGCTGATGTGCTATCTGCGCATTTTTGGCCAGTCGCCATACTATGTATGCTCGTGGCGCTGTTCCTGCAGATTGCCGTGAATTTCGCCAATGACTACTCCGATGGCATCCGTGGCACTGATGACGGGCGGGATACTGCGGAATCGGCATCGCAGTCAACATCAGCGCCGAATGAGCGAGGCGCAAAGCCGCAGCGTTTGGTGGCTTCTGGCGTGCCGCCGAAGCAGGTGCTGACTGCTGCCGGCATTGCTGCGGCGCTGGCTGCCATCTGCGGATTGGCAGCAGTGCTGATTTCGCAGGCATGGTGGCTGCTGGTGGTTGGTGTGCTCGGTTTGATTGCCGGTTGGTTCTACACCGGCGGCAAGCATCCGTATGGCTATGCCGGGTTCGGCGAAGTGGCAGTATTCCTGTTCTTCGGACTTGCCGCAGTTTTGGGTACCGAATATGCATTGGCTGGCACGGTTGATGCATTGGGTATTGCGGCGGCCATCTGCTGTGGTCTTAATGCTGCTATGTTGCTGATGGTCAATAATCTGCGTGATATTGATAGCGATCGTGAGCATGGTAAGCTCACGGTGGCCGTGCGCCTTGGAGAGCATGGAGCCACGATACTGCTGATGGTCTGTTGCATTGTGGCTTGGATTCTCGGATTGTTCCTCTGCATGTATCTATGGATGCCATGGGGCGGTATTTTGCTGCTTTCTGGCATTGCTGTGCCCATTCGTATGATTTCCAGTGTGCCAAAGCATCAATTCCGTACGGCGTTAAGCGATGCAGGATTCCAAACGCTGCTGTTTGCGGTGATTGTGGCCATTGCCGCGATTATCTCGTAACGTTACGGTTTCGATGCATAAAACATAAGATGAATGCTCGCATTTGGCGTGTTTGGGCGGTAGACTGGCCGTATGTCTTACAAACTAGTACTGCTCCGTCATGGACAGAGCGCATGGAATAAAACCAACCAGTTCACCGGCTGGGTCGACGTACCGCTGACCGAGCAGGGTGAAGCCGAAGCCAAGCGCGGTGGCGAGCTGCTCAAGGAGAAGAACGTCCTTCCGGACATCGTGTTCACCTCCCTGCTGCGTCGCGCCATCAACACCGCCAACATCGCACTGGATGCCGCAGATCGTCTGTGGATTCCGGTTGAGCGTAACTGGCGTCTCAACGAGCGTCACTACGGCGCTCTGCAGGGCAAGAACAAGACCGAGATCCGTGAAGAGTACGGTGACGAGAAGTTCATGCTGTGGCGTCGTTCCTACGCCACCCCGCCGCCCGAGATCGATCCGAACGATCAGTACGCCCAGAACCACGACCCGCGTTACACCGGCGACCCGGTTCCGGAAGCTGAGTGCCTGGCCGATGTGGTCAAGCGCGTTGAGCCGTACTTCAAGTCCGCTATTGAGCCGGAGCTGAAGGCTGGCAAGACCGTTCTGATTGCT
This sequence comes from Bifidobacterium sp. LH_416, assembly GCF_056357055.1. Classification (NCBI taxonomy): domain Bacteria; kingdom Bacillati; phylum Actinomycetota; class Actinomycetes; order Bifidobacteriales; family Bifidobacteriaceae; genus Bifidobacterium; species Bifidobacterium sp. LH_416. The sequence continues at coordinate 619,622 of NZ_JBKEVJ010000001.1, read as the reverse complement.
GCTCACGGCAACTCCCTGCGTGCCATCGTCAAGATGCTGGATAACCTGTCCGAGGAAGAGATCGCCAAGGTCAACATCCCGACTGCTATCCCGCTGCTGTACGAGCTGGACGAGGACTTCAAGCCGATCAAGCCGCGTGGCGAGTACCTGGATCCGGAAGCTGCTGCTGCCGGTGCCGCTGCCGTCGCTGCTCAGGGCCAGAAGTGATCTGAAGCGCCTGGCGCTTGCAAGACATTAAGGGACTGCACATCCGTGTGCAGTCCCTTTTTCTATGTGAGCAGCAAATGCTGGCAAAGTACGGTTTGGCTGACATATTCAGTGTGACTACCCCTCAGTCGGCTGTCGCCGACAGCTCCCCTGACAAGGGGAGCCTGAGGGGAGGGCAAAAAGAAAACGGCGTCCAGTCGTAACCGGATCGCCGTTTCGGGCATCCCCTAGGGGATTGGTCTTGAATTATCAGTAGCTATCGCTATTCAGTCGATGTCGGTGCCTTCATCGCGGGTCGGCTTCTTGGACGGATCGAAGCCGGAAACAATGTAAGCCACGCGGCGTGCAGCGGAGACGGCGTGATCGCCAAGACGCTCCAGGAAGCGGCCCAGCAGCACGATATCCACGGTCTGCTGACGGGTCACATCATCGGAGAGAGCCAGCTCGAAGGTCTTGTGATGCAGGTCGTCGAGCTTGTCATCGTTCAGGATGATGCTTTCCGCATGCTGCTCATCACGGTTGTTGAGCAGATTGACCAGCTCATCCGCGGTGTTGTTGAGGAAAGCAATCATCTCGGCAAACACCGGCTGAGCGGACTCAGGCAGCGGGGAAGCCGGGTACGTGCGGCGAGCAGCTTCTGCCACGTGACGGGCCAAATCGCCCATACGCTCGAAGGTGGAGGCCAGACGCAGCGTGGAAACCACCACGCGCAAATCAGTGGCCACCGGGTTCTGCTTGGCGAGCAGCTTCACGCACTGGTCGATGACGGAGGATTCAAGGGCGTCAATCTCGATGTCGCCGTCGATTACGGTCTGTGCAGCCTCGACGTCCTGCTTGAGCAGGGCTTCGCCGGCACCGTTAATCGCCTTGCGTACATCCTGCGCCATATGGTCGAGGTCGTCGGCAACCTGCTTCAGCTCCTCGTTGAAAATAACGCGCATTTCTCTAGCCTTTCATGCTTGCTTGTTGCAACCTGTACCAGTTTATTATTCCAACTCATGCTCGCTACATCAACGTAGTTAAACGCAACCTCAAGTTGTTCAACTGTTCATTGGGTTGTTCACTCGCTATTCATCTTATCGGCGCGCCGTGGCTATAAGTAATGTCCGGCGCGCCGAGTGTGGAACAATAGTAGGCATGTCACAGATGCCGTTCGCCGCCGTGGTCGCACTTATTGTCTTATCCGTTGCGCTGTTGATTGTGATTGCTCTTGTGGTTGTCGGAGTGATTACGCAAAAAATAACATTGAACTTTGGCCATGATGATGGCGACGATACCGATGATTTATCGGACGATACTGCTGCGTTGCTGTCCATGATGCCGGGGGCCTCGATTGTGGTGGACTCCAATGATGGAGTAGTGCGGTGCAGTCCGGCTGCCTATCACTTTGGTGTGGTAGAGGAAGATGCCATCGTGGACGCCACGGTGCTTGATGCCGTGCATGAAGCGCGCAAATCCGGTGGCAAGCGCCAGTTTGACTTGACTACATCCACTCCTGAACGGTATGTCGAAGAGCGATCCAAGTCTGATCATGTGCAGACGAAGTCCGTGAGCCGGCCCAATTGGCTGAAAGTTACGGTGGCGCGCATCAGTGAGAAATTCGTCATTGTGCTGATCACTGATGTCAGCGAGATAGTGCGATTTGGTCAGGTTCGCGATTCATTCATTACGAATGTGTCGGAACAGTTGCTCAAGCCTACGCAAGCGCTCTCACAGTTGGCTGATTCGCTGGAACAAGGCGGCCTTGACCGTGAGCGCATCACTGCTGATGCTCGCCAAGTGCGATCCAGCTGCAACAAACTGAATCATATGGTGTCTGATTTACTGCTGCTGATTCGTGCGCAGGAGCCGATTACACCATCTTCTGCGAACCGATTGAATGTTATGGAGCAGTTGCGAGCTACGATATCTCGTCTGCAGCCTGAAGCTGAACAGGCTGGTGTGCAGCTGCATCTTAAGGGCGATGATTCTTTGGTAATCAATGGATTGGCTGACCAAATCGATAGCGCGGTGACCAAGCTGGTGGAGAATGCCATTGGCTATTCCAAGGAAAATGGTGTGGTCAGTGTGTCGGCATCGCCATCCAAAGATGGCAACCGTGCTGTGATTCGTGTGATTGATCAGGGTGCAGGAATTGCCAAAAACGATCAATCTCGTATTTTCGAGCGATTCTATCGCGGTGCTTCGCAAACTGACCGTACTGCAGACGGTGTGGGACTCGGTCTGGCCATCGTCAAGCATGTTGCCCTCACGCATCATGGTGACGTTACCGTATGGAGCGCAGAAGGCCAGGGGAGTACGTTCAGCCTGAGCCTGCCGATTGCTCAGTAAGCGGAACTACAGGCCCAAGCGTCGATAGTCCCAGCGGTCGAAGAATTCCCAGATAAGCAGCAGTAGTCCGATGATGACGCCGGACGCGCACAAAATAACCAATGATTCTGTGCCGTGCCCTAAGGACGTGAGAATCAGGGCGACGATAAGCGCCACAGCCCACAGGCCGGTGCCGATGCCAAAAACCTTACGCAAATCAACCCGCACCGGCTTAGGGGCGGGTTTGCGAACGGCTGGATCGATAATAGGCGCAAACTTCATAGTCACAGACTGTAGTAAAGAGGAACGTCAAACATTCCTCTTTACTACGTTTCCTTAATAGGTGCTGAATTTACAGTTGCTCAACCACGTAGTCGATGCACTTGGTCAGATTCACCACATCCGCAGGTTCCACTGAGGGGAACACGCCGATGCGCAGCTGATTGCGGCCGAGCTTGCGGTAACCGGCGCAATCCACAATGCCGTTTTCGCGCAACAATGCCAATATCTGATTGGCGGGCACGCGCTCATCCAAATCAATAGTGACCACAGCATGTGAACGTGCTTCAGGATCTGAGACGAACGGTTGCGCGTAATCAGAATGCTCGGCCCACGAATACAGCAGCGAAGCGGATTTCGCGCAGCGTGTAGTGGCCCAATCAAGGCCGCCGTTATCGTTGAGCCAACGAACCTGATTTTCCATGAGAATAAGGTTCGCCACGGAAGGCGTATTCAGTGTTTGATCCTTACGAGAATTCTCCAATGCCTTGGTCAGCGACAGGAATGGCGGTACCCAACGGCGTGCGCCATCCAAATGGGCGCTGGATTCCACTCCTGCAGCACGTTCGATGGCGGCAGGGGAGAGAACGGCAATCCAGAGTCCTCCATCGGAACCAAAAGCCTTCTGCGGAGAGAAGTAGTACACGTCGGTCTGGCTGATATCCACAGGCAGTGCTCCGGCTGCGCTGGTGCCATCGATAACGGTTAAGGCGCCGGCCTGTTCGCTGCCGGGAATGCGGCGCACTGGTGCGGCAACGCCAGTGGAGGTCTCATTATGCGCCCAGCAATACGTGTCCACATCGTCAGTGAGCTCAGGAAGTCGGTATGTGCCGGGTTCCGATGAGAAGATTACCGGCTCTTCCAAGAATGGTGCGTTGGCAGCGGATGCGGCGAATTTAGAGCTGAACGAACCGTAGGTGCCGAATGCCGCTCGGCGGGTAATCAAAGATGCGCAGGCGATTTCCCAGAATGCGCTGGCGCCACCGTTGCCTAAAGCAATCTCATAGCCGTCAGGCAAGCGGAAGAAATCATGCAGTCCTTCGCGAATAGAGCCGACAAGCTGCTTCACTGGTGCTTGACGGTGAGAGGTGCCCAAAAGCGTGGTTGCGCCGGCATCGAGCGCAGCAACCTGCTCTGCGCGCACCTTGCTGGGGCCAGAGCCGAAACGGCCGTCTTCAGGCTTTATGGAATCAGGAATCTTTACTGTCATAGTCACGGGAAACAAGGGTAATCAGTAAGTGCGAAGAACACCAGAGTCTGCTCGATTACCGGATTGATTCAGTTCGGTAGAGACCCAGGTATATCGTTTGACGTAACCTCAGAAACCGGCAATCGATTCCCGAATGACTCATATCTGTTGTACAGTAGTGGGCAGTGCCGGTACAGCGCGCTTGATTATGAAGCGTGGCTGGTAAGCCATTCAAGGAGTTTATTAAGTATGAAGCATGCTTCGCATAAAGCGACCAAGGTTTCGCGCCAGAAGTTTAGCTTAGCGAAAGCGCTATTCGCTTCCGGCAAGGGTGGGCATTCCATCCGTGCTGTTCGTGCCGTACAGTCTGCTGGTGATGACGCTGCCGTGCTGGGTCTGGATCCCGCAGTAGCCGCAAAGATTAACGAGATCGCTCCGCAGACTCGCCGCTCCATTCGTCAAGCTGCACGTGCTGCCGAACGCCGCAGCCATATTCTGGCTTCCGCTTCGTTGGCTGCTTTGGTGGGCACTGCAGCTGGTGCCATGGCTTTCGCTAGCCCTGAAGAAGATTTGACTCTTGCTGATAACGCCACTACAACTACGCAGATCAAGCGTGTGAGCGATGCAGGTTCGGCTTCCCGTTCCGAGGCTCGTACGGATTTAAGCTCGTCTAATACGCAGTCCACTTCGGCTTCATCTTCCAGCAGCTGGGATTTGAGCAATTCCGATGGATCATTGGATACCAATCTGATGAACCGTAATACGGCTAATAATGCTGTAGTGGCTGCTCTGATGGACCAGGATCAAGGTTCGTTGCCCGCTGGCTTCAACCCGAATCACGATGCTGGCAAGAATCAGAACACCTACCCGTGGGGTCAGTGCACTTGGTATGCATACCAGCGCCGTACCGAGCTGGGATTGCCGATTGGCGGTAGCTTCGGTGACGCCCGTTCATGGGCCAACTCTGCAAGCTCTCGCGGATACTGGGTGGATAACACGCCTCGCCATGTTGGCGATGTAGTGGTGTTTGCACCTGGCCAGGAAAATGCTGATTCCTATTACGGCCATGTCGGCGTGGTGGAGAAGGTGAATTCCGACGGTTCCATCGAGATTTCCGAATCCAACTACAAGGGTTTGGGTGTAATCTCCAGCCGTTCGTTCACCGCCGAGCAGGCAAGCACGTTCCAGTACATTCATTACTGATCTCCGCTGCTGGTATTGCTTGCCGGCATTGAGATGATTCTTTTATTTATTTTTCGTATAGCAGTGGTTATGCTGACTTTGCTGCGCGACACGCCGGAGAACATGTGCTCTTGCATGGTCTGGCATTCCGCTCTGAGCAAGGCTTGTTAAGTGGTGCAGTGTAAAGTGGGGGCTCTATGAAGACCAAATCTGTGATTTCTTCTGTGGTGGCGGTGTGCGCCGCAGCTGCTTGCCTATTTGCTTTCGCTCCGGCTGCTTCTGCAGCTTCGGAGGGAACAACCGTCACTTCCACCAAATCCTTCCCCGCATATACGCAGGTGCGTAAGGATTTCACCGCTGAAGCCACTTCTACGGATGTGGACAGCGACGCCAGCTGGGGCGATGTGGAAAGTCTGAACGTTCCGCAGACCCAGTCTCAGGCGGAGAAGGATGCTGAGGCTCAAAAGAAGGCTCAGGAAGAAGCCGCAAAGAAGGCCTCTGAACAGACTCAAACTCAATCTCAGGCAGCCAGCCGTAGCGACTCCCGTTCTACGCTGAGCTACTCTGATTCGGGTACCGAAGCTTCTGCCGGTGCTGCTGCTTCAATTGATCGTGCATATTCGCTGATTGGCTCGTACATGGACTGCACGGCACTTGTGACTCAGGCGCTTGCTGCACGTGGTATCAGCTTCCATGGTTGGCCTGAAGAATATGTCAATGTGCCGGGCGGTTATGTGGTGACTGACGGTTCTCTGCAGCCTGGCGACATTCTGATTTACAAGTACACCAATGGTACTAACGGTGGCGTGCACTATGATCACGTGGCACTGTATGTTGGCGGCGGTAAGGCCATTCACGGTGGCTGGACCGGTGGCGTAGTGGCATTGGCTGGCACTCTTCCGAATAAGCTCACCACTGTGGTGCGTATTCCGTAAGTTTTTTCAGCTGATAAAGCTTGATGCAAGGTCTCTGCGAGCATGGAAACATGGTTGCAGAGCCCTTTGCTTATGGTCGTGATTATGGCCCAGCTCACTGTTTTTGTGAACGATTTTGCATATTCGTTACCGGCTAATGCGAGTGTCGCGGGGTATTGTTGGAGCTATGCGGTATTGATGCCGTAATAACTTCAAGGAGGTCGTCATGATTAACGACAAGGCCATTCTCGTCGGTGTTGACGGGTCGCATGCGAGCTATAAGGCAACATGGTGGGCCGCAAATTATGCCAAGCATGCCGGGCTCACGCTGCAGATTGTCTGTGCGTATTCCCTGCCCAGCTATGCTGCTGTGTCCTTTGATGCTACATACACGGCGATGGGGGACGATAACGCCGCGCATTCCGATGCTCAGGAGATTTTGTCCAAGGCCAAGGCCATCGCAGACGAACAGGGTGTAGAAGCAGCCACGCTGATTGTGACCGGGGACCCGGCATCCGTGTTCGTGGAACTTTCCCGCAACTACAACCTGATTGTTATCGGTAACCGTGGCAAGGGCGGTTTGGCTGAACGCCTGTTGGGCACTACTTCGTCCTCGCTGCCGGCATATGCATACTGCCCGATCGTCGTGGTGCCGTACACCGATGATGATGGCAACCTGATGCATTTGAACAACACCATCACCAAGGTGGCAGTCGGTTCCGATGAATCCAAGTGGGGTCTGAAGGCTCTGGAGATTGCCGCCGACTTCGCCACGTGCTGGGATGCCGAGCTTGATGTGCTCTCCGCTGTGCCAAACCTGAAGGGTGTGGACGGTGAGGATGATGTGTTGAAGTCCTATGAGGATGATTTGGAAGTGCGCATCAAGCCTCTGCAGGAATCTCATCCGAACCTGAAGATCAACAAGCGTATTGTGTCCGGTCCGGCAGTGAGCGCTTTGACCAAGGCCAGCTATGACCATGATGTTGTTGTAGTCGGCTCTCGCGGTCGTGGCGGCTTCACCGGCCTGCTGCTTGGCTCTACCAGCCAAGGCCTGCTGCAGCACGCTGTGGGCCCGGTATATGTGGTGCCGCGCAAGTATGTGGAGGCTGCAGAGTCTCGTCTTGATACGGTGCCAAGCTCGCCGGCTGAAGTGCCGACCAAGTCGCTGGAGGAGATTGCCGGCGTCGAGGAAATTCCGGTCGACAAGGCCGAGCCGGAAGTCGCTCAGCAGATCGAAAAGACTATCGATCCTGAGCGTCAGTAAAGGTCTGCATGAATAAAAATAGGCTCCCGCTGGTGGGAGCCTATTTTGTCTCGTGCTTAGCGCTTGATAGTCACATTCATGCGCACGGGGGTTTCCTGCACGTAAGTGTGCTTTACCGTGCAACCCTTATCGATATGGCGCGTAATACGCTCCTTGAGCTTTTCGGCATCCTCATCCGAAAGACCGGCATCGGAAGCATCTACTACAACCTGTTCGTCAAAGCCGGTGTAAGCGTCATTTTCTGGATCGTAAGAGCCATCTACCACAATCTTGGCGCCCTTGCCTTCGCCGAGCGTGTGCTCAATGGCGAACTGGCTGGACAGCGCTGCACAACCGGCCAGAGCCACCTTCATCAGATCGCCGGGCGTGAACTGACCGCGGTCCTTGCCGAACTTGATATGTGCGCCATCATCGCTGAACGCATCCCATGAACCGTCCTTGTTGCGCTCCACCCACAGTCGCTTACCCATAGTGTGCCTCCTTACGGCATCTCATGGCATTGATTGACTGTTCCATTATGCCTCGAGTGCGGCTTTTCGGGCAGTATGGTCCACTGTTAGCGTGATATGTTGTCGTTCATGGCGCACGAGACTCGTCGAGGTCGAGCCCCTGCCGCTACCATGGTGGGCATGGCTTTGACCGAAGAACAACTTGCAGAAATCCGTTCGCGTATTCCCGCTCGTCCTCAAACCGGCATCCCTATGCCCTATGAGGATTTGGTTCGTAAGATTTTGACCGAAGGTACGTTGAAATCCGATCGTACCGGCACTGGCACCATTTCTTTATTCGGCCAGCAAATGCGATTTGATATTTCCAATTATTTCCCGCTGCTGACCACCAAAACAGTGTTTTTCAAGGGCCTGGCATATGAGCTGCTCTGGTTCCTGAAGGGTTCTACCAATGTGCGCTGGTTGCAGGAGCATAATGTGCATATTTGGGATGAATGGGCGGATGAGAACGGCGATTTGGGTCCGGTGTATGGCGCGCAATGGCGTTCATGGCCGGCTCCCACGCCTGACGATCCGAACCGCACCATCGATCAGATTGCCAATGTGATGGATTTGATCAAGAACCATCCGGATTCCCGCCGCATGGTAGTTTCCGCTTGGAATCCGGCTGAAGTGGAGAACATGGCATTGCCTCCGTGCCACGCACTGTTCCAGTTCTATGTGGCCAATGGCAAACTTTCCTGCCAGCTGTATCAGCGTTCCTGCGATATGTTCCTGGGCGTGCCGTTTAACGTGGCGTCCTATTCGCTGCTGACTTTGATGATGGCTCAACAGGCCGGTCTTGAACCGGGCGAATTCGTCTGGACCGGCGGTGATTGCCATGTGTATGACAATCACATTGAGCAGGTGCTGGAACAGCTGGGCCGCGAGCCGTATCCGTACCCGCAGATTGAAATCCGTAAGGCCGACTCGCTCTTCGACTACCAGTACGAAGACTTCACCATCGTCGGCTACCAGCATCACCCCACCATCAAAGCACCCGTTGCGGTCTGACTTCGTCAGCCCGCAACCTTCGGCCCCGCTTGTGGTGCGGGGCCTCACCTCACCTAGGAACAGTCCACTGGACTGTTCCTTTGATGGTTCGGCAGTCTGACACATCAACTACACTAAAGCCCAGTTCCGTGAATTCCAGGAGGAGTAAAGCGAAATGGAGCATGACAGTAGCCGTAGCGGCTATCACGAACCCGAGCCCGGATCTGCCGGGCTGTCTGCTAGCGAAGAGGATTGGGGAGATGATTTCCCCAAGACCTTTTCGGTGAATTTGATTTGGGCTGAGGCACGAGACAAAGAAGGTCGTCCGGGTGCCATCGGCTTTAACGGTGGCATGCCATGGCATTGCGCCGAAGACATGAAGCATTTCAAGGAGCTGACCGTCTCTCACCCGGTGATTATGGGTCGTAAGACCTGGGAATCATTGGGATTGAAGTATCGTCCGCTGCCGAACCGAGACAATATCGTTGTCTCTCGCGACCCGCTGTACAGCGCCCCCGGTGCCACAGTGGTGACGAGCCTTGATGATGCCCTTGACCTCGCCCGTCAGGAAGCGATTCCGGATGACGGTCTGGATCGTTCTGAAATCTGGGTGATTGGTGGGGCTCAGCTGTTCGCTGAGGCACTGCCGTTCGCCAATAAGGCATACATAACGTTGCTGGACGCTCAGGTGGATGCCGACTCCTACGCTCCTGATATGAAGTCGCTGATTGAAGCTGGCTTGTGGCAGGAAGCTGAAGTAGGGGAGAAGCTTACGCCAGCCAATCCCGATTGCGGTATTGCGTCCTACCAGTTCTTCATTCTGACGAAAACCAAGTAGTACAAGGCCTATCGGGCCGCATTACAACAAGATTGAGAGCCGATGAGCACCACGACCCATCCTTATACCGTCATGACCGTTTGCACCGGCAATATTTGCCGCTCTCCAATGGGAGAGATTATCCTGCGCCACTTCTTCAACGAACGTGGTCTGGGTGATAAGGTGAACGTGGAATCCAGCGGCGTATCCGATGAGGAATGGAGCCATCCGATTGATCCTCGCGCTGTGCGCGTGTTGCGTGAGCGCGGTTATGGCGATGAGATTCCGCGTGACCATTTCGCGCACCGTATTTCTCGTGATGAAATCAATCGCACGGATCTGTTCCTGCCGATGACCGCTTCACATATGCGCGCCCTGCTGCGCATGTTGCCGGCTGGCAAGCGCGCCGAAGTGCACATGTACCGCAGTTTCGACCCGAACCTGCCTAAGCCGAAGCCGGGCCGCGAAGATCAGATCGATCTGGTCGACCCCTGGTACGGCGGCCAGCATGAGTTTGAGGTCGCCATCGACCAGATCGAAGAAGTTGCTCCCTACATCGTTGATTGGGTGGAAAAGCAGCTCAAGGACTGATGCAAACTAACTGATGCAATGAAAAAGGCTCCATATGGAGCCTTTTTCGGTATCTACGCATCAAAACAATCAGAACACCAGCTGTACGAGCAGCATGTACACAATCGTGCCACTGGCAATCGAAAGCAGCATATTGCGCTTCCAGTAGTGCAGTACCACAATCACCGCGCAAGCAATCAGCTCAGGAATACCATGAGAACCGGTGAGAATCGGCGTATTGCGCAGCGCATATACCACCAACAGACCAGTCATTGCATAAGGCAGTACGGCACCGAGATAACTGATGAACCGCGGCGGTTCCTTGGACTCGGGGAACACTATAAACGGCAGGAATCGGGTAAGCATAGTGCCAGCTGCAACAGCCACGATGGTGAATATGCCTTGCCAGATGGTCATAGTCATAATTAGCGGACCTCCTTACCCTGTGCATGAGCGCGCTGCTCATTGCCACTATCGCCGGCGTTGTCGGCAGATTCGATGTTGAGCGTATCCAGATGAGGGCGTAGCACAGTGAACAACACCAGCATGGTAATCAATGCGGGGATCATGAAATCATCCGCGCCGAATACCACGAGGCATGCGAGTGCGGCAAGCACGCCAATAACAGCGGAGATTCGTTCGCGATGCTTGCCGCCAATCCATTGGTCGAGGAAAATCACCAGAAACAGGGCGGTCAGCACAAAATCAAGACCAGTGGTGTCGAATGGCAGATGCGAGCCGATAATGCCGCCTACCGTGGCACCGGTTACCCAATAGCATTGGTTGAGCGCGGTCACCCAGAAATAAAACCAGCCGCGGTCAACCGTGTTCGGGATGCGCGCAGTGGAGTTAATGGCATAGGTTTCATCGCACATGCCGAAAATCAGGTACGGGCGTTTCCAGCCAAGTCCCTTGAACTTTCCCAGCATGGACAGGCCATAGAACAAGTGTCGTGCATTCACCATCAGCGCCAGCAGAAAACCGGCAATCGGGTTGAACGCGGAGAGTAGCAGGTTCACGGTGACGAATTCCATGGAGCCGGCGAAGATGAACGCGCTCATGCACATGGGCCACACGAAGGAGAAGCCCTTGGTGCCCATCAGAATGCCGTATGAGGCGCCTAGGAACAGGAACCCCAGGCAAATAGGAATGGTGAGCGGGAACGCGGTTTTGAACGCAGTAAGGCACGCGCCGGTGCCGCGGCTCTCAGCTCGATTGCTGGCGGGTGAAGTGGGCTCGGCGGATGTTTCCTGTTCTTGTGCCATATGTTCCCCAACTGTGTGTAATCAGTACCATGTGTGCCGCGATGCAATACGCATGCGAACATACGAAAAGACCTCGACCGTTTGGTCGAGGTCTTTTCGTTGAAGTACCCCCAGAGAGAGTCGAACTCGTGAAGGTGGCTTCGTGATTCCGTAAAACCCCGCCATATCAAGGATTTCATATGTTACATATATGACGCAAAGCATAGTAAATCACGTCTATCTGTATCAAATCTGTATCAAAAAGTGAATGACTCCGAAACGGAACGTGTTCTAAACAATCAGCCCATTCAGAACGCAATCAGAACACCAATCAGAACACCAAGAAAGTAAGTAATAACAACATATAGAGCAATTAGTACATATTTGGCTCTGTAGTGTTCGTATGCGTTTTCGCATTCAGAACGAATTAAAGCTGTTTACGCTTTGGAACCGAGGAATATTGGAGGCAAGCGAAAGCAGACCGGAGGCCGTCAGGCCGTAGGGCTTTCGCGCGGCAGCTGGCATATCCAACTGCCGTAGGTCGGAAACGGAAACGCGGGCATGCGATGACGTGGCATAAACAGGAAACCGCAGGCATCGGGCGAACAATCACGCACCAGCGGACAACGGCATCCCAACACCCCGGCGCAGACGACAAGCCGGAGCGTTCCGGCACCGGGAGAAAACGAAGGCCAACGGGGTCATGTCAGGGGAGTGAAGAAAAGCACCATCCCAAAGGAAACAAGCCAGACCAATACAACAGCGAGAACCAGACCAAAAGAACACAGACAAGCCAACCAAACAACAAGAACAGCCAATCAAAACCACATCACAAAGAAAAATCCATCAAAATAAGAGAACCCAACCTCAAAATCAAACGACATGCACTTCTTGCACCCATGCCCTTCAGGGCACCGCCTTTCGGCGGAATTCCAACGAAATTAGCGTCCCTCGTGAGTTTCGACCCCGATATCGGGGAAACGATATCGAACGGGGTCCGCAGGAGGCTCGGGTGGAAGGCTCATGAACGATGAAAACAGCGTGGAAAAGCCTCCCGTGTGCCCCGTATGCGGGCTGGAAGTGCTGGAGATGTACAGGAGGAAGCCCGGGTATAGGAGAGTGCACCGAATCTGTGAAAGACGGGACGCTCACCGCCGAGAGGACGAAAGGGAGTATCGGCGTCGCATGAGGGCCGAGGCCGAGCTGCTGGCAGCGAGAAGGGACGCGGCTCTCGCGGCGAAGGGCCTGGTTCGCGCTGTGAGGGAGCGCAACCGGAAGGCGGACGAGGCCAACCGGGCCGCGGTGGAGGAATGCTACTGGAAGGTCAGGCTCATGATCGAGGTCATGGCTCTCACGCCCATGATCCTGGTCGACTGGCGCGAGGAATGGCTCGTGGCCCTCGCGCGCGATATCGGCCGGAACGGCATGGACCGGATCGCGGACCTCACCGGATGGATCGATGCCAGGCCCTGGACCATCGACCCCGATATCGAGCCAGAGGGATCCACGAGGCTCGTGGCCCTCTGGCCCGATATCGGGCCAGACGACTGGCCCGCCTACACCGCGGACCTGGACCACGCCGACGACCAAGGCACCGTCATCGACATGGTCCAGGTCGTGGACCGCATCTGGAACGAGGACCACCACGGCAGAAACCGGTTGGACCACGGATGGTGGAGCCTCGAGCCAAAGGGCCACCAATGATCCAAGAGGGCCACGAGGGCCACGAGGGCCACGAGGGCCACGAGGGCCACGAGGGCCACGAGGGCCACGAGGGCCACGAGAGCCACGCCATCACGGAAACCAGACGAAAAGCACACCGGCTACTGCGTTGGAGGGTGGCTGGATATGACTGGAAAGACTTGATGTCGAACTAATTGGCTTAAAATGTTCCATGAAACATTAAATTAATGCTTCATGGAACATTATGGAGGTCGTTTATGCCTCGCCATCGAATTTCGAGGGAGAGCCAGATCCTGACGATACTTGACAGACATCCCGGCAAGTGGGTCTACCTCATCTCTGATTCCACCCCGTCGTCGAAGGCTTCGAGCCTGCGCAGGGCCGCGAGGAGGCTCGAAGAGAAGGGCGTCATAGACCTCGAGCACCGGTTGTCACGACGTGATGGTCGGCCGAACCGGCGCAGACTCGCCGCTAGACGCCACAGGGGTCCTGTGCTGCCGCACGACCTTGATGTGATGCTCCCCCAGGGAGAGAAGAGCGAACTGCTCGGGAATTACGCGTTGTTCCCCTCCACCGAGAAATGGGAAGAGCAGCTGGCTGAGCTGCGGAAGGGGATGCAGCAGGATCTCTGGGAGCGTTGCGTCAAGATTGGAACCGATATCAATGGCGTGGAGTGCCTGATTAACATGGTCTTTGACGCCACCAAGCAGTCGGGAAAGTCTTGAACCGTCCACGTTCCTGCACCCTCCCGATTCCGGGTCTTGTCTGGACGCCAACGGCTTTGGTGGCAGCTTTCTTCTTATGGCTCTTGTCTCTGCGGTAGTACCCAGAGGCATCCCGCCCCGACTTTCCGCACTCGTTGCGATTTCCCACCTATCCGGTTTAGCGCGTGTTTAAGCTGTGATTCGGAGAATCCGTTCTTCGCCCCCTCTTCAATCACCTGTTTTCTCGGTGCCCCGTTTCGCCCGTGACTTCCCAGATAATCACGGAGCCATGCATCCTGCTCCAGAACATCATCCGTATCATCGCCGCTGGCTCTTATCTGACGGATTGCATCCACCGTCAGTTCCGTGTCCTCCATTCCTTCGATGATCTGGATATTCCTTACATTGCCGTCGTCGAAGGTATACGGGCGGGTGACGGATATGATTCGCATCGAACGTTTCCCATTGTTGTTGGCCTTCCCGATGGTCACGATGGACGACTCCGGTTTTGTTGGGTCAACGGCTATATCCATGAACGAACGCGAGGTGTCCTCGAATTTCTGGCTTCCGGAGAATATCCCTGCCTTGTTCCAGTGGTGTATTCCGAGTATGGCCCTCGGCCGTTTCGCCTGAGCCAGGGCGTTGCAGAAGACAAGAGCGGGCTGCACGTCCTTTCTCGAATTCGTGTCCCCATCGATGAGAAGGGTAATCGGGTCGATGATGATGAAATCCGGATCCCATTCGAGAACGGCTTTTTCAAGCCCTTTTTTGATTTCCTCAGCCTGTGGATAGGCGGGAATGAGGGAACCGTCTATCGGTGATCTCTGCTTCATCGAGAACAGGCGGTATTTTGACGAGTCCGCATGCATCATATCCAATCTGGGATAGATGATCGACTCGGGCACGTCCTCGTACTGGTGGACGTAGAGCACCTTCATCGGAGGAACCCTGTCGCCGTTCTCATCCTTCAGAAGCCCCCGTGTGGCCTGGGCGAGAACGAACAGCGCCCACATCGTCTTCCTGCTGCCCCCAGCTCCGGACAGCACATTGAGCCCGCCTCTCACAAGCCACGGATACATGATGTAGTAGAGGCTGGTGACGTGCACATCCGCTCGGCTCTCCAACTTGAAGACCAAGCCGTCCGATCCGTCCGCCGCTCCGGTCAACTCGCGTGCCGCCCCGGCGCTCTTCTGGTCCAGCACGGTTACTCCTCGGTCTCAACCTTGTGGGATTCGATCCATTCCCTCACGTCGTTCGGGTCATACATCACGCATCTACGTGACATGCGGATGAAGCGCGGCCCCTTCTTCCGATAGGCCATCGTTGCGAGGTATCCCGGTGTCCTCCCCATCATTTTCGCGGCTTCGGAACGGGTTATCAGCTGCTCCGACATGAACTGCCTCCTAAATGTAACTAAAACAGTAACGAATGTAACTATATTACATACATTACGTATGGTGGTCAATTGTCACGTAGCTCACGCACGGGCCATTCGATATCGGTGTCTTATGATGGATGGCATGACGCAGAGAGAAAACGAGGCCACGGGCAGCATAGTCGCCGCGAACGTGTCGAGGTACAGGAAGGCGTTGGGGCTCTCATACAGAACATTGGCTGGAAGGCTGGCGGATGCCGGCCATCCCATCGTCCACACCCAGCTGCGAAACATCGAAATAGGGCTTCGCCGCGTCACGGTCGATGACCTGACAGCGCTTGCCGTGGCTCTCGAGGTGTCGCCGCTGTCGCTACTGCTTCCCGAAACGGCCTCCGCCGAGGTGGACTGCATGATTACCGGGCTGCCGGAATCCCCGAATTCGCTTGACGTTTGGAGATGGGGCCTCTGCCTGTCCCGTCATGGGATACTTCCGGATTCCGGCGATGAGGCTCAGGATGCCCTGTTCAGACGCCGCTCGTCCCCTGTTCCCGCTACCGGTGAGAGGACGCCTCGATGACCACGGGCGTTTACTCCTACAAGGCCAAGAAGTTTCCTGGCGGCATCGGCTGGATGGTCAAGTACACCGACAACCAGCATCGGCAGCGGGTTAAACGCGGTTTCCGGCTCAAGCGTGACGCCGAAGCGTTTCTTGCGGAAATCCGCTCATCTCTCAACAATGGCAGCTACAGGGATCCGGACAGCGGGCGCGTGACGATAGGGGAGCTCGGCGAAGCCTGGCTTCTCGGTCGCAAGGGCGTCGTGGCCCCGTCGAGCTACGTCAAGGATGCCGGGGTGTGGAAGAACTGGGTGATGCCGAAGTGGCGGTTGGCCCGTGTCTCCGAGATTCGCCGTAGCGACGTGCAGCAGTGGGTGAGCGAGATCAGCGAGTCGGTCGGCGCAAAACAGGTTGGCTACGCGTTGGGGGTCCTGCGTCAGATATGCGAATCGGCGGTATACGACCGAAGGATTCCGTCCAACCCATGCAAAGGGGTCCGAGTCCCGGTCCCTCATACCGAGAAAAGAAGGGTGTATCTGGAGATGCCCCAGTTGGAGGCCCTTAGCGCCGAAGCCGACAGGAGACGCAACAAATACGGCACCTTGGTGCTTTTCATGGGGCTGACGGGACTTCGCATAGGCGAGGCAACCGCTCTCAGGGTCGGAGACGTCGATCTGAAGAACCACCGCATACGGGTCAGGGAGAATGCGGTGTGGACCGGTGGCGGGCTCGAGGTCGGGGCGTTGAAGAACCATGAGGAAAGGACGGTCCCCTTCCCTCCGAACCGGCTTCAGGAGAGGCTCAGGGAACGCATGGAGGGCAAGGACCATGATGCTCTGGTGTTCGAGCGCCCCGGAGCGGTCAACGATGGCGGATCGCTGACCCAGGACGACTACATGCGTCATCCCGACTCCCGCACCGGATGGTTCACGACCTCCGTGAGGCTGACGGACGGGGTGCCCGACTGGATGACGCTGCACGATCTGCGCCATACGGCGGTGAGCCTGGCGATCCACATGCAGGTCAGCCCGAAGCTCGTTCAGCGCGTGGCGGGCCACAAGACGTTCTCCCAGACGATGGAGACCTACGCCGACCTCTACGACAGCGACATGGAGGAATACGCGAGGAAGATGGACGCAGGCGGCGAGTGACCGGTGTTCCAAGTGTTCCGAATGTGCTAAACGCGGAATTCCGCCATTTCTGCTGTTCTGATTGTGTTCCGATTGCGCTCCGAATGAAGTGGGGGCGGATTGCGCCTCGTGCTGGGACCGTGGACGGTTGTATCAAACCTGTATCAAAAGCAAAAAGAAAAACCCTTGAAAACCAATGTTTTCAAGGGTTTTGTTGAAGTACCCCCAGAGAGAGTCGAACTCTCGTTGTCAGATTGAAAGTCTGGTGTCCTAACCGTTAGACGATGGGGGCGGACAACTCGTCTAACTATAGTGAGGGTTTGCTATTCGTGCAAATCTGACGGCGCTTCGGCGTGTCGCGCTGTGTGTTCATACCGGGATATGCCTGCAAATTAGCCATTTGTGGGCATATTTTGCAGGCATATCCGCTGTGCTTCCGCTGCGATTGCGTTGAGGTGCGGAGCTGAGTTTTACTGGAGTGCGATTGCCTGATACGTGAAGTCGTGAATCACGCGGCCGGCGTCAAGGCCCTTCTTCTCGAAGTTGGTCAGCACGCGGCCGTCAAACCGTTCGGACTCAGTGAAGTCGGCGTGCGGCATATCGGCGGCCAGGTCGGCGTTGCCCTTGCCGACATGCTCCAATGGCAGGCTGACGGTCACAGTGCCGATATTCTTCCATCCGGTGAGGTGATCCATAACCTCATGCACGTGGAGGGCGTAGTCTTCGATGTCAGTGGCGATACGCCATACGCCGTCTTCGGTAAGCGCGTTATGAATATTTCCAGCCAGCTCGGGCTGCACAATGCGTCGCTTGTGATGCTTCTTCTTCGGCCAAGGGTCGGGGAAGAAGGTCCACACCTCGGCAAGGGTTCCCGGCTCGGTGACCTTGAACAGCTCGGCTGCATTGACCTGGGCTATGCGAATGTTGGTGAGCCCTTGCTTGCCTGCAAGCAGCAGTGTGTGCGCCACGCCAGGATCGTAGACCTCAAGTGCCAGGAAATTAATTTCTGGGTGGGCTGCGGCCGCGGCTACGACGTTCTCGCCCTGCCCGGTTCCGATTTCCACAATCAGCGGGTTGTTATTGCCCCATGTGGACTGGATGTATGCCTTGGTCAGGGAGAAACCTTCGCGCACGTCGAGTCGAGCGTTGCCGGCGGCAATGTTCAGCAGATAGGTATCCGCATAGTTGTCCCATGCGCGCTGCAGGCGGGTGTCAAGTCGTGCGGAACGGCGGACGAAGGACAGTACTTTGTGGATTGGGTGAGATGGTACTGCGGCTCCATCGCTGACGTGCGCTGCGTTGACGCTGTCTTGCGCTGATTCGATGGGGGCTTGGGAGTCGGTCATAATGATGCTTGGCCTTTCGTCACAAATATTGCCCGCGGGCTGCTTAATGGGTGATTCGCTATCTGACCATTGTGCCACCCGCCATGCCAAGCTGGTTGATGTGGTGAAGCATTGCTATGAGCGATGAATGAGTGTGAAGTGCAGTAAAACGTTGAAAATTCAATGGACACGCCGAAGTTTGCGTAAGTTCTGATTTTCAGTATTATATCTATCTGTTGCCTGTCGCAAGACGGAACAACACGGCCCCGTAGCTCAGTTGGTTAGAGCGCCGCCCTGTCACGGCGGAGGTCACCGGTTCAAGTCCGGCCGGGGTCGCTTGGATGGGATTAACTTGATTCTCAAGTTTATGCCGTTCAAATGGCTCTGTAGCTCAGTTGGTAGAGCGAGCGACTGAAAATCGCTAGGTCAACGGATCGACGCCGTTCGGAGCCACCACAAGAAAAGCCCTGTACAGTGCAGGGCTTTTTTCGTCTCAGGCCTTCCACCACGGACGCAGCGGATACCACTTGCCGTCCGGATGACCTACGCGATCCGGCTTGACTGCCAGGAACTGATGAATCTGAATGCCGTCAAGCTCAAAGTTCAGTGCGCAGGCGGCCATATAGAGACCCCAGACTTTGGCACGCTCGAAACCAACCTGCTTAACCGCATCATCCCAATGTTCGGAAAGATTATGATTCCAATGATGCAGGGTCAGCGCATAATGCTGGCGCAGATTCTCCTGATGCACCAC
Organism: Bifidobacterium sp. LH_416; assembly: GCF_056357055.1. Classification (NCBI taxonomy): domain Bacteria; kingdom Bacillati; phylum Actinomycetota; class Actinomycetes; order Bifidobacteriales; family Bifidobacteriaceae; genus Bifidobacterium; species Bifidobacterium sp. LH_416. The sequence goes on along the minus strand of NZ_JBKEVJ010000001.1, from coordinate 600,638 downwards.
GTTAAAACCAGCATCATGAATGCAGGATTCGATGAATCCCGGGGCGCCGAGATCTCCATCGGGGAAGATATAGCGGTCAAGGAATTCGTCAGTGCCAGGTTTGCCGTTCGGCTTGTCATGACTAATGGTGATTTGATGGTTGAGCAGTCGGCCCATCGGCTTCAACAGGCGGAACATTTCCTCAAAGTAGCTTTGATAGTTCTTGGTACCCACATGCTCCATCATTCCGATTGAGCAAATGCCGTCGAAATCGCGCTCCGGTACTTCGCGATAATCCTGCACGCGCACTTCAGCCAAATCCTGCAGTCCCTCACGCTGAATCCAATCATTGGCATATGCTGCCTGCTCCTTGGATAGTGTGACGCCAAGCGCCTTGATGCCGCGGCGAGCTGCGGTGATTACCATCGAGCCCCAGCCGCAGCCGATATCCAGCAATCGTTCTCCGGGCTGCAATCCGAGCTTATCCAGAATCAGTCGTAGCTTATTGGCCTGTGCATCTTCCAAACTCATCTGCTCATCGTCAAATACCGCGCAGGTGTAGGTCATGGATGGACCTAGAAAATCTGCATAGAACTCGTTGGACATGTCGTAATGGAAGCTCACCGTTTCGGAATCAGCCTTCTCGGTGTGCGGCATGAGTCCTTGTTTGATGCGGGCGAACTTGCTCGGCCCTTCAGTGGTGGGCACAGGAGGCTTCTTGAATCCGTGGCTCAAAATGCCTGCGGATACGCGCGCCATTGATAGCGGCGTAATCGGCTTGACGTACTTAGCCAAAGCGATTAGCTTGCGCATAGCAGGGTAAGGGTCGGCATAATCGATGCCATCCACATCAAAGTCGCCAAGCACATAGGCGCGAACTACGCCGATTTCATTCGGATGCGCCAAAAGCTGGTACATGCAGTTCGGACTGGTAATACGAATATGCAGATCGGCGTTGCTGGGCCCGAAATGCGAGCCATCGAACGCATCGACGCGTACCGGCGCTGCACGGTCCACGAAGAGTTCCACCATTTCCGCCACGGTCATTGATTTACCGTTTGCCATACACCCCACCTCGATTTCTTCTAGATGACTAGATGAACTTGAAACCCCAACTGTGTTCGTATCCTAGTCCGCGTTTGTGCGGTTAGGGTCGTTACATCCAGCGTCAGGTTGAGCGATCGCTATCGGCGGAACAATGCTTAGGCATTCGGGAAATATTTGCCCGACAAGACTCAACGTTGCAATCTCATCGTTCAGAGAAATGCAAATTGTAAAGTATGTTTTCAGCGTGTTCTCAGGTTAACGCTCACAGACGGCGCTAGACTAAGAAACCGTTAGGTCATTCAATGAACGAATGGCTTGAAACAGGTACGAGCTCAAAAGGAGAGCACCTATGGTCTATCGCATGATTTTCAACCAGACTGCATATTTCGGTCGCGGCGCCATCAAGGAAATCCCCGCTGTCGCTAAGCAGCACGGCTTCACCAAGGCATTTATTGTTACCGATCCGGTTCTGCTGGAAACTGGCACCGCAGAAAAGGTGACCAAGGTTCTGGATGAGGCAGGACTGCCGTACGAGGTCTTCTCCAACGTTAAGCCGAACCCGCCGGTCGAGTGCATCAAGGATGGCGTCGAGAAGTTCGCCGCCTCCGGTGCCGACTTCCTGATTGGCCTGGGTGGCGGCTCCCCGCAGGATACCTGCAAGGGCATCGGCATTATCACCGCCAACCCGGAGTTCTCCGACGTGCTGTCCCTCGAAGGCGTTGCCGACACCAAGAACCCGTCCGTCCCGATCTTCGGCGTGCCGACCACCGCAGGCACCGCATCCGAGACCACCATTAACTACGTGATCACCGACACCGCCAACAAGCGCAAGTTTGTGGCCGTCGATCCTCACGACATCCCGATTGTCGCATTCGTTGATCCTGATCTGACCGACTCCATGCCGCGCGGCCTGAAGGTCGCCACGGGTCTCGACGCTCTGACCCACGCCATCGAAGGCTACATCACCCCTGGCGCTTGGAGCCTGTCTGATTGCCTGTCCATGCAGACCATCCGCATGATTGCCAAGAACCTCGCCAAGTCCGCAAACGGTGACGTTCCGGCCGGCGAGCAGATGGCATACGCTTCCTACATCACCGGTATGGCCTACTCCAACGTCGGCCTCGGCCTGGTGCACGGCATGGCACACCCGCTGGGCGGCCGTCTGGGCGTTGCCCACGGTGTTGCCAACGGCATCCTGCTGGCTCCGGTTATGGAATACAACAAGGACTTCACCGGCGAGAAGTACCGTGACATCGCTGATGCCTTCGGTGTTGAGGACGCCTACACCGGCGATCTCGAGAAGGTTCGCGAAGAGGCTGTTCAGGCCGTGCACAAGCTGACCGTCGACCTGAAGAACCCGACCACGATTTCCGAAGTTGGTGCCACCGAGGCTGATCTGGAGCCGCTCGCTCACGACGCATTCAACGACGTGTGCACTCCGGGCAACCCGCGCAAGGCCACCGAAGAGGACATCCTCGCCATCTACAAGTCGCTGATGTGATGAATCACATGATGCTGCTTATGTAAATACAGTAATGGCCCGCTTCATTCGAGCGGGCCATTACTGGTATCAGAGCACATATGCGCATTCAAACGCGCGCATATGTGCTCTACTTTTCGTGCTTTTCGTCGTACTCCTCATCAGTGGGAGTCTCATCATAGAGCTTCTTGCCTTCAGCCTCGGCAAGTTCCATCTGCTCGTTAATCCAGGCTGCTTCAGCTGGATTGATATCAGCGCTATTCAAAACCTTCTGCCATACCGGATAGAACAGGTGCATTGCCGGATACATAGCGGTGAACAGAATCTCCGGCTTGTGCTTGCGCCAATGCTGCGGATGCGCATTGAACGTGTTCTTGAAGCGGCGCATGTAGGTAAGGAACGAGCTCAGCGACGTATCCATGCGGCGGGCGCTCATCGCAGCAATCATGCGCGGCGAATACACAGTCTTCAAATCCTTGCCCATCAAATGCAGGGAAATATCAATATCCTCATGCATCATATCGGCCTTATCACGGCACACTTCATCCGCAATCTGATGCCAAGCCGAAGCGCGCAACGCCATATTCGAACCGAACAGCAGAGGCTGGCCACCATCGGCACGATAGATGCGCTTGCGCAATGAATTATCGCCACGAAGACCGAAATGACGCGACGGCATATCGTAATACATCACCGGGCCGGTGGCTCCCATGGCCTCGGGATCCTCGGTAAAGATGCCGCTGACAACCTCCACCCAATCCGGTCGAATCATGCAATCGGCATCAAAACGGCCCAACACATCGCCAGTGGCATGGTTCAGCCCGAAATTGCGAGTAGGAATCAATCCTTGTTCATCATCCTGATGCAGCAGCTTGACTGGAGCTTCGGGATGCTCGGCAATGAACTGTTCCACGATTTCGCATGTGTTGTCAGTGGAGCGGTTATCCACCACGAGCACTTCATGTGGCATGATGGTTTGCCGAGTAGCGTTCAGCAGGCAATCGCGAATACGTTCGGCTTCGTTCCATGCTGGGATGATGATCGAAACGGTAAGCATGACTTCAAGAATAGGAAAGCGGGTGTACGCCGAGCCGATATCCAGCTGATATTCAACTGATGTTCAACTATCCAGTCAGTAGCCAGACAGTGACCAGACAGTCGCATTGGCGATGTTGGATTTCAGCGATACACCCAATACCATTTACGGCTAGAGCAAAGCCAACATCGAACCAGTCGCTACAATGGGGAGCCATGAGCGAAAGCGCGCGTACCATGAATGCATTCGGCTCCGGTAGCAATGAGGGCAATACCTCTCAGTCCGTCAGCCAGTCCCCAGACGAGAACCGTATCGATTTAGGATCATTATTCCCCGCACACGGAGACCCTCGCAGACCACCGGAATGGTTCGGACGCGCATTACTATATGTGGCCATCGCCATTGTTGTGTTCAGCTTCTGCTGGCGCTCGTGGGGCCAGATCTCCTACCTGGTGCTGGACATTATTATCTCGCTGTTCCTAGCGCTCGCCATTGAACCGTTGGTGGTGGCGCTGGTGGAACATGGCTGGAAGCGCGGAGTGGCATCAGCAGTGGGCCTTGTGGGTCTTGCCATCATCATCTGCGTACTCTTGACCCTGTTCGGCAACATGTTTGTTTCCCAGATGATCGCCATGGTCAGCGGATTGCCGGCCATGTACGATCAGATTCGTGATTTCGTCGGCCAGTACAGTAGTTTTGAGCTGCCGGAAATCAATAGTCTCGGTTCGGAAATTCTCAATAATATTCAAACCTCATGGGTTACCGACTTTGCTGGTACTGCCATGAGCACTGTGGGCGGATTACTGAGCTTCCTGCTGGATCTGATGACCGTAGTGATGACCACTTACTATATTTCCGCAGCTGGTCCAAAACTGCGCCGTTCATTCTGCCGTTGGCTGGCCCCGAACACACAGCGTCGATTCCTACTGGTGTGGACTGTGGCTCAGGATCAGATTTCCTCCTTCCTGTTCTCGCGCTCGATTCTGGCGTTGATTAATGCCGCATGCACGGCAATATTCCTCGAAGTGCTGCAAGTGCCATACTGGTTGCCGCTAGCCCTGTTCTGCGGTGTGGTTTCCCAGTTCATTCCTACTGTGGGTACGTATATCGGCGGTGCGCTGCCGGTGCTGTTCGCCTGGGGTAACCGCGGTTGGACCTATGCGCTTGCTGTGCTGGTATTCATCATCATCTACCAGCAGATCGAAAACCTGATTCTTTCCCCGAAGATTTCCCAGCGCACTATGGACATCAATGCAGCATTGGCCTTCCTCGCCGTGCTCGCGTTCGGCTCGCTGTTCGGCGCTTTGGGCGCCTTCCTTGCTTTGCCGGTCACTGCTTCGATTCAGGTGATTTTCCGCGCTTACACCAGACGGTACGAACTGGTTGACTCGCCACTGATGTATGACCCGGTGCCGGAGAAGAAATCCAAGATCGTCGAGGCATCTGAAGCGTTCGGTGAACACGTGCTGCATCCGATTGGCGAACATGTGCCGCGTGCCGCCAAGGGCTCCACCAAGAAGGTGCCTATGGATGAGGAGCTGCGTAGACTGCAACAGGAACTGTATGCCATCGAACAGGGCGGTCCGCTGCCTCCGGACGATGAGGATTCTGCGACTGTGGCCATTCCGAAGCATGTGCTGTCCGGCAAAACCGAGAAGGGATTGCGCGGCACCGAGGAAGCTGAAGAGGACGCTAAAGAGCCAGAAACTACTGAAGCAGTCGACAAGAACGACAAGAATACGGAAGACGATTCAACTGTATCGAGCAATCCGAGAGCGGGGTGGCGCTAATGACACTGCTTACCGTACTTGATGTACTGCTATTCATCGTAGGCGGCGCAGGCATGGTGTATCAAGGCGTCTGCATTGTGATGTCCCTGTTCGCCAAGCCTGTGCGATTCCCGGAAGCCCCCATGACCAATCGGTATGCCGTGCTGATTTCCGCCCGAAATGAGGAGAACGTTATCGGCAACCTCATTGATTCGATTCGTGCACAAACCTACCCATCTGAATTGATTGATATCTGGTTGGTGGCAGACAATTGCACGGATAATACCGCCGACGTAGTACGCGCTCGCGGCTGCCATGTGCTGGAACGCCATAATATGGAGCAGGTCGGTAAAGGTTATGCTCTGACCTATCTGCTCGGCCATATGCTCGACACTGGCGTAGCCGATGATTACGATGCGTACTTTGTCTTCGACGCTGATAACAAGCTCGATAAGCATTACTTCGAAGAAATGAACAAGGGCTTCTGCGCCGGCTTCAAGATTCTGACCAGCTACCGCAATTCAGTCAATCTTGCCGACAATTGGGTCTCTTCCGGCTCTGCCTTGTGGTTCATTCGTGAATCACGATTCCTTTCGAATTCCCGCATGATTCTGGGCTCCTCCTGCCATGTGGGTGGCACGGGCTTCATGTTCTCCCGCGAAGTGATGAAGCGTAACAGTGGCTGGAAATTCCATCTGCTCACCGAGGATCTTGAATTCACGATGGATTCGATTCTGCACGGCGACCGCATCGGATACTGCGGTAACGCAATTCTCTACGATGAGCAGCCGGTCACTTTCGCCCAAAGTTGGCGTCAGCGTTTGCGTTGGAGCAAGGGATTCCTGCAAGTGTTCCGCTACTATGGACCGGCTTTATTGAAGCGAGCTGTTCGCGAACGTGATTTCTCCTGCATTGACTTCACGCTGATGCTTTGCCCGTTCACCGTGCTGGGTGTGGCGCGCGTTCTGTTGGGCGTGCTGTTTGCGGCTTTTGGCTTCGTCAGCTGGGCAAGCCAATGGCAGTCGCTGGTGGGATGGTCGAACGGCATTATCACGTCCGTGCTTGGTCTGATGGCGCTCGCCGCATTAACCATTATTGTGGAACGCGGTCAAATTGGTGCTTCGAATAAGGAGCTGCTTGCATATGTGCTGAGCTTCCCGATTTATATGCTCAGCTATGTGCCGATTTCCTTCCAGGCGATTTTCGCCAAGGCTCAGTGGAAGCCGATTACCCACAAAGGTTGATACTGCTGAATATTCCTGGGTTTGCTGTGCTCGTAGGCTAGAGTTAAGACTATGAGCACAGACACTCCCCAAGGAAATGTCAATTTTTCGCCGGTTCCGATGCCGCAGCCGGTTCAACCGCACTATGCACCGCAGCAAATACCGCCGAACCCTGAGGCTGCGGTATCGATACGAGGATTGTTCAAACGATTCGGCAACAAAATTGCTGTCAATGGCCTATCGCTGGATATTCCAGTGGGCTCGTTCTACGGGTTGGTAGGGCCGAACGGTGCCGGCAAAACCACCACGCTGAATATGGTGACCGGCCTACTCACCCCGGATGCTGGTCTTGCCATGATTCTGGGTCGAAACGTATGGCAAGACGTTAACGCGATCAAACGCTCTATTGGCGTTATGCCGCAACCCGATCAGATTTTCGACCGCCTCACCGGGCTTCAACTGCTGGTATATGCCGGCATGCTGCGCGGCATGAAGCGTGTGGAAGCCACAGCTCGTGCCCATGATCTCCTCGCCGCCTTCGATTTGCAGGGTGCTGCCAGCACGATGGTCACCGATTATTCAGCCGGCATGACCAAAAAGATTTGCTTGGCTTCAGCTATGATTCACAGCCCCCGCATTCTGGTACTGGACGAGCCTTTTGAATCCGTCGATCCGGTATCCAGCGCCAATCTCAAAGACATCCTTATCGAATATGCACAAACTGGCGGCACGGTTATCATCTCCTCGCATGTGATGGCACTGGTCGAGAAAATGTGCACGCATGTGGCCGTAATCAATAACGGGCAGGTATGTGCCGCGGGAACAGTTGAACAAGTGGCTGCCGGTGAAGACCTGGAAGATCGTTTCCTCCAACTGGTTGGCGGTCGCCATGAGGCAGCGCACTTGGCCTGGCTGGATGGCGGAGCTGACAACGGAAAGGTCAGCGTATGAGTACCGCATTAATTCTGGTACGACTGCGATGGGCGCTGACCTGGGCTACACTGCGCAGATCGGTATGGCAGACTGTTGGCTATGTGATTGCGATTATTATTGCTGCCGCTACTGTAATCAGTGTAGGCATGGGTGCCTGGTTCATTGGCGGCTTGGACCGTGCCGTTGAGCAGGGTCTGCTTCCTGCCGACTATGGCCATTTCGCGTTCGTGCGAAGCTTGACCATTATTGTGGGCGCTGTTGTCACTTTTATGGCGGCTTTCATCCAACTGATGATGCTCGGCGATGGCTCCACCATGAGCCCTAAGAAATTCGCGTTGTACGGCATCCCGGACCGCACCTTGCAACTAGGCCTGCTGCTCTCAGGTATGTCGGGTCTGCCGGCCATAACCGGCGTGCTTTCGTTATGGCTGTGGACGTTATCCTACAGGCATATGGGATTCGCCGCCGTCGCCGTATCAGTGATATCGGCCGTGCTCGCCGTGTTCACCATGATCAGTCTGTCGAAATTACTGATTTCACTGTGCACCACATTGGTCACCTCCAAGCGCGGCAAAGCCTTGTTCTACATCGTCACATTGCTGGTATTCATAGTTCTATGCCAGATGCCGAGTCTGGTACTCAGCTCCGATGCTCTATATTCAGCCAGTCTGGCAGAACGTGGAACCGGCATTGCGATGCTAGCCACCGTGGTGTCTTGGACTCCGTTTGGAGCGGCGTTCCAACTGCCGTTCGATGCAGCCACTGGAAACATACTGGCATTGGCCGGGCACCTTGTTGTGTTGGCGGTCACGTGGGCATTGTGCTTTGCCGGATGCACGTGGTGCTTGCGGCATGAACGGACCATTGCCGGTGCCGCGTCTCGCACAGTCACCATTGCTGGTCTTGGTGCCTTCAAGCACATGCCGGATTCCGTGTCCGGTGCAATATCAGCTCGACTGATCACCTATCTCAAGCGTGATCCGCGCCAAGCAATGCTGTTCATCATGCCGGTGCTGTTCGTCGTACTGTTTGCTGTGCAGTCACGTGGTGAAAGTCTGGCTATATGGCCGTCGTTGATCACGGCTGGCTGGTTGCTCGCCATCGCGGAAAGCAATGGCATCGCCTATGACGGTCGCGGATTCACTATGCAGGTGATTGCCGGCGTTCGCGGCGTGCAAGACAGAATCGGACGCGTGCGCATCTATGCAATCATTGCGCTGACATACCTTATTGTGCTGGGCGTTGTGCTCATGATTGCTACCGGTGACTGGTCTCATCCCATACGCCGCATGGTGGCGCTGCTGTTCTGGGCACTTGGTATTGCTGTGGCACTGTGCGGTATTGGTTTGGCTGAGGTGACGTCCACGATACTGATGTATCCGGTACCTTCCATGGATAAGCCGTTCTCTTCTCCGCAAGGCCGCGCTATGGCACAGGGATTCTTCCCATTCATCTATTTGTTCGGAACATTCCTGCTGCTGATTCCCACCGGTATTGTGGCTCTGGTGCTGTTCCTTACCGGCATGTTGAGCGCAATGTTCTGGCTATTGATTCCGGTTACGTTGATTAATGGTGTCGGCATGTTGATATTGGGGACATGGCTGGGCGGTAAGCTAATGGATGCGCGAATGCTGTCGATTGTTAGCACTCTTGATTCATTCGCATCATTGCAGCATTAGCAAACGTCATCAGGGAGAGTACCTTCATGGTTTCCAAGGCGAGGCCCGGCAACCGCCAGTACACGTCACTGAATCGAATTCGCGCTGGACGTCGACTCACAGTGGCGCTTTCCTCGATTATCACGGTCGCATTGTTTGCGGGCTACTGCATAGCAGATATCGCTGATGTTGTTCCCGGACTGCTTACATTGAAGCCGGTCGCGGAAGTCAGCTTTCCCGATGCTCAACAAGCCAAAGCTGGCGGCACCATTGTTGCCCAGCTGGATCGCAGCAAAACCATCGATTCATCACAGGCTGGAAACCTGATGAATGAGCTGCTGTCCGCTGAAGGTGTCGGGCAGGATGTATCGGTGGTTATTGAAGACGCGCAAGGCCATGTTGCCGCGGAACATGAGGCGGATACCCCGCGCGAACCGGCGTCGACGATGAAAACCCTTACTGCGCTCGCCGCATCCACCAAGCTCAACATGGCCGCAACATTAGATACGCAGACCTTCATCGATTTCAATGACAACGGCACTGTGGTAACGCTAAAAGGCAACGGCGATATGCTGCTGTCTGCCGGCCAATCCGATCCCGACCACATCAACGGACGAGCTGGTCTGGCAACATTGGCTCAAGCCACGGCTGCAGCCCTTGCCCAGCGCGGTATTAGTAGCATCGCCCTCCATTATGACGACACGCTATTCGGAGATCAGCGCATTCCACAAGGCTTGTCTGATGGTTCCGCAGTACTTGGCGCATACACCATGTATTACACGCCCATCTCATCCATGGCGATTGATGGCGGACGCCAATACAGCGATGCCAACCCAGCGCCGAGTAATCCCGATGAGCCAATCGGCTACCCTGAACTTTCCCAACATACAGCAATCGATACCGCCGAACAGTTTGTGCAATTAATGCAAGCTAATGGCATAACCGTGGAAGGCGAACCGGTGGCTGCTGCCGTTCCCAGCGGAGTGAGCGCAGTCGCGTCAGTCAGCTCTGCGACGCTTGCGGAAGTGCTCGCCTATACGCTGCGTCATTCTGACAATACGTTGGCTGAAGAATTTGGCCGACTCGTAGCACTTGCCGATAGCAATCCGTCGAATGATCCGCAAGGTGCCGCTCGAGCAGTACGCACACAATTGGAATCATTAGGACTGAACACAGTCGGTCTCACGATGGCCGATTGCTCAGGCCTGTCACCAGGGTCACAGCTGACCGTGCGCACGCTGGCCGCAGTACAGCAACATAACCTGAGCGAAAGCAGCGGAGCAGCGGCAGCGGAAGGACTGTCTATTACTGGTTTGACCGGCACGGCAGCAAACCGCTACACCGATGACAAGGTAGCTGGCCTGATTCGTGTGAAAACCGGAAGCCTCGAACAGGTAACTTCCATGGCCGGCAACATTTCCCGAACCAATGGGGGAGCCTTGGCCTTTGCAGTAGTAGTCAATAATCCCGCTGATTATGAGGCTGCTCGCACTGCTATCAATATGTTTATTACCAAACTTGCCGATTTGTAAGGATTCCTATGGTGTATTCACCTCGACTGCGCAAAGCGGTAGGCGCGGTGCGTGCGTCATTGGCGAGTATTGGATTGGAGCGTCAGTCTCCTGAATTTGCGCGGCATGGCGAACATAAGCCGTTGCCAGACGCACCTCTGGTGCTAGTCGCCTGCTCGGGCGGTCGTGATTCGACGGCTTTGGCTGCGGTCAGCCAGATCGTATGCGCATCTCTGGGAGTGCGTTGCGGAGCCGTTGTTGTGGATCATCAACTCCAGCCAGGTTCCAGCCAGGTTGCTGAAGAGACAGCTGAACGCTGCCGCAAACTGGGCCTCGAGCCGGTACTAGTTCGTACAGCTGACGTGCATGATGGGGGAGAAGGGCTGGAAGCTGCTGCTCGATCAGCGCGATACCGCCAACTGTGTGATGCGGCACATGAGCAGCAAGCCGACTGTGTATTGCTGGCGCACACGATTGATGATCAGGCTGAAACCGTGCTTATTGGACTGCTGCGCGGGCATGGTCTTGACATGGCTGCCGGTATGCCGCCAGTAACCGTTCGAGACAACGTACGTTTTGTGCGCCCGCTGTTGAACCTGACCCGTGCGGACACCACGGGCATCTGCGAGGATCTCAACCTTGCATATTGGGATGATCCAACCAATGGCGAGGGTTGGGAAGGTCCACTGCCAAGCAATTACCCGCTGCGATCGCGGATCAGGCATGATCTGTTGCCTGCTATCGCGCAGTTTGCCGGCGCTGATGTGGCACGTCATCTTGCAGACAGTGCACGATTCATGCAAATAGACAAGGCGTATCTTGACGAGCAGGCTGATGCGGTGAAAGCTGAGGCAGTAACTCTTACTGCTGATGCCGCAACTTCGCGCGATATGACAGTTGCGATTAACGCTCTCCTTTTGGAGAACGAGCCCGCTGCGATTCGCCTGCGCGTACTGGCTCATGCGTTCAGCGAAGCGGGAATCGAAGCCAGTGCTGCACAAGTCGAAGCCGTTGACCGTTTGATTACTGATTGGCATGGCCAGTCAGCTGTGTATCTTCCCAGTGGATATTCAGCGAACCGCAAGAAACACGTCATTCGCGTGTGCCAAGATAGAGCGCATGCGAATCGCTGACGTTAAGGAAGATATTGACCACGAGCTGGTCAGCAGGGAACAGATCGATGCCAAAATTCAGGAGATGGCTGCGCGGGTAAGCGATGATTATCGCGATAAGAATCCGCTGGTCGTCGCAGTGCTGAAGGGTGCCGTGAACACGCTAGTGGCGTTTACCGAAGCCTTGAGCATCCCAGTACAAATTGATTTCATGAGCTTGTCCAGTTATGGCGCTGGAACCAAGTCCAGCGGTACTGTGACAGTTCGCCAGGATTTGTCTGCCGATGTTCGCGGCCGGCACATTTTAATTGTGGAAGATATTATCGATTCAGGGCGTACGCTCGCATGGCTCGTTGACGAACTGAAGCGTCGCGGTGCCGCTTCCGTGGAAGTATTCGCACTGCTGAACAAGCCTTCTCGCCGAGAAGTGGACGTGGATGTGAAGTACCCGGGCTATGAGATTCCGGACGAATTCGTTGTAGGCTTCGGCCTCGATTATAACGAGCATTACCGCAATCTCGAATCGATTGCGGTACTGAAGCCGTCCGTTTACCAAGGAGAACAAGCATGACCTTCCCCCAGGGTCCTGGGCAGGGCAACGGAAACAATCCGAACCCGAATAACCGTAATAACGGCAACCCATTTACTAATCCGTTCAATCGTGGCGATAACGGCAACAAGAAGAACGGCGGCAACAATGAGAACCGCCCATTCTGGCAGTCGCCGTGGTTGTGGGGCGCGGTGCTGGTGGTTATGGCTGTGCTGATGTTCCAGATGTTCACCACCGGTGCAACCAAAACCATCGACACCAAGGACGGCTTCGCGCTGATCAAGCAGGGCAAAGCCACCTATGCAGAAATCACCGATAACAAGCAAGTGGTGCGTCTTGAGCTGAAGGATGACTTCACCAAGAAGAATCCGGATACTGGCAAGACCACCAACTATGGCAAGGACGTGCAGTTCTACTACACCTTCGCCCAAGGTGCACAGGTAGCCAAGGCTGTGGAAGACGGTGATTTGGAGAAGGGCTGGACCTCGAATATCGAGCAAACCAGCATGATCAGCTATCTGATCACCTCCATTGTGCCGTTCCTTATCTTCTTTGCACTGTTCTGGTGGCTGATGAGCCGCATGGGCGGTGCAGGCGGCATGCTGGGCATGGGCGGCAAGAAGAACAACGGCAAGCTGCTCGAAGGCCAGACGCCTACCACCAAGTTCTCCGATGTGGCTGGCGAAGATGAAGCGCTCGCCGAAGTGGAGGAAATCAAGGACTTCTTGAAGGATCCGTCCAAGTACAAGGCGCTGGGCGCTCGCATTCCTCGCGGTGTGCTGCTGTACGGCCCTCCTGGAACTGGTAAGACGCTGCTGGCTCGCGCTATCGCAGGCGAGGCTGGCGTGCCGTTCTACGCTATGGCTGGTTCCGACTTCGTTGAGATGTTCGTGGGCCTTGGTGCTTCCCGTGTGCGTGACCTGTTCGATGAGGCCAAGAAGAACGCTCCTGCCATCATCTTCATTGATGAGATTGATGCTGTGGGCCGCAAGCGTGGCTCCGGTATGGGCGGTGGCCATGATGAACGCGAGCAGACGCTGAACCAGCTGCTGGTGGAGATGGATGGTTTCGATAACGACACCAACCTCATCATCATCGCTGCAACCAACCGTCCTGATGTGCTCGATCCGGCACTGCTGCGTCCTGGTCGATTCGATCGCCAGGTGGGTGTGGCCGCTCCTGATCTGGAAGGCCGCGAGGCAATCCTGAAGGTTCACGCCAAGGGCAAGCCGTTCGTGCCTGATGTGGATCTGCACATGGTGGCCGTACGCACGCCGGGCTTCACCGGTGCTGATTTGGCCAACGTGCTGAACGAAGCCGCTTTGCTGTGCGCTCGTGCTGGTGCTCAGCTGATCGACAACCGCGCTATCGATGAGGCCATCGACCGTGTTCAGGCTGGTCCTCGCCGCAAGTCCAAGGGCATGGCTCTGGATGAGTTGCGCAACACCGCATATCACGAAGGTGGTCATGCACTGGTTGCCGCAGCCCTGCACAACACCGATCCGGTGACCAAGGTGACGATTCTGCCGCGTGGCCGTGCTTTGGGCTACACCGCTGTGATGCCGACTTCGGATCGTTATTCGCAGTCCCGCAACCAGCTGCTCGATCAAATGGCATACGCCATGGGTGGCCGTACCGCAGAGGAAATCGTGTTCCACGATCCGACCACTGGTGCTTCCAACGATATTGAGAAGGCCACGAATATCGCTCGCACGATGGTGACTCAGTATGGCTTCTCGAAGCAGCTTGGTGCCATCAAGTGGGCTGATGACGAAGATCAGAGCGGTGATTTGGGCAGCCTTGCTCCGCACAACTACTCGAACCGCACTGCTGAGATCATTGATGAAGAAGTGCTCCAGCTGGTGGAAACCGCACACACTGAAGCATGGAACATCATCAACGACAACCGTGAAATTCTCGATGAGCTCGTTCGCCAGCTTCTGGTGAAGGAAACGCTGAACGAGAAGGAACTCGCGGAGATCTTCGCTCCAATTAAGAAGGCTCCGGAACGTCAGGTGTGGCTGTCTAACGATCGTCGTCCTGATTCCGATAAACCGCCGGTGGAAATCCCCGAAAGCCTGAAGCGCTCCGTGGGCATGAAACCTGAAGACAAGTAAAGCACCTTGTAATGCAGTAACAAGCCCGCAGTCTAACCTGTCTTGCAGGATAGGCTGTGGGCTTACTCATTGAGACAACGTGGATGGAGAAGATATGACCGAGGAATCGACAGGCATCGAGCGCGCCGCTCAGTACGATGAGGAAGGTGTGCGCCAAGCCGTCCGCTTGTTCTTGAAATCCATTGGCGAAGATCCGGAACGTGAGGGACTGGTGGAAACGCCGGATCGTATTGCCCGAGCCTGCAAGGAATTGTTCTCCGGCTTGCACTCTTCCCCGGCTGATGTGCTGGAAAAGCACTTCGATGTCGATACCGATGAGCTGGTGCTAGTGAAGGACATTGAACTATATTCCGTCTGCGAACACCATCTGCTGCCGTTCCACGGCGTTGCGCATGTGGGCTATATTCCGGCCAAAGATGGCGTGATGGGTTTAAGCAAGCTGGCACGACTTGTTGAAGTATATGCTCGCCGCCCGCAAGTGCAGGAACGCTTGACGCAGCAGATTGCCGACGCCTTGGTGGAGTATGCGGGTGCCCGTGGCGTAATTGTGGTAACCGAATGTGAGCACCTGTGCATGTCGATGCGTGGCATCAAAAAGTCTTCCGCCCGCACGGTGACTTCTGCAGTGCGCGGATTGCTCCGCAATCCCGCCACCCGCGCCGAAGCCATGAGCTTGATTCTGGATAAATGACCATAGTCTCGGCCCCATCTGACGAGGGGGCTCCCGGCCGTAGGCCGGGTGGGGGAGAGACTCATCATAAGAAATGGCTCCCGCCAGCGGGAGTGAAAGGGGAACGATGACCGATTTGCAAGCGCTACATGACGCGCCACACACGCTAGTAATGGGCGTGCTCAATATCACCGAGGACTCCTTCTCGGATGGCGGCCTCTGGCTCGATCCGGATAAGGCAGCCCAGCATGGCCGTGACATGATGGAAGCCGGCGCCGACATCATTGACATCGGTGCCGAATCCACAAGGCCTGGCGCTAAGCGCGTATCCGAGGAAGACGAACTGTACCGCATCACAGGAGCGGTAAACGCTCTGATTCCGGCAGGAGCTGTGCTTTCCATCGATACCACGCGTGCTTCAGTGGCTGCTGCCGCGCTTCAAGGCGGGGCTCAAATCATCAATGACGTTTCCGGTGGCACATTGGACGTCGAGCTGCCGCATGTGGTCGCTGATCACGACTGTCTGTATATCGTGCAGCATTGGCGTGGCTGGTTGGCTGGTTCCAAGGGTGCCAACCCTGATCAGGACACGTCCGTGTACGAACATGGCGTATTGACTGATGTGCATGATGAACTGATGCGGCAAGTGGATGGGGTGCTTGCTGCAGGCGTCAAACCAGAACGCATCATTATTGATCCGGGTCTGGGATTCTCCAAGCCGGGCATCGAACATAACATGCCGCTGTTGGCTGGTCTCGATACTTTCCGCGCTACCGGATACCCAGTGCTGATTGGTCAGTCTCGCAAGCGTTTCATCTCAGCCATGCTTGCCGATAACGGTATTGCCGAGCCCACAATGGCGCAGCGTGACGATGTGACTGCAGCACTTTCCGCATTGAGTGCCGAACATGGCGCATGGGCTGTGCGCGTACACGATGTTGCCAAGAGCCGTGCAGCAGTCATCGCCGGCAACCTGTGGCGCGATTACACCGCACAGTAACTGGTTGGAGGCGTTGGGTTGAGGGATATGATGCAGGACCCCTCAACCCAACGGCGGTCAGCTCCAAGGAGACGAACCGCGGAAGACGATAGGAGTCAATCATGGACATAATTCGACTGACTGGCGTGAGCGCCAACGGTACTCACGGCGTGCTTGATTTCGAACATCAACGTGCACAGCCGTTCATCGTGGATGCCACGCTGTACCTTGATTTGTTCGCGGCTGGGCAGTCCGATGCCCTGAACGATACCGTTGATTACGGTCGTGTGGCCAAAGATATTGTGGCGGTTATTGAAGGCGAGCACGTCGACCTGATTGAAAAGCTGGCACAGCGTATTGCCGAGCGCATTCTCGCTGTTCCCGCCATCGCCAAGGTTGATGTCACAGTGCATAAGCCGCACGCACCGATCACCGTACCGTTTGCTGATGTTGCCGTTTCCATCACTCGTGTGCGCGACGCACAAGGTGCTGTAGTTCCACTGTCGGATGCAGCAGCGGGGGAGCAGAGCCGTGAAATTGGCCGGAATACTCAGAATGCTGTGCATCAGGCGGTAATAGCACTTGGCGGCAATGTAGGAGATGTGGAATCCACGTTGCGTGCCGCAGTGCGTGAAATGGATGGTTTGCCGGGCACTCAGGTTGCTGGTATTTCGCCGCTGTATCGCACAGCTGCGTGGGGTATGGCTGAGGGCACTCCGGACTTTCTGAACGCAGTGGTGGAACTGGAAACCACGCTTGGCAGTCATGAATTATTGGATGCGTTGCAGGGCATTGAACGTGCTCATGGTCGTAATCGAGAAAATCATTGGGATTCCCGCCCTCTTGACCTTGACATTATCGATTTTGATGGCGTTACCAGCGCGGATCCTGACCTGTCTTTGCCACATCCGCGTGCATGGCAGCGAGCATTCGTGCTTGCCCCATGGCTGGCGTTGAATCCTTCTGCACGACTTGCTGGTGCACATGGTGGATTGGTTTCCGATTTGCTGGCTGCCGCCGCCGATCGGGACGCCGTGCAATTGGCTAGCGAGGATTGGATGCTCGGTGGTCGCGCGGACAATGCAGTCGCTCAAGAATCTTCGGTTACTGCCAACGCTCCTGCCGAGACTGCGCCAATTTCGCGCAAGGCTGTGATTTCCATGGATTCCACCGCGCAGGAGGCCGAGCGACTGTTTCGCGAATCCATCGTCTCTATAGACAGCGTTCCCGGCAACCAAGTGCAGGGTATTTCGCCGCTGTACCATGTGAGTCATTTTGATGGTCCAGATGCATTGAGCGCAGTCATTCAGATTGAAACCAAGCTGCCAGCCGCTGATGTGATTGCCGTGCTCGGCAGTATTGAAACAGCGCATGACGGGCGCATCGATCTTGATTTGGTGGACATGGATGGTGTGACTTCGGATACGCCGACATGCCGAGTACCGTGGCCAAGCGCTAAGGAGCATGCGTCTGTGCTGGCTCCTTGGATGGATATGGATCCGGAAGCTACTCTGGGTTCAGAGCCGGTATCGTTCCTTTTGGCTATGGCACCGGATGCTGGCCAGGTGGGAATGCTGTCTGATAATTGGATTATGGGCGAGTGACGCTGCATATGCTGGCGTTAAGTGAAGCGTAAACAAGGAGCGTGGGCGTGAAAGTACGTCGAACACCGTGGTGGCAGTATGCAATTGGTGCCGCGCTGGGATTGTTGGCCGGTATGGGGCTTGCATCCTATGGCGAACAGTCAGGATTGTCGCTGATCGGCACCCCTTGGGTGGTTGCTGGTCTGCTCGCCATACTGGGATTGATTGTGCTGATATTGGCGCTTCAGGTGCATAAGTATGCCAATACCGACCCCAAGAAGCGTCCACATAGCTTTATTAACCCGACCATCGCAGTGAATACGCTGGTGCTGTCCAAAGCACTGGGATTGGCCGGTGCCACGCTTGCTGGATGGTATGCGGGGCAGATTCTGATGAGCGTCAGTCATTTTGAAGCGCCGTTCTACCATGATGCGATTATCGAGTGCGCAGTCACCGCAGTGATTTGCATTGCAGACATGATTATCGGCATCATCGGCGAATGGCTTTGCCAATTGCCGCCAAACGAAGGCCCAGAGAATCCTAAGATGGCCGAGGCCAAGCGCCGTCAAGGCGTGGCCCAGGCCTATCGCAAGCAGTAATTACCTTTATTGGCTCCCCTCAAGAGAGGGGAGCTGTCGAACATAGTGAGACTGAGGGGAGCCCCAGTGTGTTACCTCACTGCTGAGGTACGCGAACCATAGCCTCCTGTGAGATCACAGCGACCAATTCGCCATCCTGTGAATACACTTTCGCGGTGCCGAGGCCGCGGCCATGCGCGGCAATCGGCGTATCCTGCACATACAAATGCCATTCATTGATATCGATATCGCGATACCACCACATCGAATGATCAATGGACGCGTAGGAAATACCCGGAGTGGAAATCGACAGTCCAGCGCGGCGTAGTACTGGCTCCATCATGAGCTGATCGCAGCCGAGAGCCAACAGCGCACGATGCATCACCTGCGGTACCTCGGCATGACCATCAGCGCGCATCCATACCATCTGCTTACCGGAATCATGCTGAGCGGAATCTTTATCAGCCTTAAGCATCACCGTTGGGGTGATATGGCGAATATCAAACGGAGATTTTTCCGCATAATAATTGGCGAACGGTGATTTCTCGGCAAACGGTTCCATTAGTTTCTTCGCCGAGGTCAGCGTTTCCGGATCGGGAAGATTCTCCGGCATCGGGTCGGCGAATTCCACGCCTTCCTGACCGGTTTCCTGGAAGGAAGCGATGGCGGTCAATATCGAGCCTTCAGCCTGCGTGACGTTTACCCGGCGAGCGGAGAATGAACGTCCGTCGCGCAAGGTTTCCACATCGAACAGCAGATCCTGGCGAATATCGCCGGCCGCAATGAAGTAGCCATGAATGGAGTGCGGCAGGCGGGAAGCTGGCACGGTTTTGGAAGCGGCAATTACCGATTGGGCGATGACTTGGCCGCCATATACGCGACCGGTGGGGAAGAACATGCTTTCGCCGTTGATATAGGTGTGATTGCGGTAGGCGGAAGGTTCGCCTAACTGCAACACCTTCACCAGATGGTCCAATGGAGTGACGGTGGCTGCTTGCGTCATGGCGTTCCTCGATTCAGATAGCGGTCGTATTGCGATACTGCTTGGCAGTTTACGCATAGGGGATTAAGAGTCATGGCAGCATGATGTAACGAGCCTGTGAGGAAGGTTAATTACCGGTTAGATATGGTCATGTTCCACAATGCGGTCCCGATTGTGGCCGCATATGTTTCTTTATTCCCGCGTCCCATTGATTTCCCTGCCGTTACCCTTACTGACTGTCGGTTTTCCAACATTGACTGTAGGGAATCTGACACTGACTGTCGGGGAACCAACACTGACTGTAGGTTTTACGACGAAAAACGTCGGTTTCCCTACAGTCAGTGTCAGGTTTCCTACAGTCAATGTTGGTTCTCCTACAGTCAGTGTTGGAAAACCGACAGTCAATAAAACCGATGACAGTCAAGGGGGATTGTGGAAGGGATTGTGGGAGGATTGTGGGAGGGAATTGTGCCCGTGCTGAGGGCATGAAACGGCCTACGGTAATAATGAAGGCCGTCATCGCAGAACGATGACGGCCTTGCAAGGCTAATTACGGAATGAATCAGCCACGCACAAGCTTCTTGTGCAGACGGTGCGGACGAGCAGCGTCCTCACCGAGACGAGCCACACGGTTCTCCTGATAGGCCTGGAAGTTGCCTTCGAACCAGTACCACTTGGCCGGGTTCTCATCGTCGCCTTCCCAAGCGAGGATGTGGGTGGCCACGCGGTCGAGGAACCAACGATCGTGGGAGATTACCACAGCGCAGCCCGGGAAGCCGAGCAGTGCGTTTTCGAGGCTTTCCAGGGTCTCCACATCCAAATCGTTGGTGGGCTCGTCGAGGAGCAGCAGGTTGCCGCCCTGCTTCAAGGTCAAGGCCAGGTTCAGACGGTTGCGCTCACCACCGGAGAGTACGCCGGTGAGCTTCTGCTGATCGGAACCCTTGAAGCCGAAGCTGGCCACGTAGGCACGGGTCGGCACTTCCACGCCAGCCACCTCAATGAAGTCGAGGCCACCGGAAACGGCTTCCCACAGGTTCTTGTTCGGGTCGAGGCCTTCGCGGTTCTGATCCACGTAGCTGATCTTGACGGTATCGCCGATCTTCAGTTCGCCACTGGTGAGCGGTTCCAAGCCAACGATGGTCTTGAACAGGGTGGACTTACCCACACCGTTCGGGCCGATCACACCCACAATGCCGTTACGCGGCAGGGTGAAGGAAAGATCGTCGATAAGCACGCGGTCGCCGAATGCCTTGTGAATATGGTTGGCTTCGAGCACCATCGAACCCAGACGCGGGCCGGCCGGAATCTGAATCTCGGAGAAGTCGAGCTTCTTGTTGTTACGTGCCTCCTGCTCCATCTGGTCGTAACGCTCCAGACGAGCCTTGTTCTTGGCCTGACGGGCCTTGGGGGAGGAACGCACCCAGTCGAGTTCGTCCTTGAGGCGCTTGGCCAGCTTGGCGTCCTTGGCACCCTGGATTTCCATACGCTTGGCCTTGGTCTCCAGGTAGGTGGAGTAATTGCCCTTGTACGGGTACAGGTGGCCGCGGTCGACCTCGCAGATCCACTCGGCCACGTTGTCCATGAAGTAACGATCGTGGGTGACGGCGATGACGGCACCCTTGTACTGGTGCAGGAACTGTTCCAGCCACAGGATGGACTCAGCATCCAAGTGGTTGGTGGGCTCGTCGAGGAGCAGCAGATCGGGGGCTTCGAGCAGCAGCTTGCACAGTGCCACACGGCGGCGTTCACCACCGGAGCACACGTTCACCGGAGTGTCCGGGTCCGGGCACTGCAGAGCATCCATAGCCTGCTCGAGCTGGGAATCGAGATCCCAACCGTTGGCGGCATCAATCTCGGTCTGGAGCTTACCCATCTCCTCCATCAGGGAGTCGAAGTCAGCATCCGGGTTGGCCATCTCTTCGCCGATTTCGTTGAAGCGAGCGACCTTCTCCGCAATCGGGCCGAATGCCATCTTGATGTTCTCGCCCACGGTCTTGGTATCGTCCAGCGGCGGCTCCTGCTGCAGGATGCCCACGGTAAAGCCCGGAGTCAGCGTGGCTTCACCGTTGCTCACGGTCTCCAGGCCGGCCATGATCTTGAGCAGGGTGGACTTACCCATACCGTTGGGGCCCACCACGCCGATCTTCGCGCCCGGCAGGAAGCTCAGGGTCACGTCATCAAGAATCACGCGGTCGCCGAATGCCTTGCGTGCCTTGATCATCTGGAATACGAATTCTGCCATTGGTGCAGTTGCTCCTTAGAAAGGTTGGAATTTCGCCGTTTCTAGTCTTGTCGTGTTGTCTGATCGGAGCACGGGCATCCGGTGCGTTGCAGCATAACTCGTGATGCTTCCGTGAGATTTCGGCGTACTGGCCCAAGCGGTGCTCTGCCTGTCCACATTACGATCGAATCCCCGTCAAACTACCGCCCACCATGCTATCGGAAGGGCTGGAATGCTGCGGCGCGCGGCGATGCATGTAGTTTCGCGAAACATTTGGCGATAGGATATCCAATTGTTTGATATACAACAATCTAAGGCGAACGGAGTCCAATGAACGAACGCAGTGCGTCCGAACAGTTGCCTGATGGTGGTAAGCAGCCAGTGCAGTCAAAGCTGGTTATCGCAGTGGTTTCCTTGGCGATACTCACGTTTTTGGGGATTCTTTCGGAAACATCGCTGAACATTGCATACTCCACGTTGATGCAGGAGTTTGCAATCGATGCCTCCGTAGTGCAGTGGCTGACCACTGGTTATTTGCTATTGCTGTCCGTTGCGATTCCAGCCTCTCCATTCATGGTGCGTCGCTTTGCCACGAAAGCGCTGTTTGTCGCCGCAGTGGCGATTTTCACTGCCGGCACAGTGCTCGGTGCATTTGCCGTCAACTTCCCGATGCTGCTCGCCGCACGATTGGTGATGGCATTAGGCACAGGTATTTCGCTGCCGCTGATCACCAACATTATTCTCGAGAAAGCGCCGCTTGAGCAGCGAGGAGCCATGCTCGGCATTGTGAGCCTCGTGACCTGTGCCGCTCCTGCCATTGGCCCGGTGTTCGGTGGCATTGTTATGGAATACGCCAATTGGCATTGGATTTTCTATACGATGCTGCCATTCCTGGTTGTATCGTTCCTGCTTGGCATGGCTACAGTGCCGGAAATCCGCCATCCTGGCGATAAAGAACAGGCGAGCATCAGCGTGCCATCGTTGCTTTTGGCTGCTGTTGGATTGTCCGCATTGATTGTGGCAGTAAGCTTCTTCGCCAGTTGGAATGGCGATTGGCGATTCTGGCTGGTGCTTGCTGTGAGCGTAGCTGTGCTCGCAGTATTTGTGATTGTGCAGCTGAAGATGAGCAAGCCGCTCGTGGAAGTTCGCGTATTCACCTATTCAGGATTCTCGCTTGGCATGCTCATTCTGCTGATGGCTTCCGGTGGAGTATTGGGCTTGAACTTCCTGCTGCCTATTCTGCTGCAACGCGGATTTGCAATGAGCAGTTTGGCGGCAGCTTTGACTCTACTGCCGGGCGCTGTGGTCGGTGCGATTTCAGCACCGTTGATCGGCAATTCACTGAAGAATCATTTTCCGCCAAAGTTTATTGTGATTGGTTTTATTGTGGTCACGGTAATGGATGCGGTATTTATCATCGCGACCGGCAATATATGGCTGATTGCCGTGGCGTACGCAGTATTCA
Organism: Bifidobacterium sp. LH_416; assembly: GCF_056357055.1. NCBI lineage: Bacteria > Bacillati > Actinomycetota > Actinomycetes > Bifidobacteriales > Bifidobacteriaceae > Bifidobacterium > Bifidobacterium sp. LH_416. The sequence goes on along the minus strand of NZ_JBKEVJ010000001.1, from coordinate 577,745 downwards.
TGGCGTTCTCCGGCTTTGTGCTGGTGCCTGATCAGACGCACGCATTGAATCAGCTGCCGCGCCAATTGAATGCTGATGGTTCGGCAGTAATGAACACTGTGCAGCAGATGGCCGGCGCAATCGGTACTGCTGTGGCCAGTACATTGATTACTGAATTTGCGGCGGCGCGAAGTGCTGCTGGAGATAACGCAGCCAATGCTTATGTGCACGCATTCTCACAAAGTATGTGGGTGATTGGTGCTATGGCCATCGTTGGCGTACTGCTTGCCTCGCTGATGTTCCGTTACTCCACGCGCCGGCCGCCGGAATTGACGGAAGTGACGCCGCAATAAAAAAGTGGACAGCGCGCTTCTCTTTGATGAGGAGCGCGCTGTCCACTATTTCATAAGAAAACGGAAACGTTAATCCTGCTCTTCTTCCGGATAGGTCAGGCCCCACTGGGCGCGGCGAATCAGCGTCATCATGTCCATCACGTCACGCGTGTAGTCAAGATGCATGATGCTGCGGTCGCCGGCGATAGCGGCCTCCATATCGGCCACCTCATACGCCAGTGCCTTAGCGGTTTCTCCGGCCTCGATTACCTCGGTATGGCCGTCCTCTACATACGTGATGGTGGCGCGCTCGCCGCGAGGGTAATCGTAGATTTCCACATATCCCTTATCGAACGACATAGTGCCACGCTTCGGTTGCTTGGCGTGCAGCGACAGTGTGACCGTAGCCATCTGACCGTCCGGATTGGTCAGCAGAATGCCGGCCTGCTCATCTACTCCGGTGGGTGCCAGCTTGACTTGGGAAAGAATCTGATTCGGTGTGGAGCTCATGAACCAGCGCACGAAGGAAAGCGCGTAAACGCCGATATCCAGCATGGCGCCACCGGCAAGATTGCGGTTGAAGAAGCGGTTCGCCATGTCGTACTCCTTATAGGAGCCGAAGTTCATCTGAATCAGCTTCAGGTCGCCGAGCTTGCCTGAGCTAATAACCTCGTTGAGCTTCTTATACAGCGGCATGTGGTACAGCGTCATTGCCTCGGCGAGCACCACATTATTCGCGGCGGCGAGGGCAACGGCCTCGTTCAGCTCCTCGCTGTTCAACGTGATGGATTTCTCGCACAGCACATGCTTGCCCAAGCCAAGTGCTTTGCGCAGGAATTCAATATGCGTGTTATGCGGGGTGGAAATGTAGATGACATCCACGTTCGGGTCGTCGAACACGTCATCAATAGTGTCGTACACCTTGCCGATTCCGTATTTCTCAGCGAAAGCAACACCCTTATCGTGGGTTCGGTTCGCCACCGAATACAGTTTTCGACCTTCGCCCTCCAATGCCTGTTCGAGTTGGTTGGCGATGACACCGCATCCTAGCGTAGCCCAATTAAGTTCACGCACGATCGTCTCCTTCTACCTCATGGAGGGTTTGAGATTCAGCATACATTCAGCATATTGTCGAGGCATGTATTGTGGCATGTCGTTGTGGTGTGTCTGGACAGAGTGGTGATTGTTGCCGCAAATGGCAGATTATGGCGCGACACGCCGAGAGTTGGCGTACGGGGCGTTCTTCTGTAATATATCCACTCGTGCTTCATTGCGAAACACAACGGCCCCGTAGCTCAGTTGGTTAGAGCGCCGCCCTGTCACGGCGGAGGTCACCGGTTCAAGTCCGGCCGGGGTCGCCACCAAGCTTCCGAATCATTCGGAAGCTTTTTTGTTTTTGTCTGATTCCTGTTCTTTCATGTTCGCCGTGTCTTCGATGCCTTCGGTGCGGCAGCGCAGCGGCAAACTATCCTTCTGCGCGACACGCCATTGCGTCATGAATCTGGTGCAAAACCGAATGCTAACGTTTGCGTTAACAACCGTTGGTTTTGCAAGGCTGAAGGTGCTGGGCATGCACAACAGAACATGCTGCCTATGGTGCAGATTATGTACCTAGTGGTAATTAAGTCAGTGCTTTTCGTTATCATTCCGGTATCTTAACAGTTATTTTGTACTCAAGGAGCGAGTCATGACTACACTGGCCGTAGACATCGGAGGAACCAAGATCGCCGCTGCTGTGTGCGATGAAAACGATAACATTGTTCAGCGTTGGCGTGTTCCCACGCCGATGGATGCGGATGCTATCAACCAGCACATCGCCAATGTGTACAACGAAGCTGTTGCTGCTGGCCACACTGATATTCAGGCCATCGGCATCTCTGCTGCAGGCAACGTGGGCGCCGACCGTAAGACGCTGACCTTCGCCGCAAATATCCCGGCTTGGATTGATTACAACCTGTCTGAGCACGTCGGTGCACTGATTGATCACGCTGTGCCGGTGGTTGTGGAGAACGACGCCAACTGCGCTGGTTGGGGCGAATACGTGCATGGTGCCGGTCAGGGCAGCCGAAACATGGTGGCTCTGACGGTGGGCACTGGCCTCGGTGGCGCTATCGTCATCAACGGCCAGCTCTACCGTGGTTCCTTCGGTATGGCAGCGGAAATCGGCCACCTGCCGATGGTTCCGGATGGTGATCATTGCGGTTGCGGTCTGCGCGGTTGCGCCGAGCGTTACACCTCCGGCACCTCGCTGGAAAACTTCGCCAAGTCCGCTGTGCGTCGTCGCCCGCAGGATGCCAAGCGTCTGCTGGAGCTGTGCGGCGGTGACGTGACCAAGCTGGAAGGCCCGATGGTTTCCCAGGCTGCTCAGGAAGGTGATGAGCTGGGTCTGTATGCATTCGGCAAGATTGGCGAATGGCTTGGCCGTACCATGGCTGCCGTCTCCGCTGTGCTGGATCCGGACCTGTTCGTAATCGGCGGCGGCGTGGTGGCCGTTGGCGACATTCTGCTTGAGCCGGCTCGCTACAACTACCAGCGCTTCCTGGAAGGTAGCGCCTACCGTGGCCACGCCAAGATTGTGGCTGCCACTGCTGGCCAGGATGCTGGTCTGATTGGTGCAGCCAACCTGGCATTGCGCTAATAACGCTGGCGACTCATTCCTTCTGACGGCCCTGTGCGATACGCTCGCCAGGGCCGTCTTCGTTTTCTGTCGAGTTCTGCCTGAAAACAGTGAAAGTAGAGAAAAGAGCAAGATATGCAACGACCGATTATGACGTCACGTTCATTCCTGCGTATGCCAGGTGAGACTGCCGGGCTCAATGACTCGGCAACCGTTCAGGATCTTGTGGACACTTTGGAAGCTAATCGTTCACGTTGTGTAGGTATGGCCGCCAACATGATCGGCGTGAACAAACGCATCATCGCTTTTGTGGATGATGAGCTCGGCGGACGCATCACCGTGATGCTCAATCCAAAGATCACTGCCTCGGATGGTGCATTTGAAACCGAGGAAGGATGCCTCTCCTTAACCGGTGAACGCCATACGATGCGGTATCGCCGTATTGAGGTCGATTTTGAAGACCGTCGATTCCGCTCGCATCACGCCACATTCACTGGGTGGACCGCGCAGATTATTCAGCATGAGGTCGATCACTGCAACGGCGTTATCATCTGAAACATCTAGCGAGGGCAAACGGTGGATAACACGCCGATGAGGCGGTGGATACTCGGATAACTACTTCATGTGATGGTGCATAAGAGAGGGTTATCCACTGCTACGCAATGCAGTTATGCACAAGTATGCAATGTTGCAGATGGCAGGTTTTCCACTTATCCACTGATTCGGCAATCGTCCTTGTATTGAGAGTTCCAAGCCTCGTACAGTGTGCTTCACGGCGGGCAACGAAGCCCGCCGTCCACATCGTTGTTGAAGGGGCTGATGACCATGACTATGACCGCTGTTGATGATTCTGATTCTCCGGTAATGCTGGATACCAAAGATATTGCCGAGATATTCAAACGATGCAGTCTTGCCGTATATGCCGAAGCGCGGCGTAAGTTTTATCGCGAAGTGAATCTCAATCCATTCAAGTCATATTCCGAGGGTTTGATGCGCTTTCTTGAATGGATGTTCTGGGATTGGTTTGCTTATGATTGCGCGGTGAGCAGTGACATCAGCGATGATGAATCAGAGAATATGCGCATGCTGTTGCAGCCTGATTCCGTTGACGGTGTATCGCCTTTTCGTTCGATGAGCGAATACCTGTATGAGACTGATCCGCGAATTGGCGACCGTGAGATTCATGATTTGCGCGAAGTGGATGAAACCAATTTCACGTCGATTTTCTGGATCCATGATGCCAATGCGGCACAAGGCCGAATGGTACTGGAGGATGTGATTCACGGCGGGCGTTACCAGGTGTTTGGTGGTGAGTCCGTGGCGAAATATGACGGTGCTCATGGCGGAATGATTGCCAACCGTATCGCACGTGTGCGTGGCGTATGGCGGTTCTGCGCAATTCCTATTTATGAAGCACGGCAGCCGGATGGGCCGGAGGTGGGCGAAGCCATAGCGCAGAGTTTCCGAGATACCGGGTACCGGCCTGATTTCCCGGGATTGGTGCGGTTCTACTATGGCCGCGCAAAAGACACCGGTCTTGATTGGGAAGATATGGAGCTTGCGCGTAAGAATGGCACATTGCGAGCCATTATGGAGCGTGCCCGCAGTTAAAAGTCTTATGAAGTCCGATTGCCTCAGTTGCTGATTGGGTGGAGCGCTTGAGGTGGATTATTTGAGATAAGTTGCGGGGAAGGCTCTACTGCGAGGTGTGGCGGATTATCGGAGGGGGATAGTCCGCCATTTTTGTTGATGCAGAGTGTTGTGTAAGTAATCTAGACATGCCCAAATCGTTGGAAATGCAGGCAACACGCTGAGTGGAGCGAGATTAATTCAATCATTTGACAAACATAGTTCATTCGTTTTATTATTTATCCCGTAATCCGTTGAACCACTACTGCAAAGGAGCGCCCAAATGGGTCTGTGGGATGTTGACAAGGTTGAGTACGTTGGTCGCGAAAAGGGACCTCAGGAGGGCCTCGCCTTCCACTACTACGACGCCGATAAGGTCGTCGCCGGCAAGAAGATGAAGGACTGGCTGCGCTTCGGCGTCGCCTGGTGGCACACCTTCAACCAGGAGCTCGTCGACCCGTTCGGCACCGGCACCGCACACCGTCCGTACTACAAGTACACCGATCCGATGGATCAGGCTCTGGCCAAGGTCGATTACGCTTTCGAACTGTTCCAGAAGCTCGGCGTCGAGTACTTCTGCTTCCACGATCGCGACATCGCCCCTGAAGGCGACACCCTGCGCGAGACCGACGCCAACCTCGACAAGGTCGTCGACAAGATCGAGGAGAACATGAAGGCCACCGGCGTCAAGCTGTTGTGGAACACCTCCTCCCTGTTCACCAACCCGCGCTTCGTGTCCGGCGCCGCCACCTCCCCGTTCGCCGACATCTACGCCTATGCCGGCGGCCAGCTCAAGAAGAGCCTCGAGATCGGCAAGCGCCTGGGTGCCGAGAACTACGTGTTCTGGGGCGGCCGCGAAGGCTATGAGAACCTGTGGAACACCGAGATGAAGCGCGAGACCGACCACATCGCCAAGTTCTTCCACATGTGCGCCGACTACGCCAAGGAGATCGGCTTCGACGCCCAGTTCCTCATCGAGCCGAAGCCGAAGGAGCCGACGCTGCACCAGTACGACTTCGATGCAGCCACCGCCATCAACTTCCTGCGCACCTACGACCTGACCGACGTGTTCAAGCTGAACCTCGAAGGCAACCACGCCAACCTGGCCGGCCACACCTACCAGCACGAGATCCGCGTGGCCCGCGAATCCGGCTTCCTCGGCTCCCTCGACGCCAACCAGGGCGACAAGCTCATCGGCTGGGATATGGATGAGTTCCCGACCGACCTCTACGAGACCGTGGCCGTGATGTGGGAGGTCCTGCAGGCCGGCTCCATCGGCCCGCGCGGTGGCCTGAACTTCGACGCCAAGCCGCGTCGTACCTCCTTCTACGCCGAGGATCTGTTCCGCTCCCACGTGGCCGGCATGGATTCCTACGCCGCAGGCCTGCTGGTCGCCGACAAAATGAACCAGGATCACTTCATCCAGGATCTCATGGCCGAGCGTTACAGCTCCTACGATTCCGGCATCGGCAAGGACATCGACGAGGGCAACGTCACCCTGGCCGACCTCGAGGCCTACAGCCTTGACAAGCCGCAGTCCGAGCTCATCGCCGCCACCAAGTCCGATCACCTCGAGTCCGTCAAGGCGACGATCAACAACTACATCATCGACGCCCTGTCCGAAGTCGAGTGAGCTGCGACTGACTCGTCTATGAATTGAATTCCTTTGTATGTGCGCACCATCACGAAGGCGGTGCGCACATACAAAGGATAATGACAGCAAAATCGTTTATATGTGCGCGTCGCAATCGTTGAGCCGCGCACATACCAACGGTAATAGGTCGTGGGTCTGTCTGGTGGATTCATGACCGCTCAAGATCTTCTCTGATTTCTTCCTTTCTTCTTCCTTCCTCCGCGAGAGCCGCTGCCGACACTGTTGTCGGCAGCGGCTCTCGTTGTACGCCCGAATGATCAGGGAGCTATGCCTTGGCGTGGGTTAGACGCCGCGTGCTGTCGCGAACCACAAGCGAGGTGGAAAGAATCACACGTTTCTGAATTGTGCGGCCTTCAGTGGTGTCGATGATCATCCGGGTTGCGGTGGACGCCATGTCTTGCAGCGGTTGGCGGACTGTGGTAAGTGCCGGGCCCATATAAGCGGAGGTCTGGATGTCGTCGAAGCCGATGACGGACAAGTCTTCGGGTATGCGGATTTTCAGCTGCCTTGCCGCTTCATACACTCCCATGGCCTGCAGATCGCTACCGGCGAAGATGGCGGTGGGGCGGTTGTGTTCGTCTTCGAGCAGCGCCATTGCCCCTTCGTAGCCGCCGGGCGTGGTGAAATCCCCCTCTGCGATGAGTTCAGGGGATGTGGGGATGCCGCGTTCGGCCAACACCGCGGAATAGCCGTCCAACCTGGCGCGAGAGCATAGCATCTCGTCCGGTCCGGTGATGATGCCGATTCTTTTATGGCCTAGCTCCAGCAGATGACGTGTGGCGATGACGCTTCCTGTCCAGTTGTCCGCCTGCACGGAGAGGTCATCCAATGTCGGGCTGCCGGACGGATCGAAAACGACGAATGGGATGTTGTGTGATTTGAAGAGATCGCGTTCCTTTTCGGTAAGGTTGGAAAACACGAGGATGGCGCCAATCGGATGACGCTCGATGAGCCCCTCCGCCCATGCTGAATCGGGATGCTGACGGTCGCCGCTTTCGGCCACCATTACGTTGATGCCATGCTGCTTGGTCTCCCGGATGATGCCTCTGAGCACCTCCAAGGCCCAGATGGTCTCAAAATCCCTGAATACCACCTCGATGGTCTGTTGCTTGCGCTCGGGGGAGATTCTGCGGACATATCCGCTGTCTTTGAGCGCTTTGTCGATGGTCCTGCGTGCGGTGTCCGAGATGTCCGCCTTGCCGTTAAGCGCTTTGGAGACCGTGGCCAGGGAATATCCGGTCTGTTTGGCGATGTCCGAAAGTTTGACTTTGTTTTCGGCTGTTGGTTTCTGCGGTGTAGCGCTCATTGGTAATCACCCTTATCGTTGTACTACGCAATAGTATATTCGAAACTTTCGGAAAGTCAATTTTCGGTATTTGAGTAGTTCGATACTTCAAAAAGGTTGATATTAAGCCATTTTTCTGATTGTAAACACGTACCGCTCTAGTTTGCTCATTAAACTAAGTCGGTTTTATGATAGAGATATCGAAAATACAAAGTTGGTTTTCGACAGAGTTGAAGAAGGTGTCAACGGCACAGATGGTGAACGAGGCCTGTTGGTTATTGCGTAATCCGCGTAATTACTTGCATTGCTCAATAAATCCGCTGCTGAAAACACTTCGAAACTTTCGATAATGTACATGTCTAATGGCGTGAACATACAAAGGAGACGACAATGAAGTTCAAGACCATTGCAGCTGCTACGTTGGCCGTTGCGACGCTGATCGGCATGGCTGGCTGCGGCACTTCAAGCAATGCCAATGACGATAAGACCATCACGTTCTGGCACAATGCCTCGTCCGGTGACGGCAAGCAGTATTGGGCCGATCTTGCCGCTGCGTTCGAAAAGAAGAACCCGGGCGTGAAGATCGAGATCCAGGCCATCCAGAACGAAGACTTCGCTGGCAAGCTCCAGACCGCCATGCAGGATCCTGCATCCGGCCCTGATGTGTACATGTCTCTTGGCGGCGCGAAGACCCAGGAGATGATTGACGCAGGCCAGTCCTTGGATTTGACGGACAAGATCTCCGATACCGTCAAGACCGATATGAAGACCACCCTTTCCGCAGCCACTTTTGACGGCAAGGTCTATGGCGTTCCGGTCTCCGTTGAGCCGGGCGGCATCTGGTATTCGAAGGACCTGTTCACGCAGGCGGGAATCACAGAGGCTCCCACCACCTTCTCCGAGCTCAAGGACGACGCGCAGAAGCTCAAGGATGCGGGCATCACGCCGATTGCACTGGGCGGCAAGGACGCATGGCCGGCGGCGCACTGGTATTACTGGCTGGCATTGCGCGAATGCTCGCCGTCCGTATACTCCAAGGGCACAGAAAAGCAGGACTTCTCCGACAAGTGCTGGACTCGGGCCGGTGACGATCTGAAGGAATTGGCGGACATGGATGTCTTCAACGAAGGATACATGACCACCACGGCCCAGCAGGGCGCCAACTCCTCCGCCGGCTTGCTGGCAAACCACAAGGCCGCTATGGAACTGATGGGCGCATGGGAGCCGGGCGTGCTGAAGGATCTCACCCCTGACCAGCAGCCGATGGCCGATCTCGGCTTCTTCGCTTTCCCCTCCGTTGACGGCGGCAAGGGCGAAGACGGTGCTCTGATGGGTGGCGTCACCTACTTCCAGGTGAACCCCGAAGCTCCCGACATCGCCGTCGACTTCGTGAACTTCATGGCCGAAAAGGACAATCAGGAGAAGTACGCGACCGCGTTCTCCACCATCCCCGCCTCGACCGCAGCCCGCGGAGCCGTGACTGATGAATCCCTCAAGGCGGTGCTCGAGTTCCTCAACCAGTCCTCTTCCATGCAGCTGTGGATGGACACCGATCTGGGCACCAATATCGGTACCGCTTTGAACTCTGGCGTGGTCAACATGCTGTCTGGCAAGGGCTCTTCGCAAGACATCGTCAAGGCTATGCAGGACGCTGCGGCCAAGGGCTGATCACCATCGCAAGGCTGGCTGCGGATGCGGTTGTCACACCGTTTCCGCAGCCGCCATTCGATGAATCGCTAACAACATCTGTGGAGTAAGAGCATGACGAGTACAAGCAACACCAACGTATCCGTGAAACATCGGAGCAAGCGCGTCACCGACGGCAAGGTACGCCGCAACATCGAGATCTTCATTCTTTCCGCACCGGCCATCATCCTGTTCTGTGCCTTTGTGATTCTTCCCATCATTTTGGGCGCGTACTACGGATTCTATAAGTGGAAGGGCTTCGGCACCCCCTCGAAGAACGGAAAGTTCGTCGGGTTGCAGAACTACGTCACCGCTCTGAGCGATCCCAACTTCCAAGCGGCCATCCTGCACACCTTCGAAATCGTCGTCGGCTCCTTAGTCATCCAAGCGCCGCTGGCGATTCTGTTCGCATTGCTGCTCAACCAGAAATTCAAAGGCCGCGCATTGATCCGCACCCTCATCTTCGTACCCTATGTGGTGTCCGAAGTCATCGTCGGCACTGGTTGGAGCCTGCTGCTGCAGAAGACCGGAGCAGTCAACCAGCTGCTCGGCAAAATCGGCATCGAAGGGCCGGACTGGCTGGCCGATCCGAAAATCGCAATCTGGACGCTGCTGTTGCTGATCAGCTGGAAATACATCGGTTTTGCCGTCATCCTCATGCTCGCCGGCATGCAGTCCATCCCCGAGGAGCTGTATGAGGCCGCCAGGGTGGATGGCGCCGGTTTCTGGCAGATGCAGAAGAGCATCACGCTGCCGCTGCTGGCACCGACCCTGCGCATCTGGGTGTTCTTGTCGATGATCGGCTCCCTGCAGCTGTTCGATTTGGTCTACATCATCTGGGGTCAGTACGTATCCACCACGGCAGGAGTGTCCACCATGGCCACCTACATGGTGCGTGAAGGCCGAGGGGCCGGCAACTACGGCTATGGTTCCGCAGTCGCCCTCATCATCTTCATCATCTCCCTGATTGTGGCTTTGACATATCAGCGCTTCGTGTTGAGCCGTGATCTGGACGGTGCACTGACCGAGCAGAAGCAAGCGAAGAAGCGCGCGGCGAAGCGCGCCAAGGAAGCCCAGCGTCTTGCTGAGGCCGCACAGTGAACGAGGTAAGTGAAATGTCAGCTGCAATCTCCACGTCAACAAAATACACCGCCAAGAACGGATACCGGCTTTCATCCAAGACACCTTGGGGCAACCCTGCCGTGTATTTCTTCTCGCTGGTTCTGGTCGCCATCTGCGTCACTCCGGTGCTGTATATCATCTTCGGCGGTTTCCGCACCAATTCCCAGATCACGAACGATCCTGCCGGACTGCCGAATCCTTGGGTGATCGACAACTACGTCGAGGTGATCACCAGCGACATCTTCTGGGGTGAATTGGTCAACTCTCTGATCGTCGGCATCTCGACGATGATAGGTGTGGTAGTGCTCGGCATCATGGTGAGCTTCGTCATCGCCCGATACCGTTTCCGCTACGCGCCGCTGATGTATGCGCTGTTCTCCGCAGGCCTGATGTTCCCGATGACGGTCGGTATCACTCCGCTGTATCTGATGATTCGCAACCTAGGACTGTCAAACTCGCTTGCAGGCATCATTCTGCCGCAGATCGCCTTTGGTCTGCCGCAGACCATCATCATTCTGGTGCCATTCCTCCAATCCATTCCGATGGAGCTCGAGGAGGCGGCGCTTCTGGATGGCTGCTCGCGTCTCGGATTCTTCGCCCGCATGGTCATTCCGCTGTCCATGCCCGGTGTGGCGACCACAGGCATTCTGACATTCGTCGGCAGCTGGAATTCGTACATGCTCCCGCTCTTCGTGCTCAGTAGCGACAGCAAATACACTTTGCCGCTCGGTGTGCAGATGTTCAGCTCGGAACACTCCGTAGACACCGCCCGAGTGCTGGCCTTCACCTCGCTTGCCATGCTGCCCGCCTTGATCTGCTTCACCATCTTCCAGAAGAAGATCGTGGGCGGTCTGACCGGAGCGGTCAAGGGCTGAATCGTGTGACCGGCAATCACACTTCGCCCATCAATCATCACATTCCATACCTGTGCTGCGGGAAGGACGGCTTCCGAGCTGTTTTCGGGGTGATTCCTTTGCGCCTCCTCCTTTCTCGGAACCTTCCCGCGGCACGGCCGATTCTTTTCAATGAGGAGAAGAACATGAAAATCTCCAACCCGGTGCTTCCCGGATTCAATGCCGACCCCTCGATGATCCGTGTAGGCGACACCTATTACATCGCCAACTCCACATTCGACTGGTGGCCGGGCGTGAGGCTGCATGAGTCCAAGGACATGGTCCATTGGAATCTGCTGCCCAGCCCCCTAAACCGCGTCTCCCAATTGGACATGAAAGGCAACCCATCCGGTGGAGGTGTCTGGGCCCCGGACTTGTCATATGCGGACGGAAGGTTCTGGCTGGTCTACTCGAACGTGAAAATCGTCAACGGGGCGTTCAAGGATTGTGCGAATTATCTGGTCACCGCCGAAGACATCCACGGCCCATGGAGCGAACCGATCCGCATCAACGGGGTGGGCTTCGACGCCAGCCTCTTCCATGACGACGATGGCCGCAAGTATCTGGTTCAGCAGACCTGGGATTTCCGCGAATACCATCATGCGTTCGATGGCATCACGCTGACCGAATTCGACACTGCTACCATGCGTCTGAAACCGGAGACGGCTCGTACCATCTGGCAGGGCACGGCAGTGAAACTTGTCGAAGGGCCGCATCTGTACAAGATCAACGGTTGGTATTACCTGTTCTGCGCCGAGGGCGGCACCCAGTATGAGCATCAGGAATCCGTGGCCCGCTCCCGTACGCTGGATGCCGAGTCCTTCGAGGGCGACCCGCATAACCCGTTCATCTCCAATTTCGATACGCCTGACACTTACCTGCAGAAGCAAGGACATGGCGCATTGGTGGAGACCACCGGTGGCGAATGGTATTACGCCTCCCTGTGCGGGCGTCCTTGGAGACATGATACGGAATCGTCCCACGGAGTGCGCGGATGGTGCACGCTCGGACGGGAAACCTCAATCCAGAAAGTCGAATGGGATGAAGACGGTTGGCCATATGTGGTCGGTGGACATGCCGGTGAACGGTTTGTCGAAGCGCCGCATGATGCCATCGTCACTGATGCCCCTATAGACCATTCCCAGCATGATGAGTTCGAGTCGGATGTTCTCGATCCTAATTGGAACACTCTGCGTGTGCCGTTTACTGACGCCATGGGACGTGTGGGCGGCGGTGCGCTGACCTTACGCGGGCAGGGGTCGCTGTCCAACCTGTTCGAGCTTTCGCTGATCGGCCGCCGTTGGCAGGCCTTCGACTTTGATGCCGAAACCAAGGTGACCTTCACCCCGGACAACTACATGCAAATGGCCGGACTCGTGAACTTCTACAACCATATCTGCTGGTCGTGGGCATTCGTCACTTGGTGCGAGGACTGCGGCAAGCGGGTAATTGAAGTCGCCCAGAACGATTTCGACGGGTATACCTCATTCCTCAAAGACAAGGCCATCGCAATACCGGATGACGTCGAATCCATATGGCTTCGTACCAAGGTGCGCACCAAGACCTACACCTACGAGTACTCGTTCGACGGAGAATCCTGGCATGAGATTCCGGTCACGCTGGATGCCGCAGTGCTTTCCGATGATTATGTGGCCAGCCATTATGGAGGCTTCTTCACCGGTGCCTTTGTGGGCCTTGCCGCAGTGGATCTCGCCGGCTATGGCAAGGAGGCCGTATTCGATTACTTCGATTACCGGGAGACCGAAGCCGAATAAAAGGATTCCTATGGAATCCGCAAGCTTGGAGCCGTGCGTGGGGCATGACTCCAAGCGTTGTTCCGATGGAGCCGGAACAACGCATCCATGTTGCCAAAATGAAAGGAGACAAGCATGGAGCACAGTCAAGAGTATCGGAATGGTGGGATGCGACGATGGTCCCGCATTGCGATCGCCGCATCCACGGCGTTGTTGCTGATGGGTGGCGCACTTGCTCCCAGCGTCTATGCACAAGAGCCGACGGCGGTGTTCGAGACTCCAAGTTCGATCAAGGACGCCTATGGCGCGCTCGGTATGAATGCCGGCGTGGCCATCGATACCCGTGAGGTCGGCAATGATGCGGCCAAACAGGTCGTGCTGAAGAACTTCAACCAGATTACGGCGGAAAACGATATGAAGCCTGAATACTGGTACAACGATGCTCACGAGTTCAGCATGCCCGAAAACGCGAAGACGCTGCTTCATTTCGCTGCGGACAACGGTCTGGCGGTATATGGTCACGTGTTGGCTTGGCACAGTCAGACACCGGATTGGTTCTTCCAGGCTGACGAGAACTGCGAGGATCAGAATCCGACTGCGGGCGTTATCGAAGGCTGCGCGTTGGCCAGCAAGGACCAGATGCTGGAGCGTGAGCGTGTGCACATCGAAAATGTCGCGAAGGCCATCACTGACGAGTTCGGCAAATTCGGCAGTGACACGAATCCGATCAAGGCATTCGACGTGGTGAACGAGACCATCAATGACGGTGATAGTCCGGAAACCAACGGCATGCGTAACTCGCTGTGGTACCAAATCACCGGCGAGGATTACATCGACAAATCATTCGAATACGCCAACCAGTACCTGAACGGCGAATACGCCGAACCTGGCGTAACCCATCCGGTGACGCTGTTCATCAACGACTACAACACCGACAGCGCCGGCAAGCTGGGACGTTATCAGTCATTGATCAAACGACTGGTCGAGCGCAACGTGCCTTTCGACGGCATCGGTCATCAGATGCACATCCAATTGACCACCAGCACGGCCAATGTGGAGAACGCTTTTGAGACCATGAGCGCTTTCGGCAAGAAGCAGGCCATCACCGAGCTGGATGTTGCCACCGGCACTCCCGTCACACAGGCCAAACTGGTTGAGCAAGGCCAGTTCTACTACAAGATGAACCAGATCATCAAAGAGCAACAGGAGAAGCATCACCAGTTCTTCTCGGTGAGCGTGTGGGGCGTCAATGATGGCAGGTCATGGCGAAACTCCGAAGGCGCGCCGTTGCTGTTCAACGACGAGTATCGGGCCAAGCCGGCCTACACCGGTTTCATTGGCGACAAGGACAATCTGCCTGAGACCATCAAGACGATGAATGTGTTCAAATCCGCCGAAGCCACTGTGGATGCGGCGCTGCCTTCCGATGGCACCACGGCAGGATCGGCCTCCATCTGGTCGAAGCTTCCTTCGGTACCGTTCTCCAAGAGCGAGGGCGCGGTGACCGGCAAGTTCCTGTCGTACTGGAATGACGGCACTTTGACCACTTATGCGGATATCAACGACGCGACCAGATCCGAAGGCGATGCCGTGACCATTACGGTCGGCGATGCGCGATATGTGGTCGACCGTCTTACCAGCAAGGCCGACAACGGTGCCACTGCTGCTGTCGTCGAGCGTGCTGACGGCACTGGATATCAGACCGTGGTGACCGTACCTGCGGCCACTGCCGAAAACACGACCATCGACGCCAATGTGCAAGCCACTGATGCCGCCACCAATGAGACCAATGGGTGGAATGCAGGTAACGTCAAGGGCACCATGTCGCTGATTCAGCAGCTGTACTACACCGAGACCAATGCGGTGCCGGCGGATGCGCAAGCGCCGGTTGTTGACGGTGATGGTACGGATGCCGTGTGGCAGCAGGCGAATGAGGTATCGCTGGACGCGGTCACCTCAGGTGTCGGTCAGGTAGAAGCCCAGGCCACTGCCAAAACACTGTGGAAAGGCAACAAGCTCTATGCGCTGGTGCAGGTCAAGGATCCGAATGTGAGCCTGACCAACAGCAACCCGTGGGAGAAGGACTCCGTCGAAGTGTTCATCGACCGTGGCAATACCAAGGGCACGGCATACACCGATGACATCCAGCAGATTCGTGTCTCCGCGGACGGCAAGGAACTCTCCTTCGGCTCCGGCGCCGCAACGGATGTGCAAGCCGCAAGGGTCGCTTATGGTGCGAAGATCGTGGATGGTGGCTATTCGGTCGAAATGGCCATTGACCTGGGCGAAGGCGACCATGCGGGAACCTTCCAGGGTCTTGATTTCCAGATCAACGATGCCAAGGACGGCGCCCGAGTGGGCACTCTCAACTGGGCCAATCTCAAGAGCGACGGCTACAAGACCGCCGAAGATTGGGGTGTCGCCCGTCTTGTCACCGAGAAGCAGACGCAGCCAGTCAACCCTGATGACGGCAAGGAAGATGCCGGCGATAACAATGCCGGCGATGCGGACAACAAACATTCCAACACCGCCGCCAAGCAGGATGGCGTGTCCATCGCCGACACCGGTTCCAGTGTGCTGCCATTGCTGGCGGGTGCGATTGCGCTGCTCGCCGTTGCCGGTGCGCTGACTGCCTTGCGTAGGCATTCGCTGTGAAACAGTTGAGTATCCGGAATTGATTCGATTGACTGCGGCCGTCTGCTCGCGCACACTGTGCGGCAGATGGCCGCAGCCGACGGATTGCATGACGCACAAACACGCCGCTCGCCGGTCTCTTCGTACGGAAGGAAAGACATATGCTGCGATTGCCAAAGCTGTTGGATGACGGTTGCGTACTGCAATCGTCCATGCCGGTCGCCATATGGGGGTGGGCGGAGCCCGGATGCCGCGTATCGGTTGGATTGCAAGGTCAAACCGTTGCCGGGACGGCAGACCGACATGGCTCCTGGTCCGTGGAATTGGACCCGTTGACTAGCGGCGGCCCATATACGCTCTCCGTGCAGGCTGAGGATTCCGAGCGCATGGACCGTGAAGTCTATGTGGGTGAGGTCTACCTGTGCGCCGGTCAGTCCAACATGGAACTTCCCATGGCATGGGTGAAAGCGGAATATCCCGGCGAATTCAAACGTGAACCTGATGCTCTGCTACGGCAATACAAGGTCGCTCCCCGGTACGATTTCGAGGGGCCTCGGCAAGATCATGAGCAGGCGGCTTGGTCGGTATGCGATGAACAAGGTCTGCCTGGCTTCAGTGCGATCGGTTATTTCTTCGGCCGCATGCTACGAGAGCATCTCGGTGTTCCGGTGGGACTATTGAACGTCTCCTTGGGAGGGTCTCCCATTGAATCGTGGATGAGCGCAGAGTCGTTGCAGGATTTCCCGGAAATACTGCAGACGCTGCAGCCATATATGGGGAAAGGCGTTGCCGAAGCGCGCAGCCGCAAGAGCATAGCGGCTCGGGACCATTGGTATCGGCAGCTTGGATATGACCAGGCGCCCCAGACAGGAAGCTGGCTGCCGTTGGGTCAATGGGATTGGCAGCATGACACGAGCGTTGATACGGATCCGAAGCTCCTGCAGTGGCGTTCGATGTCATTGCCGAACTTCTTCTCGGATCAAGGCCTAGCGGGCTTCCGTGGTGAACTCGAATTGCGAAAAACCATATATCTTCCGGCCTCTGCGGATGGACAGCCGGCGTCGTTGCAACTGGGCACCATGTCCGACGCCGAACACACGTGGCTGAACGGCCAGCTGCTGGGCGGGCGGACGAACCAGTATGAGCCCCGCGATTACAGCATTCCAGCCGGCGTACTGCGAGAAGGCCGCAATGAACTGCTCATCAGACTTGTATGCGAGCATGATGCCGGCCGTGTGACGCCCGGAAAGGCCATGACCATGGCCATTGGCGATGATGTGCATGATCTTGGCGGCAGATGGCGCTATGCCGTGCTTCACGAGGCGGATCAGGATTGTCCGTGGGAGGATTTTGTCCGATGGAAGCCGGTCGGATTGTACAATGCCATGCTTGCCCCATGCCTGCCGTACCGTATCCGTGCGGTGCTGTGGTACCAAGGCGAGTCGAACACCGGTGATTGGGCGGATCTCTATCGGGATATGCTCGCCTCCATGATTGGGATGTGGCGGGTCGGGTGGAATCAGGAGCGTTTGCCGTTCCTGATCGTCCAGCTACCGAACTTTGCCATCGACTGTGTTGGAGAGGATGGTGGCTGGCCGGTAGTGCGCGAGGCGCAGTGGGAGGTTTCCCAAATGGTGCCTGACGCGGCCACTGTCGTCACTCTTGATGCCGGCGATTGGAATGACCTGCATCCGGCGCACAAAAAACCGATTGCAGAGCGTCTCTTCCAAGCGGCTCGGCAACTGGTGTACGGCGAACCGTTGTCGGTCAGGCAGCCTCGACTGGCCGAAGCCAAGGCATCAGATGGGTCCATGGTGCTTACTTTCGGGGATTGTCCGATTGCCTCGAACAGGGTCGCTGCTGCTACTGCTGCGGAATCGGCACCCAGCCGCATATCCACCATTGACGGACACGAACCCGGAGAATTCACCTTTGTCTGGTCCGATGGCGGTACTGTGTCGGCAAACGCAACAATAGAAGGCAGTCAAGTAACCTTGTCGATGCCGAGTCGCACGCCTGATGAATTGCGCTATGCGTGGCGCAACAATCCGGATGACGGGTTGCTCTGCAATGAATATGGCGTCTTGGTGGCACCGTTCCGATTGCGTTTGCGCGACCTTGCCGCAGGGTGGCCGCGGCAATCCTGTGAGGAACAATAAGAACAACAAGGAAGTTACGGTAAGGAGATCGTGATGACTACCAACGGTGCGGTGCAGTCGCTGTTCGCCACATGCGGATACTCTCGCAGCCAGATCGACGCGCGTGTGGCGCAGGTCTGGCATGAGATTTTCGAGGGGCCGAACAAATTCTATTGGCAGACAGATGATGGCCTCGGTTATGTGATGGACACCGGCAACAATGATGTACGCACCGAAGGCATGAGCTATGCGATGATGCTCGCTGTGCAATACGACCGACAGGATGTGTTCGACCGTTTATGGGGCTGGGTCATGAAGTACATGTACATGGCCGACGGACATCACGCCCATTACTTCTCCTGGTCGGTGCGGCCGGATGGTTCCGAGCGTGCGGACGGTCCGGCGCCGGATGGCGAGGAATACTTCGCAATGGATCTGTTCCTTGCCGACCGCCGTTGGGGTAGCCGTGATGGCATCTATGATTACGCCGCCTGCGCTCGTGAGCTATTGCACTATTGCGTGCACAAAGGGCGTGACGAATCCGGCGAACCGATGTGGAATGCCGGCAACAAGCTCATCAAGTTCATTCCCGAAACCGAATGGAGTGATCCGTCATATCATCTGCCACATTTCTATGAAGTATTCGCTGCGCATGCAGATGAACAGGATCGTGAATTCTGGCATGAGGCGGCTTCCGCAAGTCGCGCATATCTGGAGGCGGCGTGTGACGCCCGGACCGGCATGAATCCTGAATATGCGCTCTATGATGGCACGCCGCATACCGAAGCACGATTCGGGCGGCATGATTGGTTCTTTTCGGATGCCTACCGGACCGCAGCCAATATCGGTCTGGATGCAAGCTGGAATGGCGTCACCGATCCGATACTGTGCGATCGTGTTGCCGCATTGCAGCGTTTCTTCCTGACTCACGATCGTACGTGCGCATATGCGGTGGATGGCACTCCGATTGATGAGCGGGTGCTGCACCCGGTCGGGTTCCTTGCCGCTACGGCCCAGGGGTCTTTGGCGGCGATGCATTCGGCGGAACCGGATGCTGTGGCCAATGCGCGGGTCTGGGTTCATATGTTGTGGAACACGCCTATGCGTGTGGGACATCGTCGTTACTATGACAATTTCCTCTATGCCTTTGCCGTTCTGGCGTTGAGTGGCGTCTATCGGTTCGAATGGTGTCGGGGAGCGGATATGAGCGGCGCCAAAGGGACCATCGCGGCGACTGGTATTGCCGGCCGTAATCCGGTCATATACAGTGATTTCCCGGATCCTGACATTATTCGGGTCAATGACGTCTACTACATGGCGTCCACCACGATGTTCCTTATGCCTGGGTGCGACATTCTTCGGTCCTTTGATCTGATTCATTGGGAATTTGTGGCGCATGCCTATGACGAACTTGAAAGCACCGCTGCCGAACGACTGGAGGAGCCTGGGCGTAACGCGTACGGCTGCGGAATGTGGGCGCCTTCGTTGCGTTATCACGATGGGACGTTCTCCATTGTGTTCACCGCCAACGATACGCAGAAGACATATGTGCTGGAAGCCGCCGATCCGGCAGGCCCATGGTCGAAGCGCGTGATTGAAGGCTTCTACCATGACAACAGCGTGTTGTACGACGACGATGGCCGCGTATATATCGTCTACGGCAATATGCAGCTGCATCTGACGGAATTGGAGCCGGATCTGAGCCGGCCAAAGCCAGGAGGGCTCAATCGGGTCATCGCACAGGACGATCCCGAATCCGATCTTGGTTATGAAGGGAGCCACATCTACAAGCATGGAGGCCGTTACTACGTATGGACCTGCCATTACAGACGGGGGCACCGCAAAACCGAAGTGTGTCTGATGTCTGATGCTTTGGACGGGCGGTTTGTATCACGGGAGATCCTTGATGACGATCTTGGATTCCACGGTCTGGGCGATGCTCAGGGCGGCATGGTCGATACGCCGGACGGCCAATGGTATGCCTTCATGATGCATGATCGGGGAGCGGTCGGCAGAGTGCCTACGATCATGCCGATGCGGTTTGGAAAGGATGGTTTTCCAGTACTTGGCATCAACGGAAAAGTTCCGTTTGAAATACATACGCCAACCAATGATGCGGAACGATGCTATGAGCCGCTGAACGGCGATGATGATTTCCTCTATGACTCCAATGCGGATGGTGAAGTCTCGTCCGGTATGCTGAAGCCGTTCTGGCAGTTCAACCACAATCCTCATCGTGACGCTTGGTCGGTTACTGATCAACCTGGCTCATTGCTATTGCGCGGCGGCACAGTGACTCAGAGTTTCAGCCATGCCTGGAATACGTTGACACAGCGTACAGTCGGTCCACGGTGCATGGCGGAGGTTGCAGTCGACGCCTCCATGCTGAAGACCGGTGACTTCGCAGGTTTGGCGGCAGTGCAGGGGTATTACCGGTTCATTGCAGTGACCAAAGCCAGCGACGGCGTATTCAGAGTGAGTGTGCAGGGCAAACCTCGTACGGATGAGTCCATCTGGGGCGATGGTGATTACGACAGCCCCGCTACCGAATATGATGCGGCGGAATTACGTGGTTCTTCAGTGGTGTTGAAAGCCATTTATGACTTCACCGACAAGAAAGACAAGGTCGCTTTCGAGTATTTGGATCCCGCATCACCAATTCCATGCTGGACGCGTCTGGGCGGCATACACCCCCTGTATTACACGCTGGACTACTTCATCGGCTGTCGAATAGGTCTGTTTCTGCTGCCGACCGAGGAATGCGGCGGTTCGGCCGCCTTCAGCGCTTTTCGTTTCTTTGGGCCGGAAGCAACACCTGAATTGCTGTAAACGAGAACAGAGCATCGCATACGTCGATATGAGAGAAAGGTTCTATCTGTATGCATAACGAAACATTTCAATCATTGTCTTCAGACGTGCGCCCGCGCATAGCAGCCAATCCGGTGCTGCGGGGCATGTATCCGGATCCCTCATGGATATGGGATGACATGCGTGGTGAAATCGTGCTGGTCAACTCGTCATTCGAGCTGACGCCGGGGCTGCCTATTCATGTGACGCGGGACCTGGTGTCTTGGGAACATGTTGGCGATGCGGTGGATGCTGCGATGGCCCATCGGCTGCTGATCGACGGGGTCGAGGATTCCGGTGGCCTGTACGCGCCGACCATTCGGCGCATCGGCAAGCGATATGCGATTGTTTGCACTGTGGCGCGTGTGAACGAGCCGAAGGCGCTTGCCGCCGGATGTGCGCCGGAAGACATCGAACAGTGCCGTGCCGCGCAAGGCAATTTCGTGATTACGTCGGATGCGTTGGAGGGCCCATGGCATGGCCCGTATTGGGTTGCGGGTGCGGAAGGCATCGACCCGGATATCTTCGAAGACAGTGATGGCACGGTCTGGTGGACACAGACCCGTCCGGCGGTCAAGCCGCAGTGGGAGGGGCAAACCGAGGTTTGGACGCAACCCATCGACCCAGACACATGGATGCTGCAAGGCCATAAAACCGTGATCTGGCGTGGATATGGCGTCAACGCGGTATGGGCTGAAGGGCCGCATCTGTATCGTTTGGGTGAATGGCTGTATCTGATGACCGCCGAAGGTGGCACGAGTTTCGAGCATAGCGAGATGATGATGCGCACCTATGCGCCCCGTGGATTTGCGGCGGCGCTTCATGGGTTCGAGCGTGAGCTTGCCGCTCGCGATACATGGATCGAGCCGGCGCGCGAAACCGAACACAGCGTCGTGGGGCAATATGATCGCCTGTTCGAAGCGTGCAAGAAGAATCCGATACTTACGCATCGTCATCTGGGCAATGACGAACTGATTCAGTGTGTGGGCCATGCCGATCTGCTGTGCCATCCTCAGGCTGGCTGGTTGCTCGCTTGCCTTGGTGTGCGTGAAACGCCCGGGGCTGAGCAAGGGGAGTTATTCAGCTATCTGGGCAGGGAGACATTCGTCGCGCCGGTTGTTTGGGAGCGTAACCCTGTTTCATGGAAGCTGGAGGGCAATGGCCCCACCAAGCAGGACGATGCTGCGGATCCCGGTTGGCCGGTGGTCGCTCCCGGTCTAGGACGTCTACCGGACGTAATCTTCGTTACTGTGGACGACGACGGTTCGCTGCATGCCGTGGACTCTCTTGTGCAGGGGAGGGGGAAAACCACGGATGATGCTCGTGGCTCGTACATCTGCGCTGAACGTATCGGTTCGGAAGACAATCGCTCGGTCAGCGTCCGCGGACGTGACGGCTATCGGTTCATGCGCGTGGATTCACTGGACTATGCGGTTATGGTTCGCCCGGGGCATGAGCTGATGCTGCATCAGGATTCTACGCATGCCGTGACGATGAGACTTGTTGATGACCGGCTGCAGGCATCCATTGTTGATCGGGGCGAAGAATCCCTGTTGGATTTGGGACATGCCGAACCAGGAGAATGGTTCGGTGTGCGTTTGCGGAATAACTGTCTGCAATTTCTCGCCAGTCGGGTATCGGCTGCGGACGTCGACAATGCTGATCGAGATGTGGCGATGATCATCCATGCCGATGGTTCGAAGGCTCGCCTGCTGGGACAATGCGATGCGCGTTTCCTAAGTACAGAGTGGGCGGGAGGATTCGTGGGATGCCTTGCAGGCGCCCGGGTCATTTGCAGCCGCTGATGATAGCCGAATGATTCACTGCCGTCTGCCGGATTATACGGGTGGACGGCAGGGCGTTTCGGCTTGCGTTGATTGCAATCATGCTATATGGTTAAATCATCGAACTAAATACGTGATCATTCAAGCAACACCTGCAACGTCAATGGAGATAATGTCATGAACGCTCATCAGAAGCTGCTGTTCGCGCTCGCTGTACTTGCCGTGGTCTATGTCGTGCTGCTGTTTGTGGCGCCGATCGCAGCTCCGGTCGGTGCTGTGCTCACCGCCGCCGGCCTTGTGCTTGTCTCGACCCGGTATGTCTGGAGGCCCAAGTTCCTCGCGCTGTTCGAAGCGGAGGAATCCTGCTGAACTGTCTCGAGGTATTGCTTCGCGCCGGTCTCGGATGAGGATGTGGCGGGTGCGGCAATAATTCAGATGCGAAAAGGCGTTATGCGCATGGTATCTCATGAAACCACGCGCATAACGCCTTGTTATATATAAAACAGGAAGAAGCCTACTTCTTCTTGGCTTTCTTCACGCGCTTCGGCGCGGCGGTGGGCTTCTTGGGCTCAAGGAACGGCCACTTGGCCAGCGCCCACGCGTGCAGCGGCGGAATCTTGCCGATGGCGAAGCCGATGACCAGACCGATGACGATGCCCCAGGTCTCCAGATCGTGGCCGGCGACCAGCAGGCCGATGAATACCAGTGCGATGACGAAGCTGATGAGCTGCGACGCCTTGGATTGCTTGGTGGTCACTTCGCTGGCCTTCATCGGGATCAGTCCCAGAAACAGTCCGCATGGAATGCAGACAACGGCCAAAACGATGCTGATGATGGTTGACATGGTTGCAGTTGCCTCCATTGCGTTTAGTGTTCCTGCCGGGAAGCGTGATCGGAGATGTCGGAGCTGGCCCTGTCTTCTTCGTTGCCGTCTTCCGCTCCGCTTCCGGCTTGGGTGTTCTTTTCGTTGTCTTGGCTAGCGGAATCCTCGTCATTCCTACCGGGCTGGCGCCACCACAATACCAATGCGCTGACGATGCAATAGACGGCGGCGATGCCGATGCACACCAGGAAGATGATGGTCGTGGTGCCCAATGCGGTACCGTTCGATACCGCTTCTTTGACGGACTGCCAGATCCAGACGATGCATGCCATGGCGACCAGGGCATACGTCATCATGCGTGAGCGATCATTCATCGATTTCTCCAGACGTTATCCAAATGACTTGATTATAGGCCGCATCGCCTGACTCTGTGCATATGGCAATGCCGCCGAGCGAACCCTCTGCGGCAGGCCATCACGGAGAATGGCTGCTGCAAAGGGACTCACTCGGCGGCATCGGTGGGGCAATCGTTATTCAGTTGTTATCAGCAGTTGTTATCAGCGTTGCGAGTCAGGTTCAGCCACGTGCCTTGGCGTAGGTGGCGTACACGGCTTCGGTGGGCTCTCCGGTTTCCACGCCCTCGATGGTGAGCTTCCAAGCCGACGGCTCGGATTCGCCGGAAAGCACCCATGCGGCCTGACGTGCAGCACCGATGGCCACATACTCGTCGGTGGCGGGACGGGTCACATCCATGCCGAGGATAGAGGGGGCCAGCGTGCGAATCGCCACGGACTTTGCGCCGCCGCCGATCAGCAGAATGCGGTTGATCTCGGCGCCGAGCGAACGGATCAGCTCAAGGCAGTCGCGCTGGGAGCAGAGCAGGCCCTCAACGAACGCGCGCGCCAGATTCTCCTTGGTGGTGTTGTGCAAGGTCAGACCGGTCAGGCTCGCCGTGGCATCCGGGCGGTTCGGCGTGCGCTCGCCGTCGAAATACGGCACCAACGTGATGCCGCCTGCGCCCGGCTCGGACTTGAACGCCAGATCGGCCAGCTCGTCGTAATCCACACCGAGCGCCGCGCGGCCGGCGTCCAGAATGCGCGAGCCGTTGATGGTGCAGGCCAGCGGCAGATAGTGGCCGGTGCAGTCGGCGAAGCCGGACACGGCGCCGGTCAGGTCATAGACGGGGTTCTCGGCGATGGCTGCGGCCACGCCGGAGGTGCCCAGCGATATGGACACGTCGCCGACGCCCATGCCAAGGCCCAGAGAAGCCATAGCGTTATCACCGCCGCCAGGGCCCAGAATGCAGCCACCTTCAACATCCTTGCCGGCAATGGCAGGAGATGCCTTGACGGCGGCGGCTTCGGTCGGTCCGAGCACGGTGGGAAGCACGATGGCGTCAGCGTGAGCCTTGGCCGCCTCTTCGCCTTCTGCTGCGGCCAACACCATAGCAATCAAATCGCGGCGGTATTCGTTGTGTGCGGCATCGTAGTAAATGGTGCCGGAGGCGTCGGAACGATCGGTGAACAGGGCCTCCAGATGAGCGTCCTCACCTTCGGCCACAGGGCCATAGCCGGCAATGCGCCAGCTCAACCAGTCGTGTGGCAGGCAGACGGCCGCAATCTTCTTAGCGTTCTCCGGCTCGTTTTCGGCAACCCAAGCCACCTTGGTGAGGGTGTAGGAAGCCACAGGGGAGGAGCCGACTGCCTTGACCCAGCGCTGCTTGCCGCGAGCGATGACATCTTCCGGTTCGCCGTCTTCGGCAGGAGCTTCGCCAAGCTTCTCAATCAAAGCGGCAGCCTGCGGTGCAGAGCTGATGTCATTCCACAGCATGGCGTCGCGAATAACATTGCCCTGCTTGTCCAGGATCACCATGCCATGCTGCTGGCCGCCCACGGCCAAAGCGGCCACATCGTCCAGCCCGCCAGCCTGTTCGGCGGCTTCCTGGAATGCCTTCCACCAGAACTCAGGGTTGACTGAAGTGCCATCTGGGTGCTTGGCCTGACCGAAACGGACCAATTTGCCGGTTGCGGCGTCTGTAATGCGAACTTTTGTTGATTGGGTTGACGTATCGACGCCAGCGACCAAAATCGTTGCCATGAATTCCTCCTCAATGAGGCTAAAGCGCTTGTGTTCGGCGCGTCTTGACCAATAAGTTAGACGATTAAACTATACTGTATTCCAACGTCTGAATGCAAACGGAAACACGCAACGATGCGCTTTCCTATGCGTGGGATGACGCATAATGCATAATGAGTCGAACAGATGTGAGCGTTCACTAGAAGTCAGCGGTTCATAATGCAACAGCAACGAAGGGGTGAGGTACCATGACGAATCTACGCAGAATCAATCAGGAAGATCTGCGCAATCATAATCTTTCGGTAACGCTCGATGCCTTGCTGCGTGCGCCCAAGCCGATGAGCCGCGCTGATTTGGCTAAGGAAACCGGTCTGACCAAAGCTACGATGTCATTGCTGTCTTCAATGCTACTGGAAAGCAAAGTAATCAGTGAAGGTGATCCGGTAGTTTCCACGGCATATGGACGCCCTAGCACACCGCTGGAAATTCGAGGCGGCAGCGTGGCCGGCATTGGATTGCAGATCAATACCGACGGCTATGGGTGCTTGGCTCTTGATCTGAACGGCGATACCTTAGGTCAGGAATGGGTCAGCGAAGACATGACCGGTACTGATCCATATGAGATTTTCGCCAAACTTGATGCGATGACTTTTCCTTTGGAAAACCGTCTCAAAAGGCGTGGCTGCAAAGTGGTAGGTGCCGGACTCGCCTTACCCGGTATTGTGACTGAAGACATGTGGCTGCTCGTGGCCCGCAACCTTGGCTGGGAAAATGTGAATCTGACTCGATTCAATGTTGTGCGCAGGCTGGATGTGGTGGCCGGCAATGAGGCCAAAATGGCTGCTATTGCGCAGATTCCAGGGTATGCCACCAAGCGAGCGGACTTTTTAAACGTGGTGGACCGTATGGATTCATTCATCTACCTTTCCACTGATATCGGCATCGGTGGCGCTGTGGTTCGCGATGGTGCCGTGGTGTCCGGCTCGCATGGGTTCGCCGGGGAGATCGGCCACATGTCCGTATCCATCGATGGGCCACTTTGCCGCTGCGGTCGCCACGGTTGCTTGGAAGCATTCGCGGGCCGCCGAGCACTGGTGGAAGCTGCGGAAATCGCTGAAGACGAGGAGGCCACGAGCACCAAGGCCATCGAGGAATTCCTGAAACGATGGAGGCAAGGTGACCCGGTGGTGGCCAAGGTGGTGGATGAGGCTACAGATGCGCTGGTTTCCGCCATTGCGTCCGCCGTCAACATGGTGGATGTGGATACCGTATTGCTCGGCGGATTGTGGACGCATTTCGGAGACGAGCTTGGCAATGTGCTTGAAGGCCGATTGCGCTCCGAGATTCTTGGCTACCCGAACGTGAAAATCCGCGTTTTCGTGCCGCCTGTTGCGGAACATCCGTCACTCTATGGAGCAGCGGAAATGGGACTCCGGCGTTTCATTGAGAATCCGTTGCAATACATGGAGTAAGTCGGCGGGGCAGGGGCATGCTACACTATCCAAGTTGGCTTTTGCCGATGCAAACCAATGTGGGGCCGTAGCTCAGTCGGTTAGAGCATGCGACTCATAATCGCCCGGTCCAGGGTTCAAGCCCCTGCGGCCCCACTCATTTTTTTCAGCGGGGCATGGACTGCACGTCCATGTACGCGAGTATTATCTTTCAGGTTCCGGTTCACGCTTTGCCATAGGGGCATTGCGACCCGGGTCCCCCGAATCCATAGGAGACGTAAAATGCAGCAGGGTATCCATCCTGATTATCACCCAGTTGAGGTGACTTGCTCTTGCGGCAACACCTTCGTGACCCGCACCGCTGGCAAGGAAGATCACATGTTCGTTGACGTGTGCTCTCAGTGCCACCCGTTCTACACCGGCAAGCAGAAGATTCTCGACACCGGTGGTCGTGTTGCTCGCTTCGAGAAGCGCTACGGCAAGAAGAGCAAGTAGCATACTTCACGCCAGTCCGATGGGTTTGGCATGCTTCGGCATGCCTTCCGAGGACTGGCGTTTTTGTATCTATAGGCATCTGAAACCGTTCAGTATTGATTGTTGACTGATTGTTGACTTTGGAAAGAAACGTTATGGCAGACGAACAGTTCCCAGCGGCGGCAACCGCACTTGAGGAGTACCAGTCCATCGAAGAGCAGATGGCAAGCCCCGAAATCGTGTCGAATCCTGATAAGCTGCGCAAGCTGGGCCGTCGTCACGCCGAACTGGGCGCTATTGTAAGCGCTTATAAAACATGGCTGCAGATTAAGGATGATCTTGAAGCCGCTCAGGAAATGGCCGGCGAAGATGCCGACTTCGCCGAGGAGGCCAAGAGGCTGGAAGCCGAGTTGCCTGCTGCCGAAGAGAAGCTGCGCACCGCATTGATTCCGCGTGACCCGGATGACGCGCGCGATACCATCATGGAAATCAAGGCTGGCACTGGTGGCGAGGAGGCCGCACTGTTCGCCGGCGACCTGCTGCGCATGTACACGCGTTACGCCGAAAAGCGCGGTTGGACCGTGAACATTCAGTCCGAGAACACCACCGAGCTTGGCGGTGTCAAGGACGTACAGATTGCCATCCGCGCCAAGGGCACCCCCGCTCCGGAAGATGGTGTGTGGGCATCCATGAAGTATGAGGGCGGCGTGCATCGTGTGCAGCGCGTGCCGGTTACCGAATCGCAGGGGCGTATTCAGACCTCCGCCGCTGGCGTGATTGTGTTCCCGGAAGCCGATGAAGACGATGATGAGATCGAGATCGATCCGAAGGATCTGAAGATTGATATCTTCATGAGCTCTGGCCCCGGTGGCCAGTCGGTGAACACCACGTATTCCGCCGTGCGTATGACCCATATTCCCACCGGCATCGTGGTGAGCATGCAGGATGAGAAGTCGCAGATCCAGAATCGTGCTGCTGCTTTGCGCGTGCTCAAGAGCCGCTTGCTCGCCATGAAGCATGAGCAGGAAGCCGCCGAAGCCGCCGATATGCGTCACTCCCAGGTGCGTTCGCTGGACCGTTCCGAGCGAATCCGTACCTACAACTTCCCGGAGAACCGTATCGTCGATCATCGCACCAATTACAAGGCATACAACTTGGATGCTGTGCTCGATGGCGATCTCCAGGCCGTCATCGACTCGGATATTCAGGCTGACGAAGCCGATCGTCTGGCCAATCAGAAGTAATTCCTTATTAAGTTCAGCAGAGTAGTTTGGCCGGGGTTGGCGGGGCATATGATGTTCGACACACTCAAGGCCGTTCGGCCAAGCTTACGGTCTCACATCACATGCCCCGCCAACCCCTCCTGTGCTGATATATAACATCTGCGGCCGGATGGGATGAATGAGTGACGACCGTCAGTGATGTGATTCAGAACGCAACGGCTCAGCTGCGCGAAGCTGGAATTGAAACGCCCGAGCATGATGCGAAACTGCTGTTGGCTGAGGCCGCAGACATCGAACTGCGCGATATCGACAAGGCTCTGCTGATGGGGGAGCCAATCGACTTTGACACTGCGCGATTCCAAACGATGCTTGAACGCCGTGCCAAACGTGAGCCGTTGCAATACATCGTGGGCCATGCTCCGTTCAGATATCTGGATCTTGCAGTCGGTCCCGGTGTGTTCATCCCTCGCCCGGAAACGGAAACCGTAGTACAGGCAGGGCTTGATTGGATGACCCAGCGCGGACTCATGCATCCTCGCGTAGTTGATCTGTGCGCCGGTTCTGGTGCTATCGGACTTGCCGTGGTTACGGAAGTACCGGGCAGTCAGGTGTGGGCTGTGGAACTTTCGCCGAGAACTGCTGAGTGGACGCAGAAGAATCTGGTGCGCACTGCCAAGCAGTATCCTTCCATCGCCTCAAATTATCAGCTGGAAGTCGGCGATGCCACATCATTGGCGACTTTGGCGCAGCTTGACGGCACTGTGGACATGGTGATTACCAATCCGCCATATATTCCCGAAACTGATATTCCCGAGCAGCCTGAAGTGCGTGATTGGGATCCGGAATTGGCATTATATGGTGGCTCAGCGGATGGCACATTGATTCCCGAGCGCATCATCGAGCGTGCTTTCCGTCTGTTGAAGCCGGGTGGTGCGCTGGTTATGGAGCATGATATCAGCCAAGGCGATCGTCTTGTGGCTTATGCACGAGCCACTGGGTTTGCTAACGCTTCCACTGGCAAGGATTGGACCGGACGCGATCGATACCTGTTCGCGGAAAAATAGTTGCTTCTTATGATTTGTGGGACGCAATTGCAATTGTGTCGAAATTGCAATTGCGTCCCACAATCATCATTAATATGATCACTCACTGCGCGTAATACTGCAGAACAGACGCGTCCTTATCGGTGATTTCCTTAATCGGGCGCGCAGGATTGCCCACGGCCACCGTGTGCGGCGGAATATCGCGCGTTACCACCGAGCCGGCACCGATTACGCAGCCCTCGCCAATCGTCACACCACCAATCACGGTCACATTGCCGCCAAACCAGCAGTTCGAGCCAATCACAATCGGCTTGCCGTATTCATAGTCATACATCGAACCATCAGCGGCCTGGCGCACATTGCGATCCTGCCAGCGCAGCGGATGCATCGGCGGCAGTAGAGAAACATTCGGGCCGAAGAGTACATCATCGCCGATGGTCACTGGATTGCAATCAAGCACAGTGAAATTGAAGTTGGCGAACACGCGCTCACCGATAGTGGTATTGCAGCCGTAATCAAAGAAAATCGGTCCAAGCACATCTAGTCCCTTACCGTGTCCTGGCAGCAGTTCGTCAAGAATCGCGTTGCGGGTGGCATGATCGGCGCGAGAGGTGGCGTTGAATCGAGTGCACAGATCGGCGGCTTTATCGCGCAGAGCAACAAGCTCAGGGTCGGCGGGATTATAGAGTTTGCCAGCTAGCATCTCTTCGCGCTCGCTGGCACGCGGCATACGCGGTTCAACGGGAGGCAGCTCGTTCATGGATTCGTTGCTCACAACGTCACTCCTTTATTTGCCTTGAGAAACAAAAATCTTGTCCATTGTATAAGTGCAGGGGAGTGCGGGCGATGGGGTGACCATGTGTTGAAGTCATGCAATGCGGGCAAGCGTATGCTTGACGCACGTCGTGGTTCGATGATGCAATGGTAGATTGTTGCATACGGTAGTGAACGGAGATGACAGGCATGGGGTCCACGCAAACATTGAAAGTCACGGATGAGTCGCTGGCGTTGGCGTCGCGCATCGTGAATGAGGGTGGACTGGTCGTTATTCCTACGGATACCGTGTATGGTGTGGCCTGCGACCCGCGCAATACCGACGCTATTTCGCGCGTCTATGAGCTGAAGCACCGTCCGCGGTATAAGGCGTTGCAGGTGCTGCTGGCTTCCATCGACCAACTTGACGAGCTTGGACTGGATTTGCCGTCGCCATTGAACCGTCTGTCTGCGGCTTTTCTGCCCGGCGCATTCTCTCCGATTGCCGTTGCCCGCCCAGATTGCACATTGGCAACGTTGGCTGATACCGGGGAAGGCCGACCGGGAACCCAAGGTATTCGTATTCCCAACTCGGCGTTGTGCTTGAGCATTCTGCGCGCCACAGGTCCGCTTGCCGCATCCAGCGCGAACCGTTCGGGTGAGGAAAGTGCGCAAAGTGTTGAAGAAGCCATGCGCGCATTTGGCGGCGATGTTGATTTGTATCTGGACGGCGGCCCGACTCCGGGGCATGTTTCCAGCACTGTGGTAAAAGCCGACCCTTATGGGCGCGACGGCATTGAAATCCTGCGTGAGGGAGTCATTGCGCAAAGCATGATTCGCAAGGCTCTTCACCTGAACGGCGGAGGACTGGGCGCGTGAGAATCTATCTGCTGATTGCGGCTATTGCCGGCGGTGTTACTTGGTTGGTGACTCCGCTGATACGTCATGTGGCTATTGAAATCGGTGCTGTGGGTGAAGTCCGTGCACGCGATGTGCACACGATTCCAACGCCGCGCATGGGCGGCCTCGCCATGCTCATTGGATTTACCGTAGCTACCGTGTTCGCCAGTAAAACCATGTTCCTTTCCGGATTGTTCACTGGCAATTACCAGATGTGGGTGATTCTGGCAGGTGGCATCATGATCAGTCTGCTGGGCATGGCCGATGATCTTTGGGATCTGGATTGGATGCTCAAGCTAGCTGGCCAGCTGCTCATCTCGGTGTTCGTGGCGTGGGGCGGTCTGCAGATTATCTCCCTGCCGCTTGGAGGCTCGCTGATTACCGCTTCGCCAAGCCTGTCTATGGCTATCACCGCATTCCTGATTGTGGCTTCGATCAACGCGGTGAACTTTGTAGATGGTTTGGATGGTCTGGCTTCCGGCATTGTGGCCATCGGCGGCATCGCATTTGCGATTTACTCCTATATCATTGCCCGCTATTCGCCGAGTTATGCTTCTCTGGCCACCCTGATTGATGTGATGATGGTTGGCATTTGCGTGGGATTCATTCTTCACAATTGGCATCCCGCCAAACTCTTCATGGGTGATTCCGGCTCAATGCTACTGGGATATCTCATTACCTGCGCTTCGATTGTGATGACGGGTCGCCTCGATCCGGCATCCATTCATCCGAGTATCTATCTGCCGGTGTTCATGCCGATTCTGCTGCCGATTCTGGTACTGTTCCTGCCGGTGCTTGACATGTGCCTGGCAATTGTGCGCCGACTGGCCAAGGGACAATCGCCGATGCATCCGGACCGCATGCATTTGCATCATCGAATGTTGCGCATCGGTCACTCGGTGCGAGGCGCTGTGCTGATTCTATGGGGTTGGGCGGCGCTTATCGCCTTTGGTTCGCTGATGATTCTGTTCTTTAAAGCGCAGCATGTGTTGATCGGCATGATAATTGCCGTGGTGGTGCTGACTGTAGCCACTATGTATCCGTATCTCAAGCATCGTATTCCGGAAATGCAGGCTGAAGGCCGTGCAATGGAAGCGGCGCGTGAAGGGGCGCAGCATATAGCTGCACCAATGCACACGGCTGAGATGACAGAAGTTGCTGGAAAGGCTCCCGAAAAGACTGAGGTTGTTGAGATCGCTCAGCCAGAGCGTACTGACAAATAGCTATAATTTGTCGATATCGTGACCGCTAACAGCAGTGTGTCGCCAGAGGTCAGCGCATGTTCATATAGTGTTTACATGGCTACAAACCTTGATGAATTGAACGCCCAATCGGCGTACGCCCCTCTTCCCCCGATTTTCGCCAAGCTCGGCCTTGCCTATGACGATGTGCTGCTGCTGCCGAACGAGACGGATGTCATTCCTTCCGAGGTGGATACCAGCACCCATCTGACCCGTAAGATCACGATGAAGGCCCCAGTGCTCTCCGCAGCTATGGATACCGTGACCGAGTCCGAGATGGCTATCGCTATGGCTCGTAACGGCGGCATTGGTGTGCTGCACCGTAATCTTTCCATCGATGATCAGGCCGCTCAGGTCGATGTGGTCAAGCGTTCCGAGTCCGGTATGATTACCGATCCGCTGACCGTTAGCCCGGAAGTCACTCTGGCTGATCTTGATAAGCTGTGCGGCAAGTTCCACATTTCCGGTCTGCCAGTGGTGGACAAGGAAAACAAGCTCGTTGGCATTATCACCAACCGTGATATGCGCTTCATCGCTTCCGAGGATTACGACACCCTGAAGGTTAAGGACGTGATGACCAAGGAGAATCTGGTCACCGGTCCGTCCAACATTTCCAAGGATGACGCTCATCGTCTGCTTGCCCAGCACAAGGTTGAGAAGCTGCCGCTGGTTGATTCCGAAGGTCATCTGACCGGTCTGATTACCGTAAAGGACTTCGTTAAGACCGAACAGTACCCGGATGCCACCAAGGATGAGCAGGGTCGTCTGCGTGTGGCTGCTGGCGTTGGCTTCCTCGGTGACGCTTGGCAGCGCGCTTCCGCTCTGATGGAAGCTGGCGTGGATGTGCTCGTGGTCGACACCGCTAACGGTGAGGCCCGTCTGGCTCTGGACATGATTTCCCGCCTGAAGCATGACTCCGCATTCGACAACGTTCAGATCATCGGCGGCAACGTCGGCACCCGTTCTGGTGCTCAGGCCATGATCGATGCTGGCGCTGACGCTGTGAAGGTCGGCATCGGCCCGGGCTCCATCTGCACTACCCGCGTGGTTGCTGGTGTTGGCGTGCCGCAGCTCACCGCCGTGTACGAGGCCGCTCAGGCCTGCCGTGCCGCTGGCGTGCCGTGCATCGCCGACGGTGGTATTCACTACTCCGGTGATATCGCCAAGGCTCTGGTTGCTGGCGCATCCTCTGTGATGCTCGGTGGCGCCCTCGCAGGCTGCGAGGAAGCTCCGGGTGAGAAGGTCCTGCTGCACGGCAAACAGTACAAGCTGTACCGTGGCATGGGCTCCCTCGGCGCTATGGCTCCGCGTGGCAAGAAGTCCTACTCCAAGGACCGTTACTTCCAGGCCGACGTGACCTCCAGCGATAAGGTTGTGCCGGAAGGCGTGGAAGGCGAAGTGCCGTACCGCGGACCGCTGAACGCCGTGCTCTACCAGATGCTCGGCGGCCTGCACCAGTCCATGTTCTACATCGGCGCCCACAACATCGCCGAAATGCCGGAACGCGGCAAGTTCATCCGCATCACCGACGCCGGTCTGCGCGAATCCCACCCGCACGACATCGTGATGACCGCGGAAGCTCCGAACTACTCCGGTTTCCACAACTGATCTGACTGATCTGACTGGTTTCGGTTCTTGCTGACCGAAGCTGATTGACGGAAAGGGCCCTTTGCGGGCCCTTTTTGCGTATATGGGCAAGAACTAATTGATTGATTTGTTGACTTGCGGGTTTGTTGGTTTGTTGATTTGCGGGTTTGTTGATTTGCGGGTTTGTTGATTTGCGGTTTTGTTGATCTGTTGCTTTGTTGACCTGTTGACTGCAAGCAATCGCACCATCACTGTAGGTTTTCCAACACCGACTGTAGGAGTTCCAACATTGACTGTAGGGAATCTGACACTGACTGTAGGGTTTCGGACAAAATACGTTGGAAAACCTACAGTCAGTGTTGGAAAACCTACAGTCAATGAAGAAAAACCGTCAGTCGGTGGCGGAAAACCTACAGTCAGAGGGAGATTGGAGGGATGTTGCGAATATGTGAGCACACATCGGCTTGTATGCGCTGGGGTATAGTCTGAACTGTTCTTACCTAATGGGCGACATGACGAAAAGAGGCACAGGCATGGTTGACAGCCATGATGCAGAAACCTACAGCGCGAAGGATTCGCGCCTGATTTGGATTGATTGCGAAATGACCGGACTGGATATTTTCGGCGGCGACGAGCTGGTCGAAGTATCCGTGGTCCCTACAGATTTTGATCTCAATGTGCTGGATGAAGGCGTGGACTTCGTCATCAAGCCGAGCCAGAAGGCAGTCGATCACATGAACGACTTCGTGCGCAACATGCACACCCGCTCCGGCCTGATCAATGAGTGGGAGCACGGTCTGAGCCTGGCCGAGGCCGAGCAGAAGGTCACCGATTATGTGCTGCGCTTCACTCCGGAAGGCGTCAAGCCCCTGCTCGCCGGCAACACCATCGGCTCCGATAAGAAGTTCCTCGACCATTACATGCCGAATCTCATGAGCCATCTGCATTACCGCAGCGTAGACGTGAGCACGTTCAAGGAGCTCGCTCGCCGCTGGTACCCGGCTGTGTATGAGAACCGCCCGCCAAAGAACGGCGGCCACCGCGCGCTTGCAGACATCATCGAATCCTTGGATGAGCTGCGTTACTATCGCAAGGCGTTCATGGCTCCGGTTCCAGGTCCGGATGAGGCTGAGGCTAAAGCCATTTCCGCCGAAATCGTGGCGACCAGCCTGCTGAATAAGTGAGCTCCCCGCAGTGAATGATTCTTAATTACTTCATATTGCTGTATATCAAGAATTGAGAACCATTCACTGCGGTAGAAAGTTTGAGATTATGCGTCAAAGCGAAGCCCTGTCCATTCTGAGCGCCGGAGCCAATGTCTTTCTTACCGGTGCTCCGGGTGCAGGTAAAACCTATACGCTGAACGAATTCATTCGTCAGGCGCGCGCAGATGGCGCTCAAGTAGCGGTCACTGCATCTACTGGTATTGCTTCGACGCATATCAACGGCCAGACCATTCACTCATGGAGTGGTATTGGTGTGGCCACTTCGCTGACTTCCAATCTTCTGAAGCTCATCCGCTCGCGCCGTAAACGCAAGATTCAAGCCACCGATATTTTGGTTATCGACGAAGTCTCCATGCTGCATGCTTGGTTGTTCGACATGATCGATCAGGTATGCCGCGCGGTTCGCCGCAATCCCAGGCCGTTTGGTGGCATCCAAGTGGTGCTTTCCGGTGATTTTTTCCAGCTACCGCCCGTTTCCGTATCAGGACGCAATAATGATGTGATTGCGCCGACGCCGGAATTTGTGGCTGCTCGTGAGCAGTATGCCAAGGCTGGTAAGAATCCAGAAGGCTTTGTTACTGAATCGCTGGTATGGGATGAGCTGAATCCTGTTATTTGCTATCTCACTGAGCAGCATCGTCAGGATACCGGTGACCTGCTCACGGTGTTGACCGATATTCGCCGCAGTGCTGTGACGCAAGCCGACCGTGATGTGCTGGTCACCCGCTTGGGTGCCGTACCTGAGCCCGGTAAGGTGGCGGTTCATCTGTTTCCGGTAAATCGGCAAGCTGATGGACTGAATAATCTGCGATTGCAGCAGATCGCTAGTGAAAGTCATGAGTACTTTGCCCAAACAGCTGGTCCCGCGAACTTGGTGGACAGGCTGAAAAAGAACATGCTGGCCCCGGAACGATTGGTGCTGAAGGAAGGCGCTGCCGTCATGGCTTTGCGTAATGATGCTGACCGCCAATTCGTGAATGGTTCGCTCGGTACTGTGCGCGGCTTTGCACCGGAGGCTAAAGGCGGCTGGCCGATTGTGGAATTCGAGAACGGTAATATCGTCACGATGAAGCCGGCCACATGGGAAATGATGGATGGTGAGACCGTTCTGGCATCAGTTTCGCAGGTGCCATTGCGTTGCGCGTGGGGCATCACAATCCACAAATCGCAGGGCATGACGCTCGACCGTGCGGTTATGGATTTGCGCCGCACATTTGCTCCCGGCATGGGATACGTGGCATTGTCTCGCGTGGAGTCGTTGGGCGGTTTGTATTTGGCCGGCGTTAACGAGCGCATGTTCCTGGTCTCACCGGATGCGGTGGTGCTGGACGGTGATCTACGCGAAGCGTCCGCCACTGCCAGCGACCAATTGGCTCAAGACGGTGTTTCAGCCTTCAAACCATCCGCCACCGCGTTAGATAGCGAAGACGATGACTTCGCCCAAGAAGCATTGTTCTGATTGATTCGTGTTATGACAATAAGAGAATTTGCGATATACTAATACAGCTAATTCTCAGTAAGAGTGGACTTGATAGCCACTTTGAATGCTCAGCAGGCAACTGCTAGGGGCGAGCTTATCCAGCTCGCCCCGTTCCATATAGTTACAATGTTCAAAACAATGATGTGCATTGTAACTGCGGTGAAAGGGTTTTTATGCACGGGAAGCGCTATCGGATTGGAATCGATGTAGGGCTGAATTCGGTAGGACTTGCTGCGATAGAAGTGTCGGATACAGATGTTCCGGTGCGTGTCTTGAATGCACAAAGTGTGATTCACGATGGCGGTGTAGATCCTCAAAAGAATAAGGAAGCGATTACTCGAAAGAACATGTCGGGTGTTGCTCGTCGTACGCGGCGTATGAGGCGTCGGAAGCGTGAACGCTTGCATAAGCTCGATGTGCTTCTCAACCAATTCGGGTACCCCATTATTGAGTCGGAAACCTTGGATAAGCCATTTGAAGAGTGGTATGTAAGGGCTGAACTGGCTACACGATACATCGAAGATGATGAATTGCGTCGAGAGAATATTTCTATTGCGCTGAGGCATATAGCGAGACATCGTGGATGGCGCAATCCTTATCGCCAGGTGGACTCGTTAATCAGCGATAACCCATATTCAAAGCAGTATGGCGAACTACAAGAAAAAGCAAAGGCGTACAATGACGCAGCCTCTGCGGAAGAGAGTACTCCTGCTCAATTAGTAGTAGCGATGTTGAATGCTGGATATGCTGAAGCTCCACGACTGCGCTGGCGTACTGGTTCCAAAAAACCGGATGCAGAGGGCTATTTGCCGGTACGTTTAATGCAGGAAGATAACGCTAACGAATTGAAGCAAATATTCAAGGTTCAGAGGGTTCCTGCAGATGAGTGGAAGTCGCTGTTCCGTTGTGTATTTTATGCGGTGTCTCCTAAAGGTTCCGCAGAACAACGTGTCGGTCAAGACCCTCTGGCGCTGGGACAGCCACGAGCGTTAAAGGCTTCTTTGGCTTTTCAGGAGTATCGTATCGCGAATGTGATTACGAACCTAAGAATCAAGGATGCCTCTGCGGATCTCCGCAAACTTACTGTTGATGAGAAGCAAAGCATTTTTGATCAACTTGTGTCGCCTTCTTCGGAAGATATCTCGTGGTCTGATTTATGTGATTTTCTTGGTCTCAAACGGAGTCAGCTGAAAGGAGTGGGTAGTCTTACCGAGGATGGAGAGGAACGTATCTCAAGCCGTCCGCCTCGATTGACTTCAGTCCAGCGTATTTATGATTCAGACAATAAGATTCGTAAGCCTTTGGTGATCTGGTGGAAATCCGCGTCTGACAATGAGCATGAGGCGATGATTCGTCTGCTGTCTAATACGGTGGATATCGATAAAGTGCGTGAAGACGTGGCGTACGCTTCCGCAATTGAATTCATCGATGGATTGGATGATGATGCTTTAACCAAGCTTGACTCCGTTGATCTTCCCTCCGGCCGTGCCGCATATAGTGTTGGAACCCTGCAAAAACTAACTCGTCAGATGCTGACTACTGATGATGATTTGCATGAAGCTCGTAAGACATTATTCAACGTTACGGATAATTGGCGGCCGCCGGCAGAGCCAATCGGAGAACCTCTAGGAAATCCATCAGTTGACCGTGTACTGAAAATCGTCAACCGCTATCTTGTCAACTGCCAGCAACGTTGGGGTAATCCCATTTCAGTGAACATTGAACATGTGCGGTCTTCGTTTTCGTCGGTTGCCTTTGCCCGCAAAGACAAACGTGAATATGAAAAGAACAATGAGAAGCGTTCGATATTCCGCCGTTCGTTGAATGAACAACTTCGCGTGGATGAGCAGATTGAAAAAGTGCGTGAATCCGATTTGCGGAGATTAGAAGCCATTCAGCGGCAAAACGGTCAGTGCCTATATTGCGGTCGAACGATTACATTCCATACTTGCGAAATGGATCATATTGTTCCCAGGAAAGGTGTTGGTTCTACTAACACAAGAACCAATTTTGCTGCGGTGTGTGCTGAATGCAACCGTATGAAATCGAATATTCCATTTGCGGTTTGGGTAAGAAGTGAGGAGGCCCAAGCTCGAGGAGTAAGTCTTGCTGAGGCTAAAAAACGTGTAGCAATGTTTACCTTTAATCCCAAGTCGTATGCTCCTCGGGAAATAAAAGCGTTTAAGCAAGCAGTCGTTGCAAGGTTGCAGCAAACAGAAGACGATGACGCTATTGACAATCGTTCCATCGAATCGGTGGCGTGGATGGCTGATGAGCTTCACCGCCGTATCGATTGGTATTTTAATGCGAAGCAGTATATAAATCCTGATTCGATCGATGATGCTGAAGTCGAGACGATGAAAACCACGGTGTCTGTATTCCAGGGTCGTGTCACGGCATCTGCAAGGCGTGCTGCTGGCATTGAAGGGAAGATACACTTTATTGGCCAGCAAGCAAAGACTCGTTTGGACCGCCGACATCATGCGGTGGACGCTTCCGTTATCGCGATGATGAACACGGCTGCTGCGCAGACGTTGATGGAACGTGAATCATTGAGAGAATCGCAGCGTTTGATTGGACGTCTTATGCCGGGTGAACGATCATGGAAGGAATACCCTTATGAGGGCACTTCACGGTATGAATCGTTCCATCATTGGCTGGATAATATGGACGTTTTGCTTGAGCTGCTTAATGATGCGTTAGACAATGATCGCATTGTTGTCATGCAGCCACAACGCTATGTCCTTGGCAACTCTATAGCGCATGATGCCACTATTCATTCACTCGAAAAAGTGCCGTTAGGCTCGGCGATGAGTGCTGATCTTATTCGACGTGCTTCCACACCTGCCTTGTGGTGTGCATTGACACGTTTGCCGGATTATGACGAGCATGAGGGATTGCCGGAAGATTTGCATCGTGAAATACGAGTGCATGATACTTGGTATTCCGCTGACGATGAGATGGGATTCTTTGCGTCCCAAGCTGCGCAGATTGCTGTACAACAAGGGTCTGCCGATATCGGCTCGGCGATTCATCATGCCCGTGTGTATCGGTGCTGGAAGACGAATGCTAAGGGAGTCCGTAAATATTTCTATGGCATGATTCGTGTGTTCCAAAATGATTTACTGCGGGCTAGGCATGATGATTTATTTACGGTGCCGTTGCCCCCGCAGTCTATTTCGATGCGGTATGGCGATACTAAGGTAGTGCAAGCGATACGAAGCGGTGAAGCGCAATATCTTGGATCATTGGTTGTTGGTGATGAGATTGAAATGGATTTCTCGTCGACAACAGGCAGCGGAAAAATAAAGGACTATGTGCAGTTCTTCTCGCAATTTGGCGGGGGTGATATTGCGTGCAGGCACTGGGTGATTGATGGGTTCTCCACAGAATCAAAGTTACGATTACGCCCTCGGTATATTGCAGCAGAAGGTTTAACAAAAGCCTTTACCGATATTGATATTCCTGACGGGGTATCGAAGATTATAGCTGGACAAGGGTGGATTGCTGAAGTTAATGTAGCAGGCGGGGCCGCTGCATATACCATAAGACGTAATGTGTTTGGCGAGCCGAGAATGTCTGTCAAAAGCCATATGCCTTGCTCGTGGCCGTGGAAGCATGAGTAAATCATGCAAAATCAGTGGCGTGTAATCGACTGTACCGATCTTGACGGCTCCATTTCCTATGAACGAGGAAGGATGCGAGTCGTCAAGAACGATACAGGAGAGTGCACAGATGTGCCACTTGCTCAGATTGCAGTAGTGCTACTGGGGTTGCATGTACGATGTTCGGCTGCGGTATTACATGAGATGGCACGGTATGGCGTGTCAGTCATGCTCTGTGATTGGCGTGGTGTTCCTGACGCTGCGTTGCATGCATGGACTGACACGCCTACCACAGTTACCACGCGGCAATTGGCGCAGTCGAACATGTCTCTTCCTCGCAAGAAAAGTGCGTGGGCTCGTATTGTACAGATGAAGATTCGTGGACAAGCTGCTTGCCTCGATTCATCAAAACTCGAAGGTGGAGGCTTGCTACGAGGTATTGCAGCCTCTGTTCGTTCGG
This sequence comes from Bifidobacterium sp. LH_416, assembly GCF_056357055.1. NCBI lineage: Bacteria > Bacillati > Actinomycetota > Actinomycetes > Bifidobacteriales > Bifidobacteriaceae > Bifidobacterium > Bifidobacterium sp. LH_416. Next base: position 537,049 of record NZ_JBKEVJ010000001.1, on the reverse strand, counting down.
GTGATCCTTCCAATTGCGAAGGTCATGCTGCACGTGAATATTGGAAGCGAATGTTTCCTCAAGATGAGGAATTCAGAAGGATTCCGGGTCAGGGTTATGGTCGGAATGCACAGTTGGATTATGCCTATATGGTGCTGCGAGGATTCGCGGTTAAAGCGGTGATAGCGGCAGGATTGATCCCATCTTTGGGTGTGAATCATCACGGGCGCGGCAATTATTTCTGTCTTGCAGATGATCTGTTGGAGGTATACAGGCCGGCAGTGGATTACAGAGTCTCACTGCTGAATGATGAAGACTCGTTGCAGGAGAAGGCAGTAAAGAAGCATTTGGTAGATGCTGTGAATCAACAATTCAACGGTTCCGGTTTGACTATACCGAGCTCATTGAATGATTTTGCGCAGCAATTTGGTTTATATTGCGAAGGCAAAATCGACAGGTTGCAGGTTCCCGAATATGTAGGCGAGTCATGAAACGCGATGAGGACAGTGGCGGCATGTGGTGCTTGGTGATGTTTGATTTGCCGGTCAAGACAAAACGGCAACGGCATGCTGCAACTGTCTTTAGAAATATGTTGCTCGACATGGGATATGGAATGGTGCAGTATTCCGTATATGTGCGGTATACGCCTACGCAATCGGGTAATAGGGCGACGGTCAAAATGATTAAAGACAATCTGCCAGCTAACGGCTTAGTTAGAATTTTGCATATTAGTGATCATCAATGGTCCACGGCGGCCCGATTTTCTTCTGGAAAACGTGAAATTGAGGAAGAAACGCCTGACTTTCTCACGCTTTTTTGAACGTAGGAAAGTCTGAAAAGATTGAAAAATAGCCCTTCTTGATAGGCTATCAAGCTTATCAAGAAGGGTGAATGCTAATTCCCAGCAATTCGTTGGGTTCGGTCTCCATGACGGCAAGCTTATCAAGAAGGGTGAATGCTAATTCCCAGCGCGGCGATGATGACCCGTTTGACGCCGGCAAGCTTATCAAGAAGGGTGAATGCTAATTCCCAGCGCCATCGTTTGATCCATGTCCGTCGGCTCAAGCTTATCAAGAAGGGTGAATGCTAATTCCCAGCCGGTCTGAAGAAGGCCAACGAGGTCAGGCAAGCTTATCAAGAAGGGTGAATGCTAATTCCCAGCGCGAGCCGCTGCGGGCTTTCGTTCGGACCAAGCTTATCAAGAAGGGTGAATGCTAATTCCCAGCCTCCGAACGGCGTGGTCACGCACACCCTCAAGCTTATCAAGAAGGGTGAATGCTAATTCCCAGCAAACAACGCGCCGATAAAAGGTCAGAACCAAGCTTATCAAGAAGGGTGAATGCTAATTCCCAGCAGTTTGAAAGGTGGTGCAATGCCGTTAACAAGCTTATCAAGAAGGGTGAATGCTAATTCCCAGCGTAAGCCCAAGGCATGCAGTTGCCGGGCCAAGCTTATCAAGAAGGGTGAATGCTAATTCCCAGCCCGAACAACAACGCGCGGTTGACGATTACAAGCTTATCAAGAAGGGTGAATGCTAATTCCCAGCATCTGATAGCGAACAGGCAGGCCATGATCAAGCTTATCAAGAAGGGTGAATGCTAATTCCCAGCCCGAACAACAACGCGCGGTTGACGATTACAAGCTTATCAAGAAGGGTGAATGCTAATTCCCAGCATGGCTCCCGTGTCGTCGTCGCGGATCACAAGCTTATCAAGAAGGGTGAATGCTAATTCCCAGTCCCCATGCGTACGCGTTACCATCCAAACCAATTACACCAAAAAGTCGCGATACATTATTTGACGCCTTGAGCATAGCTGCTTGACGGTAGGAACAGTGCACGGTAGTTTGAAGATATAGCTTAGCCCATGCTCCTCTTTCCGTCCGGGAGGTCGGGGCTGTAGCTTGAGCTTACCGCAAAATGGAATCCTCTGCCGTGATGTTCGCAGCTGTTGTCGTCGGCAGCCACGAAGGAACATCTAGTCTTGGGAGAAGGCGAAACATCTGAAAGGGTGAACCTCCCGTAGATCCGTTCACGTCACGGATCGCCTAGCAGAGGGCAATATAAATATGGATTCCCAACAGCGGGGCCGGGGGAAAGGTCGCGTTCCTCCGGCTTATATTTTTTAGGGGTGAAGGGGCATTCGATGGTGAACCGCAGGGATGATGATATTCCTATATTGCTTAATCGGCTACGCCTTTTAGCTGAAATTTATGCTAGCGATTTCCTTGACCACCATGTAATTCTGGAATTTAGTAACACTGCATTTGATGTCTATTGGAAGAAACATCACTTTATGCATCTGTGCGGTTTGGACTGTAGTGTTTCGCAACGTTTCTATAGGCAAGGTGCAAGGCCCGTGAAGTCCGAAGTGTTTTTCGATTCGTTGATTTCGGGCAAATATAAAGAATTAGGTATTCGCCACGCGCATAACAAAGGTATTACCAAAGATAAGTTGTCTGTGCTGCCATTGATGTTACAAACTCCAGAAAGTGTGGAGCGTATAGCAGACTCAGTTAGTAAGGATTATCGGTATTTCTTTGGTTCCGATAACTGGTGCGTTGGTGTGACTCTGACTGATGAACAGCCGGTTGATCCAGATGCTGATGTTTATGCACCGAGAACAGTACGCAACGTAAGCATTTCCAGCCGCTCGATTCAGCAGGCTGGCACGATGCTTTATCCGTTAACAGGTTCCCGAATTATTCCGCCTAGATAATTTCTTCAACGGTATACGCCAATATCAGAACGACTACCATGGGGAGTAGGGGTGGTCGTTATGATGCGTTCCGATATGTTTCGTAAGAGCTTCCTGCTGGACGATGATGTTCAGGGCGAAAGCAGTAGGCGAGATAGGCAAGGCTATGTGCGTGAGCCGGCGGTGGCTGGTGCGTTTTATCCAGCGGACAGGGTTGCGCTCAAGCAGCTCATCAATCAGCAGCTTGATTATGGCCGAGGTTTATTGAAGCAACTAGAACAGCAGCTGCCGGCAGGGATTCCGAAGGCGGTGATTGTGCCACATGCCGGATACGTGTACTCCGGTACAACTGCAGCGCTTGCTTACGCGTTGCTCGAGCGCGGGCGCGGAACAATAACTCACGCGGTGATTGTTGGCCCGACTCATCGTGTGGCCGTGCGCGGAGTGGCCTGCTCGAGTGCCAGTGCATTTAAGACGCCGCTGGGCATCGTGCCGGTGGATATACAGGCTGAGCGTCAAGCGCTGGGCTTGGATTTGGCAATGATTGTCAATGATCCAACGCATGCGCAAGAGCATGCGGTGGAAGTGCAGATTCCGTTCCTGCAAACTATTTTCGGTCCGGATTTGGGCATTGTGCCATTGAATGCCGGTGACGCAACTCCAGATGAAGTGGGAGATGTGTTGCGCGCATTGTGGGGCGGGCCGGAGACGGTAATCATCATCAGCTCCGATTTGTCGCACTATCATCCCGAAGCATATGCACGGCAGCTTGACGATGAAACCATCGACGATATTGCGCATCAGCAGCTGCCCATCCACCCGAGGCGCGCATGCGGAGCGTATCCAATTAATGGATTGTTGGACGTGCTAGTGCGCGGATTGCAACCAGCGAATCGTGGAACAAGCCGTGAAACAACGAATGCTGATGAAACCGAGGGCTATTTTGCTGAAAGTAGCAACGCAACGCATTTTGACTTGCGGTTGCTGGGCTGCAGCACGTCTGGCGACGATGGGGTAGTGGCGCTCGCAGGCCATCCGCGTCCAGCGATGAATGACCCCGATGAACCAGTAGTGGGCTATGCATCGTTTGCCGTATGGCAGGGGCAGGGCGACAAGGGCAACGGAGATAAGACTGAAGATTTGGAGAACCAGTCGGCGGAGGAGATTGAAGATATGGCTACGTCAGCGGCTCAGGCAATAGAGACAGAACGTGGCAAGACTCTGCTCGGTCTTGCTCGCGCCGCGATTCGTGAGCACCTGGGATTGGATGACACTGCTGAAGACAAGCCGGACACCATTATCAAACAGCATCCTTGGCTAAACGAGCTTGGTGCCAGTTTCGTCACGTTGACCGAGCATGGCCAGCTGCGCGGATGCATCGGCACGCTTGAAGCGTATCGTTCCCTCGGCAGGGATGTGGCAGACCATGCCGTTGATGCCTCGGCTCACGATCCGCGATTCTTCCCCGTTGAACCGGAAGAATATCCGTTGCTGGAAGTAGAGGTTTCCGTACTCGGCAAGCCGATTCCCATGGCCGTGAACTCACGTGCTGAACTGGAAAGAACACTGCAACCAGATCATGATGGTGTGATTCTCTCCGATCGCAGCGGCAGGCGAGCCACCTTCCTGCCACAAGTATGGGAGCAATTGCCCGACCCGCATGATTTCGTTTCTCATCTGCTGGCCAAAGCCGGTATCAATCCCTCATATGACTGGAATAACGGCGAAATTGAATGCGAACGGTACGAGGTGAGAGCATATGCCGAGCATTGATATGCAATCTTCTCGGCCGCTCGGTGACACCGCGAAAACCACTGCCGTACCGGACGCAGGACTAGGCTCAATACCGCACGCCGCCATCGGTCGCTGGCAAACCCGATTCAACAACGGCAGCCAGCGCGCTCGTTGCGAACTCTGCCCGCGTCGATGTGTGCTGAAACCTGGGCAACGCGGCTTCTGCTTTGTTCGTTCGAATCACAACGGAACCATTGTTTCCGACACCTACGGCCGCAGCTCCGGATTCGCCATCGATCCGGTGGAAAAGAAGCCATTGAATCACTTCCATCCCGGCTCCAGCGTGCTGAGTTTCGGTACTGCCGGCTGCAATTCCGGGTGTCGATTCTGCCAGAATTGGGATATTTCCAAGGCTCGCGATTTCGATAGGCTTGGTGTTGAGGCAAGCCCTGAGAAGATTGCGCAGGTGGCGCATGCTCGCGGCATCGATTCGGTGGCGTTTACTTACAATGATCCGATTGTGTTCGCCGAATATGCCATAGACACAGCGGTAGCCTGCCGCGCGCTCGGTATCCATCCAATTGCTGTGACTGCAGGATATATGAGTGCCGCAGCTCGGCCTGATTTTTATGCGGTAATGGACGCGGCGAACATTGATTTGAAAGGCTTTACTGAGGATTTCTATTGGAAAGTGACCGGTACGCATCTTCAGGATGTGCTGGACACTATTGATTACGCGGTCAACGAAGCACGCACTCCGAACGGCGAGCATGTGTGGGTGGAGCTCACCACGTTACTTATCCCGGGATTAAATGACGATGATGCGCAATTGCACGCCGAATGCACGTGGATTCGTGAACATCTGGGGCCTGACGTGCCATTGCATTTTTCGGCATTCCACCCTGCCTGGAAGATGCAGAATGTGCCGCCCACACCGCATGAGACGCTTACGCGGGCTCGGAATATTGCGCTTGCTGAAGGGCTGCATTACGTGTATACCGGCAACGTGCATGATCGCGAGGGAGACACCACATATTGTCCGAACGCACACTGCAAGGCAGTGCTGATTGAACGCGACTGGTATCGCATTATCACTGATAAGCTCAGCGGCACAGATGGTCGTTGCCCTGAATGTGGCACGTCTATTGCCGGGCGCTGGTAACGCACATTGTGCGGCTCTCTATAACAGCGGTAAGCGATTGCGAAACGACTGCGATACCACAATAGGTTCGCCATTCATAATGACGAACCTATTTCAAGAGTGCGGCGTGGATTCGGACGCTCAGTCAGCTACCGCAAATCGCTGATGCGGGAAGCCAACGTGCGCATGGATTTGAGACTGGCTTCATACCGCGCCGCGGCTGCAATCAGAATCACACCGCCGATGAGCAACCATACCCACCAATAGTGGCGGGAGAATTCTGCCAGCCAGGGCCAAATCACCGTCAATATATGGAGGATGAGCACTACCGTGCCGTATATCAACGGTGCCTGCAAACCAATAATCGCACCGACCAGCAGCGCACACACAGCGATGGTGAACAGCGCAAGCGTGCGCGGCAATGACGGCGTCTCAGTCCAGCTCATCAGGAGCGACGGCACCATCAGCAGTGTTAGCGCCGGCCACAGTGCAGGCCAACTGCGCAAGCTCGGCCTCACCCGCAGCCAACGGATGCCAATAATCAACGCTGCAGCACCGGAAAGAATCGAGAAAAGATCCACTGGAGCATACGGTTGCGGATTAGTTCCAGCCAGGAAAAGTAGCACTATGCCAATGATTACGGTGGCGCACGTCACAATAATCTGCGCAGGCGTCAGCAAGTGAGTGATTCTGCTTTGGGATGATGCTGGCGATGGTGCAGGTGCTGGAGGCACTTGCCGTATCGACTGGGGTTGAGCCATAGGCTGCGCAGGCCAAGGCACGGCTGGCCGCGACTGGCCCACGGCAGGCTGCGATTGGGGCGCAACAAATTCTGGAGCTGGTGGATATGGGCGCGTTCGCATTGTTTCCGGATTCGGCTGGGTGCTTCGTGCCGGAATAAATGGCGATGGTATGAATGAGCCGGAAGCAGGGCGTACCGGTACGTTCTGCTGCGGTACTTGCATCATCGTGATATCAGGAATATACGGAGCAGTTTCAACAGGTTGAACAATTGCCGGCCGTGCGGCAAGCATCCACGAGATAGTGCACACCGCGAGTATCGCCGTATATCCCACAATGGACACCACCATCGGCAGAGGACTGCCATTGGGGAAATCGCCGGCAGTGATAATCAGCAGCATCAAAGAGCCGATGATGCTAGCGGAAACGCGTTCCTGCGTGCTGATACGAGAGGATTGTCGTGCCATCAGTGCGCCAGCTGTTATCGCGAATATGCAGATGGCAACCATAACAAGATCGGCAATAGTACGACCGGCTTGGTTATCAGCTAAAGCATCGCTTAATACGCGGCGCAATAGTGATTCCGTTCCCTCAGCCAACGACCAGAAGAATCCGAGCACCGGCGCAACGCGATGCCCCGGATGCAGTAATGCGCCAGTATGGGCTGCTTTCTTGGTGTGCAGTATCACTAGGATCACAGCCCAAAGTACTGGCGGAATAGCGCAGACGATTACTGCCAACCAGAGGGGATCGGCATCAACGATTGGCGTGTATCCGAAGATGGAAATAATGCCCAGTGCAATCATGGCAGCGATGATGGAAGCCATCCATTCAAAATCTGCATATCGGGCGCGAGGAGATACGCGCACGAGAACAGCACATAGCATGGAAGCCGCAGCTCCAGCAGAAAGTGCCAATACCCACTGCACATCGCGATTGGGAATATGCAGCGCGGAAAACAGAGACATGACGGCGAATGGCAGTGCGCACATCGCGTACAGTGTGGTGGCTCTGAGCGGCAAGGATTGTGCCGAACCTTTTTCGTTGCTGAATTCGTGGGCGGCGGGTTGATTGCTGTCTGTGTTTGCGGTCCGTGACGCATCAGGCATATGCGCTGCAATCAAGCGCAAAACATATGCCAGCGCAGTAATCAGCAAAATAATGATGCCTGAGGAAATGCCATCGGAAACCAGAAGCGCCACTGGCGGAATATCGCTAATAAGCACTGCGTCAATAGTCAAGGCGGCCAAACCAGCCCAGGTGAGGCCCTCGGCGGTGACTCGAAGACGTTTGGTGAGTAGCATGCCGACGATAAGTGCCGCTATGCCGACAACACCAATGCATACAGCACGCCCGATATCGCCAAGCAGTCCATAAGCGAACGAAGCAAACGCCAATACTGCAATAGTCACCAAAGCTACGCCAAGAATCAGCAACAATATTTGAATGCTGGAATGCGTGGGTTGATTTGGCTGATTTGGCTGCTGCGGGAATGGCCCTTGCGCGGTTGGCGGCAGAGGTTGCGGCACTGATTGTGGTGCCGATTGTCGTACCGATTGTTGTGCCAATTGCGTCTGCGGTGAAAAATATGGCGACGGCTGTGTCTGACTGTTTATCGGCGGATGTTCCGGCTCAGGTTGTGGCTGGAATGGAGAATATTGCGGCTGCGTCATTGTATGCCCCCTGCCCCTTCATTGCCATTTCATTGTCGCATGGCGAGGGCTGAAAACCAAGATGGTGAATCCTACATGAGTTATCCGTGATTCCTGTACGTTGGTACAGCGCGGAAGGTTAGCAGCCGACATATGCAGGCTTGTCGGTTCGACTGAATATCTTTAAACCTATGACTTCCAATACTCTTCGTATGTCTACTTTGTTCCTGCGCACTTTGCGCGAAGACCCGGCAGACGCGGACGTTGATTCCGCCAAGCTCCTGCAGCGTGCTGGTTATATTCGTAAGGCTGCTCCTGGCATTTGGACTTGGCTGCCGCTCGGCTTGCGCGTCCTGAACAAGATTGAGGCCATCATCCGTGAGGAGATGAATGGTATCGGCGCTCAGGAAGTGCATTTCCCGGCTCTGCTGCCGCGTGAACCGTATGAGGCCACCCACCGCTGGGAGGAATACGGTGACAATATCTTCCGTTTGAAGGATCGTCACCAGGCTGATTACCTGCTGGCCCCTACTCATGAGGAAATGTTTACCCTGCTGGTCAAGGACATGTACTCGTCTTATAAGGACCTGCCGCTGACTCTGTACCAGATTCAGACCAAGTACCGCGATGAATTCCGCCCGCGTGCAGGCCTGATTCGCGGCCGTGAGTTCGTGATGAAGGACGCCTACTCCTTCAGCATCGATGAAGAGGGCCTGAAGAAGGCTTACTACGACGAGCGTGGCGCTTACGAGCGTGTCTTCCAGCGTCTTGACCTGAGGTATGTGCCGGTGTTCGCCATGTCCGGCCCGATGGGCGGTTCCGCATCCGAAGAGTTCCTGGCTCCGATGCCGATTGGTGAGGATACCTTTGCACTTGCCCCTTCCGGCAAGGCTTGGAATGTTGAGGCGCTGCACACTCCGGAACTGCCGGAGATTGACGCTTCCAACACTCCGGCTGCCACCAAGGAAAGCACGCCGGATGCCAAGACCATCGACAAGATGATTGAACGCGCCAACGCCGATCATCCGCGTACCGATGGTCGCGAATGGGCTGCTTCCGACATTCTGAAGAACGTGGCCATCACCATCAAGCATGCTGAGGACGAGGATCACGACAAGCCGTGGCGCGAAGTCGTGGTGGTCGGTGTGCCCGGCGACCGCACGGTTGATATGAAGCGTCTTGAGGCTCAGTTCGCTCCGGCTGAAATCGAAGAAGCCAATGAGGATGACCTGAAAGCTCATCCGGAACTGGTGCTTGGTTACATCGGACCTATGGTGCTTGGCCCTCAGGCTGAAGCTGCCGGTGTTAAGAACCCGTGCCGTTACTTCGTGGACGCTCACGTGGTCAAGGGTTCCGCATGGTACACCGGTGCTGATGAGCATGAAGTGGACTACTACAACCTGGTCTATGGCCGTGATTTCAAGGCTGACGGCGTGGTTGAGGCCGTTGAGGTTCGCCACGGCGATATGAGCCCGGATGGTTCCGGTCCGTTGAGCTTCGAACGCGGCGTGGAAATCGGTCAGGTGTTCCAGCTTGGTTTGAAGTACTCCAAGGCCTTGGACTTGAAGGTTCTGGACCAGAACGGCAAGGCTGTGCCGGTGTGGATGGGCTGCTACGGCATTGGTGTGTCCCGCGTGCTGGCCTGCATCGCCGAAACGCATCATGACGAGGCTGGCCTGGCCTGGCCGTCAGTGATTGCTCCGGCTCAGGTGCACGTGGTAGCCACCGGTAAGGATGCTCAGGCATTCGAAGGCGCCGAAAAGCTGGTCGAAGAACTTGAGGCTAACGGCGTTGAAGTGATTTACGACGATCGCAAGAAGGTCTCTCCGGGCGTGAAGTTCAAGGATGCCGAGCTGATCGGTGTGCCGACTATCGCCGTGGTGGGCCGTGACTTCGTCAACGACGGCACGATCGAGATTCGCGACCGCAATGGCGAAAACAAGGTCGCCGTTCCGGCTGACGAGGCTGTGAAGACGCTGCTCGAGCGTCTGTAATACGGCTATGTGCTCCCCTCAAGGAGGGGTTGAAAAGCGTCACTTTGCAGTAATGCAAGGTGACGCTTTCGTTATTGTGGATAACTAAAAGTTATCCACAGGGCTTCAAACCCCGTCATAGTATCCACATTTGCCAGTTGCCCTTGTGCTGTTGAATCAACATGCCTCACAGTGGAGGTACCGCCGAATTCGTTGATCGATGACGATAGCGAATCATCTGGCGGTCCAAGGCGTAATAATCAACGAAAGGACCAATCATGGCAATACAACAGGCAACAGTTACGATAACCGGTTTTGTGGCAACCGATCCCGTGCTGACGGAAACACCGAATTTTTCCGTATTGAACTTCCGCATCGGATCGAGCAGAACACGTCTTGACATGACTACAGGAGAGTGGAAGGACTTCGGTTCATGCTGGATTTCTGTTAAAGCCTTCCGAGCATTGGCAATAAACACCCACAAATCCATTCGCAAGGGGGATAAGCTCATTGTTCTTGGAACGCTGACCACCGAACAATGGAAAACGGAGCAAGGTGAGACGCGCAGTCGTACGGTGCTGGAAGCCAGCAACATCGGCCACGATTTCAACTATGCAACGACCACGTTGACGAAGGTGCCTCGTACCAATCAGGAGAATAAAACCGAAAACTCCGTAGTTCAGGGCGTTACGCTCTCGGCTCGACCGGAGGAAGAGCTGAATCAGTCGAATCAGCCGAATCAGCGGCAAGACGCGCCAGTTGACGATGAGTTTGGAGACAATCCTGGGATGTAGTGAGAAACATGATGGTGTGGTGTAAATCTGGGAGCTGATTTACACCACACCATCAATTCATTTAGTGCGCTGGCCGCCGTGAATGTTTGGCGGGCTTACCAGATGCGCACGCGCTTGTCTGGTGCGAGCCACATGGCGTCGCCTTCATGCACGCCGAACGCATCGTAGAACAGGTCCACATTGCTGGCGATGCCATTGGTGCGGAACTCCGCAGGGGAGTGCGGGTCGATTTGCAGGTACTGCTCGGCCAGCTCATCGCGGTTCTTGGTACGCCAGATGGAGGCATAGCTCAGGAAGAAGCGCTGCAAACCAGTGAAGCCGTCGATTTCCGGAGCTGTATCAAGTAATGCCTTGATGGCCTCAGGAGATCCGTCTTCATCACCGCTGCTGGTAATGGTGCCTTCTTCCTTGCCAAGAGCAAACGCATATGCCTTGAGCGCGATATTCACACCGCCCAAGTCGCCAATGTTTTCGCCGATGGTCAGTGCGCCATTGACATGCGGAGCCTTATCCGGTTCGTCAGCATACTTTTCAGCCAGCTGCTGCGGTACGAAGGCGTTGTACTGTTCGATAAGCGCCTTAGTGCGTTCCTCGAAGTTCTTTCGATCTTCGTCGGTCCACCAGTTGTTGAGCTTGCCGTCGCCGTCATACTGTGAGCCTTGATCGTCGAAGCCGTGGCCGATTTCGTGGCCGATAACAGCGCCGATACCGCCATAGTTAGCGGCGTCATCGGCTTCTGGATCAAAGAACGGAGGCTGCAGAATAGCGGCCGGGAACACGATGACGTTCATGCTCGGCTCATAGTAGGCGTTCACAGTCTGCGGGTTCATCAGCCACTCGTCCTTATCAGCGGGCTTGCCCACCTTGGCCAGCTGATAACCGGTCTCATACAAGGCTGCGGCCTTCATGTTCTCGGCAAGCACCGTGTCCGCATGCATATCCAATGCCGCATAATCACGCCAGTGGTTGGTGTATCCGATCTTCGGCGTGAACTTGGAAAGCTTTTCCAATGCCTTGGCCTTGGTGGCCTCGCCCAGCCAATCGGAGTTCGTGATCGATACGCGGTATGCGTCGATGAGGTTGGCCACCAGTTGCTCCATACGCTTCTTGGAACTTTCCGGGAAGTGGCGGCGCACATATTCGCGGCCAACGTCTTCGCCGCAGATGCTGTTAACCAGGCTGACGCCGCGCTTCCAACGGTCGCGCTGCTTCTTAGCGCCGGAAAGCACCTTGCCGAAGAAGTCAAAGTTCGTGGAATCGAACACGTGCGAAAGCATGCTTGCAGAACCCACAATCACATGCACGCGAGCCCAGAGCTTAAGCTCAGCCAAATCAGCCTCGGTCCAGAAGGCATCAAGGCCAGTCAGGAAGCTTGGTTCATGCACAATCGTGCGAGCGAACACTGACTTGAAATCAATCGGCTGAGCCTTGGCTGCGGTGGTTGCGTCATACGCGGACTGCCATGCGTCAATCCACGATGCCAGATCGAAGCTCTTCAGTGTTGCGGCCAGATCGGCATAGTCAGTGGGGTTGTAAGTCTTTACGGAATCGCGGGTTGCCACATTATCCCAGTGATGAGAGGCAATCTTGGTCTCCACTGCAAGGAAGTGACGGGCCATGGCCAGTGCGGCTTCGCTCGGAACCACTGCTAGGGCTTCTCCGTCAGATTCCTCAGATTGCGGTAGTTCATCGCCACCATTAGATTCGGCGGCAGGAGCATAACCGGCGTTGACCAACTGAGCGGCCACCATGGCTACATAGGCTTCACGAACAGGAGCATAATGATCCTCGCGGTAGTACGCTTCATCAGGCAGCAGGATGCCGCCCTGTTCGATATGCGCGATATTCAGGTCAGGATTACCTGGATCGCCATACACGGCCAAACCGAACAGGTCAGGGCCGCCAGCGGGATTGATGGTGCCGAGCACACGGGTCAGTGCAGCCTTGTCAATGGCGGAATCGATGAGGTCAAGCTCATCACGAATCGGATCAAGGCCGGCTGCCTCGATGGCTTCAGTGTTAAGGAAAGAACGATACAGGGCCTGAGATTTCACGGCGGAAGAATCATTGTCTTCCAAAATGTCGCGTACCTGATTTTCGGCATCTTCGGCGAGCTTATCGAACGAGCCGTAACGAGAACGGTCGTCAGGCAGCCGATACGTGTCAATCCATGGCCCGTTAACATAGCGGAACAAATCATTGACCGGTTTGATGGTGGATGAGAAGGATGACGGGTCGATGCCCGACTTCGTTGTTGCGGTTTCGTTAGTCATGTTCCCAAGCCTAAACCATGATGGGGGAGAAGCGGGCGAAGAATATTGGGCTGTGGGCTTATTCTGCAGTGCTGAATTCAATAATTAGACACTCTGCCTAATGATGTCGATGGTGCGAATTAGGCAGTTTGTCTAAAATCGGTGACTGGAACATGAATTGGAAGGAGCTTGCAATGAGCGACCCGAACATCAACAACCAGAATCCATATGGCTCGCAGCAGCCGGGCCAGCCGCAATATGGCGCCTGTGACACTAATCATGGCGGTCAGTACCCACCGCAAGACAATGCGTCCCAGTCCCAGTCTCAGCCGGGCCAAGGTGCGCAAAATCCGTATTACGGCCCCTATGCCACCAATCCTAATGGTCAGCCGTACGGTCAGTATGCACCGTACGGTCAGCAGCCGTACGGTGGCTATGGCCAGTCCGGACCATCTTCGCCCAATGGCGGAGGCAATGATGGCGGCCAAGACTTCAATCCGTTTGCCGGCCAGCCAAACTGGTACGCCGGCAATTTCAATCCATTCCGCTTGATTGAGGAATGGTTGCCACAGCGCGCCAAGACCACCATTCGCGTGATTTACGGTGTAGTGGGTATTGCCGCTATTGCGCTGGGCGTCGCGCTGCTGCTGGTGCCGAACAAGACGCTGGCATTGGCGGCGTTGCTGCTGGGTGTGTACTTCGTCATCTCCGGCGTAGTGCGCATCGTGAGCTCCCTGGTAACACCAGGATTGCCGGGCGGCTGGCGTGTGCTTGATGTGCTGGTGGGCATATTGCTTACCTTCGGCGGCATGGTAGTAGTGCGCAATTATGGCCTTACCGGCCAGACTTTGGCGCTGCTCATCACACTGATGGTAGGCTTCGGCTGGATTGTGGAAGGTGTGATGGCGCTGGTGGAATCCTGGCGCATCCCGCGTTCCGGCTGGGCCATCGCGTATGCGATTATCTCCATCATTGCTGGTTTCGTGGTGCTGATGAGTCCTTTGGACTCCACGGTGTTCATGATCGTCTTCGGCGGTTGCGCCATGGTGGTCATGGGAATTACAGCCGTTGTGCGTGCATTCACTTTCGGCAAACCGCGCAAGTAGGGCGGGCTGAGTAGGCTGGCAGGCATGATCGAACTGAAAACCCCTCGTGAAATCGAGGAAATGAAGCCTGCCGGCCGTTTTGTCGGCGGCATTTTGAAGGAACTGCAGGAAACCACCAAGGTGGGCACCAACCTGCTGGAAATCGACGAATTCGTTCACAAGAAGATCGTGGACCGTAAGGGTGCGGAATCCTGCTACGTGGATTACGCTCCGGATTTCGGCACCGGCCCGTTCGCGCATTACATCTGCACCTCCGTCAACGATGCTGTACTGCACGGCATTCCGTATGACTACAACCTGAAGGACGGCGATCTGGTTTCTCTAGATCTCGCCATCTCCGTAGACGGTTGGGTCGCTGATTCCGCTATCAGCTTCGTGGTGGGCAAGGATCCTGATCCTGAAGATCTGCGACTCATCAAGTGCACCGAAGAGGCGCTCGCCGCCGCCATCGACGTGGCCAAGCCGGGCAACCGTCTGGGAGATATCTCCTCCACCATCGGTGATGTAGCCCGCACCTACGGCTACCCGATCAACCTCGAATTCGGCGGTCACGGCGTGGGCCACATCATGCACGGCGACCCGCACGTGCCGAACGACGGCAAGGCTCACCACGGCTACAAGCTGCGCGAAGGCTTGGTCATCGCCATCGAACCGTGGTTCCTGAAGACCACCGACGAGATCTACCAGGATCCGAAGGATGGCTGGACGCTGCGTTCCGAGGATGGCTCTCGTGGTGCTCACTCCGAGCACACCATCGCCATCACTGAAAACGGCCCGATCATCTTCACCGATCGCACCAACCTGTGATTTAGCAGATTAGTGTTGAGGGGAGTTCTGTATCAAACAGAACTCCCCTCAGTCGTATGTAATGCTTATTCTCGGATTCTTAGGCTCCCCTTGACAGGGGAGCTGTCGGCGGAGCCGACTGAGGGGTAGCAGTGTAGCGGTTGCAAACCGCGTGAAAAATCTATCGGCCTATGAAGGCCGATTCCATATGCAGCTATTTTTGAGACGCTGACTTGCGTAGAAACACTTGTGCCATATAGTAAGCCATACTTTTGAGCCGAATGGCCCCAGTTATGAGGGAGCGACAAGTATGGCAACAGCCCAACTGAATGTGGACGAGAGCAAGTACACCCTGCCCGTGGTGAAAGCAACTGCGGGTGCGGATGGCATCGTGGTCTCCAAGCTGCGCAATGACGGTTGGGTGACACTTGACCCCGGATTCTTGACCACTGCTCAGTGCGAATCGAAAATCACCTATATTGATGGCAAACATTCGATTCTGCGCTACCGCGGCTACCCAATCGAGCAGCTGTGTGACCAATCTGATTTTCTGGAAGTAGCATGGCTGTTGCGCCACGGTGAGCTGCCGAACAAGGAGCAGTACGAGAGGTTCGTTTCGGACATCAACCATCGCACGATGGTGGGCGAGGACTTCCGTACCTTCATGGGCTCCTTCCCGCGCACCGCGCATCCGATGAGCGTGCTTGCCTCCGCCATCAATGCGCTTGCCACGTTCTACCCGGATACCACGGATATCTCCGACTCTGACCAGTTGGACGAGGCCGCGGTCATCATCATGGCTAAAGTGCGTACGATTGTGTCGTATATTTTCCGTCGTCGCCGTGATGAGCCGATGCTGTACCCGGATTATGCGCGCGGTTACGTCGATGATTTCCTGCGCATGTGCTTTGCCGTACCGTACGAGCCGTTTGAATCCGATCCGCTGTATGTGCACGCGTTGGGCCGTTTGCTGATTATTCATGCCGACCATGAGCAGAACTGCTCCACTTCCGTGGTGCGTATCGCTGGTTCCGCTCACGCCAATCTATATTCCGCAGTGGCCGCCGGCGTCAACGCACTGTCGGGCCCATTGCACGGTGGCGCGAATGAGGCTGTGCTCCGCCAGTTGAAGGCAATTCGCGATTCCGGCAAGACCGTGGCCGAGTTTGTGGAAGAAGCCAAGAAGAACGGTCAAAAGATTTCCGGTCTTGGCCACCGCGTCTACAAGTCCTATGATCCTCGTGCAGCCATCGCGAAGAAGTATCTCGAGAAGATTATGGAACGTGAGGATACGTCCAAGCTGCCAGCTGATGAGCGTGCATTGTTCGATGTGGCCGTGGAGCTGGAACGCATTGCTTTGAGCGATGAATACTTCGTCTCCCGCAATCTGTACCCGAACGTGGACTTCTATACCGGCTTGATTTACCGTGCCATCGGATTCGACCCGGCTATGTTCACAACACTGTTCGCGTTGGGTCGTATTCCGGGCTGGATTGCACAATACCGCGAGATGCTTGCCGATCCGAACACGAAGATTGGCCGTCCTCGCCAGGTCTACACCGGCCCAGTGGAACGCGATTACGTGCCACTCGAGGAGCGATAAGTCGCCTCACCGGTTGTGAATCCAATAAGCGATCGGCTTTTGCTCGATATGTGGTACTAAGCGTATGAAATATCGGTTCACCCGAGGTTTCGCCCCACTGAGCATAGTCTCAGCAAGGCAAAATCTCGGGTTAATTGTTGTTATGCCCTGCTGACGAGCATGAGCGGGCCGATTCATTGACTTACTTGAGGCTTTGCCTCACTGAGAACCTCTCAGCGGGGCAAAACCTCGAGCTATATGAATAAACGCCTCGCTGAGAGATTCAGCGAGGCGTTTAATCAACAGGTGGAGCGCGCGCTGCTGCATGCGCGTGGAATTGGAATAATGTGTGCGGTAGCGAGGCACACCGAGGGAAGGCGTACGAAGGTACGTCGACCGAGGAGCAACGAAGCTAACGCTCCATTATTCCAATTTCAGTTCTTATGCCGAGCCGTATAGAGGACAGCCCAGTGGGCTGTCCTCAGGCGAGGGGGAGCAGCTATGCTGCGACGGCTGCATAAGAACTGACTTCGTTAGTTCTTATGCAGCTTTTCGTTGAGCTCAATTCCCACCTTGCGGTAGCGGGCTTCAATACGGCCATTTACCGAGTTGCGGATGAAGAGGATATTGTCCTTGCCGGAGAGGTCGGCACCCTTGACCACGTCGAGCGGTTCGCCGGCTGCGGCCTTGGCCTTGTCCCAGATGGTTACCTTGGTGCCAGCGGTCACGTACAGACCGGCTTCAACGACGCAGTTGTCGCCCAGGGAAATACCAATACCGGCGTTGGCGCCGAGCAGGGAATGCTCGCCGATGGAATTGCGCAGCTTGCCGCCGCCAGACAGGGTGCCCATGATGGATGCGCCGCCGCCGATATCGGAGCCGTTACCCACCACAACACCTTGGGAAACGCGGCCTTCAACCATGGAAACACCGAGGGTGCCGGCGTTGAAGTTCACGAAACCGGCGTGCATCACGGTGGTGCCTGCGGAGAGGTATGCACCCAAACGCACACGGTCGGCGTCGCCGATACGAACGCCAGTAGGAACCACGTAATCAATCATGCGCGGGAACTTGTCGACACCGAACACGTTAACGGTTGCGGCAGGGGCAGCGGCCGGAAGACCTGCCTGAGTGGCGAATGCCAGAGCAGCGTCGGTGGCCACGCGTTCCACATCGGCCTTGCGCAGAGTGAAGTCTTCCACGGCGAACGGGCCATAGTTGGTCCACACCACATTGTTGAGTTGCGCGAAAATGCCGTCTAGGTTCAGCGTGTTCGGCTTGGCCATGCGCATACTGAGCAGGTGCAGCTTCAGATAGGCGTCGGCTGCGGAGCTGATCGGCTCATCCAACTGGCTGACAGCGAACACGGGAATGCGGCGAATGCCGCGGGCATCAGCTTCCTCGTGTGCCAGAGTGCCGAAGTTATGGTTTGGCCGGTCGGCTTCTGCCGATGCCTCGCCGAGGGTGAGTTCCGGATACCAAACATCCAGGGTGTTGCCGGCAGCATCTACGCTGGCCAGACCCCAGCCCCATGCTGTGCGCTGTTCGCTCATGTATTGCTCCTTTGTGTATTGCGCGTATGTGAAACGAATCACTGTTGCCCAGCTTAATGGGTGGTGCAGCACCGGCATAAGCGGTGTTCAGGTTATGGCGCGGGTTTGTAGATGGTGGCCATGTGCATGCCCGCCTCGTACAGGCGATTTCGCAACGATTCAGGTTCGACAATCACTACGCGTCCGTCCCAGGAATATTGCAGCGCCCACCAGAATACGGCTCGCTCTGGGGCGTCTACAATAACCTCGAATTGTTCGCCATCGCGCGAATGCTTAATATGCGGAGTATCGAACCATTCAAACACATTGTTTAGCATGGATTTATCTCGTATGGCCATGCGAATGCGTACCGGATCGTCGGCCACAGGGTAGGGCCGGTGCCGCATGAATTCCACGGCGTCGAAATCATCTGGGGCTGGTTGCTCAAGAGGAATTGGGCCATGCGCCCCTTGCATACTGACTTCCGCAATGCGATTGACCACAAAAATACGTAAGCCTTGTTCTCCGTGCAGATGGCAGATGAGGTAATATCGGCCGTTCTTATACACCATTTGATACGGATCAACGGTGTACATGCCGTCGCGGCCACTCGCATGGCCAGCATAGTCAGCATGACTGGCATAGCCAGCATGAGCAGCCTTGCCAGTAAGACCCGAATGACTGGTATGCGGCACCATAGTGCCATCCGGGCCATAGTCGCAGTATTGGAAGGTGACTGCATACCCATCTTCAATGGCTTGGTTGAGCTGATCGATGGTTGACAGGAATTCGTTATTGATATGTGTATATGTGGTCACATGTTCCAAATAATCAATAGAGTCTCCAGCAGCTCCGGCAAGTTCGCGGATTTTGCCCACCAATTCGTCTAACGTCTCGCTGTTGATGCGCGACAGTGTGAGGCTGTCGGCAAGTAACCGCATTTCTGCAGGCGAAAGAAACGCGTCCAGATACCAGCCGGGTTGCGGGTCTTTGCATTCAATGTTTTCAGCATCGTTTTCAGTCAGATAGCCAACATGGCGTCCGAGAAAATCACTGTTGGCAAGTTTCTTCAGCTGATTGCGCACAGTTTTTGGCGTGGGCAGTTCGCTAGGATCATCGATATGATGCAGCTTCGCTAACTCATCAAGAATCTGACGCACACTAAGCCCATGGCCAAAATAACTGTGCTTCCACAACACTTCGAAGATTTCCAATGCGCTATTGCCCGCATAGGTTTTGCGCTTGGTTGAATCATTCGCATGTTCCGCATTCATACTGCCAAGGCTACCGCGGTTTCGTCTAGGATAGGAATGTTGGGCTTCTGATTGAGTTTGGATAAGACTGAGGGGAGAGGAGATGCGCCTGTGGTGAGCGGCTATGGTGTGTTCGGGCATGTCTCCGATGCCTTTGATGATGCTAACGATGATTATGCATACGGCGATGCGCTAGGCGATGACTTGGGCGACGAGTTCGATGAATCTGCACGTCGTTGGATTCAACGCCGGCGCAATTCGCGAGGCAAGAATGATTCGGATGCTGATATCGACTCTGCCGATGCGACTGACTCTGCTGATACTGCTGTGTTCGGCAGTAATAGCCAACTGACTGCAGAGGATTATCCGGTTCCGTATGCTCACGGATCTGGCAAATCCGTATGGTTTGATGATGATTCCGCTGAATCGATGATGCAGATTCCAACGCGTGCGCCGGTGCAGCATCAGATTCCTGTGGATGCGCTGCGCAAGGATGTGCTGGCCTCCACATCGCGAGCGGTGATTATGAGAGCTCGCACGATTGCCAATAATGCCGGCATCATGATGATTGGGCCTACGTATAGCAGTAACGAACGTATTGGTTATGCTCAGCTCAATGCCACGTTGCGAGGCTCGACCAGTCCATCGAGCCGGTACCGCACGGAGCTGATGTTTTCGTTGGACACTGGTGAAGTGAACGGCGGCTCCTGCACCTGCCCCGCATATGACCGTGGATACGGTATCTGCAAGCATATGGTGGCAGTCGCGCTGGCTTTTTGCGACGATCCGCAACGCTTCGACGGCTACCATGCGGGAGCAATACGCCCATCGCGAGCGGTAATCACATACATGGAACGTTTGGATAAGCGCCAAACGCAGGCCAAGGAACGCCGGCGCACGGCTGTGCTGCAGCGCTTTGGTGATACTCAATCCGCAAAACGAGGTTCTGCCGGTCGTGCTGGGCGCAGTCGGCAAGGCTATCAGGGGCCTCAACAAACCGTATTGCCGGGGCAAGTGCAATTGACCCCTATCCTGAGCTTCATCGAAGGCATCTGGAGCGTGGAATTCAAGATCGGCTCTCCGGCCAACGGTTCAAGCTATGTGATGAAAGCAATTCCTCAGTTCGTGCTGGCCATGGAACATGGAGAGCATGTGGAATACGGCAAAAAGCTTGCTTTCACGCATACTCCGGAAATGCTGGATGCGGATTCCGAACCGTTGCTGGGATTCCTGCAAACCGCGCTCGCCGTGCGCCATGCAGCGGAACAACAGGATCGTTATTACGGGCATATCGCCATTGATCGGCGGTTGACGCTTTCCGAGCAGGAGGTTGCAGCGCTGCTCACCTTGTGCGAGGGCAAGGGTGTGCACCTTGTGCTGGATACATGGTTTTCCAGCCAACCGGCTGCAGTGCCAGTAGATGGCGGCGACCCGGAATTATCGATGACCCTTACGCGCCGGGACTATCGTGTATACGGCGACGATGCTGGCTACCTGCTACAAGGTATGCCTAGTGTGGAAACCGTCATCAATGCAGGCAATCAATCGTGGTTATTGCTGGCGGCGCAACAGCCGGCAGCTGCTGTATCTCATATGATGGTGCAATCGCAGCGCAAAAGTGCGGCAGGATGCCGGTTTGTGCGCTGCCCTCAATCATTGCTGCCGATTCGCGGACTTATTGGCGAACTGTTCGCACCAGACAGTGAAGGTCAGGTTATTGCTGGCGATGATATGGCACTGTTCGCTCGAACGTTGCTGCCGCAATTGGTTGAAGCGGGATTGTTGGATGAGCAGGAGATTCCTCGCGAACTGGTTGAACTGAGCCCTGCGGAATGTCAGAGTGAGTTTTATCTGGACCGCACCGAGCATGGTGTGGAATGCGAAGTCAAAGCCCGATACGGCAATGTGATTGTGCCGCTGCTGCCGTCTGGTGCAGCAGTTTCGGCAGATGGCTCGGCCCGCTCAGCAGGTGCTGTTGGCCGTGATTATGATGCCGAGCATTTGGCTATGGATGTGGTGCGAGAGTTCTTCGATATGCCGGAGGCCGCAATCCGTGCTGCTGCCGGTGCGAACGCTGGTGCCAAAGGATTTACCACTAAAACTGCGCGCATTTCCGCTCAACGCCGGGCTGCTAAATTGCGGGCTGCACAATCGGGTGCCGCAACCATCGACCGAGACAATACCGAGCAAATCGTGCGCCTGTTCGATGACGGCTTGCAAGCCTTGCATGAGGTAGGCAGTGTGTTCACTACGCCGGCGTTCGACCGGCTGGTGGCACCTAGAGCGCCACGCGTGACCGTGGGATTGTCCATCAAAGGCAATCTGGTGGAAATCTCGCCGATTGCAGACGAAGTGCCGCCGAATGAAGTCGGTGCGTTATTAGCGTCGTATCGCAGGCGTCAAAAGTTCCATCAGCTGAAGGACGGTACTCTGGTTCGGCTTGATGGCGCTGACTTAAGCACATTGGACAAACTCGCCACGGACTTGGATCTCAGTGAGAAGCAGCTTGATGCGGGGCCGATTGAACTACCCGGCAATCAGGCATTCCTGCTGGATGGTGAGCTGCCGGATGATGGTTCGGATGTGGTCAAAGACGCGTCCTTTACTCAATACATTGATGATTTGGCGGTGATTGATCCAGCATCTTACGAAGTGCCGGACAGTTTGAAATCCGTGCTGCGCCCATATCAGGCGGATGGTTTCCGTTGGCTGAATACGTTATGCGATAAGGGATTTGGCGGTATTCTGGCCGATGAAATGGGCCTGGGTAAATCAGTGCAGCTGATTGCATTGATTCTTTCGCGATATCAGCAGGCTAAGGCGTCAGGTAAGGCAGAGCCATTGCAGCCATCGCTGATTGTATGCCCGGCATCGCTGGTCTATAACTGGGCGGCTGAGTTCGCTAAATTCGCGCCGAGTTTTAACGCAGTAGTAGTGGCTGGTTCAAAAACGGAACGTCGCAACGCGATCGCCCGCGCATTCCATGCCGATGAGCCAACCGTGCTGATCACTTCATATGATCTCCTGCGCCGCGATGTGGAGGAATACACGGCTGATGATGCCGGCAGTGTGACTGCCGATGATGAGTCGGATGGTGTGCGCCGGTGCGCGATTATGGCCTTGGATGAAGCCCAGTACATTAAGAATCACACTACGAAAATCGCGAAAGCCGTCAAATCTGTGGCCGCAGACCATCGATTTGCGCTTACCGGTACTCCGATTGAGAACCGACTGTCGGAGCTGTGGAGCATTTTCGACTTCCTGATGCCCGGATTGCTGGGCTCGTATAAGCGATTCCGTGAACGGTACGAATTGCCGATTTCCAACGCTCGCGCGGCAGACAGTACTACTGCCGAAGGGCGAGCGGCAGCCGAAGTCAACCCGGAATCCGCGCGCGTGGCACATAAGTTGCAGGCTTTGGTAGGCGTATTTATCAAACGTCGACTGAAGCGTCAGGTGCTTACCGATCTGCCGGACAAGTTGGAAACCACGCTGACTGTGCAGCTGGAAGGTGAGCAGCGCAAACTGTATGCCGCGCATGAGCAGCGCTTGCGTATGCAACTGGAACATAGTGAGGAAGTGGACTTCAACACGTCGAAGATTCGTATCTTGGCTGAACTGACCAGATTGCGTCAGATTTGCTGCGATCCGCGACTGGTGTACGCCGATGCCAAGGACCAGTCTGCCAAGCTTGCTGCTATCGCGGAATTGGTGGAAACCTGCGTGAACGAGGGCAAGAAGGCTCTGATTTTCTCGCAGTTCACGAGTTTCTTGGAACTGATTGCCGCACGTTTCGACAGTCAGGGGTTGCGGTATTACACCATCACCGGTTCCACGCCGAAGAAACACCGTTTGGAACTGGTGGATCGCTTCAATGCGGACGATACTCCGGCGTTCCTGATTTCCTTGAAGGCCGGTAACACCGGTCTGAACCTGACCGGAGCCAGTGTGGTGATTCATGCCGATCCGTGGTGGAATGCGGCTGCGCAGGATCAGGCCACCGATCGTGCGCATCGTATCGGGCAGACCGAAGACGTGAACGTGTATCAGGTGGTGGCCAAGGACACCATCGAAGAACGTATTGTGGAGCTGCAACATACGAAAAGCGAACTGGCACGGCAATTCACCGACGCATCACTGGCCTCCGAAGAGGCTGCAACCGGCTCGTTCACCGCAGCCAGCACGCCATCCATCGCCTCTCTCACCCGCGACGATTTGCTCGATTTGTTGGGCTGAAGCCTTACAGAATCTGCTCCATGCCGATTTTGTAAGGCGTTAATCCCATGCGCTCATAGAACGCCTGAGCACTGGGATTGCAGGACCACACGTTCAGCGTCACGTTATAGCAGCCGGATTCGCGCGCAAAATCAAGCACATAATGGTACAAAGCAGAACCCACATGTTCACCGCGAGCCTGCTCATCCACGCACAAATCATCGATATACAACGTTGTGATATCCGTGAGCACATGATTATCCGGATGATGCTGGAAAACGCAGAACGCGTATCCGAGCACAAGCCCATCGGCATTCTCTGCCACGAATACTGGAGTGGTATCGTCGCGGAGAATGCCGGCAAGCTCGCTATCCGTGTATTTCTTGGCCCCGCCTTTGAACAGATCGGGCCGCCCCTGATGATGCACCTGCGCCACTTGGAACAGCAAATCGTTGATGCGAGGCATATCGGCCGCCGTGGCCCTGCGAATCGTAAGATCAGTCATGGTTCGCAAGTCTAGTCACAGTGCGGTCACGGTATGGCACGCAGTGCGATTGCTGTGCCCACGCTTACGCTTCAAACGGGAACTTCAAACCCCATTCGTCACGAATCTGGTCCATAAGCTCCATAATGCGAATCGTATCCGCATGCGGCATAGCCTCACACTCAATCTTGCCATCAAGCAGAGCGTTTGCGGCGTCCGCTACCTCATACTCATAACCGGTCAACTGTGGCGGCACCGCAACACTGCGCACAGGCTTATGGTCATTGTCATAAATATCAATGGCTTCAGGATTGTTGATATTGGTCACCACCAAGTAGCCTTCAGTGCCCCATACATATCCGCCGCGATCAGAAGTAACCATCATCGAACTGGTGGCCACGCCCATCGTGCCGTCGTTGTAATACAACGTAGTGGAATTCTGAGCATCCACGCCGGTTTCATACGGCACCATCGACGTGCTGATGCGTGCAACGTTGCGGCCATGATCGGCACCAATAGCCATATCCAAGAAGTTCAGTGGATAAACGCCAACATCCAGTAATGCGCCGCCGGCACACTCCGGATCGGTCATACGCGGCACTCGCCACACCGGGTAGCACAGGTTGGCGCTCGCCGACTGTACTTCACCAATCTCACCGGATTCGATGATTTCGTTAATCAGCGCACGGCTTGGCATATAGCGCGTCCAAATGGCCTCAGTGCACAGCATGCCGGTTTCCTTGGCCACATCAAGGGTTTCACGAGCCTGCTCAGTATTCGCAGTGAAGGACTTTTCCACCAACACATTCTTGCCGGCGCGCATGCAAGCAATCGATTGCTCGGCATGCAGGCTATGCGGCGTGGCGATATACACCAAATCCACATTCGGGTCTTCCATCAGCTCCTCATAGGAGCCGTATGCCTTATCCAAATGCCATTGATCAGCGAACGCTTGAGCGCGGTCCGCACTACGCGCCGCCACCGCATACGGGTGAATCAGATGCGCGTACTGAGAATTCGCGGCCATCTGTGTCAACGTATCGGCCATGGTATGGGCGATATTGCCAGCGCCAAGAATCGCGACATTGACCTTGTCTCCACTGGCCTCGAATTCGGCTCGCTTACCATTAAGTCTGCTCATTATTCCTCCTCGAATTGGGATGTTCCCCAAGAAAATTATAGAAGAAGCCTCTTGTCCCAACAGACGGATAAAACCGAGATATGGAAAATGAAGCAGTGCAGCAGCCTATCTCGCCGGTTCCACCGGTTCCAGTTATGTCCCGTCGCGCGCGTGAGGCCAATCCATTCCGAGCCATGGTTTTCGGCGAAAAAGCCGACAAGATGATTGCATCCGGTATTAGTGTGATCAAGCTCAGCCTTGGCGAGCCGGATTTCGGTGCGCCACCCGCAGTGCGCGACGCGATGCGAGAACAATATGATGGCCGTGCACTGCCATACACTGCAGCCATGGGATTGCCGGAATTGCGTCAGGCGATTGCCGATTTCTACCATGATCGTCATGATGTGGATATCGACCCCAAGCGCATTTGCGTAACCGCCGGCGGTTCTGCGGCGTTGCTGCTCGCAACCGCACTTACTGTCGATCCTGGCGATGATGTGATGGTGGCCGATCCCTCCTATCCATGCAACCGCGAACTGGTGCGTTCCTTTGAAGGCAATGTGATTGATGTGCCGACTTCGGCGGCGACTCGATTCCATTTGAATGCCGCGCTGTGCGAACAGTATTGGACCGACCGCACCAAGGCCGTGATGATCACCTCGCCATCCAATCCTACGGGAACAACCATTGATTTCAACGTGCTGGACGCGGTATGCCGCTTTGCCGCAACGCGCGGTGCATGGCGCATTGTGGACGAAACCTATCTGGATTTGGCGGACCGCGAACCGGACGGCACTGAAGTCAAGTCCGTATTGGCCTGCGACCCAGGCGCCATTGTGTGCAACAGCTTCTCCAAGTTCTTCGGCATGACCGGATGGCGACTCGGTTGGGCCATTCTGCCTGACGATTCCACTGTGCTGGAAGCCGTGGATGATTTGGCCACTAATTACTATCTGTGCGCTCACACGCCGACCCAGCATGCGGCGCTCGCATGCTTTACTCCGGAAAGCCTCGCTGAATGTGAGGCGCGTCGTCAGGAGTTGTTGGCTCGTCGCCGTATTGTGATTGACGGATTGCAACGCATCGGACTGCCAGTCGAAGTGGAACCGAATGGCGCATTCTATGCGTACTTCAATATTTCCCGCACCGGTTTGGGTGCATGGACGTTCTGCGAGCGAGCCTTGGACGAAGCTCATGTGGCATTGACTCCAGGCCGTGATTTCGGTGCCGCCACTGCTGATACGCATGTGCGTTTGAGCTATGCGGCTTCTCGTGAAGCATTGAGTGAAGGATTGGAGCGCTTGGGACGGTTTGTGAAATCGCTGTAACCGGCGTGCGTGGTGTACAGTAATCACGTTTGGAATGTTAGGAATACCGGCGTGCCTGATATGCGGTGATGAGATCAGACACGTGCGGTTGTTGAGAGGCTTACTGCGGTCGTCGGTTTCCGCATCGGTACGTCGCAGTGTGAATTGAGGACAGAAACCATGGTCAATCTGCGTTCGCATACCACCCGACTTGGCGTCTTGGATATCGGCTCGAACACCATTCACATGCTGATTGTGGATGCGGCTCCTGGCGCTCGTCCTGATCCTGAAGCCAGCACCAAGTCCACCGTGCGCTTGATGAAATACCTCAAGGAAGACGGTTCCATCAAGAAGTCCGGTATCGAGGCGATTCTCGAGGCGGTATCCGAATGCATGAAGCTTGCTGAGGAATATGAGATTACTCAGCTGCTGGTTATGGCCACGTCTGCACTGCGTGAAGCGCCGAATGGTAACAAGGTGATTCACAAGATCGAGGAAATGATTGGACAAGGTGTCACTGTGCTTTCCGGCACTGATGAAGCGCGACTGACCTTCCTCGCCGCACGCCGTTGGTATGGCTGGGATGCCGGCCGTCTGCTGGTGCTGGATATCGGTGGTGGCTCGCTGGAAGTGGCCATGGGTTCTGATGAGGAACCGACTGTGGCCTTGTCTGTGCCGGCCGGCGCGGGCCGTGTGACCACGGAATTCCTGCCGTCCGGTATGGCAACGCCCGAGGAACTGGAAGATGTGCGCAAGAACGTGCGCAAGATTTTGGAGCCGATGGTTAAGGTATTCCCGCAGTCCAAGCATCCGAATCATGCTGTGGGCACTTCGAAGACCTTCCGTTCGCTGGCTCGCCTGTGTGGTGCCGTGGTACGCCAGCCGGGGCGTGAGGATACGTCGATTATGACGCGTGAACAGTTGGAGGATTGGATCCCGCGCCTTGCGGCGATTTCCCCTGAGCAGCG
Organism: Bifidobacterium sp. LH_416; assembly: GCF_056357055.1. Classification (NCBI taxonomy): domain Bacteria; kingdom Bacillati; phylum Actinomycetota; class Actinomycetes; order Bifidobacteriales; family Bifidobacteriaceae; genus Bifidobacterium; species Bifidobacterium sp. LH_416. The sequence continues at coordinate 509,734 of NZ_JBKEVJ010000001.1, read as the reverse complement.
TGTGGCATTGCCTGGTATTACGCCCGAACGCACGATGCAGATTGTGGGCGGTGCCGTAGTAGCCGACGAAATCATGAAAGCCCTGAACATTCAGGAAGTGGAAATCTGCCCATGGGCTCTGCGTGAAGGTGCCATCCTGCGCTGGCTCGACCAGTTCGGCCGCACCCGCCTCGGCTTCTAGCCGCTACTGCATCACATCCACAGTAACCAGCAATGCCGCATGATCTGAGCCGGCAATTTTCACTACCTTGCACTGGCCGGCTCGCATGCTCTGATCGAGTACCACATGGTCAATGCCGGCGAACATTGGCAATCCAGTCTTGTTCGTGGGCCAAGAGAACGTGAATCCGTGCCCGGAGATTCGTGCGGCATCGATAAACCGGTTGCCTAGGAACTCTCGGAATGATGCATGATCATAGGTGGCATTGAAGTCGCCCATGAAAATGTAGCGCGTATCAGTGTGCGATCTCATCAACCCGAGCTCGTCCAGCGAACGTTTCCACTGCCGCCAGTAACCAGGTACAGGGGCTGTGGTGTGCACGGAGACGAATCGAATCGCATTGCCTCCCATATCCACAGTGCCTGATGGCATAAACGAAGCACTGGAATTCACTTCGTCATCCACCGGCTGAGCGAGGGGAGTGGCGGACCATAAACCATTGCCATACACGCCATCGGAGGACGAGATATTGGAGTATGGCAGGTAGTGTTCAAGGCCTGCGTCTTTCAAGGCTTTCACAAAATCATCGGTAGTTTCCTGCAAAGCGAGCACTTCGACTCGTTGATCGCGTACCGTATCCACGATGGACTGTGCATCTGCTTGCCCTTTATAGACATTGAAGGTCATCACGCGAGCAAATGCATCGGAAGTATTCGCCTCACTTGCAGCCACGGCATTGTAAGCAGCCTGGGGAAGCGGAGTTGTGGAATAGAAGAACGGGTACTGCCAGTAGCCGTTAAGCCCTACTGCAGCAATAGCAATCAAGGCTGCGAGCACTTTGCGAGACAGAATAGCCAGCAGTAGTGCGACAAGACCGAGCAACGCGAACCAAGGAGTTGCCGAGATAATAATCGGCACATACGGCAGTTCCTGTAAATCGGAGGGCAGCGCGCGTGCTGCTGTGCATATCAGTGCTGCAATCGCGAAAATCCCTGCAATTAAGCCAAGAAATCGACGCTGTTTGCGAGGAGCCGGTTGTTTCTTGGCATATGACTTTGCTGATGCCGAGGAACGAGCATTGGTGGAGCGGGCATTGGTGGCACGGGTATTGCGCTTGCGGGATGATGTTGTGCCCGTCGTGCCTTGCGGCAGGCTTCTTGTTCGTGCCATATCATCCTTCCTGCTCGTTGTGCGAACTAGCATTATTTGGCTGTTGCAGAGTTCTTTTTCTTCGCATGTGCTGTGCTGGGCAGCCTGAACCAACTCTGCGAGTTGCCACTGTACCGTGTAAGTCTGCATGCATCGCTGATTTGGCATGGGCTGTCCGATGTTCGCACCAAACCGGCACGAATTGTACGAATTGCCTGCTGGGCTGTAGGCCGTGTACAATGAAACGTCGTTGCCCGGGTAGCTCAGTGGATAGAGCACCGCTCTCCTAAAGCGGGTGTCGCGCGTTCGAATCGCGTCTCGGGCACTTTGTGTTGCGTATGAATTGCCGCACAAGAGCATGCATTGAAGCTGCTGTGTGCGCTGATTTGAGGATAAGTTTGAGGCGTTGATTATTGCTTCGCTATGCGGAATCATGTTAATCCAGCCGGAATGTGAAGGCTAACATAAGCGCACATGGCTATCGAATACACAGAAGAGAAGCGTTTTACTCAAGATCAGGTTCAGGCGTTGTTCCGTTCTGTAGGTTGGGAATCGGCGAATTACCCTGAGCGCTTGTTCAAGGCTTTGCAGCATTCTGACACGGTGATTAGCGCGTGGGATGGCGACCATCTGGCAGGACTGGTGCGTGTGCTGGATGACACTGAGATGGTGGCATACATGCATTGGGTGCTGGTTGACCCGGCGTATCACGGCCACGGCATTGGCGGCGCGCTTGTGGAACGAGTCAAGGCTAAGTATCACGATTACCTGTTCCTCGAGGTCATGCCTGAGGAGAGCAAGAACGCACCGTTCTACCAAAAGCATGGGTTCCATCTCATGGAAGATGGTCGCGCTATGCAGATCGTCAATCGTGGCTGAACTCGAGAATTGGGTCGGCTGCGCTGAGTAGTGGGTCGATTGCGTGAGTTGAGCGGGCATTATGCGTGTCTGTTGGACGAAACGCCCTAGCGTGTTCGCATACTGATATATTGTCCACACAATGAGCTATTGGTATGGAACTTGCCTTCGCTGCGCTATGACTGGAGGTCATGAGCGAAAAGGAATATGACTTTTACGTGGCCGGCCCGTTCTTCGATCCTGAACAGACCTCGAGTATGGAGCGTCTGGAAAAGGTGCTGGAAGAACATGGCAAGAAGCTGTTCAAGCCGCGATTCGTCAGCCAAATCGAAGAAGTGGGCCCAGAAGGCTGCTTCGACGATGATATCCGCGGTATTAATTCCGCCAATGCAGTAATTGCCAACCTCATGGATGAGGATGCTGGCACCATGTTTGAAATCGGCTATGCGCATGCACTGGGCATCCCGGTGTATGGCTATTTCGAAGGATTGACGCCGATGGATCGCGTGAACCTTATGGTTGCGCAGGCGGTGGAAATGGTATTTGCCGGGCCGGAAGACGTGGCAAAGTATCTGGAAACCGGCGAGCATACGGAAGTGGATTACATCCAGTTCTGACATTGGTCTTTGTTGTGGATGCCTGATTCGAGTTGGTTCTCGAATCAGGCATTATGCATTTGTGCATGCATGAAATGCATACCGCGGTACAGATAAAAGGTATTTGATTATATGACCCATCCGCAGTTCGATGGAAAGGAATCCATTGAAAGGACCTTCCATGACTGTGCAAGATACTGAGTCAAATACTGCGTATGAGCCGCGCTTCACCGATGCCGCGCGTGACTATTGTTCCCGCATGTTCCCTAATGGGGATGCAACCGGACTTGCCGCAACCGATCCAGAATTCGCTGAGCGGTTCGCCAACTTCGCATTCGACGAAGTAATCAGCGGTGGTGCTCCAGATGGTGAAGAGACGTTGGATGACCGCACGCGATTCATAGCAATCTTGGCTACCTTGCTTGGCTGCCAAGGAGTCGATCAATTCCGTGTAATGCTGGACGCGGCGTTGAATATGGGTGTAAAGCCAGCCGAAGCCAGAGAGATCGTCTATCAGGCGGTTGACTACCTCGGCATTGGACGTGTATTCCCGTTTTTCGAGGCATTGAACGCCGTACTGACTGCCCTTGGAATCACTGTGCCGCTTGAAAACCAGGCGACAACCGAGCCGAATTTCGAGAGCCGCGTGACCGCTGGCGAACAAGCTCAGGTAGATATTTTCGGTGAGGGGATGAAAGGATTTGCCACTTCCGGCAATCCGGAATATCCGCAAATCAACCGTTGGCTCGCAGCGAACTGCTTTGGCGACTATTACACGCGCGGTGCGTTGAATCTGCGCGAACGTGAGCTAATCACTTACTGCTATCTGGCTGCACAGGGCGGGGTGGAACCTCAGCTGATTGCTCATGCCAAGGCGAATATGCGCATCGGCAATACCAAGGCATTCCTGCTGAAGATTGCTTCGGCATGCCTGCCGTTCATCGGCTATCCGCGCACCTTGAACGCCATTCGCTGCATTGAGACCGCTGCAACGCCGGAATCCAACAAATAATCAATAATCGATTGATTTGGTAGGCCACATGCTCAAATAACGTCGACTGTCGAGGGCATGTGGCCTTTTTGTAACCTCTGTGGAGTTACATAGTAGGTATGACTGAAAATATCGCTGATGTGGCGCACAATGACACCACGATCGTCAAACAATTCACCAACCCGGTTAAGGAACCGATCGACAGCGACATCAATCTGTTCGATTTTCTTGATCGCCGTGCCGAGCGTGACCCTGAAGGGGCCATGATTGAATACAAGGGCGAGGATGGCTCATGGCATCCATACAGCGCGGAAGTATTCCGCCGCATGGTCATCGACTTGGCCAAGGGCCTGATTGGACTTGGCGTCAAGAAAGGCGACTCGGTGTCCATTGTGTCGCACACTCGCTGGGAGTGGACCGCGCTTGATTTGGCAATTATGTCTATTGGTGCGCTCACCGTGCCGGTGTACGAAACCAATTCCGCCAGCCAGGTCAGCTGGATTTTCAATGATTCTCAAGTAACCATTGCCATTGCCGAAGATGATGGCCAGCGCGACAAGATTGAATCCGTGCGCGATGAGGTGCCGACTCTGCGCAATGTATTCGTGATTGAGGCCGGTGGCTTGGATGCTATCAAGGCATACGGCGAATCGGTGACTGATGCGGAATTCTGGGAGTATAAGAACGCCTCCCATGGCGATGATTTGGCCACTATTGTGTATACGTCCGGTTCCACTGGCACTCCGAAGGGTGTGGAACTGACTCACCGCAACTTCGCGTTCCTCGTGCTTTCCGCATTGCAGTACATGCCGCGAGCTGGTGCTTGGCCGGATCGCCGTCTGCTGCTGTTCCTGCCGTTGAGCCATGTGTTCGCGCGCTTCATGGAGTTCTTTAGCTTCGGTGGCACTATCACGCTGGCATTGAGCTCCAATATGAAGACAATGGTCAAGGATTTCGAAACCTTTGGCCCGACCCTATTGCTGGCCGTGCCGCGCGTGTACGAGAAGGTATATAACGCGGCTTCTCAGCGTGCTGGTACTGGTTTTGCTGGCAAGATGTTCGCTCGTGCTGCTGAGAATGCTCGCGCGTGGTCGCGTGCTGAGCAGCAGGGGGAGAAGCTGCCGCTGCCTGGGCGTATTGCGCATGCCTTCTATGAGCAGGTGGTGTATAAGAAGATTCGTACGATTTTTGGTCCGAACGCTGATTTTGCCATTACTGGCGGCGCTCCGATGGATTCTGAATTGTCCCACTTCTTCAACGGCATCGGCATGCCGGTGTTGGAAGGCTACGGCATGACCGAAACCTGCGGACCAGTGTGTGTGAGCCTGCCGGAAGATAACCGCATCGGCACTATCGGCATGCCGATGTGCGGCATTACCGCTGGTATTGCTGAAGATGGCGAACTGGTGGTCAAGGGTCCGCTGGTGTGCAAGGGATACCACAACAATCCTGAGGTTACCGCGCAGCAGATCACTGATGGCTGGCTGCACACTGGCGATCTGGGTGATATCAACGAGGATGGGTTCATCTCCATCACCGGTCGTAAAAAGGATCTTATTATTACCGCTGGCGGCAAGAATGTGTCTCCGGGACTGCTTGAGGCTTCGGTGATGACCTCTCCAGTGGTGAATCAGTGCCTGGTGATTGGCGATAAGAAGCCGTTCGTGGCCGCATTGGTGACCTTGGATTTGGCGGATGCCAATGCGTGGCTGGAAGCACAGGGTGCCAAGCCGGAACCTGATTTGGCTTCGCTTGCCGAGAACGCCATTGTGCATGCCGAAGTGGAGCGTGCGGTGAACGCCGCCAATGAGGGTGTTTCCCGTGCGGAGTCTATCCGCAAGTTCGAGATTTTGCCCGACGAATTCACTGAGGCCAACGGCATGTTGACGCCAAGCCTGAAGACCCGCCGTGCGCAGATCGTCAAGCACTATCAGGAGTTGATTGACAAGGTCATCTACGTACCGCTGAAGAAGTAATCCCCTCACTTTGGCTCCCCTCCTCGAGGGGAGCCAAAGAGTTAATCCAAGTTGACTGGGCCGAGCCGTATGGCGGACAGTCCGGTGGACTGTCCGTAGGCGAGGGGAGCGGCTGTGCCGCGACGGGGAACTCAGTCGAGATTCGACTGAGTTCCCGCAGTGGCTTCGTTGGCGGCTTGGTTGGCCTGAGCCTGATCGAGCTTAGCGCGCACGTCGTTGAGCAGACCCTGTGCGCGCTGAGCCAATGCTTCGCCGATTTCCCACTGACGCATGGACTGGTCCAGATTCAATCCACCGGTTTCCAATGCCTGCACGGCTTGAATAAGCTTGTCGCGTGCTTCTTCGTACGGCATTTGGGCGATGAGCTTGCGTTCTTCGTCGCTCAGAGACGAAGCCGGAGCGGTGTTCGTGGTCTTCTGTTCGGTCATTATGTTCTCCTTTTTCTTGGCTCCCCGTACCGGTGAAGCTGCTTCACGAAGCGATGCTGAGGGTAGTTCTTTACGAAAGATGTCGATTACTCGTGGTCGATGGTGTTAGCTGTGGCCACAACCGTACCCTTCTTCAGAGTCACGGTGATGTTGTCTCCAACTGCTACTTGTGATGCGTCATCCACCACATGTCCATCCGCATTCTGTACCACCGCATATCCACGATTCAGCGTGGATTGGGGGCTTAACGCGGTCAATGACGCATGGGCTTTCTCAATGGTGAGTTGTGCGTCATCGACGATTCTGCGTAATCCAATATCGAGCCGCTGCAAGGAATCATCGATAAGTCGCTGATGTGGCTCAAGCATGGTGTGAGGTTGCGTGAGACTGGGTCGATTAGCATAGCCCTCTACCAAACGGATTTCGTTCTCAACGCGAGAACGCACCCGCAAACGCATGCGATCAATAGCTCCTTCAATAAGCTGCGACTGCTCGAACACGTCTGGCACCACGCGCTTTGCCGCATCGGTAGGCGTGGAGGCTCGCAAATCAGCCACCAAATCCAGCAGTGTCCAATCGTCTTCATGTCCGATGGAGGAAATCAATGGTGTGGTGCAGGCGTATGCCGCACGTACCACGCGCTCATCGGAGAATCCCATCAAATCCTCGAACGAACCGCCGCCACGCGCCACAATAATGACGTCCACTTCAGGGTCCGCATCCAGGTTCTGAATGGCTTGTACCACGTCAGCGGGGCATTGCTCACCTTGTACATGAACATGCTTCACTTTGAATGAGACTGCGGGCCAGCGAAGGTTCACATTAGTGATTACGTCTCCCTCAGCGCGAGCCTGCGGTGCGCAGATAAGGCCGATGGTCTTCGGGAATTCCGGTAATGGCAGCTTATGGTCGGCGTCGAACAGACCTTCGCCCTTAAGCCGCTTGCGCAGCTCATCAATCATGGCCTTGAGGCTGCCGCCTGCACCGACTCGCAGAATAGTGTCGCCTCGCAATGACAATGAGGTGCGCTTCATCCACAAATTCGGCTTACCGTGAATGACTACACGATCGCCCTGTACGAATTCGCTGGCTGCTTGGGCGAACCGGCCGAAGCCGTTGACTTCCATGGCAATGTCTTCGAAATCGTCGCGCAACGTCAGATATGCTGACCCAGCGCGGCGGGTGTTGATCTGCGTGATCTGACCGGTCACCCAAGCTGAAGGCCAGCGGTCCACGGCACCGTAGAACTTCTGACTCAATACGCTGACCGGCCACGGGTTCTGTGCGGTAGTTTCCGCAGCACGCGCCGGCAGCTGATCCAATGGGCGTGGACCTTCAGGCAGATTAATAGCGTCGCTCGAGCCTGCGGCCTGCCCGGCGTTAAATCCGGCAGCCGCTAATGAGGCAGCGGTTGGTGCTGCCGGTGCGTGAGAGTAACCCATTCCAGTAGTCATGCTTTCCACTATAAGTGCGTTTTTGGGTGAGGGAAAAAATTTACCCCCTCTGAAAAGCTGTGAGATACTTCAAGTACAACACGCGAGTGGAAAATCGTTACCTTAATCACACACTTGTGATTTTGGCGGAAAATAGCCGAAGAACACTATAAATAGTTCAACACGCCTTAGTGGGGTACTAGATATAGGGGTGGGGTTGCCGTATTGTTCTAGAGGTTCAAGAAAACGACACCCATGTAATTATGCTTGGCTGGCGTAAGCACGGCCAAAAATGAGTGTCTGTGAGTTGTTTGTTGTAGAGATGAAAGGGGTGCCCGATGGGCGCAGAGGTGATGGAAGAGACCGCCACCAAGACGAGAGGCGCTGTCCGTGGCGGCGTGGTGCTCGTGGAGAAGCGTGATGGTCGAGTGGTCGATTTTGACCCGATCAACATCATCTCCGCAGTCAAGTCCGCTTTCGGTGATCTCGACAAGGAAGTGGGCCCAGAAGAAGAGGCCATGATTCGCGGTTTCGCCAACCAGGTTGAAGGCGAGATCAAGGAGCGCTACGCTGGCCCCGCCAAGATTGAGGACATTCAGAACCTTGTTGAGCATGCCCTCATTGACGCTCACCTGTACGACGTGGCTCGTGCCTACACGAACTATCGCCTGGATAAGGACATCCAGCGTGCTAAGGCCACTGACGTGAACGAAGCCGTGGCTCGCTTCATGAATCATGATCCTTCCCTGATTCACGAGAACGCGAACAAGGACTCCAACGTATACGCCACTCAGCGTGATTTGCTCGCTGGCGCTGTGTCTAAGGCCGCTGCCTTCAACATGCTGCCTCCGGCAGTGTCCAACGCACACATGAAGGGCGACATTCACTTCCACGACGCTGATTACTCCCCGTTCACTGCACAGTCCAACTGCTCCCTGCCGAACTTCTGGGACATGCTGGCCAATGGCTTCACTCTGGGCAACGCTCCGATGGCATCCCCGAAGTCCATCGCCATTGCAGCCACCCAGATCACCCAGATCATGAAGGATGTGGCATCCAGCCAGTACGGTGGCCAGACCGCCAACCGTGCTGACGAGCACCTGGCCCAGTATGCGCGCAAGGACTATGAGAAGTTCCTCGAGGAAGCTCGCGAAACCATTCCGGATGGTATGCCGGTCGAGTTCGCTCGCCGCCAGGTTGAGAACGCCAAGAAGAACGAGCCTTCCAAGCTGCACTTCGGTAACCGAGCACCGCTGCCGATGGATGTTCCATTCCACACGGACGTTGACGAACTTGAGCAGGAGCGTGAAATCCTCGCCAAGATTCGTACTCGCAAGGCCATTTACGACGCTATGCAGACTATGGAGTACCAAATCAACTCCAACCGAGTCTCCAACGGTCAGACCCCGTTCGTCACCGTGGGCTTCGGTCTCGGTACCGATTGGTTCTCCCGTGAGATTCAGCGTGCCATCCTGCTGAACCGTATCCGCGGCCTCGGCAAGGAACACCATACCGCCATCTTCCCGAAGCTGGTGTTTACCATCAAGCGTGGTGTGAACTGCGACCCGAGCGACCCGAACTACGACTTGAAGCAGCTCGCTCTCGAATCCGCTACCAAGCGCATGTACCCGGACGTGGTGTTCTATGAGAACATCATTAAGATCACCGGCTCCTTCAAGGCCCCGATGGGCTGCCGTTCCTTCCTGCAGGGTTGGATTAACCCGGAAACCGGCAAGGATGAGGAAGACGGCCGTATGAACCTCGGTGTGGTCACCGTGAACGTGCCGCGTATCGCCATTGAATCCCACGGCGACAAGAACCGCTTCTGGAAGCTGTTCAACGAGCGTATGGAAGTGGCTCACCAGGCCCTGCAGTTCCGCATCATGCGCTGCAAGGAAGCCACCCCGGTCAACGCTCCGACTCTGTTCCGCTTCGGCGCATTCGGCCGCCTTGGAGCTAACGACAACGTGGACCAGCTCTTCAAGAACGAGCGCGCCACCGTGTCCCTGGGTTACATCGGTCTAGCTGAAACCACCGCTGTCTTCTACGGCAAGAACTGGATTCGTGATCACGGTTGGGATCCGGAAGGCAAGGAGTTCGCGCTGTCCATCGTCAAGCGCATGAACGAGCTGTGCAAGCAGTGGAGCAAGGCTGAGGGTTACCACTACTCCGTGTACTCCACGCCGGCAGAATCCCTGACCGACCGCTTCAACCGTATGGATCGTGAGAAGTTCGGGCGTATTGAAGGCGTGACCGACCACGACTTCTACACCAACTCCTTCCACTACCCGGTGTGGCTGCAGCCCACCCCGATGGAGAAGCTCAACTATGAGAAGGACTTCCCGTACTACGCTTCCGGTGGCTTCATCAACTACTGCGAGTACCCGTGCCTGCAGGACAATCCGAAGGCCCTCGAAGCCGTGTGGGATTACGCCTACAACATCGGCATTGGCTACCTCGGCACCAACACTCCGATTGACCACTGCTTCGTGTGTGGCTTCCAGGGTGATTTCGAGCCCACTGAGGAAGGCTTCAAGTGCCCGGAGTGCGGCAACTCCGATCCGGACAAGTGCAACGTGACCAAGCGCACCTGCGGCTACCTCGGCAGCCCGGTTCAGCGCCCGATGGTGCACGGACGCCACGAGGAAATCGCCCACCGCGTCAAGCACATGAGCGGTGAAACTGGTCATGTGACCCTGAACGACGGCACCACGCGTGAGTGGTTCGAAGAGGTTAAGTAACTACTGGTATCATCTGGTCGCGCCGGTCGGCTGGGATGCATTGCTGGACACACTCAAGGCCGTTCGGCCAAGCTTACGGTCCAGCAATGCATCCCAGCCGACCGGCGTTTGCCGTTCTTCAACGTTATGATTAGGCGGAAGCGAAAGGGAGAACCGTCGATGGAAGAGTTTCAACTCGTTAAAAGACATGAAACAAAACGTCATGATTTTGCGGCGGGCGAGACCGGACGCGGGCCCTCCGTTCCTTCCAGTGGACTTGCCAACGATCCTAAGGCCGGCCAATGGGATGGGCGGCGTATGTCCAAGCGGATGATCGCCGACTATAAGACTTTTATCGTCACCGATGGGGAAGGCGTACGCAATTCCCTGTATGTCTCCGGTTGCCCATTCCACTGCGTCGACTGTTTCAATTCCTCCATCTGGGACTTCCAAGCTGGTCACGAATACACCCAGAAGCTCGAGGACAAGATCATAGACGATCTCAAAGCTCCTTGGGTGCAGGGCATCACATTCCTTGGCGGTGAACCATTCCTCAATACTCCGGTATTGCTGCCGCTTGCACAGCGTATTCGTGCGGAATTCGGTCACACCAAAGACATCTGGTCCTGGACCGGGTATACGTGGGAAGAACTCATGCGCCCCGGCGAAACACCAGACAAGCTCGAGCTGTTGAACCTTATCGACATTCTGGTTGATGGCCGTTACCTCAAAGACCAGAAGGACTCCCTGCTGCAATTTCGCGGCTCAAGAAACCAGCGCATCCTCGACGTACCGAAGTCCCTCGAAGCCGGCAAACCCATCATCTGGGCCAAGCTCCACGATCAAGAGCGAGACATCCCGGAAATCTACCTGAAGGACCGCGAAGCTGGCGAAGGTTCGCAGGCGTCCTGAATCATGCCATATCAGGGGTGGTTCAGGAACGTTCAACTGACTCCCAGGCTTCCAGCGGCCCCATTGTGGGCGATGGAAACCAGAAGAAGCGACCTAATCGAGAGCGTCCCAATCGATGGTGGTGGCACGTCGTGTGATGCCTGCCGGCGCGATCAGCTCGCATCGCGCGTCACGGTCGCGATTGCCTTCGAGACGGTCGAAGAGCAAGTCGGCGGCTCGTTCGGACAGCCGCTCAGGTGTGGTGGATACGTTGGTGACCTGCCATTCGAATGATGTTGCGGCGTAGTCCGAGCAGTACGACACTACGGAGACATCCTGCCCGGGAATCACGTCGTGCCGGCGCAATGTGCGCAGCAACCATTCGGTCGGTTGGGGCTGGCGGACGATAATGCCAAGCCGATCGTCGGCGTGCAGCAGCAGTTGGTCGACGGTCTTCTCAATGCCGAGCCAGCCTTCGCCGAGTCGCTGCACGATGGAGAATCCCAACCCGCGTTCGTCCGCGCGCCGGTGCGCGGTGTCGTAGAACTCGTCAACGAAGTTGTACTCGTTCAGATCGGTTCCCAGTTGCGCGCCAACCATCGTCACATGGTGATGTCCGGTGTCGGCGAGCTCGTCCACGGCCAACAGTGCGGCCTGACGGGCGTCAGCGTCCACGCAGTCCAACCCGCGTGCGTTGTTCGCGCGGCCCACAAGCGTGACGGGCTGACTGAGCTCGGCGGCGATGGGGATGCGGGGATCCTCACGGCTGACGTCCATGAGAATGAAGCCGTCACAAATCGATTTGCCGGCCATGCGCTTGAGAGCGGCCACGCCGTCGTGCGTGGTGGTGAGGATGACGTCATAATCGCGTGCACGCGCACTGCGCACGATGGCGTCGATGTACGGCGTGGTCTCGTTGGCGTCGATCGCCTCACTCATCTCCACGAACAGTGCGATGATGTTGGTGCGGTTCGTCTTCAACGTGCGTGCGCCGGCGTTCGGCTGGTAGTTGAGCTTGCGCATCGCCTCTTCGACCCGCCGTCGTGTAGCCTCGGACACGGTGTTCTTGCCGTTGATGACGAACGACACCGTGCTTTGGGATACGCCTGCCAAGGCGGCAACGTCCTTGCTGGTCGGCGGTCGGGTTCCGGCTTGTCTGGTGGTCATGAGGTCCTCTTGCGTTGTATTTCGGCGGGATGCGCCGGCGGTCGCGTCATCGCCACGCCGCTATTCGATATTAGCTCGTACGGCTAACCCCTTACGTTGCCGGCCTCTTTGGCTAGCTGTATCCAATCGACTGAAGGGGATGGTCTTTGCGAGTCATGCGATCAGCCTTCGCGTGTGAAACGCGGCAGCCGGTCGAGCGGGCAAGGTGTGTTGATGACGACAGGTCCCTCGATGATCTGCCCGTCGTCCGAACGCCAGCGCCCCTCGGGAATCGATACTCGTCGAGAGACCGCATGTCGTTGTGTGCAGGGGGCGACGATGATGTCACTGCCCAGAAGGAACTGGTCGGTGACGGTGTCCATATCAGGGAAGTGGTAGGCCATCGGGCGGATGATCGGCTCGCCGGTATGCGCCGCATGATCGGCAAGCCGCAGAATCGTTGGCAGATATTCCTCGCGAATGGCCAATGCCTTGCGCACGGCTTCGAGATGATCGGCGTCTAGTACACGGGAGGGGGTGGTGGAGAACTGCATCATCGGGGAAAGCGCGGCGATTTGTGCGTAGCGGACGAAGAACTCCTGGTCCACGTCCGAATGCTTGGTGCTGTTGACCTCGCCGCCGCCGATCATATCGGGACAGACGAACGGCTGTCCGATCATGCCTTGTGCCAGCATCTCCGGAATCAGCGAGCCGATGCCGTGCCCATCCCAAGCGGCGGGCTTGTCTTGAAGCCTCTGTGCGAGCGGCTGACCGCCCATCTTCCAGCAGGCGCGGAACTCGTTGAATGGGTAGTGCACGCCGATAGCTGCCCACTGTTCGCACATGTCGTTGGACGTCATCGGAGTGGACGGCAGATCGTCGTCGTGGAAATCGTACAGGTCGGCACCGTCGAACTTGAAGCCGTCCACGCCGAGCTCGCACAGCGCGTCGAGCCGGCTGCGAATCCACTGCCTCGCCTCGGGGTTGCTCAGGTCAAGCACGGCGCTCAACCCGTTCCACCAGCGGCGGATGGCCGTGCGGCCGTGGCGGTCGCGCAGCATGAGCCCACGTGTCTCAAGCTCGCGGAACACCGCGGAATCGGGACTGACGAACGGCACCAGCCAGACGATGACGTCGAATCCCTTGTCGTGCAACTGACGGAGCATCTCCCGCGGATCCGGGAATGTGGCCGGATCGAATGTCCAGGTTCCGTAGTCGGGGCTCCACTTGTCGTCGATCATCAGCACGCCCGGGGGCATGTCGGCGGCCAGCATCGCGTCGGCGTAGGCGAGCACCGCCTGCTGGGTCGGTCGGTAGGGCATTTCGATCCACGTGTTGTATTGCGGCTTGGAGAACATGGCCTTGGCGGGAGTCGCGCCGGACGGGGGGAAGTGGCTCCGGCTTGCGGCGAGGAAGGCGTCTCGCAACGTGCCGTCGCCGTCGCCATGCACGGTGACGGCATGATCGGCCTGCACGGTTAGGTGCTTGCCTTCAAAGGAGAACGCGAACGGCTTGTCGCACCATACATAGCGGCCGCGGGTGGAGACCAGCAATGGCGCGCTCTGGTTCGAGGCTTCGGGCAGCTGACCGTCCTCGTGCTTCCAGGTGGACAGGTCGCAGGAGAACGGCTGTGCGCCGAATGGCATGAGTCGGCCGTCCGCCGCGCGGCCTCCCCACCAGAGTTCATTGGGAAGAAGGTCGATTGTTGTGTATTGAGCCGTGTTGTTCATGGTGATCTTTCCTATGTGCAGTAAACATCTGACGCGGCTGCAGTGCCGCATGTAACTAATACGTATTATTACGATGAAGACATCGATTTACAAAATCCGGCGTGGCGTGTTTCTCTTCGGGTGAACCGGAGAGTGGTTGCTGAGGTGCGGTCTGCTCTAAATGGCTATATTTAAGGCTTTTATGGAATTAGTGCCATTGCGACACGCCGCTTTGCTGCCGCGGCCCCTTGGTGGCATACTGAAGTCACGTATTCACTAATACGTATTAACAAATCAAGACGGTGCACAATGGAGGGGCATAGTGGCCCACGGTTCGAGCCGAGCTTGATCACAACGTTCTTGGCGACGCCAAAGCGGGTGCCGCAGGAAGGAAGAAACACCATGAAGTTCTCCAAGACCGTCATTGCGGCTGTAGCGGCAGCGGCGATGATCGTTCCTTTGGCCGCATGCGGTAGTGGAACAGCTGATTCTGGCAAAACTACCATCACCTACTTCTCGTGGAACAACGAGAATCAGGTCAAGCCCATCATCGAGGCCTTCGAGAAAGCCAACCCCGATATTAAGGTCGATCTGAGTACCGCACAGGGCGAAGCCGCTGATTACGCGCAGACGCTGACCACACGTGCTGCAGGAAACCAGCTGCCCGATGTGTTCCACATGTCTATCGAGACGCGCAACGAAGTGCTGGACGCCGGACTGGCCAAGGACTTGACTAATGAGTCGTTCATGGATTCCATTCCGGACACCAATAAGGACCTCTATACCCGTGACGGCAAGGTCTATGGCATGAGCCCCACCGCATGGGTCGGCGTCATTGTATATAACAAAGACCTGCTCAAGCAGGTGGGATACGATTCCGTGCCTGAGACGATCGATGAATTCTGCGAGTTGGGCAAGAAACTGCAGGCTGCGGGAATCACGCCGTACATGGACGATCCGACCGTCGTTTCCGGCTCGTTCCAGCCGATGCTTGGTGGCTACTACGCCAAGCAGGGCATCGATACCAGTGAATGGCCGGAAATGGGCGAAGGTGGAAGCTTCGAAAAGCAGTGGACCCCGATTATCAAGGAATGGCAGAAGCTCATCGAATCCGGCACCATGCCCAAGGAGGTCGTGGGCGTGAACAACGACCAGATCAAGCAGCAATTCATGACCGGCCAGCTGGCCATGTTCCGTTCCGGCCCGTGGGACTTCCCTGATCTGAACTCCTCCGGCGTCGACTACGCCACTGCTCCGTTCCCCGCGGTGGAAGGCGGCGAACCGTACGTGGGCGGTGGGCCGGACTCCCCGTTCGCCATCTCCTCGAAGATCGATGGCGATAAGCTCAAGGCTGCCGAGAAGTTCCTCGCCTTCATGAATTCCAAAGAAGGACTCAAACTCGAGGAAAAGAACATCGGTCAGATTTCCGTCTCCTCCGAATACGCCGCCGACGTGGCTCCGCAGCTGCAGGACATCTACGACGAGTACGTGGCCACCGGCAAGTACTACTGGACCAACTGGTCCCAGAACGGCAACGTGATGGCCACGGAAATGACCTCCCAGTGGCAGCTTCTCATCCAGGGCAGCACGGACGCCGCTTCGGTGGCCAAGCACATGGACGAGACATGGAAGGCCAACGCCAAGTAACTCGATTGGTGTGAATGCGCAATCAAAGCGAATGCGCAAATCAGCGGCGACCGGTTCTCTGGGTGCTGGGGTTCCGCACTCCAGTGCCAGCCGCCGCTCCGGTCGGGGTGAATCTCCTGACGATTCTCCTCTCCTTTGCGCCTCGAAAGTTTCGCCCCGACACACTCCTTATGGAAAGGCAATAAAGACATGACGGCACAAACATGCAACCCCGCAATGATGCGGCAGTCCGACAGCAGCGGCGACGTCAAGGTCGGTGGACGCGATGGCGTCCGCAAGACGCCGTGGTACAAGACCCGCGGATTCGTTGAATCGGCATCGTCCACCGGATTCCTGATTCCCGTCCTCGCGGTGTTCGTCGTGCTGACGCTGATCCCCTTGATCCAGACGGTGTATTACTCCTTTACCGACTATACCGGATTCAACCCCGATGTGAATTTCGTCGGCTTCGACAACTACCGCAAGGTATTCACCGATCCCTCCCTGCTGGTGGGCTTGGGATTCACTATCCTGTTCGCGCTTTCCACCACGCTGATCACTACGATTATCGCCATCCCCCTGGCGGTGCTGCTCAACACGAAGTTCTACGGCCGCTCGTTTGCCCGCTCACTGTTCTTCTTCTTGGGTGTCCCCTCGCTGATCGTGCTGGGCATGGTGTGGAGCTTCATCCTCTCCCCGCTCAAGACGGGCGCGCTCAATTCCGTGCTGGTGTCGATGGGACTGGATTCCGTACCGTGGCTGGCCAATGAGACCCTGGCTCGCGGCTGTGTGATCTTCGTGGCCATCTGGGCTGCCGTGGGTTGGCATGCCACGCTGTATCTGGCGTATCTGCAGGCGATTCCCGCAGACCTTTACGAGCAGGCCGCCGTCGACGGCGCCAGCGGATTCCAGAAGTTCATCCACATCACGCTGCCGCAGCTCATCCCCGGAATCGTGGTCTCCACGTTCCTGCTCATCACCAATGGTCTGAAGGTGTACGACCTGCCCTTCGGCATGACCAAGGGCGGTCCCGGATATTCCACCAACACCATCACTCAGGCGATCATCGTCCACGGTATTTCGCAGTCGCAGTATGGTCTCGGTTCGGCGCTGGCGGTGCTGTTCACGCTGGCATGTCTGATCGTGGTTCTCGGACAGACAGCTCTCACCAGCGCTATCTCTAGGAGGTTCGCGTAATATGAATAAGCTCAAGCCAAGCACCAGGGCGAAGATCGGCGTGTGGGTGCGTACGATTCTCATCAACGCCGTAGCGATCGTGATGGCGCTCCCGCTGTACTACATCATCGTCAACTCGTTCAAGACCTCCATTGATATGGCGAAGTCTCCGTTCGGATTGCCTGAGACATGGTCCATCCAGAACTACATCGACACTTTCGCCAACCTACCGATCGCCCGCAGCTTCCTGAACTCGCTGATCGTCACGGTCGTGGCGGTATTCCTTCAGCTGTTCATCGGTTCCCTGGCCGCATACGGCATGATCCTGCGTAAAAGCTGGTTCACAGCCGGAGTTGGCGCGGTGCTGATGATAGCCTTCTGCATCCCGTTGCAGGCCACGCTGATCCCGCAGTACCGCATGGAAGCCAACCTCCATCTTGTCAACACATTATGGGGTCTGATCGCGCTGTACCTGGTCAACTCGATTTTCTGCTACTTCCTGATTGTCGGATACATGCGCAAGCTGCCGATGGAGGTGCTGGAAGCGGCTCGCATCGATGGCGCTGGCCCGTTCAGGATCTATTACACGATCGTCCTTCCGATGATCACGCCGATTCTGGCGACCGTGGTCGTGTTCCAGACACTGTCCACGTGGAACGACTTCTTGCAGCCGAATGTGTTCTTGTCCTCCACGGACAATCGCACGATCATCCTGCAGGTGTTCAACTCCATGAGCCAGTTCACGACCAACTGGCCGGCGTTCATGGCCATCACGGTGATCGCGCTGGTTCCGGTGTTCGTCTTCTTCATCTTCTGCCAGAAGTGGATTGTCTCCGGACTGGTTGCCGGATCGGTGAAGGGGTGATTCGGGAGGCAAGATTGGTCCTTGCGGTTTTCCGGAACCATCCTGCGAATGATCGGTTCCATTTCTGAACAGTGCCTTTCCGGTGTGTGCCGTCCGGCGGTGTCGACGGTGCTACCGGGAAGGCGGCTTTGCGTTCACGGGTTCGGTTCGCTGGGTTCCGTGGTGGACGTGGACGAAGCCATCGTCGCGCAATGACGGAATGGCCTGGCGGTGAGAGGTGCAACGGCGCAGTTATGGATATTGTGTGCACGACACCGGCAATATCTTGAAAAGTGTTGGGAAACATGCTTTCCGTGAGCGAAATCACGATAGGGAGTGTCATGTTGGGCAGGTGGTCAGACTAAGCTAACCCAAAGAAGTAGCCGGGCGAAGCCGTCCGCAGGGTGCCTGCCAGCCGTCCGAGACGGTTTCATGGTGCCTGAGGGGCAAAGCACCATCCCGGAGGCCGAAGCTAAGAGGAATACATGGTTGATACCGCATCGAACGTGACTGAGGGCACCACGGACACCGCAAACGCCAACGCGGCGGCTCCGAAGACCGTCAAGCCGTTGCGCGTGGGACTGGATATTGGATCCACCACGGTCAAGGCCGTAGTGCTTGACCAGTCTGATTCCCTCAAATCCACCCTGTTCTCCGACTATCGCCGCCACCACGCCAATGTGCGTGCCACCGTGGCTGGCCTGCTCGTAGATATTCATAAGAAGCTTGAAGAGCTTGGTCGCGGTGATGAGCCGATTCGTTTGGCCATTACCGGTTCTGGCGGTTTGGCGCTGGCCGACAACATGCATGTGCCGTTCATCCAAGAGGTCATCGCTGAAACCGAAGCTATCGATAAGGAATACCCGCAGGCAGATGTCATCATCGAGCTCGGTGGCGAAGATGCCAAGATCACGTATCTGAAGCCTACTCCCGAGCAGCGCATGAACGGCTCCTGCGCTGGCGGTACCGGTGCGTTCATCGATCAGATGTCCACGCTGCTGGACACTGATGCAGCCGGCCTCAACGAGATGGCCAAGAGCTACGAGAACCTGTACCCGATCGCATCACGCTGTGGCGTGTTCGCCAAAACCGATTTGCAGCCGCTCATCAACGATGGTGCCGCCAAGCCGGACCTTGCAGCATCCATTTTCACCGCAGTTGCCACGCAAACCATCGCCGGCCTCGCATCCGGCCGCCCGATTCACGGCACTGTGATATTCCTCGGTGGTCCGCTGTTCTTCATGTCCGAACTACGCGCCGCATTCCAGCGCGCACTTGAAGGCAAGGTGGACGAGTTCATCGTGCCCACCAACGCACACCTGTATGTAGCCTATGGTGCCGCATTGCAGGCGGATATCGATGCCGACGATGAAGGTCATCATTTCGAAGCACACACCTGTGCCGAAATCCTGAAACGTTTGGAAGAGCTGGAAAACCTGCCTTCCAATACGCCCACCATGCCACCACTGTTCCCCACCGAAGCCGACCGCGAAGCGTTCAACAAGCGCCACCATAAGGAACACATCCACATCGGTACGCTCGAAGGCGCTCATGGTCCGCACTTCCTCGGCATCGACGCAGGCTCCACCACCATCAAGGCAACGCTCGTCAACGACGATCGCGAAATCGTTTGGTCCAGCTATGCCAACAATGAAGGCAGCCCGCTGACCGCCGCCATCAATATCGTCAAGAAGATTCAAGCCGAACTGCCTGAAGGCGCGTGGATTGCGCGCTCCTGTGCTACCGGCTATGGTGAAGGCCTCATCACCACCGGCCTGCACTTGGATGAGGGCGTGGTGGAAACTATGGCCCACTATCGCGGTGCCGAAATGGTGAGCCCCGGCGTCACCGCCGTCATTGACATCGGCGGCCAGGATATGAAGTATCTTGCCATCACTGATGGTGTGATTGATTCCATCGCTGTCAACGAAGCTTGCTCTTCCGGCTGCGGCTCGTTCCTGCAGACCTTCGCCATGTCAATGGGTTTGACGATTCAGGAATTCACGCAGAAGGCGCTTGCATCCACGCATCCGGTGGATCTGGGCTCCCGTTGCACCGTGTTCATGAACTCCTCGGTCAAGCAGGCGCAGAAGGAAGGCGCCTCGATTGAAGATATCGCGGCTGGCCTGTGCTATTCCGTGGTGCGCAACGCACTATATAAGGTCATTAAGCTGCGTGATTCCGGCGAGCTTGGTGACACTGT
The DNA here is from genome assembly GCF_056357055.1 of Bifidobacterium sp. LH_416. Lineage (NCBI taxonomy): Bacteria > Bacillati > Actinomycetota > Actinomycetes > Bifidobacteriales > Bifidobacteriaceae > Bifidobacterium > Bifidobacterium sp. LH_416. The sequence goes on along the minus strand of NZ_JBKEVJ010000001.1, from coordinate 489,828 downwards.
GGTGGTGCAGGGCGGAACGTTCCTCAACGATGCCGTGCTACGAGCTTTCGAACTCTTGACTGAGCGCGAGGTTACCCGTCCTAATATTGCTGGCTTGATGGGTGCATTCGGCGCTGCTCTGACTGCCCGCATGCACTATCAGGACGAGGCTGACCATCTGGATGCAGTGGTCAAGGCTGACGGTAGCGAAGAAGAGCCGCAGCCGACCAACGACACTCAGACTGAAGGTTTCAAGAAAACCGCTGCTGCAGCCGAGCCGGAAACCCATACCGTGATTGTGGACGGTGTGGCACACACCGCCAGCTCCATTCTGACCGGCGAAGCGCTCGACAACATGTCGATGACCACCGAGCGTGACGTGTGCAAGCTATGCCAGAACCACTGCAAGCTCACCATCACCACGTTCTCCGATGGTTCCCGTTTCGTGACCGGCAACCGCTGCGAACGCGGCGGCGACGCCAAGAAGAAGCGTTCCGACCGCCCGAACCTCTACGACTACAAGTACAAGCGCTGCTTCGCCTACCGTCGCCTGACCGACAAGAAGGCCACTCGTGGCGAAATCGGCATTCCGCGCGCGCTCAACATGTACGAGAACTACCCGTTCTGGTTCACACTCCTCACCTCACTCGGTTTCAAGGTGATGATTTCCGGCCGCAGCTCCCATGAGCTGTTTGAAACAGGTATCGAATCCATCGCCTCTGAGAACATTTGCTATCCGGCGAAACTGGTGCACGGCCACATCAAGTGGCTGCTCAACAAGGGTGTAAAGACCATCTTCTACCCGTGCGTGAGCTACGAGGACAATCTGGTCCCCAACACTGACAATCACTACAACTGCCCGGTGGTGGCCAATTATCCGTTGGTTGTTGGTGCGAACATGCCTGAACTGCGCGACCCGGACGTGCGCTACATGCACCCGTACTTCAACCTTGCCAACCATGAACTCATGGTGGACCGCATCGTTGAGGAATTCGCGTGGGCCAACGTGACCCGCGAGGAAGCCGAAACCGCAGTCAAGGCCGCCTACGCCGAAGACAAGGTCTTCAAGCACGACGTGCAGCAGGAAGGCCTCGCCGCGCTCGCCTACATGAAGGAGCACGGCTGCCGAGGCATCGTGCTCGCAGGTCGTCCATACCACATCGACCCCGAAATCAACCACGGCATCCCGGAAACCATCTGCTCGCTCGGCATGGTGGTGCTTTCCGAGGATTCCATCTGCGAACTGCAGCCGGGGGAGAAGCTCAACCTCACTGCATTCCTTTCGGAAGGTGAATCCGATCCGCGCGCCAAGAACGCGGCAGGATTCCGCCATGTGGGCGATCGCACGGTGACCAAGATGCCGTTGCGCGTCACTAACCAGTGGGCATACCACTCCCGCCTGTACGCGGCGGCACACTTCGTGGCCTCCTATCCGGGGCTCGAGCTCGTGCAGCTCAACTCCTTCGGCTGCGGCCTCGATGCCATTACCACCGATCAGGTGGCCGAAATCCTCGCCGACAAGGCCGACGTGTACACGCTGCTGAAGATTGATGAGGTCTCCAACCTTGGTGCCGCCAAGATTCGACTGCGTTCGCTCAAGGCCGCAGTCGAGGAGCGTGAGGCGAACAAGGCTCGCGAAGCTGCCGCGGCTCAAGCGGAAGATCAGGCAGCAGTCAAGGCTCGCGAAGCCGCCAAGGCTGAAGCCGACTTGGCTGCTGCCAAGGCCGCGCTTGCCGAAGCACAAGCCGCAGTCGAAGCCGCCGAAGCCAAGGTCAAAGCCGAGCAGGCCGAAACCCAGCCGGCCGCTGGTCCCAAGCCGATGGGCTTCCGCAAAACCGGCTCCAAGGCGCCGACTCCAGGTCGTCAGGTATTGCTCGACACCACAATGGCAGCCAACCCGAAGCTCACCAAAGCCATGCGTGAGGCTTCCAAGAAGGCCGCACAGCGTGATCTCACAGAGGCAGTGAACGCCAAGAACGTGCTCGCCGGCTCGAATGGCACCATCGACCAGTCTGCTTCCCAGCAGGGCAAGGCCAAGAAGAACGCGCATAACAATGCCACGATGAGCCGCTACGCCCATCGCCAGAAGTTCCTGAAGAACATGAAGCACGACTACACCATCGTGGCCCCGCAGATGAGCCCGATTCATTTCTCGCTCGTGGAATCCGTGATCCGTTCCGGTGGCTATAAGTTCGATATTTTGAAGCACGCTTCCCGCGACGACGTGGAAACCGGCTTGAAATACGTGAACAATGATGCCTGCTACCCGGCCATCATGGTGATCGGTCAGCTGATCGACGCCATTCAGCAGGGCAAATACGATCCGGATAAAGTGTGCCTCGCCATCACCCAAACTGGTGGCATGTGCCGTGCAACCAACTACTTCGGTCTGATTCGCAAGGCTTTGATTGATGCCGGGTACCCGCAGATTCCGGTCATCGCCATCTCGACTCAGGGTTTGGAAGACAATCCAGGCTTCAAGGCCACGGTGCCGTTGCTGCATCGCGCCATCAAGGCACTGATTCTCGGCGATCTGCTGATGAAATGCCTGTACCGCGTGCGTCCGTATGAAGCCGAGCAGGGCTCTGCCAACAAGCTCTACGAGCAGTGGGACACCATTGTGCGCGAAACCATCGAGCATCACGGCTTCTCCAAGACCGCGGCCAAGACCCCGTGGCTCAAGAAGGGCTACCTGCCGTACGGCACGCTCGCCAAGGAGATCGTGAAGAGCTTCGATGCGTTGCCGCTTAAGAATATCCCGCGCAAGGTGCGCGTCGGAGTGGTGGGCGAGATCTTGGTCAAGTACCAGCCTGATGCGAACAATCATGTGGTGGACGTCATCGAATCGCAGGATTGCGAGGCCGTGGTGCCCGGCATCATGGAATTCATGACCACCCGCCCCTATATCACCGACTGGAACGAGAAGAACCTCGGCATGGGCGGCAACCAGCAGCTGTACGCACTGATGCGCTGGGGCCTTGACATGTACAATGCGCCGATCAAGAAGGCCATTGCGCTGGCTCATGGCAAGTTCAAGCAGGATGATCCAATGCCTGAACTCGTTCAGAAGGCCGGCGAAGTCACCTCCATCGGCGTACAGGCCGGCGAAGGCTGGCTGCTTACGGCTGAGATTCTGGAACTTATCGAACAGGGCTGCCCGAATGTGATTTGCGCGCAGCCGTTCGCCTGCCTGCCGAACCATGTGACCGGCCGCGGCATGTTCGGTAAGATTCGCCGACTGCATCCGGAAGCCAACATTGTCTCCATCGACTATGATCCGGGTGCCTCCGAGGCGAACCAGCTCAACCGCATCAAGCTGATGATTGCAGCCGCGAAGAAAGCCCATCTGGCGAAGTTCTCAGAAGCGGGAGAGCCGCAGGGATTCACCTCCGCTGACTGATAGCACTATGCATACACTATGTGTTGGGCCCCGCCACTGTTCAGTGGCGGGGCCCAACACATAATCAGGCAACTTTCTGAAGCGTGAAATTGTATAGCTTTTTCCACGCTATGGTGACAGCGATTGCATCAGCCTTGGATTGCACTAAGGCGTCATATCGTTCGGAACGCATTTGGGCTTTGACGTTGCCGCGTATCTCATCGAGCGGGGCTTTGCCCTCCACTCCTTCGAGTGTCCAATCATGGGCGTCGTAATAGGCTTGCACGTCTTCGTCGCTTAACGACATATCCGGGTTGGAATCGTTGCTGGTGTAGCTGTTCTTTAATGCACTGACCTCGTAACTGATATATGAGTCAATATCAAACGTTGTTCGACCATATACGATGTTCCCGTTGGCCTTGGCGGAGGCGTTGCCCTGGTTGACGTTCTTCATGCGCTGCACGATGGCGGCATATGAATCATCATCCACAAGTCCTTGTTCCACTCCGATGAGATAAGCGGCGTGGCGCCTTTTCAGCGTTTCAATGGTTTGTTTGGCGAGCCACTGATAAGGGATTTCGCCGTCGTAGTCGCCGGTCCAGCCGGCAGAACTGAGGCTCACATCGTATTGTTGCTTGAAATGGTTCAGCGCGGCTGCGCGCTGCGTTTTCATTGCTTTAACGTATTCCTGTTGTTCGATAACGGTTTTGCCAAATGTGATGGTGGGAAAACCGCTGGCTGAGGTCGATGCATCATTGATATCCGCATGATTGCCGGCATTGGTGCCGGAGCGCGCAACATAGGCAATGGCCAATCCTGCCGCTAGTGCTATAACGAGCAGGGCTGCGATAATGCCGATGATGACATGGTGCTGATGGTTCATGCGATTCATGCTAACTGTATTCCTTGGAAGTAAGTGATATAAGAAACGGGGCTTTCGTGGAATGATCCGCGAAAGCCCCGTGGCGGACAGGTTTGCCGGTCATGCAGGTGACCGCCGTCGATTATGCGATATTGGCCACCTGCATGATGCGATTACTTGCGGCGACGGGCAACCGTTGCAAGGCTGAGACCGGCAAGCGTGGTCAGTACAACCGCGATGGCTGCCGCGGCGACATTGGAGCCGGTATCGCTGATAGTCGGCTTCTTGGTGTCGGTCGGCTTGGTCGTGGGCTTGTCAGTCGGCTGCGTTGGCTTATTGTCCGGGTCCGGAGTTGGGGTAGGATCCGGGTCTGGCGTCGGGTCAGGATCCGGGTCCGGCGTCACTGCCTTGTCTGCCACCTTGAACACCACCGTAGCGGTGTCCGTGGTGCCATCACTGTAGGTAACAGTGACTTGCGCCGTACGGGACTGACCGTAGTCGGCTTCGCTCGGAGTGAAGGTCACCGTACCGTTCTTAGCCACGGTGAAACCATCACCAGCCACGGCATACGCGGTGCCCTGGGGAGCCTCGGCTGCTTCACCATCCTTGACGAACGACACCTCGGCAGTGGCTTCCTTACCAACCGTTGCTTCCACAGTGGTCGGGTAGGAAGGCTCATACTGTTCGTTGAGCTTCGGCTCCGGCTCGGGCTCCGGCTGCTTTTCCTCCTCGAGGGATTCAATGGCTGCCTTGAGTGTCTTCAGCGCGGTGTTGACATCCTCCTGAGAAGCATCGGCGTTATCGAGCGTCACCTTGGCGGCATCACGGGCTGCCTTGAAATCAGCCCAGGAATCCGCCGTGTATTTCGACTCATCAAACTGCAGAGCCTTCTCATACTCAGTCTGAAGCTCATCCTTATTGACTTCCGGCTTCGGAGTTTCTCCAGCCACATAGTCAATAACCGGGCTGATGTGCGCGGACGGCCTGCTCATGCCACTCGCAGCTTCAGCAGTGATACGAATCCAATCGCCTTCGCTGATGGTGATGGTGCCATGTTCGGCAACGCACTGTGCGAAGTCAGTGGACTGCTGCTTGGAAACGGTGAGATCAGCCGAGCAGATTTCCTCATCATTGTGCATCAGCTTCAACGTGAGAGCTTTGCCGTTGTTGTTATCCTGACGCAGGTACGGTTCGTCATCCTTGATGGACACCTTCACCGTGCCGGACTTCGGCGCCTTCCAAGCCATCGCGGCACCACCTGCGGAAGCAGGGGAGTCGCTGATCAGACCGTGGATGGCGCTGCGGTCGGCAGGCAGATCATGGTTGGCATAATCGACGCCTGGGCCATAGTAGGTTTCGTACATCCAGTTCGGATACGTGCCGTCAAAGCCGGAGATGTTAGTCCATTCGCCGTCTTTGGCAGTCTGACGCTGGCCGTACCAGATGGGGCCCTGTTCGTTGATCTTGAAATCATTGACCCAGTTCCAGCTGGTCTTCGCAGTCACCACATACTCGTCAGCCACGGTGGAACCAGCAATGGAGATGCGCAGCACATCGCCGGCCGCGAGGTTGGCAGTGCCATCAAGAGCCTCACCGTTGCGGTAGACGGCCTTATCGGCGTTAGCCGGATCGGTCTTCACCTTGGCAAGCAGCTGGGCAACGCTCATCGGACTGTCGGCGGCAATCGGCACATACATGACCTTGACGCCATTGGCAGTACCGGTTTCCAGCTCGGACGAGCTGAGAGCGGCCGGCTGCTTGACGGTAAACGTCACGCTGGTGCTCGTAGCACCCTGCGTACCCGGATAGGTCACGGTGACCGGTACCGACACAGTTCCGGAAACAGCGCCGGCTGTGAACGTCACTGCACCGGTTTCAGTGTCGATGCTTGCTCCCTCAACGCTGCCGTCAAGAGCGAAAACAGTGCCTTCCGGCTTAGCGGCCGCAGCGCCATCAGACTTGACGAAGAAGCGAGGTGCGCGAGTGGATGCGGTGGAGCCCGCGTTCATCGCAACATTCGTGTAGCGCACGTCATAACGCTGTGCGTACGACTGAGCCACAGTGAACGTGACGGTAGTGGTGGTGGAAGAACCATCCGCATACGTAACGGTCACCGTTCGGGTGACGGTTGCGCCGTACTGGTCGGCGGAAGGAGTCAACGTAGCCACACCACTGTTCTCGTCAATGGTCACACCATCGCTCTCGCCGGCAATGGCATACGTGACGCCAGCCGGAGCGTTGACCGTCTTGCCGTCTTTGGTGAACGCGGCCACTGCCTTGGCCTCGGCACCCACGGTTGCCGCTACGGAATCGTAGGAAACCGTGTACTGCTTGGCTTCAGCTTCAGCAGGTGGCTCAACATCTTCATAGGAGATGACAGGGCTGATATGCGCGGACGACTTTGTCATGCCGGTTTCGGCATCGGCGGTGATGCGAATCCAATCGCCCTCATTGACGGTGATGGTGCCATGCTGTGCGACGCACTGTGCGAAGTCAGTGGACTGCTGCTTGGAGACGGTCAGGTCGGCCGAGCAGATTTCCTTGTCGTTATGCATGAGCTTCAACGTCATGGCCTTGCCATTGTTGCCGGTTTGGCGCAGATACGGTTCGTCATCCTTGATGGACACCTTCACCGTGCCGGATTCCGGAGCCTTCCAAGCCATTGCAGCACCGCCTGCAGTGGCTGGATCCTCGGCAATAAGACCGTGGATGGAGCCACGCTGATCGGAAGCCGGCAGCTTATGACCATTGGTGTTGAAGGCGTCGTAATCCAAGCCCACGCCATACCACTGGTTGTAGCTGGTCTGCGGCCAGTCACTGTCGTACGTGGTGATGGTCTGCCAAGCGCCGCCTGCACTGGTCTGACGTTGTGCCTTCCAATCATGGTCGGCAGTGCCCTGCTCGTAATCGGCGACCCAATCCCAGTTGATGCGCTGCACAATCGTGTAGTCATCGGTTGCCGTCGAACCATCGACAGAGAAGCGCAGAATATCGCCCTCCTGAATGGCTTCATTATTGTCGAGCTTGGTCAATGCCGCATCCGAACCAGCCAGCAGAGAGAACAGTTGCTTGAGCACTCCGGTGGACTTGCGGTAGACGGCCTTGTCCGCACCGGTATCAGCGGAAACGTTGGACAGCAGCTTCTTGACGGTCACCGGATTTTTGTCGGTGAAGGTCACGTACATGACCTTCGTGCCGTCAACGGTTGTTGTCTCGTACTTCGAAGAGGTCATTGAGGCCGAGGCCACGCCGCTTTCTACGGCACCCAGATCAGGCTTGCCCTTGATGGTGTTGCCGAAGAAATCATGCTCTACTGCGTAATCATTGAGATCGGAGACAACCTTGCCTGCGTTGATCGCAGGGGAGTTGGTGGTCGGCTTGTAGCCATCGAACACGGTAGTGCTGCCCTTGCGGGAGTATTCGGCACCGGAAGCCTGTGCGGCAGTCGGCGCGGAACCAGCGTCTTCGAGCACGTCGGCCACATCATCGGCAACAATGGCATTGGCGTCGGAAGCCGGCGTATTCGCATAGTTGACGTACAGGTTGTTGTCGTACACCTGACCACCGTAGTAGCCGCCGATGTTCCACTCTTCGGTCTTCTTCTCGTCGGTCGCGTTGATGAAGATGTTGTTCTCGAACTGTGCCTGCGAATTGGAGCGGGTGGTCAGCACGCGGCTATCGGCATCTACGTAAACAGTATTGTTGTAGATGTGGTTGCCCGGGCCGTTGGAGGGCAGATCGAACACGCCACGCTTATCGTTTTGCGAGATGTTGTAGCGGAACGTCGTGTTGACGGCCTTCCAGTTGCAGATCATCAGCGAAGCGAAGCTGTTGCCGTACGAATAGTTGTACTGGTACAGAGTGCCGTCGCCATAGTCGGCATCCCATGCCTGGCCGTCTCCATTGCCGTGGTCGGCGTTGAGATTCGAGTACACTTCGTTGTACTGGAACACAGGATCCTTGCAACGCCACGGCCAGATGCCGGCAGCGACTCGACCATAGCCAACGCCCGCGTTACCAGTGTTGTTGAGCACGTTCGCCGTGTAATCAACCGAATTGATGTGCTTGGAGACGCGATCGCCGACGTTGTGCTGAATGACCGGACGGTCGCAGTACATGGTGGTGATGGCGTCGCCGCCAGCGCCGATGATCGTGTTGTTTTCAATCAGCACGTTCGTTGCGCCGTATTTGGCGATCAGATCATCATCGATGGTGCCGTCGCCGTAATCGAAGTCGTTCTGCCACCTGGACGACTTATCGATGTAGTTGAGGTACGCGGTGTATCCCACGGCGATGCCCCAACGGTCAACATCCTTGACGGTGCTGTTGCGAATGGTGATGTGATCGAAGCGAGAGACATGTTCCTTGAGCCATGCATCGTCGGCGGCCGAAGTGCGCTCTTTGGGCAGGTGGGCCATGAAGTAGATGCCACCGTTGGCCATGTGCTTGTTGTACAGGTTGCCGTCCACGTCGTGGATGTTGAGGTTGTCGAGTGTGACGTGGCTCATCGTGCTGCCGTTTTCGGCGATGCCGGCCACACCGGTGCGATCCATACGATCGGCGCTGCGGTCAAGGCTCGTGCCGTCTGCGTCGGCGGTGTCGGTCCACTGCCAGGTATCGATGGGATCGTAAACGCTCTCATCATCGTTGGTGATCTCCAGATTCGAGACCGTAATATATGAGACGTCCTTGAGCAGCAACGTTGTGGATACGGTGCCTCGGGTCTTATGGTTGCCTACGTTCGCACGGTAATCCTGGTACCATTGGCTGCCTTCCACGCCATTGGAGGCGATAAGCGGCTTGCCTTCAGCTTCATCGCCATAGGCGGAAATGGTGATCGGAGCATCCGGGGTGCCGGCTGTATCGTGGATATGCAGCCATTGATCATTGAACTCGGAACCGTACTCCAGCAGAACGCTGTCGCCAGGTTCAAGATCGGAAGCGATTTCGTTAACTTTGTTGAGTGTCTTCCACGGGCTCTTCTGGCTGGTGCCGGCATTGTCGTCGCTACCGTGTTCGGATGACACGTAGTAGGTGGTGCCCTTGGAGGAATCCTTGGTGGAGGTGGTTTGCTGCGCAAATGCCGCCGTTGGTGTGGCGAAGGCGAGCGCAGTTCCCAAAGCGACTACTGCCGCAATGGTTTTAGGGCCATGCCCAGAAGTGGGCAGTGACATGTCTTCTTCCTTTCGTGTGGGCGTCCTCTGCGTGTAGATCGAATGCAACATTGCTGTGGCCCGCGTGATAGGAGCTTCCTTACTGTGTGAGATGCGGGTAATCGAGATGGACAAAGAGGTGATGCAGGGACGTCGTAATCAGCTACGTTGCCGATATATGTAAATAAACTTTACAAAGTAGTAAGTATAGCGGAAAATCTATTGAGATATTTTCGGGGGTGTTGTGGGTTCAACGCCGCCGAATTGCATAGTGCTCGCTATCGGTTTTTCATATAGCCGATTGGCGGGCATTCGGGCGCGGCCAGAGCCTGTCTCGCTTACCATACCGATTATGGTTACTCCGAGGATTAGTTATGCGCATTTGCTTGCCAAGCCGAACCCCAAGCATGTCGAAAGCCTGCTGAAGTTCTTCGAAAGCGGCCGCGCCCAGCGAGGCACGGGTGGATTCGGTGTGGAAATCGAGCATCTGCCGGTGCATAACGGCAGCGATACCGCCGTCAGCTATTACGAGCCGAATGGTATTGAGACGCTGCTCAAACGACTCGCTCCTTACTATGACGAAGAGAAGGAGTATTGGGAGAACGGTCATCTGGTAGGTCTGGGGCGCCCGGGGGTCTCGGTTTCTTTGGAGCCTGGTGGCCAGGTGGAAACCTCCATCGGCATCCTGAAAAAGCCGAGTGATCTGATTACCCTGTATACCAAGTTCCGCCGCGAAGTAGATCCGATTCTGGAGGATCTCGACTTCCGCTTGGTCAACTATGGCTACCAGCCCAAGTCAAGCTTCGCCGATGTGCCGGTGAATCCCAAGGACCGTTACGATGCAATGACCGACTATCTAGGCCGCGTTGGCCAGTTCGGCCCATGCATGATGCGTTGCTCTGCCTCCACGCAGGTCAGCATCGACTTTGTGGATGAGCATGATGCCATCGAGAAGATGCGTTTGGGCACGGTGATCGGCCCGATTTTGGCATACTTCTTCCGCAATACCCCATACTTTGAAGGCGAACCGAACCCGTGGCCGCTGCTGCGCCAGCGCATGTGGGACTACCTTGACTTCCAGCGCACCAATGTGATTCCGGGGCTCTTTGACCCGCGATTTGGCTGGGAGGATTACGCGATTGATGTGCTCTCCACGCCATTGATGTTCGCCGATTTGACGCATACACCCGAAGCTGTGGCTTCCGGAGCCAGCCCGAAAGAGCTGCATCGTCCGGCCTTCCGTGAGAACGCCGGCGACGTGTACCCGGATCGTGAGCTCAACCCATACGAGATCAACCACATCATTTCCACGCACTTCAATGATGTGCGCTTGAAGAACTTCGTGGAACTGCGCCACTGGGACTCGCTGCCGATCGAGCGTGCGGAACGTCTGACGGAAATCGTCTCCTCGCTGTTCTACGTGCCGGAGAACCGTGAACGACTCGAAAGCTACTTCGACGGCATCACCGAAGAAGAAGTGTACGAGGCCAAGGCCAATATTCAAGCTCACGGTCGTCAGGCTTCGCCGTATGGCCAGCCGCTTGAATTCTGGAAGGAATTCCTGGGGCTCGAAGGTCTGCTCGCGGACATCCCCGGCGATCCGAATCACCCGGACGTCTTCCAGGAGTAATACGGATTCCTACATGCGCCCGGCATCGCAATGGTGCCGGGTGTAGCGTACTCGCATTGAGCCTTCCGGCGTATGACTGCCCCAGATCTCGCAGATGGTGACATGCCGCCATTCATTGGAATCAAGTTTCGTGGCCATTGTGAGCGCTTCATCGAAGCATGCGGTTAAGGATTCCCGTTCGATGACCTGACCTTCTGCCGGCCCTCCCGTGGGATGGAAAACGGTCAATGAAGAGTCGAATTCGAAATCAACGGCATTATCCGAACCGCACGATTCGGTGGCGGAGACGCTGTGGCCATCATGCGATGAGTTTGATGATGCGGATGCATCTGGAGCGTCAGCTTCGAACTGCTGATAGGCGTATGCCTTATGCTCCAAAAGGTCCACCAGAATGCCTCGTCGCAAAAGCCTCGGCAATCCAGCCTCATGCACGGCCGCACGCAGCGCGGTCATCGCCCTCAAATACGGTTTCAACTGGAATGAACCGCCAAAAAACGGCCAAGGCTTGCCTAGCATCCATGTGGGTGGCAGATCTGAGCATACGATGCCATCGGCAGGTGTGCGAGCTTTACGCGTCACTTCGCCCAAATAATCATTGAGGCTCGTCTCCAAGGTGCGCAAGCGTGTGATTTCCCGTGCCACCCGTTCACGCCCGGTTTCCATCAGCGCACGCCAATCAAGCATGCCGTCCTTCGCGCGGAAGGATTCAATAGACTCCAACGGCATGCCAGCGTCCAGACACAGTCGAATCACATCCATTTCCAGCATCTGATCGGGCGTGTAATACCGGTAGCCAGTACGCGAGTCGGTTGCAAAAGGCGTCAAAATGCCGTGTGCATCGTAATAGCGCAACGCTTTGGCGCTGGTGCCATCAAGCTTGGAGACTTCGCCGATGGTCAGCAGCTCATCATCATCGCGCATTGATGACACTCCTTTGTCACCCTTGTGAATTTGACCTTACCCTCGGGGCAAAGTTTAGCATCGCAGCTACCAAGCCCGGCAGTATCAATGAGGATGCGGCCGAGCCTGGCACATAAGCGCACGGTGGCGTGCGCTGACAACAGTGATCGAACACAGGAGGTTCGCTCATGGAGGAGCACAAAGACAATAGTTGGCTGGGATTATCCGGTGATGTATGCGTAGTCATCGGAGCGGTAGGCGGCATGGGTACCGCTATTGCAGCCGAGCTGGCTCACGCCGGAGCCCGATTGACATTGGTTGATATCAGCGAAGAACATACTGCCGCATATGCAGCGCAACTTGCCGACGAATATGGTGTTGAAGCGCGAGGCTACGGTTGCGACGTTTCCGATGCCGATGATGTGGAGATTCTTAAAAATAAGGTCGTTGAGGATTTCGGCACTGTAGATGTGCTCGTCAATACGGTTGGTATTCTGCGTTTCGCTCCGTTGGAAGATCTGCCGCTTTCCGATTGGAAGGATGTCATCAATGTGAATCTGACTGGTGCATTCATTCTTTCGCAAGCCTTCGGCAAAGTGATGCTGGAGCATAAGACCGGACGCATTGTGCACATCTCTACCGTGGCCTCGCATTCGCCGGAAACCTTCTCCGGTGCCTATTCATGCGCCAAAGCCGGCCTTGGCATGCTCTCAAAAATGATCGCCGCGGAATGGGGACCGTTTGGCATTCGTTCCAACTGCGTATGCCCATGCTTCGTTAAAACGCCGATGAGCGCATCCTTCTACGCCGACCCCAAGGTGACCGAAGAGCGCGAACGATTGATTGCATCCCGCCGTATCGGCGAAGTTCAGGATATCGCCAATGCAGTGGCGTTCCTCGCATCCAAGCGCTCCGACTTCGTCAACGGCGATGAAATCAGCGTAGACGGCGGATTCCATCTCATGATGGGAGATCTCACACCCAAGCCGGGCGGCCGCCGTCAGTTCGCCATCAATTCCCTGAAGCAGCGCGGACTGCTGTAATCCACCCCACCAAAGTCAACGCTTGGATCGCAATTCCACCACAGCGCAGAAAGGATTGTTTAATGACTTCCCTTACAGCAGTTTCCGGCTCCAATGCGGCTGCCAAACATGAGCCCAACCGTTACGGCGTCTTGTCTGCCGCATTCGTGGTCATGTTCTTCGTGGCCTCCATTGCACTGTTCAGTGTCTTCCTGAACCCGCTTTCCGAACAACACGGGTGGACGCCCGCCGAAGTCAGCCTCTCATACTCTATTTTCCAGACGGTTATGGCCGTCACCGGCATCTTCTCCGGGCGCATCTCCGATAAATTCGGCCCGCGTACAGTCATGCTTGTCGGCGGTTTCGTCTTCGGTCTCGGTTGGTTCCTGACCGGCATTGCCGACAGTCTGCCAATGCTGTATATCTGCCACGGTTTGATTGCAGCTGTGGGCAACGGTTTGGTGTACAACCCGGCGCTCACCACCGCACAGCGCTGGTTCCCGGATATTCGAGGCAAAGCATCCGGCATCCTCTTGGCCGCAGCTGCCATCGGACCGGCTACGCTTGCTCCGGTGGCCAACGCCCTGTCCAGTGCATTCGGCGTATCCAATGCGCTGAAGATTCTCGGCGTCACCTTCTGGGTGACCATCACCTTGGGCTCGCTGTTCGTGCATCCAGCTCCGGCAGACTACCGCCCCAAGGGTTGGGAGCCGCCAGTCGCCGACAAGCCGGCAGCTGCTGCTTCGACCAAGGCCGGCGATGATGGAAGCTTTGATTTCAAAGCCATGCTCGCCTCGCCGCGCTTCTACATTCTGCTCGCCGTCTATGCTATGGCGGCATCCTCTGGCACCATGCTCGTGGGTGCCGTCTCCTCCATCTCACAGGAGCATGTTGGAGCTGTGGGTACCATGACCGCGGCCGCATTCGGCGCAATGGCTGTATCCATCTCCACCATCTCCAATTTCCTAGGCCGCCTGACGTTCGGTGCACTGTATGACAAGTTCGGCGCATTCAAATGCCTATCGCTCATGCTGGTAGTCACCGCGCTCGCCATGATTGCCATGTCGTTCGCCTATAACGCTGTGTTCTTCATGATCTGCGTGATTGTGCTCGGCTTCGCATTCGGCGCACTGCTGGTGATCTATCCGCCGTTGACCGGTGAAACTTTCGGTACCAAGCATCTTGGTGTCAATTACGGCATCATGTTCCTCGGCTATGCGCTCGGCGCATGGATTGGTCCCCGCTTAGCCACCGGCCTGCACTCCGAAGCTTACGGATACCGCATCGCGTTCTATGCGGCTGCCGGCATCACCGTACTTGGCTTGGTGATTGTGCTGCTGCTTGCCGCCCACGTTAAGAAAGCCGGCACGATGATGCCGGTGAGGAAGTAAAGAAGTGTCAATTAAGGAGCAATGATGACAGAACAACTTCGACTGGCCGTTATTGGCGCAGGCGCTATGGGACGCGACCATATCCGTTACATTCAGGACGATGCCGACGCGCGATTGGTGGCTATCGCCGATCCGGTACCCGCCACCGAGCAAGTGGCCAAGGATGCCGGAGTGCCGTGGTTCGCTGATTATAAGGAAATGCTGGAATGCACCGCACTGGATGGTGTGGTCATCGCATCCCCGAACCATCTGCATGTGCCGATGGCCCGCGAAACCGTAAAGCGTGGCATTCCGACCTTGGTGGAGAAGCCGATCAGCGATGATTTGGATGACGCCCGCGCGTTTGCCGACAAAGCACGTGCCTCCGGCGTACCGGTGCTGGTGGGCCAGCATCGCCGCCATAATCCCAAGGTTCGCCGTGCCAAGGAAATCATCGAATCTGGTGCACTCGGCACAATCGTGACCGTTGCAATCCTGTACAACCTGTACAAGCCGGATACCTACTATGACATTCCGTGGCGCAGGCAAAAAGGCGCGGGACCGATTCTGGTGAACATGGTGCACGATGTGGATCTCATGCGCTATCTCATCGGCGAGCCGGTGGAAATCCAAGGCATGTCCGCAAATTCGGCGCGTGGCTTCGAAGTGGAGGATTCCGCTGTGGCCACCGTGCGATTCGCCAACGGCACATTGGGTACCATTACCTTGTCTGATTCGGCGGCCAGCCCGTGGAATTGGGAATCCACCGCGCGCGAGAATCCATTCTTTGCCCCATATGACACCGACGCCTACTACATCATGGGCACCAAGGCCTCGCTTTCCCTGCCGCGCTTGCACCTGTTCTCTCATGCCGGTGGCGTGAGCGATTGGACCAAGCCGTTCGTATGCGAGGTGCAGGGCGTGCGCGAAGGACTGCCGCACCGTTTGCAACTGAAGCATTTCGAGCGTGTGATTCGTGCAGAGGAGGAGCCGCTGGTCACTCCTGAGGATGCGATTAAAACATTGGAAGTGCTGAACGCCGTCAAACAGGCGGCGGACGGTGGCGAGCTTGTTCGTCTGTAGTTGACGATTGAAAGCTGACTTTGTGGCTCTCCTCGGTCTAAGGAGAGCCACATCTTTTTGTAGAGAATGACGCTTATCGAATAAACATTCGATATAATGGCTCGCATGGTAGCAGCGAAGCAGAAGAGGGTGCGTAAAAGTCCCGAGGAAAGGCGCAGCGAGATTGCGCAAGCCGCAGTACGTCTGGTGGGGGAGAAGGGCTATTATGGCACATCCCTAAAAGACGTGGCTGATGCGGTAGGCATGAGCCAGCCGGGCCTGTTGCATTATATCGGCAATAAAGAAGGCCTGCTGTCGATGCTTATCACCGACAATTACGATACATATGGCACGCCTGACGACTTTATGCAATCCGGTTTGCCGGGTAGCGACCCTGATCGACTGCTGTTCCCTTCATACCTGCGCTATCTGGTTCGCTTTAATGCGCAACGCCGCGAAATGGTTCGTTTGTATATGAATCTTGAATCCGAGGCATTCAGCCCGGAACATCCGCTGTTTGATTACTTTGAGAACAGGCCGTCCGCAGTCTGGGACCATTACTCCCGTTTCCCGTGGGTGATTCCGCCTGAATTGGGGGCGTGGGAGGACTCCATGAAGCCTATTGTGCGTCAGTGCATCGAAGCCATGGATGGCGTTCAGCTGCGCTGGATGCGCCAACCTCCGGTGGATTTGTATGACGAATGGCTGACGTTTGAAACGTTGATTTTCCCCTCGCCGTTGTGGGACAACTATCGCTGATACTGCACGAAGATAACTCTTCACTGTCTGGGCAAATAATTTCTAGTAGATAATTGCGCTCGGGCGTGTCGAGATACTGCATAGTAGCCTGAAATCCATTGGAATTTCAGGCTTTTCCATTATCTAATAATTGTTATATATAAATTTGACAATCGCTCGATTCGGTTTTATGCTTATTGCATATCTAATGCATGTTAGATACATGTCAAAGTAGACAATGGAAGCAAGGAAACACGAGGTCAAGGATGAGTGCTTCAACCGCAATGTCCGCAGACGAGCGTCTGGCGGCCTTTAATGCAAACATCGAGGCGGCGGATAAGAATCCGTCGCTGTCTCCTGAAACCGGCAAGCAGATGAGCAAGGTCACCCTGTTCCGCTTTGGTGCAGGCTTTCTGGTCTTCGGTCTGCTGTGGATGAGCGGTCTGGCAATCGTTTCCGCTGTGCTGCTCACCAAGCACCTGCAGTCCATCTTCGGACCGGATGTCGAAGGTCTGACTGGTGTGATCAACGCATGTACCGCAGTGGCGTCCCTGGTTTCCAACCTGCTGTTCGGTACGCTGTCTGACCGCTCCCGTTCCAAGTGGGGCCGCCGTACTCCGTTCATCGTGCTCGGCGCCATCCTCGGTGGTGTGACCCTGTTCCTGACCGGCATGGTCTCTAACGCCGTGGCCATCACCATCATCTACTGCCTGTGCATGTTCGGTCTGAACGCCATGATCGCCCCGTTGGTCGCCATGATTTCCGACCGTATCCCGATGAACGTGCGTGGCACCATGTCCGCATTCTTCGGTGCTGGCCAGACCTGCGGTGCCCCGATTGGTACCCTCATTGGCTCCGCTTTCATCTTGAACCCGTTCCCGGGCTTCATCCTCGCAGGCATCCTCATGTTCCTCGGCGGTATTGTCGCCGTGATCATTGTGCCGAAGGAATCCTCCGCTGACTTCCTGCCGAAGGACGAAGGCAAGGCATCCGACGTGCTCCGCAGCTTCACCCCGCCGAAGTTCTCCACCGCTCACGACTTCTACAAGGCATTCGCTGGCCGTATCTGCATGCTCCTGAGCTACCAGATGATCACCGTCTACCAGCTGCTCATCTTCCAGAAGTACATCGGTCTCGATGACACCGCCGCTGGCGCCGCCATGGCCACCATGTCCGTCATCACCATGGTTGTTTCTCTCGCTGGTTCTGTGGTCGCTGGCCCGATCTCCGACCTCATTGGCCGCCGTAAGATTCCGGTTGTCGCAGCCTCCGTGCTGTTCGCCATCGGTATGGCAATGCCGTGGATTATGCCGACCACCATGGGTATGTTCCTCTACGCAGGCATCGCAGGCCTTGGCTACGGCGTCTACTCCTCCGTGGATCAGGCTCTGAACGTGGACGTCTTGCCGAACAAGGAAGAGGCTGGCAAGGATCTCGGCGTGCTGAACCTCGCCACCACTTTGGGCCAGATGCTCGGCCCGGTCCTCATGTCCGTCATCACCGTAACCATCGGCTACGCCGCTGCCTTCCCGATCTCCATCGTGTTCGCGCTGCTCGGCTGCGTGTTCATCATGATGATCAAGAGCGTCAAGTAAGCCTCACACACCATCTACGGCTTCGGCCGGTCCGCTCGAATCCAATCCTGTGGACCGGCCGTTGCCGTATTCGAAAAACAGCACAACTCACAAATCCACGTAGTACAAACACAGGGGAGTGACCTACCGATGAGCAAGCACAGCGTAGACCGCATTCTGTTTGGTGCGGCATATTATGACGAATACATGCCGAAGGGCACCGATCGCATCGAAACTGATATGCGCATGATGGATGCGGCCGGCATCAATGTAATCCGTATCGCCGAATCGACTTGGAGCACTTGCGAGCCGCAGCCGGGCGTATTCGATTTCAGCCATGTTGACCGTGCATTGGAGGCAGCACAGCGCCACAATGTCGCTGTCATCGTCGGCACGCCAACCTATGCAGTGCCTGCATGGCTGGTCAGGATGCATCCGGATGTGCTCGCAGACACTCCTGCTGGCCCAGGCAAGTACGGCCCACGCCAGATTATGGATATTGTCAATCCAGCCTACCGTTACTACGGTGAGCGCGTGATTCGCAAGCTGATCGCTCACGTGGCCACTCACCCGGCTGTCATCGGCTATCAGGTGGACAATGAAACCAAGTATTACGATTCCGTGAGCCGCGATATGCAGGCGCTGTTCATCAAGTACCTGCGAGACAAGTTCAATGATGATCTTGATGCGCTGAACGCTCACTTTGGTCTTGACTATTGGTCGAATCGTGTGGATTCCTGGGAGGACTTCCCGGATGTGACCAACACCATCAATCAGTCGCTGCGCGGTGAATTTGATCGATTCCGCCGTGCTCAGGTTGCCGAATTCCTGGCCTGGCAGGCGGATATCGTGCGCGAATACGCTCGTGATGACCAGTTCGTCACGCAGAACTTCGACTTCGAATGGCGAGGCTACTCCTACGGCATTCAGCCGGCCGTCGACCATTTCAAGGCGTCCAAGGCCGTGGACATCACCGGCGTGGATATTTATCACCCCACTGAAGATGAGCTGACCGGCACCGAAATCGCTTTCGGCGGCGACGTGACCCGTTCCACTAAGAACGGTGCCAACTATCTGGTGCTCGAAACCGAGGCGCAGGGCCAGCACGGATGGGTGCCGTTCCCGGGCCAGTTGCGCTTGCAGGCTTACTCGCATCTTGCTTCCGGCGCGGATATGGTGGAGTACTGGCACTGGCATTCCATCCACAACTCGTTCGAAACCTACTGGAAGGGTCTGCTCTCCCACGATATGGAGCCGAACCCAACCTATGAGGAAGCTGGCGTCTTCGGTCGCGAGGTCGCAGATGTGGCCGTGGGCGGTAGGCTGGTCCATTTGGCCAAGCGCAACAAGGTTGCCATCATGGTCTCCAACGAGGCGCTTTCCGCACTGGAATGGTTCCGTGTGGAAACCGGCTTCCCGGATGGTCAGGGCGTCAACTACAACGACATTGTTCGCCGTGTCTACGATGCATTCTTCCAGCTCAATGTGGAATGCGACTTCCTGCCAGTGGATGCACCGGCCGATCGCATTGCGCAATACTCCATGATTGTGACCCCGGCGCTCTACTGCACTCCGGCGGAAACCATCGCCAACCTGCGCGAATTCGTGGCAAATGGCGGTCATTTGGTTTCCACGATGCGTTCGTTCGTCACCGATGATGAAGTGACTGTGTGGAACGACCGTGCGCCGCATAATTTGACGGATGTATTTGGCCTGACGTACAACCAGTTCACCCGTCCGAAGGGCCGTGTTTCAGTTGAATTTGCGGATGATGCCGCGCTCGCTGGTACGCCATCCGCTTCGGCTGAGGCGCTGATCGAACTGTTGAAGGTGAATGCTGAGGCTGATACTCAGGTGCTTGCCCGCTATGGTCACTATGCTTGGGAATCCTATGCTGCCGTGACTCGTCACCAGTTTGGTCAGGGTAGTGCCGAATGGATTGGCACGCTGCTCGATGCCGATACCATGCGTGCTGTGATTCGCGAAGCTGTGACCAATGCCGGTCTTGAACCGGTCGGTCTGCCGCTTGCCGGCACTGTTACTGTGCGTCAAGGTGTGAACCAAGCTAGCGAAACCGTGACCTACCTGCTCAACTACTCTGATAAGGATGCTGTATTCCCGAGCCCGGTGGCTGGTTCCGTAGTCGTGGCCCCGCAGGTTATTGGAGCTGACGGCACTGTGGATGAAGTCGCATCTGCCGCGCTTGCCGTCCAGTCTGGCAATCTGGTTGAGGTTGGCGATGAGCTGACTATCCCGCGTTGGAACCTTGCCGTCATCATCGACTGAATCGACTGATGAGGTAACACTTCTTGATATTGGTATGCCGCTGGTAATTTGCCAGCGGCATACCAATATCACTTACCGATAATCATCCCAGAGGGGAGAAGGGAAGAGAATCCGCTCGGCTCGCTTCCACAGATCGGTCATCGATTCGTTGGGATTGGTCATCGCCTGCACCTGAACGCCATCCATGGCGAAGAATACCGTGACGATGAGATCATGCAGCGCTTCCGGTTCGCGATAGCATTCCGGCAGATTCCAATCGACCTTCATCATGTCTTTGAGAATGGTGATATGTCGATCCCGATAGAACGCGTGGGCGGGATGATGCGGATCTGCTGATTCAATAGCCAGCTGCATGAACAGCGCCACCATTTCCGGGCGTTTGGCGTTGCTCTCGACCAGGGCGCGCATATATGCAGGCATGCTGACGCGATGCGTGCCAGCGGCAGCACTGGGCGTTGTTTCCGGCAATGGGGCATAGGAGCCGGTTCCGGAATCGTAGTACGTCTCAATAACAAGCGACAGCACTTCCTCGCGGCTGGAAACGTAATGGTTGAGCCCGGGAACCGTCATGTGCACAGCGTCGGCAAGCAATTGCATGGAGAATCCGTACGACCCATATTGAGCGATGATTTTCACAGCCTCCTGCGCGATCTGTTCCCGGCGTTGCTCCGGTGTGAGCCGCGTACGGCGTCGCAGTGGGTTGGGAATTGAAACCATCAGAGACTCCTTCTTGTTCGTCCACGAGGGTATCACCGGCAATTGTCTAGATGATGTATGCGGAGGCGTAAGGCTGTAATGATGCAGTCAGTATGGCTTACTGCGCTGTGCTATATGGGCGAATTAAGCACTATTTTCGACACGCCGATGCGCTATCTTATATTTTTAAGATATAAGATACATGAGTCAGACAGATCAAGGATGTTTGTCTGAGCTATGGCAAATCGCTCCGCCCGAAGAAGGGTGCAATGCCGTAGGGAAAAAGAAGTATAAGGAGATAGCATGTCTCAGGAAACTCAGGAAGCTGCTGTGCAGCCCGCTTCCAATCCACTCTCGAAGATCGACAAGACCCGCTTCTGCGTTGCGTTCTTCGTGTTCTCGTTCTGCTGGATGCTGGCACTGCAGGTCGTTGCCGCCGTGCTGCTGCCGCAGCGTCTGTCTATCATCGCCCCTGATTCCAAGGACGCGATCTTCGGTGTACTGAACTCAGCCACCGCACTGGCTTCCCTCATTTCCAACCTTGTTGTCGGCAACATGTCCGACCGCACGCGCTCCGTTTTCGGCCGCCGCACCCCGTGGATTGCCTCCGGTGGTCTGCTGGCAGGCGTCACCCTGTTCCTCATCGGCTTCCTGCCGGATGGTGTGAGCATCGGCGTGAGCTACTGCCTTGCTATGGTCGGCCTCAACATGATGATCGCTCCGGTCGTTGCGTCCCTGTCTGATCGTGTTCCTGAAGATATGCGCGGCACCATGTCCGCATTCATCTCCGCTGGTACTCTGTTCGGTTCCGCTCTGGGCCAGATCGTTGGCGCCCAGTTCATCACCATGATGATGCCTGGCTTCGTTGTTTCCGGTGTGGTGATGGCGCTCTCCGGCATTCTGACCGTCATCTTCTGGCCGCGCGAGGCTTCCAGCAAGGATATGCCCAAGCAGAAGGCTGATTTCAAGAGCATCCTCGTGAGCTTCAAGCCCCCGGTCAAGGGCGCTCGCGACTTCTGGCTGGCCTTCGTGGGCCGCTCCCTGCTGCTCTTCAGCTACTACATGATCCTCAACTACCAGCTCTACATTCTGCAGGATTACATCGGTCTCGATGACAAGTCCGCTGGCTCCACCCTGTCCATCATGTCCATCGTGCTGATGATCGTCTCCCTGATTTCCGCACTGTCTGCCGGCCCAATCTCCGATAAGATCGGCCGCCGTAAGGTGCCGGTTGTGGCCGCCAGCCTCCTGCTCGCCGTTGGTTACGCTATGCCGTGGCTGCTGCACAACGCCATGGGTATGATTCTCTTCTCCGCCATCGGTGGCTTCGGCTATGGCATGTACGGTTCCGTGGATCAGGCTCTGAACGTCGATGTGCTGCCGAATGAGGAAGAAGCCGGCAAGGACCTCGGTATCCTCAACATCGCCACCACGCTTGGTCAGATGGTTGGCCCGATCGTCACCTCCTCGATCGTTGTGGCAACCGCATCCTATGCACTGGTGTTCCCGACCGCCATCGCCCTGGCTGTGGTTGGCTGCGTGTTCATCATGCTCATCAAGAAGGTGAAGTGATTTCATCATGACGGTATTCATCAACCCCAACCAAGAGATTGGGCGTATTGACCCCAAACTCCACGGTCAATTCATTGAATTCCTCGGCGAATGCATCGATGAAGGATTGTGGGTGGGGGAGGATTCCCCGATCGAGAACGAAAACGGCTACCGCAAGGCCACGCTGGATGCACTTCGCGCCCTGAAGCCACCGGTCATCCGCTGGCCTGGCGGTTGCTACGCCGACACCTATCATTGGCATGACGGCGTGGGCCCGCGCGAGGAGCGCAAGACCACGTTCAACGAGAATTTCGCCACCTATGAGCTGGATGACCACTCATTCGGTACGGATGAATTCCTGCGCCTGTGCGAGATGCTCGGTGCCGAACCGTGGATCAACATCAACATGCTGTCCGGTACCGTTGCCGAAATGAAGGATTGGATGGAGTACTGCAACCGCGAGCAGCCCACCGATCTGGCTCGCGAGCGTGCGGCGAATGGCCACCCGGCTCCATATGGCGTCAAATACTGGGGTATCGGCAACGAAGTGTGGGCAGGCGGCGGCACCATGACCCCGTCCACCTACCTTGATGAATACCGTCGTTTTGCTTCGGCCATGCCATCGTTCACTACGGATGTGTTTGCGCCCTCGCCGATGTACGCCATCGCCTGCGGTCCGGACGGCAACAAGCCGCGCGAACGTGTGAAGTGGACCGAGGACTTCTTCCGTGGTCTCGCCGAATATCGCCAGCCGCCCATCAACGGCTACGATCTGCACTTCTATAACTGGAATGTGGATAATGACGCGGATACGCCTACGGAATTCGACGAAGCCGGCTGGAACAAGGTCATCGCCGGATGCCTTGAACTGGAAGACATTCTGCGCGACCAATGGCGTCTGATGAACGATGGTTTGGCCTTGATTCACGAGCCTGAAGTGGCCATGGATACCAAGCTCGAACATGTCGATCTGATTATCGGCGAATGGGGCAACTGGCATAAGCCGGCCTTCTTCGCGCGCCCGGCGTTGAAGCAGCAAGTCACCATGCGTGACGCAGTGACCACCGCTCTGACGCTGGACCTGCTGCAGCGCAACTGCGACAAGGTGTCGATGGCCTGCAATGCGCAAACCATCAACGTGCTCAATTCGCTGATTCTGACCGAAGGCGAGTCCACCATCCTGACGCCGAACTACGACGTGTTCATGATGTATCAGGCACATCGTGGGGCAGTGGCTCTCGATATTCCTCGCTCTGACGCTGATGATGAGTCCGTGTATGTGTTTGCGTCCAAGTCCGCCGATGGCAGTGAGATTCTTATCAACCTTACTAATGCGCATATGGCTGATGCGGCCGGGACAACGCTGGTGCTGCCGGCTGGTGCGCAAGTCAAGGAAATGCAAGAGCTCGCTTCGGCTGACCCGCACGACTGCAATACGGTTGACGAGCCCGATTTGGTGCGTGTGCACAACGTGCCCGTTGACGACCGCGTCACCGTACGCCCGGCTTCCGGTTCGACCTGCGAAGTCACCGTGCAACTGGCTCCGGCTTCCGTAAACACGGTACGCATCGCGCTCGCATAACAAT
Organism: Bifidobacterium sp. LH_416; assembly: GCF_056357055.1. Lineage (NCBI taxonomy): Bacteria > Bacillati > Actinomycetota > Actinomycetes > Bifidobacteriales > Bifidobacteriaceae > Bifidobacterium > Bifidobacterium sp. LH_416. The sequence goes on along the minus strand of NZ_JBKEVJ010000001.1, from coordinate 466,040 downwards.
CCGCCTCACTGGCTCCCTTTCGAGAGAAGGGGAGCCTTTTTCTTACCTGCAGATATCAGTCAGCATTGGTAACTACTAAAAAGTAGATAAAAATAATCGCTGATATTGCTTTTATTAAGACACGCCGTTGTGTCGTACTGTTTTCTTGCGCTATCATTTATCTAGTAGTTACTAGATAAAGAAGTCAGCTAGTGACGAATGACATAACTCAACGAAGAGTGCGCGACTGATTCGCCGCGCAAAGTCATAGTAAAGAAAGGAAATCCATCATGACCACATGGATCGCCACCATCCCGGACGCCAAGCTTGTGGATCGTTCGGCCGAAGTCGCAGCCACTGGTGCGACTGCCGCTGCCGATTTGCAGCTCGACGGCAACGAATACCAGTCGTTGCGCGGCTTCGGCGGCTGCTTCAACGAACTCGGCTGGTTGCCGCTGCAGACCGTGACCGAAGCTGAACGCGATCAGATTATCAAGGAGCTCTTCGACCCCGAAGAAATGAACTTCACGTTCAACCGCGCACCCGTGGCCGCCAACGACTTCGCTGACCACTGGTACAGCTACGACGAGGTCGAAGGCGACTATGACATGGAGCACTTCTCCGTCGAGCGCGACGAGGAAACTCTGATTCCATACATCCACCGTGCTCAGGAATGGCAACCGGATATGCGCCTGTTCTCCAGCCCGTGGTCTCCGCCGACCTGGATGAAGCGCCCGAAGGCCTACAACTACGGTCGCCTTATCCAGACTCCGGAAAACCTCAAGGCCTACGCGAAGTACCTGGTCAAGTACATTCAGGCCTACGCCGAGCACGGTATCACCGTGAACCAGCTGCATGTGCAGAACGAGGTGTTCGCCGACCAGAAGTTCCCGAGCGCCCTGTGGGACGCTGAAGCCCTGAAGGTCTTCATTCGCGACTACCTCGGCCCCGCTTTCGATGAAGCCGGCCTCGACACCGACATCTGGCTGGGCACCCTCAACGGCCCGGAAGACATGAAGTGGACCGGCGGTGGCTACGGCATGGCCCTCAACAACTACAACCGTTTTGTGGACAACATTCTCTTCGATGACGGCGCCCGCCATTACATCAAGGGCATTGCCTACCAGTGGGCTGGCCAGAACTGCATCGCCCGCACCCACGAATCCTGGCCGGAGATTGAGCTCATCCAGTCCGAATCCGAGTGCGGCGACGGTCAGAACACTTGGGAGTACGCGGAATACGTATTCCACCTGATCAACCACTACTTCCGCAACGGCGCCACCGCCTACACCTACTGGAACATGATCCTGGACGATCAGGATTCCACTTGGGGCTGGTGGCAGAACTCCCTGTTCACCATCACCGCCGACACGCACGAAGTGCGCCGCAACCCCGAATACTACGTGATGCGCCACTTCTCCAAGTACGTGCGTCCAGGCGCCAAGCTGCTCGGCACCACCGGCCACTTCAACTCAATGGCCATCGCTTTCCGCAACCCGGACGGCACGGTGGTCGTGGTGGCCCAGAACGCACTCGAAAACGAGATGCCGTTCGAGTTCGCCGACCCGGCCGACGCATCCCGCGGCCTCAAGGTCACGCTCGCCCCGCGCTCCTTCAACACCTTCGTGCTTGACTGATTGATTTCAGCATCCTGAATGAACCGCGCCCTGATTGTTGTTGCAGTACTGCGACCCAACAATCAGGGCGCAGTTTCTTATGGGCAGTATGTGTATATTGTCTAATCGCGGAGTAGCCAATCTTTAGCGTTGACCACGGTGATGCCTTCCTCGCTGATTCCGGCCGAGTACGGGTCAAGGGTGATGATGATTCGGGGGAAGGCGTCGGTGAGGGATACAAGTGGGGCAAATTCACGTGCACGGGTGTTTTCGTCCAATAAACTTGCGGTGACCTGAATATATTGCTTTTGCATGCCACCTGATGCAATGCGCGATGCGATGAAGTCGATTTCCGATGTATCGCTGGTCCCGATGCTGACCGTATATCCACGGCGGATTAGTTCCATGTACACGGCACATTCCAAACGGGCGCCAACATCGCGTGGAGAGAATCCTGTTGCGAGTCCCCTGAAACCATTATCGACTGGGTAGTATTTGCTCAGCGGGCGTAGCACTGTTTTACCTTGCATGCCTTCTTGGTTGGCCCGATACAGCAGAAATGCGCGGCATAGAGCATCAACTTGGGTGATGACGGTTCCAGCGCTGATGGACTGTCCGGCACTGGTCATGGTATTGGCCACGTTGCGCGCGGAAAATAGCGAACCAGAGGTGGAGAACAAGAACCGACTCAGTTTTTCTAGACTATTAAGATCGCGTATGTTGTATCGCTGGGCAACGTCTTTGAACAAGATAGATTGATAGATATCGCGTAGCTCGGCTCCTATGGATTCCGTGGTTCTTTCTCGCAGTGCGAAGAGGCCTGGCATGCCGCCATAGAGTAAGTAGTCGGCGAGTAAATCGTCTTGGGAACGGTCCTGTGCTTCTTTGGTGCTGTGCGAGAAATCAAGGTATTCGCTGAACGACAAAGGGAATGTGGGAATTTCAATATATCGACCGGTGAGATAGGTGGCCAGATCGCTGGAAAGCAGGTTGGCATTGGATCCAGTGATATAGACGTCAGTGTTTTCGCGCGTATGCAGACGTCTGACGACCTTTTCCCATCCGGGGACGTCTTGGATTTCGTCGAGCATTACGGTAAAGGGGTAGGCTGTATCGGCGCGTTCGGTCGCCTGGATAAGTTCCTCATGTAAATCTGTGGCATCGTAATCAAGAGGAATGTCGAATGCGTCGAATCGCTTGTAGAACAGGTTTTGGCTCGGAACGCCATCGGAAGTCAAAGCGTCGGCCAGCATGGCGAGCACCGTCGATTTACCGCAGCGCCTGACTCCGATAATGACCTTGATATCCGGTGTGTTTCGATGGGCGAGCACTCGATTCAATAAATCCGGGCGGGGAATGTAACCAGGGGTAATAGGGTTATTGAGCTGATTCATTTTATCCTCCTGATTTTATAAAATGTCAAATATATTATTCGATATTACTATATGCAGGATAATTGAACAATATGATGAACAACTTTATAATCGAGTTGCACTGTTGCGCGATATGTTTGATGCCATGATTTGGCGACTGTGAATGATATCGTTGTCATGAATTCAGGCGTCACTATGCGAAGGAGCTCGGCATGGCCTTTCCGAAACTTGCGACTAATCCCGGCATGAACCAGGCTGCGGTGATTCAAGGTGACCACTGGCGTATTGGCATCCTTACGGAATCGCTTATCCGCCTCGAATGGCAAGGCGACGGCCACTTCGAGAATCATGCCACGCAAATGGTCGTCGACCGTAACTTTGCTGGTGAGACCCCATGCTTCACTCAAGCCGTTCGCGATGGGCTGCTTATCGTTGATACGCCGTCTTTGCGTTTGACTTATGATATGCGGCCTTTCAGCAAGGAAGGCCTGAGCATTGTGGTCAAAGGCGTGTCCAACTCCCAGATGAACACCTGGCATTACGGGGATGTGCAGCGCGGTAACTTAAGGGGAACGGCTCGCACGCTCGATGAAGTGAATGGCGAGACGGAGCTTGGCCTCGGCGTGATCTCGCATGATGGCTGGGCGGTTATCGACGACTCAGCTTCCAACATCATCGTTGATGGCGATGAGGCTGCCGAAGTCAAAGGCGAGACCAATCCGTTCGGCACTTGGGTGGTTCCGCGTGACAACGATGGCATCGACCTGTACTTCTTTGGTTATGGTCTCCATTTCATTGAAGCTGTGCAGGATTTCTATCGCCTGACCGGTCCGACTCCGCTGTTGCCGCGTTTCGCTCTTGGCAACTGGTGGAGCCGCTACCATCGCTACACCGGGGCCGAATATCTGGAGCTGGTAGATCGCTTCGAACAGGAGGGTTTGCCGTTCACCACCGCCGTTATCGACATGGATTGGCATCTCGTGGATGACGTGGATTCCAAATACGGTTCCGGTTGGACCGGATACACCTGGAACCGCAAGTTCTTCCCCGATCCCGAACGATTCCAGCACACTCTGCACGAGCACGGCCTCAAAACCACGCTGAACGTTCATCCGCGCGATGGCATTCGTGCTTTCGAAGATGGCTACGCCGAAGTGGCTGAGCATATGGGAATCGACCCCAAGAGCGAAGAGCCGGTGGAATTCGATTTGACCAGCCCACGATTCATGGATGCGTACTTCCAGCTGCATCATAAGCTTGAAAACATGGGCACCGATTTCTGGTGGCTTGACTGGCAGCAGGGCGGTGTGACCCGTCAAAAGGGTTTGGATCCATTGTGGATGCTTAACCATATGCATTACCTTGATTCTGGGCGTGATGGCCATTGGCCGCTCACCTTCTCCCGCTACGCAGGCCCGGGCTCGCATCGTTATCCGGTCGGTTTCTCCGGCGACACGGTGGTTACCTGGGAATCGCTGAAATTCCAGCCGTACTTCACCTCCACCGCATCCAACATCGGCTATGGCTGGTGGAGCCACGACATCGGCGGCCACATGTTCGGCTACCGCGATGAGGAGCTCGAAGCCCGCTGGTATCAGCTCGGCACATTCAGCCCGATTAACCGACTTCACTCCACTGATTCGCCGTTCAATGGCAAGGAACCCTGGAACTTCCATGCTGAGGCGGAAGCGGCAATGGATATGGCGCTGCGACTTCGCCACATGCTCCTGCCGTACTTGTACACGATGAATTGGCGTGCTGCGGCTGAAGGCCGCCCTCTGGTTGAGCCGATGTATTGGCAATCTCCTGAGAATGCGAACGCCTACGGTGTGGAGCAGGAATTCCGCTTCGGTACGGAACTGGTTGTAGCTCCGATTGTCACGCCTGCCGACCGTGATGTGCAGTTGGCCAAAGCGGATGTCTGGTTGCCGCAGGGCACCTGGTTCGACTTCTTTACCGGGCGTCGCTATGAATCCCGTTCGGCCAACGGTCGTAAATTCGAGGTGTGGCGCGGGCTTGATGGTATGCCGGTGTTTGCCAAGGCGGGCGGCATCGTGCCGTTGCAGCAGCTGGATGAGCTGAATGGTCGCGAGAACTCCGTCGATAATCCGGTGCATCTCGAGGTGTTGGTGTTCCCTGGTGCTTCTGGCGCGTTTACGCTCAAGGAAGACGATGGCTCCAATCAGGCTCGCCCAGACGAATCGGCATTGGCCGCCACCGCCATGACCTTTGCTTGGCATGAGGCTGATGGTCTCTCCAGTTTCGTCATCGAGCCGGCGGCTGGCAATACTGCAGCCGTCCCCGAATATCGCGCCTGGAGCATCACCTTCCAAGGTGTGGCGCAGGCTGATCTTGTGGTTACTGTAGATGGTGAGCCTGTTGAAATCCAGACTTCGTATGATGCGGATACATTTGGTCTGACGGTTACCCTCACCGATGTTCCGACCGTTGCGCGGGTTGTGGTTTCGGGCGCATTGAGCATTGCGGAAGATCCGGCCATCGAAGACGCATTCCGTGTACTGTACGACGCGCAGATCGATTACCTCACCAAAGAGCGTGCATACTCGCTTATCCGCGAGAACGGTGCCGGGGCATTAGGGGCATTGCATACGCTGGAAAGCAAGGCCAGCAGCCATCCTCGCCACGACTTCGATGACTCGCATATGCCGATTTCAGTGATTCAGGCCGTGGCTGAGCCATTGTTGCGCACCGTGTGACGAATCCGCGGCAATCTAATGACCATTAAAGCAGGCTCCCATTGCATTTCGCAGTGGGAGCCCTTCATTACCGCTTGGTAATGAAGTGGGATACACTAGGCAGCTATGGCTGCAGAAACCACTTCCAATCACAAACGAGTTCGTAAATCGCCGCTTGAGCGCAAACGTGAGATTCTCGATGCCGCAGTGCGCCTGATTTCTGAACGTGGGTACAACGGCATTTCGGTGCAGGATGTGGCGGATGCAGTAGGCGTCACCAAGCAGGGCGTGCTGCGATACATTGGCAGCAAAGACAATATGCTTTCGATGGTGTACCTCGAGAACTATAACGAGGGCGGCAACGTCAGCGAATTCAAGTCTTCCGGGCTTCCGGGATCCACTGTTGAAGATCTTCGTCTACCGGCCTATCTGCGATATCTGGTGCATTACAATTCCCAGCGTCGCATGCTGGTGCAGCTATTTTCCGTGCTGCAGGTGGAAACCTTTAACCCCGATCACCCGCTGCATGAGGAGTTTGCCGATCGCCAGAACTCGATTTGGGAGTACTATTCCGGCTTTGACTGGCGCATTCCTCCATCATTCTCTTCGTTCGATGAAGTACGCCCCACGGTGCGCAAAGCGCTGGAGGTCATGGATGGCATCCAGTTGCGCTGGCTGCGCGAACCCGCCATTGACCTGAACGAGGAGTGGGCTGAATTCGAGCCGTTGCTGTTCCCGTCGCCCCTGTGGGACGGCTATCGCTGATTACGCGCAGTTACTGCTTCGTTATGCCTCCCTGGGGCAAAGCTTTCGCTATTTTCCGCGTGTTGTTTCTCATATCGCGTTAAACTACCAATCGGTAATTAAAGATGTTCGATTTCATCGAAGAAAGCGAAACTGCCATGACCGAAAACACCGCAACCGCCGAAACCTTGCCTTACAAGAATCCTGAACTGCCTGCGTCCGAGCGCATCGCAGACCTGCTCTCCCGCATGACGCTGGAAGAGAAGGTCGGCCAGATGATGCAGCTTGACGCGCGCGGTGGCGATCTGGATGACCTCATCGTCAATAAGCACGTCGGCTCCATCCTGCACACCAGTCCGGAAGATCTGCCGCGCGCGGTCAAAACCGTCAACGAGAAAACCCGCCTCGGCATCCCGCTGGTCATCGGAGATGACTGCATCCACGGCTACTCCTTCTGGCCTGGAGCCACCATCTTCCCTTCGCAACTCGGCATGGCACTGAGCTGGGATGCTGAAAAGGTGCGTGCTGCAGGCCGCGCCACCGCTGAGGAAGTCTCCTGCACCGGTGTGCACTGGACCTTCTCCCCAGTGCTGTGCATCGCCCGCGACACCCGCTGGGGCCGCGTGGATGAAACCTTCGGCGAGGATCCAACGCTGATTGGTGAGCTCGCCTCCGCTATGGTCAAGGGCTATCAGGGTGGCGCCAAGGCCGGCGAGAAGCTTCCGAAGGATGCGATTTTGGCCTGCGCCAAGCATTTCGCCGGTTATTCCGAAACCCAAGGCGGACGCGATGCTTCCGAGGCTGACCTGTCTCACCGCAAGCTCGAATCCTGGTTCCTGCCGCCATTCGAGCGTGTGGCCAAGGAAGGCTGCGGCACCTTCATGCTCGGCTACGAATCCATCGACGGTGTGCCGGTCACCTTCAACAAGTGGCTGCTGACCGATAAGCTGCGCGGCGCATGGAAGTACAACGGCACGTTGATCACCGACTGGGATAACGTCGGCCGCTCCGTCTGGGAGCAGAAGGTCAAGCCGGATTATGTGCACGCTGCCGCAGACGCGGTCAAGGCCGGCAACGATCTGGTCATGACCACCCCGCAGTTCTACGAGGGTGCCATTGAAGCCGTAAAGACCGGCTTGCTGGACGAATCCCTGATTGATGAAGCCGTCGCCCGCATTCTTGCCCTGAAGTTCCGCCTCGGCCTGTTCGAGGACCCGCGCTTGCCTGATGCCGAACGCATCAAGACCATCATCGGCTCCGAGGAACACCAGCGCATCAACCTCGAACTGGCTCGCGAAGCCGTGGCACTGCTGCGCAACGACGGCAACTTGCCGTTCGCTGCAAACAAGGCCAAGCGCATCGCCGTGGTCGGCCCACTGGCCGATGACGCACAAAACCAGCTCGGCGACTGGACCGGCAACTCCGGCCAGGTCTCCTGGATGCCGGACGGACAGCCGCGCGAGATGATCACCACCGTGCTCGACGGCATCAAGCAGCTTGCCGGCGAAGACACTGAAGTCGTGTACTCCCGCGGCGCCAACATCGTGGACCTCGTTACCGATCCGGCCGGTGAACTCTACCCAGATGGGCAGCCTCGCCCGAAGATCGGTGTCTCCGCCGCAGTCGATCAGGCAATGCTCGACGAAGCCGTGGCCAACGCTCGCCAGTCCGACCTGATCGTGGCCGTGGTGGGCGATACCGTGCAGCTCACCGGCGAAACCTGCTCCACCGCCACCCTCGAACTGCTCGGTGGCCAGAACGCGCTGCTCAACGCGCTTGCAGCTGTGGCCAAGGAAACCGGCAAGCCGATGGTCACCGTGCTGGTGAGCTCCAAGCCGCAGATCTTGCCTGCATCCATCGTGGGGGAGAACGGTGTGTTCGCCAAGCGTGTGAGCGACCCTGAAACCGGCACCGGCTCGATTCTGTGGGCCGCTAACCCGGGCATGAAGGGTGGTCAGGCCATCGCCGAAATCATCTTCGGCATTACCAACCCATCTGGCCGCCTGCCTGTCACCTTCCCGCGTCACGCCGGCCAGCTGCCCGTCTACTACAACCAGGTGCGCGGCCAGCATGGCGATCGCTACGCTGACCTCACCCAGGATCCGGCATTCGCATTCGGCGAAGGCCTGAGCTACACCACCTTCGAATATGGCGAGCCAACCATCACGGGTAGCGCATCCAACGCAGACGGTACCTTTACCGAAACCGATACCGTGCACGCCGAAATCACCCTGACCAATACGGGTGAAGTGGCCGGCACCGAGGTCGTGCAGTCCTACATCGGCGACATCGTGACTTCCTACAGCTGGACCGACCGCGAACTGAAGGCCTTCCAGCGTGTGGCACTTGAACCCGGCGAGACCAAGACCGTTGCCTTCGATATCCCGGTGGCCGACTGCACCATCGTGGATTCCGAAGCCAACCGCATTGTGGAGCCCGGCGAATTCGAGCTGCTCATCGGTCATTCATCCCGCCGTGAAGACCTGAAGCGCACCACCTTCACCGTGGCATAGCAATCGGCTAGTAGTCACCGAGAATCCTCGGATATGATGATGCCCTGCTCCTTAATCAAGGAACAGGGCATCATCATATATATGCGACTCGCATCACGAAAGCACCGCGCGTTTGCCTATGCGCACAAATACCACCGTTGCCAAGATGATCATGACTCCGGCAAGAGCGGTTTCACCAAGCTGCACCCCATGTGCCCACAGTGGTACATGCCAACCAGCCTGCTTAAAAACAAGCAGCGCATCCTGCAGAGCAGTGGCGGTGATCACTAAGGGGAAGGTGAACGCCGCATACGCGGGAGATGGGGGAGTGGCCAGCATCCACGGCAGCAGTACCGCGACGAATGCAAATAAGAACTGCGAACAAGTGAGCAGCATCAGCATAAATATAGGATTATGTGTGGCACTTGTGCTGTAATACGAGGCAACCAAAAGACTGATGGGCGCACTGTAAATGGTCATCGTCGGTCTGATGCCAGCTGGCAAACCATGCCAGGCGATACGGCTGGAAATCAACACCAGCATGATGATATCGATGACGAAACCGATGACAAAAATACTATGACCTGCCCATGCGAGTCCAACGGTTCCGGAAGTCACAGCGGCCACCAGAATGCCAACGAATCCAACCAGCCATGCAGGGCACACAGACGTCAAATGGAACTCACGCACTATGAACCGCCAAGCAAAATAGACCATTAGCGAAGCGATGCACAGCACCCCGCACCACCAGATGATTTGTGCGCAGCGCAATCCAAAAGAACCAAAGTGAGCGAAGTACGTTCCCAAAGTAATAAGAGCCATCGGCATGGTAGTAGTCAATGGCGCAATCATTGGATTGCGATAGTCGGTAGCTAGACAGGTGCGTACCGTGGTGCTGCGGATGGCTATGCAATGTTTGGCTAATACCGGTATCAGCAGCATCAAACCTAATATGGCGCTCACAATATGTATCGGAGTCCACCAGAATTCCGGCAGTAGAGAAGCGGCAAGATTTCCGTATGAAAAAGCGGCTAGCGCCACACCAGCTTGGGGAAGCGGTGTGGCGCTAGCGATTTTCATGCCGCATGCTGCGGCGCTCACAGGTACCGCCGTGCGAATCGAGCGATATCGTCAATGACTTCCAAAGCCTCGGCGTTGGAAGCATCGCCGGCCTGGGTCACGTTGAAGATATGGCCCAGAACCTTACCTTGGCCGAGCGGCCACATGCGCAGCTCGCAATCGCGATTGCGGTGCACCATGATACGGGCCAATTCCAGGGAATTGTCGGCGAGCACATCCTCATCACTGGTGATGAGATAGGTGGGAGGCAGGTTGCCGTCCACGATGAGGCGATCGAGATCGTTCTTGTATGGCGCGATGGCGATGATTTCGCTCGGCTTGGTGAAGTAGGCGGCGGTGTAATAGCTGATCAACGGCTCATAGACACCACCTTCCAGGCGGAACATGCCGGAGGTTGCCACGAAGCCGCGAACGTCCAATCCGCTGGGCTGCATGAACCAGCGCTGGCGCACCACCTTGGAATTGTTGACGGCCAGTGCATACATGGCCAGTGTGGCACCTGCAGAATCACCGGTAACGAACACCTGATCAGGGTTGCCCTGATATTCGGCAACATGATCCTTGACCCAAGCCATGACCGCCAGAGCGTCGCCAATCTGGTCGAAGAAGCTCACCTGCGGCACAAGGCGGTAGTTGGCGTTGACCACCACGAAGCCCTTGCCGGCCAGAATCATGTCGCGGCACAGGTTGTTCTCCTTGGTGCCGTAGTAGAGGCCACCGCCGTGGAAATCGATGAACACGGGCAGCGGCTCGCCTTCGGCAGCGCCTTCCGGACGGTAGATATCCAGCAGGTGATCGGACAGGCCATCCTCTAAATAGGGGAGATCCTTAATGGATTCGATGCCTTCCGGCAGAATCTGAGCGGCAAGATGCGGCGCATCGTTCTTGGCCATCAGCGCGGCGCGTTCGGCCAGCAGATCAATGGCTTCCTGACGATCGACAATCATGGTTATTCCTTATATTTCAGTTCGTTGAGTAATACGTTACAGTTCGTGGAGCGGATGCATGCGGCTCATTACTGAGCTTCGGCTAGTTCCTTGTTCTCGCGGAACGGGCGGCCGGTGTATGCGGCGATGACCAGTGCGGCTGCGATGACGTAGATGACGATGCCGCCGGAGATGGAAACCACGTAGCTGCCGGTGGAGTCGAACAGCGTACCGTGCAGCGTGGTGAATGCCGCGTTGGCGAAGGAGCCGAACATCGAGATGATGGACAGGATGGTGCTGTAGTCCTTCGGACCGAAGGAGTTGCGGATGACCCACGGGATGCCGACCAGCACGAAGCCCTGGCCGATGCCGGCGAAGAGACCCGCCACGATGGACAGCGCTTGCATGTGGGAGATCAGCAGACCGCCCCAGCCGAGGATGCCGATGCAGGTGAACAGGGAGACCACGACGGCCGGCTTCAGGTGATCGAGCAGAATGCCGATGAGCATCTTTCCGGTGGCGGCGCCGAGCAGGGTGCCGGTCATCACCAGTGCACCCTGGGAGAGGGTGAAGCCGTACTGCACTTCGTGAGCGGAGATGTGCTGCAGCAGGGAGTTGGAGAACTGCTGGATGATGATGGCGATGGACAGGAAGATAAAGGCGCGGGTCATGAAGGCCTTCTTGGCGTCGAGACCCTGGGCGGCGGTGTTGGTGGCGGTACCATTGCCGGCCTGTTCCTCGTAGCCGTACGGCAGTTCACCCTTGGTTGGATCCGGAGCGAACTTCAGCGCGAAGATGGAGAACGGCAGAATGCACACGAGCACGGCGATGCCGGTGATGAGGTAGGCGGTACGCCAGCCCTGGGCGGTGATCAGGTTGGAGACGACCGGGTTGAAGATGGCGCCGCCGATGCCGGAGATGCCCATACCGATACCCATAACCGTACCAAGCTTCTTGTTGAACCAGTTCGAAAGCAGTACCGGCGGAGTCAAAGCGATGGGAATCACGTAGGCGACGCCGAGCACGGCGAAGGCCACATCAAACTGCCAGATGGCGGTGAAAGTGGAGCCCAAGATGAACACGCCGCCGGCAAGTGCGATGCAGACGCTGATTACGATGCGCGAGTCGATTTTCTTGAGCAGTGCGCCTGCGAACAGCATGGTGATGGCTGCGGTGATCTGCTCAATGGAAAGCGGCAGGGAGACCTGGGAACGGCCGACACCGAATTCCGCGGACAGTGCGTTGAAGTACAGACCTTGGGTGTTGACGATGAGGCCGAAGCCGATGAATGAGAGCACGCAGCAGCCTGCGAATACGAACCACGGCCTCCATGCCTTGGTCTTTGGTGCGTTGGTGGACATTGTGAACCTCCTTGTAAAACTTGAGAACCCCGTTGTCTCAAGTAAGTAAGTACTTACTTACAAAAGGAGATGATAGCGAGGGGCGCACTTTTCGGCAATGAGACTGCGGTGGTCGGCGTGTTCCGTTGCTATGCAAGGGTTTTCTGACTCCGCTATGATGGCGTGAGAGTGAAATTTCATGCAGGGAAAGGGTGATTATGGCTGCCGCTGCCTCTCCGGATACCGGACGCGCGATTCGTCGACGCAAGAGTGGTGATGAACGACGGCAGGAGATCATTCGCGAGGCAACCAAAGTCATTGCAGAGCGCGGATTCTATGGAGCCTCGCTGCAAGAGATCGCCGATGGCATCGGCATTACCCAAGCCGGCATGCTTCGCCATGTGAAGAACAAGAATGAACTATTGCTGCTGGTACTGGGGCAGTTTGAATCCGATAATCCCACGCAGGCATGCTTGGAAGCCATGTTCAGCGATTATCGCGAGACCGGTCGGCCGCAATCTTTCCCCGCTATTTATCGCACGTCGGTTAAGCAGGCGCTGGATAATCCGCGGCTGACGCAACTGTATTTGGTGCTGCGCGCCGAGGCTATGGATCCGCGGCATCCTGCCCACGATTATTTTGCGCAACGTGGTTTGAGGGGCCGCGATAATGTGGCGAACATTGAGTGGAATGTACCGGAGCGGTATCGCGATCCCAAGGCGATCGTGGATTTGTACCTCACGATGGGTAGTGCGCTTGATGGCCTGCAGATGCGTTGGCTGGGTGAGAATGATTTTGATTTGGAACAGCACTGGAAAGTGTGCGAGGACTTCTTCTATCCATTGCCGGAATGGGAAGGTTGCCGCTAGGGCGCTGCGGTTTACCGATACCCGTTCCATTGCGGCAGCGGGAATAGCACCGCCTCGCAATCGCTCCACATGGCATTGAGATCCTGCCCAGGGGAGCGCAGCCAGCGCAACTGAATACCATCCATCATGGCGAAGCTCGCCTGCAGAATATGCTCCACGTTCACGTTGTCCGGCACGAACCAATTGATGTTCTGCGCATTGGCCACGGTCTGCCGTTCGCGATCGGCGAAGTAGGCGTGCGCAGGGTGATCGGGGTCCAATGCTTCGGCGCTCAAGGTGGAGAACATGTGCACCAGTGAGGGTCGCTTTGCATTGACTGCCACCACGCGGCGCAACATATCGGGTATCAGTGGGTGTTCTTCAGTCACCATGCCAGCGGTAAGCGCAACGGTTTCCTTGTCGTAGACTTCACTGAGCACCAGGCTGAGCAGGCCTTCCTTGCTGCCCACATAATGCAATACCCCGGCTTTGGTGAGTCCCACTTCAGTGGCGATGCGCTGCAGGGAAGTGCCGTAGTAGCCGAGTTTGCCGAATGATTCGACGGTGGCTTCGATGATGGCATTGCGGCGATCATCGGTCTGCGTAGTGGGAGAGGTACTGTTCATGAAGGTAACCTTACGGTTGGTTAGTAGTGTTTTCAAATGATTCTGGCGTGTTGTGGTTCTGAATTTGATAATCTACCTACCAACCGGTTGGTCGAGAGAAAACGACCTGGAATTCACCATCTGGGATTCATGGATGATTGCCACGGGTGAATACCACGGATAGTTAAGCGCTGCGCAATGGTGCTTGATTCCAGGCCGCACGGACTGACTGATATCGCACAACTCAAAGAAAGAGGTTCCCATGAGCGAGCAGACCTACCCTTCCGTCAAGGACCTGACCCTCGAAGAGAAAGCATCCCTCACCTCCGGCGGTGACGCTTGGCATCTGCAGGGTGTCGAGTCCAAGGGCGTCCCCGGTTACATGATTACCGATGGCCCTCACGGTCTGCGCAAATCCCTGGCTTCCAGCACCGGCGAAACCGATCTGGATGACTCCGTGCCGGCCACCTGCTTCCCTCCGGCCGCTGGCTTGTCCAGTTCATGGAACCCGGAACTCATTCATCAGGTCGGCGAGGCAATGGCCGAGGAATGCATTCAAGAAAAGGTGGCCGTGATCCTCGGCCCCGGTGTGAACATCAAGCGCAACCCGCTCGGAGGCCGCTGCTTTGAATACTGGTCCGAAGACCCGTATTTGGCTGGCCATGAAGCGGTCGGCATCGTTGCCGGCGTGCAATCCAAGGGTGTAGGCACGTCCCTGAAGCACTTCGCAGCCAACAATCAGGAGACCGACCGTCTGCGCGTGGACGCTCGCATCAGCCAGCGCGCTCTGCGTGAAATCTACCTGCCGGCATTTGAGCACATCGTCAAAACCGCTCAGCCGTGGACCATCATGTGCTCCTACAACCGTATCAATGGCGTGCACTCCTCTCAGAACCATTGGCTGCTGACCGACGTACTGCGCGACGAATGGGGCTTCGAAGGCATCGTCATGTCCGACTGGGGCGCCGACCACGATCGCGTGGCCTCCCTGAACGCCGGTCTGAACCTTGAAATGCCGCCAAGCTACACCGACGATCAGGTGGTATACGCCGCCCGCGACGGCCGCATCGCTCCGGCCCAACTGGACCGTATGGCTCAGGGCATGATCGATCTGACCAACAAGGCCCGTGCCGCCATGAGCATTGACGGCTACCGTTTCGACGTGGATGCACACGACGAAGTGGCCCATCAGGCCGCCGTGGAATCTATGGTGCTGCTCAAGAACGATGAAGCCATCCTGCCGCTCGACCCGAGCGCAGGCGAGAAGATCGCGGTCATCGGCGAATTCGCACGCACCCCGCGCTACCAGGGCGGTGGCTCTTCGCACATCACCCCCACCAAGATGACCAGCTTCCTTGACACGCTTGCCGAGCGCGGCATCGAGGCCAGCTTCGCCCCCGGCTTCACGCTCGATCTTGAGCCTGCGGACCCGGCGCTGGAAGCTGCAGCCATTGAAACCGCCAAGACCGCCGACAAGGTACTCATGTTCCTGGGGCTTCCGGAAGCCGCCGAATCCGAAGGCTTCGACCGCGAAAACCTCGACATGCCGGCCAAGCAGATCGAACTGCTGCGCCGCGTTGCCGAAGTGAACCCGAACGTGGCCGTGGTGCTCTCCAACGGTTCCGTGGTCTCCGTGCACCCGTGGGCCCAGTATGCCAAGGGCATTCTGGAATCTTGGCTGCTCGGCCAGGCCGGTGGCCCGGCGCTCGCCGATGTGATCTTCGGCAAGGTGAGCCCCTCCGGCAAGCTTGCCCAGTCCATTCCGCTGGACATCAATGATGACCCGAGCATGCTCAACTGGCCGGGCGAGGAAGGCCATGTGGACTACGGCGAAGGCGTGTTCGTGGGCTACCGCTACTACGACACCTATAAGAAGGCCGTCGATTACCCGTTCGGCTACGGCCTGAGCTATGCCACCTTCGAGGTCTCCGATATCTCTGCCGCCAAGACCGGCGCCAACACCGCGTCCGTAACCGCCACCGTGACCAACACCTCCGCGGTGGATGCCGCCGAAACCGTGCAGGTCTACGTGGCACCCGGCAAGGCGGACGTTGCGCGCCCGGTACACGAACTCAAGGGCTTCAAGAAGGTGTTCCTGAAGGCCGGCGAATCCGCAACCGTGACCATCGACCTTGACGAACGCGCGTTCGCCTACTGGTCCGAGAAGTTCAACGACTGGCATGTGGAAGCCGGCGAATACGGCATCGAAATTGGCACGAGCTCTCGTGACATCGCCGCAACGGTGAGCGTGGAGCTCGACGGCGACGGCAAGACCCAGCCGCTGACCGAATGGTCCACCTTCGGCGAATGGTCCGCCGATCCGGTCGGCTCCAAGGTGGTCGAGGACTTGACCGCTGCAGGCGAGGCCGGCAAGTTGCCGAAGCTCACCGATAACGCCATGATGCGCATGTTCCTGAACTCCATGCCGATTAACTCGCTGCCCACGCTGATGGGTGAAGCCGGCAAGGACGTCACCAAGTTCCTGCTGAACGGCTACGCCGAACTGAATAAGTAAGGAACGCACGATTTGGCTCCCCTCGCTGAGGGGAGCCTTTTGTTCTGTTCTGCTCTGTGTTTCGTTGTGCTGTTGCGACACGCTGATTGTTGCATGTGCAACTGTTGTATGTGGTGCGCATTACACTGTTTCGTTGCATATACAACAGTTGCAGATGCAGCGCAACTATCACAAACAATAAGGCAATCGAATGGGGGAGCGATATGGATCATCATGCTCTCAGCATCGAAATGCGCTCACTAAGCAAAGCCGTAGATCGATATTTAGGTGAAAGCATGCCGGAATCCGCGCGTATCGCGACCGGTGGCAACGCCCATATCATCATCTTTCTGGCGCGCAATCGCGACCGCGACATCTACCAGCACACCATAGAGCAGAAATTCTGCATCACGCGTTCCACTGCATCCCGCGTATTGACGCTGATGGAAAAGAAAGGTCTGATTGTGCGCGAGCCGGTGGCCCATGATGCCAGACTCAAACGCATCGTTTTGACCGACAAGGCGGATTCCATCGTGGCCGACCTGAAAGCCAATGGTGAGCGTGTGGAACATCTGCTGGTTGAAGGCCTGACGGATAGCGAACAAGCCGCCTTGCGTGATTGTGTCAGACGCATGCGGGCGAACATCGATGCCGCACAACGAGAATACGAACAGGATATGAAGGAGGAGAGTAAATGAGCACTAACGCAACCAAGCGTGTTGCTTCGGCTGGCAATGCGACCGTGGAAGACAGCGCGGCTGCCACTGAAGCAGCCATTGAACGCTCGCGTAAAGCCGTGGAACCGGCTCGTCCGAAGCACATCATCCGCACACTGT
Source organism: Bifidobacterium sp. LH_416 (assembly GCF_056357055.1). Lineage (NCBI taxonomy): Bacteria > Bacillati > Actinomycetota > Actinomycetes > Bifidobacteriales > Bifidobacteriaceae > Bifidobacterium > Bifidobacterium sp. LH_416. Next base: position 449,011 of record NZ_JBKEVJ010000001.1, on the reverse strand, counting down.
TGGGATCGATGCGTGAATACACCAGGGAAAGCCTGCTGGCCCCGCTGTTCGTGTTCATCGAAGCCATTCTGGAAATCGTGATTCCCACGGTGATGGCCACCCTGATCGATCAGGGCATCACCGGTGGCAGCATGCCGGCCATCATCAAGTTCGGCCTGATTCTGCTGGTCTGCTCGCTGGTCTCCCTGGCCTGCGGCTTCCTGGCCGGAAAGTATGCTGCCATCGCCGCAGCCGGCTTCGCCAAGAACCTGCGCCGCGACCAGTTTGAACAGGTGCAGCGCTTCAGCTTCACTAACATCGACCGATTCTCCACCGGCTCCATCATCACCCGCCTCACCACTGATGTGACCAATCTGCAGATGGCCTACGGCATGATGGTGCGCATGGGCGTGCGTGCCCCAATCATGGTGGTTGTGGCATGGATCTTCTCGTTCCGCATCAGCCCGTCGATTTCGATGGTGTTCCTTGCCTGCATCCCGATCTTGGCCATTGGCCTGTGTGGGCTCGCGGTGTTGGTGCACCCGGTGTTCGAGCGCGTGTTCCACACCTATGACGCGCTGAACAATGTGGTGGACGAGAACCTGCAGGGCATTCGCGTGGTGAAGTCCTACAATCGTGAATCCTTCGAAATCCATAAGTTCGACCGCATTTCCAAGCGTATTTTCAAGGACTTCACGCTGGCCGAGCGCATCATGAGCTTCAACAGCCCAATCATGATGTTCTGCATCTATGCCTCGATGATTCTCATTTCCTGGATGGGCGCCCAGCAGATTGTGGCGTCCGGCAACAATGCCGCACTGGGACTCACCACCGGTGACCTGACCGCTCTGGTGACCTATGCCATGCAGATTTTGATGGCCATGATGATGCTGTCGATGATCTTTGTCATGTTCATCATCTCCCAGGCGTCCGCCGAACGAATCTGCCAGGTATTGCAGGAAAAGAGCACTGTGGTCGACCCGCAGAACCCGGTCAAGACCGTGACTGATGGCTCCATCGAATTCGATGACGTCACCTTCCGTTACTCCGACAGCTCCGAGAAGCCGGTGCTCGATGACATCAACCTGACCATTCCCTCCGGTGCAACGGTGGGCATCGTCGGCGGCACCGGTTCCGCCAAGTCTTCGCTGGTGCAGCTGGTTCCCCGTCTTTATGACGTGTCCGCCGGCTCGCTCAAGGTCGGTGGCCGCGATGTGCGCGAATATGATCTTGAGGTTCTGCGCGATCAGGTGGCTATGGTGCTGCAGAAGAACGTGCTGTTCTCCGGCACCATCGCCGAAAACCTGCGCTGGGGTAACCCGGATGCCACTGATGAGGAGATTCGCCACGCATGCCAGCTCGCACAGGCAGACGGCTTCATTCAGGAATTCCCGGATAAGTACGACACCTACATCGAACAAGGCGGTACCAACGTGTCCGGTGGCCAGCGTCAGCGTCTGTGCATCGCGCGCGCACTGCTCAAGAAGCCGAAGATCCTGATCCTGGATGACTCCACATCCGCAGTCGACACCAAAACCGACAAGCTGATCCGTGAAGCCTTCCACCATGAGATTCCGGACACCACCAAGATCATCATCGCCCAGCGCGTGGCCTCGGTGCAGGAATCCGACATGATTCTGGTCATGGACGAAGGCCGCATCATGGCCCGCGGTACGCATGACGAACTGCTCAAGACCTGCGATGAATACCGTTCCATCTACGAATCGCAGACCAAGAACACTGCGGCAGGCCAAGCCGAGCTTGAGCAGGCCGCAGCCAAGGAAGCCGAAAACATCAAGAACGCAGCTGAGGAAGGAGAGGCACGATGAGCGATAAGCAAAGCTTCAAGAACCGAAAGCCCGCTATGGGCAAGCCGGCTCCCGGCACCACCAAGCGCATCTTCGGCTACATCATGCAGTACAAGTGGCGCGTGGTGGCCATCGTGGTATGCATCCTCGTCGGTGCCGCCGCCCAGGCCGGATCCGCATTGTTCCTTCAGTCGCTGATCGACACCTACATTCTGCCGATGGTCGGTGCCAAGCACCCGGATTGGGGTCCGCTCTTGCAAGCCATCACCCTGATGGGCTGCCTGTATGTGGCCGGTATCGTGGCCAGCTGGCTCTGGCAGTGGCTGATTGTCACCGTGGAACAAGGCACACTAAAGAAGATTCGTGACGACATGTTCGCCCACCAGCAGCATCTGCCGATTCGCTACTTCGACACCAACGAACACGGCGACATCATGAGCCGCTACACCAACGACACGGACACGCTGCGCCAGGCCATCTCCCAGTCCTTCCCGCAGATGTTCGCCTCAGCCATCTCCGCCATCGCGGCAGTGATCTCCATGCTGTGGCTCTCCATCCCGATCACCGTATTCGTGCTGTTGTTCACCGTGGGCTTGTTCTTCGTGGTCAAGGCCATCGTGGGTCGCGCAGGCCGCTTCTTCGTCAAGCAACAGCAGTGGCTGGGTGATGTGAACGCGTTCGTGGAGGAATCCGTGAACGGGCAGAAGGTCATCAAGGTCTTCAACCATGAAGATGCCACACAGAAGACCTTCGACGAGAAGAACCAGGAACTGTTCGAAGCATCCGCAGAAGCCAACACTTGGGGCAACGTCACCATGCCAGTGGTGGGCAACATGGGTTACATGCTCTACATCCTGCTCGCCATCGTGGGCGGCGCTATGGCGCTCGCCGGCGTGGGCAACGTGGGACTGAACGGCTTCGGCCCACTGACCCTCGGCACCCTGATTTCCCTGCTGACCCTGTCCCGCTCGTTCATCAACCCGCTCGGCCAGGTCTCCATGCAGCTCAACATGGTGATGATGGCGCTCGCCGGCGCATCCCGCATCTTCGCGCTGATGGATGAACCTGTGGAATCCGACAACGGTTCCGTGACCTTGGTCAACGTGGAACTGGGCGAAGATGGCCGCACCATGACCGAGGTCGATCACGAGACCGGCCACTGGGCATGGAAGCGTGAGGAAGGCGACGATGGTACCCGTTCGTTGAAGGCCGCCGAAAAGCTGCATGGCGCCGCTCGTGAAGTGGCGCTGAAGGCTAAGGAGCAGGCGATCACCTCGCCGGACGGTCGCCTGACGCTGCTGCAGGGCGACGTGCGTTTCACCAACGTGACCTTCGGCTACAATCCGGACAAGCCCGTACTGCACGACATCACCTGGTTCGCCAAGCCCGGCCAGAAGATGGCGCTCGTCGGCGCCACCGGTGCCGGCAAGACCACGGTAACCAACCTGATCAATCGCTTCTATGACATTCAGGAAGGTCAGATCCTTTACGACGGCATCGATGTGAAGAACATTAAGAAGCCTGATCTGCGCCGCTCGCTGGGCATTGTGCTGCAGGACGTGAACCTGTTCACCGGTACCGTGATGGACAACATCCGCTATGGTCGCCTCAACGCCACCGATGAGGAATGCATCGAGGCCGCCAAACTGGTGAACGCGGACGGTTTCATCCGCATGCTGCCGCAGGGTTACCAGACCGTGCTTGAAGGCGACGGTTCCGGTCTTTCCCAAGGCCAACGTCAGCTGATCTCCATTGCCCGCGCCGCAGTGGCCGATTCCCCGGCCCTGATTCTTGACGAGGCCACCTCCTCGATTGATACCCGTACCGAGGAAGTGGTGCAGGCTGGCATGGATGCATTGATGAAGGGACGTACGGTCTTCGTGATCGCCCATCGTCTCTCCACCGTGCGCAACTCCGACGTAATCATGGTGCTCGATCATGGCAACATCATCGAACGTGGTTCGCATGATGAGTTGATTGCGCAGAAGGGCGAATACTATCAGTTGTATACCGGTGCTGTAGAACTCGAGTAGCACGGACTGCCTGGTATAAGTCATCATCGGACTCTCCTGACACAAGGGGAGTCCGATTTTTTATTGACAACACTATTGCACTTGTCAGCATGGTTGTGGTGGCATTCTTAGCCACGCCCGGTAATTCGGTGAGCTTGCCCGATGCTCGTTAATATTAACGAGGTAAATCAATAGCCATTCGGTTATTGAGCACAGCACAGGGAAAGGCGCTCCCATGACAAAGAAACTGATTCTTGACCTTGATACCGGCGTGGACGATGCCCTCGCCATCTCCTATGCGCTCGGCAGTCCGGAAGTCGAGCTTATTGGCATTACCGGTACGTACGGCAACGTGCTGCTCGAACAGGGCGTGCGCAATTCCCTAGCCATCACCGATCTGCTCGGTCATCCGGAAGTCAAGGTGTATAAGGGATTGCCGCACTCCAGCACCACTGATTCCTTCGAAGTGCTCGACATTTCCGCATTCATTCACGGAAAGAACGGCATCGGCGACGTAGACATCCCGGACTCCAACCGTGAGCCGGAAACCGAATCCGCGGTTGACTTCATTATCGATGCCGTGAAGACGTACGGTAAGGATTTGATCTACGTCCCCACTGGTCCAATGACCAATATTGCTGCAGCCTTGAAGAAAGCCCCTGAAATCAAGGATGAAATCGGCAAGATCGTGCTGATGGGCGGAGCTCTGACCGTATGCGGCAACGTAAACGGTTGGGAGGAAGCCAACATCTCCCAGGATCCGGAAGCCGCCGACTACCTGTTCCGTTCCGGAGCCCCAGCCACAATGGTCGGTCTCGACGTCACCTTGCAGACGCTGCTCACCTACAAGGAAACCCAGCAGTGGCGCGACCTTGGCACCAAAGCCGGCAACTTCCTCGCAGACATGACCGACTACTACATCAAGGCGTACGAGACCACGTCGCCACACCTCGGCGGTTGCGGCCTTCATGACCCACTCGCTGTGGGCGTGGCTGTGGACCCGACCCTGATCACCGCGCTGCCCATCAACATGAAGGTGGACGTGGAAAGCCCGACCCGCGGCCGCACTATCGGCGACAACACGCGCATGAACGATCCGGTCAAAACCATGAAGGCCGCCATCGACGTTGATGTGCCTCGCTTCCTGGATGAATTCATGACCCGCATCACCGGTCTCGCTAAGAACGCCGAGTGACACTTTCCAAACTTCCCCTAATGGAGAGAAAGAAATAAAGGAAGAAAATAATGACACAAACCACTACAACTCCGGTTGCAGATCCGTGGACTGACCCGGAAACCAGCAACAAGATGGCCATCAAGGCGCTGATTCTGCTGCTGATCACTTTCATCCTCGGCACTCTGTGCCTTCAGGGCTTCAACTTGGTGTTCACCCAAGTTGGTGAAGATGTAGGAGCTCCGGCACAGGCTTCGCTGATTACTGCATTCCCATCGCTGGTGCTCGGCATCGTCTGCTTTATCTACGGTTCTCTTGGCGATTTCGTCTCCCTGAAGCGACTGGTCGTAGCCGGTCTCGTGACCCTGCTCGTCGGCTCCCTGTTCGGCTTCGTGGCGAACTTCTTCTTCACTGCGAACATCTGGACCGTGATTATTGCTCGCGTGCTGCAAACCGCAGGTGAACAGGTCGCTGGTTCCGTGTTCCTGGTCATCGCCACCAAGTACCTGAAGCCGTCGCTCAAGGTCATCTTCTTCGGCCTGTATACCGCTGCCTACCAGTTGTCCGCCTCCATTGGCGTGTTCGCAGCTGGTGTGCTGAGCTCTATTGCATGGCAGTACCTGTTCCTCATCCCCGTGGTGACCATCTTCTTCCTGCCGACCCTGCTCAAGAACCTGCCGGGCCGTCAGGGTGGCAACGAACATGTTGACTGGCTTGGCTTCACCATCTTCGGTTTGGCTAGCGCCTTCCTCACCCTGTTCTTCTCCTACATGGCATGGTGGATGCTCGCCGTGGCTGTGGTGCTGTTCGCCATCTTCGCCGTGTACATCCACAAGGCCGCCAACCCGTTCATCACCCCGGAGTTCTTCAAGAACACCCGCTGGCTGGCTGCCATCAGCCTGATTCTGGTGTTCTACTTCACCAACTACTGCATTTCCCCGCTGTTCAACGCCATCGGCACCTCCGTCTACGGCATGACCACCGCACAGGTTTCCACCTACATTGTGTGGGCCTTCGTGTGCGCCGCAGTGGTCGGCACCTCCTCCGGTTGGATCATCGGCAAGATCGGTCGCCAACCAGCACTGATCACCGCCGCATGCTTGATGATTGCCGGCTTCGTGACCGCCGCCCTGGCTGTCAACGCTGGCTTCCTGGTGCTCACGCTCACCGCATGCCTGTTCTACTGCGGCGTGGGTCTGCTCTACTCCCCGGTGGTTTCCACTGTGATTGACACCTTGCCGCAGAGCGAATCCGGCCGTGGCGTGGGCATGAACGATCTGGTGATGAACGTCACTGCATCCATCGGCATCACCGTTATCGGCGGTCTGATGGGCTCCCAGTCGCTGGCAGGCTCCAGCATCACCGGTGCCACCGGTGCGGCGGCCGGCTACGCCAACCTGCTCCTGATCGGCGGTGGCGTAATGCTGCTTGGCCTGATCGTGTTCCTGCTCTTCCGCAAGAAGATCTACAGCCAGAACTGATAGTTCAATCCATGCAAGGCTCGCATACAAATTGGTTCTCCCCAGTTCGTATGCGAGCCTTTTCTCACTATTGACAATGAGATAAAGGAGATAATCAATGACGATTACCTTAGCCATTGAAGGTTCAGGTTTCACTTCGCGCACTCGCGACGACGTACAGTATTTCGATCACTCACTATTCCTGATCGACGAACACGGCATCATCCAATCAGTATTGGAACCAGATGATGAACGATACGAAGCGGAGCGAGCGCACGCACAGGAACGTGGCATCTATCATGCTATTGCCGCAGGCTCCTATCTGCTGCCGGGCTTCATCGACCTGCATGTTCATGCTCCACAATGGGCGCAGGATGGCACCGGATTGGATGAGCCATTGGAAGTCTGGCTCGGTAAATACACGTTCCCCACGGAAGCCAAATTCGCTGATGAGGCTTTCGCTCACAAGGTGTATGAGGATTTGGTGAGCCGCATGCTCTCCACCGGCACCACCACGGCATCCTATTACGCCACTGTTGACCGCAAGGGTTCTCTAGTATTGGCTCAGGAAGCCGCCCGGCTTGGCCAGCGCGCTTTGGTGGGTAAGGTGGTGATGGATGATCCTGAAGCTAATCCGGAATATTATCGTGATGCTTCGGCTCAGGCGGCTATCGAGGAGACCAAGCGATTCATCGAGGAGGTCGCCGAACTCAGCCAGAGCAGTGTGCAGGGCGTGTACCCGGTAATCACTCCACGATTCATTCCCAGCTGCACGGATGAGGCCTTGCGCGGGCTTGGAGAACTGGCCACGCATTATCATGATGTGGCCTACATTCAAACCCATTGCAGTGAAAGCGATTGGGAGCACGGCTACGCGTATGAATGCTATGGCAAAAGCGATACGCATATGCTGCACGAGTTCGGGTTACTGACCGATCGCAGCATTCTGGCGCATAGCGTGTATCTGTCTGAAGAAGATATGGAAGTATATGCGCAAACCGGTGCGATAGCCGTGCACTGCCCGCTTTCCAACGCATTCTTCGCCGGGTCGGTGGCGCCGATTCGCCGATACTTGGATGCCGGTATGCATGTGGCAATGGGCAGTGATATTTCCGGTGGATACAATCCGGACTTGTATGGCGCAATTCGTCAGGCGGTGACATCCTCACGCATGTTGGAAACCGGTGTGAATCGTGGTCTGGCAGCAGGGGAGAGGGGAGTGACGAACAGCGCCCTGACCTTGAACAACGCGTTCTATGTGGCTACTGCCGGTGGCGGCGAATCCCTGGGCTTGCCGATTGGACGCTTAGAAGTTGGATATGCTTGGGATGCTCAAGTGGTCGATACCAAGTTCCCGAGCGCTCGTCTGCCCATCTTCGAAGACAATGAGCCAGCTTCAGATATCTTCCAAAAGATTGTGAACCTTGCCGTACCGGAGAACATTCGTACTGTTTGGGTGCAGGGTCGTGAAGTTGTCAGTAAATAGTTGTCAGTAAAACAAATGGCTCCCCTCTTTTTGAGGGGAGCCAGAGGTAGAGGATGCGTTACGCTTCGGCGATTGCAGCCTTGAGCTCATCCACCTTATTGGTGCGCTCCCACGGGAACTCAACATCGGTGCGGCCAAAGTGACCATAAGCGGCGGTCTTCAAATAGATCGGGCGCTTGAGATCAAGCTCGTCGATGATGGCGGCCGGACGCAAATCGAATACCTTACGCACGGCGGCGGCGATCTGGCCACGGGTCACGCCCTGCTCGGTGCCGAAGGTCTCCACATTAATGGACACCGGGTCGGCCACGCCAATAGCGTAGGCCACCTGGACCTCAGCCTTGTGTGCAAGACCTGCGGCCACAATGTTCTTGGCAACCCAACGGGTGGCATATGCGGCGGAGCGATCCACCTTGGAAGGATCCTTGCCGGAGAACGCGCCACCACCGTGGTGAGCGGCACCACCGTAGGTATCCACGATGATCTTACGGCCAGTCAGACCTGCATCGGCTGCCGGGCCGCCGAGAATGAAGGAGCCAGTAGGATTGACCAGCTGACGGTAGCCTTCGTACGGCACCTTGTCGCCAAGCACGTCCTTCAATACCGGATCGATGACATGCTCCTTCAGCTGAGCCTCAAGCCATTCGTGCGTAGCCTCAGGATCATGCTGGGTAGAAATCAGCACGGTATCGAGACGAACCGGCTTGTCATTGTCATCGTATTCCACAGTGACCTGAGTCTTGCCGTCCGGGCGCAGATGCGGCACTTCGCCGGACTTGCGCACTTCGGTGAGACGGAACGCTAGACGATGTGCCAAATAAATCGGCAACGGCATCAAAACCGGAGTTTCATCGGTGGCGTAGCCGAACATCACGCCCTGATCGCCAGCACCCTGAGCCTCATAGCGCTCCTCGCGGCTGGCCGCGGTTTCCTGAGCGGCGGAAAGACGGGAAACACCCTGATTGATTTCAGCACTCTGGCCGGTGATGGCAACGATAACGCCACAGGAATCAGCGTCAAGGCCTACTTCGGAGGAAGTGTAGCCAATATTACGCAGGGTTTCGCGAACCTTGGATTGTACATCGCAGTAACCCTCGGAAGTAACCTCGCCGAACACTAGGAATACGCCGGTTGCAGCGGAAGTCTCAACAGCTACATGGCTGGTGGGGTCTTGGGCGAGCAGGTCATCCAAAATGGCGTCGGAGATTTGATCGCAAACCTTGTCAGGGTGGCCTTCGGTTACGGATTCTGCGGAAATAAGCCGCTTCTCTTCAGTCATATCATCCCTTTCGTTAGGACTTATCGCCCCGCTGAAATGCGAGGCACAATGATACGGTTCTTCAATTGTTGATACAGCAGAGCAGACATAACAAAAGGGCTCGTGCCAACCAGCGCGGTGGCGCGAGCCCTGTGCATGTTTGCTCTTGTTCGATTTATAGTCTATTGATGTGAGCAAGGCAAGTGTGTCGGCTGAAAATCAGCGAGTGACGTGCCTTACATCAGTAGCTTCCCTCGAAGGAGCGAAGGTCAATCAGTTGCCTTCGTTGACGTCGTCCTCGCCCAAGGTTTCCTCAAGCAGGCCCTCGTCGATTTCGCGGAAGGCGATGGACAGCGGCTTTTCGTTGTTCTGGTATTCCACCAGCGGGCCGACGTTCTGCAGCAGACCCTCGTTGAGCTGGGTGAAGTAGGAGTTGATCTGACGCGCGCGCTTGGCGGCGAAAATGGCCAGCGCGTACTTGGAGTCGGCGTGCTTCATCAGGTCGTCAATCGGCGGATTTGCAAGACCGGTGGGGTGCGGGTCAGTGCCGAATGCCTCGTTACCCTTGACCTCGGTATCTTCTGCCATAAGTATGTGTCTCCAAACGTTGGAAAATCTATCTCAACCGAAGCAAGTGTAGCCTTGTGGCGGGACTTCGGGTCATTCGTCCGTCTGATTCGTTTGCTTACCAGTTCACGGCATAGGAAGTGCCGTAGTTGGGTGTGAAAAAGGTTACATTTTCGAAAATTCCATTATTCGACTCTTGACAAGAGCCGTGTCCCATGCAAGGGCTTGAATGGGATTATGACTGAAATGCGATCTGCAAAACTCATGTCCGGCCGCGTCTTCGCAGGCGCGCGCGCCCTGTATCGTGCCGCTGGCGTCAGTGGCGACGACATGGGCAAGAAGCCCATCATTGCCATCGCGAACTCTTTCGATGAGTTCCTGCCTGGCCATGTTCACCTGAACAAGGTGGGCCGTATCGTCTCCGAAGCCATCAAGGAAGCTGGCGGCATTCCCCGCGAGTTCAATACGATGGCCGTGGATGACGGTATTGCTATGGGCCACACCGGTATGCTCTACTCCCTGCCTTCCCGCGATATCATCGCTGACACCGTTGAATACCAGTGCAACGCTCACTGCGCTGACGCTCTGATCTGCATCCCGAACTGCGACAAGGTTGTGCCGGGCATGCTGATGGCCGCACTGCGACTCAACATCCCGACCGTATTCGTGTCCGGTGGCCCGATGGAAGCCGGCACCACTGTGCTGGCCGACGGCACAGTCAAGAAGAACACGGATTTGATTTCCGTGATGTACGCCTCCGCGGACGACAACGTCTCCGAAGAGGATCTGCTCAACTATGAGAAGACCGTCTGCCCGACCTGCGGTTCCTGCGCCGGCATGTTCACCGCGAACTCGATGAACTGCCTAACCGAAGCCATCGGCTTGGCACTGCCGGGCAATGGTACGATCCTGGCTTCCCACTCCTACCGTAAGGACCTGTTCAAGCGTGCTGCCGAACAGGTGGTCAAGATTGCTAACCAGTACTACCGCGATGACGATGATTCCGTGCTGCCGCGCTCCATCGCCACCAAGGAAGCCTTCGAGAACGCCATGACTATGGATGTGGCTATGGGCGGTTCTACCAACACCGTGCTGCACATCCTGGCAATGGCCCAGTCCGCAGACGTGGACTTCACGCTGGATGACATCGAGCGCATCTCTCACACTGTGCCGTGCATCTGCAAGGCTTCGCCGTCCGGCAAGTGGGAGATTTCCGATGTTCACCGTGCAGGTGGCATCACCGGTATTCTGGGTGAGCTCGATCGTGCCGGCAAGCTGCACCGCAACGTGCACTCCATCGACTACCCGACCCTTGAGGACAAGCTCAACGATTGGGATATCATGCGCGACACCTGCACCGAGGAAGCCAAGCAGATGTACAAGGCCGCTCCGGGCCACATCATCTCCCCGGAACCGTGGACGCACACCACCCTGTTCGACACGCTCGACACCGACCGTGAGAACGGTGCCATCCACGACATCAACCACCCGGAGATTCACGAAGGCGGCCTCGCCGTGCTGCGTGGCAACCTGGCCCCTGACGGCTGCGTGGTCAAGACCGCAGGCGTGCCGCAGGAGATTTGGAAGTTCCGTGGACCGGCTCTGGTGGTCGAATCCCAGGAAGAGGCCATCAAGGTCATTCTCGATGACACGTTGAAGCCTGGCATGGCTCTGGTGATTCGTTACGAGGGCCCGAAGGGTGGCCCGGGTATGCAGGAGATGCTGTACCCGACCTCCTTCGTCAAGGGCAAGGGTATCGGCAAGCAGGTGGCTATGCTCACCGACGGCCGTTACTCCGGCGGTTCCTCCGGTCTGGCTATCGGCCACATTGCACCTGAGGCTGCTAACAAGGGTCCGATTGCGCTCATCAAGAACGGCGACATCATCAACATCGATATCGAAAACCGTTCCGTGAACGTCGAACTGACCGATGAGCAGCTTGCTGAGCGTCGTGCCGAGCTCGAGGCCGGTGACGGCTACGTGGCTCACCGCGACCGCAAGGTGTCTCAGGCCCTGAAGGCCTACGCCGCCTTCGCCCGCTCCGCCGACAAGGGCGCTACGCGCGACCCGGAGCTTATTAACAAGCTCTCGGGCCTTGCCTGATAGAACCCCCTCTGGCTCCCCTTGCCGCAGAGTTGTCACCGATAGTGACTGAGGGGTAGTTCTATAGTTTGAATACACATTCACGGTAGGCTCCAATCTTTTGCTGTAGAAAGAGATTGGAGCCTATTTTTTTATTCTCGTGGGATCAATGCTTCCATCGACCAATATCCATCGGAGTGAGAAATATTCAAACTTCCTTGTATTTGTGTGATGGCACTGCGGTAATAGGTGAGACCATTATGCGAATGTGCTATTGAGGGGAGGGACTGTGTTTGTGGAACGTCAGTAACTCTCACGGCGTATTGACTGGGTGTTGCTTCGACAGTTACCACGTAGCCGCAGTCCGGATTGGCGTGATTGGCGATATTGCTGAATATTTCTCGTACGAAACCGGTGAGTAATGTTCCAATCGCTTCCGTATCGTCATGAAACAGTGTCTCAGGGAGCAACGCTATACCTTCAAATCCCATATCGGTAAGGCGGCGTTGCTGCTGAGCGAAAATATCCTGCAGTTGTTCTTGCAAATTAATGTTTATATTGTTTGAAGCTTTCGTGGGGAACGGATAAACATCATCCCTGATGGATAACATTGCAGGACTGCTTTCGTGGTTTTCAGTATGTTTTGCTTCTAGATGACGGATGAGTTCATGGATTCGTGAATTTGCTTGTTCGAGTGGAACGATCGCATCCTCTATGTGTGGATTGATGTTTTCCTCATCGGCTGTTTGCAGATGTCTGATAATCAAAATGGCATCAGTTATATCGTTGGCAATATGATCATGCAGATTGCGTGTGATGGCTTTTTCGTTTTCGATTTCACGTAGTTTGTGACGGAGCTGTTCTCTGTTGTGTTCCTGCTGCATTGTATGTCCCACAATGGCGGCCAATAGTAATAATGATGTGGGGAAAAGCAAATCCGTGAGAAAATAATTTGCTTGTATATGAGATATAGATGATGAGTTGGCATTATTCCCAATAGTTATTTCTTGTGATAAAAAAGAGATTATTCCTATTACAATTGCTGCAGGAATTCCTTGTCTGAGTTGTTTGTAGCCTAAAATGCCAATGGCCAAAAGGCATGTGATGAAATAACTGTTTGGGAGAGGAGTAGTAGTACTTGGAAATATTCCAATGCACCATATTGTTAAAATTGCCCAACAAGAAAAGAAAATAAAATGTGGTATTAGGAACAGTGGTGCAAAAGAAAGTGCAAGAAATATGATTTGTAAAATTGTAAAATCAATAGACATTGCTGATATGGCAATTATATGAATTAAACAGCATACGCTTATGGGAATTACATACCAATAACTATTTATATGATTTACTGTGCCAGTAAATCGTTGTTTAATAGTGCTTTGAACAGCAGTAAGATACATCAAACGTATTTTTTGTAAAAGATTCATTGTCATTGCCCTATCGCATTACATGAGATGTTGCTGCTGACATATTCTTATTGCTTCAAAACGATGCTGGACACCTAGCTTATGTGCAGCGTGGCTGGTGTGAGATTGAACAGTACCAATTGATATGCCAAGTTGCTTGGCGATTTCTTGAGTTGTTTTGCCAATTGCATACAAACGCAGGATATTGATTTCACGCTGTGACAACAGAGAGGGTGATGCTTCTTGTTGCATCTGATGATATGTTTCTATTGGAGCGTTGAAATATAGAATTCTTTTGGGGATATCCGTTATGAGATTTTGATTCAAGGCGCGTAAAAGTTGAATGAAATCAGGTGTTCCTACTATGGTCTTACTGACCAAGGCTTGTGCTCCAGCTTGGGAAACTTGAGATTGGTAATGCTCAAGTGGATATGATGTTATTGCAACAATATTGATTGTTTTGGATCGTTTGCGTATATTCCGACAAATATCAACGCCTGATATGCCGTTGAGAGCGAGATCTACGATGACTATATCTGGAAGAATATGCTCGAACATGAATCGTTCGAAAAATCGTTGAGATTGAGTTTCTTTCCAAATTACGTCGATATCAGGATTCCCGTGCCTGATAAGCATATCCATCATTGTTAAAGCGCAGATGTCATTATCTAAGATTCCTATAGTGATGGGCTTATCAGCATTGATTGCACTCATGGCATATATGATACAGGCCTACTGCACTATAGTCTTAGACAAATCAAGTTTTTCTTGATATGGCATTGCATGGCATTTGCTTCACGTGTATGAATACTATTTATATTCACAACGATGCATCTATATATACGCGAGGAGGTGGAATATGATGCGATCGGTTGCCGTATGGATTGCGTATGTGATGTCTGTTGTTGTTTTGACTATAGGCATTCATGTATTGGCCGCCATTCCTAGCAGTGATCAGGATGCTCTACCTCTGGGCGCATATACATGGTTTGCGTTATGGTGCTTGCTGGGCGCTGCTATTCCTGTATTCGTGTGGCTTTCACAAGGGTATCCGACATTATTTGTTGTAATAACGACTACAATTTGTGTTCTATCCTGGTTGTCCTTAGGAATGCGGTATGCGCCTATAGTACAAATTGGTTTCTTAAATCAAGACGTTATTGAATGGCTGTGCGACATATTGAATATTGCATCAATGGTTGTTTTGGCAATTATTTTTTATTTACGTGATAAAACAAATTCAAAAGCGAATAAATAAGAGTAATTATCTGATCTCGTACTAAAAGTGTTATTTCATTAGAAATAAATCAGGTTACGATCAAGATATTGATTCGTCACCTGATTCAGCGTATTACACGGGTGATAGGTCTTGGCTGTAAGATGCAACGATGCATCGTCATAGCCAAGACCTATAAACAATGGCTTACTGCACGCAGGCATCGGCAGATAGACGTGCGCCACGGGCCCAATCAGCGGCGCGCATGGCTTTCTTGCCCTGAGCTTTGACTTCGGTGAGTTCCAGAGCAGTGGTGCCGGTGCCAACCCAGACGTTCTTCTTGCCGGCTTTGAGCACGCTGGGTTGTAGGTCCGTTGGCGTATTCGGATTCGCGGCGTCGGCGGGACGGGCAGCGAGAATATGCAGCGTAATCGGCTCGGATTCTGCGATGTTGGTGCCTTCTGCGTAGAGCTTGGTCCAAGCACCGGGATGAGGTGTGCAGGCACGGATTTGGCGGTCGATTGCCTCAGCGGAATCATTCCAATCGATGCGGGCATCCTCCACGGTGATTTTATGCGCGTATTCCAAGCCTTCAGCCGGCTGTGGCGTGAACGTAGCCGTGCCATCACCGACTGCGGCCAACGCGTCGACATACATCGGTGCGCCCTCCTCAGCCAGGCGGTCAAGCAGTTCGCCGGAAGTCTCGCGGCCGGTGAGCTCGATAGTCATCGAGGCCACAATCGGGCCATCATCGAGACCTTCGCCCACTTTGAACACATCGGCGCCGGTAGTGGCATCGCCGGCCCAAATAGCACGCTGGGCGGGAGCGGCACCACGCCATTTCGGCAAATTCGAGAAGTGCAGGTTGTACCAGCCCATTGGCACAGCATCGAGCACGTTCTTCGGCAGAATATTGCCATAGGCGATCACTGCGGCGATATCCGCATCCAATGCCGTCAGAGCATCAAGAAATTCGGGGGAGCGAGGCTTTGCATCGATTACGGGAAGCCTAAGTTCCAATGCTGCGGCCTTGACCGGGCTGGGCATCAGTTTACGGCCGCGACCGGTAGGCGCATCCGGACGGGTGATAACACCCACCACGTCGAAGCGTGGGTCAGCAGCGAATGCCTTCAGCGAAGGAACCGCCACATCGGGCGTGCCTGCGAACACAAGTTTCAGCATAATACTCCTTACAATGCATGAACGAATCGTGGCATGATACTGCCGTTGTAGAGCTCCCCTCAGTCAGCTGTCGCTGACAGCTCCCCTCAGGGAGGGGAGCCGGGGCTTGCGTTAATTAAAACTTGTTATTGAACGGCGGGGATGTTGACGCCATTGGCGATGAGCAGGGCGCGCAGCTTCACCGGGTCCTGGAAGCGCACGCCGCGGATACCGGCAGCATTGGAACCCACAATATTCATGGCCTTATCATCGATGAATACCGCACCATCGGCCTTGATACCGAATTCCTTCAACGCAGCCTCATAAATTTCCTTATGCGGCTTGCGCAGCTTGACAAAACCGGAGACGAGCTTGCCATCCAGCTGTTCAAGAATGTCGCATTGCTCTTCAGCCACATGGAACAGGCTGGCTTCCCAATTGCTCAAGCCCCACACGCCAATGCCAGCGGCCTTCAAATCATTGACCAGTACACGGGCGCCCGGCACAATACCGGTCAGGGAATCACGGAAGTTGTCGATGTAATACTGAAGCATATCCGCCCACTTATCGCCTTTATCCTTGCGCATAATGGCGATAGCGTCCTTAGGATCCATGCCGCCGTCCATCAAATCGTTGACGTCATAGAAACCGGAAATGTCATTATCAAGAAACTCATCGATGGTTTTCTGGCTGTAGCGTGGAATCATCACCGCAGCCGGATCCCAGTAAATCAAGACATTGCCGAAATCGAAAATAACATCGGTAATGGGTTTACCGGCATTGGCGGCAGCTTCACCGTCCGCAACCAGCACGTCGTACTCCATATCCGGTTCTCCTGGCCAGCCCTTCATGTACAGCCTCTTTCTGTAGTGATGGATATGTATCGGGTTCTATGGTTCCATGCGTAGGCGACTGCTACGCATTCGCAAGGGTTATATAAGATCCTTGGGATCGATTTGGAAACGTAGCTCGCCGGGCTCTCGCGCTGCCACATGACGTGCGGTTTCGCGGTGAAGACGAACGGCAAGTTCGGCTCGTTCGGTTTGCGGCACACGAATCACAGCTTTCACTCGATCTGCGGTGGCTTCTAATTCGCGGGCATCTACAGTTTCCGGCTGGGGGATGGGAACTGGTCCCAGCATGCCTGGCAGATCGCTGCATACTGACCAATCACCGCCAAGAGCGCCAATGCGCTGCATAAGCGTCATCACCGCATCCCTGCGCCCCCATACACAAGCGGCGGCAACAGTAGGAGGCATACCAGTTTCCACTCGCTCTTCCATGTCTTTGCCGGCAAGAATACGAGAATCCCAGACCATCAGTGATTGAGCTATCGCTGGGTCGGTTTCACCGAGAATCAGCGCCTGCCCACCACGGGAACGTGGAGCACATAACGATACCGCGCGCATCCAAGCAGTCAGCGCATCTAAACGTGCATCCACGCCAAGCGCATACAGGCTCGTCCACGCGTCCAAAATAGCCACAGCTCGATATTCACGGCCTGCCGCACCCTGTGAACCTTCTACAGGATGCACGCGAGGTTCGAATCCAGGCGTGGCGATAACAATCATGGGTTTAGCTGGCACATCCTGCACCAAACCTCGCGCCTTGCTGGATACCACTACCGGAACACCGCGGAAAAGCCCGGCAAGCTCGGCGGCGGTACCGGCAGCACCAACACGCACCACACGCATGCGCTCATGCTTGCATGATGGGCATGACCAATGCAAAGCTGGAGCACCACACCAACGGCACCGTGGCGTGGTATCCGACTGATCGGACGGCAACTGCAATGGTCCCATACATTTCGGGCACCGTGCCTGACGATGACATTTCGCGCAGCTTAATGTTTCGCTGATACTGTCTTGCGGAATCGACAGCAAGATTGGTCCGCTTTCCAAAGCAGCGCTTAGTACGCGCACAGCGGTATGCGGCACTCGCGCACCAATGGTCGGATCGGCGAGACGGTTCAGCTCCTCACGATTCAGCCAACGCACCCACGGTGTTGCATCCTTAAGAGGAGAAGGAAGCGGATGGATCTCAGTGGAAAATCCACTCACTGGCGTTTCCACCGTATCCGGTCCGGAGTTCTCCCACTGACTTTGCGGTGAACGAGCATTAGCCATGGCTACGAACACGCCGCCATGAGCCTTGGCTCTGAGCCTCATCACGCCACGCGCCTGCGGATACGGCATCATGCCATCCATGTTCTGGTAGGCGGCATCCTCAAGAATCGCAAACAATGCCGGCCCCTCGACCGGCGCATAAGCCACAGCCCTTGTTCCGATAACCACCTTTACCTGGCCCAATGCCACCGCCAGATACGTGCGGTATCGATCTGCGGCTGGCATGGTTTCCGCATTGAGCACAGCAACATCGCCAATCCAACCACCGGAAGCCGATGGCGCGAACGGCATGAGACCATAATTACGCAGCACAGGAATGAGGTCGTTGACTTCTCGCATGGTTGGCAATTCCACTACAGCACATTTGCCTGCAGTCAACGCTGTGGCCACCATCCATGCCATGTTCTTCTGCCATTCAGTGGCTCCTGGCATTACATCAAACACGAATGATTGGAACCGATTGCCAGTCAACCCATCCTGCAGCACATGAGCATTGCCATAATGAGCGCTAACTCGCTCATCCCCTCGCTTGGCGCCATCGATAACCTTTGAAGCCACCGGTCGTACAAATGATGCGGCAAGCCGTTGTTCCGCCTCTACCTTGGCCACGCGCGGAGGCACCGCAAAGCGCAGAATATTCGCACGCGTACCACCATAGGCTTGCGCAATGCGAGTGATGTCTTCACGCATGGACGCTGGGACCAGCACGTCTGCAGTCATCACGCGCTCAAGATAGCGCAGCGAGGAGCGGGGCGTACTACTGGAATCAACCCTGTTCCAAATCACACCGTTAACGCGCTGCCCGCCGAACCGAACGCGAACCAGCACACCCGGCTGTGCCGCCTCACTATCTTTCTCGTCAATGAGATAGTCAAACGTTTGCCCCAAATGCAGTGCCTGCACTTCCAACACCACTTGGGCAATAGGATTATGCTCAGCCGGAGTATGCTCTGCGGGCGCACGCTTGCGGCGTTTGCGTGGGGCAAGCCCCGCAAACGCCAACTGTTCAGCACCCTCAAAAGTCATGAGACCACTATAAGCGGGGAATTCAAGGAGGGTAAAAATTTACCCCACAATCTACTGCAGGTAGTCAAGTACCAGGCGCAAATCGCGCGTATTAATAGCCTCGTCAGCGGCAAGCTGCGTTTTCGGCTTAGCGCAGAAAGCCAATCCAAGCCCTGCGGCCTGAATCATAGGAATATCATTGGCGCCATCGCCCACAGCCACCGTCTGACTCATCGGCACACCAAGGCGCTCTGCCCAAGCCTTCAACGCATGCAATTTCACTGTCTTGCAGACAATCTCACCCAGCACCTTGCCAGTGAGCTGGCCATCCTCAACTTCCAATCGATTCGCAATCCAGAAATCAATATTGCCCTCGGCAGCAAGCCTGTCCACCACCTCGTGGAAGCCGCCGGACACCACGCCGACCTTCCAACCATGCGCATGCAGCGTATCAATCAGTTCCACAGCACCATTCGTGAAATGCAGCTTGTCGTGCACAGTATCAAATACCGAAACCGGAAGCCCCTTCAGCAATGCCACGCGGGCACGAAGCGCATCACAGAACTCCAACTCACCGCGCATCGCGCGTTCAGTCACTTCAGAAATCTCAGCACCCTTGCCGGCTGCCTCACCCAGCTCATCGATAACCTCCTCATCGATAAGCGTGGAATCCACATCCATCACCAACAAACCAGGCTTGCTCAACGTCGGCGTCACGAATTCCCCAGCTTCGCCGGACTTGTCAACAAACTGCACATCTTCTTGCACCATGCCTTAGATTGTCGAAAAACCTTGGGACAATACCCGCTATGAGTTTTTCCCCTGAGCTTGCCGTAGCCCTTGCGGCAGACCCTACTCCCATATGCACCGCATCCGAAGGCGGACTGATCGGCACTATCACCGAATGGCTGATCACTCTGATGGAAACCATCGGTGGCGTTGGCGTGGCCTTGGCCATCGCATTGGAATCCGTATTCCCGCCCATTCCATCCGAAGTGATTCTGCCGCTCGCCGGATTCACCGCAGCACGTGGAACCTTGAGCCTGCCGGGAGCAATCATTTGGGCCACTATCGGTTCGGTACTCGGTGCTTGGACGTTGTATGGCATCTCCCGTTGGGTTGGTTTGCATCGCATTAATCGCGCCGCCGATAAGATTCCTGGCGTCAGCCGCAACGATGTCAGCAAAGCCAACGACTGGTTCACCAAATACGGCACATGGTCGGTACTCATCGGCCGTGTGATTCCGGTGGTGCGCTCGCTGATTTCGATTCCGGCAGGCTTCAATCGCATGAATTTCCTGCAATTCACCGGCTGGACCCTGCTCGGCTCAGCAGTATGGAACACGATTCTTGTCTCTGCCGGATACCTGCTTGGTGACCAATGGTGTTCGATTCAGGGTGCGCTCGGCGTATTCGAGGACGTGGTCATTGCCGCAGTGATTGTGGTCATCGTCTGGTTCGTGGTGCGCAAAGTGCGTAGTGTGGTGCGTAGCCGAAAACAGCAGTAAGCGAGTTGCTGAACAGTAGACGGTATCCAATACGACCTATCGCACAGTCAAGGAGCGTGGATGAGCGAAGCAGAAGACCTTGCCGCATTGAATGATCGGCTGATGGCACGCAATCATGCGCTTGCCGAGGCATTAAGCCGAGCTGGCAAGGAACTGACGAAAGCCAAATCCCAGTTGGCGCAGCTTGCGCAACCTCCGCTGACGTTCGCCACCATGGTGAAGGTCGACTCCACGCATATTGATGCAGATGGTATCCAGCACGCCTCGGCTGAGGTGATTTCCGGTACGCGCCGCATGGTGGTACCGGTGGCCTCCAATGTGAATGCCGCTCGTCTGACCACTGGTGCCACAGTGATGCTCAATGAAAAGCTGGTGTTGGTTGAACAGCGCGATAGCGATACCGTAGGTCAGATTCGCATTGTCAAAGAGTCGTTGGATGACGGGCGCTTGGTAGTAACGGACACTGCAGGCAATCCTGTGCTGATTCGCCGGTCCGGTTCCTTGGCGCATGACGCCATCAATCAAGGTGACCGTGTGATTGTG
Organism: Bifidobacterium sp. LH_416; assembly: GCF_056357055.1. Taxonomy (NCBI): domain Bacteria; kingdom Bacillati; phylum Actinomycetota; class Actinomycetes; order Bifidobacteriales; family Bifidobacteriaceae; genus Bifidobacterium; species Bifidobacterium sp. LH_416. The sequence goes on along the minus strand of NZ_JBKEVJ010000001.1, from coordinate 428,220 downwards.
GATCCGTCCGTTCGTCTGGCGCTGGAAATCCTGCCCACGGAAGGCGATCAGGATCTGGTATTGGAGGAGACTCCGGACGTTACATTCGCGGATATCGGCGGTCTCGATCAGGAGATTGGGCGAATCCGTGACGCAGTGCAATTGCCATTCCAGCATCGTGCATTGTTCCAGCGCTATGATCTGAAGCCGCCGAAGGGCGTACTGCTGTATGGTCCGCCTGGCAATGGCAAGACGATGATTGCCAAAGCCGTAGCCAATGCACTGTGCGAGGGCGGCTATGACATGGACGGCAACGGTACGGTGGACGACACCGAACGCATGGTGAAGGGTGTATTCCTTTCCGTCAAAGGTCCGGAGCTGCTCAATAAATATGTCGGAGAATCAGAACGACTGATTCGTCTGATTTTCCAGCGTGCTCGCGAACGAGCCGCGGAAGGCCGACCCGTAGTAGTGTTCATCGACGAGATGGATTCCTTGCTACGCACTCGCGGTTCTGGTGTGTCCTCTGATGTGGAAACCACGATTGTGCCGCAGTTCCTCTCCGAACTTGATGGCGTGGAATCACTCGACAATGTGATGGTGATTGGCGCCTCCAACCGCGTGGACATGATTGATCCGGCCGTACTGCGCCCAGGGCGATTGGATGTAAAGATTCGCGTCGGGCGGCCAAAGGCTGAGCAGGCAGTCGCCATCGTGAACCATTATCTGACCGACGATTTGCCGTTGGAAGCTGGAGTGGACGCTCATGCGCTGTCCACAGTGTTGGTGCGCGATATCTACGAAACTTCAGAACGCCGCCATATCTGCGACGTGCAAAGCGAATCCGGCCAATGGTCGGCATTGTTCCTGGCGGACGTGGTTTCCGGCGCGATGCTTAAGAACATTGTGGATCGCGCCAAGACCCGCGCGGTCAAGCAATCCATCGAATCCGGTGAAAACGTGGCAATTACCATATCATTGCTGGCCGCCGCGGTGGAAGACGAATTCCTTGAAACCCGAGATTCCATGGCAGACGTTGACCCCGAACAGTGGGCTCGCATCAACGGCATGGACCCGATTCGGCGCATTCGTTCTGTCGAATAGACGAAAGAACAGGAGTGTTTACCCGATATGACAGTCAAACGTGTCATGGGCACTGAAACCGAATATGCAGTGTCACTGAACGGTGCCGGCCACTACAATCCAGTGCAGCTCTCCTTTGACGTGGTCAATGGCGCTGCGAGCCAGCACAGTAACACCATTCGTTGGGATTACCGGCAAGAAGATCCGGTCAACGACGCACGTGGCACGCGTCTTGAACGCGCCGCAGCTCGTCCGGATATGCTCACCGATGCTCCGCAGCTCAACATCACCAACGTAATTGCCCCCAATGGCGGCCGTGTCTACGTGGATCATGCGCATCCGGAATATTCCGCTCCGGAAACCACGGACCCGTTTGAAGCAGTGCGCTATGACCATGCAGGAGACCTGATTATGCAGGCCGCCACCGAGCGTGCTGCGGCGGCAACAGGAACCCCCATCGTATTGCATCGCAATAATGTGGATGGCAAAGGCTCCAGTTGGGGCACTCATGAAAACTACATGATGTTGCGCAATGTGCCATTCACGCAGGTGGCACGACTTATGACCCTGCACTTCGTCACGCGGCAGATCTACACCGGCTCGGGGCGTGTAGGAATCGGCGAACATAGCGAAATCGCCGGATACCAGTTGAGCCAACGCGCTGATTACATTCATTCCAAAATCGGGTTGCAAACCACGTTCGAACGTCCGATTATCAACACCCGTGATGAATCACATTCCACCGACGAATTCCGTCGTCTCCATGTCATCGTCGGTGACGCGAATCGCATGCAGGTGCCGCAAGTGTTGAAACTCGGCACCACCAGCATGCTGCTGTGGCTGCTCGAGCACGCCCAGGAAGCCGGCTTCGATATAGACACCTTCCTGGACGGCCTCGAACTGGCTGATCCGGTTGAAGCCATGCACACGGTATCGCATGATTTGTCGCTCAGTGCTTCGTTACCGCTGGAACACGGCGGTGAAACCACGGCATGGCTGATTCAGCTCAAACTGCGGCAAGCTGTCTATCAGGTCGCCGCATTGCTGGACGGTACGGATACGAAGGGTGAGCCGGCTTGGCCGGATAAATCCACTACTTCGGTAATGGCGATGTGGGGGCAAGCGCTCGCCGATGTGGCGGCCATCCGTCACGCCGATAATGACGCACGCCTGAAGCTCAGCAATGAGGCAAGCCGCATCGAATGGCTGTTGAAATGGCAGCTGCTGGAGAAAATGCGTCGCAAAATCGCAGCTTCGGCAGGCCGGGCACCGGAGGAATCGTTCGGCTGGAATGACCCGCGTCTGCAAGTCATCGATTTGTCATGGGCGGCATTGAATCCAAAAGCCAGCGTATTCACCAAACTGGAATCGCATACCGAACGCGTGGTACGTGCGGAAGACATCGCACAAGCAGCCAGCGAACCTCCTGAAAACACCCGTGCCTGGCTCAGGGGCAAGTTGGTTGGCAAATTTGGCCAAGAAGTCGCAGCAGTGAGCTGGTCCCGACTGACCGCACGTGACACCTATGCTGCTGATGATGACGATGCTGCTGAATTCTACGGCAACGCCAGCCATGCGGCAGCTTCAGCTGCTCACCTCTTCTCCTTGGATATCTCCAATCCGCTCTGCTTCACCAAGCAGGATTGTGAACATCAGCTCAATACCGCGGAACACGCCATTGATTTGCTGAAAGCACTAGCCATCAGCACGGAAGGATAAACTGGACTGCTATGGAAGACACAAAGACACAGAGCCCACAGGAACTGCGCAGTCTTGCGCTGACGGTAGCCGGTCTCCTCGAAGAAGCCGGCAAACATGCCCTCCATGATCAGATCAATCCTCGCAACATCGTGCAGTCCGTTGCCGATGATCAATCCCGCAACGGTAACCGGTACAAGCTGGAAGCCGATAGCAGGATCCTGCGTTTCATGAGTACGCGTTTGGCTGATATCGCCCACTTTGACGGTTTCTGGTCCACGCGTCCTTCTCAGAGCCGCCCCGGCCAGCGTTACTGGTATATCGGCAAGATCGATGGCGTCATCAATTACGTGCGCCGCATGAGCGAATGGACACTGACCGCCGCTCTCTTTGAATTTGATGAGAACTGCGAGCCGAGGCCTATTCTCGGTGTGGTGCATGCTCCCGCATTGGGCCTGACCTATCTGGCGGCCAAGGGTGCTGGCGCTGTGCGTATTCATAAAACCGCAGTCGGCGAAAAGCGCGATAAAGTGGTGCCGTCCATGACTTCTTCGCTGGAAGGTTCCGTGCTGAGCTACGGTATGTCCTTCCTGCCTGGCGAATCCCAGCGCGCATTGGATGTAGCCTCTTCGCTGGTGGCTGGCAAGCCGGCTGATATCAAGCGAGTTGGTCCCGCTTCCCTTGATTTGTGCAAGGTGGCCGACGGCACCTATGACGCGTACTTCGAACCGATGCTGCACGTGTGGGATATCCCCGCCATCGCTGCAGGCACTGTAGTGGTCTGGGAAGCTCAGGGTACGCTGAGCCGTTGGGACGGCGACCGCATCCACTGGCGTCACGATAACGATGTGGTGGCCACCAATGGTTTGATTGTGCGCGAACTCAAGCAATATTTGAAATAGAAGGACACCATGCCACAACAATTCGAACAACCGCAAGCCCAGTCGCAGGAAACCCACGAGGACGATATTCTCGCAGCAGCTCAAACCGAATCCAACACTGCTGCCGAAGACCAGTCCGACGTGCTCGACAGCATCCTTGACGACATCGAATCGACCCTCGAAACCAATGCTGAAGAATACGTCAACAGCTTTGTGCAAAAAGGCGGCGAGTGATGCCCCAATTGCGTGACAGCGGCACTCGAGCCCTCCACGCCACAGAACCCGTGCCATCCGCTGAGATGGACGGGTTCTGCCGTATTTTCGGCGTGGAAACCGAATATGGCGTGGCCGTGACCGGGGCTAGCAAGCCAGTGGATGCAGGCCAAGTGGCGATGACCATGTTCCAGCCCATCGTCTCGCGTTCCCGATCCACCAACACGTACCTGACCAATGGTTCCCGTTTATATTTGGACGTTGGATCACACCCCGAATACGCCACCGCAGAGGCCCGCGATCCACGCGAAGCCTTGGCGCAGGATCTCGCCGGCGAACGAGTAATGCGCGGTTTGGCTCTGAAAGCACAGGCGAAGCTGCGCGAATCGTACGGTGAACATGCCACTATCCATGTGTTCAAAAACAATGTGGATTCCGCGGGGCATGCGTTCGGCTGCCATGAAAACTATCTGGTCCGCCGCTTTGTGCCGTTGGAGGCAGTGGAACACCAGTTGCTGCCATTCCTTATTACACGACAATTATTCACCGGTGCAGGCCGCATGACGCCCGAAGGCTTCCAAATCACCCAGCGAGCCGACTTCTTGGATGAGGCTGTTTCCTCCGCCACTACGCGATCACGCCCGATGGTGAATACGCGCGATGAACCGCACGCAGACCCGGATGCGTTCCGCCGCTTGCATGTGATCATTGGCGACTCCAACCGTTCGCAATGGGCAACTTGGATGAAGCTCGCCGTGACGCACTTGGTGCTGTGTGTTATTGAAGATGCGTTCCGGCATAATGTGCCATCCGGATTTGAGGATTATGCATTCGCAGACCCGGCTGCAGCCAATCGCACGGTGAGCCGATTCCTTGATGATCCTGCTGCACCGCTGGCCCTATCTTCAGGCGAATCGCTCACTGCATTGCAATTACAGCGCAAGTATTATGACGCAGTCGAAGCATGCATCGCCAAGCATGGTGAGGCTTTTGCCTCATCATTCTCAGTATCCTCGGTTGCTGAAGTGCTGGGGGAGTGGAATCGTGTGCTGAATGCCTTGGAAGCGGGCGATTATGATGCACTCGCCACTCATGTGGATTGGGCGGCCAAACGCCGCGTATTCGAGGCATTGCGCCGCCGTAAGCCTGATGTTTCCTTAGCTCAGCTGGAACAGCTTGAGCTGGATTACCACGACATCGCCAACGGTAAACTGTACGGCTCGCTTACCGCCCGTGGTCAGATGCGTCGACTGATGCAAGATGGCGAAGTAGAGCGTGCAGTTCATGAGGCCCCAGCCGATACTCGCGCTGCATTGCGTGGCCGATTCGTAGAGGCAGCACTTGCCTCAGGCGCTCAGTTCTCCGCTGATTGGACCCACTTGACTATCACGGCCCCAGAACGCCGCGAAGCCGTGCTGCTCGATCCATTCGAAGCTCAGCCGACTGAGGAATTCAATGCTGTTATGGAATCCTTGAGATAGCAATACAAATGCAAAGAACCCCGACCGTCATGGTCGGGGTTCTTTTATCTCGCTTGATGTGCAAGCTGGCCGCTAGGGGCGAAGAGTCACTCGGTGACAGCCTTCTTCAGCAGGGAGCCAGCGGAGATACGCACGCCGTAGGAAGCCGGGATGTTGATGGTCTCGCCGGTGCGCGGGTTGCGGCCGGTACGAGCAGCGCGCTTGACGCGCTCAGCGGAGAAGAGACCAGTGAGCTTCAGGCCTTCGCCGGACTTCATAGCCTCGATGAAAACATCCTGGAAGGCGTTAACAGCAGCCTCGGCCTGAGCCTTGGTCAGGTTGGACTTCTGGGCAATCTTCGAGACGAGATCAGACTTGTTGTATGCCATAAAGCATCCTTCTTGGGTCAGTGGGCAAGCGCGGTGCTTGTCCGTGTTCATCACATGATGATAGCGCATAGACCTGCCGAAACCCGCACTTTATAAGGCTTTTCACATCTTTTTTCCGCGATTTTGCGCCGAATTTGCTCACAGAATGGAAGTCGGCCCATTATCGGGGGTTTATGCATGCATTTTTGTTGACGTTTTACCGGTTTTTGGCATATTGCCGCCTGTCTGGTCACACCAGATTATGTTGGTCCAACCATTTCATAGCTGCGGCACCCAGCGGAATACGCAACCAGTAGAAAACCACACGGTGCAGCAATGTTGCCGACAATGCCACAGCTTGCGGCACGCCCACAGCAACGAACGCAAAAGTCAAGGCTGCTTCCACACCGCCCAAACCACCTGGGGTAGGTACTGCGGAACCCAATGCGTATGCCAGCATGAACATGAACGTGGTTTCAATCGGATTCGTAGAATAACCGAACGCCTGCAATGCCGACCAGAACGCCAAGCCGGTGGTGATGTTCTGGAAGAGAGCGCCGGCGCAGCTGATGGCAAGCTGACGAGGCTGCGACAAGACATCAAACAGTTGATTGATATACGTTTTCGCCAATGGCATTAACTGCCTCGTCACCCAATGCCGCACCGGTGGAATCATCATAGCGACGGAAATCAGCGCCACCACAGCACCCAACACAATCACCAACGTATTGGTTGGAATAGCGCCGGAAAGCATGTTACGTCCGGTAAACATGCCGATAAGCACCAGCATGGCGAAATACACCACGTAATACACCACAAGAGCCGCGCTCATAATGGCGGTTGCCGTAGTATTGCGATACCCGGATTTTCTCAGGAACTGCAGATTCACAAACGATGGGCCGACGCCGGCCGGCATGGACACGGTGGCAAAACCGCCGGCCACCTGGCTCATGAACACTCCAGTATTGTTGCGCCTACCGCGATCCATCAGCGAGCCCAGCGATATGGAGGAGCCAATCCAGCCGCACACGCCAAAAGTGAGCGTGACCACGGCCATAATCGGGTTGGCATTAGTCAGGGCATCGATGATTTCTTCGGGCTTGAGCTGTGTGAACACCACAACCACGGCTACAAGCACCAGCAGCATGGTAATCATCGAACGCCAGGAGAAGCGAGCAAGCGTCACCGGTTCAGCAGCCTCAGCGGTGTCTTCATCAGAAAGCGCAGTAATACTACTGCGCAACGATTTGAGCAGCTGTTTATCCCATGTGTCCAAAGCTCGCGTGGGAGAAGGCACCGCAACCTTCTGAATAAAGGGGGCAAGCGTAGAGAGCGTCAAATCACCCCACGCTTCTCGGGCTGCATCAATGGCCGGCTGAACACCGATGAGCGCGGAAAGCAAGGCAAGCAGTTGTACCTTATCAAGCGCGGTGTTTGCAGCACTCGAGGCATTGTCTCCGTTAAGCCATCCGGCAATCACTGGAGTGCCATCTTCGAGACGGGCCAAAGTATCGGGCGTAATACGTCGGTGCGTGTAGCCGCGACGGTTCGCCACGGATAGATAGCGCATATAGGCAACCGCATCCGCCTGAGTCAGAGTCTTCAGATTGGCAGGCATGGCGATAGTGTTCGCATCCAACACCAAAATAGCGGATTCGTCGGTATCGGCGATGCCATAGGGGGAAGGCGCGGGCAGTTTGATGTTATGCAGGCCAAGCAGCATGGAAAGATGATGCTGCACAGCGTCTCGCACTGATTTATCTCGGCGAATGGACACGCTGGTAAAACGAATCCAATCCCACACCTGCTTCAAATAGCCAACAGTATGGGTTTGCGCATCAATCACCGACACAATGAACTTGCGACCATCGGTGGTTTCGAGATCATACAAGCGTGAGCCAGCGGTTAAATCATCTTCCAGTGAAGCCGCAAGCGAGCTGCGCTTGGTAATCACCGGTTCCTGATGCCGTATCAATGATGCGGTGTCGAGCCCAATACCTTTGAGTGCAGTGACCAGCGGCATACCCCAGACACCCTTGTTCTGGGTGCCAACGAGGAAACGTATCAGCATGCCGACAGTGCGTCCGGCCGTCATGGAAACCAGCATGCCGGTCACGGAATGCCAGGAAAGCACCACCATTACCACTGCAGTGACATACAGAATATTCCAGCTCCATTTGACGCTGGAACGGGTGCGGCGCGGGCCGGCGGCAGTAAGGAATGCGGCCATGCCAGCGTATATATCAGGCAACAGTCCTGAACCGTATGAGGTAGCCGCTGAGATTAAAGCTATGGCAAGTGTCTGATCGGTAAGCCCGCTGATAATCGTTGAAATAGCCCAGACGGTGCCGTAGCCGGCAAGCATGGCAATGGCGGAGACAGCGGCTTGCAACCATTCGCGAGCAACAAGAATCTGTGCCAACACGATAACTACCATGATGATGGTCACCAGTTGGGTTAAAACCGTGGAAGGATAGTTGGCTAACCAGTTGATGGCCTGCGCGGCGGTATGCGCATCGGACTCCACGCCATGGGTTATGCCTCCCATGAATACGGCAAACACCATGACGATGGCCGCAGTCAGCAGAGACATTGCGGCCCTAGTCAAATCTGCGAAATCGCGGGTGCGGCGAGGTGCCACATCGTCGATAATCGGTTCTGCCACCTGAACTCCTGTTCACTTGCCGATTATGTGGAATTGCGCTTCTAATGGTAGGGCGCGTACGCAATTGCGCACGCGCCCTAGTGTGTTATGAGACTTTACTCAATTGACGTTCAGCGGTCAAAAGCCACCAGCTTGGAAGCCACACCAGTGTAAGTGGCGGGCGTCAGCGCCTTCAGACGGGCTGCGGTCTCCGGGTCGAAGGACTGCTGGTCGATGAATGCTTCGACCTGTTCCTTGTTGATTTCGTGGCCGCGCATCAGTTCCTTGACCTTCTCGTACGGCTTATCCATGCCGGGCAGGCCGCGAAGCTCGCAGGCGCGCATGGCGGTCTGAATCGGCTCGCCAAGCACCTCCCAGTTCTCATCCAACTCACGGGAGATGACGTGATCGTTCGGGTGAATGGACTTCAAGCCACCCATTAGGTTGTACAGGGCCAGCTGGGAGTAGCCGAGTGCGGAACCGATGTTGCGCTGAGTGGTGGAGTCGGTCAGATCACGCTGCCAACGAGATTCCACCAGCGTGGCGGACAGCGTGTCCAGCAGCGAGCAGGAAATCTCGAAGTTTGCTTCGGCGTTCTCGAAGCGAATCGGGTTCACCTTGTGCGGCATGGTGGAGGAGCCGGTAGCGCCCTTAACCGGCACCTGAGCGAAGACGCCACGGGAAATGTACATCCACACATCCACGCACAGGTTGTGCATAATGCGGTTGGCGTGGGAAACAGTGGAGTACAGCTCAGCCTGCCAGTCGTGGGATTCGATCTGCGTAGTGAGCGGATTCCAAGTCAGGCCCATACGGTTGGTGACGAATTCACGGGAGACGGCAATCCAGTCAACATCCGGGCAAGCAGCCAGGTGAGCGCCGAACGTGCCGGTAGCACCGTTGATCTTGCCCAAGTATTCCTGGTTTTCAATGTGCTTGAGCTGACGGTTCAGACGGTAGACGTAGACGGCGAGTTCCTTGCCGAGCGTGGTCGGAGTAGCCGGCTGACCGTGAGTCAAGGACAGCAGGGCCTTGTCCTTGTTTTCCTCAGCCTTTTCAGCCAGATGGTCGATGATCTCCTTGAATGCCGGAGTCCACACGTTCTCCATGGCATTCTTCACGCAGCGAGCGATGGAAAGGTTATTGATGTCTTCGGAAGTGCAGGCAAAATGCACGAGGGTCTTCAGCTTGCCGTTGATGTTGGTCAGTTCGGCTGGAGCCTTATCGATCTGATCGTCGATGTAGTACTCCACAGCCTTCACATCATGATGGGTCACGGCTTCGTGCGCGGCGTGCGCGGCAATGCCTTCAGCACCGAAATCTTCCGGAATAGCGCGAAGGAATTCCTTCTCCGCCTCGGTGAACGGCTTGACGCCATCAACGATCGGCTGGTTGCCATTGCCTTCAAAACCATTGGCCAGAAGAATCATCCACTCGACCTCAACGCGCATACGCTCGCGGTTCAGAGCAGGCTCGCTCAGGTATTCCACGAGCGGGGCAGTAGCGTTGTGATAACGGCCATCAAGCGGGGTCAATGCGATTGCAGGGGAAATATCAGTAAGCTTCATGCCCTCTAGGGTACTTCCAGCCGTGAACCGGGCGGTGTCGTATGCTGGATAACCGTGAGTGAAGCGCGAATATTGGTAATCGAAGATGATGCGGACATCAATGAAGTGGTGTGCACGCAACTGACGAAAGCGGGTTATGACTGCACACCCGCCTACTCAGGTTCTGAAGCGCGGCTGCTGCTGGAACGGGAGATGTTCGACTGCATTATCACCGATTTGATGCTGCCCGGTGTGCCAGGCGATCGCTTGATTAGTGAATTGCGTGAGACAGGTACCGGAGTGCCGATTATCGTGATTTCCGCGCGCGATACAGTAGCCGACCGTGTTTCCATGCTCAAGCTGGGCGCTGATGATTACCTTGTCAAACCATTTGATTTAGACGAGCTGGTAGTTCGAGTCCAAGCCCAATTACGCGGGCGCTCATATTCAATTGCCGCAGGCAACGATTCTCAATATCCTTCTCTGACGAGAGAACTATCGGCGAAGCAGGTTGGTAATCCTGATTCTGTGATTGATGATGCGTTATATCGGCCCCCTCTGACGAGGGGGCTGTCGGCGGAGCCGACTGGGGGAGAGACCGCCGCAACAGCTCCTATACTCACCGCAGCTCGATGGACCCTCAACTGCGCCGCTCGCACATTTACCATTGACAACCAGCCTGTGGCACTGACCAACATCGAATTCAACATCATCGAACTGCTCATGGCCCATCCGAACACCGTGTTCACCAAGCAGCAGATGTATGAACTGTGTTGGGGAGAGCCCTACATGGTCGACGAGAATACCGTTACCGCTCATGTGAGCAAGATTCGTGCCAAACTGAAGCCTTCCGGCACTGACACCTACATCACAACCGTCTGGGGGCTCGGTTTCAAGCTGGGCGTATGAGCATCACACTTTCGCAAGTATTTCGCAAGACTTGCATGATTGCTGCGCGAGCGTTGCGCAAGAACCGTTTCATACGGTAGATTCCATCAACGCACAATCGAAGAGACAAGGAGCAGTTGATGGATGCGATTCGCGTACATTCGCTCGTCAAACAGTATGCCGGTAGGCGCGTAATCGATGGATGCAACATGACCGTACCGCAAGGTGCGATCTATGGATTCGTCGGCAAAAACGGTGCTGGCAAATCAACTGTTATGAAGATGATTGCGGGGTTGGTAGAACCCACCAGCGGTGAAATCATGCTGTTCGACAATACTGTCGATGTAACTGACTCCACGGCCAACCAGTCTGGCGGTGTGCAACGTATTGGTGCACTCATCGAAAACCCCGGTCTGCTGCCGAACCTCAGCGCTTACGACAATCTCATGGTGCAAGCGCTCGCGCTTGGAGTAGCGGACCCTAAAACCGTCTGCAAGGAACTGCTCAAACAAGTAGGCCTCAATACCACCGGTCATAAGAAAGTCAAAGGTTTTTCACTCGGCATGAAGCAGCGTTTAGGTCTTGCACTGGCCCTGGTTGGAGGCCCTGACCTACTGCTGCTTGATGAGCCACTCAACGGTCTCGACCCAGAAGCCGCCCGTGCCATGCGTGGGCTTCTAGTGCAACTCAATCAGCAACGCGGCATCACCATTGTGGTGAGTTCCCACGTGCTTGACCAGTTGGAGCGCATGTGCACCCACTATGGCGTTATCGCGAATGGGCACATGGTACGTGAAATGACTGCGGAACAGGTGCAATCCGAATGCGGAGACAGCCTGACCGTACGTACTGCGGATACCGCAACCGCGCTCGCAGTTCTTGAAGACCGGTTGACGGCTGATTCCACGAACTCAACTCATTCGATTCGTTTTGCTGCAGAACCTGACGGCTCAATCACTATTTCCGGCGATTTTGATGCAACAGAAGTCTCTCGCATCCTGCATGAGACGAATCAGGCAGTGCTGGAACTATCGATGAAATCGCGTGACATGGAAGATTATTTCGTCACGCTTATGGATGATGCTCGCACGCATTCCATGCGCCAGGAAATGCGTCAGGAAGGGAGCCGATGATGATCAACTTGCTCAAAGCCGACCTGTATCGACTGGTGCATGGCAAAAAGTTTTGGGTTGTCACTGCGCTGGTTATCCTTCTGACTGCTGGATTGCTCACCGTACTGATACTGCTTGGAACGTTTGCCGGTTTCACGCAAACCAGTACCGATGGCATGACCGCTGCAGCTAATAGCTCTGCCGGTTTGACAACATCCGATAGGGCAATGGATTCACACTCTGCACTACTGGCAGCCGCAGGAGTAGGTGCCCCCAACAGCTCGCTATTGCCCATGCTCGTTGCCATACTCGCCGTGCTGGTCATCATGGATGATTGGGACGCCGGCTTTATCAAGAATCTCACTGTTGGCCAGAGCGACCGAACACCATATATCGTCAGTCGACTGCTACTTGCGGCTTTGCTGACCGTATGGAACGCGGTGGTGACGATTGTGTCGCTTGAACTGGCGTGCCTTGCACTAGGCGTTCATTTCCGGCATGCGGAAAGCCTGAGCGCCTATTTGGAATATTGCGGCATTACTGTGCTCGGTGCAATCGCATTCATTATGATTATCGTGTCATTGACAATGATTGTGCGCAGCAAAGCGCTTGGCATTGCTGCTTCAGTAATCATTGGCACGGGCATGTTGGGATCGTTATTGACGATTGCGCTGTCGATTCTGGCCTTGCATGCTTCATGGTTGGAATATGCGGTATTTTGGCTGCCCTCGTATAATGCGCGGCTCTATTCCAATAGTTTCGGCTTATTCGCTACGACGGTTAACGGCGTTGATCTTGGCATGCCGGTATGGGCGCACGCTCTGATTTGCTATATGGGCTGGATTGCGTTCTCGGCCGGAGCAGCGTTACTGGTTAATCGGCATCGTGACGTGTGCTGACGATGGGTGTCATGATGATTGTGGGACTGGTAGTCGGGTTGGTGCTGGGCATTACCGTGACAGCTGTGGTCTATGGACGCGAGATGCGACGCATGGCGAGATTTCTGAACGAACGGCCTGCGGGAAGCAACTCGCGTCTGGATGTACAGCTGCCGGGTAGCGCGTTCCGTGAACTGGCCCGAGCGATTAATGGTCAACTGGATGCGATTCAATCCGAGCGTATTGCGATGATGACCAAAACGCAGGAGTTCCAGCGTGAGTTATCAGCGCTCGCACATGACGTGCGCACGCCGTTGATGGGTGCGCAGGGGCATATCCAGTTGGCATTGGATGAGCATATTGAGGACGATCACACCGAGCAATCCGTTGCCTCTTGGCGCCGTCATCTGACGGTAGCCCTCCACCGGTTGGATGATATGCACGGCTTGCTTGACCAGCTGTTTGCCTACGCCCGTGCTAATGATCCTGATCAGACGCTCGATGTTGAACGGGTGGAACTCTATCCGCTTATCGCCGAAGTTCTGGTTGGGCATTACCCAGAGTTTGAGGAGCATGGCTGGGAGCCAAGCCTTCAATTCGACGATCAGCGTTTTGCATTAGAGGCTGATGCCACGGCATTGCGCCGCATTGTCGACAATCTCATCACCAACGCATTGCGCCATGGTAGCGGTGCGCCGGTAGTGAGACAACATGGCGATACGGTAACCTTCGCTAATCCCATTACGGAATCGGAGGACGAATCAATTGATCCGGCCCAGCTGTTCGATCGTTTCTATCAGGCTGATGATGCACGCGGCAAACGAGGTTCCGGATTAGGGCTTGCTGTCGCCCAATCTTTGGCGCATGCCATGCATCTACACCTCTCTGCAACAGTGAACCGAACCGATTCCACTCCTTCCCTCATTATCACCTTGCAGCATATGCCGGGCGAATCTCACAGTTAACCGACGCTATTCGTGCATGAGATTCATCTGCGCGGAATAGTCAGCTGGTGCCTGAACAGTGCTGGAGGTCATACGGCCCTGGAAGTAGCGGGTTTCCTTCAGTTCGCCATCGATAACGTTTTGGAAATGCGACTCGTGCCGCTGCAATGCCGGTGATCCTAAATCAGTGGCGTTCTGATAGGCGGCCTGATGGTATTTGATCCAATGGCTGATTTCCCGACCGTCCGTAGCGCCACCAGCCACAGGTGCAGCATCATACGCTGTTTCGCCATAAATCGGCGTTGATCCAGGCGTGCAGGAGCCATCGGCGTTAATGGTGCTGGAAGTAGCTGCTGGCGCAGGGGAGACATGACCGCGAACAGTCAGCCAATTCTTGGTATTTGGGTTTGCAGCTCCATCCAAAGCAGCCACGAGCTCATCGTCGATTTCCACACTGGTCACCCATGTATCGGCCGGAATCGGATGATTGGCAACCGGCGAACCCGCGGTAACCACATGCTCGATGTTGTAATCCTCCGCCCAATCGGAAGCAATAGTGGCCGCCACAATGCCGCCTTGCGAATGCCCAATCAACGCCACCGGTTCATCTTTGCCAATGCCAGCCTGTTGCATAGCTTCAGTCACCATACGCACGCTGTCCGCACGCATGCGGCGTTCCTTGTCTGAGCTCATCAGCTCCACATTCTGTTCCCAGCCGAAAGGTGAATCTGCTTTACCGTCAGTGCCCGGGATGGTAACCAGCCAAGCGTTGGTGCCATCGGTTTTCTGATATCGCTGAATGGCTATAGTGCCATATTCAAGACCACTATCGAGATGAATTTTGCCGAGCCTTTCTTCGGCAAGACGGCGTAGATTCTCCATAGATTCGCCCACGCTAGTGCTCGATCGCACTACCTCGTTGCGCGCGTACACTTCGGTAATTTCAATATGATTGCCCTGCACAATGTCTTTTACAGGCCCGGAAATATTGGCGATTTTGCCTGCGCCCTTATTGACCTCATCGGTGTGCGCCACGCCTTTGCCTATGGCAATACCGGACATCATTGCGCCGATACCGCTCAACACGCCTTCCTGGAAAGGATACGTGGAGGTAGACATCCACGATGCATTGGGCTTACCCTCAATCACCCAACCGGAGATAAGACCACCCATCGCCACTGCGGCAGTGCCAATCATGGCATGCCCAGGCTTGTACTGTGTGCCGGCCTGAATCGCTTCGGTGAACACGCGTCGCACGGATAATTCAGCTTCCGAATACAAAGCGTGAGCACGAATAAGCAGACTTGCCGTGCTCGATAACTCAGCACTGAGTTTGCGGCACGCCAATGCATGTTCTTGGCAACGGTTGCCCAACGCGGCATATGCAAGAGTGCTATGACCGGCTGCTGCAGTTGTTGGGTCGCCAGTGCTCAGCGCTGGGCACATTGGCGCACTAGTACGGTGTAATTGCAATTGCAGTGCAGCGCTACTCCATGATGTAGCAAGCGCGTCAAAACCAGACGCTTCAGCGTCCAAAGCTTTGGCAATCGCCGTATATTCCTCCAAAGTGGCAGGAGCATAGCCGACACCGCCATAGACCGAGGATTCCACTTGCCAGTAATATGCGGATTCAGTCATGATTACCCCCATGCAAGTCGATAGGTGGCATCCATGTCAGAAGCCAATACTTGGCAGGCTTGTGTGAGCTGGTCCAGATTCCTGCGGAATAGATTGGCGGCATTGCCGGTCCAGACAATGTTCTTTGCCTGAGCTGAAGCTGTGGCATAACGGTCGCAGACCGCAAGCGTGGCGGCTTGCTGCACGCCAATGAGATTGCGGCTACGTTCTACGGCGGCATGGCATGGGCAGGAACCATAATCAAACGGCGTCACCGTGTTGCCGGCGAACCCTCCGATATGGTTCGGAGAGGAGAGCGTACTGGAGCTGGGATTCATCATAAAAGTGTTCATGAATCCAGCTAAAGGGATAGTGCAATCGTCTGTCCAGCCGAATCGACCTATGTGGTTCTAGCTTATGAAAAAAGGGCTGGTTTATACACATTTGTTGTGCATAAACCAGCCCAGAGTAGATTGCTATACCGAAATTTGCGCTGGCTCCGTGAGGCTACCCCTCAGTCGGCTTCGCCGACAGCTCCCCTGACAAGGGGAGCCAAAAGGAGGCAGTAAAAAATCACGTATCACCATGGTTTGGTGGTGTTGCCATTGTTTTGTGTGGTTTTCTGCTCGGATTTGGTATTCGATTGCGTGTCCGTGGATTGCTGATTCGCCTTCATCAGCTCTTCCACCTGCTTCTTCTGCTCTTCAGTTAGCGCGCCACCCTTTTTAGCGTTCGACTGCGAAGAACCGGAAGCCTGCGCAGCTTCAGCCTGCGAACTCTCACCATTCTGCTGCACTTCAGCCTGCTTCAATGTGATTTTCGTCAGCTCAGCAGAGATAGAAGCGTTGGTATCAATGGCATCACGAATCTGAGGCAACAGCACTGCACGCATCTGACCAGCCTCAGCAAATTGAGCATCAGTCTGTTGCTGCTGTGCATTCAACGTGCTCACATCAGTGGAAGAATCCTGCGCAGCCTTAAGATTCGAAGTCAGCGATGCTGTAGCCTGATTGAATTTGATGGTAGCGGAAAGATTCGCAGCTGCGACACCTGCCGCCACCATCAGCACTACCGCGATGACAATCAACGCGATACGCACACCAAGCGATACTCGCGCTCGTCGTGCTTTGTTAGGTGCTGTTGCAGAAGCATTCATAGCAATCTCCTCGAAGTGGCAATCCAAGCGCCGAACTCACAAGCCAGCAGCACGGCCAGCGCAATCGCCAATGGCCAAACCACTGCAGTGGTGCGCGTGCGTTCCTTAGTCGTAGTGGTAACACGCCATTGCTGAGAGGTTTTACTGGAAGTCTGGTCGGCCAACGTAGTGGATTCATTGACGGCAATAAAAGTGCCGCTAATCTCATCGGCGATATCCTTGAGATTCTTTTCATCCATTTTCGAAATACCAGGCTGACCGGTATCCGGGTCGGTAACCCACTGATCAGTAGTGCTTGAGTCGCCGGCACTCACACCATCAGCAATTACCGGAATCTTGCCGCCCTCAGTGGAGCCCACGCCTACAGTGAAACCATCATCTACATACTGCCGCAGGGAAGAGAAAGACCTCCTCGCCACATTCGAGGTCTGCTCACCGTCGGTGATGAGATACAACACAATGGCATCATCAGGATGAGCATCACGAATCGACTTGGCCGTCACCAACAACTGATCGATTGGAGCATCCAGACTCGAACCGGAAGACACGGATGTGGATTCCACAGCCAACGTATCCGCCCAATTATCAATAGCGGGAGCATCAGGAGTCAGCGGAACATCCAATGTGCCGGAAGCCCCGAACCGAAGCGCAGCAAAGCTGGCATCAGAATATGTAGCGGTGATACCGTGCACTGCCTTACGTGCAGCTTCGATACGGCTGATGGTCTCACTGGAACCATATTGCGCGTCGGAAACAGCCATGGAACCAGTCGTATCCACAGCAATAATCACATCCGTAGCATTGATGGCACGAGACGTAGTAGGAGCCACCACACTCGGAGTCAACACCATCAATGCGGCTACCGCCAGCATCAGCGTTCGGCGCACACATGCCCACACGGTTTCATCCGTGGCATTGGCCTTGCCCCGGCGAACAAACTGCACAATCTCAGCAATAGCCATCACAGCCAGTGCTCCAGCGAGACTGCCGCCTGCAATCCAGCCAAGAGCGGGGGAGAAGGTGAATCCATTCATCGCTTCAACCTCCATGCACAAGCAATGCCAACAATCAGCGCTATCACCGCAGCCAATGTCCACCAGCCGGGAGCGTCAGACATTGAAGCCTTGGCCTTGCTTTCCGATTCGGTATCCCTTCGAGACTGAATATCCTTAACCAGTTCGTTAACGGACTGGCCATTGGATTGGGTGAGGAATACTCCACCATGGGATTCGATGGCAGACTTCATATCCAGCGTCGCCTGATCGTTCTCGCTCGACTTCGGGCCAGAGTAGAGACCATCTACGGAAATCTTGGTTTGCGTAGTCAGATCAAGGGCTTCAGACAATGAATACGTAGGCTTTCCGGACACCACATTATCGGTGGCCAGCACAATCGATGCAGCACGCTGACGTTCGGCATTCGCCTCACTAGCGGAACCATAAGCGAAACCGGGCAGCATAGCCGCACAAGACACCACACCATCGCCAATCAGAGATGTAGCATCCTTTCTGTTCTGCGTACCTTCCAACCAGTCCGCGATTTTCTGGTAATCCGCATCCGACATCTTATCGATATCGTCCTGGGTTTCCACACCCTTCAATGCTTTGCTGGCTGCAGTGAGCTGCTCGGTTACCAGATCATAATCATCGGTAAGCGGGAACACAGTGCGTGATGTGGAGTTAAAAATACTCAAGCCGATACGCTCGCCTTGGAAATGCTTGATCAATTCCAAATAGGTGTCAATGACCTCGCGATCGTACGGCAACGTAGAACCGGATACATCCAAGCACAAAACAATATCTCTGCTTGAAGCTCGTTCATCACTGGCATCCACTTGAGAAGGGCGTGCGATCAGCGCAATAGCCAATATCAATGCCAATGCAAGCATGACCACAGCAATACGGTTCAACGCGCGCCATTGACGGAATAGACGGGAGGCATGCTCTGTATTGAGATCATCATCCAGTGAGAACACCGCCTCGTCAGAAGCGTTATTGCGCCGTTTCAGCACGATGGCTAGCACGATAATAGCCAGTGCCACTAAGGCGCCGGCGAGTGCAGCCCAAGGCCAATGCCAAGCTAGCATCATGCTCGCCACCTTTCCACAAGATTAGAGACCCATTCCGCGGCCTGTTCCACTGTTACTGTTTGCGCGTGGATATTGAACGCCGAATCCGCGAATTCCGGCGGATACAATGCCTCAATAGTTTGACTCAGCATGTCCAGCCCCTGCCTGTTCGCAGTGGAACGATCAATGCGAGTCAAATCGGCAAGCGTGCTGGATTTGAGCGATCTGCCGCTGGCTGCCGTGGCGAATTCGCGGGCAATCAAAGCAAGTTCCACGAATGCGTCTTCACGAACGAGCTCGCCATTGGCGTACCGAGTCAGCACATCATCAATGCGTGCGCGCCATTGGGCTTTGGCGCTGGCGTTGCGATGCGCTCCGCGCAGCTGTTTGTCTGTACGCGGCTTGCGCGGCGGGCGAGACAATACCACGACGGCAATGATCAGACCGATGGCCAGCAGTAGGCATACGGCAATCACGGCAATCAGTGGCCCGGTGATGGAAAGTGCGTCTGCTGGATGCAGATCGCTGGGATCTACAGCAAGATTTACCGCATGATTGACAGCACGAGGGAGGATCGTCATGGTCATGAACGATCACCTGCCAGACTCAATTCAGGCATGCTGCCCAGCTGATTACGAGTGGTTCGAGCCAAAGCTACAGACACCAGTTGCACGAAACGGTCAAACATCTCCTCACTGGAGCCGGCGTGAATCATGAACGATCCGGTACGGTTCAATTCCTGCTCCAATGCGGCTGCAAGATACTGACGATGTGTTTCCACCTGTTGTGCGCTGGTTGCTGCACGCAAAAAAGCCGGCACCCTGCGGTTGGTCACGCCATCCAGCGGGGCGGCATGCCCCTTCGCCAGTGGTTTGAAAGGATTCAGCGTCGCCACATCGATAAGCACTATCGGATGGGTTCTCGCGATACGGCGGAATTCCGTAATATGACGCTCCGCAATGGCCAACTCGTCGGTTGCCAGCACAATCAGTGCATGCTGATCCTTGATACGGCGGGCATACTCGAGCAGCGCATCAATATTGCGCTTGTGATTCCACGTGCGATTGAGGGATGCGTCCAGAGTTCGTTCAAACTGCGCAAAACCACCGTTGAACGGGATACGAGTGATGCTCGCCTCGTCACCGAACACGATGGATACGTCATCTGAGCGGCGCAGAGACAAGGCCGCGAACATGCGCAACGCATTGGCGGCCACATCATACGCGTGCTCGCCCGAAGGGCACATGCCGGTCATTTCACGGCCCACGTCCATAAGCAGCCATACGCGGGAAGTGGATAGCCTCTCGCGTTGCACCACCATGGGTTGGCCCTGCCTGGCGCTGGTTTTCCAGTCGATTAGGCGGGATTCATCCCCGGGCTCATAGGCGCGCACATCCATAACGTCACCGGCACCGCCACGGCGGCCGGACGCATGCTCACCCTCCAGAACACCCAATGCCTTACGCACGGTGGGAAGGCTGATTTGGGTGCCGAGGGTCTCGATTTTCCTACGAATAGAATCTGAACTCACGGAACAGGAACCGTTTCGACGATCTTATCGACAATCTGATCACTGACCACGCCATCGGCAAGAGCCTCAAACGTGAGCACGATACGGTGGCGAAGCACCTCATGGGCGAACGCCTTGATATCTTCCGGTATCACGTAATCGCGGCCGGAGAGCAGTGCCTTTGCCTGACCGATACGGGTCAGCGCGATAGTGGCGCGTGGAGAAGCACCCAGACGAACCAGCGAAGACAAGCCCTTAATCGGTCGAGAGCCAGCGCCACGAGAAGTGGCGGCGATATCAACCGCGTACTTCATGATGGCATCGGAGACATGCACTCGACGTGCCGCCTTGCGCAGGAATTCCACATCGTTCACCGTGATGCGTTCGCCGGTGATGGTATCCGGACCGATCATATCCGAGCCGCGTCGGGTCAGCATGGCCAGCATGCGGGTTTCCTCATCGGCGGTGGGGTAGGTCATCACAGCTTTCATCATGAAGCGATCCATCTGGGCTTCAGGCAGGTTGAACGTGCCTTCTTCCTCAATGGGGTTTTCCGTGGCGATCACCATGAACGGCTTCGGCAAAGCGATGCGCTGGCCACCGATAGTGGTGGCACCTTCAGCCATGGCTTCAAGCATGGCTGACTGAGTTTTGGCGTTGGAACGGTTGATCTCATCGAGCAACACAAAATTAGCGTGAATCGGGCCGATCTGCGTGGTGAACTTCTGAGATGCGAAGTCAAACACCTGTGTGCCGGTAAGATCGGACGGCATCAAATCAGGCGTGCATTGCACGCGCTTGAACGAGCCGGAAACACAGGTTGCCAGCGTTTGTGCCGCAGTGGTTTTCGCTAGACCAGGCACGGATTCAATAAGAATATGGCCGCCAGCGACCAAAGTGACGATTAACGATTCGCGCAGATTATCCTGACCGACCAGCGTCTGGGAGAACCTCGAACGAATGGTATCCGCCAGCATGCGTGCACGCTTGGCGTCATCAAGGCCCAGAGGGGCTGCGGTTCCTGGAGCCGGTGCCGCTACGGGAGTGGCCAACGGGCGCTGAACAGACGGTTGCGGAGGCAATTGTGGTTGCGTGGGGAACAAAGTCATGCCCACCACTGTAACTACCTACGCTGACTGCAAGCTTGGGAAATGATTGATTTTCCCAAGCTTGCACACTCAAACAGCATTGCCTGGCTAGTGAATCACAGTTGCCAATCCACTGCAGAAGCACCCATGGAAACCAGTGCTTGATTCGCGCGAGAGAATGGTTTGGAGCCAAAGAATCCACGGGATGCAGACAGTGGGCTCGGATGCGGAGATTTAATAATGAAAGCGTTGGTCAGCAGTGGTTCGAGACTCTGCGCATTTCGCCCCCAGAGAATAGCCACTAATGGTTTGGGCTTGCCTTCAGCATCAACACGGGCGTTCAATGCACGGATGGCTGCCTCGGTAACTTGCTCCCAGCCTTTGCCCTGATGTGAGTTGGGGCGTCCGACTCCTACGGTCAGGCATCTGTTGAGCAGCATGACTCCGCGCTCAGTCCATGGCGTCAAATCGCCATTGGCAGGCATCGGCACGCCAAGATCATCCACCAGTTCCTTATAAATATTGATAAGGCTTTTCGGCAGTGGGCGCACGTCGGGAGCCACGCAGAAGCTCAGGCCCACAGGATGGCCTGGCGTGGGGTACGGGTCTTGGCCAACAATCAGTACTTTGATGGAGTCAAAAGGAATGGTAAAAGCGCGCAGAACATTATGGCTTGCGGGCAGCCACGGCCTGCCAGCCGCATTTTCGGCTCTCAGAAAATCGCCCATCTGATGGATGTTCGGCTCTACTGGGGCCAGCGCCTTGGCCCAGCCTGGTTCAACCAGTTCGCTCAACGGTTTGATCATGGTTCAATACTGTAGCCAAACGTGCATATACGGTGCACGTCCGGTTCATAGCAGGCGGCGCGGTAGCCCATTTCGTGCCGGACGGTTACACTCGTGGGTAGTTTTGCATTAAGGAGGGCGGCTTATGGCACGCGACAAGGTGACCTACGAATCGTATGAGCAGGACCTCTTCGATAATCCACCGGCGGGTCCGGTCGGCGCACACCGTGGCTCTCGCCCGGTGATTACTCGCATTGCACCGTTTATTGTTGTCATTATTGTTGCGGCGTTGTGCGGTTTCACTGCTTGGGCTGTCAGCAGTGGCGAATATCAGAATCTGTTGAATTTGAAGTCTACTCAGACGTCGACTACGGCGAGCACAACCACCAAGTCAACAACAAAGTCGGATACAACCAAGTCCGATTCTTCTTCTGATTCTTCCGATTCGACTCAGTCGGATTCCACGGATTCGTCCAGCTCCGATTCTTCATCGTCGGATTCCAGCACTTCTTCTGATACGTCCAGCAGCGATCAGAGCACGCAGCAGCAGACCGAAACCGCTACTGTAAATAAGGCCACTCAGGTTCGCGTGGTGAATGGCACTGGCGTTTCCGGTTACGCTGGCCAGAAGGCTGACGTACTGCAGACTTCCGGCTACACCAGCGTGGTAGCGGCCAACCCGACTGGCTCATTGCCGTCAGCTACGGTTGTGTGGTACGAGAATGAATCGGATAAGGCGACTGCTCAGGATGTGGCTAACACCTTGGGTATCAGCACGGTTCAGCAGGTGCAGGGATTGGCTGCTCCGATTACCGTAGTGCTGATGAACTAATAGCCGCTGAGGTAACGAATATCGAATAGCGGATATGATTGAATGCCGTTCTGGGTAAACGCCCGGGGCGGCATTTTGCTATGGTTTTGCTACACATTATTGAGTATTACAAGTTGATTTCAGCTCATTACGTGAGACATTTTCACCGATTACTTTGATTAATGATTTGTAATGTTCCCTCTTCACGGTACAATCTTTCACTAGTCGCGAGGTAGGGGGGAGCGCGATGCGGTTCTTTCTACGTTCCCTATTGGCATTTTTCGCGACGCCTAGGGAACAAAGGAAAGATCAAATATGGCACAAGGTACCGTAAAGTTCTTCCTTGCCAAGAAGGGGTTCGGGTTCATACAGCCGGACGGCGGCGGCGAGGACGTTTTCGTGCATTACGCGGAAATCAAGGACGACGGCAGCAACAACAAGTTCAAGATGCTGTATGAGGGCGACCGGGTGGAGTACACGCCCGTTTCGTCCGGTAAAGGTACTCAGGCTAAGGACGTCGTCAAGTTGTCTTCTGGCGAAGAACGTTCCGAGTGAGTGGTTTTACCTGTGATGACGCTGAAAGTCTCGGCTGGTTGGTTGCAGCCGGGACTTTTTTGTATTCTCCTGCAATTCCCTACGTCTAATTTCATGCCCATAGCGCAATCGCCAAACGCAATGTTGGCACTCTCGGTCGGTGAGTGCTAATGTCTCAGTTAGCACTCGGAGGTCGAGAGTGATAACCGGCAGCTGACGGCCGGTGGTCTCGGCTCGATACTTGCGAGTGATAACCGGTATACATAGCCATTTGGAGGAACACACAACCATGGCAAAGATCATTGCTTATGATGAGGAAGCCCGTCAGGGCATGCTGGAGGGCCTCGACAAGCTCGCCAACACCGTCAAGGTCACCCTGGGTCCGAAGGGCCGCAACGTTGTGCTTGACAAGACTTACGGTGCTCCGACCATCACCAACGATGGTGTGTCCATCGCCAAGGAGATCGATCTCGAGGATCCGTACGAGCGCATCGGCGCTGAGCTGGTCAAGGAAGTCGCCAAGAAGACCGACGACGTCGCCGGCGATGGCACCACCACTGCAACCGTGCTGGCTCAGTCCCTGGTTCACGAGGGCCTGAAGAACGTTGTTGCTGGTTCCAACCCGATCGCTCTGCGTCGCGGCATTGAGAAGGCCACCGAGGTCATCGTCAAGGAGCTCGTTGCAGCTGCCAAGGACGTTGAGACCAAGGACCAGATTGCTGCTACCGCAACCATTTCCGCTGCTGATCCTGAGGTCGGCGAGAAGATCGCTGAAGCTCTGGACAAGGTCGGCCAGGACGGCGTTGTGACCGTTGAAGACAACAACCGCTTCGGCCTGGACCTCGACTTCACCGAGGGCATGCGTTTCGATAAGGGCTACATCGCTCCGTACTTCGTCACCAATGCTGACGACCAGACCGCTGTTCTCGAAGATCCGTACATCCTGCTGACCTCCGGCAAGGTGTCCTCTCAGCAGGACATCGTCCACGTGGCTGAGCTGGTCATGAAGACCGGCAAGCCGCTGCTGATCATCGCTGAGGACGTTGATGGCGAGGCTCTGCCGACCCTGATTCTGAACAACATCCGCGGCACCTTCAAGTCTTGCGCTGTCAAGGCTCCGGGCTTCGGCGATCGCCGTAAGGCCATGCTGCAGGA
Organism: Bifidobacterium sp. LH_416; assembly: GCF_056357055.1. NCBI lineage: Bacteria > Bacillati > Actinomycetota > Actinomycetes > Bifidobacteriales > Bifidobacteriaceae > Bifidobacterium > Bifidobacterium sp. LH_416. The sequence goes on along the minus strand of NZ_JBKEVJ010000001.1, from coordinate 403,801 downwards.
TATGGCCATCCTGACCGGTGCTCAGGTTGTTTCCGACGAACTGGGCCTGAAGCTCGACTCCATCGACGTGTCCGTGCTCGGCCACGCCAAGAAGGTCATCGTCTCCAAGGATGAGACCACCATCGTTCAGGGTGCTGGCTCCAAGGAAGACATCGACGCTCGCGTTGCTCAGATTCGCGCTGAGATCGAGAACACCGATTCCGATTACGATCGCGAGAAGCTGCAGGAGCGTCTCGCCAAGCTGGCCGGCGGCGTGGCCGTCATCAAGGTCGGCGCTGCTACCGAGGTTGAGGCCAAGGAGCGCAAGCACCGCATCGAAGATGCAGTGCGCAACGCTAAGGCTGCTATCGAGGAAGGCCTGCTGCCTGGTGGTGGTGTGGCCCTCGTTCAGGCTGCTGCCAAGGCTGAGTCCGATGAGGCTGTGACCTCTCTGACCGGCGAAGAGGCTACCGGTGCCGCTATCGTGTTCCGCGCCATCGAAGCCCCGATCAAGCAGATCGCTGAGAACGCTGGCGTGTCCGGCGACGTGGTGATCAACAAGGTTCGTTCTCTGCCGGACGGCGAAGGCTTCAACGCTGCCACCGACACCTACGAGGACCTGCTGGCCGCTGGCGTTACTGACCCGGTCAAGGTGACTCGTTCCGCTCTGCAGAACGCTGCCTCCATCGCTGGTCTGTTCCTGACCACCGAGGCCGTCGTCGCCAACAAGCCGGAGCCGAAGACCGCTGCTCCGGCCGCCGGTGCCGACATGGGCTACTGATCCAACACGGATTAGCGCATAGCCAAGCTAGCTGAATAGCTCATAAGGGGAGTTTCCTACGGGAAGCTCCCCTTTTTAGGTTTTCTGGCTCCCCTCTGAAGAGGGGAGCTGTCGAACGTAGTGAGACTGAGGAGCCCCTCTACTGCGCAAACAGCCGTGAAGCCGCCGCTTCAGCATCCGCGTATACCGTAGATGCCGAGGCAAGCGAACGCTGAATGGACTCCAATGACGCTTCCATCTGCTGTTGTGCAGCACGCCATTGCGCCATCACCGAAGTAAACTGCGTGGCAGCCGATCCGCGCCAAGCTTCCTGCAAAGCATTGAGATTCGTATACATTCCTCCCACTGCCTGCCTGATTTGCGCAACCGAAGAGGCCACAGCAGCCGAAGACGATTGGATTTGTTCCGAATCCACCTGATATTGGGGCATCGTTGCTCCTTTCTGTAAAAACTATTTTTGAAACACGTTCAGCATTGCGAATACCGAACGCTAATGTGGAGCCTATGGCAAATTCGACTTGGACAGATGTTCGTACAAGCAATGTGGTTCTAGCTTCAGCTTCTTTACCTCCACGCAGCGGCAGCAAGGCGAAAAAGTGGCTTGTTTGCGCGGTTTCAATGCTTGTTGCACTGATGCTGAGTTTTGTGTGGATAACTGCAAATGCCTATGGGGATAACTCGGACAGTTCTTCAAGCGATTCGAACAGTTCGAACAGTGGCGTCACCATTACCGAAAACATCACCGATACTGAGAATCTACTCGGCTCTCATGCGGCTGAAGTCACCGATGCTATCGCCAAAACCGAGCAGGAAACCGGCGTCCACGTCCATCTGCTGTATTTGTCGAGCTTCAACAGCAATCAGACGCCTCAAAAATGGGCGAGCACAGTGCTGGAATCCACCAATCCCAAGGCCAATACCGTTTTGCTCGCTGTTGCCTCGAATGATGGCAACCTGGTAGTGGCGGTTTCATCGAATTCTGATGAATGGCTGAAAAGCCAGGATACGGTAGACAAGTTGTCCGCAGCGGCACAGGCACCTTTGATGAAAAGCACTCCGGACTGGCCTGGTTCGGCAACTGCCATGATGGATCAGATTGTGCAATCCAAAAAGACATCCACATCCAGTTCTTCTATCACCATTGGCATCGTCGCCATGATCGTGGTGCTTGTAGTGCTGCTGATTGTGGTGGCTTTGATGGTGATTATACGAATCCGCAGCAAGGGCAAGAAGCCTCGCCGTGCAAACCGACAGGCACTGTCCAGCGCCGAAAAGAAGGCTCGCAAGGCACAGATCGCTAAGCGCAAGGCTCAAAGGAAGGCACGAGAAGCCGAACGAAAGGCCGAAGAAAATTCGGAGGAATCCACCGAAAACAGCGACGAAGACAACAACAAAGAATAACTTCAAGCTGGCATTCAGGAAACGCTCAGATGAGCGCGCCACTCTAGGAAGCATGAGTAAGCCTATTGAAGCATCGATTGTTGTTGTTGACGACGAGCCGTCCATCCGTGAACTGCTAGTTGCCTCGCTGCATTTCGCCGGATTCGAGGTGAACACCGCAGCCTCCGGTTCCGAGGCCATCGAGGTGATTGAAAAGGTCCAGCCCGATCTCATTGTGCTTGACGTCATGCTGCCTGATATCGACGGTTTCACCGTAACCCGCCGTATCAGGCAGGAGGGCATCGACGCCCCGGTACTGTTCCTGACCGCGCGTGACGATACTCAAGATAAGATTATGGGCCTGACCGTTGGCGGCGATGACTACGTTACCAAGCCATTCAGCTTGGAAGAGGTCGTGGCCCGTATTCGCGCCATTCTGCGCCGTACTCGCGAGCAGGTGGAAGACGATCCGATTATCCGCGTGGCCGACCTTGAAATCAACGAGGACTCCCACGACGTAACCCGCGCCGGTCAGCCTATTGACTTGAGCCCCACCGAATACAAACTGCTGCGTTATCTGATGGATAACGAGGGCCGTGTGCTGTCCAAGGCACAGATTCTTGATCATGTGTGGCAGTACGACTGGGGCGGAGACGCAGCGATTGTGGAATCGTACATTTCCTACCTGCGCAAGAAGGTCGACGGTGTGGAAGTCACCGATGAAAACGGCGAAAAGCATAAGGTGACCCCGCTTATCGAAACCAAGCGCGGTATCGGTTACATGATTCGCGAGCCCAAGCACTAATCAGTCTGAATACGTTGTAGTTATGAGTGATCCGCAGCAGCAGCCGGCAGTTTCGGCACCAGAGCAGCCACAAGCCTCTCCCAGCAATCCTGGAATCCAGGTTCAGGTTACCGAGCACCTCAAAGAACATCACGAACGCAAGAAGAACATCTTCTTCCAGCATTTCGATCGCATCTCACTAGGTGGCAAGCTCATGGCTGCCACTATCGCCGTGCTGCTGGTGGGCATTACCGTCATCTCATTCTCACTGCGCGCGCTAGTCGGCAACTATATGCTGTCGAAAACAGATAGCCAGCTTTCCCAGCAGGCCAATCTGGTGTTCAACAATATCGATGTGCTGTCCAAAACGGATAATTCCAGCGGATTGTCTGGTCCGAATTCCTATTTCCTGCAGATTCAATACACGGATGGCACCACCGATGCGGACGGTAAACCGTTGGTGGTTACTCCGCTCCTGCCGCAATTGCAGGATGGCATTGTCTCAGTGCCGGTGCTTCCCACATACGGCAATACCGATGGCATTACGCTAGGCAAAGTGTTCACTGCTCCTGCCGTGGCTCGCCAGATCGTGGAAGTACAATCCAGTGAATCTGACAGCGGTTCCTCTTCTAGCGGCACCAATAATCAGAGCAATACAGACAATAACGCCGATAATACGAATGGTGCACCAACTGCACCCGATACATCAGGCAGCCCTGCTCCGGGCAGCTCCGGCTCTTCCGATTCGGTGACCAAGATATTGTCTACGCCGAAGGCGGGCGCCAATCATGCTGCAGTGACCGCAGCAAGCGCTCCGTGGCGCATTATTGCCAAAGAATGGACCGGAAAAGTCAACGGCGTCGAAAAAGTGCGCGGCGTGGTATACATCGGACTGTCTATGTCGGATCAGATCGACACGTTGAAAACATTGACTTACTACTGCATTGTGGTGGGTATTGCCGTGGTGTTGTTGGGCGGATCACTGTCCACTTTGATTATTCAGCACACTTTGCAACCGTTGAAGCGTATGGAGAAAACCGCGGCCAAGATTGCTGCCGGTGATTTGAGCCAGCGTATTCCTTCCGCTCCTGAAAATACAGAAGTGGGCTCTTTGGCAGCTTCGCTCAACACCATGCTGACACGAATAGAAGTCAGTTTCCATGAACAGGAAGAGACTACCGAAAAGATGAAGCGGTTTGTCTCTGACGCCAGCCACGAGCTGCGCACGCCGCTCGCCGCCATCCATGGATATGCAGAGCTGTACAAGATGCAGCGCGACATGCCAGGTGCGTTGGAACGTGCTGATGAATCAATCGAACATATCGAACGCTCCAGCCAGCGCATGACTGTGCTCGTAGAAGACCTATTGTCATTGGCTCGTTTGGATGAAGGCCGCGGTATTGATATCAACGGCACTGTCAACCTGTCTTCTTTGGTGACTGATGCTGTGGATGATTTGCATGCGCTTGACCCGGATCGTGCGATTACTCGTGACCGTTTGATCCTGACTCCAAGCCAGGATTTGTCACATCCTGCATCGCTGCAATTGCAAACCGGCGAATGGGATGCTGTTACCTTGCAAGGCGATGCATCACGACTGCGCCAAGTGGTAACCAACATTGTTGGCAATATTCACCGGTATACGCCGGTCGATTCTCCGGCTGAAGTGGCATTGGGTATTGTGCCGGCTGCTATTGATCCTCGTCAGCTTTCGCAAATGCCGACTACTGAGGCATCGATGCGTCGTTTTGTTGACGCTGCAGAAGTGGGCCAATCCATGCAAACCGGCTATCGATATGCCGTATTGCGCTTCGTGGATCACGGTCCGGGAGTGCCGCCGGAATCCCGTTCGAAGATTTTCGAGCGCTTCTACACCGCGGATCCATCTCGCGCAAGGCAAAAGGGCGGTACCGGTCTCGGCATGGCTATCGCACAATCTGTGGTCAAAGCGCATCATGGCTTTATTTGCGCGACTGGTACTGAGGGCGGTGGTTTGACGTTCACGGTAATTCTGCCGGTTGAGCGGATTGCCGCAGCTCAGCTGCCGGTGCAGCAGGCAACGAACAAATCAAAGGAAGGCCGGCAGAAGAATTCTTGGTTCTCCGGTGAGCGCAAAGCGTAAGACGCTCGTTTCAAGTGGCGTCGGTCAAGGCCTGTGAGGTACACTGTTCCTTCAGTTCATTACTCCCTATGCACTAAGGAAGGTTTTGCAATGCCCACCGGTCGAGTTCGTTGGTTTGACGCAGCCAAGGGTTATGGTTTCATCACCAATGAGGAAGGCAAGGATGTGTTCCTGCCGGCTCAGGCCCTGCCCGCTGGCGCCACTACGTTGCGCAAGGGTGCCAAGGTGGAGTATTCCGTGGTGGATGGCCGCCGCGGCCCGCAGGCTATGGGCGTGCAGCTGATTGCCTCCGCGCCGAGCCTGGTTAAGGCAACTCGCCCGAAGCCGGATGATATGGCTGCTATCTGCGAGGACCTTATTAAGATGTTGGACTCCGCAGGCAATACGTTGCGTCGTCACCGTTATCCTTCTTCCGCTGAGAGCAAGAAGCTGGCCACGCTGCTGCGCGCCGTGGCTGATCAATTTGATGTACAGGACTGACGGGGCTGATTCCATCCATGACTGACACCATCGAAACCACTGTGACGCCGGATCCTCGCGCCATAGCACATGCCGTGCTACTCGAAGTGGCCGACGAGCCCGAGCAAGTGGGCGAGTTCGTTGTTGCCAACGAGCTTGAAGATCATGTTACCGATTTTCGCTTTGCCGCCAATATTCGTGGTTATGAAGGTTGGCAGTGGTCGGTGACGCTATATCACGACGTGGAGTTGGACTCCTGGACCGTGAATGAATCTTCGCTGATCCCCACTGAAGATGCGTTGATGCCGCCGCAGTGGATTCCTTGGAAGGATCGTCTCGAGCCCACGGATCTTTCGCCTACCGATTCAATCGGTACGGATCCTGATGACGAGCGTCTTGAACCCGGGGAAGTGGAAGAGTCCTCGCTGCAGGATGTTAATGACGCAGCTGAGACTTTTCGTTTGACGCGACGCCATGTGCTGAGCCCCTTGGGCCGTGCGCAGGCAGCCAAGCGTTGGTATGAGGGGCCGCGCGGTCCTAAGGCTTTGAGCACCAAAACCGCAGAAGGCAACCTGTGCTCCGATTGTGGTTTCTTCGTGCCACTGACCGGCGAACTGGATCGCATGTTCGGCGTGTGCGCCAACAAGTGGAGCCCTGATGATGGGCGCGTGGTTTCGCTGGATCATGGTTGCGGCGAACACTCCGAAATCGAGCCTCCTGAGCCAAGCCATCTGTGGGTGCAGTCCAAGCCGGCGCTGGATGATTTGCATATTGATGTTATCGCCCGGCCTAAAGTTCACAAGGTTGAGGAGAGCGAGTCCGAGTCTGCCGACGTTGACGGCGAAACTGTGGTTGATGCTGCAGAGAACGTCGATGCCGTTGCCGAAACAGAGTCGGGCGATACCGCTGCCGTTGCTGATGCGCCGGCAACTGAATCTTCTGTACCGTCAACGGATGCAGTTGATGGTACCGGAAGTGCGACCGCTCAGTCTGGCGCAAAGGCTACTGATGGTGCTGAGAAAGCTGACGGTGAGGCTTCTCAAAGTACGGTAGTTTCTGGTGTTGCCGATGCTCAGAGTTCGGAATCCGCATCCGATGGTCTCGGAATCGAGAGCGCAGACAGTACAGAGGTCCCTGCTGCAACTGTGGCGAATGAGGCTGATTCCTTCAGCGGCAATGATATGAGCGGCGACGTTGCTGCTGTCTCTTCGGAGGAGGGCGAAACCCTTGAGGATAGCCTCGTCAATTCGTCTGATGATGCCGACGCCGACGTTATTGACACCAATTTCGGTGAAGATGATGACCTCGATGATGATGAGGCCACTGAAGAAGACATCATTAATAACACGTCTGTTGACACTGATGATGACGATTTTGACGATGACGATTCCGAAGTGAGCGACAATGTGGCTCCGGAGCTGGAAACCGTTATCGATCTGATCGAACAACTGCGCCAAAATCGCGCCGATGAGGATTCTGATACTGATGCCGATACCGGTATCGATATTGATACCGAAAGTGTCGAAAATGAATCCGGTGACAACGGTGAACCTACCTTGGAACCCGGTGTTGGCGATGCTGAAGGTGCAGAAGACATTGACGACAATAATGCCTGAACCAAAGGTTGCTGTCTGACCATAGGTATCCGTGTCCCTAAGTAACCTCTGACGCAACTCCTCCCTATCCGGCTTTTCCCCGAATTTTGGACACCGGCGAGTGCTTAAAGTCCATAATTCGGGCTGTGTGGGTTCTTTCCCTGAATTTTGGACGCCGAGAGGGGATAGGGGGGGTATTAGAGAGGAGTTAAGTTATGGGTGATAGGCGTGATTGGAAACTGTGATGTTCCATACAAAACTTACCTTTGAAGTTCTGTGGAATTACAATAAAAAAGGGCGGTGAGACCATGAAGGGGGTAATCTCACCGCCCAATTAATTTCATTTGGTGTTGGAGCCGCTAAAGTAGCTCAGTGGCTCGCGCCTTCTAGTGACTTCAGTGCACCACGGTCACCGTGCATTCGGCAAAGTTGACGATTTGGCGAGACACCGATCCGAGGAAGTGTGCGTCCAAACCAGATAGTCCACGCGAGCCAACCACCAGATGTGAGGCATAACGAGAAGCCGCAATCAGGCCCTTGGAAGCGCGAATATGGAAGGCGTTCGCGGTTACCGGCACGTCTTCGGGAATGGAAGCCTTGGCCATCAAATCGTTCAGTATTTCCTCGGCACGCTGCTGTCCAACCTCAACTGAGGGCACGGCATTTTCATATCCGGGAACCACACCGAGATCGCGCAACTGCCAGCAGAACATCACATGGAGCGGGCGATGATGAATGCGAGCCTCCTCCAACGCGAAATCAAAAGCGCGGCGAGACGTTTCGGAACCATCAACGCCGACCACAACCGGGCGAACATTCAGCTCAGCCTGGGGTTCCGGCTGCTCATAATGCACTGGTTCATCACCGGGAGTCAACGCATTGGCGATGGCATCGGTGACGCTTTCCTCCTCGCTGCCGCTCAAGCGCACTACGGTAACCGGCACTTCGGCTTCCTCGGCAAGAGACGCCGACAACGAGCCTAGGAACCAGCGCGCCACACGTCCCAGCGAACGGCGACCAACCACAATCTGCTGTGCATCATGACCGATTTGCAGCAGGGCAGTAGTGCCAGAAGCCTTAACGGAAGTGAGCTTCAAGTTCGCCGGATCAAAGTCGATACCTTTGGTAGCGCGCTCCACCCATTCACGCAACTCGTTGGCGATATCATGACGGACCTTGGCCCAAGCCTCATCGCTATCCGGTTCGCCACCCATATCCCAGGAATGCGTCCAACCGAATACGGCATTGACGCTCTGGCCGGTAAGAGAAGCCTCTTCAAGCGCCCACTTCAATGCGGCAAATGACTCGTCCGAGCCGTCAACGCCAACCACGATGTCGGCCTTGGTGTTCAATTCAGTCATCACAACCTCCTTTGGCATAGTGTGAATGATGAATATACGTCCAGCATATCGTTTTCTTTCCTGCTTACGGCGCAATTCATGGAATCAGGTGAATAAACGTCACCGTGAATCGGTAGAGTAAAACGGAATGTCTATTGAGGAAGGACAAGCATGTTCGAACGGTTTACCGACCGTGCACGGCGCGTGATTGTGTTGGCGCAGGAAGAGGCAAGGTCCCTTCAGCACAACTATATCGGCACCGAACACCTGCTGCTCGGCCTGATTCGTGAGGGCGAGGGTGTGGCCGCCAAGGCGCTGGCCTCGAAGGGCGTGGAGCTTGACCCCACCCGCAAGCAGGTTGAAGAGATGATCGGCAAGGGCAACGCTGCTCCGAACGGGCACATCCCCTTTACTCCGCACGCCAAGCAGGTACTGGAGTTTTCGCTTCGTGAGGCCCTTCAGCTGGGGCACAGCTACATTGGCACTGAGCATATTCTGCTCGGCCTGATTCGCGAAGGTGAAGGTGTCGGCACTCAGGTGCTCATCAAGATGGGTGTTGATCTGGGCGAGCTTCGTAGCGCCACTATCGATATGATTCGTGGCAACTCCGGTACTTCCGGCGATGGCAAGGGCGACCTGGCCAACGCAGGTGGCGTTGCCGACAAGCAAAATAAGTCCGGCTCCGCCATTCTTGACCAGTTCGGCCGCAACCTCACGCAGGAGGCAGCTGAGGGCAAGCTGGATCCGGTGATTGGTCGTACCAACGAGATCGAGCGCGTTATGGTGGTGCTCTCTCGCCGTACCAAGAACAATCCGGTGCTGATTGGTGAGCCTGGCGTGGGCAAGACCGCTGTGGTCGAAGGCCTGGCCCAGAAGATCAACGCTGGCGATGTGCCGGAAACCCTGAAGGGCAAGCAGGTCTATTCGCTAGATCTTGGCTCTATGGTGGCCGGTTCTCGTTACCGTGGTGATTTCGAGGAGCGTCTGAAGAAGGTCTTGAAGGAAATCAAGACCCGCGGCGACATCGTGCTGTTCATCGACGAGATTCATACCATCGTGGGCGCAGGCTCCGCGGATGGCGCTTTGGGTGCGTCCGATATGCTGAAGCCAATGCTGGCTCGTGGTGAGCTTCAGACCATTGGTGCCACCACCACCGATGAGTACCGCAAGTACATCGAGAAGGACGCGGCTCTGGAACGTCGTTTCCAGCCGATTCAGGTGCACGAGCCTACCATTGCTGAAACTATCGAGATTCTGAAGGGTCTGCGTTCCCGTTACGAGAACCATCATCACGTGACCATCACCGATGGTGCTCTGCAGTCCGCAGCCGAGCTCTCCAGCCGTTACATCCAGGATCGTAACCTGCCGGATAAGGCCATCGACCTGATTGATGAGGCCGGTGCGCGTCTGCGTATCAAGCGTCTGACCGCACCGCCTGAGCTTAAGGAGCTGGACGAGAAGATCGCCAAGGTGGCTGCTAAGAAGGATGAAGCCATCAAGGCTCAGGACTTCGAGAACGCTGCCAAGCTGCGCGACAGCCAGGAGAAGCTCGAGGCCGACCGCAAGGCCAAGGAAGATTCTTGGCGTGAAGGCGAGTCCGACGTCAAGATGGTTGTGGATGAGGATGTGATTGCTGAGGTCATCAGCTCCACCACCGGTATCCCGGTGTTCAAGCTGACCCAGGCCGAATCCAAGAAGCTGCTCAACATGGAGGCCGAGCTGCATAAGCGCATCATCGGTCAGGATGAAGCGGTGTCCGCACTGTCCCGCTCGATTCGTCGTACCCGCGTGGGTCTGAAGGATCCGAAGCGTCCGTCCGGCTCGTTCATCTTCGCCGGCCCGACGGGCGTGGGCAAGACCGAGTTGGCCAAGACTCTCGCCGAATTCCTGTTCGACGATGAAGACGCATTGATTCGTGTGGATATGTCCGAGTTCTCCGAGAAGTACGCGGCATCCCGCCTCTTCGGTGCACCTCCGGGATACGTGGGTTACGAAGAGGGCGGCGAGCTCACCGAGAAGGTGCGTCGCAAGCCGTTCTCCGTGGTGCTGTTCGATGAGATTGAGAAGGCTCACCCGGATATCTTCAACACGCTGTTGCAGGTGCTGGATGACGGCCACTTGACCGATGGTCAGGGCCGCAAGGTGGACTTCAAGAACACCATCATCATTCTGACCACCAACCTTGGTACTCGTGACATCGCGAAGGCCGCCAACACGGGCTTCAACCTGGGCGCCAACAACGAGTCCAGCTACCAGCGCATGAAGGACCAGGTCAGCTCCGAACTCAAGCAGCAGTTCCGTCCGGAGTTCCTGAACCGTTTGGATGACATCATCGTCTTCAAGCAGCTCACCGAGCCGCAGGTGCGTCAGATCGTGGATTTGGACGTCAAGCAGCTCAATGACCGTCTGTTCGACCGTCACATGTCGCTCGAGCTCACCGACGCTGCCAAGGACCTGCTTGCGCAGAAGGGCTTCGACCCGCTGCTCGGTGCTCGTCCGCTGCGTCGTGTGATTCAGCGCGACATCGAGGACGCCATCTCCGAGAAGATCCTGATGGGCGATCTCGAAGATGGTCAGCGCGTGGTGGTGGATGCCGAAGGCGAAGGCATCTTGGGCGAGTTCACCTTCAAGGGTGAAAAGTTCGAGGAGCCTGCCAAGGCAGAAGGCACAGACGCCGAAACTGGTGAAGGCGACAAGCCTGAGTTGGTCAGTGCCCAGGCTGCGGATGACTCCGCACCGGCTGCTGATACCGGCGATGCCGGTGAGCAATCCGCTGAATAAGCCATCTGACAGTGCATATAAGTACATATAAGTAAGGGTCTTGGTTCCATAAGGAATCAAGACCCTTTTGCTATGTCACAACTACCCTGTGGCATGATAACGCAGCTCGATATTTTATGCTGTAGTGGGATACTGTTCATACATTGATGAAAAGCTATACTAGATGCATTATCAATGCCGAGGGGAGTTATTTCAATGTTCGGTTTATTCAATGAAGAGAACGACGCAGTTCGTAAGATGTCATGGCATTACTCTGCTGAGCAAAACAGGATGGTTCCATGTGAGAATATTCCATGCAATAAGCATGGCGCCTGCGATATAATTGCTGCGAACGAGTATGAGGCAACGGTAGAGGTCAACAGAAGAATATCGTTGTATAACGAACATGAAAAGCGTAAAAACAGGAATCCAAATACCGTTTTGCCGAGTGAATATGACAATTGCTCGTTATTTAAAGGTAATTTACATTCTAAAATAATCAGTTTTAATAGTTTGTATATTGGTAATGCGAGATATATGCCAACTGTTAAAAAATTCACACCTTATAATTATGATTTGACAGTTAATTTTGCTAAAAGATGTGAGAAATGTCATGGTAAAGGAACAATCCATGATGATAAGAAAAACAAGGATATTGAATGTCCAGAATGCAGGGGCAGTAAATATTCAGGAAAATGCAGTGCTTCACCAGCAGATATGGTTTTAATACAGGATATAAAAGACGATGAGGATGCTCGTTTTCATGATTTTGTTAAAAAATATCCTAATGAATTCAATGAATATATGCGTCATGTGATGATGTCATCATGTTACCTGGCTAATAAAGGAGAGAAGGCTTTATATTTAATAGATATTAAAAGAAATTTTAAACAGGACATGGCTAATAATCCTGATGAAACTCTTACTCATATGAGAGATTTAAAAACTAAATATGATGAAATAATGAAGTATGAGCCGAAAGAATTAAAATATAATGATATCATGGTAATGGATATTATTCCACATTATAAAAAAGAAAAAGAACCACTGGAAATAATGTCATTTCATAATTATGTTGACAAAAAGACAAAAGAACAGAAAGTGGTAATGATCTGCCGTAATACAAATGATAATGACAGATCCACATATAAAATTTTTACTGAAGCAGATCCCAATATTATGGTTGGAGGAAAAGCTTTTCTTAGGGCGGCATATGGCTCAGGCTACGATTTCACTGATCCTACTGGTATGCCTTGTTTAAAGTTAAGAAATGTAAAAATAGCGATACGTCCTTATTGGGAAAATTAATGTTTTTTTAATAAAATCCTTGTGAACACTAATACGTTGGTATTAATGTTCACAAGGATTCGTCGTGTGCGTATTGTTTAGGCTCAGCCGCTGAAGTCGACTTCACCGAGCTTTTCGATGAGCTTCATATTCTCGGAGTAGTCAACCGGGCAGGCAATGATGTCGATGCCGGAACCGGAACGCAATGCCGAACGCAGCGTGGGATAGAGCTGGTCGGCGGATTCGATGAGATGGCCCTTGGCACCAAAGCTCATGCCAAGTTCCACCACGTCCGGATTATTGAAGTCCACATATTCATGGGTGCCGTCGTGAATATCCATCTTCCACTTGATTAGGCCATAGGCTTCATCAACCCATACCAGAATCACGATGCGGGCGCCCACACGCACGGCGGTTTCGATTTCCTGCACATTCATCATGAACGAACCGTCACCCATGACCGCGAGCACCGGGCGTCCCGGATTTTCCAGCGAGGCAGCCACCGCACCCGGCAGCGTCCAGGCCATCGTAGACAGGGAGTTATCAATCACGCAGGTGTTTGAATAATACGTGGGGTAGAGACGGGCCATCCACATCTTCAAGGCACCCGTATCCACCAAGGCGATATCCGTGTCGGTCTCCATTGCGCGGCGTGTATCGGCCACAATACGCTGCGGCTTCATCGGGAACGAATCATCATCCGCATACGAAGTGTATTCGGTTTCCAGCAGCTCGTGAATCTTCGGATGCGAGACGCCGAATGTCACATGCTCCGCATGCAGTTGGGCAATCAACGCCTGCAATGTGGCATCGATATTGCCCATAATGTTCAACGCGGTGGAGTAATGCGCATCCGTATCTTCAATGAAGGTATTGATGTGAATGATGGTCTTATCATCATTCGGGTTAATCTTCTTCGGATCGAACTGCTGGATGGAGAAGCCCACGGCAATAATCAGATCAGCCTCATCAAAGGCGAAGTTCTCGTAGTCATGGCGCATGAAGCCCACCACGCCAAGCGCCAGCGGAATGCGATCTGAAATCACGCCCTTGCCTTCGAACGTGGTGGCGACCGGCACATTAAGCTGCTCGGCCAAGGCCAGTAGACGGTTCTCCGCATGGCCGCGGGCCACGCCGTTGCCAGCCAGGATGATCGGATGCTTGGCACCACGGATAATGCTCACAGCGCGAGAAATGGTGTCGGCGGTAGGAGCGAAGCTCATCGGATTCGGTAGCGGCAGTGGGTGAGCATCCTCGGGAGCGGGCATTTCGGCCACATCCTCCGGCAGAATCAAGCAAGTGGCACCTGGACGATTGCGCTGGGAGATGGAGAACGCCTTGCGAACCATCTCCGGCACTGAAGCCGGTTCAACAATCATCGAAGTCCACTGGGTCAGCGGGCGGAATACAGACACCAAATCAACAATCTGGTGCGATTCCTTATACAGACGGCTCACGTTGCCTTGTGCACAGATGGCCACGAGCGGGGTGGTGCTGGCGTTGGCCTGTGCCACGGGAAGCGTCAGGTTCAGCGCGCCTGGGCCAAGCGTGGCCAGGCAGACACCAGGCTTGCCGGTCAGATGGCCTTGCGTGGCGGCCATGAAGCCTGCACCTTGCTCATGACGGGTCAGGATGAAGCGAATGCGACCGTCCCGTTCGATGGCCTCCATCAGCGGAATGTTCTCTTCGCCGGGGATGCCGTACATGGTTTCCACGCCTTCATTAACAAGGCATTCCACGAACAGGTCGGCTACGGTACGGATGTGATCGGTGTTCTGAGTCGGTGTATTCACGCTAGGGAAGTCTAACATTTGGGACGTGCGATTAACGGTAAGGCATGTTGGGTGGCAAAGAGCCTGAATGTGCCTTTTCCCTCACTATGTATGCATGGGAACCAAGGTGCCGCATACATAGTGAGGATTCGGAGGTCTAAACCGGCGCTATGTATGCGGATTCTTCGTTCGGCCGCATACATAGCGCCGGTTCGCGCGATCACGGTTGCGGATTGCTGAGACAAAGAAGCCGCTAAGAGTTAACTTAGGCGTTGAATGGGCGTGGAAATTCATTCAACTAGCCGTCTTAGCGTAACAGTGTGAGCAAGGGCATGAATCGCCGGCAGTGGGCCGGCAGGCGGCCTAAGGTCGCCATAGCGGTAATCATCGCGACTGTACTTACGATTCTTTTTGTTCCTAATGCTGCTGCCGGAGCGGCAGGAACTGTTCCATTCTCCGGCAATGACGCTGCTACTGGTACCAGAACGGTGACCATTGCGGACATCACCGATTTTCATGGGCATATTGAACGCGGAGCGGATAATGCGGCCGCATTTACGCTGGCGGACAGCCATAATCCAGGCAATATGGTGCCTGTTTCCTCTGGCGACTTAGTAGGCGGTTCTCCATACGAGTCCGCCGTGGCTAAAGATCAGCCGACATTGGATATGGCGAAGTCCTGGGGATTGACGATTTCCGCAGTCGGTAATCATGAATTCGATCGCTCGGTGGCGGATTTCAATAACCGGATTGCCTCACCTGCTAATGGCATTGATTGGCTATGCGCTAACGTATCGGCACGCAACAAGGCACCAGGTGGCAAACTGAGTCGGGTCAAGAATTATACGATTCGAGAAGTCAATGGCAAGCGTATTGGATTCGTTGGCGCGTTGACTGATGCGCTGGGCTCGGTCGCCACCCCGCAAATCACGAAAGATGCTGATTTGGATGAGCGTGCGGTTGATGCAGTCAATCGAGTGGCGCATGAGCTCAAGCAGTCCGGCAAGGTGGATGCGGTAGTCGCATTGATTCATGCTGATGCCTCCGCTGCGCAAGGCTTGGGCAAGGATGTGGATGTGGTGTACACAGGCCATACGCATGCGGTGAAATACGCGCGCACGGATGGTGGAGCCCCGATTTATGAATCCGGTAGCTTCGGCCGTGCAATAGCGGTGCAGGATCTGGTTATTACCGGATACGGACGCAGATCCAGAGTTGCAGTGCAGAACGTGGATCTCGGCAATGGCACTGAACAGGCGTCGCCTACAGTTCCCGGCGTGATTCGGGTGGAAGGGCTTGATGCGCATACCACGCAATCGGCTTGGATGTCCGCAGGCTCCACGGGTGAGGGCATGGTCGACCATGCCCAGCGTGTTTATGCGGTGGCTCAAGCGCATGCGGCACAGGTGGGCAGCACGATTGTCGGCACGCTGGCTGCTGGTGCGAATTTTGATAAGCGTATCGAAAACGGTCAGGAAGATTCCGTGGGCAGACTGGTGGCGGATGCGAATCGCACCATGATTCAACGAACCCTTTATGCTGGCGAGCGTTTGCCTGTAGTCGGTTTTTCCAACGATGGCAGCCTGCGCACTGCGAAACTTGACATGGACGGCAATGGTAAGGTCAGCGTGCGCGAGGTGGATTCGCTGATGGCATTGCAGTTCAAAGCCGCACATGAAACTTTGACTGGCAAAGATCTGAAAAATATCTTGGCTGAGCAGTTCCGATTCAAGGATGGGCAGTTGAAACGTCGGTGGATTGGAATTTCCTCAAATGTGAGCTATCGATTTGTGGAATATCAATCAACTGAAGCAGGGGAGGAGACCCAGGATAAGGCCGGCAGCCACCACGCAAATACCAGTTTTGATGGTGATGATGGTCATCGTGCGGTTGATATTACTGATTTGTTCATCGATGGCAAACCGATTGCTGATGATGATTTGGTGATTGTGGCATCGAACTCATATCTGCTGCAGGGTGGTGATGATTACCATGCTTTCCGCGCAGGAACGAACTATGGCGAGCTCAATATGCCATACAGTGAGCCACTGAAGCAGTACCTCGCCGCACATCCTGCGCTCGCGCCAGTAAAACTGCCGCAAACCGGTATGAGGGCCTAGAAGAAAGGGGAAAACGGACCCTGTAAAACGAGAATGGGCTTCCCTCATTTTGGAGGGAAGCCCATTACTTTAGCAAGTAGTAGTGGCTACTGCCTATTACTTAATGGCGTTCAGCCACTGCTCCTTGGTGGCCTTCTCGGCCTCAAGCTTAGCCTTCTTCTTCGGATCGGACTCAGCGGCGATCTTGGCGTCGAGCTCGGCAAGCTGAGCGTTCAGCTGCTCTTCGAAGCTGGACTTACGGGCATCGGCCTCAGGGTCGGACTGCTTCCAAGCGGCATCCTCAACGGACTTGATCTGCTTGTCCACGGCGTCCAGACGGTTCTCGATGCGGCGCATATCCTCGCGCGGCACGTAGCCGATCTGATCCCATTCTTCCTGAATCTTGGCCAGCTCCTGACGAGCCTTCTTGGCCTCGGCATCGGTCTTGACCGGCACCAGGGCCTCAGCCTGGACCAGCAGCTCTTCCTTCTTGGCCAGATTCTCCTTCTCTGCGGTGTTCATCTGGTCGCGGTCGGCCTGGCGAGCGTTGAAGAACGCGTCCGCGGCCTCACGGAACTTGGCCCACAGCTCATCGTCCTCGTTGCGGCCTGCGCGGCCAGCCTTCTTCCAACGATCCATCAGATCGTTGAACTTGCGAGAAGTCTCGCCCCAAGCGGTGGAATCCTTAAGCTCATTGGCTTCGGCAATGATGGCTTCCTTGACTTCCTTGGCGTGGTTGCGCTCGTTGTCGCGAGCCTGAGCCCACTTGCGGCGAGCCTGGTTGAATGTGGTACGAGCTGCGGAGAAGCGCTTCCACAAGGCTTCGGCTTCCGGCTTGTCAATGCGAATAGTGGTGCGCTGGTGGTTCTGCCACTCGTCAAACAGGTTGCGGAACTTGTCTGCGGTGGAACGCCAGTTGGTGTTGTCGCCCAGGGATGCGGCCAGGGCCTCGGCCTTCTCGACAATGGCGGTGCGCTCGGCAACAGCCTTGGCAACGGCGGCTTTGCGGGCCTCGGCCAGTGCGGTCTTCTTGGCTTCGCCAGCTGCCTTAAGCTCCTCGAACTGAGCCTTCAGGGCGGCAATATCGCCCACCACAGCCGGCTCGTTGGTCTCTTCGCCCAAGAGCTTGAGAGATTCGTCAATCTCGCGAGCCTTGACGTTCGGAGAGGTCAGACGGTTGGCGAGCAAGTCAAGCTTGGCCTTCAGATCAAGGAAGCGACGGGCGTACAGTGCCAAGGCTTCTTCCTTGGAAACATCCGGGAACTGGCCGACTTCGCGCTCGGCGTCGCCGTCCTTTACGAACACGGTACCGTTATCGTCCACGCGGCCGAATGCCTCGGCTGCCTTGACGTCCTCCTCGGAGTAGGCGGAGGTGTTGGCCGGGGTTGCAGTGTGCTGCTTGGCCGGGGTCTTCTTAGCGAATGCAGCAGGGGAGGGAGCATGCGGCTTCGGCATTGAAGCGGGAGTCGGCTTGGCCTCGCTGACCGCGGGTGCGGGTGTCGTTGCCTGCTCTTCGGTTGCAGCGGTGTTTTCGGTTTCGGTGACAGTCTCGTCGGACATGGCCAGCTCCTTACAAGCGTAGTGTGAGTGAGTGGAAGCGCCTCGCATGCTGGAAAATCGCATGGCTTGACGCAACCCTCACCTATTATATTGATTTCGTGGCTAAAGGTGCATCAATATCAGGATTCCCGGAGTGGCTCCCCTCCGAACGTGTTGTGGAGCAGCGTGTTATCGACACGCTTCGTAAGGTTTTTGAGCTCAATGGCTTCATCGGCATTGAGACGAGAGCGGTGGAAACTGGCGCTTCTCTGCTGAAAAAAGGCGAGACCAGCAAGGAGATTTATCTGCTGAGCCGTCTGCAGGAAGTCGGTCACGAATCCGACACTCCCATTGAGGAGCGTTTGGGGCTGCACTTCGATTTGACCGTGCCGCTGAGCCGGTATGTGGTCGAGCACTCGGGTGCACTGACCTTCCCGTTCAAGCGTTGGCAGATTCAGAAGGTATGGCGTGGCGAGCGTCCGCAGGAAGGTCGTTTCCGTGAGTTCGTTCAGGCGGATATCGACGTGATTGGTGCCGGCGACCTGCCGGACCACTATGAGGTCGAGCTGCCGCTGGTCATGGTTTCCGCATTGGAAGAGCTGCGTGCGTTCGGTCTGCCGAAGGCAACCGTGCACGCCAACAACCGTAAGCTGTCTGAAGGCTTCTACCGTGGCCTTGGCTTGACTGACATCGAGGGCGTGCTGCGCGAAATCGATAAGCTTGACAAGATCGGTGCCGATGAAGTGGCCCGACTGCTCACTGAGTCCTGCGGTGCTAACGAGGCCCAGGCACGCGCCTGCCTCGAGCTCGCCGAATTGACTGCAGCAGACGGTAAGGAACTGGCTGAAAAGTTCGACGCACTGTGTGCTGCTCACGGTATTGCCCAGGATTCGGAAGCCTATGCGTTGGCTCGTCAGGGTCTCGATACGCTGGCCATGATCGTGGACGAAGCCGCTGTGATTCGCCCCGGTTCCGTGATTGCCGACCTCAAGATCGCCCGTGGTTTGGATTATTACACCGGTTCCGTCTACGAGACCTTCCTTGATGGTGCCGCGTCCCTCGGCTCCATCTGCTCCGGTGGTCGTTACGACAATCTGGCTTCCCAGGGCAATCGCAAGTACCCGGGCGTTGGCCTGTCCATCGGCTTGAGCCGACTGGTGAGTTACATGCTGCACACCGCGGGCGCTCACGCCAACCGTGTATCTCCGGCCGCCGTACTCGTGGCTGTGTGGAATGAAGAGGATCGTCCAGCTGCCAATCGTATTGCTGCTCAGCTGCGCGCTCGTGGCGTCGCCACCGATGTGGCACCCACCGCGGCCAAGCTTGGTAAGCAGATCAAGTACGCCGATAAGCTCGGCATTCCGTACGTATGGTTCCCGGCCAGTGCCGCAGACAGCGAGAACGGTGAAGCCACTGGAGACGAGGTCAAGAACATCGTCACCGGTGAGCAGGTTGCCGCTGATTGCACGTCGTGGGAGCCGGATACTGTGGTTGCCCAGCAAACCGTCGAAATCTGACGAATTCGCGCGAAAAATCGAGGAGAAATAAGACAATGAGCCAGACGGCTTACAGAACACATCATGCCACTGACGTGACCGAGGCACTGGTTGGCCAGAAGGTCACCCTCGCCGGTTGGGTCGATCGTCGTCGCGACCACGGCGGCGTGGCCTTCATCGACCTTCGCGACAACACCGGTTTGGTGCAGGTCGTTATCTATGACGAGGAAGTGGCCCGTCCGCTCCGTTCCGAGTTCGTGATTCAGGTCACCGGTGAGGTGCGCCTGCGCCCGGATGGCAACGAGAACACCCACCTTGCCACCGGCAAGATTGAGGTCGTTGCCGAGAACATCGAGATTTTGGCCAAGGCCGACGCCTTGCCGTTCCAGGTGTCCACCGCGCTCGAGAACGAGTCCGAGAACAAGCTGCCGGGCGAGGACGTTCGTCTGAAGTACCGTTACCTCGACCTTCGCCGCCCGTCCATGCAGCACAACCTGAAGCTGCGTTCCGACATGGCCAAGGCCGCTCGCCACGCCCTCGAGGACATGGACTTCACCGAGGTGGAAACCCCGACCTTCATCAAGTCCACTCCGGAAGGCGCTCGCGACTTCCTGGTGCCGGCTCGTCTGGTGCCGGGCTCTTGGTACGCCCTGCCGCAGTCCCCGCAGCTCCTGAAGCAGCTGCTCATGGTTTCCGGCGTTGAGCGTTATTACCAGTTGGCTCGCTGCTACCGTGATGAGGACTTCCGTGCTGATCGTCAGCCTGAGTTCACCCAGCTCGATATGGAGATGAGCTTCGTGGATCAGGAAGACGTGATGGCTATGGCCGAGAAGGTTATTGCCGCCATCTGGAAGACCGCTGGCTACGAAGTCCAGCTGCCGCTGCCGCGTATCACTTGGCAGGAAGCTATGGATAAGTACGGTTCCGACAAGCCGGATCTGCGTTTCGGCAACCCGCTGGTCGAACTCACCGATTACTTCAAGAACACCCCGTTCCGCGTGTTCCAGGCTCCGTATGTGGGTGCCGTGCTCTTCAAGGGCGGCGCTTCCACTCCTCGCCGTCAGTTCGACGCATGGCAGGAATGGGCCAAGCAGCGCGGCGCCAAGGGCCTCGCCTACGTGGTCTTCGCTGAAGACGGCGAGCTGAAGGGCCCTGTGGCCAAGAACCTCTCCGAGGAAGAGCGCGCTGGTCTGCGCGAAGCCGTTGGCGCTGAGCCGGGCGATGCTGTGTTCTTCGCCGCTGGTTCTCGTGAATCTTCCCAGCTGCTGCTGGGTGCCGCTCGTGTGGAGCTCGCCCGCCGCGAAGGCCTGCTGGACCCGAAGAAGTTCGCTTTCACTTGGGTTGTGGACTTCCCGCTGTTTAAGCCCACCGACGATCCGGATGATGATGACGTGGCAGTCGGCCACTCCAAGTGGACCTCTATGCATCACCCGTTCACCATGCCGTCCAAGGATTGGATCGACAAGTTCGATCAGGATCCTGAGCACGCCATGTCCGATTCCTACGACATCGTCTGCAACGGTGAAGAAATGGGCGGCGGTTCCGTCCGTATCCACCGCGACGACATCCAGGATCGCGTACTCAACGTGCTCGGCATCTCCCCGGAGGAAGCTCAGGAGAAGTTCGGCTTCCTGCTCGAAGCCTTCAAGTACGGTGCTCCGCCTCACGCCGGCATCGCTCTCGGCTGGGACCGCACTGTGTCGATTCTCGCCGGCGCCGATACCATCCGCGACGTCATCGCCTTCCCGAAGGCTGGCGGCGGCCGCGATCCGCTGACCGGCGCTCCGGCCCCGATCACGGATGAGCAGCGCGCCGAGACCGGCGTCGATTATGACCCTGAGGATGAAGAAAATTAATCTGCGGAGCGTATACCGCTTTTCTTCACCCTCGACGTACCTTTGTACGCCTTCGGGTTCAGACAGCGGTCTCCACACACGCAGATTAATTTTCTATGGAGACTAGTAATAGAGGAGGTTCCGCATGGCTTTGTGCTGTGCGGAACCTTTTTGTTTTTCGGGCAGCAAAGTTGGCAGTACAGCCGCGAGTCTCATCAATCTTCCAGATCAACGAACCCGCCGTTATTGAGGGCGTATATATGGGTGTCCTTGGTCTGTGCGGCGAAATGGGCTCGCGCGTCGTTGACAATCGCGTGATACATGGTCTGATTACTGTTTGCTCGTCCACTCTGATGAGGCAATTGAAGAAACATGCGTTGCACGTTTCGCGGCCAGTCGGACTGCACAATACTCTCCGAGCTCACGCCATCACCTGCCAACTTCAGATTCTGTAATGTCCATTGGCTATCGGTATAACGAAACGAGGCTGTCCATGTGGCTTCTCCGCCACTATCGAGCACAATATGGTTGCCGTCAGCGGATAGGAAAAAGGTGTTAGAAAGCGAATACACATAAGCTTTGAGCACATCGCCATCCACTGACCAGTCAAGAATGCGGACACGAGAAAAAGTGACGAGACCAGTACCAGCTGGTGTCGTAGTGCATGCGCCGGCATAATCGTCGTTCGAATACACGCAGTCGAGCACACGCCCTTCATCATCAGTTCGTTTCTGGGCGTCCTTCATATCCTGCTGCCGTATCTTGCGGTTAATGGCATCAATCATTGTGCGCGGAGTGACCGGCGGATTCTGTAAGTCGCCGAATCCCTGTTGCCAATGCGCATACTGATTGGCGTCATTGTAACGAATAACCATGGCCCGGTACCAAGCGCCGTGATATTCAGTACGAGTGCCCTTGGCAATAGTGGATGTGGAACGAAGAGCAAACACCGGATCTTGCGTAGTGATGTAACGCTGCGCATCGGTATATGCGGCAAGAGGTAATGCTATAGCAAGTGCGATAACAATGATTATTGCTATAACTATGCTGCGTCGACGAAGCAAAGTATGGGAAATAGAAGCGGCCATACACCTAGTGTGCCTGGCAAGCTGAGCAGCAGGCACGCCGCTTACAGATTATCTGTATGCGTGATTTTCGCACTTCTTGGCCGAATACGGATTTGCAGATGGAGCAACAGCGAAGCATGATGGATATGTGACGACGATTGGGGTTGTGGATAATGATCGGTTTGCGCTGGTAATGCTTGCGCAAACGGTCGGTCGCGCAATGGCCGGGGCAAACGTGCTCTGGGCTGTGGAATCCGGTGCTCAAGCATTGCATCACTGCTTATATGAGGGAGCAGCAGCGGTACCTGATGTACTGCTGCTGGATATGTCACTTACCGATATTCCTGGTGCAGAGGTGTGCCGCCGTATTCGTGAAGCTCAGCAAAAGCCTGCCGTATTATGCATCACCTCATATTCGCTGCATCATTATCGTCGACCCGCCATTGACGCGGGCGCACAGGGACTTATCGACAAAAGTGTGACGCCGCGCGAACTGGCTGAAGCCATTGCTGAAATCGCACAAGGTAATGTTCTCGGCGAAGGATTCCTGACTGCGGCAGATGCACATGCGGCGTTGCTTCAAGATATGCAATCGAATATCAGCCTATCGAAACGTGAGCAGGAAGTAATGCAGCTGTATGCGGCGAATTACAGTACCGAGGAAATCGCAAACAAACTCGGTATCAAATCTTCCACCGTGTTCGTCGTTGTGAAGCATGTGAAGGCAAAGCTTGGCGTGACTACGCGATCAGAGGCGATTCGGATTTTTCTTTCGCAACAGCGGTAGCAGTCGGAATTCGTGCGGTCATCGACCACTGGTCGGCATGGTCGTTGCAGATCTGGATATCAATGCCCATGTTGCGGTACCGGTTAAGTCCGCTGCCAATTCCTAGCTGATCCGTTGCCGTACGATGCTGTACTGCCTGCAATGGCGTGTCAGCAGCGGTAATAATGACATTGGAATTGTCGTGTCCAATAGACATCACATACCCGTGCGTTGCGTCACCGTGCTTAGCGATATTCGTATACAATTCGTTGAGAAGGCCGACTATCAGTTCAACCTGTTCGGAAGAGAGCGACTGCGGTAATGCAGCAATCATGGTCTGCCCATTAAATCCGAGTGCGTGCAGTCGTGCTTCCTGCTCGTCGATGCAGTCGATAATGGCATCAGCGAATTGCACATGCGAAGCAGGAGCGGGAGTTGCATCGGAATCATCGGATGCGTTATCAAGCGCATCAATGACGCGATGAGTGTCGGCAAGTGCTTGCGTGAGGATACTGCGCAACTCGTGAGGTTTCGTCATGCCATCATGATCGATGCGCATAATTGCATACGCCAAATCATTGGAAATACGATCATGCAGAGTACGGGCGATGGCATCGCGCTCAGATTGACGCCGAGCTTGCTCAGCCTCACGGGCGCGATCGGCTTGCCAGCGAGAAACCACGCCGATTACTACAGCAAACATGCAATATGCGAATGAGATGACTACCGAATCGGATAGACCTAAGCCAAACAATAATTTACGGTCAATAAGTAAGGCAGATATGCCGAGCAGCGCGGCAAGTATTGCCATCGCATGTCCTTCTCGCCAGATGAGAACCACTGCGAGCACCATGGCCAAGGAATACGAATACGACATCGGAAATGGTGAAACCAGCCCTACACAATACAGCATGACCGCTAGCCAAGCGCCGGACTGCGGCATAATCGGCAACAATACCAACGAAATCAAGGCTGAGCAGGGGATTAGCAGATACGACAGTACGTGCCCGCTTTGCCAGCGCAGAAGCGTCTCAGCCACTACACAGCATGCGATGAGCGCGCAGCATACAACCAGTGTTCTGTTGACTGGGGCTGTAAGTATGTGCATACGTTGGTGAGCGCTGGGTGCGTCGTTTCCGCGCAGATTCATGCTTCTATTGTTGCACTGTAGGTGAGAGTAAGAGCACTATAAACCGCCATAAGCAACATGTATAAGAACCGCGGTGTTGCTCGGTGGCATCACGGTTATATTGGGCTAGCACAAGACTGCATGGGTGTTGCAACAGGGGGATTGATAACTATGACGCTAGAGATTCTGGACTGGCATGATGGGGATTTGCTGGCCAAGCCGGTGTTCGACAAGCTCAACGCGTTAGTGGCGGCCGGTGTGCCGGAAGAGAAAATTCTTGGCGTGACCATCAACACCGACGAGGAGTCGGATACTGATTTATGGTGCCCGAAGTACGGTATTCCGTTCGAGATTACCGGCAACGTGGTGGTGGTTCACACGCACAAGACCCGCAAGGCGCCGCCTGAATTCGCCGCAGCATTTGTCACGGCGGACACGCGTGCCGACCTGAATGGTGTGGTCAAGCATACGTTGGAGGTGTCCAAGGTGAGCTTCGCGCCCATTGATGCGGCCGTGGAGGCCACTGGTATGGAATCCGGCGGCATGTCGCCGATTGGTTTGCCCGATGAGTGGCCGTTGCTGGTCGACCAGCATATTTTGTCGATTCCGAAACTGTATTTGGGCTCCGGCGTTCGCCCGTCCAAACTTGTGGTGGACGGTTCCATTTTCGCCGATATTCCAGGCGTGCAGTTCGTCTCTGCCTTAGGTAAGCCTCGCGCCTGAAAGTAAGAAGACTATGCAAGAAAGTATCAGTCCTTGTAGGTGGTGAATTGGCTCTGTTTGCTGATTTTCCAATGCTTTCGTGATCTTTCATGTGAGCATACATGCCGCTGAGCGAACATGGTTGTCTCATATTATGAACAGATGATGTCCGTCTGGTGTGATTCCGGTAACACAGTGCCGTTATACTGACCCTCTATGTCAGAGAAACAAGAAGAAGTACGCCCTGTGACGCCTCTGGTGCCGGGCAATGAACCTGCAGATCGGCCGCTGGTCGAGCTGACTCACGTCGAAAAGCACTTCGGCGATCTCCATGTCCTGAAAGACATCAATCTTACCGTGACCAAGGGCGAGGTTCTCGTGGTCGTCGGACCTTCCGGCTCTGGTAAGTCCACCATGTGCCGCACGATCAACCGTTTGGAAACCATCGATTCCGGCGACATTCGCATCGACGGCAAGCCGCTGCCTCAGGAAGGTAAGGAGCTGGCCAGCTTGCGCGCTGAAGTGGGCATGGTATTCCAGTCCTTTAACCTGTTCGCCAACAAGACCATTCTCGAAAACGTGACGCTCGCACCAATCAAAGTGCGTCATATGCCGAAGAAGGAAGCCGAACAGCTGGCCATGGACCTGCTCGCCCGCGTGGGTGTGGATTCTCAGGCCAACAAGATGCCATCTCAGCTTTCCGGTGGCCAGCAGCAGCGTGTAGCCATCGCCCGCGCACTGGCTATGCGCCCGAAGGTCATGCTGTTCGATGAGCCGACCTCCGCACTCGATCCGGAAATGGTGAACGAAGTCCTCGACGTTATGGTCGAGCTCGCCCATGAAGGCATGACGATGATCTGCGTGACCCACGAGATGGGCTTCGCTCGCAAGGCTGCCGACCGTATCGTATTCATGGCCAACGGCCAGATCCTCGAAGAGAACACTCCAGACGAATTCTTCGAGCATCCGCAGACCGACCGTGCCAAGGACTTCCTCTCGAAGATCCTCACCCACTGAAAGAGGGTGCACGTATGACGTTCAGTAAACGATTCAAACGCACGGCGGGTCGCGTTATCGCAGCCGCCTGCGCACTGGCCTGCACCATGTCGCTTGCGGCATGCGGCCAGGATGAGGCAGGCAAGATTCGTATCGGTATCAAGTTCGATCAGCCGGGTCTGGGCTTCAAGAAGTCCGGCACGTACGTGGGCTTCGATGTGGATGTAGCCAAGTACATCGCCAAGAAGCTCGGCTATTCCGAAGACGAGATCATTTGGAAGGAAGCCCCCTCCAAACAGCGTGAAGCCATGCTGCAGAACGGTGACGTAGACATGATTCTCGCCACCTATTCCATTACGGATGAGCGCAAGAAGGCTGTGTCCTTCGCCGGCCCGTACTTTGTGGCCGGTCAGGATCTTCTGGTGCGTAAGGATGATCAGTCCATCAACGGCCCTGAAGATTTGAACGGCAAGCGCCTGTGCTCGGTGACCGGTTCGACCTCCGCTGCAACCGTTAAGGAGAAGTTCGCTTCCGAAGTGCAGCTTATGGAACAGCCGGGTTATGCCGAATGCGCTACCGCACTGTTCTCCGGCATCGTGGATGCAGTGACCACCGACGATATTATTCTCGCCGGCCTGGCTTCCGCCTCCCGTGGCAAGCTGAGAGTGGTCGGCAAGCCGTTCACCCAGGAATACTATGGCGTAGGCATCAAGAAGGGCGATACGCAGTTCGCCACGAAGATTAACAACGCCATCGTGGACATGATTCAGGATGGTTCCTGGGAGAACGCTATCAGCGACAACACTAAGGGCACCAACTACACGCCTGATGTGCGATACAACCCGCCCACTCCGGACGAGGGGGAGAGCGACTGATGAACGGATTCCTCGAACTCTTCAGCCAGTATGATGTGCTGGGCGCATTCCTCGTCAACATTGAACTGACGCTGTGGAGCGCATTATTCTCCATGATCCTCGGCGTGATTCTCGTCGTTATGCGTATCTCGCCGATCTCCTCGCTGAGGGCTGTGGCCGGCGCCTACGTGGAGCTGTTCAAGAACCTGCCGTTGACCATCATCATGGTGTTCATGGTGTTGGGCGCATACGCGCAGCTCAAGCTCAGCTTCTCCGACACGTTTGCTACGAACTTCTTCTGGCTTGCCGTCACCGGCCTGAGCCTCTACACCGCGGCATTCGTCTGCGAATCCCTGCGTTCAGGCATCAACACCGTGCCGCTCGGCCAGGCCGAAGCCGCACGTGCACTGGGCTTGGGCTTCATGCAGTCCGCTACGGAAATCATTCTGCCGCAGGCATTCCGCGGTTCCGTAGCTCCGCTCGGCAACACGCTGATCGCACTGCTGAAGAACTCCACGGTGGCCGCCGCCGCTTCGGTGTCTACGGAAACCTCATCCCTGATGAGTCAGATGATCGAATTCCGCCCGGATGTCATCATTCAGATCTTCCTGATCTTCGCATTCGGATACGTGATTCTCATCATTCCTATCGGCATGCTCACCACGTACCTGTCCAACAAGCTCGCCGTGAGGAGGTGACCAATGGCTGATACTGCAAATTCCGTACTGTTCGACGCGCCCGGCCCCAAGGGACGCCGGACCATTCGTATCCTCAATTGGGTGGCGGGCATTATCTTCGCCATCATTGTGGTACTGATCCTCATGCGCCTGCATAACCCGCCGGATGGTGAAAACCAGCTGAGCTGGGAGCTATGGAAGCCGGTCGTCGAGCGTGAAGCTTGGACTGACTTCTACCTGCCAGGTCTATGGATGACCATTAAGGCCACTGTGCTTGCTGTGGTTGGCGCTGTGGTATTCGGCTTGGTATTCGGCGTTGGCCGACTGCTGCCGAACCCGCTGATCCGCACGGTCTCTGCCGTTATCGTTGAGTTCTGCCGCGCTGTTCCGGTGCTGCTGCTCATGATTTTCTTCTGGCGCTGGTTCGCTTTTGCTGGCCTTCCCAGCCCCTCCTACTGGGCAGTGGTCTTGGCTCTGGTGCTGTACAACGGTTCCGTGGTAGCCGAGCTGGTGCGCTCTGGCGTCGGCAACCTGCCTGGCGGTCAGCGTGAAGCTTCCTTGGCGCTGGGCTTGACCGAAACCCAGTCGCTGATGGAAATCGAAGTGCCGCAGGCTGTATACGCCATGCTGCCGGCAGCAGTCACCCAGCTGGTCGTGGTGCTGAAGGATACCGCTCTCGGTTCCATCATCATGTACACCGATTTGCTGCAGGAATCCCGCCGACTGGGTTCGATGTACTTCAACATTCTGCAAACATTGGTTATGGCTGCGGTTATTTACTTCATCGCATGCTGGCTGCTCTCCAGACTCGCTGAATGGCTGCCTGAGCGTATGCAGCAGCGTACCGCCGCGCCGGCCGAACCGGAGCCAGTCGCTCCGATTGCAGCCGGCGACGCTTCCAACGTGAACCAGATCGCCGTGGCCAAGGAAGTCGAAGAACTGCCGCTTGGCGGTACGCCGCGTAAGTACCATGTCCACCATCGTGGTACGAACGCTTCCATTCGTAACTGGCGTAGAACCAAGTACGAGCAGGGCTATGACGTCACTCAGCCGGAATCGGAAGCCAAGCACGAGCGCGACACCGGTAAGCCGGATAGCCCCAAGGCCAAGAATCCGAAGCTTTCCTCCTCAGAACACGAGCATTCCGATCACGGTACCGTGTTCAAGCATGGCAATGACATCAATACGAGTCATACCAAGTTCGGAGGCAAGCCGAAGATCTGATGCACTGTGGTTGTAGCGCGACTCTTCACACCATCTAAGTTGTGGCTAAGGCGGTACGAAGAGTTCACCAAGTGTTCTATCGAGTTCAAGGCTACGTAGCCAAACGGAGGATAGGTTGGAACGTATGAAGACGTTCCGGAACCTATCCTCCGTTTTTGCTATTGCACTATGCCTACCGTTGGCGTTAAGCGCAGCCATACCAACAACTGCGCAAGCTGACCAGCTTCCCAACCCTGACTGGGTGGCCTTGCTTTCCGATTATGAGAAGAACTATTGGCAGGCGCCCGTGGATGCCACGCATGGCGGCAAAGTGCTCGACGCGAAGACCATGAAACTGGATGAGGATTTGACCGTAGCCATCAATCACCTCGGTGCCGAAAACGCAGACAAGAACGGTCTGACTGCGCAGCGCAAACGTGCGCTGATCGATTCCGATCTGTACGGCGAAGAAACCCTTCCGGATGCGCTAGGGCCAGTACTCGGCAAATACATGAGTGAAGGATTCAAAGACGGCAAGCTGAACAAGATCTCTGATTTGTTCAAATTCAATGTGGCGTCCACCTTCCAATCCAAGCGTGCGGCAATGCACCCGAGGCCATATCTGGATCGTTCGCAAAGCACACTGGGCGGCACAAATGATTTGGCCGGTTTGCCAGCCACGCTTGATATTGAGCAGTCACCCTCCTGGTTGGACCATATTCCTGGATATTCCACACTGCAGAAGAACAGTTCCTATCCATCCGGTCATACAACCGGCGCATATTCCTGGGGTATTGCGCTCGCTGGCATTTTGCCTGAGCTTGCGCCGCAGATCATGGCTCGCACATCAGAGGCTGGCAATAACCGTATTGTGCTGGGTGTGCATTATCCGCTCGATATTATGGGCGGTCGCATTGGTGCTTCTGCACAAAACGGCCAGTATTGGCATAACGAATTCGCTTCGTCGATTGTTCCCGCGGCAAGGCAACTTCGTGATTATCTGACCGAACGATGCAAAGCCGATCGTCATGGAGACACATTGGCCGAATGCATCGCCAATCTCAAAGCGAATTCCACGGGCGGCTACACGAATGATTTCCTTGACCCGGTGGCCACTGAGCCAGTGAAAGATCAAGCCTCAGCCGTACGCGTCTACACGGCTCGCATGACGTACACATTCCCTCAGGACAAGTCTCAAGCCGGCGCTGAATTTGTAGCTCCGCGAGGGGCGGCCGATGTGCTGCGTCTGGCATACCCACAGCTTCATGCGGATCAACGAAACGCGATTTTGAAAGCTACGGCATTGGACTCCGGATACCCGTTGTGGGAATCCTCTGACGGTTGGCAGCGCATCGACTGGGCCAAAGCACTGTGCGCTCGAGTGACGCTCAATTCCAATGGTGATGTAACCAAAGTGGAAACGGCAGACCAGGTGACGCTGAACGGGCCGACTGTGGTAAACGCGCAATATGCGGATAAAGGCAATCATCCAGCCTCGGATGCGGCGGCGGGGGAGAACAGCGCTGCTCCGGCAGGCCCTGATCTTGCCATATTGCATGCCGCCCAGCAGCCGGCTCTGACTGCCGTACTGGTGGGCACAGTAGCAGCATTGCTTATTGGCGTGCTGCTGCGTCGGCGTAATCCTCGATAAACCTGTACATCAGCTGAAGAAATTCGGCCAGAGTTCAACTTGCCGACTCCCTGTATTCTTCCAGACAGGGCAGCCGGTTCATCTTCCCTCCTTACGCTCGGTTGTAAGTCCATGACTGCTCAGCGAAAAGCCACGGTGGCTTATTGCACATGGATATTGAGGAAGGGGAAGAGCAGTGAATCAACATGTCGAATTAAGGCGAGGGGCGAAGCGCATTATTGCGCTTGCTGCTTCTATCGCCACTTTGGCAGGAATCGCCGGCGTAGCGCCTGCGGCAATCGCTGAAGAGCCTGCCAAGCCATCCGTAATCATCAATGAAGTATTTGCCGGCAATACCAAGGAACTTGGCGATCCTGAAGCGCAGCGAGACGATTGGGTTGAGCTGAAGAACACTGGTTCTGCGCCTGTGGATGTCAAGGGGTGGGGCATCTACGACGAGAAACAGAATAAGCATTACACCATCGGCACTGACAAGGAAGTCGTCACTGATACCTTGATTCAGCCGAACGGCTATCTTGTTGCCTACATCGATTACAACGGAGACCCTGGGCTTGGCTCTGACGCCGACTCCGTATACCTGACTTCAAAGGTCGGCAATACGTATGATGCTTCCGCCCAAGTAGATGCCACCACTTGGAAGCTTTCCACCAAGATGACCAGTGCGCAATCCTGGTCTCGTGCAGATGATGGCACTTTTAAGGTAAGCGATAAGCCTACGCCTGGTGCCGCCAATGAATTCCCGAGCACTACGCCCACTCCGGATCCTGGAGAGAGCCTGACCGTGGGCGCATGGCCAGGTCTGCCAAACGTGACGCCGATTGATGCTTCCGGCGAATTCGGTGCTAAAGGGCAGTCCGGCGATCATACGGACGGCAATCTTTCTGGCCTCGTCTACGAGAGCGGCAGCACCAGCGCATCCGACGTGCTGTGGGCCGCGGACAATGATCTCAACCCAACGCTTGGCAACACCACTGATAAAGGTCCTGGCTCCATCAACAAGTTCGTTAAAGTGAACGGCACTTGGCAGCAGGATCCTCAAGATGGTTGGACCTTCACCAAGAATGGGCAGACCAAGGGCGGCAAGCAACTGCACTTCAAGGACGGTACTGGTGGCGTTGATGCTGAAGCAATAACGCTGATTCCTGGTGCAGACGGCAAGCTTGATTCCTCGAAGGGCGTGTTCATCGGTGCCGAACGCGACAACGAGAACAAGAATGCTCCACGCCCATCCATCCTGCAATATGACGTGACCGCCAAGGCTACGGATACCAATGGGGATGGTGCGCAGGATCTGACGGCAACCCATGAGTGGAACCTGGTTGCTCCGCTTTCGCAATTCGGTGTTCAGCTCGGCAAAGATGATGCCAACTTGGGCGTTGAAGGTGTGGCATTCATTCCTGATGCTGCATTGCTTGCCAATAACTTCCAGTCCAATCTTGACCCGAACAATGTGCACGCATACGACCCGAATGGCACTGCCAACGATTTCGGCGGCCTGTTCTTCGCCGCCTTGGAGAAGACCAACGCCATCTACGCGTTCGCACTCGCCACAGTAGGTGGAGAGGACACCGCATACCCGGTTGCCAAGATCGATCTTCCAGATGCTGCATCTAACGCCGGATTTGACGGTCCGCGTGATTTGACTTGGGATGCCGAGCACAACCAACTTCTTGCCGAAAGCGACAACGACAACGGAACCGGTGCGAAAATCGGCACGTACGAGTTCGTCAACGGCTCACTGGAACTGACCAAGCTGACTGCCACTCCGGCAGAAATCGCCGAACAGAACTCGGAAGGTTTCGCCATTACGCCTGACTCTGACGCGCAAACCGTGGAAGGCGGCGCTGAAGGCAAGACGTATAAGCCAGTCTTCTGGGCCGATGATGGTGTAACCAACGGCCACTCGCTGCGTCAAGGCTGGATCGAAACCGCCGTGCCGGCATCCACTACGACCACCATTAACCTGTTGAACGTCAACGATTTCCATGGCCGCATCGACAAGAACCTCACGGTACCGTTCGCTGCAACCGTGGAACAGCTCAGGAGCGGCAAGTATCAGAATTCCTCGCTGCTGCTCGGCGCTGGAGATCTGATCGGCGCATCGCTGTTCAACTCCTCGGTGCAAAAGGATCAGCCAACCATCGATGTGATGAATGCATTGGGCTTGAAGGCATCCTCCGTAGGCAACCATGAGTTCGATCAGGGGTATGACGATCTGGTCAACCGTGTGATTGGCTCGGAGAACAACCGCAATGCCAAGTGGGATTACTTAGGTGCCAACGTGTACAAGAAGGGCACCAAGACTCCAGCACTTCAGGAGTACAGCATCCAGGAAGTGAACGGTGTGAAGGTTGGCATTATTGGTGCCGTCACGCAGGAAACCCCGACTCTGGTTTCTCCTAATGGCGTCAAGGACCTTGACTTTGGCGATCCGGTGGAAGCCGTGAACCGTGTAGCCAAGCAGCTGACCGATGGTGATGAATCCAACGGTGAGGCCGATGTGATCGTGGCTGAATACCATGAAGGTGCCCCGAGCAATGAGGATGACACGACCGGCAAGCCGACATTGGACGAGCAGAAGGCCGCAAGCCCAGTGTTCAAGCACATTGTGGACGATACTGATCCTGCGGTCAATGCAATCTTCACCGGCCATACGCACATGAAGTATTCGTACACTGATCCGGCAAAGAATAATCGTCCGATTATTCAAACCGGCAGCTATGCCGCCAACGTTGGCCAGGTGGTGCTTGATTACGATAAGGCCACTGGAGCCGTGACGTATGAGAAGTCCGGCAACGTGGCGGTTGATACCAGCAAGTCTGATGACGAGCTCGCCGCCAATGGCGATGAGGTGGTCAAGCAGGTCAAGTCCATCGTGGATGCTGCTGTGGCCAAGGGTACTGAAGAAGGCAATAAGGTTGTCGGCTCCGTATCCGCGGACATCACCACTGCATTCAAGGATGGCAAGCGCGATGATCGTGGTTCCGAATCCACGCTCGGCAATCTCGTGGCTGACTCGCTGCTCTCCTCGCTCTCCAGTGCGGATCGCGGCGGTGCTGAAATCGGTGTGGTGAACCCAGGCGGTTTGCGTGCCGAGCTGTGCAAGACCGGCAGCAATACTTCCTGCCCGCTCGCAGCCGATGGCTCCATCACCTACGCGCAGGCAAACGCCGTACTGCCATTCCTGAACAACCTGTGGACCACCACGCTTACCGGCGCACAGTTCAAGGAAGCTCTGGAACAGCAGTGGCAGACCACTACGGATGGCACTACGCCATCTCGCCCGTACCTGCAGCTGGGCCTTTCGCACAATGTGTCCTACACCTATGATCCGAACGCAGCTCAGGGCCATCACATCACTTCGGTGACCGTGAACGGCAAGCCGCTGGATCTGAACGCCAAGTACCGCATCGGTTCCTTCAGCTTCCTGCTGGAGGGCGGCGATAACTTCCGCGTCTTCGCTCAAGGAGCTGATACCCGTGACTCCGGTCTGGTCGACCGTGACGCATGGATTGAATACCTCGGCAAGAACAATCCGGTTGCACCTCGCTATGATCGCCGTGCGGTGGCCGTTACCGGTCTTCCGACTGGCAGCGTGAAGGCAGGGGAGTCGTTCACTCTGAACTTCTCGAAGCTCACACTTACTTCGCTGGGTGTGCCTGCCGAAACTAAGCTCACGGCCACCATTAATGGCAAGACTGTGGGTGAGGCTGCGGTTGAGAATGGCGATACTGCTGCGCTCAAGGTGACAGTTCCTGCTGATACGGCCGCTGGTAGCGTCACGCTGACCGTGGTTGGTACCACCGACAAGACCACGGTGACAGTGCCGCTGACTGTTGCAGCCGGCTCTGGCAACAAGGCTGACAATGCCAACAAGACCAACCAGAAGGCTAACCAAGCCAAGCGCACAGCGGATACCGGTGCGGCAATCGCTCCGATTGCTGCTCTGGCTTTGATGCTTGCTGCAGGCGGTACGGTGCTGATTATCAAGCGCCGTAGCACCATCCGCAAGTAGTTGACGGCCGAAGCGCAATAATCAATCCGGGCATTTGTGGGATAGTGACTATCTCATGAATGCCCGGATTTTTGTTTATGTGGTGCGACGCTTCATGGTGAGTCGGACGTACAATCAAGGGCATGGTCAAGGAAGACAAGAAGTCCGGCAAAAGGATTGACAAGGCGCTGAAGCTAGTGGAAGAGCGCATCGGCATGATTGAGGAGAGCCCCACTGTGGCGGAGCGGCTTGCGAATGCCGCCAAGGCCAGTGACTTATTAAGCGCGGTGTGGTCTCTGCCGCCCGCGCAACGATTGATGTTCCACCACGGGGTGAACGTGACCGATGTGGACGGCGATTCCACTCCGGGATTCGACGGTGACAAATACGATGGCGAGCGATTCATCGATTTAAGCTCCTCGGAGATCGCACGCTACCAGCGGTTGATGTATGCCAATGGTGTTAAGGGTTCGCCGCGCCGGTTGCTGATTATCTTGCAGGGTATGGATGCCTCCGGCAAAGGCGGCATTGTGCGCCATGTATTCCGTCAAGGCGACCCGATGGGTATTCACTATCACGGTTTCGGCAAACCCACTGATGAGGAGCTGCAACATGGATTCCTATGGCGAGTGGAACGCGAGCTGCCGGACCCCGGTTGGATAGGCGTATTCGATCGCTCCCATTATGAAGACATCGTGATGCCGCACATCTACGGTACGTATCCTGAAGATGTGTGGCGTGGTCGCTATGACGTGATCAACGAATTCGAGCGTGACTTGGCTGTTTCCGGCTGTGCCATCATCAAAATATTCTTGGTAGTGAGCCGAGAAGAACAGAAACAGCATTTCTTGGGGCGTTTGGATGACCCGACGAAATACTGGAAATTCGATATTTCCGATCTTGACGCGCGCGAACGCTGGGATGATTACATGGCAGCATGGCAAGAAGTATTCGAGAAAACAAGCACTGCAGCGGCACCTTGGTATTTGGTGCCGGCCGATAATCGATGGTATTCACGAGCCGTGGTATCCGAGCTGCTGCGCACCACGCTCAAAAATATGAATATGACATGGCCTCCACTTGAGCCCGGAGTGAACCCAGAGGAAGTACGCAGGCAGCTAGACTAGAGGATTATGACTGACGAGAAGGAACAAG
The DNA here is from genome assembly GCF_056357055.1 of Bifidobacterium sp. LH_416. NCBI lineage: Bacteria > Bacillati > Actinomycetota > Actinomycetes > Bifidobacteriales > Bifidobacteriaceae > Bifidobacterium > Bifidobacterium sp. LH_416. The sequence goes on along the minus strand of NZ_JBKEVJ010000001.1, from coordinate 368,379 downwards.
CATACGGTTCTCTGGGGCGATTGGCGCCCGAATGGGATGGCAATGAACGTGAACGTAACCTCACTGCCGATGATATCTACGAACGATTCTTCGGCTGGGTAACCGACGTTAAAGGCGTTGAACCATGGCCTCACCAGGAAGAGGCCATTATGGATATCCTCGCCGGCGACCATGTGATTTTGAATACGCCCACCGGCTCCGGCAAATCATTGGTGGCACTCGGCATGCATTTCGCGGCGCTCTGCACTGGCCGCCGCTCGTATTACACGGCCCCCATTAAGGCTCTGGTATCCGAGAAGTTCTTCGACCTGGTGGAAGTATTCGGTCGCGACAATGTCGGCATGATCACCGGAGATAGTCATATCAACGCTGATGCACCAATCATCTGCTGCACGGCAGAAATCCTCGCCAATCAGGCATTGCGCGAAGGTACCCATGCCGATGTGGGGCTTGTGGCCATGGATGAATTCCACTACTACGGTGACCCGGAACGCGGCTGGGCATGGCAGGTGCCGCTGCTCACACTGCCGCAGACCCAATTCCTGCTGATGAGCGCCACGCTCGGCAACGTTGATGCCGTGGCGGATAAGCTTTCCGATCTGAACGACACTCCGGATGTGGATGTTATCGCTGATGCGCCGCGCCCGGTGCCGCTGAGCTACGAGTACACGCTTGATCCACTGGAGAAAACCGTGGAGCTGGCCTTCCGCAACGGTGAAACCCCGATTTATGTGGTGCATTTCTCCCAAGATGCCGCCCTGGAAACCGCGCAAGCGCTCGCTTCCACCGGTGTTTCCAGCAAGGAACAGCGCCAAGCCATTGCTGAAGCCATCAAAGGCGTGAAATTCACCACAGCATTCGGCAAGATTCTGCAACGCCTGCTGCGCACAGGCGTGGGCATTCACCACGCCGGCATGCTGCCGCGCTACCGCAGACTTGTGGAACAGCTTGCCCAACAGAGTCTGCTGCCAGTGATTTGCGGTACCGATACGCTAGGCGTGGGCATTAATGTGCCGATTCACTCAGTGGTATTGACCGCGCTCACCAAGTTCGATGGTTCCAAGATGCGCAGGCTCAGGGCTCGTGAATTCCATCAGATTGCCGGACGTGCCGGCCGTATGGGCTTCGATACTGAAGGCTTGGTGATTGCCGAGGCTCCCGAATATGAAATCGAGAATCAGAAGGCGATTGCCAAAGCCGGGGGAGACCCGAAGAAGCTGAAGAAGGTGAAGCGCAAGAAAGCTCCGGAAGGCTTCGTGACGTGGAATGAGAACACGTTCAATAAGCTCATTGACGCTGAGCCGGAAACTTTGGTGCCGCATCTGAAGATTACGCATTCAATGGTGCTGAATGAAGTGGCACAAGGCGGCGATGCGCGCGCTCGTGTGGAAGATTTGATTGATGACAGTGCGCAGACTCCGGAGCAGAAGGAACATTTGCATCAGCGTGCCGATGAGATTTTCCAGACGTTGTTCGATACCGAGGTGATTGAAACCGAAAATCGTCCGGATGGTGGCAAGGACTATTACATGACCTTGGATATGCCGGATGACTTCGCGCTTGACCAGCCGCTTTCGCCATTCCTTTTGGCCGCGCTCGAACTGCTGGATCCTGAATCGGAAACCTATGCTTTGGATGTGATTTCCATGGCTGAAGCCACGCTGGAAGACCCCAAGCAGGTGCTCAGGGCTCAGGAACGTCAGGCCAGGGACAAGGCGCTCGCCGATATGAAGGCGGATGGTTTGGACTATGACGAGCGTATGGATAAGCTGCAGGACATCACGTATCCGAAGCCTCTGGAAGATATGCTCGAAGCGGCATTCGACCAGTATCGTCACGATGTGCCATGGGCGAATGATTACTATCTGAGCCCGAAATCCGTGGTGCGCGACATGGTGGAAACCGCATCCGACTTCACCGGGTATATCGCCCGCTACAACATTGCCCGATCTGAGGGCACACTGCTGCGTTACCTTTCTGACGCGTACCGCACATTGGCGCGTACGGTTCCGCCGGAAAAGCGCGACGAACAGTTGGAGGATATTATCTCCTGGTTGCGTGTGCTCGTGCGCTCCATCGACTCCTCGTTGGTGGACGAATGGGAGAACGCGGGCGATTCCTCCGACCAGTCCGAAGCTGCGGCTTCACTGGCAGCGCCGGGTAAGAAGAATCAAGTGGTGGAAGACCGCCGTGGCCTTATTGTGCTGGTCAGGAATGCTTTGTTCCGCCGCGTACAGCTTATGGATTTGGACGATCCGGACAAGCTCGGCGCGCTCGACAAGGACTGGGGCTATGGCGTGCATGAATGGGAGAACGTGCTCGACGATTACTACGATGAACACGAGTACGTGGGCATTAACGCCGAAGCCCGTTCGCCTAAGCTGTTCATGCTGGATGACAGCCACGAGCAGGATGAGCACACGTGGAAAGTGCGCCAGATTATCGATGACTCCGATGGCGACCACGATTGGGCCATCGAAGGCATCGTGGACCTCGACGCCACCCAAGACACCGGCGAAGTAGTCTTCTACGACTACAAGGTTGGTAACTGACCTTGATTTGTGGCTTCTCTCCCTCCGTCATCAGCTTCGCTGATGCCACCTCCCTCGTCAGAGGGAGGCTAATCCGGCTCTCTCTGACGAGGGAGCTTTCGTGAATATTGCCGAGGGGTGGCCACCTTCCTATGGCTCCCTCTGATGAGGGAGCTGTCAGCGTAGCTGACTGAGGGAGAGAAGAAAGCGGCCGTAGGCTGCAGATAGCACAGCATCGGCAACGCCGATTCCTGATATCGAACGCATGTTCGAGCGATGCGATACAGTACAAGTATGACTGAGAACGATTTGTTTGGGGCAACGGATGCGCCGGAAACCATGACCCGGCCGCTTGCCGTGCGTATGCGTCCTCGCACATTGGACGAGGTAATCGGGCAGACGCATGTGCTGGGGGAGGGCTCCCCATTGCGCCGCCTCGCCAATCCAGCCAGCCGTGGCAGCCTCACTGCTCCAAGCTCAGTAATCCTCTTCGGCCCTCCCGGGGTGGGCAAAACCACGCTCGCCACCATCGTGGCCGGCCAATCCGGTCGAGTATTCGAGGAACTGTCCGCCGTGACGTCCGGAGTCAAAGACGTGCGCGACGTGCTCAATCGCGCCCACGAACGTCTAGTCTCACGCGGTCAGGAAACCGTACTGTTTATCGACGAGGTACATCGATTCTCCAAGTCCCAGCAGGACGCACTGCTGCCAGCCGTCGAAAACCGCGACGTGACCTTTATCGGTGCCACCACCGAAAATCCGAGCTTCTCGGTCATCAAACCACTGCTTTCCCGTTCGGTGGTGGTCAAACTGGAATCCTTGGAACCTGAACAGCTCACCGAACTGGTCCATCGCGCTTTAACCAGCGACCGTGGACTCAAAGGAGAAGTCAAGGCCACGGACGAAGCCATTGCGGATATTGTGCGCATGGCCGGGGGAGACGCCCGCAAATCCTTGACCATTCTGGAAGCAGCTGCAGGAGCGGTCACCGGAGACGAAGCCCGCAAAAAAGGCGCTCGCCGGCCAATCATCACTCCTGAAATCGTAGCTACCGTAATGGATGCCGCCACCGTGCGCTACGACAAAGATGGCGATGACCATTACGATGTGATTTCCGCATTCATCAAATCCATGCGCGGCAGTGACCCGGACGCTGCCATCCACTACCTGGCTCGTATGCTCAGGGCAGGCGAGGATCCCCGCTTCATCGCGCGCCGCATCATGATTGCTGCCAGTGAGGAAGTCGGCATGGCAGCCCCGCAGATTCTGCAAGTCACCGTGGCGGCGGCGCAAGCCGTAGCGTTGGTAGGCATGCCGGAAGCGCGCATCATTCTGGCTGAAGCCACCATCGCAGTAGCCACAGCGCCCAAATCAAACGCCAGCTACAATGCCATCAATCAGGCGCTCGCCGATGTGGACGCGGGCAAAATCGGCGCTGTACCGCTGTATCTCAGGAATGCTCCCACCAAGTTGATGAAAGAATGGGGCAATCATGAAGGATATAAATATGCTCATGATTGGCCAGGTGCTGTTGCGCCTCAGGAATATATGCCGGAGATTTTGCGAGGCACTGAATACTATCATCCCAACGATCGCGGCTATGAGCATGAAGTAAGTCAGCGTCTGGCTAAAATACGCCCTATTCTGCATGGTGGCGATGGAGCCAAAGAGTAGGAGTAGAGTATAACGGAATGGTATACGCCTTCGACGAAGCCGGCGGCACAAGGTAAGGAGTGTGAACACAGTATGGCAGTCATTTTCATTGTGGACGACGATCAGGCCATCGGAGAAATGCTCAGCCTTGTGTTGGAGAACGAAGGATTCCAGACCGTCACCTGCATGGATGGTCTGCGCGCCGTGGAAATGTTCCCTACAGTCAAGCCTGATTTGATTCTGCTGGATGTGATGCTTCCCGGTTTGGACGGCACTGAAGTGGCTCGTCGTATTCGTCAGACTTCCAATGTGCCCATCATCATGCTTACCGCAAAGTCAGACACCACCGATGTCGTGGCAGGCCTCGAAGCCGGAGCCGATGATTACGTGCCCAAGCCGTTCAAAGTGGCCGAATTATTGGCTCGCATCCGTGCCCGATTCCGCATCGCCCGCCCTGTAGCGGCTGGAGATTCCGGTTCCTCGGCGGAAGCCGCGAACACGAATCATATTGAACGCGGCGGCATTGTTATCGACCGCTTGGAGCACACCGCCACCAAGGATGGCAAGGATTTAAGCCTTACTCCTATGGAATTCGAGTTGCTATTTGTGCTCGCCAAAGCCGCAGGGGAGGCGATCAGCCGCTCTACGTTGCTGCACGATGTGTGGGGGTATGAGAATTCTGGGGACACCCGCTTGGTTAACGTACACGTGCAACGTTTGCGCGCCAAAGTGGAGGATGATCCTGAAAATCCGCAGATTATCCAAACCGTGCGTGGTATTGGATACAAATTCGTGACTCCTGAGAACTAATCGTGGCTGACTCAGCATCATCACATTCTTCAGATTCCACGCCTTCTGAGCATGCCACGATTCTGGCTCCTCGGCACAGTCTGCGATTTAGTTTTAAATGGTTATTGCGGCACGGGCGTTCTGAGGTTCGCAGGTCTCTGCAGGCTCGAACCGTGGCACTGACTGTGCTGCTGACGCTGTTCGTGGCGGTTGTATTCTCCATGGTTTCGATGAGCTCCGTTCGCTCTTCGCTGCTATCGCAAACCACATCCCAAGCCCAAGCTGACTTTTCCAATATGGTGGAACAGGCTCAAACCGGTCTTGACGCTTCCGATGCCACCACCACCGTGCAAATACAGCAGTTGGTCAATGATCTGGCCTCGAACCTGCAGTCCGATGGCGCATCCAATCTGGTAGGCGTCTATTTATGGAGCCGCGAATCCACCGCGCGTTCGATCATTCCGGTGTCCACAGAACCCACGTATGAGGACGTTATTAGCGAAGACATGCATTCCGCTGTGGCATCCGACGTGGAGGGCAACGTGTTCTACCAGCCGGTTGAACTCAATATTTCCTCGAATCCAATGTTTTCCAGCACGCCTGGAGCAGTGCTAGGTACGGTTTTGGATTACGGTGTGGCCGGCAATTTGGAATTCTTCGCCATTTATTCCTACACGTTGCAGCAGCAATCGTTGACGCAGATTCAGCTCAGCCTATTGATTATTTGCGCATTGCTCAGCGTCACCGTAGGCGTGGTGATGTGGCTGCTGATTCGTGGCATTGTGCGACCTGTGGAGCATGTGGCGTATGCTGCTGAAACATTGGCTTCCGGCAACCTGAACGCACGCGTGGAAGTCAACCGCAAAGATGAACTTGGTGTGCTGCAGCGTTCGTTCAATGCGATGGCTGATTCATTGAATCAGAAAATCGACGAGTTGGAGGAAGCCAGCGTATCGCAGAAACGATTCGTTTCTGATGTGAGCCATGAATTGCGCACTCCGGTAACCACCATGCGCATGGCTTCGGATTTGCTGGAGATGAAAAAGGACGATTTCGATCCGGCTACCAAACGCACGGTGGAATTGCTATCCGGGCAGATTAATCGATTCCAAGACATGCTTGCTGATTTGTTGGAAATCTCCCGATATGACGCAGGTTATGCAGCTTTGGATGTTGTGGATGCTGACGTGCGCGATCCAGTGATGGATGCGGTGGAACAGGTCGAAGGCATCGCCTCCGCCAAACAGGTGGCGATTCATGCAGATCTGCCGAACGTGCAGGTGTTGGCCAAGGTTGATACCCGGCGAGTGACGCGCATCATCAGGAATCTGCTCGCCAATGCAGTGGACTTTGCCGAAGACAAGCCAATTGAGGTGCGCATTGCCGCCAATCGCAAAGCGCTCGTGGTGAGCGTGCGTGATTATGGTGTGGGCATGGATGCGAAAACCGTCTCCCATATCTTTGACCGATTCTGGAGAGGCGATCCATCCCGTTCGCGCATCACGGGAGGTACCGGATTAGGCTTGTCTATCGCAATGACCGATGCGCTGCTGCACCATGGAACTATTCGTGTACGTTCGGCGCTGGGGGAGGGCACGTGGTTCTTGGTGGTATTGCCTCGAGATCCCGCCCAGGGTGAGATTGCCGATGCCGATTTGCCGCTTGATTTTGCTGGTGCGGCACCGGATGATTTCTCTATTGCAGGAGGTTTCGGTGTGGCGTCCAGCCCGGTGGCCGAGCGCGGCAAAGCACAAGGCATGATGGCGATTGCGGAAGATATGACGCAACACCATGAGAGTCATGAGACGACGGGCGGTGAGCAATGATCAGAAGACACGCCTCATTAGCCTCCGCGTTGGTGGCATTGTTCTGCTCCGTGGCATTAGCGGCATGCTCGAGCCCGCTGGCGTTGCCTACCCGCGGAAACGTTCAGGTACTGGACCCTGTTGAACAACAAACCAGCCGCGCATACACCAATCCTCAAGGGCCGAGCGATGATGCGCAGCCGGAAAGCATAGTCAAAGGCTTCTACGACGCCATGCCAGCCGGCGTGCAATCTGATGGCTACCGAGTTGCCCGCGAATTCTTGACTTCTACGGCAGCGGCAACATGGAATGGCGATAACGCAGCGGTGATTTACAGTGGTACGCCGGAATTCCGCCGCCGAGCCAATACCATGACTGCGCCGCAGGGTGTGGAAAGCTCGCTAATCGTGGAAGTGGTGCTGCAGGTAGTAGGTACTTTGGATGCTCACGGTATTTATACGCCGGCGCAGGAAACGCAATCGACCAAAATCGCCTACACCGTGGTGAAGCAAAAAGGGCAGTGGCGTATTTCCACATTGAACGATGGTGTAGTAATCTCCACTGCTGATTTTGATCAGGTATTCCGCCAAGTATCCGTGTATCAAGTATCTTCTTCAGGCAAACAGCTGGTTCCTGACGTGCGATGGTTGAGCTGGCGAAATTGGCGAACTCAAGCTGTGCGCGAGGTGCTTTCCTCGGTTCCTGATTGGTTGGTAGGAGCGGTATACAGCCAGAATTTGGAATCTGTTGCTTTGGCAGTGGATACTGTGCCGGTAAAAGACAACACCATTGAGGTTGACCTGACCAATGGCATTAATGCATTAAGCGATGAGGACCGCGGCATATTGGTGCATCGCATCCGATTGACGCTTGGAGATGGCAATACCGGATATACGTTGAAAGTTACCGGCGATGGCGTGGACTATTCAGATGCCGACTCCATGCTGAAGCTCAGCGCCGATCAGCCGGCAGTAGGCGTATATACCTTGACTGGTGGGCATATTGTGTCGCTGTCCAGCTCCAGCCCGTTGCGCGTGGGCGAGGTGGAAGGCTATGACGGCGCGCAAGGTCTGGCTTTCTCCTCAAATGGGGGAGCGATACTGCGCGCGGATGGCGTGGCGGAATGCTTGGATGCCAGCGGCGGTTCCTGCGGCGTGCTGTTTGAAGGCAAGAGAATGCGGTCGCTGACAGCAGGCTTGAACGGAGAAGTCTGGGGCGTTGCCCAAGATGGCAAGACCTTATATGTGCTCCGTGGTGGGAAAACCGTAAAACTCACCGTGCCTTGGCTGGATGAAGCGGGGCAAGTGACTTCCGTGAATGTTTCGCCGGAAGGGGCGCGACTGGCCTTGGCTATTCATGGTGGTGCCGCAAGCGGTGTGGTACTTACTGGTATTGCCCGAGATGAGAATAACGAGGTGACAGCGTTAGGCAAAAGCTGCACTCAGGTGAGTGTGGTGCAGAACGTAGCCATGCTGACGTTCTATAACGATCTCAATCTGGTATATGCCACTGCTGCTTCATCAGATGGCACTCAGCAGAGTGCCTATCGACAGATAGTGCCTGGGCCGGATACTGTACAGCGACTGCCGGAAGGCACGATTGTTTCCATGGCATCTGGGCAGATCAGTTTGTATCGGCGTCTGGCCGTATTGGATGATACCGGTGCAGTGCGCTCGGTTTCCGGCTCTCTCGATGGCTCTTGGTCCATTGCAGACAGCCAGGTCACGGCTCTCGGCTCGCAATGATCGCAACAATATGACAATGCTCCTGCACATTACGCGCAGGAGCATTACGTTCCTCTTGGCTCCCCTTGTCAGGCTGAGCCGTATAGCAAACAGCACGGTGTGCTGTTTGTAGGCGAAGGCGACAAACAGGAGCCGATAAGAGGCAGACGTAGTCTGTCCTTAATTGCTGCTGAGCTGTCGGCGTGAGCCGACTGAGGGGTAGTGTTTTATCACCTACGGTGATAAAACACTCGAAGATCAGATGCCGCCGTATTCCTTCTTGAACAGATCGGCTGGAACTTCGGAGTTCATCGGCACCTCATAAATGAGGTATTCCATGTTGAACGGAATGTTGAACAGATGGCGGGTGACGCCATACTCTTCCTTGGTGCCCAGGAAGTTGAAGTTATCCGGGCATTCCGGCTCCCACTTAGCCAAGAGCTTGGCGGCTTCGCCGATATTGGCGGCCACGCCAGCGAGGTGCTTCACACCCTCAACCTGCTTGATGATAAGGAAAACGGTATCCATAGTTCACCTTTCTATGTACTTTGTGGCGGCAGCTCTGTCGCTTGGTTGAAAGCGACATTGCCGCTGTGCAACCAATACCATTATGGTCTATAACAGGCGGGATTCCGCCATGTTTCGCCATTTCTGATCCACTGTTATCAAAACGTTATAGACCTGTTATCAAACTGTTACCGCTCACGATTGAACATCAGCACTGTTCGTTCCATACTTAAGACTGTCGATGACATGAAGTCATCAATGTGGATGAATGAACATCCAGAGATACTGCTCGAGGAGGAGTTTTTCATGAAGAATTGGAAGAAGGCTATTGCACTGGTTGCTTCCGCCGCCGCTCTGGTAAGCGTTGCAGCTTGCGGTTCTAGCAATGCTGGTGGTAGCAGCGATTCCGGCAAGAAGGTTGTTGGCTTCGTGGCCGTCGGCCCTGAGGGTGGCTTCCGTACTGCTAACGAGGATGACATCAAGGCCGCCTTCAAGGATGCTGGTTTCGAACTGCAGTACTCTCCGACCCAGAACAACGATCAGCAGAAGCAGATTCAGGCTTTCAACAAGTTCGTGAACGATGAAGTTGACGCCATCATCCTGTCTTCCACTGAGGATTCCGGTTGGGATGACTCCCTGAAGAAGGCTGCTGAGGCTGAGATTCCGGTCTTCACCGTGGATCGTAACGTTGAGGTCAAGGATGCTGAGGCCAAGAAGGCTATCGTTTCCCACATCGGACCGTCCAACGAATGGGCTGGCCAGCAGGCTGCTGAGTTCGTGAACAAGAGCTTCCCGGATGGCGCTAACGGCTTCATCCTGGAAGGCCCTGCAGGCCTGTCCGTGGTGAAGGATCGTGGTACTGGCTGGTCCGACAAGGTTGCTTCCAACATCAAGGTTCTCGAGTCCCAGTCCGCTAACTGGTCCACTGATGAGGCCAAGACCGTGACCGCAGGCCTGCTGGACAAGTACAAGTCCGAGAACCCGCAGTTCATCTTCGCTCAGAACGATGAGATGGGCCTCGGTGCCGCTCAGGCTGTGGATGCTGCCGGCCTCAAGGGCAAGGTTAAGATCATCACCATCGATGGTACGAAGAACGCTCTGCAGGCTCTGGTTGACGGCGACCTCTCCTTTGTGATCGAGTACAACCCGATCTTCGGTAAGGAAACCGCTCAGGCTGTCAAGGATTACCTGGACGGCAAGACCGTTGAGAAGGACATCCAGATCGAGTCCAAGACCTTCGATGCCGCCAGCGCCAAGGAAGCTCTGGACAACAACACCCGCGCTTACTGATTCGCCACTGAAGGCAATCAACAGCACAACTGATAACTGAACAAACAAGCAGTGATGGTGTGAGAGGAATCGTTCCTCCACACCATCACTCATGTTTGGCTCAAATATCACAAAACGATAACAATCCCCTTCTCGATAAGGCAAAGACATGACAGATAAAACCCCTATCGTCGTGATGAAGGGCATCACGATTGAATTCCCGGGCGTCAAGGCTTTGGACGGTGTCGATCTGACTCTCTACCCGGGCGAAGTCCACGCCCTCATGGGTGAGAACGGCGCTGGTAAGTCCACCATGATTAAGGCTCTGACCGGTGTGTACAAGATTAACGCCGGCACCATTCTGGTGGATGGCAAGCCGCAGCAGTTCAATGGCACTCTGGATGCACAGAACGCAGGCATTGCCACCGTGTACCAGGAAGTGAACCTGTGCACCAACCTCTCCGTTGGTGAGAACGTGATGCTGGGTCACGAAAAGCGCGGCCCGTTCGGCATCGACTGGAAGAAGACCCATGAGGCCGCCAAGACTTACCTGGCTCAGATGGGCCTGGAAGCCATCGACCCGCACACCCCGCTGAGCTCCATCTCCATCGCCATGCAGCAGCTTGTGGCTATTGCCCGCGCCATGGTGATCAACGCCAAGGTGCTCATCCTCGATGAGCCTACCTCCTCCCTGGATGCCAACGAGGTGCAGGATCTGTTCAAGATCATGCGCAAGGTTCGTGACTCCGGTGTGGCCATCCTCTTCGTCTCCCACTTCCTTGATCAGATCTACGAGATCACTGACCGTCTGACCATTCTGCGCAACGGTAAGTTCATCAAGGAGGTCATGACCAAGGACACCCCGCGTGACGAGCTCATCGGCATGATGATTGGTAAGTCCGCCGCCGAACTTTCCCAGATCGGTGCCAAGAAGGCTCGCCGTGAAATCAAGTCCGGTGAAAAGCCGATCGTGGACGTCAAGGGCCTGGGCAAGAAGGGTACCATCAACCCGGTTGATCTCGACATCTACGCTGGCGAAGTCGTTGGCTTCGCAGGCCTGCTGGGCTCCGGTCGTACCGAACTCGGTCGACTGCTCTACGGTGCTGACAAGCCGGATTCGGGTACCTACGAACTCAACGGCAAGCAGGTCAACATCTCCGACCCGTACACCGCTCTGAAGAACAAGATCGCCTACTCCACTGAAAACCGTCGTGATGAAGGCATCATCGGTGACCTGACCGTTCGCCAGAACATCCTCATCGCCCTGCAGGCAACTCGAGGCATGTTCAAGCCGATTCCGAAGAAGGAAGCGGACGCCATCGTTGAGAAGTACATGAAGGAACTCAACGTTCGTCCGAACGATCCGGACCGTCCAATCAAGAACCTCTCCGGTGGTAACCAGCAGAAGGTGCTGATCGGCCGCTGGCTGGCAACGCACCCGGAGCTCCTGATCCTCGACGAACCGACCCGAGGCATCGATATCGGCGCTAAGGCTGAAATCCAGCAGGTCGTGCTCGACCTGGCAGCCAAGGGCATGGGCGTGGTCTTCATCTCCTCCGAGCTGGAAGAGGTGGTCCGCCTGTCCGACGACATCGAGGTCCTCAAGGATCGCCATAAGATCGCAGAAATCGAAAACGACGACACCGTCTCCCAGGCGACCATCGTCGAAACCATCGCTAACACCAACGTGAACACCGGAAAGGAGGCATGAGATGGCTGAAAAGGCAAAAGAAGAGGGCAATGCTCTCGTTAAGAAGCTCCTGAGCAACAACCTGACCTGGTCGGTTCTTGCATTCATCCTCCTGGTCATCGTCTGCACCATCTTCCAGCATGACTTCCTCGCTTTGAGCTGGAACGACAACACCGGCGGTCTGGCCGGCCCGCTGATCACCATGCTGCAGGAATCCGCCCGCTACCTGATGATCGCCACCGGTATGACCTTGGTCATCTCCACCGCAGGCATCGACCTTTCGGTCGGTTCCGTGATGGCAGTGGCTGGCGCAGCCGCCATGCAGACCCTGTCCAACGGCACCAACGTGTGGGTTTCCATCCTCATCGCTCTGGCAGTCGGCCTCGCTATCGGCTGCATCAACGGTGCTTTGGTCTCCCTGCTCGGCCTCCAGCCGTTCATCACCACCCTGATCATGATGCTCGCCGGCCGTGGTATGGCTAAGGTGATCACCTCCGGTCAGAACACGGACGCCTCCGCAGTGGCTGGCAACGAACCGCTTAAGTGGCTCGCCAACGGCTTCATTCTGGGCATCCCAGCCAACTTCGTCATCGCTCTGGTCATCGTGATTCTCGTCGGCTTGCTCTGCCGCAAGACCGCCATGGGCATGATGATTGAGGCTGTTGGTATCAACCAGGAAGCCTCCCGCATGACCGGTATCAAGCCGAAGAAGATCCTCTTCCTCGTGTACGCCATCTCCGGTTTCCTCGCGGCTATCGCTGGTCTGTTCGCCACCGCATCCGTGATGCGTGTCGACGTGGTCAAGACCGGTCAGGATCTTGAAATGTACGCCATCCTGGCAGTCGTTATCGGTGGAACTTCGCTGCTCGGCGGCAAGTTCTCTCTCGCCGGCTCCGCTGTCGGCGCTGTGATTATCGCCATGATCCGCAAGACCATCATCACCTTGGGCATCAACGCCGAAGCAACCCCGGCCTTCTTCGCCATCGTGGTGATCGTGATCTGCGTGATGCAGGCTCCGAAGATTCATAACTTGGGCGCTGAAATGAAGCGTAAGCGTGCGCTCAAGGCTCAAGCTAAGGCGGTGGCAGCATGACAACAGCTACGGCAAACAAGGTGAAGGCTCCTAAGAAGGGCTTCAAGATCGATCGCCAGATGATTCCGACCCTCGCGGCCGTGGTGATCTTCATCCTCATGATCATCCTGGGACAGGCGATGTTCGGCACGTACATCCGACTCGGCTTCGTCTCCTCCCTGTTCATCGATCACGCCTACCTGATCATCCTGGCAGTGGCCATGACACTGCCGATCTTGACCGGTGGTATCGATCTGTCCGTCGGCGCTATCGTGGCCATCACCGCTGTGATTGGTCTGAAGCTCGCCAACGCCGGAGTCCCCTCCATCCTGGTCATGATCATCATGCTGCTCATCGGTGCAGTGTTCGGCCTCCTCGCCGGCACGCTGATTGAGGAATTCAACATGCAGCCGTTCATCGCAACCCTGTCTACGATGTTCCTGGCCCGTGGTCTGGCTTCCATCATCTCCACCGATTCGCTGACCTTCCCTGATGGCAACAACTTCAATGTCATCTCCAACGAGATCAAGATCATCGACCAGCCGAAGATCTCCCACGATTTGACCATCAATGTTGGTGTGATCATCGCTCTGCTGGTAGTGGTGTTCGGCTACATCCTGCTGCACCACACCCGCACTGGTCGTACCATCTACGCCATCGGTGGCTCCCGCTCCTCCGCTGAGCTCATGGGTCTGCCGGTCAAGCGCACTCAGTACATCATCTACCTGACCTCCGCTACTCTGGCTGCTCTGGCCTCCATTGTCTACACCGCCAACATCGGTTCCGCAAAGAACACCGTTGGTGTGGGCTGGGAGCTCGACGCTGTGGCCTCCGTGGTTATCGGCGGTACGATCATCACCGGTGGCTTCGGCTACGTGCTCGGCTCCGTGCTCGGCGCACTGGTTCGCTCCATCCTCGACCCGCTCACCACCGATCTTGGCGTGCCGGCCGAATGGACCACCATCGTGATCGGCCTCATGATCCTCGTCTTCGTGGTGCTACAGCGCGCCGTGATGGCAGTCGGGGATAAAAAATAGTTCTGTCTGCTAGCTCTCATCGTTGAGGCCGAGCCGTGAAACGGACAGCCCTGTGGGCTGTCCGTAGGCGAGGTGCCTGACGAGAGTCAGGCCAGCAGACAGCGGACGGAGTCCGTCTTTAGTTGCTGGACGAGCTAGCAGCAAAGCTGACTAAATCTCTTTCTTCTTTTCCTTTCTTCCTTTCATCGACGTGTGGGGCGTGGCTCGGATACTTTCCGGACCACGCCCCACACGTTTTTTGTGGCCTTGCCACGGTCCGCCACAGATATCGGCCACCGATGAACTGACGCGTGGAATCACCGCAGCCACACATCCGCGGACACCATGTCGTGGCCGTGCGACTGCGGTAAAAACAGTGTCTGACCGCAGCGCAGTGGTTTGCCGCCATGGAGTGGCCTGGTCGCTTCACTGTGGAGAAGTCTCCGAGGTATGGGCTGGCATGATGCCTTCACTGAGATGATTCATCGGCGGGTAGTGAAGCGTGGATTGGCCGTCGGTGGGGCAGCGAGGCATATTTTCCGGATACTGGTGATGGCGGAATCCCAGTTGATGTGTGTATGCCTTCGCTAACGACCGATGCGAGTGGTCGCAGTGCTATCTGCTGGCCTTCTGGCTTCGCTTGGAACGCCCAGTGAAGCCAGAAGGCCAGCAGATAGCATTAAGCCTTCGCTGATTGTTGCGCAGTGATGCCATTGGAACATGAAGTGGCAGCCTGACTTCGTCTAAGGTCTTCAGCGAAGTCAGTCGGCCATTTATTGATAATGCGACTGCACTGAGCCGTCATGAAGGTCTAAGAACGGAATGCGAATGCTTGCAATGCATTTGATTGCATATCTGCCATTATGAAAACGATTTAAATCTTTGCTCAGTCGCTTCCAAGTGCAGTCCACCTCCGATCAGCAGGATTGGAAACTGTATCCGGCTATTGCCGCTGCAGCTCCTATGCTGATGCTGCCTGAACAGGCTGCCAGCTGGGCATATCCGCAGTCCGGCATGACTGCTGAGGAAACCGCCTTCAACATCATCACCACATCATCAAGGAATAATCATGAGCCAATCATCGCTCGCAGCCGACCCGCGCAACCCACATCAGATGCCATTACATCGCAAAGTAACTTACTCGTTCACCGATCTTTCCAGCAACCTGCTGTACTGCATCATCAGCACCTACGCACTGTATTACTTCACCGAAGTGTACGGTCTCTCCATGGCCGTGGCCGGTACGATTCTGCTGGTCGCACGATTCTTCGACGCATTCGACGCTCCAGTGTGGGGTGTGATTATCGACCATACGCATACACGTTGGGGCCAGTCCCGTCCATGGTTCCTGTGGATGGCAGTGCCATAGTCGTTTTTCGGCAACTTTCCTTTTCCCAACGCGCGCAATATGAGGCAGCACTCCATGCCGTACAATGGCACCACTGTTTACAGAAAACGTTATCGCAGTAGGGAAGAGGAATAATGGCAAAAACACCAAGCGGTAAGCCAAAAGCGCCATCCATCAAAGACGTGGCTGCGCTTGCAGGTGTTTCCGTGCCTACCGTTTCCCGCTATCTCAACATGCCGGAACGCGTGAGCGAAGCGAAGCGGCAGTCCATCGCACAGGCAATCAGCAAACTCGGATATCGCCCCAACGCGATTGCGCGCGCACTGGTACGCGAACAATCCAGTCAATGTCTCGTACTCTCCTCGAACACCACGCGATACGGCCAGACGCAAGTTATCCAAGGCGTGGAAACCGCAGCCCGCGCAGCAGGATTTGCACTATCCATTGCTCTTATTGCCGAACCGGGAAGTACGAGCGCGCAAATCCGCGACAGTGTGCAGTCAGCGCTTGACCATAATCCTGCCGGTGTAGTGCTACTGAATTTCGATGAGGCAGCTACCCAAGCGTTATCAATGATTCCGCACACCCTGCCAGTGGTGAGTGTGGCCGGAGATCGCAATACTGAAGTCGCGCAAATATCCATGGGGGAGCGCGAAGGCGGTTACCGTGTCACGCAGCATCTATTGCAACGTCTCGCCGAGCGGGGATTGACTTCGTGCCCGGTACATTATGTCGGCATTCCGGGTGGCGGCGGTGCCGAAGGACGCTATGAGGGATGGCTGCAAGCCTGCCAGGAGGCGGGTGTACCGATTCCTCCAGCGGTGGAAGCCGGGTGGGATGTGGATTCCGCTCGCGAAACTGGCCGCATGCTCGGGCGCAACCATGGTGAAGTCAAGGCTATTTTTGCCGGCAATGATGAAACGGCAATGGGAGTGATTCGTGGTCTTGGCGATGAAGGATTGCGTGTGCCGGATGATGTGATTGTTGCAGGATTCGATGATCACCCAGTGGCTCGTATTTGGAATCCTTCAATTACCACCCTTCACCAGGATTTCCAAGGAGTGGGTGCTGCAGCTTTCGCCATGCTTGCTCCCATGCTGGAAGACGTGTCGTTGGGCCGTGAACACAGTGCCGCGTGGCAGGCATATCAACGGTTTGAAGGCGATTTGATCACGCGCGAATCCACGGCTCTCCAATAATCAGACTGTTCCGTAGACCCTATACTCGCACTGTATAGCCAGACCACGCCGACTACAGTGTGAGTCCGCCTGCGGCTTTACAATGCAAAATGGCTATAAACGGGGCGCGCCCATCGGAACCTGTTCTCGGTCCTATCAGATGACGCGCAGAGACACATACGCCGGTTGGTAAACCTGACTTCCATTTTTGTGCAACCGAAGACGTAGAGGAGTTTTCCTATGCCCGAAATTGAGCAGCAGCATGCAGCTGATGCGGAAAAGATTCCGCTGAAACTCATTGGCGCAATTGTTGCCGTGGGCTCATTGGCATTCATCGGAATCCTAACGGAAACCGTGATGACTGTGCTATTCCCCTCGCTGATGCGTGAATTCCACGTGGATACCGCTACCGTGCAGTGGATTACCACAATCTATCTGCTCTCCGTGGCGGCAACCATGCCAATCAGTTCCTTCCTGAAGCGTCGATTCCCGCTCAAGGCCATTTTCCTTGCGGCTGTGGTATTGGCCATCGTGGGTTCACTCATTATGATTTTCGCCACTGCCTTCCCGCTGCTGATTGTGGCTCGTATTATTCAGGGCATTGGCTCGGGCGTTGCCACACCGTTGATGATCAACATCATTCTTGAACAATCTCCTCGTTCGAAAATCGGCCGTCTGATGGGCGTCGGCTCGTTGGTTATTACCGTGGCACCGGCCATTGGCCCGACCGTTGGCGGTGCAGTGACCACAGTGCTGCCGTGGCGTGCGATTTTCGTTATCGTGGTTCCGCTCGTGCTGATTTCCGCGTTCATCGGATGCAAGTGCATTGAGCAGAAAAGCCCCACTGAGGCTGCATTCCTCGACCCGATTCAGCTCGGATCCATCATTCTTGCGTTGGTCGGTCTGGTACTCGCTTTGAACCAGGGCGGCGTGGCTATCAGTGCTGCGGTTTCCGGCCAGCCGGCTACCAAGTCCGGTGTGATTGCCGTAATCAGTCTGATTGTTGGCTTGGCTTCCCTGCTGCTGTTTGCGATGAGCTCCAAGAAAGCATTCTCACCGCTGCTGCGTCTGGGTATTCTGCGTGACCCCGTAGTGCTGCTGCATGTGATTGCCTACTTGGTACTGCCGCTGGTGGCTATTGGCTATGGCTATGTGATTACGAACGTTTCCCAGCTTTCCCTTGGCGTGAGCGCGTTCGTGGCTGGTTCGCTGGTGCTGCCGGGTGCGTTGATTGGTGCGGTGTGTGCTCCGATTGGCGGTTGGCTGTACGACCGCTTCGGTGCAGTCAAGCCGATTCTGATTCCGATTGGCATTGCGATTCTTGGCCCAGTGCTGATGCTGATTTTCTCGATGCATTTGACTGCAGGTCTCCTGTGCGGCTTCTACTTCATCTTCGGCTTCTTCTACGCCGTGGGTGCCGCAAACATTATGACCAGCGGTTTGTCTGGTGTGCCGCATGAGTTCCGCCCGGATGGTAATGCCATTTTCAACACCTGCCTCCAGTTCGGTGGTGCCGCTGGTACGGCGTTGTTCTCCACGATTCTTGCCGTAGCCCAGGCTGGCTCTGGCCAGGAAGGCACTCCTGAATTTGCTCACGCCACGGCTGTCGGCGGCGCCTGGACATTCGCCACGATGACAGTGATTTGCATCTTCGGATGGTGCTGCCTGGCCACCGCATTCCGCATTCGCAGTAAGCGTTAAATTATCCGCACCGCGGCCTAGGTTGGTGAGCCATGGGAATCGAGAATACGCATAAGCTGATTGTCAACTGCCTGCCGCTCACCGAATCAGAGCGTCAAGGTTTCATCAAAGCCGCGCGAGGCGTACCGCAGGAGTTTGTAGGCGATTATGCACACCGAACGGATATGGTGTGGCCGGTATCCATTCCTGATGAACTTGCCGCTCAAGCCACAGCAGTCATCGGCAACTTCCTTCCGAGTGAATCCGCGCGATTCCCCAAACTCGAATGGTTGCAAACCTTCAGTGCCGGTGTTGATTCGTACCTGCGTGAAGGTGTATTGCCGCGTGGCACGATGATTACCAACGCCAGCGGTGCTTACGGACAGAGCGTCTCCGAGCATATGTTCGCCATGATGTGGGCGCTGATGAAGAACATCAACCAGTACGCGGTCAGTCAAACCGAGCATCGTTGGCAGGATCGTGGCCCGGTATTGAGCCCAGAAGGCGGTATTGCACTGGTCATTGGCGCTGGGGATATTGGCTCGCACTTCGCGCGATTGGCACACAGTGTAGGTATGCGCACGTTTGGCGTGCGTAGGCATGCTGAAGTGCCGGCTGAAGGCATCGAGAAAATGTACGGATTCGAGCGTCTGGACGCATTGCTGCCACTGGCGGATGTGGTGGCGCTTGCTGTGCCGCGCTCACCGCAAACACATCATCTGCTCGACGCCAATCGACTGGCCCGACTCAAGGAAACCGCCATCGTCATCAATGCCGGTCGAGGCGATGCTATCGATTCGCAGGCGCTGGCTGAAGCCTTGCATGAAGGCCGAATCCATGGTGCGGGATTGGATGTTACCGAGCCGGAACCATTGCCAGAGTCAAGCTCGCTATGGAATGAGCCGCGCTGCTTGATTACTCCACATGTTGCGGGCGGTATTCACCTGGAGAAAACCGGTGATTAGATTATCCGTATCGCGCAAACCAATGTGTCGCGATACGCACGCCAGCAAGAGCTGATTAATCTGGTGCGGAGATAGATGCTTCTGAATGGCGATAATGCGATGAGGGCGTGGACTTCGTTGTCCACGCCCTCATCGCATTTTTCTCCTTGAACGGAGAAGGAATCAGCTGACTGTCAGCTGACGGTCAGTACTTGTTGGCACCGGTGCCTTCAAAATCAACCTTGAATCCATGCTGGTAGTGCAGGAACATGGCAGCACCATAGCGATCCACAGGGCGGTGGGTGAACAGCATACGAATCGCGAATGCAATCTGCACATCTTCGGGCAGTGCGAGGAAAGCCTTGTGTGCATCCCAGTAGGGGTTCATGGTGATAGCGGCATCAGGAACGTAGGCGTAGCCGTAGCCATCTTCATTCACGTAACCCATGAATGGCAGATCCCAGGCATTGTGATTGGTCAGCTGCTGCTTGAAGTACTCGACTTCGCTGAGCGCCTGATCGCTAATGCCGAAGCTTTTGGCCACTTCGTTGGCCTTAGCCGTCTTGGAGGCAGCATCCTTGCCGAACATATCTGGGTCTACAACAATGACTTTTTCCTCTGCCATGATGGTCCTTTCGCTTGATGACGCTGCTGTTACAAGGTAGCGCATAATGTTTGATTACGTAGTAAAACGCACATCAATTATCCTTGCTCTTGTGAGAAAGGAAGTGCACATTGGTTTGTGCTGCTTCCTTAGCCTAGCATCAAAAATGGCGTAATTGAGCCGTTTAATAAGTAATTCACGTGCTGGTAACTGTTTTGGTAGGTAATGTACCTCTGTGCAATTCCGTGTTTACTTTATGCAAAAGCGAACATTTCTAATGTTAGATTTATGAGGAAAGTGCACAACAAAAACGGCCATGCACTCGGTATCGAATGCATGGCCGGCGTGTCGCGAAAAGCGGCGGTCAGTTCATCAATCAGTGAGTTCCAGACCGTCAGCGTCCTTGTGCCACGGGGAGCCGTAACGGCTGGTCAGAATGAGGATGCCTTCCACCAGGCCCCAGATGGCTGCTGCCAGCGGGCCCAAGCCGAGGAGAATCCAACCGACCAAGGTGAGCAGCAGCTGTGCTACGGCCTTGCCCGTATTGCCCAGGTAGAAGTTGTGTACACCAAAAGCACCCAAGAAAATGCCGAGCAAGCCGGCAGCCATCTTGGACTTATTGGAGTAGCCGGCACCATACTGCGGTGCACCATACTGAGGTTGCGTGTACGGGTTGCCGGGTTGAGCGTACTGCTGCTGGCCGTAAGGCTGTTGACCGTAGGTTTGCTGACCGGTGTATGGCTGCTGGCCATATGCGTTGGGCTGTCCGGCAGCGGGCTGTGGCTGTGCATACTGCGGTTGAGCATATTGCGGCTGCGTGTACTGTTGCTGCGGCTGAGCATACGCATTCGGCTGCGCGTACGGGTTGGTGTTCTGCTCATACGGGTTGGCAGCAGGTGCTGCTGGCTCGCTCGGCGTTGCAGCAGCGGCAGGCTCAGTAGGGGCAGCTGGGGCCGGTGGTACCACAGGGGTGTCGGGCGTTGCGGAATAGGTTGGAGCCGCTGGAGTGGAAGGCTCAGGATTGATCGGAGTATAAGGCTGCTGAGTGTCGCTCATCATTGAATCCCTTCTCATGTTGGATGGCGTGTATCACGTCATTGACATACATCTTCTCACGTTTTGCCTAAAACTGAAACAACGACCCGGAAAAAAGAAAGCGGCTGGCACTTGCACTCCCTATTGAGGAGGCGTGTGTCAGCCGCGTAATCGCTGCGATAGTGAACAATTATTCGCGCACGAGCTTAATGTGCTCCACATCGTCGCGATGAGAAGCGCGATAGATCACGAAACGATTGCCGATGGACTGCACCACTTCGGCGTCAAGCTGCTCGGCCAGTTCAGCGGCAGCTTCCTTGGCGGTCAAGCCGGAACCATCCTGAACGGCGCATTTGATGAGCTCGTGCTTTTCGATGGTTTCATCAGCCTGCTTAATAGCTGCTTCGGTCAAATCGTTCTTGCCGACATAGAACAGGGGCTTCAACGAGTTGGCCATCGCGCGCAGCTGCTTGATTTGCTTTTTGGTCAATGCCATGAGAATTCCTTACATTCGAGTAACCACAACAGCATAGCGGTCAGACCGGTCATGTGATCATCGCAGTGTGGAACTTATTGTGAAACGTCTTCTATACCATCGATTGCAGCGGTGGCAGTGATGATTTACAGCACAATAATCGTTGCAATATAGGCAATAATCACTGCTATAAATACTGCATCGCGCCAGCCGGGGGAGAAGACCCTCCAATGTGTGCGGTGAATGCCTTCTTCATAGCAACGAGCATCCAATGCCAGACTCAGATTGTCGGCATGGCGCAACGTTCCAGCGAATACCGGCACAATAATCGCACTCATTGCCTTGATTCGTTGTCTTAGCGAACCAGTTTCCACCGAGCCGCCGCGGGCTGCCTGCGCATCAATAATCGACTTGGTTTCACCGGTCAGCGTTGGAATAAAGCGCAGTGCCAAGCTCATCACAAGCGCGATCTCTTGCGTGTGCAAACCAACATGCGAAAGTGGATGCAGTAATGATTCAAACGCATCAGTCATGGCGGTAGGCGTAGTGGTTTGCAGGAATACTGCGCCCAAAATAATAACCAATGCAAATCGGCAGGCATACAGTACAGCAATCATCACACCATCTGAGGTGATGGACAGCGGGCCGAGCTGAGCCAGCGTGCTGCCAGTGCGTACCACAACAATATTGGCAAGACTCATCAGCACCAGCAGAGCCAGGATTGGGTGAATAACGGCGAACAATCGCAATGGATTAATACGTGCCGCCGCGATAATGCCGAATGTGAATACCACTCCAAGTGCGAGCTGCATCGGAGTGTTCACGGCGAACATGGTGAACATTGCCGCTAAAAAGCCCACCATTTTGGCGCGTGGGTCTAGTCGATGGATTGCCGACTGGTTGCGGGGTGAGGTTGGTATTGCCTGGGATGCCTGAGATTCCTGTTCAGCAGGCGTTGCAGAAGATTCGCTAGCCTCCTGCAACGCCGAATGCTCATCCGGCATAAGCGCCACACGATCGGCAAGCGCGAACGCTTCAGCTCGATCATGCGTGATCATTAGTATGGTCACACCTTGGGCATGCAGCGTGCGAATCAGTTCGTGAATGCGGGCTTTAGCATGGCTATCCAAACTGGCTGTAGGCTCATCCATAATCAAAACCTGCGGATTGCAGGCGATTACACCGGCGATGGCAACCAGGCGCTGTTGACCTCCGGACAGATCAAAAGGCGAACGGTTGGCGAGATGTGCAATATGCAAGGCATCCAGCGCGTTGGTGACGCGAGCTTGCACAGCGTCTTCCGATAATCCTTGATTGCGGGGGCCATATGCCACATCTTCGGCAACGGTATCTGCAAACAGCTGATGTTCAGGATGCTGCATGACGTATCCCACGCGGCTGCGCAATTGGGTCAGTTGCTTGCGGTTGGCGAACTGCGGCTTCCCCGGCTTGCCCGCCTTGCCGGTACGCGTTCTGGTGCTGGCAACCGGAACCTCGGCTACCTCGATGGTTCCTGAGGTGGGTTTGCCTAATGCGCACAGCAGTCTTGCCAACGTGGATTTTCCTGAACCGTTGGCACCCATAAGAGCTACGGTTTCGCCCTGCTCAATGTGGAATGAAAGATCGTGAATAACTGTGCGTTCTGAACCGTAGCGGTAGCTGAGATGCTCCACGCGGATTGCAGGAGAGTCTGTGCTGTTACCGGATTCACTCAGCAACGGCAATGTGACGTGGCGCTGTGTTGTTGAATCTGGTTTTGTGAGGGGAATGGGGCATGCCTCGCCGTTGACGGTGGAGTTGCCGTTGGCGGTGGTGTTGGCGGCAATCTCGGTAATATGCCCGGCTTCCATATGCGCCACACGGTCGGCGTGCAGGGCTTCATCCGGATGATGCGTTACATGCACGATGGTGGTGCCGCGCGACTGCAATTCGTCAAGCACTGCCATGACTTCCGTCCGAGCTGTTTCATCAAGCATGGCAGTAGGCTCATCGAGCACCAGCATGGCAGGATTCATAGCCAACATACCGGCAATTGCCGTGCGCTGCTGTTGGCCGCCACTCATGCGCGTGGGGTCGGAACTACGGTGATCGGCTAAGCCTACCGATTGCAGCGAATCGTTGATGCGCTCGCCGATATGCTCGCGGGCGATGCCAAGATTCTCAGGCCCAAATGCAACGTCATCTTCCACAACCGTGGTAACCAGCTGATCTTCGGGATTCTGGAACACGATGCCGATGCTGCGACGGGCCTCACGATAGGCGTCAGGGTCTGGGCCAGCTCCCGGTTGATATACGGTGTGGCCCAGCAACACTACTGAACCGTCATCTGGTGCGGTCAAGCCGGCAATCAAGCGGGCCAATGTGGATTTTCCAGAGCCGTTCGGCCCCACAAGGCACAGCCGTTCGCCGGCCTTCACGGTCAGTGACACGTCATCCAATGCCCATGTTGCGCCGTGATCGTAGCTGAATCGGATGTGATGCAGTTCGGCGGCGGGAATTGCAACCTGGGCGGGTGGTGTTTCGACTGGCATAAGGTTCATTCTGGTGTGAATCGGTGATGTGCAGGTGCATTTCTGTCATTATGTTTGCGGCTCAACGAGGCTGGCGCAAACATAATGATGGTTTTAGGCCTTAAATCGTCATTATGTACGCGGCTACTACGTTGATCCGCAAACATAATGACGTTTCAAGTGGGAAAACGCTCATTATGTACGCGGGTGCTTGGTTGAGCCGCAAACATAATGAGCGTTGAGCATTGAATGGCGAGTGATGAACCCTACTCGCCGCCGAATCACTGCTGCTTGGCGAGCAGGTTAGAAATCGGCTTGTAGATCAAGAAGGTCACCACCGCATGAATCGCCATCTTGGCCAGGTTGAACGGCAACAGAATCGGCAGAATCATCGCGGCAACCGCAGCGTATGACATGTGCGCGTAAATCGGGGTGATCACCAGGTTGCCGAGCAGTGCGGCCACAATAGCCAGAACTGCACCAACCAGAATGCCCAAGGCAGCGCCCTTACGGGAGCGAATCTTACGGTAGATGAGCGAAGCCGGCACGGACAGGCACAGTGCCACGAGCACCGCCATCAGCGAACCCCACGGGTCAGCGAACATGTGAGGCACGAAGCCCAGCACGGAGACGATGATCGCAGCGGAAGGACCGTAGGCGAAGCCTGCAATCAGGCACACAATGCCAGACGGGTCATACTTCAGCCATGCCACTGGGGTGATAGGGAATTCGATGAAGCTGGTGACCATGGCCAATGCCACGAACAGTGCATACATGGCGATACGGCGGGTGGACCAGCGGCCCGAATCGGCCACGCCAGTGGAGTGCGAACCGAGCTTGGTGTTCTGTGTAGCGGCAACGGAACCGGTAGCAACACCGGCAGCTGAGCTAGCTGCGCCCTCTGCTTCGGGTGCAACAGAACGAATAACTTGCATGCGAATACGCGAAGAAATGCTCATATGAGCCCTCGTTTCTTCCATCCGGACTATACCGTTGGCCTCGGAATCACACCGAATCAGCCGCTTTCGCGGGTCGCGGGCTTGACTGCGCTTCCGTTATGAATCTCGGATGCAGAGTTACCGCCAGTAAGGAATTTCACCTTCCCTGAAACTAACAGGCATATTCATACGCCATGGTCCGTACAGATGCAAGTCGTGTTTCATTTTGGGTAGAAAACATTGCGAAAACGGGGAAAACTTACCCCCGAAATGCCGGCGTGTCTACGTTGTGAGCACTGTTTCATTATGTGCACTTTTTACGCTGTGAGCGTTAACAAAAATGTTTGAATTAACAGCGTTAATGCTTGAAACGTCAAATAATGCCTAATTTCCCACATTATACGTATCTGGAATTTGTGTTCAGTTAACAGTTGGTAATAAAGGGCAGATTGCGGCTTTTTGCCTAATTATCCCGTCGGGGGGGGGGTAATAATCAATGCGATTCCACGAATCGTTCACTCCACCATAGGGAGAGGTGAGAAGATGCGCAGAGGACCGGTTGTTTCTAGGTCCACGAATTCCGCAAAGGCGGAAGGTGCGAAGCGTACCCCAAAGGGCATTCGAGTCATTGCCAGTGTATTGGTTTCCGCAATGACGCTCACCTGCGCAATTCCGGCCGCTTATGGTCAGACCTCCACTGGCACTGTGGTTTCCGGTTCTTCTTCAGGAGTGACCGTAATCTCCAACGGTGCTGTGGTCACGGATCCCACCGTTGTATCTGCTACGGAAACACTGCGACGCACATCAGGGAACAGCAGTGATACTTCAACTGCGCAAACATCTGCGATCGAGCAGTTCTCCTCTGACGCGCACTCCGCATTCACAACAAGAACCATCCTGGATGCCAGCGATAATTCCGCTGATACGCAATCATCTGATGCCGCAAATTCTAATATGGATACGGCACAGGCAGACGAATCATCCAACAATGCTGAATCCTCCACTGGTTCTGCGGATAATGCTCAAGCTGATAATGCTCAGTCCGATAACACCCAGTCTGATAATGCAAACAATGATGATTCCGCCGATTCCACCAACGCGAGCAAGCAGACGCGAGCAACCGCTGATACATTAGGCGGCCGCGACTTCGCCGGGCAGGTCACGAAAACAATCAATGGCAAGACCTACATCCTGATTGGCAATGAGCAGCAGTTACGCGCTATCGGCTCCGGCAAGAAGGTCATTGGCGGTACTGTATATCAGATTCAGCAGAAGGTAGTCAATACAGGAAATACACTGCTACCAAAGCTTGAATGGCAGGATGACGGCGATGAGTCGATAGCCTATGCCGGCGATGCTGATGTAGCTGATAACGCTACTTTGCGCGACGAGAATTTCAGTGACCATGAGGGTGGTCTCAGCCTCGTCCTTGGCTCCAAGCGAACCAAGTACTTCGTCAAAGATGCAAAAGGCAATCGTTTAGACGTGACGGACAGCACGTATGGCCCGAATACCGGCCAGACATATACCAGCACGGCCAACTACATTATTTTCCGCGATATTGATCTGTCCCAGAATGCGGCAGACCAAACCAACACTGATTGGTCGCCGCTGATGTTCTCCGGCACTATGCTTGGCGCGGTAGCCGCCGACGCCACGGCAGCGGGCACGTTGTTCGATGCGATTGATGCAGACACCCCCGGTG
The DNA here is from genome assembly GCF_056357055.1 of Bifidobacterium sp. LH_416. Taxonomy (NCBI): domain Bacteria; kingdom Bacillati; phylum Actinomycetota; class Actinomycetes; order Bifidobacteriales; family Bifidobacteriaceae; genus Bifidobacterium; species Bifidobacterium sp. LH_416. The sequence goes on along the minus strand of NZ_JBKEVJ010000001.1, from coordinate 341,906 downwards.
TAAAAAACAACCCCACCAAGCCGGTTATTTCTCATGTTGTAGTGGACCAGCCTGAAGGCGATCTTGAGGTGGATAAGCAGCAGGGTATTGGATTCTTCGCTTCTATTACGAGTCAATCAATCATCACCAATGAAGGCAACAACAAAGGTGGTGTGCAAAGTGTAGGCACGGTCACGGTTGCCAATCTGAAGCTCAACGATGTAACCGTGAGCAATAAGGCAACGAATGCTCATGTGAAGAAGACGTTAGTATCAGCCCTATTGCTCCTCGTTGGTACCTTGCTAGAACCATTGCACCTCGGCCTTGATGAATTGCTGACGGTACACAAGAACAACCCGTCGAATTTCGCTACCGGTGCATTTGCTGGCCGTATTTATGGTGACGTTAAGGTAAGCGGCTGCGAAGTCGTTAATGCAACCGTATCAAATGTTAAAGGTATGACCGGTGGTTTTGCCGGCTATACCGAGGGTGCCACCAAGTACGATATTGCATCGGAATCTTTGGGAACGATCATCAACGCTCTGACCTATATTCTGAACGACATTCCATTCTTAGGTTTGGGTGATTTGGTTGACTGGCTGCTCGGTAGCACGCTGGGCCTGAAGGCGCTCGTTCCGGTCGGTTATTACAATCCGGTGATTTCCGATTCGCATGTGACGAACTTCAAGCAAAACACTGTGCTCGGCAATACTGATTCGGATTATGCGGGCGGTTTTATTGGCGCACAGATTGGCGCAATTATCGAACAGTCTTCGGTAACCAGTGAGAACGCGTTCTCCGTGAAAGCTGGGAAATATGCCGGTGGATTCGTCGGTGTGAGCCGCAATGGCGAAGTTGGTGGTCTACTTGGATCGTTGGGCATTACGATTCTTTCCGCGTTGCGCCCGCAAAGCCTTACTGAAGAATCCTCGCTTACTGTGACCGGTGGTCAGGTAGATATCACCGCGGAAAACTATGCAGGTGGATTTGCCGGACGTCTGGCCAATGCATATGCGATTAATGATTCCTTAAGCGCATCTACGAATATCACTGCAACGGTGTCTCATGCTGGCGGTTTTACTGGTCGAGCTTCAGCCGGCTGGGGTTTGGAAGCGGGCACCGATTCGGATGAGAAGCTCTCTGATACCTCTTTGGTGAAGAAACTCACGAGTATTCTGACCAAATTGTTGGGCACTAATCCAGATGGTGCTGGTGCTCTGCTGACCATTGCCGGTGTTAATCCGTCCGTTATTCTTGGCGCGCAGATGGACGGCGACATTGCCGTCACCGCTCAGGGCGATTATGCCGGTGGTCTTGTAGGCGATGGTTCGGGCACCGTTATTGCCGATTCGTCTTCGGAACGTATCGAAAATCTCTCCTTCTGGAAATACAACAGTTCACGTGCCGTTCCACAGCAGCGCTCGACTACTGTTAAGGGTTTGCGCTCGGTTCAGGCTGATGGTTCATATGCTGGCGGTATTGCTGGAAATCTTCAGCCAACTACAGTCGCCGGCTTGCTGAACAGCGTCGTGAAAATTGGCGATTTGGTGATGCTCCAGAAGTTTGATCAGTTCGCTACCTTCACGGTTGACAACGTGACCGTGCAAGGCATTCAAAACGGATGGTCGGTGAAAGCCGGCAAATATCGGGCTGGCGGTGCAATTGGTTGCGCAACCGGTGGCGATATTACCAACACGAATCTGGGCGCATTGGCCAGCGTGGAAGCGCGAGGCGAAGCTGGCGGCTTTATCGGTTTCTCTGGCCCTGGAGACACTGTTGGCGCAAACAGTCTGAATCTGCTTGGCCTGGTCAAACTGTCCGGTCTACTTTCAGTTGCCGAATATTCCTCTGTTGAAGTGACGCAATCCAATGTGACCGGTGTTGCAAACGGCTTCACCGTTCAGGCAACCGGTAGCAACACCAGCGGTGAAACCAACAGCTATGCAGCAGGAGGCTTCTACGGTCAGGCGAACAGTACGAAAACTCGCGAAAGCCATGTAGCGAACCTTAAATCTGTTAGTGCAGACAGCACCATGTCGGACGGTATGGCTGGCGGTTTCGTCGGCTATTCGACGACCGGCGGTTTGGCTGAAGCCGTTAGTGATTCCGATGATTCAGATGTACTGAATAATCCGCTCACCGGCTCGCTCATCTCCATTGATGATTTGATTGGTGCAGTGCCGTATCTGATTCCGGATTACAAGGACACCACAGTGTCTTATGTGAACGGTGGCTTTGTGGAAGCCGATATGGCAGGTGGTTTTGCAGGCAACTTCCAGAGCGGTAAAGTCAACCAATTCTCCAGTACAGAACTGGAAGATACTGCAATGCAGACTATTCAGGCACGCGTTGCTGCGGCTGATTACGCTGCGGTCATCAATCTTGACCATGTTACCGGTGGCGCATATGCAGGCGGCTTCGGCGGCAAAGTAGTATCCGGTGCACTTGCCTCTGCTGGCAAGGGCGGCATCAGCCTGCTCGGCAAATTCGGCACTGTGCAACTGAGCAATCTGGTGGATTTGGTGCAAGGTTATGTGCCATACATCTCGTATGCTTCGGTGAAAACCGACGCGTCAACGGTAGCTGCCGACACCAGTGGCAATACCATCAGCGATCCGAAGAATCCTGGCCTTGTTGTTTCCGCTGACCGTCTTGACCAGACTGATGCACAGTCGGGTTCTGCTGGCGGCTTTATCGGCTATGGCTCTGGCGTGCAGGTTTCTCATTCCAATGTGACGCAATTGCGCTACACCAAGGTCACTGAGCCGAAAGCTCTTGAAGGCACTGATGGCTCTTCATACTTTGATACGACCAAGAGTGCATATGCGGTTAACGGTAAGCGTTATGCAGGCGGCTACATCGGCAAGATGGACATCGGTTCTGCTGCTTCCGTGGGCAATGGCCTGAGCTTGCTCGGCCAGAACCTGACGCTCGACGGTGTGGCTAGTGTGCTCTCGGTAGTGGTATCTACCATTGAACATTCTGATGTGACTGGTGCTGCAGCTGGCTATTCGGTTATCGCCAGCGATACGGGCGAAGAAAACACGGTTGTTGGCAGCGGTACCGCTACTCCAGGTAGTGCGGATAATCCGCTTGGTGAAGCTGGCGGTTTTGCCGGCCGCGTGATGGGTGGCCATATTCAGGATTCCAGTTCCCATAACTTCGCTTATATCATCGGCCAAATTACGGCAGGTGGATATGCTGGTGGTATTGCACCGGGCAATGCGGCAGACATTCTGGGAGACCATTCCTCAATTTTGTCCGGACTGGTCAATACTGATGAGGCGCTCGCCTCCGTATTGCAGGACTTTGTGCCGACGATTCGCAACTCTTCCACGGACGCGGTGCCATGTGGTGCTGCGATTCGTGCGCAAGCCGTTTCGGAAGCGGGTATTCGCCGTGGTATGGCTGGCGGTTACGTGGGGCACAATGAAGGCGGCCATATTTGGGGCAACAATAGCTCCAATTGGAAGAATGAGAACGACGACAATGGCTACACTGGCCCCAAGCGCAAGGCGTATGCCGCACGTATTCGTTCAGTGTACGGCGCAGAACTTGCCGGTGGTTTCACTGGATTTATGGAATCGGCTGATACCGCTGAAACTGGTAATCTCAGTCTGTTGTTCGGCTTGATTAAGGTCAATAATCTGCTCGGTGCCCTGAAGATGGCGTACCCCACCGAAGAGCATTCGGAAGTCACCGGCCCCTTGCGTAATCTCGACTCTGCCACTTGGCAGGCGTGGGTGAAAGCCGTGGGCATCAATGGTGCGTATGGTAAGGAATTTGCAGGGCTGATTAAGAACTCTGGCACGATTACGTCCACTGATCAGCTTGACGGATACATCTACGGTTTCAACGTGGTGGCTGGCCGCAGCGAATACTCCAATGATGCTGATTTGTTGGATTCCGGTGTGGCAGGTGGCCATGTTGGTCTGATGCGTACGGGCACCATCACTGATGGCCAGTCTCTGGATGCGAAAACCGTATCCGCCATGCGTGCGGCTGGCGGCTATGCAGGCACTTTGGAATCCGGCACGGCGGCTCAGTTCGGTTCTGTGCAGTTGCTGGGGGAGAAGGGCTTGAACTTGAGCGTGGCCCAGCTGCTTGGTGTGGCTGAGGTCTTTGTGCCGGTTGTTAAGTCTTCCAGCGTGAATGGTTACCGCAAGGGTATGAAGGTTGAAGCCACTGGTACGGATATCACCCATGGCACAGGTAATGCTGGCGGTTATGTTGGCTTGGCGGTTGGCGCTCAGATCTGGGGCGACCGTGATGCGGACGGCAATACTCTGGCTGATGGTGCGGAAGCAAGTGCAGCTGCCGGTGCCAATGTGATTAATCTGCGTAAGGTATCCGGCCGTAACAATGTGGGCGGCTATGTGGGTGTTGCCACATCCGGCTCGGTGGCTGACGTGAATACCAATGCGTCCAGTGGATTCCTGCAGGGCGTGATCGACAAGCTTATTCAAGACACCAACCCTGGCGGTTTGATTAACGTGTTGCAGGCCACTGTGGTGACCATCCGCGGTGCACATGTGAGCGCGGACAGCAGCGACTGGGGTTATACCGTTGAAGGCGCTTACGCCGATGAGAACGGTGATACGCAGTACGCCGTTAACGCTGGTGGTTTTGCTGGCTCATTGCAGGCCGCGATTCTCGGCGATAAGAATTCAGCCAAGGGTACTGGAACCGCTGCGGACGTATCCAAGGATCCTGCTGCGGTAACCGTGTCTGATTTGCGAGCCGTGGAAGGCGGCCAATATGCCGGTGGCTTCTTCGGCTTGGCTGACGTGTCCAGCGTGGCATCGGTTGGTGGCAACACTGCCGGTACGGGGAACGACACCAACTTGGTGCTAAAGCTCCTTAAGGTCGGCAATGTTGGTGTGCTGGAAGCCTTCCGCGTGTTTATTTATGACGGCCGCGTGGCCGGTGTGCCTGACGGTATTCAAGTCAAGGCCAACACCGCTCAGACCTATGGTCTGCTTGAAAACACGCGCTTCACTGGTGCTGCCGGTGGGTTTGGCGGCGGTCTGATTAACGGTTCCGTCAAGAAATCTTCGGTGACGAACCTGAACAGTGTAACCGGCGTGAACTACACCGGTGGTTTCATCGGCCACCTGGGCAAGTCCGGTACGGTGAGCGCGGATAAGGTCACGGTTCTGGACTCTGCGCTTGCAGGATTGACTGCTGGTGTGCTGGATATTTGGGGCTCCCATATTGAAGATTCCTCGGTTACTGGCATTAGTGCAGGCTTCACCGTGACGGCTACGCATAACGGCGAGGAGTATGGCCGCGGTGAGTCTTTGACCGACGCCGACCACCGTGAAGGTGAGGAAATCGCGGCAGGTTTTGCCGGATATGCTGACCTTGCCCGTATCTCCGGCAGTTCGGTGACCAACTTCAAGAAAGCTTCCAGTGGTGAGCTTGCAGGCGGCTTCGTCGGCCAAACCACAAAGGCATACCTAGTGGATGCCGGCGTGAACTCAAAATTGGTGAACCTGCTGCTCCAGTGGATTGTGAACCCACTGCTCAAATTGCTGTATGTCCAGAAGATTGAAAATATTGGCAACAATTTGAGCCACTATAAAGACCAACTGTTCGGATCTTTGACCAAGTACATTGATTTGGAGCTCTTCACTGATGGCAATGCGCTGTATGTGAATCTGCTCGGATTGAAGATCGGTGTTGCGCTCGATAAGACCGGCACTGATACGCAGGACACCGCATATATCTTCATCGGTGACTCGAAGATCAGTGTCGGCTGCTCCAAGGAAGGCGTTGATTCGGATTCCGTCGACAACGTGAAGGCTGAACTCATTAAGGCGAACCGCACCAAGATTACTAACTCTTCTGTGCGCGGTATTGCTAATGGTTACGACGTATTTGGCGGTGGAGCTACGCAGGATTCAGATGGTACAGCAAATCTGAACACCGGATACGCTGGTGGATTCGTTGCCGTGAATGACGAAGGTTTGCTTACCGACAACGACATGACTTATGCGGATACTATTCGCGGTACTTCCGGATTGGTCGGTCCATTCTCTGGCAAAACGAACTTCGAATCCAATTATGATTTCAAATCAATATATGACTTTGAAGGCAACGGTAATACCTACCACATCTACCGCAATGTGCCGGCTAGCTGGTCGTATGCGCTGACCAAGGATAAGAAGCAATTCACCTACGGCTCGCATATGGATAACGCCACTCAGTCTGATGGAACAGTGAGCGACACGGCTGGTGCGCTGCAATTGGCGTTGAATCGCTATGACGTGGCGCATCTGGCGTACAGCAAGAATTCTGATGGAACTCTTATTGAACCGTTCATCAAGCAGTTCTCTGATTATGAGGGAGCAATTGTTGCCAACAATGTTGGCGGTTCGAACACTGGCCAGTCTCAGCAGGGCGTAGATAACAAGGCGCAAGACCTTGGCGTGTACGCTTCCGCTGCGAAGGCTGTGCTCATGCTGGATACAGCAGTTGAAGACAACAATGGTGGATTCACTCCCGAACCAGATGATGGCCAGGACCCCTGTGGTGAGGATGGCTGCCAGACTGTGGACCTCACATTGCAGAAGGTGTGGAAGGATTACGGCCGCGTGACACGACCGGATTCCATCGCGTTGAAGATTACGGCGACGTACACCAACGATGCGGGGGAGAAGGTTACTCCAGACTCGATTCAGTGCTTCGACGGTGACTGCAACGCTGTGGAACAGCAGAATGGTTGGACCGTTGTGCTGGATTCCTCCGATGGCGCTCTGTGGAGCAGCACGTGGCGTAAGAAGATCACTGGCTTGCCGGTGGCCTTCAAGGACGATGCCGGCAACCTGCACTACTACACGTACACCGTTTCCGAAACTTGGATGATGCTCGGCAAGGGCGATGTTACCCAATGCACTGCTTCTGCTGGAGCCGATGCCAAGGAAGGGTGCAAGACACCTGTCGATGCTGGCTACTCAGTCTCGGTGGCGTATGCCGCTGATCCGAACAACACCACAGGCGAAGGCAATAAGGAGTACGTGGCCACGGTGACGAACTCTGTACCGCTGCCGGAAACCGGTGGCCAGGGCACGGCTTGGTTCGTACTGTTCGGTCTGCTGTTGCTCGGTCTCGGTACTGCATGGTATCTGCGTGCGAATTCGAACGGCATGGCAAAACCGCCTCGCAGACGTGGACGCCACGCAACCGCATAATCCCAAGATTTTCCGCAGCTCCGGCTGTGGGCTAACCAATGTCAACCAACGTCGTTTCTCGAAATAGAAGGTCGGGAAGCAACACAAGAAGAAAGGAACCAGTGATGAACTCACTGACCAAAAAGATCGCGGCGGGTGTAATCGCCGCAGCCACGATGCTCAGCATCGCCGGCCTCGGCGCCACCACCGCCAATGCAGCAAATGCCTCTGATGGCGTGATTAAGGTAAACAGCACCAGCGCTGAATTCAACGGCAAGACTGTCACTGCCTACCAGATGTTCACCTACGACAAGGAAGCTGTGGACAACGGTACTGCCACGAATGGCGGTTACAAGCTGATCGATAGCTGGGATGACTTCTTCCTGAACACTGTGAAAGTGGACGGCGCAACTAACGAGAATGTTTCTCAGAAGGCTTACGATTACGTTTCCGGTCTGAAAGATGCTGCTGTGGTTACCTTTGCCAAGCAGGCTTCCGATTGGGCCAAGAGCCAAACGACTCTTACGGATATCACTCATTCAGCTGACGCAACTGAGAATGGCGCCAAGTACACTGCCACGATTGAGAATTTGCCGTATGGTTACTATGTTGTCAGCCCGCAGGGCGGTTCCACCGATACCGATAACAAGCGTGGTACGGATGCAATCCTTCTTAATGTGAAGAGCAGCACTGCTGTGGAACAGGATTTGAAGACCGCGTATCCGACCGTCACCAAGACCGTTAAGAATGGCGGCGAGGATTCCAAGCACAACAGCGCCCAGATTGGCGACACGGTGAACTTCAAGCTCGCATCCACCGTGCCAGACATGACTGAGTACACCAACTACACCTTCAAGTTCACCGATACCCTGTCCAAGGGTCTTACGCTGAACGGTGTTACCGATGCGGCCAATGACACTAAGACCTTCGCTCCCACCGTAAAGATTGATGGTGTCACCAGTGCTTTGGTTAAGGATACTGACTACAACGCTATCGTTGTGGAAAATCAGGATGGTACCACTTCTCTGACGGTCGAGATGCTGAACTTCAAGGGCAAGCAGGAGTACGCCGGCAAGGCCATTACGGTTGAATACTCCGCAACTTTGAATGAGAATGCTGTTGTGGGCAAGGACGGCAACGACAACACCGCTAAGGTCGTCTATAGCAACAATCCGAGCAACACCGACACCGGTGAATCTCAGCCCAATAAGACCTACACCTACGACTTCAACTTCGGTATCAACAAGGTTGACGCTGACAACACGGATACGAAGCTCGGCGGCGCTCAGTTTGAGCTGCAGGATGCTGAGGGTCACAAGATTACCCTCGTGCAGTCTGATGCTACTTCCAACACTTTCCGCCCGAAGACCGCTCAGGATACTTCCGCTGCCCAGGATACTGACGTTAAGACTAATGACAGCGGCGTTCTGAACTTCACCGGTCTGAAGGAAGGCACCTACAAGGTTGTGGAAACCAAGGCGCCTACTGGCTATAACAAGCTCACTGCTCCGATTGAAGTGAAGATTGAGGCAAAGTATGGTGCCGACGGCCAGCTGACTGAGTGGGGTGTTTACAAGTCTGGCGACACTTACTCCAAGAACAACACCACCATCACCGTCGAAAACAAGAAGGGTATTGAGCTGCCCTCCACCGGTGGCATGGGTACCGCTCTGTTCACTGTGTTCGGTGTGTTGATCGTGGCTCTGGGTGCCGGCTGGTACGTGAAGTCCAACCGCAAGTCCTCCAAACACACTGCCTGAGTCAGTTACAGGCTCCCTGAAAGTTGAGAATATCGCTGGCTCCCCTCGTTGAGGGGAGCTGTCCGCGGAAACGGACTGAGGGGAGCTGAGGAAATAGGAACACCTATGAAAAAACTGCGCGGCATTGCGCCACTACTAGTCATTGTGATAGGACTGTCAGTCCTGTTCTATCCAACGATTAGTAATTTCCTCGTCATGAAGAATGCTTCGCGTGCGGTCACCAATTATGATGCCGCTACGCAATCCATCTCAGATGAGCAGTATCAACAGATGCTGGCTGCCGCGCACGCTTATAACGAACAATTGGCCTCAAACAATGCTGGTGCCACAGATGCGCTAGCCGCAGCCGTGAACACTGAAGCCACGAGTAAGGAATACAACAGCCTACTCAATCTCGATGGCGACGGCATGATGGGATACATCACCATTCCACGGCTCAAAGAAACCATGCCTATCTACCATGGAACTGCTGAGAAAGTACTGCAGGTCGGCATTGGTCACTTGGAACAAACCTCACTGCCAGTAGGCGGTGAATCCACACATGCGGCACTCTCCGGTCACCGAGGATTGCCTACGGCCAAACTGTTCACTGATTTGAATCTGATGAAGAAAGGCGACCGTTTCTACATCAAGATTCTCAAAGACACATACGCTTATCAAGTCGATAAAATCACCACGGTGTTGCCCACAGACACCAAGGAACTTGCCATCGAACCGGGGAAAGACTTGGTGACTTTAATCACCTGCACCCCGTATGCGATTAACACGCATCGTCTTCTTGTGCGCGCTCATCGTATCCCTTACACGCCTGAGCAGGCCGAGGAAGCCAAGCCCACATTCCATGTGGACATTCCTCTGCAATACCTCTTGCCATCACTTGGCCTGATCACGTTGCTCATCGGCTGGAATATATGGCAACGACATACGCGCCGCAAAGCAGGCGCCTCTACCACAGACTTCTCACGCAGGAAAGGACGGACCGGACATGGCAAGCATGCATAATCGCTGGAACACTGCCGCAGCGAGGCATATGCTCAGCATGGTGCTGGGACTCACCGTCATCCTGGCAACAGCAATGGCGGGAATCGCAGCCGCCATCATCATCCCGCAAGCGCAGGCAGCCAGTGTAGGCAGCCTCACTATCGATGCCGTATGGGAACGCGGTGAAACCGATGCCACACCGCTCGCCGGCGACACCTATTCCATTGTGCGCGTAGCATCCGCAGACACAGACGGTGCCGGCAATATCGCAGCATTCCACATGCTCGACTCGTTCACACAGTTCAACCAGAACTGGACTGAAATCACATCATCGCAATACCATGATGCGGCAGCCACAATTGCCGCATATGTGCAGCAGCACAACCTGTATACCGAATCAGCAGTAACCAATGCCAACGGCAAAGCATTATTCGCCGGCCTGCCCATCGGGTTGTATCTGGTGGAGCGAACCGGATCGGCGCAAGCCAATAGCCAATATGATTCTGACCCGTTCCTTGTTGCCATTCCTGGCAACGATAATGGCATTGCTCAGCTAGACGTCATTGCGGAACCCAAGTTCGGCGAGCATGAAGACGTGACTCCTCCCAGCACGCCCACAACGAAGCCGGAAACTCCAGCCAACACTGGTTCCGCAGTCAGCATGCTCGCTGTCATCGCCATCGCATTGGCTACTATCGCGCTAATGATTCGGGCATACAGACACCGTGAAATCGACAAGTGAACACCGTCCGTGTTCTCTAGGGAACAAGTGTGCATAGAATGGAACCCATGAGTGAAAAGCACGCTGCACAGCGAACCATCAACAAACTTGCACTGATCGTCACCACTTACAAGCGCCAGCAGCTGCTTGAAGTGCTGTTCGACTCGATTCTGGCATTGGAACAGGCGCCGTGGCGCATCATTATCGTCGATAACGAACATTCCGATCAGACCGCGGATATGGTTAACGAGTTCTCGGCTAAGGTGACTGGCCAGTGGGGGACTACTGTAGCCGATCTTTCCGGCAACGAGGAACGTGTGGTGTACGCGCCGCAAACTGATAATCTTGGCGGTGCCGGCGGCTTCTCCGCAGGTGTGAAGAAGGCCTACGAGCTCGGTGCCGAATGGTTCTGGGTTATGGATGATGATGTGGCAGTACTGCCGGATGCCATTGGCAAGCTTGCCAAGTGGACTGATAAGCATGAGGTGATTCAGGGTTCCCGCTACGACTATGATGGCGGTCCGTTCTACTGGCAGTACGACTTTATTGTGCCGCTGGGTATTCCGAATCCGATTGCTCCGGCTGCATTCGGCCCTGCCGGCTACCGTGTGATGGATACGCTGTGCTTCGAAGGCGGTCTGTTCAATCGTCGTGTGGTCAAGGCCATTGGTCTGCCGGATCCGCGATTCTTCATCTACTGGGATGACACGATCTACGGCTACCGCGCGAGCAAGGTGACTAACCCGATCGTGGTGCCGGATGTGATTCTGCGCCGTACTCGCGAAATCGGCAACTGGGATATTGCCGGCGTGCGCCAGCTCAATTCCACTTCGGATATGAACCGATACCACATCATGCGTAACCGTGGCTACATGGCCCGCTACTTCATGGTGCACGGCGATTTCCACCCACTGATTTTCGGCTTCGGTACATTCCTGACCGCCGTCAAGGAAGTGATTCGCCTGGTGATGGTGGATCGCGAACACGTGAAGACTGGTCTGGGCAAGATTGCCCAAGGCTGGTGGGATTCGCGCAAGCTGCTGCATAATCCCAACTGGAAGCCCATGCCTCCGCTGGAGTAATGCCATAATATTGGCTCCCCTCAGAGAGGGGAGCCAAGCTATACGTTTACTTATGAATAAAGAGGCCGCCATCGCCCCAGGCCCATTGGCCTTGGCCGGCACCAATCTGGAAGTGCAGTTTGGCGATACCCAAGTCGTTCAGTGCATGATGCTCGTCGCCTGCGGTGGTATCGATATGAGCGGCAGCTGTATCATCATCCGGGTTATACGAGAACGTAATCGGCTGACGATTCATAGCACTTGGCGCCTTCATCGCAGCCTCAACACCAGCCTTGAACCAATCCGGAGCCTGCGCACGAGCCTCATTGCTCATCGTGGCAGTGAACTGCTCATACGTTTTGCTGGAGCGGTGATTACGCTGACGCTCACACAGCTCCTCATACGTCATCGACTGATAAGCCAGATGATTCTTCGGATGACCAACCACCACACCAAGCAACAGCTCCTCGTTCTTGGAGATACGGCAATGCTTAGCAGCTTCAGCCTTATCCCAAGAACCAGCCACCCACAATGTGCCAAGACCGCGAAGCGTAGCAGTCAGCACCACGCGCTCGGCATAGAATCCTGCACGCTCCTTGGCCTGCTCATCACCCTTGGGAACAACGAGAGCCAAATAATTTGCAGCACCAGTCAAATGACCGGAAGCATTCGCTTCTTCGAATACTTTAGGCTGATTCAGCACCAGCTGAATATTCACATTGCCGAGCAGGTTAACTGGCTGCAATGCCATTTCAAGCTGTCGTGCCGCATCATCATCGATAGGCTCGTCATCATAGGCGCGCACTGCGGTACGAATATTAATCGCATCAATAAGTTGGTTATGTTCTGCCATGCCTTCATTATCACTCGATTCAAGTTTGAAGAGCAGCTGCAACGCTCGTTTTCCTGCGTGTGTTGCCGAATATTTATCTACGTACTTTCTGCATACGGTTGCAAAGCATGGTCACAATCTTTGGATTGTGCTTTGTGCGGCGTTACACTTAGGGCAAAGTGATTCCTCGTCGCAACGAAAGGAAGGTCAACGATGATTGAAACTGCTCAGGCTTTTGGCGTTGACATTGGCGGTTCCGGTATCAAGGCCGCTCCAGTCGATCTGGTTAAGGGCGATTTTGCCGAACCGCGTCTGAAGATTCTGACTCCGGAGGTTTCTACGCCGCAGGCTGTGGCCGCTATCGTCAAGCAGCAGCTCGATCACTTCGAAGTTCCGGAATCTGCTCCTGTGGGCATTGCATTCCCTGCTCCGATTAAGCCCGGTCAGAAGCTGGACTTCATGGCCAACCTTGACCAGTCCTGGATTGGCGTGGATGTTACCGAAGTCTTCTCCGAAGCATGCGGCCGCCCGGTCGTCGTGGTGAATGACGCCGACGCTGCTGGCCTTGCCGAAGTGCAGTATGGTGCAGCAAAGGGCCAGGAAGGTCTTGTTATCGCCACCACGCTGGGTACCGGCATCGGCACCGCTCTGATCTACAACGGCCAGCTGATTCCGAACACCGAGCTGGGCCACATTATCTTGAGCGCTAAGCATCTGGATGCTGAAAAGTACGCTTCCTCCGCTGTTCGCGAGAACGAAGACTTGGACTACAAGAAGTGGGCCAAGCGTCTGACCAAGTACTACGGTCTGATGGAGAAGTACTTCAACCCGGACCTGTTCACTGTTGGCGGTGGCGTGAGCCGTGTCAGCGAAAAGTTCCTGCCGTACGTGGACATCAAGACGCCGATTGTGCCAGCAAAGCTGCGCAACCAGGCTGGCATCGTAGGCGCCGCCTACTACGCCAGCACCAAGCAGCAGTGATTTCGCCGGCATGTGCTTTCCAACTCCCCTCCCCGAGGGGAGTTTTTTGTTGGGGCTTTTACAAAGCCATACTCTTTGCGACGCATTCCCCGGAATGTAGTGCAAATATGGTTCATTTGCGACGCATTCCCCGGAATGTGCTGTATTGGGGCGTGATTTATGCCAATTTTCGCCTCTTTCCGGGAATTGCGTCGTGAGGGGTGCCTGTTTGTGACGCATTTCCCGGAATGCGTCGCGCAATTCACACAATCAGGGTGGGCTAGGTTCTAAGGTAAAAGGCTATGACTGTGCATTTTTCCTCCCGCGTGGATATCAGCGCGCCGAATCCGATTGCTGCCGCCGAAGCTCAAGCGAAAGCACAAGGCATCGCACTAGGCAAGCTCAATGATTCCAACCCTACGCGGCATGGTCTGGCTCCAGCATTGGTGCCGAGCATCTATACCGCTGATCCGCGTGGCCCCAAGACTGCGCGCGAAGCACTGGCCGCATTCCTTACCAATGGCGGAGCGGTGGAAGACTCGTCAACGCAGAAGCATGCTCCCAGTGTGTCTGCGGATGATCTCTATATTCTGAGTTCCACATCCGAAGCCTATTCGTGGCTGATTAAACTCTTGTGCGACCCCGGCGACGCGGTACTGGCTCCCAAGCCGGGATACCCGCTGATTGAATCCATTGCCCGACTTGAAGGCGTGGAAACCGTGGAATACCAGCTGCAATTCGACGGTTCCTGGTTCATCGATACCGCATCGCTTGCTGAACTGCTCGACTCGCCGGAAGGTAAACGCATTCGTGCATTGGTGCTGATCAATCCCAATAATCCTTCTGGCTCGTATGTAAAGCCTGATGAGCGCAAAGCCATCGTGGAACTCTGCAGCAGTCACGGCATCGCATTGATTGCCGACGAAGTGTTTTATGACTACAGTCTTGAACCATTTGCAGGCAATGCGCGTCTTGCAGGAGAGCCTGGTGTGCTCACCTTCGCATTGGATGGCTTCTCCAAGATGCTTGCCGCTCCTCACGCCAAAGTGGGGTGGATTCAAGTGTCGGGGCCAGCGGAGGATGTGGCTGAGGCAAAACGCCGACTCGATGTTATTGCTGACGATTATCTGCCGATGAGCGATATCATCGCCGAACAAATCCCCGCATTATTGCAGGCTGCTCCTGCACAAACCGCACGAGTAGGGGAGCGTGTGCGCGGCAATCTCACCCAGCTGCATGAACTGCTGGCCGCCGACCCCAATGGTTTGGTCAGCGTATTGCGCGCCGAAGGTGGCTGGAATGTACTGCTGCGAGTGCCGTCGATTATTGATGAAAATGAGCTGGTGCTTGCGCTGATCGATCGATATAAGCTCAGCGGACAGCCCGGATACTTCTTCGACATGACTTCCAATGGATATCTGGCCATTTCGCTGCTGCCCGAGTCAGAAGAATTCGCGCATAATGTGCGAGCAATACTGGACGTCACCGCACATTTTTGCGGCTGCTGATTCAGCGAGGGGATTGCACGGCATACAATAAGGCCCATGGGATTCTTCTTCAAATCCAAGGAACTACCGCGCCCGCACATGCTGACCTTCCAGCTTAATCAGGCAGGGCATACGTATGATGACGGTCAACTCGGTCTCGCGCCCACCACGCTCGCCATTAGCGAAAAACGTGTGGCGATTATCGGGCTGAACGGAGCTGGCAAATCCACGTTGCTCGGGCTGTTGGACGGCAGCCTCAAAGCTTCGACTGGATCAGTGACCATTACGGGCGGCGAAGAACAGCTAGACCCTGCCTCCAAGCATGATGTGAAGCGCATCAATGATTTGGTGGGTATCGTTCGCCGCGAGGAGATTCCGAACTCGTTCTACAGGGCGGAGAATATTTCTGAAGCGGTTTCCGAGGCGTTGAAGAAGCATAAGATTCCGGAAGGTGAGCGTCAGGCTCGCATCGGGAATCTTTTTGCGCATTTCGATTTGGCGCAGGTTTCTCGAGCTAAGGCCAGTGAGCTTGACTCATTGAAGCGTCATTTGTTGGCTATTGCAGCGGCGTTGAGCTTCGAACCCAGTGCGATTGTGGCAGATGAGCCCAGCAAAGGCTTGGATGAAATCGGCACGGCGCATGTGGCGAAAGCATTGTTCAGCTACGACAAGCAGGTGATTTTTGCCACGCATGATACGGATATGATTCGCAAGCCTGAATATGCAATCGACCGTGCACTCGTACTGGACGAGCACACGGTCGTGTTTGATGGCAGCCCGAAGGATGCTGTGGCGTTTTATGAGGATTTGATTCGCCGCAAGTATGAGGAGGCGAAAGGGCAGTAGTATATGCTGTCTCTCCCTCCGTCATCGCTGCGCGATGCCACCTCCCTCGTCAGAGGGAGGCAGAATATGAACTACGCGAAGTAGAAGCCTCGGAAACCGTATTGGTAGACGCGGTAGATGTATGCGGTGCTCAGGGCCATCGTGTACTGGGCCTTCAGATTGCCGCTGTCATCGTAGACGCCGAATACGCCCTGCATGCCGGTATCCACCAAGTTGAGATCATCGGAAATCTCTTCAGCGGAAGACACATACGGGGAGTATGGCACGTCGAAGGACTGCACTTCGGTGTAGGTTCCGGCATTCTCATCCACCAGATACTTGCGGAATTGGGAGTTTGAATCCTTATCCTTGGAGGATTGTGCGGTAGAAATACCGTCGATAACCGTCCAATCGAAGTCCGGACGAGTCATCGCATAGCCGAAGTTATTATCGAACATGTAGATGTAATACTGTCCATCAGCCAGCGAGGAATCATACTGGACGGTAATGGAGTGCTGGCCACCGGTATCACCGAAGTCGCCCACCTTGGTCAGGAAGGAATCCTGCTCGCTCATGCCATCCCATACGCTCTTTTCACCAATCATGTAATCAAGCGTCGGCGTACCCTCAATGTCATTGATCTTGATCATTGTGGAAGTTTCACGAGCGGACAGCAGTGCGGAGCCATCGTCCATAAGCTGAATGGTGTTGAAGTGAATCCAATCCCAACGGTTCTTGGCGGTCGGATCAGACTCATCAATACCAGAGTGATCGGTGGACTGCTTGTAATCATCGAACAGCTCACCAAAGTCCACCAGCTGAGTCACCTTGCCGGTAGTGGTGTCGACCTTAATCACCTGATCCTGCACAGCGTGATCGCTACGCTTCAAATCAGTGGCCAAAGACACGATATTGCCATCGGAATCCAATGCATAATCGTGATGCAGAATGAAGCGATCGCCCAAGTCAATGTCTTGACAATCTTGCCGAGACGGTTCATCGCCACGAAATTCTTCGTCGAAGCAGACAGCCACATCAAGCCATTGTTATCGAACAGCAGACGGTGAGAACGGTAGTAGAGCACTGGCACTTCGCCGCGCAGTACGCCGTTCGCATCGTAGTAATACATGAAGTCCTGCTCATTGGAATCATTGCCCAAAATAGCGTACAGACCATTGCCCAGCTCACCCAGCGTGGAGGAATCCGGCACCGTAGTCTGTTCAAGCTGAACTTCCTCGCTGCCCAGCAGCTTCGGCCCATTCTGCGTAATCGTGCGGGTCGTCTTCGTACCATCCGTAGCAGTAATGGTCAGTGTCACCGTGTTCTTGACCTGAGGAATCAGACCCAGCACGAGGAATTCATGCGTGGTGGAAGCCAACGAATCCTCAGACACCATGGAGACCACAGAGTCCTCATCCGAAGCACTGGGGCTTAACGTATCGCCGGTTTCGCTTTCCGAACTATTAATAGCGGCGCGAATAGCATTTGCAGCTTCATCACTGGTCACAGCAGTGGCCGTGTAATCCGGGTAGCCATCTGCAGACACCGTATAGCTCACGGTAGAAGCCTGATCCGTGGTGAAATACACGTACATGGATGTGGTGTTGGTGCCGTACGGATTCACCTTGGTGTAGATGTTATCCACCGTACGCTGTTCTTTATCTCGCTCTTCGGTGAGCTGTTCGTCCATCATGGACTGGTAGTCGGTGGTGTAGATGTTTTCCACCTGAGCGTTCAATCGCTCAATGCGCTGCTGCTTGATGGCTGCGCTGACATCCTCTCGGTAGAACAGACATAAGCCCAGTGCGATGGCGATAGTTATAACGGCGGCTGAAATTTTAAATATGCGTGCGCGCATGGTACTGGACATGGGAATCCTCACGATAAGGCGATACAGCAATGAATTACATCGGTTACATTATGGCTCGAGACTTGGAGAAAACTAAGGAAATTGCTGGGCGGACGCTGAAGTCTGCCCTGAGATTGGCTTGATAAAGTACGTAGTTTGCCGTCAATAGTTCTGTAGAGACTGCCATTGTGTTGTCTCAAATGATTCGTGCGATGATTCATCAGCTGAATCATCGCTCGATAGCACAAGTAATTTAGAGCAGTGAGAACCAGGACTGCACATCATGCCACAACACTGGATTGTTGGTGATTAGGGCATCGTCGCGGCCTGACACGAAGCAGCTGAGCAGCGTTATGGCTATCGTGCACAAAACTGAGAGCAGCAGAACCCAGCGCATCAGCCAGCGCCAGGGCGTCACATGAGTAATGCCGTCTCCGGAAGCGGCATCATTCGCTCCAGCCAGCGATCGGCTCGGCTCGCGGCCATTCACCAGCCATAGGGTTCCCGGCACTGCGGCCAGAGCAGCAATCCAACCGAAATCAGCAAGATAACGCCAGCCGAGACCTCCTACAGAACCATCGAAGATAACAAGCGCGCCGGCCAGTACCAGGCAGCTCAACAGCAAGGGGCGCATGCCGTGCGTTTCCAGATTTTTCAAGAATGGCAGTACCAATGCCAGCAACATCAGTGGTGTGGCGGTGAACAATGAGCCCACCATTACCTCGTAATAGCCCCAAGTGGGCATTGGCGCGGGGGAGAGCGCCAGCCAGGGGAATTGATGTGTGAAGCGTAGGGGAAGGAGCAGGTAATACCAAATCATGTAGGGCATATCTACTGCAGGTGTAGCGTACTGCGTCATATCGGAAACGGTGAACTGGTAGGCGTTGCCGAAGTTTAGCACCGAACCGAACCGCACCTTATTCCACATCATCAGCGGCGCTACAACCACAATTGCGGGAATAATCAGCGCAGCCGGAGCGCGCAACGCTGTAACCGGTTTGACTGAGCGCCAAATCAAATCACTGATCATCGCGCGAATTTGCGGCCAGAACAGAGGGAAGGCCAGTAGCGCGGCCAGAGTGAACGTTGGACGGCAGCCAAAGTTCGCCGCAATACATACCGAGCCGAGCGCCAATCGAGGCAAAGACAGCGGTGCGGCATCGCCGGCACGCCAGCGGTCAGCGGCCAACAGCGGTCGGGAAGAAGTATCAGCACCGAGCCAGAACCATAAGCCCAGCGACGTCAATGCCAATGATGCGGCAAACGGCACTTGATAGAAATTCGTACGATACGCCAGATAACCCACCTGCGCGCCAAGCAGACCAGAAACCACCGTCAGCGAAGCGGCGGCAATGGAAGTTTTCGGCATCACACGATGAATCAGACGCAGCATCAGCATCGAGAAGAAGATGATAAACAGCAGCACCAGGAACTGTTCAGCAGCGCCGGTGGGCAATACGCGGCCGGTGATGAGCCGGTACGGAGCGTACAACAATGCTGCGGGAACCACGCCGAAATAGGAATACCAGTGACCGTTGTAATACGCGTAATCCCAATAGATGGGGCTCACTCCGTCTTGCAAAAGCTGAAGACGCGTGGCCACATCATACGGATTCTCAACCTGCGTCAATTGGCTAGGCACTTCAAGATCCAGCCAAGGGCGGCCGGCAATCAGCGAATCCGCAACATGCGCGTATTGGTCAAAATCGTAGGTGTAGCCGCCTGCCGTATGGAATGCCAGAGGCGTGGCATACAACAGCTGCCAGATGATAGAAGAACCGAATGCCACAACGGGAATCGCCATGATTGCGGCGAATGCCAGTCGCTGGCGTGCACTCGCCGGATTCAACGTAATGCGCCACAGTTTCGACCCTGGCCGCCAGAGCGCAATCAAGACAAGCACCAGTGCCATCGCAGCTACACGCATCCAATTCACAGCAAAAGGCACCTTGACATTGGCGCGAGCATCACTGATAGGCACAATCGCTCCGCGTTCCTCCTGAATCCATACGCGGACGATTCCGGCACCGGACGCTTTGAGATAATGACTGCGTTCAGAGGCCGGGCTTAACGATTGGGTGCTGCCGGTATTGCCATCGATATCGATGCGTACATGAATAGCGTGCACCGGCGAGAACACTTCAGCATCATTATTGGCTTGCGACTGTTCGTGCGCGGATTGCTTCGCCTGTTCGATAACCGTGTTGCTCACTGTATCTATGCGGAGAAAATCCGAAGTACCATCCGCTGTGAGCTCCAAATAGGCATTAGTTGGGTCGGTGACGGTCAGCATGCCGTCATCAGTGCGTTTCAGACCGCTGCCAAGCGAATTATGCACGGCATTAGTATCAGTGCTCGCGCCAAGCGTGCGCCAAAACGGCATGTTGAATACAATGCACTCCATTGACGCGATGACGGCCACCGCGGCCAGCAGCATAATCAGCGCATGGCGGAGCCGTTTGGCGATATGAATGATCGCGGGCCGAGCAGGTAAAAAACTATCTTTGGAATGCACGTCCATTATTCTATAAGCTTTATGTCGGGCAAACAGTAGAGAATGTGAAGCATGCCAAAACGTATGTCGAATCACAAGAATAAGCCCAGCCGCTCATCTCTACTGGACGGGCTCAAGGATTCGATGAACGCACTCGCTGCTGATTTAGGGCTGACCAAGCCGAAAAAAGCGGAAACGAATCCCTTTGGTGACGCGCTGCGCGAGACCAGCGAGCGTAAGGGTGGCGTTATTGATGAACTGATTCGCCATGCTGTGCCTATTAGCCCCGTGGTGAAGCGCCACACATTCCCAGCGCTTGAGAATGTGCCAGAAGGACTGGTGTTGGGATGGGCTCAGCTGCCCTCCACTCGGGGACGTGGTTTTTCGCTGGGCATTTTCCCGGATCGGGATCATTTTGCTCAAGTGGCTTTTGCTGATGCGCATGGTCGTGTGTTCGTAGGATCTGACCCGGATATGGATGTGCAGGACATGCAACCGCGATTCATGTTCGGCAAAGAGAAGGAAGTGACGCTTCCGGACGGCGAACGGCTCGGATTGGACGAGAATTCTCATTCCGGGCGTGTGCGCTCGGTGGAAGAAGCGCTTCGCCGTCATGTTGGTAAATCAGTGAAAGCCATTGCCGGTGGAGTGGTAGGCCGTGATGATACCGGGCGTATGACTTGGTTGGCATCGTGGCTGAAAACCGGCAATCGGTACACGTTGGAGCAGATGCGCGCCAATCTGCCTGCCGAAATGCGGCATAATCTGGAATACCGTGACGCCATTGCCATTGCATTCTTCGCCGCGTACATGCTGCCTCAGGTGAATGGCCTGCTAATCGGCTTTGGCTCCGGCAATATTTTCCGCCGTCTGAATCGTGAGGCACCAATTGGAGCGATTCGCCGTTCGGTGCGAGACACGTTGGCGGCTCGCGCCCATGGGATGCGTGCTTCCGGTTTGGAAGATCATTTCGCCGATCTGATGCGTGAAGCCGGCGCATTGGACAAGCTCGAAGGTTTGGAAGCCGTGCACGGTGCGGAAGCATTGCACTTGTACACGTCGAGTTACTCGAACAGCTACTTCTTTACTTGGGATAAGTCGTTGGCGTTCACTCAGGCATTGAAGGCGTTGAAGATTGAAGGCAATCTCAATCGTTTTGCTGCAGTAAGCGCATGGCTGGAGCGCAATTCCTCGCTGGGCCGTACGCTGACCGAAGATACGGTGACTCGTGCCGAGGCTGCGCAAATCGATATGAAACTTATCGAAAACCCGGCGATTATGGCGTTGGATCCCTACGATGGCGACGATGAGCGCGAAGCTGTGCTGCGGTTGGTGAATATTGCCGAACAGACTGCACAGCAGATTCGTGCCGAATTCCCGGATCCGCGTACAGCGGTGGGCGGCGGCGATGCGGCTGCGGCGTCTGCCGCGGATGCGCGTTCTGATGCTCCCTCAAGTGAGTGGGTGTATCGCCAGACACTGTCTACACTGCTGCGCCGACTGCGTTTGCCATACCGCTTCGATGTGGAATTCCGCTCCTGCTTGGATAACGGAGAAGTGGCTATTGGCTTTACCACGGCTGGCACTTCGATGATGCCGGATAGCCGATACGACGATGTGAGCCACACATGGCGTTCACTATCCAGCACGGAGCGTGCCGCAATGAGCGTGGCCTACAATCTGCGCGTCGGTTTGATGATGGCCGCAATGAGCTTCGGCGCCAGCCCGGACGTCAAGCAGGTTTGGTTGCACATCGACTCCATCGGTTTGGAAGAAGCCATTGCCGAGCAAGACAGTGCCATCGAACAGATGATGAGCGAAGCCTTGCGCGCGTTCGAACATTTGCGCAGTGGCGATTTAGGCCGATCCGGTTCTAAGGCTGACCCAAAGGATGGCGATTTCCACGGTGATCCCACGCGCCCAATCGCACGCGAGGAATCCTTCGGTCAAAACGCTGCTGCAGATTCTGCTTCCGCTGGGCAGAGTACGTCAGGCAGTCAGTCGGATGGGCAGGATACTGCCGGGCAGTCAGGCGATGATTCGCAGAATGCTGACAATGCTTCCATCGACTCCCAGTTCGAGGATTTGATGAAAGGCATCGATATTGATGCGATGTCGTTCAGCCTCGGTCCGGATGATGCTGCCTCAGCTGACGATAGCAACGATGTGAGCAATACGGATCCAATGAACGCATTGCGCAGCAACCCCACCGTGCGCAATATGGTGACTGTGACGCTCAGTCGTGATGCATTCCTGCGCCGACTCAACACGGATGGCCTCGACCATCCGCAAGACACATACCGCATGTTCGGTGCAGTAATGGACGTGGATGGCGAAGGCGGATTGAAGCCCATCAGCGCGGACTTCGACCTGACGGACAGTCGCTTCGCGCCACTGGGCGCTCAAGAGGAGCCGGAACTGGAAGACCGCTCATTCAGCGCAGCCACGGCAGCAATACTTGGTGCCTCAAGCAGCAGTGGACTTGCCATTCAGCGAGTCGACATGTTGCAGCGAGCCGTTGCTGAATTCCACGGACTCGCGCACAATGATCAGCTTGATTCCGTGGAAAAGGCGCAGCAGGCTATGAGCATCATTGATGCGATATGCGATCCGGAATTAACCGGACTGGCGTCTGAAGTGACCAGTGCGCTGATTGACGGCAAAGATACTCCGGACTTCAAGTTCACGCTTGCCGATGAACTTGACAAGGAACGACTGCGCGCTCGTGATCTGCTGTTCTCAGGGCAGGCTGATCAGGCTATTGAAGTGGCGGAAGCAGCAGTTGCTCGATTGGACCAGATTTTCGATGCTGGGCCGGGCGTGCCACGTTACTTCAACTCCTATGCCGAACGTGTGGTCTATAACCGTCTGTTCGCCACCCGTGACGAGCACACGCTGCTGATTCCGGACAACCTGTTCTATGCACATATGGAATTGGCGGATGTTCTTGGTCAAATTAAAGGTGCCAAAGCGGCAATACCGCATCTGAACCACATGGTGTCGTACGCACCCGCATACCCGCTGTCTCACTTGAAGCTGGCTATTCAGCTGGCTCGCAATGAGGATTGGGATTCAGCTCGTGCCGCCTGCTTGAATGCACTGCGCGTGGCACTGGATCGTGATGATGCCGCATTCGCTTACTACCGTTTTGCCTACTGCGAGTGGATGCTCGATCATTTTGAAACGGCTGCTGCAGCCTACATTATGAGCGACCATATCGCTCCCGGTGCTATCGGCTCTTTGGAAGGTGAATTGCAGGAGCTCGTGGCTCGTGCCGATTCGCAATGCATTCATGTGCCTGAATCCGTGGATGCTGCTGCCTATGTGCTGGCATCGCATGATCTGCCGGTCTGGCCGAATATCGAAGTCGGCGACATCGTGCGCGATGCCGCTCGCGTGTGCGTGGACGAAGGCATGTTCGTGCCGGCTCGCACGTTGTCTGTGGCTGTGGCGCGCATGAACGATGGTGAAGGCGGCGATATCGACATTATCCAGGCCCAATACCTGCGTTCCCTGACTACGTGATTTGGATATGCATCGTATTCGTCATTTTCGGCTCCCTCTGATGAGGGAGCTGTCAGCCGACAGGCTGACTGAGGGAGAGAAGCTTGGCAGACTCAAGTCTGCCAATAACAAATCACATCCCAGCGCGATTCCATGACTCGGCTAGGATAGGCGATTATGAGCATTGAACAGTTGGCATGGGATTTTGACGATGGCGATACCGTTGAAGTAAAGCCGAATGAAGGCGCAACCAAATTTGCGCCAGGATCCGAGCAATGGATCGCGGCGTTACAGCCCACCGACGACGATGCCGTACGCATTGACCGGCTGGATGTGAACACGCTCAGCGCGGAGGCTGCGGCCCGGCTGTGGGCTCGCGTAGCTGCATGGGTTGAATCCGATCAAATCGCTTATTATATTGACGATTCCCCAGTCAGTTCTGACGCAGCTTATGACGCTCGCATGCGTACCCTTGAACGGCTGGAAGCTGCATTCCCCGCGCTGGATAATCCGCAGTCGCCCACCCACCGCGTCGGTGGTACTTTCTCCAACGATTTCGCCTCAGTTCGCCATCCAAGCCGCATGATGAGCCTTGACGATGTCTTCTCCATCGAAGAACTCAAAGACTGGTATGACTCAGTCATCCGCGACCTCGATTGGCCTGAAGACAAACCCTTGCCGATGAGCTGCGAAGTGAAAATCGATGGTCTGGCATTGAATCTCATTTACCGCAATGGCGTGCTGGAACAAGGCCTGACCCGCGGCGACGGCGTCACCGGCGAAGACATCACCCTGAATGTGCGCACCATCGGTTCCATTCCAGCGAACCTTGGCGGACCCAAGGAAGACATTCCCGACTTTGTAGAAATCCGCGGTGAAGTATTCATGCGTTGGGATGATTTCCGTACTTTGAATGCTGAACAGGAGGACGCGGGCCGTGCACCATTCGCCAATCCGCGCAATGCGGCGGCCGGTTCCTTGCGTCAGAAAGATCCGCGCATTACTGCTACTCGTCGCCTGAGCTTCTATGCTCACGGTTTAGGACAGCTCACTTGGGGTGCCGATTATCCGCGCGGCACCCACGATGTCATTGCCGACCAATCACAGGCATATGAGCTGTACCAAAAGTGGGGCGTTCCAGTGTCGCCACACAATCGTTCCGTAACCTCCTTCCAAGAGATTCTGGACATGATTGACTACTACGGCGAGCATCGCGGCGATATCGAGCATGCGCTCGACGGCATCGTTGTCAAAGTCGATGATCTCGCATTGCAGCATACTCTCGGTGCAACCTCGCGTGCACCGCGCTGGGCTATCGCATACAAATATCCGCCTGAGGAAGTCAATACCGAACTGTTGGATATTCGAGTCCAGGTGGGGCGCACCGGCAGAGTTACGCCAGTCGCCATCCTGAAGCCCGTGTATGTGGCGGGTTCCACCGTTGCACGAACCACATTGCACAATGCGTTTGAAGTCAAGCGCAAGGGCATCCTGATTGGCGATACTGTTGTGGTGCGCAAGGCCGGCGATGTGATTCCGGAACTGGTTGGGCCGGTTCTGGAGCGGCGTAAGGGCCGCGAAGATCAGCTTCGTGAATTCGTGATGCCGGAATATTGCCCATCGTGCGGTGCCAAACTGGCTCCTGCGAAGGAAGGCGATAAGGATATTCGCTGCCCGAATGTGGAAAGCTGTCCTGCGCAGTTGACCGAGCGCGTGATTTCCTTGGCCTCGCGTAAGGCGTTTGATATTGAGCATTTGGGTGACCAGTCGGCGTTGGCGTTGACCAATCCCGAAGAGAATCGCCCTGGCTCGGTGGATACCTATGCGCCGAACATTACAGAGATATTGGTTCAGCCGGGCGAGGAGCCGGAACCGTATGAGCCAGTGGACGGTTTGGAATTGCCGGCTGAACAGACGCCAGTGTTGTCTAGCGAAGCGGGCCTGTTCGCACTGAACGCCAATGATTTGAAGGACGTGCGCGTCTGGCGTGAAGCGGCAATCATCGAAGTGCGTGAAACCGTGGATGAGCACGGTAAGAAGCATAAGAGCCGTAAACGTGTGGGCGGGTCGGGCCTGTGGCATCAGGTGCCGGCGTTCTGGACCGCGCCGACTCCTGCGAAAAAGCTTACTGCTAAGCAGTTGTCGGCTAGGGGAGCGGCTGCCTCATCAGACATTACCGTGACCGCATATCCGGATTACGATGTACCGGCCGACGCGGTGATTGTGCGCGTGGATCATAAGAAGACTCGCACTGGCGAAACCGATGTGCCGGTGTACATTCGCCCCGGTGAGAATACACGTAAGATGTTCGAGGAAATGGACAAGGCCCGCCATGCCGACCTGTGGCGCGTGTTGGTGGCGCTCTCTATCCGCCGTCTTGGCCCGCCAACCGCGCGCCTGATTGCTTCGGCAATGGGCTCGCTGGATGCCATTGCATCGGCCAGTGTGGAGGATTTGACGCAAATTGATGGCGTCGGTCCGGAAATTGCTGAATCCGTGGTGAACTGGTTCGCCGCCGCCCGCGAGCCGGGGGATTGGCGTGGCGAAACCTTGCGTGCATGGACTGCTGCCGGCGTGGGCGTTGCCGCAGCGGAGAAAAGCACGCTGCCGCAGACGTTGGCCGGCAAAACCGTGGTGGTCACCGGCTCGTTGGAGGGCTATTCGCGTGACTCCGCGAAGGAAGCGATTCTCGAGCGCGGAGGCAAGGCCGCCGGCTCGGTCAGTAAGAAAACCGACTATGTGGTGGTTGGTGCAAACGCGGGTTCCAAGGCTTCCAAAGCTGAGGAGTTGGGCATTCCAATGCTCAATGAAGCTCAATTCGCGCAATTATTGGAAACCGGCGAAGTGTGAGAGCCGTCTTCTGAAGCGTGACTGTAGGGAAACCAACACTGACTGTAGGATATTCGACACTGACTGTCGGGTTTTCAACACCGACTGTAGGGATTCCGACGTTTTTCGTTGGTTTTCCTACAGTCAACGTTAGTTTTCCTACAGTCGATGTTGGAAACCCGACAGTTTCTGTCGGAAAACCTACAGTCAATAGGCCAGGTGATACGTGTTGCCTCGCTGAACAATGATTCCAAGACGAACAACGTCATCTCCTTCTCGGTCGGAGTAATCCCACGATAGCTCTGGCATGCCGGCGAATTGCACGGTACGCTAGTGGGCGGCAATAAGGAGGATTGATGAGCGAAACCCGCGAGATCGAAGCAGCAATCTACGAGCGTTTGAGTCGTGTGATTGACCCGGAATTAGGCCGATCAGTAACTGATTTAGGTATGATTGCCGCCATTAACGCGGTACCCACTGCAGATGGAACAAGCAGCGATTATGACGTCACCGTGCACGTGGAACTGACGGTGGAAGGCTGCCCGCTTTCGGAAACCATCACTAACCAAATCAATGGTGCCGTCGCTTCCTATCCGGATGCCAAGCTCACTCCACATATTGAAGTGTCCTCGATGAGTCGGGACAAGTTGGATGATCTAGTCGCCGATCTGAAGGCCGAACGCAAGCAGAATCCGTTTAATAAGCCGGGCGTCAAAACCCGCATCTTTGCCATCGCTTCCGGTAAGGGCGGCGTCGGCAAGTCTTCGGTTACTGCAAACCTGGCGGCGACGTTTGCGGCGCTGGGCTATGACACCGCTGCCATCGACGCTGACATTTACGGTTTCTCGTTGCCGCGACTTTTTGGCGTGCACACGCAGCCTACCAATTTGAACGGCATGCTGATGCCCGTCACTGCATGGGGCGTTAAGTTGATTTCCATTGGTATGTTTGCCGGCGCTGATCGTGCGATTCTCTGGCGTGGCCCGCGTCTGCAGCGCTCGCTGGAACAATTCCTTTCGGATGTCTGGTGGGGCGAGCCGGATGTGCTCTTGCTGGACTTGGCGCCGGGCACGGGAGATATGGCGATTTCCGTAGCTCAGGCATTGCCGAATGCGGAACTCGTGGTGGTCACTACGCCGCAGCCGTCCGCTTCCGATATCGCTGTACGCTCCGGCCTGGTCGCCTTGCAAGTGCCGATGAAGGTGCGTGGCGTAGTAGAGAATATGAGCTACTACGAGCACAAGGGGGAGAAGCTGCGCATCTTCGGCGAAGGCGGAGGCCAGCGTGTTTCTGAACAATTGACCGAAGCCCTTGGTTATGATGTGCCGCTGATGACCCAGCTGCCGTTGGAGCCTGAAGTGCGGGAAATAGGCGAATCCGGTCGCCCTGCAGTCTTGGATGCTGATGGTGCGATGCGCACCGACGCACTCGGGCAGACCTTCCGTGCGCTTGCCGAACAGCTGATGGCTACGCGTTAGCCCGCCAGATATCCGGCTCGACGTAGATCTCCCATTCATACCACGGCAATGCGCCGCGAATATTGGTCTCGATCTTATCGACTGTTTGCACGTCGAAATCGCGGTCAAGCTTGGATGTTTCGACTTTCAAACAGAGCAGCACGGAATCCTCATCCATGTGGATCGCCTGCATATTGATCAGGCGATCCACGCCATCAGTGCTTTCCACGGCCTTGACTACAAGGCTGCGCGTGCTGGGATCAAGGCTTTCGCCTACCAGAAGCGAGCCGGACTTAAAGGCCAGCGCAGCTGAGCCGCATACCAGTACCAGACCGACGAGCATACCGCCGATGGCATCGTAGAGTTCGTCGCCGGTAACAATGGACAGTCCAATGCCGAGACCAGCAAATGCCAAGCCAATCAACGCCAGCGTATCTTCCATCATGACCGAAGCCAGTTCGGCGGATTTGGTACGACGCCAGAAACCAATCAGGGAATCATCCTCAACCTTGACACGCTTCATACGCCCGTGAGCCTCATGAATGGAAGTATGCAAGCCATATCCTTCAAGACAAGCGGAAATACCAACCACCACGAGCGCGGCGATAAGCTCTACGGATTCTGTCTCACGTGGCACAGTCCCCTCAATGAGTCCTGCAAGCTTGCCGGCTGCCTGAGATACAGCGAACACGCCACCGACAAAGAACAGTAGCGTGGCCACGATGAAGCTCGCCAAATACTTCACACGATGCAAGCCGAACGGATGATCGCCGCGAGATTTATGATCGGAAGCCTTATCGCCCAGCATCAGTACTAATTCGTTGGCACAATCAGCCACTGAGTGCACGGATTCTGAGAACATAGACGACGAGCCGGTGAAGGCTGCCGCAGCAAATTTGGCGCATGCCACTCCGACATTGGCAAGCAGTGCGGCTTTGACCGCAGCTCCCGCGTTCTTTTGATCAGACATGATATATCCCTCTTTCCTGCGAGCATTATAGGTATGTTCATGCAAGAACGTTTGGGATATGGTCGTTTCTTCATGCTGCATTGCGCTAAAGGCTGTTTACCGCGCGGTATACTGACTTTTCATGGGAAAAACGACGATTAGGGTAGCTTTTGATGACCCGCTAGAGGCGGCGCATTTCCTGCAACAATGCCGTAGAAAAGGTTATGATGCGCAGCTGGAGGATTCGCGCCCGCAAATCAAGAGGAACGGGCCGGCTTTGGCTGCATGGCTTAAGGAACATCCCGGCTGGTATAAGGTGGGGGAGTCCGTCAATCGCGCGGCTGCCAATAAGGCAGTACTGAAAATTCGTAACGGCGAACGACGAGGCTTTGAGAGCGGCAAATTTGAGGCACGCATGGAAAATCAAGATGGCCGTTGGCTGGTTTATGCGCGTCATGCTGGCCGGCCCACGAAAGCGCGCAAACCGCAGGGCGAGGGAATGGAACCGTTGTTCTGACCCGTATATCAGTGCTCAATATGCTCAATACATGTTCAATGTAAGCATTAATACATGCGCAACAAAATAATCCCCAACCACCGAAATGGTTGGGGATTATTTATACGACCAAACTACCTATCAGATGTGGTAGTAGAGCTCGTACTCGAGCGGGGTCGGGGTCAGGCGAGCCTGATCGATCTCGTCGCGCTTGAGGCCAATCCAGGTCTCAATGAGATCGTCGGTGAAGACATCGCCAGCGGTGAGGAAGTCGTGATCCTCTTCCAGAGCGTCCATAGCTTCACCCAGGGAGCTCGGAACCTGCTTGATGCCAGCGTGCTCTTCCGGCGGCAGCTCGTAGAGGTCCTTGTCGACCGGCTCCGGAGGCTCGATGTGGTTCAGGATGCCGTCCAGGCCAGCCATCAGCTGAGCGGAGAAGGCGAGGAACGGGTTGCAGGACGGATCCGGAGCGCGGAACTCGATACGCTTTGCAGCCGGGGAGGTGCCAGCCAGCGGGATACGGATGGCGGCAGAACGGTTACGAGCGGAGTACACCAGGTTGACCGGAGCCTCGAAGCCCGGAACCAGACGGTGGTAGGAGTTCAGGGACGGGTTGGTGAAGGCCAGCACGGAGGAGGAGTGCTTGATCAGGCCGCCGATGTACCAGCGAGCCAGGTCGGACAGGCCGGCGTAGCCCTTCTCATCGTAGAACAGCGGCTTGCCGTCCTTCCACAGGGACTGGTGGCAGTGCATACCAGTGCCGTTATCGCCGGCGATCGGCTTCGGCATGAAGGTGGCGGACTTGCCAGCCAGAGCAGCGGTCTCGTGGACGACGTACTTGTACTTCATCAGGTCGTCGCCTGCGTGCTGCAGGGTGTTGAAGCGGTAGTTGATCTCCTGCTGACCAGCGCCGGCCACCTCGTGGTGGGAACGCTCGAGGATCAGGCCGACCTTCTGCAGGTTGGCGACCATGTCGTCGCGCAGATCCTGAGTGTGGTCAATCGGCGGAACCGGGAAGTAGCCGCGCTTGACGCGGTTCTTGAAACCGATGTTCGGGGTGCCGTCTTCTTCAACGTCAACGCCGGAGTTCCACGGAGCTTCGATGGAGTCGACCTCGTAGAAGGAACGGTTCATGCCGTTCTCGAAGCGGACCTTGTCGAAGATGAAGAACTCAGCTTCAGGAGCGAAGGATGCGGTGTCAGCGATGCCGGTGGACTTCAGGTAAGCCTCAGCCTTGCCAGCAACCTGACGAGGATCGCGGGAGTACGGCTCGTCGGTCAGCGGGTCGACGATGGAGAAGGCCACGTCGAGGGTCTTGTGCTTACGGAACGGGTCGACGAATGCGGTGGCAACATCCGGCACCAGCTTCATGTCAGACTCGTTGATGGCCTGGAAGCCCTGGACGGAGGAACCATCGAACGGCATGCCGTCGGTGAAGGCGTCCTTCAGGAACTCGCTAGCCGGCACGGTGAAGTGCTGCTGAACGCCGATAAGATCGGTGAAACGAACGGAGACATACTCGATGCCTTCCTTATTGATAAGGGCCTCGGCGTCTTCCTTGGACTTGAGTTCGGTCACGGGACCGCTCCTTTCGTGTGAAATTTAACAGTACCCATCGTAAAATCGCGCGTTTCGCCAGCTCGAAACTTGGGTTACGAGAATGTTTCATGATGGTTGATGAAAATGCACAAACCGCGGAATTTCAAGGAATTGATATTTCAGCTAGAAAATGTAGGCAGCTTCAGTCCGTCCGCAACGTGGACAATGAATGACTGATGGCATGAAACGGCAGAGGAAGAGCGGCAGGTGCAGCATAGCTGCAGTGATATAAAGCGATATAAGAAAACCCGCCAATCCAATAGAGGAGAGGCGGGTCCAGTATTCGTATCAGCAGCGCTTGTTATCAGCGGCCGCGCATAGCGCGACGAGAAACCTTCTGCGGATGGTAGGGGTCGATGCCCTTCGGCACGTTGTAACCCTTCTTGGCCTGCAGCGTACGCAAACGATCGTTCAGCGTAGCCATTTCAGCCTTGGTCAGCAGGAAGCGGCGGCGTGGGTGAATCTTGGCGATCAGCGCATTCTTATGGTTGGTCGGCTCATAGCTCTTGGAACGAGTCACCGTGGTGCGCAGCTTCTCCAGCGGAACCTGCTTGGGGCCGTGGCCCACGGAAATACGGTAGACCGGAATGGAGGAGCCAGCGGTAACGCCCTTGATCTCACGTTCCTGACGGTCCATAGCCTTCATGATGCGACCGTAATCGCCTTCACCAATCAGGTAAATGCCGTTCATCGAAGTACCGCGCCAAATGGCATCCTTGGTCTTCGGGTCGATCCACACCGGTTCCTGCGGGAAATCGAAGCCAGCCTTGCTCATATTGCTCAGCACGCCAATGGCAGCACCCGGCTTGCCGTCGATCTGCTTGTATCCCACAGCGTCAGCACGACGGGTCAGCATCATCGTGGCGAGGAGCAGGCCCAGCATCACAGCCGTGATCATCAGGAAAATCCAAGTGAGCCAAGACCACTTGAAAATCAGGCCAATAATGACCATAACGACAACCGGCAGCAGGAAGGAGCCAGCTTCAAGCCACGGCAGGGCCTTATCTTCCTTGGCCGTGTACTTGTAGATCTGGATAACCTGCTTGATTGTGCTTTGCTTCTTGGGCTTTGCTTCCTTGTCCGCCATCACTCTTTCCTTTACTGCATGTTATTGCAATGAACACACTGGCAAATAACTGTATCAGGTGTGCTGGTCCGCGCTTAGCGCGTGTGTAACGGTCTGCCGTCTGCCTTCAGCAGAGCCTCGCCCAATGTTTCGCTGAATGTGGGGTGAGGATGAATCAAGCGAGCCGCATCGCAGAGCGGCACATGATTGCCTACAAGCTGTTCCGCTTCCGCGATAATATCCGAGGCCAGCGGGGAGACCATGTGCACGCCGAGCACACGTGGTGTATCCGGATCTGCGGCAAAGCAGCCGGAAACGACGGTTAGTGAGCCTGCGGTACCGCGCATCAGCATGCGCGCATTGGCCATCATCGGGTACACGGTTTCCTGAACCTCGACCAAATCCTCTCGCGCCTGCGCTTGGTCGATGGTAAGGCCCACGCATGCGGCTTCGGGGGAGGAGAATACGACTTGCGGCACGGTGGTCTCATCTACCGGCTTCACCGTTTGCCCGGCAATGGTTTCGGCAATAACCAGGCCTTGTTCGAATGCGCGATGTGCCAATGCATGACCTTGCGTCACATCTCCCACGGCCCAGATTCCCGGCTTGCTGGCACGTCCGAAGGCGTCGGTGGTGACATGACCACTGTTATCGATGGAAACTCCCCACGCCGGGTCGGTGATCGGGTCACGGCCAATGGCGGCCAAGGCGATTTCGCCCCACACGCTTTGCTCGCCGTCCACGCCGTCGCGCGTGTAATGCACAGTTGCGCCAAGATTCGCGCCCACATCCACATGTGTCACGCCGGTATGAGGAATGATGGTAACGCCGTGGCGCTTGAGCTCGCGGGTCAGCGTCATGGAAGCACGTCGATCCCAACTGGAAAGTACTCGATCCTTGCGAATCAACAGTGTTACATTGCAGCCGGCCGCATTCCACATTGAGGCGAATTCCAAGGCCACAGCGCCGGCTCCAATAATCACGGCGGAAGACGGGAACTCGTTTAATTCCAGTGCCTGCGTGGAATCAATAAGAGCGCCGGCGAACGGATTATTAGGCAATGGACGGGGCTTGGCTCCAGTGGCAATCACCACATTAGAAGCAGTGAGATCCACGCTTGTACCGGCTGGCTCAGGCACATCGGCCTTGTGATACAGAACAATCTCGGACTGGCCAGAAGCGGGAGCCAAATGGACCAGGTGATGGTCGTTATCATCCACTTGGTCTGCGTTAAACGTGGCAAAAGCTCGGTACACCGTAATCCCACGATGCGCAAGCAACCCGGAAAGCCCTCGTACCATCGTGTCCACAATGCGGAGCTTGTAATCGCGCAAAGTGCCGAAATCAATGCCATCAACCGAAGCGTTGACGCCAAGCTCTGCCGCACGATGCACAGTATCAATAGTGTGCGTGGCGGTGATCAACGCTTTGGAAGGAATACATCCACGATTCAGACAAGTGCCGCCAACCGTGGCGTCTCGTTCAATAAGCGCTACTGATAATCCAAGTTCTGCAGCGCGCAAGGCCGTGGAATACCCTCCCGGGCCAGCGCCAATAATCACCACATCGAACTGTTCGCTCATGAATCCTCCCTGATAACAATTATGGCTCCCATCATAGGGAGCCATAATCATAAAAACAGCAGGAATCGGCAGTCATGCCAAGACATGCAGAGTCATACTAATTGACTGCCGTGCGAACACTAGTCCTCAGGCCAGTGACCACGCTTGTCGTAACGCGGCTTGGGCAGACGCCAGCGACGCATCTGAATGGAGCGGCTCCAAGCGTAGGAGAAGGAGCGGGAGCCCTTGGCAACGGATGCCTCGCCATACTTGGCGATGAGCTTAGCCTTGAGCTTGCGCCACATCAGCCAAACATCGATGATGACGGCAACCAGATAGCCGTACATGAAAATCATCATGATCAGCGATGCCCAAGCGCTCTGCACGGTGGAAGTAACGATCATGGACACGATCAGAATGGCAAAAGCGACCGGAATGAACCATTCACCCAAGTTGAAGCGGGCGTCCACGTAATCGCGGATGTAAATACGCCACGGCAGTCGCTCGGACTTCGGCATATGGTTCAAAT
This sequence comes from Bifidobacterium sp. LH_416, assembly GCF_056357055.1. Classification (NCBI taxonomy): domain Bacteria; kingdom Bacillati; phylum Actinomycetota; class Actinomycetes; order Bifidobacteriales; family Bifidobacteriaceae; genus Bifidobacterium; species Bifidobacterium sp. LH_416. The sequence goes on along the minus strand of NZ_JBKEVJ010000001.1, from coordinate 307,794 downwards.
CGCCCTTCTGCATGGCCTCATACTCGGCGTTCTCACGCTCACGCATACGAGCCTTGGCAGCCTTGGCGCTCGCCTTACGGTCGGCGGGAACCAGCGGGCGGATGCCAGCGGCCTGAGCCTTCTTCATCTTCGGGGTCGGGCGGCCCTTACTGGCGGACGGATCGGTTTTCTTCTCTTCGGCCGGCTCCACCGGAGCTTGGGCCTCTTCTTTTTTGAACGGGTTCCATGTCATGCTTTGAGGTTACGGTGACGTTCAGACACATGTTGTGTAGGCGTAACCATTGCAATGACGCCCTTTATATATAAGGAGAACACATGGCAGAACTGAGTGTGGACCAGGTGCGTGCGCGCGTCGAATCCGATTGGAATCGCATTGTTGACCTACTAAATCGAAAAATTGCGTTGCAGTCTGTTTCCGCCAAGGGCATTACTGCAGAACATATGAAGCGTTCGGCTGAGTTTGTGGCCGATGAGCTGAAGCTGGTCGGTATTGATGCCAAGGTAGTGCAGGCCACGAATGAAGACGGTACTTCGGGTGCTTGGGAAGTTATCGGTTCCCGCATCGTGAACCCGGAGGCTCCCACAGTGCTGCTGTATGCTCACCACGATGTGCAGCCGGTGCCGGATCCTGCTGAATGGAATACTGAGCCGTTCGTCGGTACTGAGATTGATGGGCGACTGTATGGCCGTGGTTCTGCTGATGATGGCGGCGGCATTGCCATTCACTCCGGTGCGCTGAAGGCTCTGGGCGATGATCTGCCGGTGAATATCAAGGTGTTCATCGAAGGCGAGGAGGAGATGGGTTCTCCGAGCTTCATTCCGTTCATCAGCGCGCACAAGGATGAGTTTGATTCCGATGTGATTATCGTGGCCGATTCCGGCAACTGGTCCGCTGAGATTCCGTCGCTGACCACCTCACTGCGCGGCAACACTTGCGTGGACGTGACTGTGCGCGGCTTGAAGCATCCGGTGCATTCCGGCCAGTATGGTGGCCCGATTCTGGATTCCAATACGCTGGCTGCCATGCTGATTTCCTCGCTGTATGACGACAACGGCGACTTGGCTGTGCCAGGTATTGCCGCTGAACAGCCGATTGGTGGTCTGCAGCAGGATGTTGATGAAGCTGGCGTGCGCGCTGATGCCGGTGTGGTGGATTCTTATGTGCTCGCCGGCTCGGATTCGTTGGCTTCTCGCTTGTGGACCAAGCCGAGCCTGACGGTGATTGGCTTCGATGCGCAGCCGGTGGAAGGCTCGTTCAATGTGATTTCCCCAGAGACCCGTTTCCGTTTGTCACTGCGTACCGCGCCGAACCAGCGTCCGGAGGAGGCTCAGGATGCCTTGGCTGCATTCTTGGTGGCCAATCCGCCGTTTGGCGCCGAGGTTGAGGTCACCAAGCTGGATAACGGCATGGGCTGGGCTATGGATCCGAATGCCGTGGCCACCAAGGATGCACTGGAAGCTATGGAAGAAGCCTTCGGCGTCAAGCCGATCAACCAGGGTCAGGGCGGTTCCATTCCGTTCATTCCTGAATTGCAGCGACTGTTCCCTGCCGCTCAGGTGCTGGTCACCGGCCCTGAAGATCCGAAGGCCAATGCCCACAGCCCCAACGAGTCCATTTCACTCTATGGCCTCAAGAACAATGTGATCACCGAGGCCCTCCTGCTCGCCAAGCTCGGCAAGTAGGCCCTTTCCGGCTCCCCTCTCTGAGGGGAGCTGTCCGCAAAGAGGACTGAGGGGAGTCCGCAAAATAAGCAAACAACCCTCAATCTTCAGACGCTTCTATTGCCTTTGACCGTGGTTTGTTTTATAGTCGGGGAGTTGACACGGGAGCTGCCGGTTGGGCGGCTGAGAGGAGACGCATAAGTCTCGACCGATGGAACGTGACCGGGTAATGCCGTTCGTCACGGAATTGTCGCTCTTACATACCCGTGCCTGAACCCAATGTGACTTGGTGTTTTACATCCCAAGCCGCATGAGAAGAGAAGAAAAGGCACAATCATGACTCAGGCTGTGGCTAAGGCCAACTACAAGTGGCGCGTTGTCGATATTGTCGTCGCCGCTATTATCGCCGTCGCATCCGGCGTTATTTTCTGGGGTTGGGACATCGTCTGCGCTGTCCCGCTGACCCTGTTCGAAGGCGTTACCCCGGGCTTCGAAGGTCTGCTGAACGGCTTCTGGCTGTTCGCTGGCCCGCTGGCTGCCATCATCGTGCGTAAGCCGGGTGCTGCTCTGTTCGCTGAAACCCTCGCTGCCTTCCTTGAGCTGACCCTGGGCAACCAGTGGGGCGTCGGTGGCTCCCTGATCGTCGGCATCATTCAGGGCCTTGGCGCTGAAATCGCCTTCGCTGTATTCGCTTACAAGAAGTGGAACATCGGCACCACCCTGCTGTCCGGTGCTCTGGCTGGCGTGGGCTGCTGGGCTTACTACTGGGCTACCAACCCGGGCTGGAACGGTCTGCGCGTCACCTGGTACCTGGTGGGCTCCATCATCTCCGGCATCGTGATTGCTGGCATTGTGGTCTGGTTCCTCTCCCGTGCGATTGCCGCCACCGGCGTGCTTGACCGCTTCGAGTCCGGCCGCGCTCAGGCTCGCGTCTGATGCAGGTACAACCGGCCGCCGTTGAAGCCAACGGCTGGGGCTGGAGGCACGCAACGCGTAAGGATTTCGCGTTGCGTGCCGTTGATTTCACTATCCAGCCAGGTGAACGTGTTCTATTGCTTGGCGCTTCGGGCGCTGGAAAAAGCACGATGATGGCTGGACTCGCAGGCGTGCTCGGCGGCGATGAGGAAGGCGAACAGGAAGGTTCGCTCACCATCGACGGCGTGGACGCCCGCGAAGCGCGAGGCCGTGTGGGCTTGGTGCTCCAAGACCCGGACTCGCAGATTATTCTTGAACGATTGGGCGATGACGCCGCATTCGGTTGTGAAAACCTTGACGTGCCGCGCGAGGAAATCTGGCAGCGTGTACGTGAATCCCTAGGCTTAGTAGGTCTGGGAGATCTTGATCTGAATCGCTCCACTCGCCATTTGTCTGGCGGCCAGCGTCAGCGTCTCGCATTGGCCGGCGTACTGGCCATGAAGCCGGGTCTGCTGCTACTGGATGAACCGACCGCAAATCTTGACCCAGAGGGCGTAATCGAAGTCCACGATGCGGTCAAAAAAGTAGTGGAAGCAACCGGTCAAACCATGGTTGTGGTCGAGCATCATATTGATGTATGGCTGGATTTGGTTGACCGCGTAATCGTACTTGGCCGCCCCGAACCAGGCTCTCCTGCGGGCGCAGTGATTGCTGACGGTAAGCCAGAAGAAGTTTTTGCGGCAATGGGGGATGTGCTGGCTTCCGGTGGCGCTTGGGTGCCAGGACGTGCGATTCCTGATTATCGGCCGGGCTCTAAGGCTGCCAATGCCGTGAATGTCAATAATGTATCCGCGCAATCTGCTGATGTGGATTCCGATACGCCGGTGTTGAGTTGCCGGAACTTGAGCTTTGGCCGCGGCAGTGCGCTGGGCAGTGGTATCAATCTTGATTTTTACCCCGGTGAAGTCACCGCATTGATGGGGCCGAATGGTGCGGGTAAGTCAACGTTTGCATTGACTTTGGCGGGATTATTGCCCCCCGTTGATGGCCAAGTGCTGATTGCTGAAAAACTTGCGCCGCGTGCAGACCGCCGCGAGCCAATTCACTGGAAAAGCCGTGAGCTTTTGGGCCGTATCGGCATGGTTTTCCAGGAGCCAGAGCATCAGTTTGCTGCGAATTTTGTACGCGATGAAGTGGCCGTAGGCCCGAAATCAATGGGCAAAAGCCAGGAGGAGGCCTACGCAATTGCTGATTCCATGCTGGAACGCATGAATCTGACTCGATTTGCGCAGGCTAATCCGTACACGTTGTCTGGCGGCGAGAAGCGCCGTCTGTCGGTGGCTTCCATGCTTGCCGCAGCTCCTCAGGTATTGGTTATGGATGAGCCGACGTTTGGCCAGGACTTCACCACATGGACTGAAATGGTCAAACTTATCGCCGCTATTCGAGATCAGGGTTCATGCGTGATTATGGTGACGCATGATGAGGCATTGGTGAACGCTTTGGGCGCGCGTCGCGTGATGTTCCAAGAGGGGAGCCGAGCATGAGCGAACCATTACAGATTACTGTTCAAGGTGAGCGCGGCAGCCATTCTGACGCTTCAATTCAGCAAATCGATACTGTTTCGGATATCGTCACGGTTAGTCCGCAGGACACCCGTGTAGAACCGGTCAAACCGGCTTCTCCATCGTGGTTTGTGGCGCGGATTAATCCGGTGAGCCGTATTATTGGCGCGCTGTTGCTGTGCATTCCGATGTTCTTCAGCTTGGATTTGGTGTCCGCATCTACCGCGCTGGGTATTGAATTTGTGCTGCTGTGGATTGGTGGCGTGGCTCCATGGACCGTTTGCCGCAAGACTTGGCCGGTATGGATCGCTGCTTTGGGCAGTTTTATTTCCGTCTTTCTGTATGCGCGAGTTTCCGGTGAGATCCTCTGGTCTGTTGGCTGGATTGTGATTTCCGAGGGGTCCTTCCCGCTGGCTCTTGCCACGGCGATTCGTGTTGCGGCTATTGCAGTGCCCGGCGTGATTCTGGCGCTTGGTCTTGACCCCACTGATTTGGCTGACGGTTTGGTGGAAATTCTGCATTTCTCACCGCGATTCGTGTACGGCGGTCTGGCTGGATTACGTATGTTCACGCTGTTGCAGGACGATTGGCGTGCGCTTGGCCTTTCTCAGCGTTCCCGCGGTCTAGGCGATGGCAACGCCATTATGCGTGCACTCTCGCAGGCATTCGGTTTGCTGGTGCTTTCCATTCGCCGTGCCACGAAACTTGCCACCGCTATGGAAGCCCGCGGGTTCGGTTCCGAAGCCCCACGCTCCCAGGCTCGAGTCTCCAGCCTCCATGCCATTGACTGGGTTTTCTACGCCATCTGCTTGGCCATCCCTTTCACCGCCCTCGCCATAGCCCTCGCCACTGGAAATTGGCACTTCGCTTTTCAGGGGGCTTAAAGCATCTCAGAAAACGTGTGATAACAATCGCCATGTACGTCTTGCGGTAGGCTAAAGCCTATGCCGATTAATGCCCAGATTCTTGATAATCCCAAGTCTGATCGCGTGCGCCGCATCGCCGATCTTGCGCGCGCCAAAGGCCGCGAACGCTCCGGTCGTTTTCTTATTGAAGGTCCGCAGGCGGTGCGCGAAGCTGTCATGTGGCGACCGGACGTGGTGCAGGACTTATATGTAGAGGTCTCCCAAGCGTTGGAACATCCGCGCATCATCTCGTCCACGCTGGAAAAAATCGTGGACAAATCGCAGGACGCCACAATTTACGTTCACCGTTGCACCGGCGAAGTCATCCGCCATATCAGCAAGGATGCGCAGGGCATTCTTGCCGTGGGCAACGTGCGCGGTATGAGCGTGAAGCCCGAAGATCTTGAGCTGGGCAATAATCCGCAGATTGCCGCGTTCTGGCAGGTGCGAGACCCAGGCAATGCAGGCACAGTGATTCGTGCTGCTGACGCCGCCGGCTGCGATGCCGTCATCTTCGTGGACGACTGTGTGGACACCTTGAATCCCAAGGTCATCCGTTCCACAGTCGGCTCCCTATTCCATATTCCTGTGCTCACGATGGGAACCGATGAATTCTTCAGCTGGGCAAGCGACCACAATATGGACGTTTGGGCGGCAGATGTATATGGTACTGAACAGCGCAAGCCGGAAAGTCTGCCGCAGGTTTTGGCTGATGCCGCTGCAGTAGCCGGCAGCAAAGCCGTGCTGTTCGGCAATGAAGCGCGCGGTTTAGAGCCGGAAATACTCGAACGTTGCGAGCGAATCGTATCCATCCCGCTTTATGGCAAAGCTGAATCATTGAACCTTGGCACCTCGGCTGCAGTTATGTTGATGAGCTTGGCTATGTCGGGTCATATTGAAACAATGTGACCTTGGAAAATACGCTGCAAACATTAGAAAACCGCGTTGAGGAATCATCGAACGAAAGGGTTCTCGTGGCAGAACAAATGGTGTTCGACGCCGACCAGGTAACCGCTGCTGTTGCCGAAGGCATCGAGAAAATCCAGAACGCCTCCAATCTGGAGGAGCTGAAGGCCATCAAGACACAGTACGCAGGAGCTGATTCTGCGATGACTCGTGCCAGCAAGGCCATCGGTTCACTCCCGGTAGATAAGAAGAAGGACGCCGGCAAGCTGATGAGCAAGTTGCGCGCCGACTTTGGCCGCGCTTACGGTCCTAAGGAGACTGAACTCAAGGAAGCCGCCGAGAAGGCCGCGCTTGCAGCTGAAACCGTGGATATGACTCTGCCGGTGAATCGCAAGCCGTTGGGTGCTCGTCACCCGCTGGCCAAGCTGATGGAAGATGTGGAGGACTTCTTCATCTCCATGGGTTGGCAGATTTCTTCCGGTCCGGAAATCGAAGCGGAATGGTACAACTTCGACTCCTTGAACTTCGGCCCTGACCATCCGGCTCGCCAGATGCAGGATACCTTCTACGTTAAGGGCAATCAGGCCAAGGATGCCGCCGGTTTCGTGGGCTCCAACATGGTGGTGCGCACACAGACCTCGTCCGATCAGGTTCGTGCACTGCTCACCCGTGGTGTGCCGCTGTATATCGCCAGCCCGGGCCGTGTGTTCCGTACCGATGAGCTGGATGCTACCCATACTCCGGTCTTCCACCAGTGCGAAGCCCTCGCCGTGGATAAGCACCTGACTATGGCCGATTTGAAGGGTGTGCTCGATAAGCTCGCTGTGGCCATGTTCGGCCCGGAGGCCAAGACCCGTCTGCGCCCGAGCTACTTCCCGTTCACTGAGCCGAGTGCTGAGCTCGACCTGTGGTTCCCTGATAAGAAGGGCGGCCCGGGCTGGCTCGAATGGGGCGGCTGCGGCATGGTGAACCCGAATGTGCTGCGCTCCGCTGGCATTGACCCGGACGTGTACACCGGTTTCGCTTTCGGCGTGGGTATGGAACGTACGCTGCTGCTGCGTAGCGATATCAACGATATGCACGACCTGGTTGAAGGTGACGTGCGTTTCGCCGAACAGTTTGTGATGGGGGAGTGATTTAAGCCATGCCTATGATCGATATCGATTGGCTCAAGGACCATGTTGAGGTTCCTGAAGGCCTGACATACGAGCAGCTCGCCAAGGACCTTGTCAAGGTGGGCCTTGAGGAAGAGGAGATTCACTCCTCCCAGGTGACTGGCCCGATTGTGGTCGGTTACGTGGTGGACGCAACCCCGGAACCGCAGAAGAACGGCAAGATCATCAACTGGTGCCATGTGGACTGCGGTGATGAGTGGAATGAAACCGACGAGAACGGTAACAAGGTGCCGCGTGGCATCATTTGCGGCGCTCCGAACATGAAGGCCGGCGAAAAAGTCGTCGTGACTCTGCCGGGTGCTGTGCTGCCGGGTGATTTCAAGATCGAACCGCGCAAGACCTACGGCCATATTTCCAACGGCATGTGCGCTTCCGAGCGTGAGCTGGGTCTGGGCGATAACCACAACGGCATCATTCTGCTGCGTGAATACGGCTTCACCGAGGCTGAGTACGAAGCATTGAAGCCCGGTCAGGATGCCATGCACCTGCTGCACCTCGACCAGCCGCTGCTCGAAATCAATATCACCCCGGATCGCGGCTACACACTGTCCTACCGTGGCGTGGCTCGCGAATACCATCACTCCACCGGTGCTCCGTACACCGACCCGGCCATCGCACTGAACGATAAGGCTCCGGAACCGGCTGACTACCAGCCTGGTACCAAGGTGGACATCGATATTGAAATCGATGATAAGAACCCGATTCACGGTGTTCCCGGTTGCGACCGTTACTACGCTCGCATTGTGAAGAACTTCGACCCCACCGCCAAGACCCCGAACTGGATGCGTCGCCGCCTGACTCGTGCAGGCATGCGCTCCCTGTCTCTGGCTGTGGACGTGACCAACTACGTGATGCTGGATCTTGGTCAGCCGATGCACGCCTACGATCTCGACAAGCTTGAAGGCCCGATTGTGGTCCGTCGTGCCAACGAGGGTGAAAAGCTCACCACGCTGGACGGCAAGGAACATGATCTGAGCGTCGAAGACCTGCTGATCACCGATTCCCCGAATGGTGAGCGCGGCTCCCGCATCCTCGGTCTTGCCGGTGTGATGGGTGGCCTCTACGGCGAAGTGACTGCTGATACCAAGAACATTCTGCTTGAGGCTGCTCACTTCGATCAGGTGACTATCGCCCGATCCGCGCGTCGCCACAAGATTCCGTCCGAGGCTTCCCGCCGCTTCGAGCGCGGTGTGGATACCGCTCTGCAGCCGGCTGCCGCCCAGATGGCCGCCGAACTGCTGGCCAAGTACGGCAATGGTGAGCCCAGCGAATTCCCGAACGACGTGAACAACACGCCACGTCGTAAGGTTATTCACTTCAAGGCTTCCGAGGTGGCTCGCGTAGCCGGCCTCAACGTAGACATCAACCGTATTTCCGATATTCTCACCGACATCGGCTGCACGGTTGCTGGTGGCGGCAACGGCGAATTCTCCGTGACTCCGCCGACCTGGCGTCCAGATCTCGGCGCTCCTTGCGATCTGGTCGAGGAAATCGCCCGACTGGTCGGCTACGATCAGATTCCGATCACCGTGCCTCCGGCTCCGGTGGAGGGTCTTGTTGGCCTGACTCCGAACCAGCTGCGTCGTCGTCGTGTGGCCGACGAACTGGCCGAGTACGGCATGGTGGAAGCATTGAGCTACCCGTTCGTAGGCGACGAGGATTACAAGGCCTTCGGTTACGATCCGGAAAGCACCAAGAAGGTGAGCGTGGAAATCGCCAACCCGCTGTATGGCGATCGCCCGTACCTGCGTCGTGAGATTCTGCCGACCTTGGCCACCACTGTGCAGCGCAACATCCGCCGCGGTATCGAAAACGTCTCTCTCTATGAGCTGGGTCACGTATACCTGTGGGATCCTGAAGCTCCGGCTATCCCGGCACTGCCTGGCGGCGTTCGCCCGACCGATGAGCAGCTTGCCGCACTTGACGCAGGTCTGCCGGACCAGCCCGATCATGTGGCAGGTATCCTGACCGGTCTTGCTGAAGATGCCGGCTGGCTTGGTGGCAAGCGTCCGGTTGATTGGTCTGATGCTGTGGAAGCCGTGCGCCGCATTGCCGGTCGTATCGGTGCGAACATCACCCTTGATCAGCCTGCTGCCGACGATGTGCCGGCACAGTGGCACCCGGGTCGCGCTGCCCGCGTGATGGTCGGCGATGTGTTCGCCGGCTGGGTTGGCGAACTGCACCCGCGCGTCAACGAAGCACTGGGCTTCCCGGAGCATTCTGCAGCCTTTGAACTGAACCTGACTGACCTGTTCGCCACGCTGACGGGCAAGCCGGTTCAAGCCAAGCCGATTTCCACCTTCCCGCCGGTCAAGCAGGATTTGGCCTTCACCGTTGACGAGACGGTCAGCGCCGGTCAGCTGGAAGCTGTGATTCGCGAGGCCGCAGGCGCCAACCTCGAATCCATCGAACTGTTCGATGTATTCACTGGCGAGCAGGTCGGCGAAGGCAAGAAGTCCCTGGCATACGCTGTGGTCTTCCGCTCCCCGAGCAAGACGCTCTCCGCAGAGGATAGCGACGCCATTCGCCAGTCCATCGTGACCGCAGCAGAAAAGATCGGCGCACAACTGCGCGCCTAACCTATCCCTCGGCTCCCCTCTTTGAGGGGAGCTGTCAGCAAAGCTGACTGAGGGGAGCCATCAATCATTAGTACAAGGAGCACTATGAGCCAGCCAGAACAACAGCAACCGCAATACGGGCAGTACAAGCAGCCTGAATACGGTGCAATGGCTGGCCAGTATGGTCCCAACTACAATCCATATCTTTATGGTGCTCCTGAACCTGATGCTGAACAGTCCGCAGCATCACAGCAAACGACTGGCACTGCGCAGCCGCAAAACGCACCGGGATATTACCCGGGCGGATATCCGGGTGCACAAGGTCAGCCGTACGGCCAAGCAGGGCAGAACAATCAGCCTCAAGCCAACGGCAAGCCTTACCAGCCGCATTACTACAACGGCATCGATCTGAACGACCCGTCCCAGAACCCACTGTATGGTCACTGGGATTCATACGCGATTATCGCGTTTGTACTGGCATTGTTCTTCCCGGTGCCTGTGCTGTCAGCGCTTATGGGCATTGTGGCTATGTGGCGTACACGCACCTTCCATATGAAGGGATTCGGGCTTGCCGTAGCCGCCGTAATATTGAATGTGCTGTACACGTTGGCTGTGATTTGGATGGCTTTGAACGGTTATGACGCTATGAGCCTGTACCAGGAAGCGCTTCAGCAGCTGACTGGCGGTGCTGGTTCCCCGTCGAGCGATTCCATTTCTGCATAAGCTCAATTCTTTGCTGCTTCGCCGGTGCTCTCTGAAAAAGGGAGTGCCGGCGAAGTCAATTAAGGACTTCTCATCCCAACACACCATGCATAACTATGCATAAGTTTGCATAATCATGTATACTCATTTCGGTTACATCAGTTTTGAAAAGAGATGAGTATGCCGAAATATTCAGTGGCTGTGGCCGGTGCCACGGGATACGCCGGAGGTGAAGCGCTGCGCATTCTCGCCGCGCACCCCGACTTTGAAGTCACCTGTGTGGCTGGCCATTCCTCGGTGGGGGATTCCATGGCCAAGCACATGCCGCACATTCCGCAATTGGCCGGGCTGACGGTTGAAGACACCACGCCAGAAGTGCTTAATGGCCATGACGTTATTATCCTTGCGTTGCCGCATGGTGCGTCCGGTAAGCTGGCCTCTCAGCTTGACCTGAATGCAGTGGTCGTGGATCTGGGTGCCGACCATCGTCTTGAAGAACGCGGCGCATGGGATGAGTTCTACGGCGGTGACTTCTACGAACACTGGACTTACGGCATGCCGGAACTCATCACCGGCAAGAATACTGATGGCTCATATGCCCGTCAGCGCGAAGCATTGCCAGGCACCAAGCGCATCGCTGGCCCGGGTTGCAACGTCACTGCAACCACATTGGCCCTGCAGCCGGGTATCGCCGAAGGCCTGATCGAGCCTAAGGATATCGTGGCTGATTTGGTTGTGGGATATTCCGGGGCAGGCAAGAATCTGAAGCGCACGAATCTGCTCGCCTCTGAAGCACTGCAATCCGCATTGCCGTATTCCGTAGGCGGCACACATCGCCATATTCCTGAGATTCTGCAAAACTTCGCGCATGCTGCAGGCAAGAATGCTGCGGCCGCCAGCGATTTCACGCTTGGTTTCACGCCGATTCTGGCTCCCATGTCTCGCGGTATTCTAGCCACTGTTTCTGCTCGTATGAGCGAGAAAGCACTAGATTTAAGCGATGAGGAGATTCGTGCAGTGTGGGCCAAGGCCTACGAAGACCAGGACTTCATGGTATTGCTGCCCGAAGGCATGCTGCCGGCAACCGGCAATGTGATTGGCTCGAACGCCGCTCATCTGCAAGTGGTAGTTGATCGCAAGTCCTCTCGCATCTACGCTTTTGCAGCCATCGATAATCTGAACCGTGGCACCGCCGGCCAAGCAGTGCAGTCATTGAACGTCGCTTTGGGCCTGCCTGAAGATGCGGGCCTGACCAAGATTGGAGTAGCACCGTGAGCGTTACCTTTGCACAAGGCTTTACCGCAGCAGGCGTAGAAGCCGGCATTTCTGCAGTAGAAGGCAAAAAAGATCTGGCGTTGGTCGTTAACAACGGCCCGCTGGATGCTGCGGCAGGCGTATTCACGTCGAATCGATTCTGCGCTGCACCAGTGCAGTGGAGCCGCAAGATGGTGGCAGACGGCCATATCAAGGCTGTGATTCTGAACTCCGGTGGAGCCAACGCCTGCACCGGTGAGGAAGGCTACGCCCAATCCAAAGCCACTGCAGAGAAGGTTGCGGCACTCGTTGGCACTAACCCCAGTGATATTGCGGTGTGTTCCACCGGTCTTATTGGCGAACTGTTGCCGCTTGACCATGTACTGGACGGTGCTGCCAAGGCATATGAGCAGCTTGCCGATACTCTTGAGGCCGGTTCGGATGCATCGCACGCCATTATGACCACTGATACCAAGCCGAAGACGGTTGAATTAACTGGTTCCAACGGTTGGAAGATTGGCGGCATGGTCAAGGGCTCTGGCATGATCGCCCCGCAGCTGGCCACCATGCTGTGCGTCATCACCACGGATGCCGTGGTGTCTGCTGGCCAGTTGCAGGCGGCGCTGACCGTTGCAGCCGAGCACTCCTTCAACCGCATCGATGTGGACGGCTGCATGTCCACCAACGATACGGTGCTGCTGCTTGCTTCCGGTGCTTCCGGCATCGAGCCAGATAAGGACGAGTTCAACAAGCTCGTGTGCGAAGCCTGCGCCAGCTTGTCCCGCCAAATCATCGGTGACGGTGAAGGTGCCTCCCACGATATCCGCATCAGCGTGACCGGAGCCACCAGCGAGGAAGCGGCACTTGCTTGCGGCCGCGCGGTGGCCGCCTCGAATCTGCTGAAGTGCGCCATCTCCGGCAACGATCCGAACTGGGGCCGTATCGTCAGCTCCTTGGGCACTGTGCCCGAAGAGGTTGCGCCATACGACTCCAACAAGGTGACCGTGGATGTCAACGGTGTGCGCATTTGCGAAAACGGCGGAGCCGGTCGTGACCGTAGCGAAGTCGACATGACCCCGCGCGAAGTGCACATCGACATCGATCTGAACACCGGTTCACACGCTGAAGCCACCGTCTGGACTGATGACCTCACCCACGAATACGTACACATCAACGCCGACTACGAAAGCTGACAATATCGGGTATTCACAGTTGATGAAGATGTTCGTTGTCCGACACACTCAAGGCCGTTCGGCCAAGCCTACGGTCTGACAACGAACATCTTCATCAACTTCTTACCTATTCACATATGTGAGGGGAAACAATAGTTTTATGGCTACGGAATTAAAGGGACCTGGATTCCATTTCGACGTGCATACCGATTTGCGCGCCGATCAGAAGGCGGAAGTGCTTATCGAGGCATTGCCGTGGCTGGAAGAGTTCGCCGGCCAGCGCATTGTGGTCAAATACGGCGGCAATGCCATGGTGGACGAGCATTTGAAGCAGTGTTTTGCTGAAGATATGGTCTTCCTGCGTCAGGTGGGCATTCATCCCATCGTGGTGCATGGTGGCGGTCCGCAGATTTCCCACATGCTGAAGGCCTTGGGCATCAAGTCAGAATTTAAGGGCGGTTTGCGTGTCACCACGCCTGAAGCCATGGATGTGGTGCGTATGGTGCTGACCGGCAAGGTGTCACGTGAACTCGTGGGTTTGATCAACGCTCATGGACCGTTGGCCGTTGGCCTGTCCGGTGAGGATGGCGGCCTGTTCTCCGCCACCCAGCGCAAGCCGGTCATCGACGGCACTCCTACGGATATCGGTCTTGTGGGAGACGTGGTATCCGTGGATGCTTCCGCCGTGGAAGATCTGGTTTCGGCCGGTCGTATTCCTGTGGTCTCTTCTGTGGCTCCAAATGAGGAAGATGCCACTGAAGTACTGAACGTCAATGCTGATTCTGCAGCCGCAGCACTTGCGTCCGCGGTTGGAGCTCACAAGCTGGTGATTCTGACCGATGTTGACGGTCTGTATGCCGATTGGCCGGATAAGAATTCGTTGATTGGCCGCATTGGCGTGGAAAACCTGCGCGATATGCTACCTGATCTTGAATCCGGCATGCGTCCGAAGATGGAAGCCTGCGTGCGCGCCATTGACGGTGGCGTACCGCAAGCACACATTATTGACGGTCGTAAACCACACTCCATCCTGAACGAGATATTCACTTCCGCAGGTATCGGCACTATGGTCGTTCCTGAGGACGGACTGGAAATGAGGAGCTCCTATGTCTACTGAGCATAAGGAAACACTGGGTGCTGAAGATAGCAAGTGGCTGGGGGAGTACTCCCAGGTTCACATGAACGTATTCGGTACGCCGCTTCGTGTGATGGACCATGGTCAAGGCACTCATGTCTGGGATGTTGACGGCAATGAGTACCTCGACTTCCTGGCTGGCATCGCAGTGAATTCACTTGGCTATGCGCATCCCAAGTGGGTTGAGGCGGTTTCCCAGCAGGCTGCGAAGGCCGCGCATATCAGCAACTACTTTGCCTCCGAGCCACAGATTGAGCTCGCTGCCAAGCTGGTTAAGCTGGCTGGCGCTCCAGAAGGCTCCAAAGTGTACTTCGGCAATTCCGGTGCCGAAGGCAATGAGGCTGCGCTGAAGTTGGCCAAGCTGTATGGCCGCACACTTCCGGGCGCATTGCCTTCCGTCGGTGGCAAGCCCGCTCGCATTATTGCGATGACACATGGCTTCCATGGCCGTACGATGGGCGCGTTGTCTGCTACATGGAAGCCGGGCATCCGCAAGCAGTACGAGCCGCTGGTACCAAACATCGAATTCGTACGTCCAGGAGATAAGTTCGCGCTGCATGATGCCTTTGCCCAGACCGGTCAGGGACATTACGGCAAGGGACCTGTTGCCGCAGTGATTCTGGAACTTATTCAAGGCGAAGCTGGCGTGAAGCCTTTGGGCGCCGATTACGTGAAGTTCGTCCGTGAGATGTGCGATATCAATCATGCGCTGCTCATCATTGATGAAGTGCAAACCGGTATTGGCCGTACCGGTGCATGGTTCGCTTTCCAGCGTGAGGACTTGTCTGGTGGCGTGACTCCGGATATGGTCACGTTCGCCAAGGGTGTAGCTGGCGGCTTCCCGATGGGTGGCATGATTGCTTTCGGTGCCAAGCTTGCATCTCTGTTCACTCCTGGCTCGCATGGCTCCACGTTTGCAGGTAATCCATTGGGTGCGGCAGCAGGATTGGCCACACTGGGAGTGATTGAGAACGATAATCTGATCGCTAATGCCGAAGAGCGTGGTAAGCAGCTGCGCGAAGGCATCATGGCTACCGGCAACCCGCTGTATGTATCCGTTCGCGGACGCGGTCTGCTCGATGCCGTTGAACTTCAGCACCCATGCTCCCACGCAGTCATGAACTACTGCCTTGAACGCGGTCTGATTGTCAATGCTGTTGCACCTGATGCACTGCGCTTCGCCCCGCCGCTGGTCGTCACCGCCGAGGACGTCGACCAAGCTCTTGCCATCCTCAAGACCGTTCCCGCCGACCTGCCCAACGACTAAAGGAGACCGATATGACACCAGAACTTCGCCACATGCTGCGCGATGATGATCTCAACCATGAGGAGCAGAAGCAGGTTTTGGAGCTTGCCATCAAGTTCCATCATGATCGCTTCTACAAGCAGCCGTTCGCTGGCCCGCAGGCCGTTGCCGTGCTGTTCGACAAGCCTTCCACCCGCACCCGCTCCAGCTTCTCCATCGGCGTGGCCGAACTGGGCGGCTACCCGCTGGTCATCGACAAGTCCGGCTCCCAGCTGGGCCGTGGCGAGCCGGTCGCTGACACTGCTCGCGTGCTGGACCGCATGGCATACGGTGTGGTATGGCGCACCTTCGGCCAGGATCGTGTGGAGGAAATGGCCAAGTACTCCACCCATCCGGTTATCAACGCGCTGACCGACGACTTCCATCCTTGCCAGATTCTCGCAGACTTCCAGACCATTGCTGAGCATCGCGGTGGTGTGGAGAACCTGAAGAATCAGACCATTGCCTACGTGGGTGATGCCGCCAACAACATGTCCAACTCCTACCTGCTCGGTGGTGCCGTGGCTGGTATGAACGTGCGCGTTGCCGGCCCGCAAGGCTACCTGCCTCGCCCGGATATCGTGGCTGATGCCGAGCGCATCGCTGCCGAGAATGGCGGTTCCATTCTGGTAACTACCGACGCCAAGGAAGCAGTGAAGGACGCCGACTGCATCTTCACCGATACTTGGGTTTCCATGGGTGAGGAAGCCGAATACGCGATTCGCTCCAAGCCGTTCTGGAACTACCAGGTCAACGCCGAACTCATGGCTCTGGCCAAGCCGGACGCACTGTTCCAGCACTGCCTGCCTGCGTATCGCGGCAAGGAAGTCACCTCTGAGGTGATTGATGGTCCGCAGTCCGTGGTGTGGGATGAGGCAGAGAACCGTCTGCATGCGCAGAAGGCTTTGATGACTTGGCTGGCCGGTAAGGCACGTGGAGACGAAAGCCTGCTGGCATGAGTGAATCCTCTCCGTCGTTGCAGCGGCCCGCTACTAGGGCCGCTCGACTCAGCGCCATTGAGCAGGCGCTGGCCACGCATATCGTCACTTCGCAGTCGCAACTGTCCAAGATTCTGATTGATGAGGGCATTGTGGTGACTCAGGCAACGCTAAGCCGCGATTTGGACGAAATGCATGCGGTGAAAACGCGCCTTAAAGATGGCACGGTGGCGTACGCGGTTGAGCGCGGTACTGTGGCCGGTGAAGGCGAGAGCCTGGTGGGGGAGCGCACAGAGGCACAAATGGCTCGTGTGTTGAGTGGATTGGTCACTTCGGTGGCCGCCGCCCGCAACCTTATCGTGGTGCATACGCCTTCAGGAGCTGCACAATATGTAGCTTCCGTGGTGGATAAGCAGCCGATTGACGGCGTGCTCGGCACCATTGCCGGCGACGATACAGTACTAGTAATCTGCACGGATGACGACACCGCCGCCACCCGCTCCGAATGGCTCCTCGCCCTCGCCTCCAAATAGCTACGTGCAATAGACTCCTCTGATGATTGGCTCCCTCTGATGAGGGAGCTGTCGAACGCAGTGAGACTGAGGGAGAGAAGCCGGCCGAACGGCCGAAAAAGAAATGCATCACCATGTGATTCATTCTTCCCAACACGCCCATGCATAAATATGCATAGCTCTGTATATACTTACATCAGTTTGTTTTTTTTTGACCTTCTAGAAAGGGAACCAATGGCAGATAACAAGCGCATTGTTCTGGCCTATTCCGGTGGTTTGGATACCTCCGTCGCCATTTCTTATCTGAAGGAGCGCACCGGCAAGGATGTTGTCGCCGTGTCCCTCGATGTCGGTCAGGGCGGCGAAAGCCTGGAAACCATTAAGCAGCGTGCTCTCGCCTGCGGTGCTGTGGAATCCTATGTGGTTGATGCCCGTGACGAGTTTGCCAACGAATACTGCATGAAGGCTCTGAAGGCCAATGCCATGTATGAAGGCGTTTACCCGCTGGTTTCCGCCATCTCTCGTCCGCTGATTTCCAAGCATCTGGTACGTGCCGCTCACCAGTTCGGTGCCGACACCATCTCCCACGGTTGCACCGGCAAGGGCAACGATCAGGTGCGTTTCGAAGTCTCCATCGCCGCTATCGATCCGACGCTGAAGGCCATCAGCCCGATTCGTGATCTCGCACTGACCCGTGACGTGGAGATCGCCTTCGCCAAGGAACACAAGCTGCCGATCACCCAGACCGAGAAGTCCCCGTACTCCATCGATCAGAACGTGTGGGGCCGCGCCATTGAGACCGGTTTCCTCGAGGATCCGTGGAACGGCCCAACCAAGGACTGCTACTCTTACACCGATGATCCGGCCTTCCCGCCGGTCGAGGATGAAGTGGTCATCGAATTCAAGCAGGGTATTCCGGTCAAGATTGACGGTCGTGACGTCACCCCGCTGCAGGCCATCGAAGAGATGAACCGTCGTGCCGGTGCCCAGGGCATTGGCCGTATCGATCTGATTGAGGATCGTCTGGTCGGCATCAAGTCCCGCGAGCTGTACGAGGCTCCGGGCGCTGTGGCTCTGATCACTGCTCATCAGGAGCTTGAGAACTGCTGCCTCGAACGTGAGCAGCACCGCATCAAGCGCGATATCGACAAGCGTTGGGCCGAGCTGGTCTACGATGCGCAGTGGTTCTCCCCGGCAACCCAGTCCCTGAACGCCTTCATCGAAGACACCCAGAAGTACGTCTCCGGCGAGATTCGCATGACCCTGCACGGTGGCCGCGCCGTGGTGACTGGTCGTCGTTCCGACTCCTCTCTGTACGACTACAAGCTGGCCACCTACGATTCCGGCGATAGCTTCGATTCCAAGTCCTCCAACGGCTTCATCGACATCTACGGCCTGCCGTCCCGCGTGGCCGCAGCCCGCGACGTCAAGTTCGGCAACGGCATCGAAGTCCCCACCAACACCGTGGAGTAATCCACATTTCGGCTCCCCCTCGCTGAGGGGACATTGCCGTTAAGCAAACAGCAGAGCTGTTTGCAGGCAATGTGCGAGACGACAGTCGAGCCAGCAAGACGCGGGCGTAGCCCGTCAATAATTGCAGGACGCTGTCAGCAAAGCTGACTGAGGGGAGCGCATAGCATAGAGTCCTCTCTGCCTATGGCAGAGAGGACTCTTTCTTATCTTGAGTCGTCGTTTCGAATCAGCAATCTACTTGTTGTGGAGTAATTCTGCGGCTCTCTTCTCGATATCTTCCATGATGTTGGCCTTCACGCATGCGGTGGCCAGTTCATCAATGATGGACAAGAGTTCTTGGTGGTTCATTTCCATTGCAACTCTCCCTGTGGCAGATAAACGTTGTATTCCAGGAAAACTGGGTTGGGTTCAGTGGCGGAAGCATAGATTTTACGCAGTGGGGTCCACTGATTAGATAGTTTCAAGTCTGTGCTCGTGAGACCGTCGTTTGGCCAGTTTTGATACTGATAGAGCCCTCCCATGAATGCTTTCCAGCGTTCATCAGGCATCTGCTTTACTGCAGATGCAAGAGAATCTTTGGGAATGCTTTTTCCTGAGAATTCCAGTAGCTGCCGCAGATTTGCAGAAATTGCTGACCATGCATCGTCTTGGTTTGCATGTGTTTGAATGGTGCTGATTAAATCCTCCAAGCGCAAATCACGGAGCGAAAGAGTAATTTCCTCAAGCGGAGTAAGGGTCAGTGTGTAGCCTAACTTTTCCGCAGCGTGTGCGATTTTGTTGAATGATGGGTCATTCTTGTTGTTCAAGGTGCGTGAAATCATCGACTCACTCAGGCCTGAGAGCCGAGCAAGTTCCGCTGCATTTGTGCCTGTCATGCGCTGAAGTTGAGTGAGGATGTCCGAAGATTGCATATTTGCAAGTGTACCACTTTCTGTTGAACGATGGATTGTCTTCTGAGAGGCAGTTATGACATTGATTCGGATGATGCTCGTGGTGATGTAGCCCAATGCTGGCAGTGCTTTTACTATGGGGTCTAGCAGAGGAGAGTCCTCTCTATTTCAATTAGGGAGAACTTTCGCATTCAAAAACTACTGCATTCCCGTCTGCTTGGGAACAGCGTAAGTTCTCGGATGAGTTTGTTTTTCTGAAGAACAACACGCTATCTCGCGCAGAACTCAGTAATGAGGAAGGCTCTGCTTTTGATGTGCACTATGGCGATGTCCTGATTAAGTATGGAGCGATTCTTAATTTTATAGACTCCGATTTACCGAGAATTGCAGATGCTGCCGCCACTGAAAAGCTGACATGTGACAATCTGCAAGATGGTGACGTTGTTATCGCTGATACTGCTGAAGACCTTACGACAGGTAAGTGTACAGAGCTACGAAATATAGGCGATAACGAGGTTTTTGCAGGTTTACATACGATTCCTTGTAGACCGATTAATAGGTATGCGTCGGGCTTCTTGGGACACTACCTTAATGCTTCTGCTTTTCATGATCAACTTATTCCCATGATGCAAGGTATAAAGGTTGTTGCATTGTCAAAAACCGCAATAAGTGATGCGAACCTAATGGTGCCATCTTTGTCTGAGCAACAAGCCATTAGCTCGCTCTTCTCCCGTCTTGACTCCCTCATCACCCTTCATCAGCGTAAGCGTCTTCTCTGTCTGATTGCCTGTTTTATACATCCAGCATCAGCGTAAGCACAGTTCCAATGAAGGAAAGAAAACGCATATGACCGTCACTGATAAAAACAGCCTTTTCTGCGACTACTACGAGCAGTGGGTTGCCGTCTATAAAGAAGGCGCAATCCGAGAAGTCACTATGAAAAAGTACAAGCTCACGCAAGCATGGCTTCGGAAGCTTGCTCCGAATCTAAGACTTGCCGAGTTTAGTCGAGTGAATTATCAACAACTCATCAATGGTTATGCAGAGCATCACGAACGCCAGACCACTATGGACTTCCATCATCAGCTCAAGGGGGCGATCCTTGACGCTGTCGACGAAGGTCTCATTCAGCGTGACCCCACACGCAAGGTGGTTATCAAGGGTAAGCAGCCAAAGCAAAAGAAGACGAAGTATCTCAATCAATTTGAACTGCATGCAATGCTTGCTGATCTCAGTTTGGGAACATCGCCAAGTTGGGATTGGCTGATTCTGCTTGTTGCTAAGACGGGTCTTCGTTTTTCCGAAGCGCTCGGTCTGACGCCTAATGATTTTGACTTCGTTCACCAGACGCTTTCCGTAGACAAAACATGGGACTACAAGAACGGTGGAGGATTTGTCCCGACCAAAAATGCTTCATCGGTACGTAAGGTACAGCTCGACTGGCAGCTCATCATGCAGCTATCTGCATTGCTGAAAGATTTGCCAGAAAGCGAGCCAATTTTTGTAAACGGCAAAGTCTACAACTCAACCGCAAATGGAGCGTTGGCCAGACACTGCGCGAGAGTCGGTGTACCCGTGATTTCCATTCATGGGCTGAGGCATACCCACGCTTCATTGCTGTTATTCGCCGGCGTTTCAATAGCCAGCGTCTCCAAGAGGCTTGGACACGCAAGCATGAACACCACTCAGGACACGTATCTCCATGTGATTCGTGAACTTGAAAACAAGGATGTTGACATCGTTATGCGAGCTCTATCCACGCTCGTATAAATAAAAACCAAATTGCTTACGCTGATGAAGGGTGATGAGGGAGTCGAGGCATTCCAACAAATTGGCAATCGCAATCTGCTCACTCTTACTTGGAATAAAAACTAGTGCATTACCTACTAATTCCTTATTCAGATTGTTGACAGTGCTACCAGAGGCAAGCATGCGATATTGGTCCAACATCTGTGGAGTGCCCAGCATATGACAAAGATACTTGGGATCAAACCTTGCTTCCGTATCTCGCATCAGTAGCCAACCATCATGAATACAGCCTTCTATAGCCATTATGTATGGCCTGCCAAAACTCATTGAATTAGACAAGACAAGGTCTCCTGGATATACCTGCCTTGTTTTGCTTAAACCTTCCGGTCTAATTTTTTCTGCCGTATGTGTGATATACCGACCAAGCGATGGCGCATCACCAATCTTGATCCAATTAAGTCCATTAAGTTCATCAGTTATGTAGTCATCGATAGGACGAGGAGAACCGCCACGCTCAATAACAACCAGCTTGCCCAACTTACGCTGTTCCCAAGCAGACGTATAATTACGCAGATGTGCGCAGTGGCGCGTTATGGTTGGATTTCGTCTATGCAGCATAAGGAGCATGTGAATGAATAAGCAGCAGTTGGCCGCGAAGATTTGGGAATCCGCCAACAAGATGCGTTCCAAGATTGAAGCCAATGAATACAAGGATTACATTCTTGGTTTCATCTTCTACAAGTTCCTTTCTGAGACTGAAATTGCGCGTATGAAAGCCGCTGGCATGGAAGAAGGCGAGTTGGTGTCGCTTGTCGAGGATAATGCCGAAATAGTCGATTACGTGCGCGGCGAATGCGGCTACTTCATCTCTTATGAGAACCTGTTCTCCACATGGATTGATAAAGGCTCCAGCTTTGAAATTTCGAATGTGCGTGATGCGCTCTCCGCATTCGAACGCAATATCGATCCTGCTCGCAAACGTGTATTCGCAGGCATTTTCGATACACTGCAAACCGGTCTTTCCAAGCTGGGCACTGATGAGCGTAGCCGCTCCAAAGCAGCACGAGACTTGATCTACCTCATCAAAGACATTCCGATGGATAGCCGTGAGGGGTATGACACTCTCGGCTTCATCTACGAATATCTGATTGATAAATTCGCGTCCAATGCTGGCAAGAAGGCCGGTGAATTCTATACCCCGAGCGAAGTCTCCGAGCTGATGAGTGAAATCATCGCATGGCATTTGCAGGGACGCGGAGAAATTAAAATCTATGACCCGACTTCCGGCTCCGGCTCACTGCTTATTCACATCGGTAAGGCGGTGGCTCGTCGCAATGGCAATCCGAACGACATCAGGTATTACGCGCAGGAACTCAAGGAAAACACGTACAACCTCACGCGTATGAATCTCGTGATGCGAGGCATTCTGCCAGACAATATCGTGGCCCGCAATGGCGATACGCTGAAAAGCGATTGGCCGTGGTTCGACACCGATGAGAACAAAGACGAAACCTACGAGCCGCTGTTTGTGGATGCGGTTGTTTCCAACCCACCGTATTCCCAGAATTGGGAACCGCCGGCACCGGGTGAGGATGTGCGTTTTGAATACGGCATTGCCCCTAAGTCCAAAGCCGATTACGCATTCCTGCTGCACGACCTCTACCATCTGCGTGATGATGGCATGATGTGCATCGTCTTGCCGCACGGCGTGCTGTTCCGAGGTGGCGAAGAAGGCGTAATCCGCAAGAACCTTATCGAACATCACCACATCCAGGCCATTATCGGCTTGCCGGCGAATATCTTCTTCGGCACCGGTATCCCCACCATCGTGATGGTGCTGCGCAAACATCGCAACGACGACCATGTGCTCATCGTGGATGCATCGAAGGGCTTCGAAAAGGATGGCAAGAACAACAAGCTACGCGCCTGCGATATCCGTCGTATCGTGGATGCAGTGACCGGTTCACAAACGGTTGACAAATTCAGCCGTCTCGTAAGCCTTGATGAGATACGAGCGAATGACTACAATCTCAACATTCCGCGTTATGTAGACTCGTCAGAGCCAGCTGAAAACTGGGATATTTATGCCACAATGTTCGGTGGTGTGCCGGTGCAGGAGATTAACGCACTGCACAACTTCTGGAGTGTGTTCCCGAGCTTGAAATCTCAGCTCTTTGACATGAAGGATGGCCATAGCGCTCGCGTTAATGCCGGCTCTGTGAAAGACATCGTATACAACAATGCCGAGGTCAAGGCATACGCCGAACGGTATAAACAGCAATTTGCCGATTATCGAGACTTCCTGAATCGTGAGCTGATCGGCAACTGCATGCAGGTGGATATCGCCGGCGAGCAAGAAGTCTTGGCGGATGATTTGTTCAGCCGCTTGCATGATGTGCCGCTGGTGGATTCTTATGCTGCATATCAGGTTTTCATTGATAGCTGGGAGACCATTTCCTCTGATTTGGAGATGATTCAAAGCGAGGGAATGGACGCTGTCCGCAAAGTCGACGCCAACATGGTGCTCAAGAAGAAGAGCGGCAAGGATGTGGAAGTACAGGAAGGCTGGAAGGGCCATGTTCTGCCGTTCTCATTGGTGCAGGACAGGTTGCTGAGCGCAGACTTGGCTCAAATCACCGCCCAGGAGCATCGCTTGGCTGAGATTGGCCAAGAACTTAGCGACCTGTTGGAAAATATCGATGAAGACGATAAAAGCTCGGATGCTCTGAATGAAGACGGTGACGCATTCGTACCTGCTGTGTTGAAGAAGACGGTGAAGGCCATCGGCGAGTATCCGGAAACCGACTTTGACCGCACATTGGTGGCGGCTCAACGCTTGCTTGATGAGGAAAAGCAGGTCAAGGGCAACATCAAGAAACTGAATGTTGCTCTTGAAGACAAGACCAAGAGTGCCATTGAAGGACTGGACAGCGGGCAGGTATCTGATTTGCTGAGCAGCAAATGGGTTGATGGGCTGCAGAGCAAACTCGAAGCATTGCCGGCTGCCGTCTTGGATGAGCTGATTGCCAAGGTCACAGCACTGGACGAGAAGTATGCAACCACTTACGCCGATGTGTGTGGTCAGATCAAGACCGCTGAGAGTGAGTTGAGTTCCATGCTCGGCCAACTGGTTGGCGACGAGTTCGATATGGCCGGCATTGCTGAGCTGAAGAGTCTACTCGGAGGTGAATGAGATGGCCGAGTTCGACATCTCCAAGCTTTCTGAATACCGCGAAAACAGTCAGTTGGAGGCAAAAGCGGCACGCGGAGGTCTGCCACACAGTCTCTGGGAGACCTATTCCGCTTTTGCCAACACATACGGCGGTGTGATTGCGCTGGGAATTGCCGAGCATAAAGATGGCACACTTGAGCCAGCGGGGTTGACCCGAGACAATGTTGAGCGTTTACGCAAGGATTTCTGGAACACAGTGAATGACCGGTCCAAGGTCAGCGTTGTGCTGCCGATCGAATCTGAAGTCGAAACGGTTGAAACTGCGGGCGGATATATTCTCGCTATTCATGTTCCGAGAGCCTCGCGAGAGGAACGCCCGGTTTACATCAATAATGATCTACTCGGTGGGGTATATCGGCGTCGTGGTGAAGGCGACTATCGATGCACAAAACATGAGATTTCCGCTATGCTGCGTGACCAGTCTTCCGACACGATGGATGGCAAGGTGTTGGAGGAATTCAGCGTTGCCGATTTGAATACGGAGACCTTGCGTTCGTATCGAAATCGTTTCCGATTGATGCGTCAGGGGAGCTCGTGGATTGACCTTGACGACGAGCGTTTTTTGCGTGCCATTGGTGCGGCCGCAATCAGTCGAGAGGATGGCAGACTTCATCCCACGCTCGCTGGACTGCTGATGTTCGGCAATGATTATGACATTACGCGTGAATGCCCGCAGTACTTCCTGGACTATCAGGAAACGCTGGATCCCTCGATTCGTTGGACTGACCGGGTACATTCCGGCGACGGCATGTGGTCGGGTAACCTGTTCGACTTCTTCTTCCGTGTCAATCTGAAACTTGCCGAATCGTTGAAAACACCGTTCAAATTGGATGGCATTTTCCGCGTGGATGATACGCCTATGCATAAGGCGGTGCGTGAAGCTTTAGCAAATTGCCTGTTCAATGCTGATTACTACGGCGTGCGCGGCGTGGTGATTCGTCGCAAACTCGACAGGTTGGTGTTTGAGAATCCCGGTGATATTCGCACGGGTATTGAACAGATGCGTTTTGGTGGCGTCTCCGATCCACGTAATGGTTTGATTATGAAGATGTTCGGGCTGATCGATATCGGTGAACGCGCCGGCACCGGTGTTCCCGATGTATTCGCCGTTTGGAAGAATGCTGGCTTACCTGAACCTCGGATTGATGAGCAATTTGGCGAGGCTGAACGTACAACGCTGACGCTGCTATTGGAGCCGAATACGGATGCATCCAATCGCAATGAGCAGATAAAAGATATGAAATCTGATAATAAAGCCGATTTATCTGCTCAAAATGAGCAGATAAAAGATATCGGTGAGCAAATAAATGAGCAGATAACTGATCGTCAGCGAAAAGTGCTTGATGCAATTAGCTCGAACCCAGACATTACGTATGATGAACTCGCCCGAGACGTAGATGTTTCATCCGCTACTGTGCGTAGGGATGTGGATGGGTTAGTTGACTTGGGGCTACTGAAGCGCGTCGGCTCTCGTAAAACCGGACATTGGGAAGTGCGTGAAAGCATAAAGAAAGAAGGTAAATGAGATGGCCGAACATTCGAACAAACCTTCGATTCGTTTTGCTGGTTTTACTGACCCTTGGGAACAGCGTAAGTTGCTGGACTGCATTCAGCGAATAGTTGATTTCCGTGGACGTACTCCTAAAAAACTAGGAATGGATTGGAGTGAAGAGGGCTATCCCGCTCTTTCTGCGCTCAACATTAAGGATGGCTATATAGATCTGTCTCAGGATGCCCATTATGGCAGCCAAAAGCTATATGACAAGTGGATGGCAGGCAATGAGCTACACAAGGGACAAGTAGTGTTTACCACAGAAGCCCCAATGGGAAATGTTGCTCAAATCCCTGATAATCACGGTTATATTTTGAGCCAGAGGGCAATTGCCTTTATCGTTCAATCAGACCTGATTACCGAGGATTTCCTAATATCAATTTTGCGTGCTCCATCTATCACCAGGGTTCTAGAGTCCCTGTCTAGTGGTGGAACTGCTAAAGGGGTTAGCCAAAGATCTTTGGCAACGATTGATGTTCGTACGCCAACGAATTTGACCGAACAACAGTCCGTTGGCCGGTTCTTCTCCCGTCTTGACTCCCTCATCACCCTTCATCAGCGTAAGCATGACAAGCTTATTGTATTGAAGAAGTCGATGCTCGAACAGATGTTCCCTCAAGAGGGTGAGTCAGTTCCGAAGATTCGTTTTGCTGGTTTTACTGACCCTTGGGAACAGCGTAAGTTGGGTGAAATAGTTACTGTTTGCGGTGGCAAAGACTACAAGCATCTTGCTGAGGGCGATGTTCCTGTTTACGGTACTGGCGGCTATATGACCAGTGTCAATCAAGCGCTTTCTTATGATGAAGATGCAATTGGCATTGGTAGAAAAGGAACTATTGACCATCCATATAAGCTAGAAGCTCCATTCTGGACTGTAGATACGTTGTTTTATGCGGTTCCTCGGCAATTTGTTGATCTGAATTTTGCCCTTTGCCTTTTCCTTAATATTGATTGGAAAAGTAAGGATGAGTCGACAGGCCTTCCTAGTTTATCGAAGCAGGCCATCAATGAATCAGTAGTATCGGTATGCGCAGCCCAGGAACAACGGGCCATCGGCGCCTTCTTTTCCCGTCTTGACTCCCTCATCACCCTTCATCAGCGTAAGTTGGAATTACTGCAAAATATCAAGAAATCGCTGCTTGAACAGATGTTCGTTTAATGATTGGCACTCGGACATCTGTTCAGAACAATCAGTGACCATTGAAACAGGAGACCATCAATGATATTCGACGATGAATCAGTTTTTGAAGAGAATGTCATCACCGTGCTCAAACAGCATGGCTGGAAAGATGGCGTGCTCAAGTATCCAGATGAGAGGGACCTACTTGAAAACTGGAAGAGCATTCTGTATCGCAACAATTGTGGTGTAGATCGGTTGGGCCAATACCCGCTCACCGACGGTGAGATGGCACAGATTATCGAGCAGATTGAGACGCTTCGTACTCCACTGGCGTTGAATTCGTTTGTGAACGGTCGAACCGTTTCCATCACGAGAGACAACAAGGAAGACAAAGCGCATTTCGGCAAGGAAGTCAGTCTTTTCATTTACGACCGTCAAGAAATTGCAGGCGGAAAAAGTACCTACCAAATCGCTCAGCAGCCGGTGTATGCGGCGAAGAGCAGTATGGTTCACGCCCGTCGAGGCGATCTTGTCTTGCTCATCAACGGCATGCCGCTTATTCATATCGAACTGAAAAAGAGTGGCATACCAGTCAGCCAAGCTGCCAATCAAATCGAGAAATATGCGCACGAAGGCGTATTTACTAGACTGTTCCGACTCGTGCAGGTTTTCGTGGCCATGAACCCGGATGATGCCGTGTACTTCGCCAATCCCGGCGTCGACAACTTCAACCCAACCTACTACTTCCACTGGGCTGACTGGAACAATGAACCTATCTGCGGTGGCAATCATCCCGGCAATGACGAGTGGAAGACATTCTGCGCCAAGCTGCTTTCCATACCAATGGCACATCAGCTGATCGGCTTCTACACTGTCGCCGACTCGGCGGACGGATGCCTCAAGGTCTTGCGCAGTTACCAGTATTATGCGGCTTCCGCCATCTCCGATGCCGTGCGCAAATGCGATTGGGAAGTCCGTCCATCCATCGCCGGTAGGCCAGGCGGCTACGTATGGCACACTACCGGCTCCGGCAAAACCATGACCAGTTTCAAGTCGGCCCAGCTTATCGCCGATTCCAAGGATGCCGACAAAGTCGTGTTCCTCATGGATCGTATCGAACTCGGTACACAGTCACTCAAGGAATACCAATCCTTTGCGGACAGCGAAGAGGATGTACAAGGCACCGAAAACACTGGCGTATTGCGTAACAAGCTCGCTAGCACGGATCCCAAAGATACGCTGATTGTCACGTCCATTCAGAAGATGAGCAACATTAAGCTCGGTGAGTACGGCGTTACCGAAGCGGAATTGGAGCGTTTCGCCGCCAAGCGAATCGTGTTCATTGTGGATGAATGCCATCGTTCCACGTTCGGAGACATGCTGCAGGATATTCGCAGCACATTCCCGAATGCTCTGTTCTTCGGGTTCACCGGTACTCCGATTCTGAGCGAGAACAAGAAAAAGAGTTCCACTACCTCCATGGTGTTTGGTGGTTGCCTGCACCGCTACAGCATCGCCGATGGTATCCGCGATCATAACGTGCTCGGATTCGACCCGTATATGGTTACCACATATAAAGATTCTGATGTGCGGCTCGCTGTGGCATTGCAGCAAGCCAAAGCCGCGAACGTGGAAGAAGCGCTCGCCGACCCTGCTAAAACCAAGGTATACGAGCATTACATGGACAAGGCCCAAATACCTATGGCCACGGCAGTCGAGGATGACGGTAAACGCGGTACCGGTATCGAAGGATTCCTGGGGCGTGATCAGTATGGCATCGGTTCCGATCATGAAGATATGGTGGTCAAGGACATTCTCGAACAGTTCCCAGTGCTCAGCCATGGCAAGAAATTCCATGCAATGCTCGCCACCAGCTCCATTCCGGAAGCCATTAGCTATTACCGACTGTTTAAAGTCAAAGCTCCTGAGCTTCGGGTAACAGCGTTGTTTGATCCGAACATTGATAACAATGCTGGTGCCACGCTGAAAGGCGACGCGCTTGCCGAGATTATGACGGACTACAACGAAGCCTACGGCAAACATTTCGGCATCGTGGATTGGCCGGCGATGAAGAAAGACATTTCTTCGAGGCTCTCGCACAAGGTGCCTTATGGAAGCATTGACGCAAACCGCGACCAGCGACTTGATCTGCTCATCGTGGTCGATCAGATGTTGACCGGATTCGATTCCAAATGGGTGAACACGCTGTATCTCGATAAGGTTATCGAATATGAAAGCATCATCCAGGCGTTTAGTCGCACGAACCGACTGTTCGGGCCAGACAAGCCATTCGGTACTATTCGTTACTATCGCAAGCCGCATACCATGCGAGAGAACATCAAGGCCGCCGTCAAATTGTATTCGGGGGATAGGCCGCTTGATTTGTTCGTGCAAAAGCTGCCGGAGAACGTCAAATCCATGGATGAACGATTTGCGGAAATACGAGAGGTTTTTGCCTCTTCTGGCATGGCCGATCTTGCGCAACTGCCGGAATCCGTGGAGGCAAAGCGCAAATTTGCCAAGGAATTCGTGGAGTTGAACAAGGCTCTGGAAGCTGCCAAAGTGCAAGGCTTCACCTGGGATCATCCGGAGTTCGAGTGCGTGGATGACGATGGTGTAATTACCACGGTGCAGCCAGAGATCGATGAACGCTCGTATCTTATTCTTGCGCAGCGTTATAAGGAGCTGTTTGACGACGGAGATTCCAACGAGTCAGGCGGCGCTGACAATACCGAAGCTCCATATGACCTTGAGGGATATCTTACGGAGATTGACACCGGTCTTATTGACACCGATTACATGAACGCCAACTTTGTGAAATGGTTGAAAGCTCTGCAAGAGCATAGCCCAGAATTACAGGCGGCGTCTGAAGAATTGCACCGTTCGTTCGCCGCGCTCTCGGTGGATGAACAACGTCTTGCCGAACTCTTTTTGCATGACGTGGAACGTGGCGATGTCACCGTTGAAGAAGGCATGTCACTACGCGATTACATTACCCGTTATGCCCGTCGGGAGAAAGACGAGCAGATTGACAAGCTTGTCGATGCTGTCGGTGTTAATCGATCGTTGCTGGAGGAACTCACAGCCAAGTTTTTGAACGAAGCGAATATCAACGAGTTCGGAAGATTCGATGAGCTGAAGGCTTCCGTTGACGCAGCGCGAGCCCAAGCATACTTCGAAAAGCGTGAGCATAAGCCACTGGGTCGGTTCCATGTGAACATGCGTGTTTCAAAACTCTTGAAGGAGTTCATCCTGAGAGGCGGTTATGACATCGATTCGGATGATGCTCGTGGTGATGTAGCCCAACGCTGATAGTCTGGCAGACAGTCCAAATCTTCGGCAAAGCATGCATTCCTCGCAATACCAAGGAGTAACGAATGGCTGAAAACAACGAACATCTGGCCCTGTGGGGTGGACGTTTTACCTCCGGACCGTCTCCAGAGCTGGCTCGTCTGTCCAAGTCCACCCAGTTCGACTGGCGACTGGCCGATGACGATATCGCCGGTTCTCGCGCCCACGCCCGCGCATTGGGTCGCGCCGGTCTCCTGACCGCTGACGAATTGCAGCGCATGGAAGACGCGCTTGATACCTTGCAGCGTCATGTGGATGATGGCTCCTTCGCTCCAATCGAGGATGACGAAGACGAGGCGACCGCTCTGGAGCGCGGCCTCATCGACATTGCTGGCGACGAGCTCGGTGGCAAGCTTCGTGCTGGCCGTTCCCGCAACGACCAGATTGCCTGCCTGATTCGCATGTGGCTGCGCCGTCACTCTCGCGTGATCGCAGGACTGCTGCTTGACTTGGTCAATGCGCTGATCGAACAGTCCGAGAAGGCTGGTCGCACTGTGATGCCGGGCCGCACGCACATGCAGCACGCCCAGCCGGTACTGCTGGCTCATCAGCTGATGGCTCACGCCTGGCCGCTGATTCGCGACGTGCAGCGTCTCATTGATTGGGACAAGCGCATCAACGCTTCCCCGTATGGTTCCGGCGCATTGGCCGGCAACACGCTCGGTCTTGATCCGGAAGCCGTGGCTCGCGAACTCGGCTTCTCCCGTGTGACCGACAACTCCATCGACGGTACTGCCGCCCGCGATCTCGTGGCCGAATTCGCATTCGTTGCCGCCATGACCGGCGTTGATATCTCCCGCCTGTCCGAGGAAATCATCATTTGGAACACGCAGGAATTCGCCTTCGTCAAGCTGGATGACGGCTACTCCACTGGTTCCTCCATCATGCCGCAGAAGAAGAACCCGGATATCGCCGAGCTCGCTCGTGGCAAGTCCGGCCGTCTGATTGGCGATTTGACTGGCCTCCTGGCCACGCTGAAGGGTCTGCCTACCGCATACGCCCGCGATCTTCAGGAAGACAAGGAAGCCGTCTTCGACCAGGTGGATACGCTCGAAGTGCTGCTGCCTGCCTTCACCGGCATGGTCAAGACCATGCACTTCGATGCCGAACGTCTGGAAGAAGAGGCTCCTACCGGCTTCGCTCTGGCCACCGACATCGCTGAATGGCTGGTTAAGAACGGTGTGCCGTTCCGCCATGCTCACGAGCTTTCCGGCGCATGCGTCAAGATTGCGGAAGGCCGTGGTCAGGAACTCTGGGATTTGACCGATCAGGACTTCATCGACACCTTCGCTGCATTCCTGCCTGCTGAGAAGGCTCCGGGCGTGCGCGAAGTGCTGTCTTCTCACGGTTCCGTGGACTCCCGCAACGGCAAGGGCGGTACCGCCTACGGTCGCGTACGCGAGCAGATCGCCGACGCCAAGGCACAGGTCGAAGAGCTCAAGTTGTTCCCGACCTCCACCTCGGACGGTTCCGCCTACAAGGCTCCTGGCACGTTCTAGTGCGTCATCTGGCTCCCTCTGATGAGGGAGCTGGCTCGCGTAGCGAGACTGAGGGAGAGACCGCAACGAAGTTGCCGAAAACATTGAATCGGCCGTAGGCCGATGCCTATATTTGGCGGCTTCGCTGCAACTTCTCTCCCTCAGTCAGCTTCGCTGACAGCTCCCTCATCAGAGGGAGCCTTATTTTGATTATTGTCATTGCTGGCTTCTAAGCTGACGTTTGTAACGGACGGGAGCCGCAAGGCTGAGAGGAAGCGCCAGCTTCGACCGGGGAACTTGACGCGGGTCATGCCGCCGTAAGGAATCGTTGTTCAGGTTTGTTGGGTTCGCCGCTTAAGTTCGTACGCATAATTAAGCCGTGTGCGGCTTGTGTGGTGTAGCCAATGCGCCCCATCAGTCATGCACGGTCGCATGACTGGGTTCATGAATGGGCGCACCACTTAAGGTACGGTTCGTTTCGTGCGCCCTTTTTTAGTATTCACAGAAGGGATGCGAATGCAGGTCAACGGAGAGCAGGTCACGCTCGAAGCACCGGTCAGCGTGGCCGACTATTTGGAAAGCCACGGTTTCCGCGCCGAACGCGTGGCAATCGAACTCAATGGAGAGATTATTCCGCGTGACAAGCGCGCGGATGCCATGCTCGACGACCAGTGCGTTATGGAAATCGTTCAGTTTGTACAAGGCGGCTGATTTTTTCGTCTGAAAACACATGGCTTTCAAAGTAAAAGCCAAACATTGTATTTGACTACCCCTCAGTCTCGCTTTCGCGAGCCAGCTCTCCCGACAAGGGGAGCCGAGTGCGGGTGAAAGGAAAACGTATGAATATCAATCCAGTTACTGAAGCTTCCGTTGAGGCGACTCCGCTGCCGCCTCAGCCAGCCGTGGTGAATCCTGTAGGTACTGCAGCGCCGATGCTGCCAGTGGAAGACAAGCCATTGAACCTCGGCGGCCACGAATTCCAGTCCCGATTCATTCTGGGCTCTGGGCGCTATGACCTGAACCTTATCAAGGCCACGGTGGAGCATGCCGGCACGCAGATTGTCACGATGGCGCTGCGCCGTGCGCAAACCACTGAAAACAGTGTGCTCGATTACATTCCAGAAGGCATCACGCTACTGCCGAACACGTCCGGCGCTCGCAATGCCGAGGAGGCTGTGCGCATCGCCCGCCTGGCTCGTGAAGTCTGCCATACCGACTTCGTCAAGGTGGAAATCGAACATGAGACCAAGTATCTTCTGCCGGACAACGCCGAAACCATCCGCGCCACCGAAATGCTGGCCAAGGAAGGCTTCGTAGTCATGCCGTACATGTTCCCCGATCCAATCGCAGCACGTCAGCTCGAGGAGGCCGGTGCAGCCGCTGTGATGCCATTGGGCTCGCTGATCGGTTCCAACATGGGCCTGCGTATGCGTGACTTCATCGAAATCATCATCGCCAACGCACACGTGCCGGTGATTATCGATGCCGGCATCGGTCGCCCAAGCCAGGCTTGCGATGCGATGGAAATGGGTGCGGATGCAGTCATGGCCTACACCGCCGTGGCATCCGCCGGAAACATCCCGCTGATGGCCGAAGCATTCAAGAACGCCATCAACGCTGGTCGAGCCGCCTACCTGTCCGGTCTTGGCAAGGTGACCGAAGGCCAGGCCGTACCGTCAAGCCCTACCACTGGATATCTGCACTGACATGAGGAGGGGATAATTCCCCTCAGCCCGTCTATGGCGATCGGCTCCCCTCGCTCGCAGGGGAGCCAATATTATGGAGAGAATATGGCATTATCGGACGAACAGGTGGAGCGTTACGCTCGTCATTTGATTTTGAGGGGCGTTGGCGTCAAAGGGCAGAAGCGACTGCTTGCTTCCAGCGTGCTCATCATCGGTGCTGGCGGGCTCGGCTCTCCGGCTGCGCTGTACTTGGCTGCCGCAGGTGTGGGCCGTATCGGCTTGGCTGATGGCGATGTGGTGGATGTGAGCAATCTGCAGCGTCAGATCATCCATACCACCGCGTCAGTCGGCACTCCCAAAGTGGAATCAGCTGCAGCGGCAATCCGCGCGCTCAATCCGGATGTGGGAATCGAGACGCATCGTGAGCTTGTGGATGCCAGCAATATCAGCGCATTGATCGAACCGTATGATCTGGTGATTGATGCCACGGATAATTTCGCGGCGAAATTCCTCATCAATGATGCATGCGTGCTTGCCGACAAGCCATATATTCATGCGGGCATAGTGGGCTTTGCAGGGCAGATTATGACCATTGTGCCCGGCGAAGGCCCTTGCTATCGCTGTATTTTCCGCGAGATGCCAGCTGCCGGCGAGATTCCTACCTGTAAGGAAGCCGGCGTGCTTGGCGCGGTGGTCGGCGTCATTGGCAGTCTTGAGGCCACTGAAGCCGCCAAGCTTATTGTCGGGGTAGGGGAGCCGCTGATCGGACGCATGCTCACTGTGGATGCGTTGACGATGAATATTCGGCGTGTGCCATTGCCCAAGCATGTGCCGGATTGCCCGGTGTGTGGTGAGCATCCCACGATCACGTCGATTGACCCGGCGAATTACATTCAACCGGCCTGCGCTATATAAATACGCGTCGAATACGCGTCACCTGAAAAGTTGTATAGCGAGAAGCAGGCCCACAGGGGGATTGCACAACAGATGAGGGGAAACGGCGACTATGCCAATCACATTGCATAATGATTCGGAAACAGACGACGAGGAACTGCAATTCGGCCATATCACGCCAGCGGAATTCGCGGCACTGGATTCAAGCAAAGTCACACTGCTTGATCTGCGCGAACCAGCGGATGTAGCGGCTCATCCTATTGCCGGAGCTATCAACGCGCCGCTCGATCCACTGGCACATGTGCTGAAGAACGTGCCGAAAGAACGCAAAGTCATTGTCTACTGTGCTGAAGGCTGGTGGAGCGAGGAAGTTGCCGAAATCCTTGCTGATCGTGGCTACGATGTAGCAAGCTTGGATGGAGGCTTCCGCGCCTATCAGCAGTACCTCAACGATCAACAGCAGTAACAATTGTCTCTCGCAGCATCTGCCAACTACAAGTATTTCTCGTAAATCCTCCCATAGGATGAGTGTGAGCGGTAATGCGGCTGCCCTACAATCAGTCACGGCAATACCCGACGTATATGTGCAAAACGTTGGGTTCATATCGTTCAACCGCCGAAACTGATTGGGAGGGCTATACCGTGGGACGTCTGCTCACACGAACGCAGATTCAACTACTGGTCGCCAAACATGGCCGAGATGTGTTCGAGCACGAACATATGGAAATCGAACGCTGCTGCTATCAGCACGGCAATGTCACCACATTCGCCCACTCAGTACGCGTGGCATGCCTTGCCGTCTGGATGGCAGACCGTGCGCATTTGTGGCATCACGTGGACGTCAAATCCTTGATTCGTGCAGCCCTGCTCCATGATTATTTCCTCTACGATTGGCACGACTGGGATAACGGCACTCACCGTTGGCATGGCTTCACCCACGGGCATGCTGCGCTGGTCAATGCGCTGAGGGATTTCAAACTTAATGCCATCGAACGAGACAGCATCGAAAAGCATATGTTCCCGATGACGCCAATTCCACCGCGATATATCGAGGGTTATCTGGTTACGTTGGCGGATAAGATTTCCGCCACCCGTGAGACTTTCTCGATGGGCCGCTTCCATAAGAAGGCACTGCCCACTAAACCATTGCGTACTGCATTGCAATCGTGTCGTCCCCGCACGCAAATCACGCAGGGGCGGTAATCGGCAATGCTGCTTGTTCTTGAATACCTGTTCCTATGGTTCATTTTCTACAGCTTTGCAGGCTGGGTCTATGAATCGATTCTGGTGTCCTGCCAGCAACGTCGATGGGTGAATCGTGGGTTCCTCAACGGTCCGTTATGCCCGATTTATGGCACAGGCGCGGTAACCGGTGTTGTGCTGCTCGGGCAAGTGCATAACCCGATTGTGGTGTTCCTCATTTCCATGATCGGCGCCACGATTCTGGAATATGCCACATCCTGGGCTATGGAAGTGCTATTCCATGCCCGATGGTGGGATTACTCGCATTTCCGATTCAACATCAATGGTCGCGTCTGCTTGCTGGGTGCTGTGGTATTCGGTATTGGCGGTGTGGTGATTGTGGATATCGTGCAACCGGAAGTCGCGCGAGTCACCGATATGATTCCGCTGCATATTATTCATGTGCTTTTCAGTGTGCTGCTGATTCTGACCATCATCGATACCATCATCACCGTGTGCGGCATTGTGAACTTCGACCAGAGCCTCGAACAGTTCAAGATTGCTATGGCCAAATACGGCGATACTGTGCGTGAGAAGGTCGGCGATGCAGTCTTTAACGCCACGGATATGGCCACAGGTGTGGTTGGCGGTGCCGCTGATCTTGCTTCCAAAGCTTCCGGCATGATGAGCGATGCCTCCGGCAAACTTGGTGGCATCATGCCGGCCAAGGTAGGGGAGAAGGTTGGCGAATCCTGGCAGAACGGCAAGGATATGTCCGCTGAATTGATGCTGCGTATTCGAGACGCCGCTGATTCTGTATTCAACCGCCAGCAGCGCCGTATGATCGCGTCCTTCCCAAGGCTGAAGTCTACGAATAATAACGATACGTTGCAGCAGCTGCGTGAGACTCTCGAAAAGTTGTATCGCCGCGGTCAGTGAGTATCAGTGAGTGTATATGGTGCCGGCTGAGTGTTGGAGCATGAGCCGGACCTGTTGGCAGGCTTGAAAACCCGCATATCCGGTACTGTCGGTGTGTTCTGCGAGACTTATAGACGCTTGAAAACAGGAGTAAAGCATCGTCAATACACAATTCGATAGGGAGAAGCTACACGCTATGGCTCACGTCACCGACTTCAAGGAAGCGGGTTTCACCACCCTGCTTGAGGAACTGGAATGGCGCGGGTTGATTTCCCAGTCCACGGACCGGGATCGACTCGCACAGGCACTGAACGGCGAGCCCATCACGTATTACTGTGGCTTCGACCCGACCGCTGCTTCGTTGCACATCGGCAATCTGGTGCAGCTTATTAATATGCGTCACTTGCAGCTTGCTGGTCATCATCCGATTGCTTTGGTCGGTGGCGCTACTGGTTTGATTGGTGATCCGCGACAGTCCGGTGAGCGTACGCTCAACCCGAAGGACGTTGTGGCTGGCTGGGCTGAGCGTTTGAAGAACCAGATTGGCGGCATTCTGGAAACCGAAGGCAGCAATCCGGTGCGATTCGTGTCCAACTACGATTGGACCGCTTCTATGACTGTTATCGACTTCCTGCGCGATATCGGTAAGAACTTCCGTCTGGGCACTATGCTGGCCAAGGACACGGTGGCTCGTCGTCTCAACTCTGAGGAGGGCATCTCCTTCACCGAGTTCAGCTACCAGGTGCTGCAGGGCAACGACTTCCTGCACCTGTTTGATGAATACCATTGCACGCTTGAGCTCGGCGGTTCCGACCAGTGGGGCAACCTCACTTCCGGTCTCGACCTGATTCACAAGGTGCGCGGCGTGGACGTCAAC
The DNA here is from genome assembly GCF_056357055.1 of Bifidobacterium sp. LH_416. Taxonomy (NCBI): domain Bacteria; kingdom Bacillati; phylum Actinomycetota; class Actinomycetes; order Bifidobacteriales; family Bifidobacteriaceae; genus Bifidobacterium; species Bifidobacterium sp. LH_416. The sequence goes on along the minus strand of NZ_JBKEVJ010000001.1, from coordinate 270,709 downwards.
GTGTTCACCAGCCCGATTATCACTGATGCTTCCGGCAAGAAGTTCGGTAAGTCCGAAGGCAACGCTGTATGGCTGGATGCTACTATGCTCAGCCCGTACAAGTTCTACCAGTTCTGGATTAACCGCCCGGATGTGGAGATGGAAAGCCTGTTGAAGGCATTCACCTTCCTGCCTAAGGCTGAGATTGAGCGTCTGGTGGAAGAATCCAAGACCAACCCTGGTGCTCGCGAGGCTCAGAAGACTCTGGCTTGGGAAGTCACCAGCTTTGTGCACGGCGAAGCCGCGACTCAGGCTGCTATTGACGCTTCCGGTGCTCTGTTCGGCCGTGGCGGCAACCTAGCGGACATTGATGAGGAAACGCTTGAATCCGTACTGGATGGCTTCAAGGTGGCCGATGAGAACGGTGAGCATGTGTTCCCGGTGGCCAAGCCGGGCGATCGCATCATTGACGCCGCACAGGCTGCCGGCCTGTTCAAGTCCGGATCTGAGGCACGCCGCGCTATCAAGTCTGGCGGTGTGTACCTGAACAACAATCGTATCGAGGATGAGGAGCAGGTGCTTGGCAAGGATGATTTCCTTGCTGGTCGTTTTGCTCTTATCCGTCGTGGCAAGAAGGCGCTTGGCGCCGTGGAAAACCGTTAATAATTAGGGATTAAGGAAACAATAGATGGCAGAAGGTAACGAGCGTTCCGGAAAGTCCTACGGCGGTCATAAGGGCTATGGCGACCGTCGCCCGTCCAACCGTGGCGGCAAGGGTTTTAAGCCGCGCGGTAAGGGTGGTTTCAAGCCACGCCGCGATGGCGAAGGCTTCAAGCCGCGTCGCCACGATAACGGTGATGGTTATGCTCCTCGCCGCGATGGTGAAGGCAGTGAGAATAGCCGCGGAGGCTTCCACAAGTCCTACGGCAAGTCCGGTGGATTCCATAAGGGTGGATTCCGCAAGGATGGCGAGCGTGGTGGATTCCGTCGTGACGGCTTCCACAAGGGCGGTCCGCGCCGCGATGGTGATTTCAAGCCGCGTCGTGAAGGCGAGGCCGGTGAGAACCCGCGCTACCAGCACAATGATGGTGAGCGCCGCAACTTCCATCGCGATGATCGCAAGGACTTCCATCGTGATGGCGATCGCCGTAGCTTCCGCCGTGACGGCGAACGTGGTGGATTCCGCCGCGATGACCGCCGTGACAATGATCGTCGTGATTTCCATCGTGATGGTGAGCGTCGTAACTTCCGCCGCGATGACGATCGTCGAGACAACCGCGGCTTCAACCGTGATGGTGAACGCCGTGATTTCCATCGTGACAATCGTGACGGCCGTCGTGATTTCCGTCGTGATAATGATCGCAAGGATTTCCGTCGTGATGACCGCCGTGATGGCGAGCGTCGTGAATTCAATGCCGAGGAAAAGCGCGAATATCGCGAGAACAAGCGCACTGAATACATGAGCCGTCCGCGCCGCAACTCTGACGGCACGATGAGCTTCCCCTCCCAGAATCCGTACACCGCTCGTCGTCCTGATGAGCCGCGTATGCCGAAGGGCATGGAATGGTCCATGCTGTCCAAGGACGAGCGCGAACGTCTGCGCGGCCTGTCCAAGGAACATGCAGAGAACATCGGCCTGCATATTCTGGCTGCATACGCTCTGGAAGAAAAGGATCCTGAGCTGGCTCTTGAGCATGCCAAGTGGGTGGCCCGCCAGGCATCCCGTATCGATTTCGCTCGTGAGACGCTGGCTTTCGTGGCCTACCGTCAGGGCAATTACAAGCTCGCTCTTCGAGAGTTCCGCACCGCTTACCGCATGAATGGTTTCCAGGATTATCTGCCATTCATCGCTGATTGCGAGCGTGGCGTGGGTAACCCGAAGAAGGCTGTGGAAATCGCCCAGTCCGAGGAAGGCAAGCAGCTGCATGGCGCTCCCAAGGTGGAGATGTTCCTGGTTTACGCTGGTGCTCTTGGTGATCTGGAACTGTGGGATAAGGCCATCGAAGTGGTGCACACGGTAGGCCGTTCCCAGGGTCTGCCGGGCGAATACCGCATGCGCGCGGTGCAGGCTGAGCAGTACTTCCTTGAAGAAGCCGGCCGTACTGGCGAGGCTGAAAAGCTGGATAACCTGCTCGATCGACTCGAAGAACAGTATGCTGACGAAGACTTCGACGAAAACAGCGATGATGTGGTTATCGACCATGATTTGGCTGAACTGACCGACGATTCCGAGGTTCTGGAACAGCTCGGCATCGACCCGTCTGATGCTCAGTATGCGCCCGAACTGGAACCTGAAGACGGCGGCGATACCGAAGATGAGTCTGACGATACTGAGGCTGATGATGAAGAAGCCTCTGAGGAAGAGCCATCTGAGGAATCAACTGCTGAGGAAGCAGCAGATGAGTCTGACGAATCTGACGAATCTACTGAACCGACCGAATCAGCCGATTCCGCTGAGGAGTAAGCATTCACTATGACCCGTTTCCTCAAAGGAACTCATCGTTCCCTAGCTGAAACCTATCAGCTGGCACTGCTCGATCTCGATGGCGTGGTGTATCGCGGCAAGAATCCGGTGGAATATGCGGCTCAATCCATTCAAGCTGCCGAACAAGCCGGAATGACCATTGAGTACACCACCAATAATTCTTCGCGATTCCAGCATGTGGTGGCTGAACAGCTCAAAGGATTCGGTCTTACCGTAGAGCCTTGGCAGGTGATTACCTCTTCGGTGGTTGCCGCACGCATGGTGGCCAAGGCTCTGCCTGCCGGCGCTCGAGTTCAGGTACTGGGCGCCGATCATCTGCGCGAAGAAGTCAAGCGTAACGGGCTGACCATTGTGGACGGCCCCACCGATCATCCGCAGGCTGTAATCCAAGGCTGGTATCCGCAGATGACCTGGCAGATGATGGCCGACGTGGCGTTCGCGGTCGAAGCAGGCGCAACCTATTTCGTGACCAATCGCGATTTGACCATTCCACGAGAACTCGGCATCGCGCCTGGCTGTGGCTCAATGATCAAGGCTGTGATTGCCGCTACCGGTGTTGAGCCGGTGGCATCGGCAGGCAAGCCTGAAGCATATATGTACGACGAAGCTCGTGAACTCAATGCTGCCGAAGGTCATGATTTGGTTCCCAAGGAGGCATCACTGGCCATTGGTGACAGGTTGGATACAGACATTGAGGCCGGTAATCGCGGCGGTTACGATTCTTTGGCTGTGCTGACCGGAGTCACCAACCCTACAGAGCTGATGCTTGCTCCCGCGCATTTGCGCCCAACGTTTATCGCCAAAGATCTGCGCGAACTTGCCAACGCTCAGCCTGAGCCGGTTCGTGCTGAGGACGGTACTTGGGAATGCCGTAATGCCAGCGCATGGTTCGAGAATGGAACCGTGCAGGTCAGCGATTCCACCAGTATCGATGCACTGCGCGCAGCCGTCTGCGCGGCTTGGGAAGCTGCCGATAAGGGCGCATCTCTGAACCCGAGCACTGTACCGGCGTTTGCGCTTTAAACATCTCAACGATATGCCTCTGAAGGATATGCGATGACGGACAATGCATCTGAACGTGACTCAATCGTTCAACGCTTTCCCGAGCTTGCCAATCTTGATGCGAAAGATAATGACGGCAAACTCCAAGCGTTCAGAGATGCACTGTCCGCTTTGCAGCATGAGCTTGATACGAATCGACAGTAACGTAGCAATCGCAACGGTTATTCCGGAGCCCTGTACTGAGGAAACTTGTACTGAGGAAACCTATGTCTCAACAGTCTCTTGACCCATCCACGCCGCTCGACCGGCTTGACATGATGCTGGTGGCTGCCGGACTGGTCGAATCTCGAGCCAAAGCCCAGCGACTCATTAAAGCCGGGCATGTACGCGTTGACGGGCAGACCATCACCAAACCGTCGTACATGGTCAAAGCAGGGCATAGCGAACTTGCCGTAGACAAAGGCGATGATTACGTTTCCCGCGGTGCATACAAGCTGCTCGGTGCGTTTGACGCGTTCGCGGATGCGGGCCTCACCTCGCCGCAAGGTTTGCTGTGTTTGGATATTGGCGCATCCACAGGCGGGTTCACCGATGTGCTGCTGCGTAGGGGAGCGGCGCAGATCGTAGCCCTTGACGTTGGCCACGGCCAACTTGACCCACGTATTGCCAGCGATAATCGCGTTTTCGAAATGAGCGGCGTCAATATTCGCGAGGTCAATGCTGCGGACTTGCCTTGGGCTCCGCAGATGATTGTTTCCGATGTGTCATTCATTTCCTTAACCTACGTAATTCCAGTGATTGAACGCATTACCCAGCCTGGAGCACAGATTGTGCTGCTGGTCAAACCGCAGTTTGAGGTTGGTCGTTCAGGACTCGGTAAAAATGGCATCGTTGAAGACGCAGCATTGCGTGCTCAAGCGCTTGCAACCGTAGTTGATTGTGCAGCACAACATAGTCTTAACGTCAAAGCCACTGCGGATAGTCCGATTGAGGGTACGCACGGCAATGCGGAATACCTGCTTTACGCTGTTCGCAAATGAACGCGTTGGCATTTGCCGGCAAGTAACAGCACATTAGAAGTTCGATCAATGCCCAATATGGTTGAACAAACGGCATTTTGCACGGCGCTGCCATCGCGCAAAGCTGCCGTGTCCGCTTGCAATGTTTGACAACTGAGGTGGTGGACATCCACATCCTTGGCCTGAATGCTGCTGACATTGCTGCGCGCTTGATAATTGGTCATACCGAATCGTGAATACATTGTGCTGCACAATGGTTGCATCAACAGAGTTCTGCCATAAATATTGTTGCCTTGAATCACACCGTTCAGATGAACACTATCGGCGCTGATGCGATGGATGTTACTCAGTTTGCCGGTGATTGATAGATCTCCAGAACAACGAATATTGCCTTCAGAATGAAGACTTCCGATAAGTTCGATGCTGTCGCATATGAGATCTCCTTTGACCTCCAAAGTGCCGCATCCGCTAATATGTTTGACCTGAACTTTGCCGGTACAGTGCACGATTCCGTTGTCGATAATGAGTCGCTCGCCTGTGATTAGCGCAGCTTGTAAAGTACCTTCTACCATGGTGGTCTGGAATCGGACACCGTTGGCAAACGTAGTGTCTTGTTCCACTTCGATAAGGTCATAGTTGCCGCTATGAACCACTGAGCAACCCTCGTCGTACATCGTCGTACCCCCTTTGTTTCGGGTCTTGTGGCATAGCTTACGCATACACTACGTAATTATGTCAACAATGTTCACAAAATAGGGGGTATGACCTAAAAGAAAAATAGGGGGTATGGTCGACCCTGATAATCAGACCTGCTCATCAGCCTTGGATAAAGTGGTCAATCTGATCCTGCTTACCCATAATGATGAGCTCATCGTTACGATGCATCACAAGCTCGCGTGAACCGTATTGGAATTCTTTGCCAGGAGCTTTAATACCTACAACGGTGACGCCGTACTTGTCATGGACCTGTACATCTTCAATGGATCGACCAACGGCGTACAGCGGCGTATGAATTTTAACAACCGTGTACGGGCCATCGATTTCGATGTAATCCAGATAGTTGCCGGCCACCAGATGGCCCACACGCTTACCTGCATCGGTTTCCGCATTGATGATGTGGCGAGCGCCGATACGCTGCAGAATGCGCGCATGCTCTTGAGACACAGACTTGGCCCACAAGTCGGAAATGCCGGCATCCAGCAAATTGCCGGTAATGATTACCGAAGCTTCGATACTGTCACCGATGGCAACAACTGCAGTATCAAACTGGGAGGCATCAATCTGTTCGATGGCCATCACATCAGTCATATCAGCCTGAATGGTAGGCAGATGAGCAGACCAACGTGCCACAATTTCAGGATTCTTATCCACGGCGAGCACATCTTGACCCATGGCATCGAGCGTAGAGGCCACTGAGCCGCCAAATCGTCCAAGTCCGATGACCAGCACGCTTTTAGTGCCGCTCGATTTGGGTGCCATGATGAACCTCCTCATATGATGCTCTTTGGTCTCAAGAATAACTGGTCGAACGAATCAGCCGACAATAATGTTTTCCTGTGGATATCGAATGGGTTCCGGAGCCATTGGCCTGCTGATCGAGTAGGCGATGGTTAACGGTCCGAGACGGCCAACAATCATTTCGGCTGCAAGAATGAAGAGGCACGCAGGATTGCCGGCGCTGGCAACACCCACCGAATACCCACCGAGCGAAAATGCGGAGCATGCTTCAAACATGGCGTCAACGAATGTGCAGCCGGTCACGAACATCAAAGACACCGCACCGACGAATACGAGGAAGAAGCAGGCGGTGGTGACGGAAACGGCGGTCATCTGAATACGGCGGGGGATACGTCGGCGGAATACTGTGACATCGCGATGTCCAGTGAATGAAGCCGCGCAAATCAATACGATAACGGCAAATGTGGTGACTCGAATACCGCCTGCGGTGGAAGATGAACCCGCGCCGATGAACATGAGCAGACTCATAAACGCTTTGGTTTCATTGGAAACTTCAGGCACCCAGGAAATATCAAATCCGGCTGAACGAGGCATTACCGCTGCGGAAAGCGCGCGACGCATTTTCATGCCAGGGTCATCGGCTGGGAATAATCCCACATTGCCCCATTCAACGGCAAGGAACCACACCAGTGAGGTGACGACCAGAATGGCCGTGGTGGTTAGGGTGAGCTTGGTATGCAAAGTCCAACGCTTAGGGCTCATGCGTTTGCGGGCGCATTGCACAACGTTGAGCACTACAGGGAAGCCTAGTGTGCCCACGAAAGCACTCATCAGAATCGGCAGGCCAACGCCCCAACGGTTGATGTGCAGGCCGGTTGCGTCCGGGGTGAAACCGGTGTTGTTGTATGCGGAAACCGCGTAGAACAGTGCCTGCCATAATGTGCGTCCGACATCACCATGATTGACGCGGAACAATTCCGGCAATAGCAGGGCGAAGGTCAAGCTTTCAGCGATGGCGAATGTGGCGAATACCACGGACAGTACGCTTTTGATTTCAGAAAGCTTCGTAGTGCCCAGCTCGCTGGCCGTAAGCATGCGCTGTGAGACCTTCAAACGGCGAGATGCGCCAAGCGCCACCATGGAAGCGAAGGTCATGACACCGAGGCCGCCGAATTGGATGGAAAACAGAATCACCACTTGGCCGAACATCGACCAGTATTGTGCAGTGTTCACTACGGGAATGCCACATGTTGATAGGGCGGAGACAGCGGTGAAAAACGCCACTGGGAAGTTGGTGAACACCCAATCATGTGTGGAGAACGGCAGGAGCAGCAAAATCGTGACCACCACGATGAGCACAAGGAAATACAGGATGGAGAGGCGGCCTGGATGGCTGAGTAGACGGTCCGTGAGCCCGATGCGGCGGATACGACGCTCGAATTTAGCTTTTTCCTTGGCTTTCTCGCTTGGTTCATCGTTGGCGAACCACCACGATAATCCTTTGGAATCCTGTTGGTTGAGGAAGGATTCGTCGAAGTCGTTAGGCATGGTTCCTGTACTTCCTCAAACTACTTACTTACTGGTTATCTGCCGGCGTATTGGCGTACTGTATGGCCAAAGCTATTGTATGCCGTTGCTCTACGATAATCGACTCCGTGGAATTTGTGCGAGAACATTGCCTTTCAATGGCAGGTTCGACGGTTAGGATGGTCACTAGGTGCAGTCGACTGCTGCGACAATCACTGCGACAATCAAGAGGAGGAAGCCCATGGCCAAGCGCAATGCGGTGGTAGTGACGCATACGAGGCTCAGGCAGTCCGGAACCGTGGTATCCGAGGCCGTGAGCCAGCTGCGGGTCGCAGGCTTTAACGTCACCATCATCGATAACACTGAAGCTCCTGATTTCGGTGTGCAGCCGGCATGTGTGCCTGATGATACGGAAATCGTCGTGGTGCTGGGCGGCGACGGCACGATTCTTCGCGCTGCGGAACTCGTGCATTGCACCCAGGTGCCGATTCTCGGCGTGAATATGGGACATGTGGGATTCCTGGCCGAATTCGAAAGCTTCCAAATCGATGAAGCGATACGCAGGGTAGCTGAACACGATTATTCCATCGATGAGCGCATGATCGCCCATGTAGATGTGTGGCTGCCCGGCGCCAGTGAGCCGATTGAAGACTGGGCGCTGAACGACATCACGTTGGAGCGTGCTGATCGTGGCAAAATGGTCGAGCTGTCCATTCGAGTGGACGATGTGGAAATGAACTCCTTTGGTGCAGACGGTGTGATTGTCTCCACGCCGACCGGTTCCACCGCGTATGCTTTCTCCGCTGGCGGTCCGGTGATTTGGCCGAACGTCAAGGCTCTGCAGTTGATTCCATTAGCTGCTCACGCACTGTTCGCACGTCCACTGATTATTGGCTCAGGCTCTACATTTACTATCGATATTCTTAACGAATCCATGTCTGAAGGCTGGATTTGCTGCGATGGCCGCAGGCAGCGGGCTTTGCCGCAGGGCACGCGCGTGATGGTGCGTGAATCGCGTGACACGTTGCGCTTGGCAAGACTGTCCGGCGTACCGTTCACGAATCGACTGGTGTCCAAATTCGATCTGCCGGTGGTCGGCTGGCGTGAACATGCCAGGGCCGAAGCTACGGGGCAATCGACGCAATCTACGGTACACGAATTCGGCACAACCGATACGACTGGAGAAAAGACTGCCTAATGCTGGAAGAACTCGACATTCGCAATCTAGGCCCTATTCATGAGGCCACGATTACACCGGCACAAGGCATGACTGCTATCACTGGTGAAACCGGTGCAGGCAAGTCCATGTTGCTTTCTGCATTGAATCTGATTTCCGGTGGCCCTGCCGATGCCGGCCGTGTGACCACGGGAGCGGATGAGGCATGGGCGCAAGGCATTTTTGCAGTCAATGATGATGCTGCCGCTGCCGATGTTGCACATGAAGCTGGTGTTGACGCGGAAGACGGTGAACTGTTTCTGTCCCGTACCGTAAAAGCAGCAGGCCGGTCACGTGCGGTGCTTGGTGGCAAAAGCGTACCCAAATCCGTATTGGCAAGTGTCGCTGGCGAACTGGTTACCATTCACGGCCAAACCGAACAGCTGAAGATCGCCTCTGCGGCACGGCAGCGAGAATTCCTGGATAGGGCATCGGGAGATGACGCGCAATTAGAGGCTTACCATAACGCTTGGCGTGCGCTCGCGGACATGGATGAGCGGCTGTCCCGTTTGCGCTCGCAGGAATCCTCGGCTCGTCAACGCGCTGATTATCTGCGTGAATCGGTGGAACATATCAATGAAATCGATCCGCATGCCGGAGAAGATGAGGAGCTGAAGGCGAAGCGCGACCGCATCGAAAATGCGGCGGATATTGCCGAAGGTGTTTCTCGCGCGCTGGCTGCGTTGGATTCCTCACAGTTGGAGTTTGATGCTTCATCGGAGAGCGCGGGTGCTTCCGATCTGCTGCTTCAGGCTGCGCAAGCGTTACGAGGTATTCATGCTTCCGGTGATTTCAATGAGCTTGCTGACCGGCTTGAGTCGTTGAACGCAGAACTGCAGGACGTGGTGTTTACCTTGTCCGGCCATCTGGATGAGGATTTCGGTGACGCTGATTTGGATACCTTGAACTCGCGTATTCATGAGCTGGGGGAGTTGACTCGCCGGTGGGGTCCGACTTTGGCTGATGTCATTCAGTGGCGTGACAAGGCTGCGTTTGAGATTGAGGATCTTGACGCTTCTCCGGAGAAGCTTGCTGAGTTGGAATCAGAGCGTGCGGACTTGTATCGCAAGGCCGTTGCTGCTGCTGATTCGTTAAGTCATGTTCGAGCCGAGGCGGCGAAACAGCTGGCAAATCGTGTCACCGCAGAATTGGAATCCTTGGCCATGGCTGGCGCATCATTGGAGATTCGTGTCACGCGCCGCTCTGATGATGCCGATGGCTCGTTGGATGCCAATGGCGGTGATGACATTGCCTTCCTGTTCACCCCGTATGAGGGTTCGCCGCAACTGCCTATGGGTAAGAGTGCGTCTGGCGGTGAATTAAGCCGATTGATGTTGGCATTGGAGCTTTCGGCAGCGGATATGCATGCTGGTGCGGTATCTGATACGGATATGACGTTTATTTTCGATGAGGTCGACGCCGGCGTAGGCGGCAAGGCTGCGGTTGAGTTGGGCAAGCGTTTGGCTCGGCTCGCTCGTACCTCTCAGGTGATTGTGGTTACGCATTTGGCGCAGGTTGCTTCTTGGGCTGATAGTCAGTTTGTAGTGACCAAGATTCCGCCGGATGCCGATGACGATGCCGTAGGTGTGGTGACTACGGTAAGCGAAGTGCGCGATAATGCCCGAGTGCATGAGATTGCGCGCATGCTTTCCGGTTCGGAATCCGAAGCCTCGCTCGACCATGCGCGCGAACTGCTGTCTTCTTCTCAGCTCCCCTTGTCAGGGGAGCTGTCAGCGTAGCTGACTGAGGGGTAGTCGTAGTCGTGCATATTGTGAACAAGGGGAGTGACCATGTCTCAACACGGTAAAGCCGCCATTTTCGATCTCGACGGCACGCTGCTTGACTCCATGGGGGTCTGGGATCAGATTGATCGTGATTTCTTCGCACGCCGAGGCTTGGTGGTGCCGGATGATTATATGACCACGGTCGCTTCGATGCAGTTCCATGAAATCGCCGAATACACCATCGCGCGATTCGGCCTTCATGACACTCCTGAAGCGGTGATGGCTGAATGGGATGAAATGGCGCGCGATGCCTATGCCACCACGGTTCAGCCCAAAGCCGGCGCGGTCGAATACCTGCACGAGCTTCAAGCTGCCGGCGTCAAGCTCGGTGTGGCGACCACGTTGCTGCCGCGTCTGCGTGAGGCGGCCTTCGAGCATTTGGGCTTGACTGAGATGTTTGACACGGTGGTGACAGTGAACGATGTCGGTGCCGGCAAGGATAAGCCGGATATATACCTGCTCGTAGCCGAGCGACTCGGTGTTGCGCCGAGTGACTGCACAGTATTCGAAGACCTGCTCGTCGGCATTCGTTCCGCCAAGTCGGTGGGTATGCAGGCCTGGGCTATGTATGACGATTCTTCAGCCGCCGACTGGCCGGAAATCAAGCGCATCGCGGACGGTACACTCCACGACTTCCACAATGCGCCGCGCCTGTACTAGCGGGTTCAGCTCAGAAAATCGACTGCAAATCTGCGCTACGATTTGACTTGAAGCGCTGACGCTCCAGTTCCTCGCCCTCCTGGCGTTCCACTTTTTCTGAAGCGATGCGCTCCAGCAGCGTTTCGGTCGGCGCGCGATATATGACTTCGTCGTAGACGTGGCCATCGCGCTCCACGACCTCGGCATTGCGCGCGATTTCCTTAAAACCAAGCGACTCATACATATGCCGTGCGCGAAGGTTGAATGACCACACCTTGACGGTAATGGTTTTGGCCTTGAGCTGATCGGCAGCAATCTGAATGCCGAGCTTCATGGCCTGATTGCCGTAGCCGAGCCCTTGGAAGTATGGACCGATGAGAATGCCCATCGTGGCGTCTCTGTCCGGATCCTTGCAATCCCATGCGGCAATGTGCCCGATAGGCATGCCGCCCGGGTCAAGCACTGTGCGGCCGAAGCGATGATCGTCATTGACATCGCTCCAGCCGTGGAACTGAGCGTCCACCCGTTCGCGGGGGAGAGTGTCGAGTGTGGCTCGGCATCCATCCGCAACGGATACGTCATTCCACCAGGCTTCAAGGTATGGATAATCGTTTGGCTCTGTAGCGCGCAAGGTAACAGCGTTGTTTGGCATATCAAGCCCCTTTCCGCACTTAATTGTAGGCAGAGCAAATGTTTCGACTCGTGGACAAATATGTCTTATGAAGCATTGTTCTCCCAATATTCATGTGCGTTTCTGAACTGTTTTCTGAAGTGTGCTCATTGGCGCTGTTGTACTGTTATGTAACACACCTTGACAGTTTCGAATAACAGTTATACTGTGTTATATAACAGCTAAACAGCTGTGGTAGTAATCAACTTACGAAAGGGGCATAGGTGAAGCTGATCATCTCATCCGTGTCCGGCGAACCTATCTATGGGCAAATCAAGAACCAAATCCGAGCCAGTGTGCTGAACGGTGAACTTCAAGCGGGGGGGGCTTTGCCATCCCTGCGAAAGCTTGCCAAAGAACTGCGCATTTCCGTACTCACCGTCACCAGAGCGTATAACGAACTGGCCGATGAGGGCATTGTGCAGAACATCCAAGGCAAAGGCACGTTCGTGATGGACAAAGGCAACGAACTGATGCGCAATCAGCTCGAGACCCAAGCCCGCGCGAGCCTTGCCGAGGCCGTTCGAGCTGCCAAAGCGGCTGACATTCCGCTCAATGATTTGGCGACAATGCTCGATGAGGAATACCAGAACTCCTCTCTGGCTCCCCTTGTCAGGGGAGCTGGCGTGCGAAGCACGACTGAGGGGTAGTCATACGGATGGCGGGAGCATTTATCTTGGCCATCTAATGAAAGGGCAAGGCATGAATATGACCTCTGCAATAGATCAATCGCCGATGGCGCTCTCCGTCACCGGCGTAACCAAGCACTACAATTCCAGCTTTACATTGCGCGACATTACCTTCGACCTGCCGGCCGGTTACATCATGGGTCTTATCGGTCCGAATGGCGCTGGCAAATCCACGCTAATCAAGCTCGTCCTCAACATGATTCATCGCGACGCTGGTGAGATTCACGTATTCGGACTCGACAACATCGCCGACGAGGAAACCGTCAAAGAAAACCTCGGCATCGTCTTCGATTCCAGCTACTTCGTCGAAACATGGACGGTTAACAAAGTCGAGCAGGCGATGGCACCGATGTACCTCGCCTGGAACCATGCCACATTCGATGGCTATCTGAAACGCTTTGGGCTGGACCGCAAAAAGCGAGTGAAAGAGCTCTCCCGCGGCATGCAGATGAAACTTATGCTCGCCGTGGCTTTGAGTCATGACGCCAAATTGCTGGTGCTTGATGAGCCCACCAGCGGTCTCGACGTGCTCGCTCGCGATGAGCTGATGGACATCCTCCAGAACTACATCGCAGACGGTGAGCGTAGCGTGCTCTTCTCCACCCACATCACTGCCGATCTGGAGCGAGCTGCTGACTTCATCACCTATATCACGCGCGGCGAGCTTTACTTCACCGGCCCGGAAGACGAATTCGAGGAATCATTCCGCCTGGTCAAAGGCGGGCCAGACGATCTGGCTCCCGATGTCAAGGGGGTTGCGGTCGGCATTCACCGTTACGAGACCGGTTTCGATGTGCTCGTGCGAACCGAGGATCTGGGCAAGATCGCAGGGCTTAAGCCTGAAGAAGGATCACGCGGGGCGGCTGCGCTCACTGCCGAACCGGCTTCCATTGACGACATCATCCGACTGACCAATGCGGATGATGCCGCACACACCATGGAGGTGGCATGATGACCGGGATAATACGTGCATTTGGACTGGATTTGCAGCGGATCACTTCGCAGGGCGTGGTCTCGTTAGTGGCTCTGCTCATAGGCTTTCCTGTGGTGGTGATGGTGCTGGGAGGCGTTTCAGGCGGTGCCGATTATGTGTCTGGAGCTGCCGTTGGAGGTGCAGTCGGCGGTGTCTCCGCGATGCTAGCCCTGCTGCCGCTGAATACGTTCACCTTTGAACAGCAGGGGCAGAACAGTTGGATGAATGGGGTCATTCCGGTGCGGCGTATCCATCAGGTGATTGGCCGTTACCTTGTGGTGGCGGCATGCATGTTGACGTTGGCTTTGGAGGTCGTGCTCTGCGCCGGTGTCAGTATGTGGCTCGGCTCCGGAGCTCTCCTGCTTCCTGAGTTGGCGGTGTCCGTGCTGGCTGCGGTTGTGGCGTATGCACTGCTCGAATCGGTGATGCTTCCGTTGTGCTACCGGTTCTCATTCCAGAAGGCGTTACTGCTGATGATGCTCATCTGCGTGGGTTTCGGTGTGGTAATCGTGGCTGTATTTGCACTGGTGGCAAATCTCGCGCCTGCTGTGATTGACGGTCTGCTGGCTTGGGCTGCGTCGTTTGCCGAGCCTTTGTCGGGGATGTCTGTGATTTGGCTGTCTCTGGTCGGCATGGTTCTGATGGTTGCTGCTGTGGCGGTGTCGTTCACTGTGTCGCTGCGCATATATTGTGCGAAGGAGTTCTGATGGCATTCGTATCAGGCAGGAGCATGCATTGGCGTGCTGAACGCATTGCCCTGCGTATGGATTTCATGGCCATTACCGGTAATTCCGCAGTGGTGAACGTTATCGGATTTCTCGCTCCATTGGTGTTCACTCTGTTCACTTGGTCGGCGGGGCCGGATGATTCAGCCTTGCCAATCACGGTTATGGCATATCTGACTGTCATGTACTGGGTTGCATCGATTGCCGTGATGTTCATGTTCGGCAATGGCAGCCATCTTGCCTCAAGCCGAATGATCGGCGTGCTGCCGGTGGTCCGCCGTACACAGGTCAATGCGCGTTATCTTTCCGCAGGCGTGCTGTTCGTCATCTGCTTTGCGGAACTCGGCATAGAAATCGCGCTGTCCAGAATATGGTTCGGTATTGGCCTCAGCGCGCTCGCTATAGTGGTGCCGCTTTCCATGGCTGCATTCCTGGTACTGGCCTCCATAGTGATTCCGGTGTTCTACTCTTGCGACGATTTCACCAAGGCCTACACAAAATTATTCACCGGAGCAATCACCCTGTTCTTCGCCGTGCAAGTCATCCTGTTGCTCCTGCCCAACGGCGTGCGCTCGCAACTGCTGTCCCTCTCCGTTGCCATATCGCCGGTCGGTTGGGCTGTAATCGCGGCCGCAACATTGCTCGCCCTCATCGCCTCCCACCGCATCTCCTTGCGCATCTGGAGCACCAAAGACCTCTAGCATCAAAGTGGCTCCCTCTGACGAGGGAGCTGGCTCGCGCAAGCGAGACTGAGGGAGAGAAGACGAGGCGATGTCATCGCCGGGAAAATTGAATCGGCCGCAGGCCGATGCCCTTTTTTCTGACGGCTATCGCCGTGCTTCTCTCCCTCAGTCAGCTTCGCTGCCAGCTCCCTCGTCAGAGGGAGCCGAGACTTGCAACATATCAAACATAGTTAATATGTTTGATATGATAGTAATGATGTTATGTTCCAGTTGCTCGGCGGGGAGGTCTTATGTGGACGGAAGAGGAAATTGACGCTCTGCTGGAACCATTACGCTCGGCGCATTCGGATACACAGACCATCGAAATCAAGGAATCCGTTGGCGGGCTTCCCGTGTCCCTTGCTGAAACCATTTCGGCGTTCGCCAATGGTACTGGAGGAACGATTATCCTCGGGCTTTCGGAACATGACGGATTTACTCCAGCGCAAGGATTCAATGCGCAAGCTATGGCAGAGGCGTTAGCGCAGATGTGTCGCGATAAAATCACACCTCCTCTGCAACCGCTTATTGACATAGCGACATACCGGGATTCGAATATTGTTGTCGCGACCATCGACGAGGTCGATCCACTGGATAAGCCCTGTTATGTCCGGACTCGAGGAAGATACAGCGGTTCATTTATCCGTGTATGGGATGGCGATCGCAAACTCAGTCATTATGAAATAGATCGATTGTTGGAGAATCGGGCTCAGCCCACGCATGACAGGGAGCTTGTTGAGGACGCCACTATGCACGATCTCCTTCCTGATATCGTGCAGGGAATACTTGCTATACGCCGTAGACAGAGTCCTCGCATTTTCGGCAATCTTTCCGATGACGATGCCATACAATCCTTGGGAATAGCACGGATGGACGGCGATGGAATACTGCGTCCGACCTTGGCGGGCCTGTTGGTTGCTGGCAACTATCCCCAGCAATTCCTGCCCAGAGTTAACATCACGTTCACTTGCTACCCCGGGTATGACAAAGTGTTCGCCGGAGGTGTGAAGTTCCTGGACAATTGCTCTTTCGATGGACCCATTCCGGAGATTTTGGACGGAGCCTTGAACGCCGTACGAAGGAACATGCGTATCGGCGGCGTACTCGACGGCCCCTTCCGCAAGGACACCTATGAATATCCGGAAGATGCAGTGCGAGAGGCTGTAGTCAACGCCATTATGCATCGAGATTATTCTCCGTTGGCGCGAGGCGGGCAGATTCAAATCAACATGTATAAGGATCGTTTGGAGGTGCTTAATCCTGGAGGATTGTATGGTGATGTGACATTGCATTCTCTGAGCAGCCCTGGCGCCACATCTACACGAAATCAGACATTGGCGAAACTGCTTGAATGCACTCCGTTCCGCAACGCCACGGTAGCCGAAAATCGAGGTACTGGCTATAGCCTGATCAATCGCCTGCTTCAAGACAATGGCAACGGCGAACCGGAGATTTACAGCACGTTAAATACGTTCTCCGTCACTTTCCGGTCGTCGGATACTTCCCGTCTGCCGGACAGCCGCAGAGATCCTCGATATGCTGGTTGGTCGGATCGCCCTGACATCGATTACAGTGCTAGACAAGGATTGTCCAATGGACAGCAGGCAGCGATTTCCCATCCAAAAATCGTGCCTTTCCCGAAAAACACCATCGCGGGCGTCGAATTATCAAATCAGGATATGTACAACAAATACGCGCAAGGCGTCCCGGGATTGAGCGACGCGTATGCACGCATACTTGATATTCGGCCGAATACCGCAACATCCCACAATGAATCAAATCTTGAAGCGATATTGATTCAACTGCTTGCAGAACGCGGTGTGGCACAGACACCTGAATTGGTGGCGGCTACTGGCGCGCCACGATCAACAGTTACCTATCAACTCCGCAAACTGCTCGATAAAGGAATTATCGAACGTACACAACCCGCACGGAGTCCAAAGCAGGCGTATCGGCTGAAAGCCGCGTAAGTATCCGAAAAGGCGCACCATCATAGATGATGCGCTTGTTGTGATGACGTTGAGGCTTCGTTTTATCGCATAAGTGTTATAGTTGATATAGAACAAATAGAACGAATGGTCTGAGGCGGGGAGACGGACGATGATCATCGACATCGACCAACGCAGCGATGTGCCGATTTACGAGCAGTTGCACCGGCGGATCATCGCCGGCATCGCGAATGACGAACTCGCGCCCGGAGATCAACTGCCGTCTGTACGCGCGCTCGCCGTCGATCTTGGCATCAACTTGCACACTGTCAACAAGGCGTATGCTCTGCTGCGCGATGAGGGATACATCGTCATGCGACGCGGATCCGGCGCGATGGTCGCTGATCGAAGCGACAGCGGCGGCAACGCGACGGCCGATCGTGCGGCAGACGAACAGGACGTCCGCATGAACGACGAACTGCATAGGCTGGTGCTCGCCCACAAGGCCCGCGGAGGCGATATGGCCGCCTTTCTCTATGCCGCACGACGACAGGCCGAATGCGTTTACACGACATCGAACGATGTCGACGATGTATCGACCGTAACGACCGGCAGGCAGACCATCGGTCAGACAGGAGAGTGATCATGGATACGAACGCGGCGATGAACATCACGTTGGGCGTAACGTTTTTGCTGCCGATACTGATAACTGTCAGTCTGACGGCGGTTCCGTGGATCACCGACCGACGCGAGGCGTTCGGCGTCACCGTGCCGTCCTCGGCCCATGCCGATCCGGACATTCGCCGGCTCAGGCTCTCTTTCTCATGGACCATGGCGGCGTCCGGCATCATCGTGGAGCTCGTTTCTCTGGCTGCATGGCACTGGTTCGGCATCGAACCTGCGCTGTGGACTATCTCGATTGTGTCCGTTGCACTCACGTTGATCGGATTCGCGGTCCAGCAGGTCTGCCGCCGCGCAACGGTTGCCATCAAGGAACGCCGGGGATGGCATGCCGATACGGACCGCCGCGTCACGGTTATCGGTGAACCTGACAATCCCGAACCAGTCAGTCTCAACTGGGAATGGCTGCACATCGCGGCGCTCGCCGTTACCGTGGCGGTCGGCGTGCTCGGATACGCGCAGATGCCCGAACGCGTGGCGATCCATGAGACCATGGCCGGGCAGGTCGACGGATGGGCCGACAAAAGCCCGTGGCTGATCCTCATGGCGGTGCCGGGGCAGGCGATTGTGGCCGCGGTGCTGGCTGCCGCCCACGCGATGATCGTGTACTCCAAGAAGCCGATTGACCCCGACCATCCCGCCACGACCGGGTTCGCATACGGCGCGTTCGCCAGGGTTCTGAGCGTCTACACGCTCGTGATTGGACTACTGGTGGCCGGCTGGGTGGGTCTGGGCGTGCAGCTCGCTACCATCGGTGCGATCACCATCGATGTGTTCGCCACGATCGCGATGCTCCTCGCCGTCGTTGCGCTGACGAGCGCCCTGGTGATCAGCGTGTACTACGGGCAGAACGGTTCACGGACCTATGCCGGTGCGACATGCGGCGGAGGGACGGCCGGAACGGACGATGACGTGATGCCCTCGGATGACGACCGCCATTGGATCGCCGGTGCGTTCTATGTGAACCGCGACGATCCGGCCGTGATCGTTCCCAAACGGTTCGGCGTCGGATGGACGGTCAACTGTGCCCGCCCATCGGTGTGGCTCGCCGCGGCCGCGCTCATCCTCGTCGCCATCTTGCCCATATTCCTCGTGTAATGAACCTTCACGTGGCGTTTCTTCACGCGAGGAATTATCTCGTCCCACCGCATCTCCTTGTGCAGCTGGAACGCCAAAGACTTATAAGCAGAAATGGCTCCCTCTGAGGAGGGAGCTGTCAGCGAAGCTGACTGAGGGAGAGAAGCACGGCGATAGCCGTTAGAAAAAGGCATCGGCCTGCGGCCGATTCAATTTTCCCGGCGATGATATCGCCTCGTCTTCTCTCCCTCAGTCTCGCTTACGCGAGCCAGCTCCCTCGTCAGAGGGAGCCCCTGGTGTTTCTTGTCGTCTAGACGATCACAGTGCTTCGGCAGCGTTGGCTACGAAACGCTCCATGCCGTCGATTGGTACGACCTTGGTGAAACGCACCTCGGCGGTTTCCAGTCCGCGCAGCGCGGCTGGGGCAGTGGTACCGGTTTCGCGAGAGAGCACGTCCATGCATTCGAAATCGGTGCCGGTGGCGTCGAAGCCCAGAGACTCGTTTACCACGCGCGGGAACTTGTATGGGCTTGCGGTGGCCAGAATAATGCGCGGGGTCAGCGGATCATGCGGCATCTGCTGTGCCACGAAGTAGGCGCATGCGGTGTGCGGATCGATCACGTAATGATTCTTCTTCCAGCAATCGGCAATCATCTCACGCACCTGATCCTCATCGGCCCAACCGCAGCCGAACAGCTGACGAATCTTCGCCAACAGCGGCTCAGGAATCTCGTAGGTGCCCCAATTCTTAAGATCGTTCATCAGCATGGCAATCAGACGAGTATCGCCTTCGGACAAGTAGTACAGCATGCGTTCCAAGTTCGAGGAAATGAGAATATCCATCGAGGGGGAGATGGTCTGGTAGAACGGGCGCTGACGGTTGTACGTGCCAGTGGTTAGGAAGTCGAATAGCACATTGTTCTTGTCGGAGGCCACCACCAAGTGCTTCACCGGCAGGCCCAGCAGCTTGGCATAGTAGCCAGCCAAAATATCACCGAAGTTGCCGGTCGGCACCACGAACTCCACCTCGTCGCCCACGTTGATGACCTGGTCGGCGAGCAGCTGGGCGTATGCGGAGAAGTAGTACACCACCTGCGGCACCAAACGGCCCACATTGATGGAGTTGGCGGAGGAAAGTACCACGTGGGAATCCTTGGCAAGGCGTTCGGCGAGAACCTTATCGCCGAAAATGCGCTTGACTGCGGACTGGGCGTCATCGAAGTTGCCTTCCACTGCGGCCACGTTTACATTCGAGCCGGCCTGCGTAGTCATCTGCAGTTCCTGAACCTGGCTCACCTTGCCTTCCGGGTAGAAGACGGTGATAGCGGTGCCCGGAGCATCAGCAAAACCAGCCAGCGCAGCCTTACCGGTGTCGCCGGAGGTGGCGGTCAGAATCATGATCTTCTCGTCCGCGTCACCGCCGGCCGGAGTAGTGTGAGCCATGAAACGAGGCAGAATCTGCAGAGCCACATCCTTGAACGCAGAGGTGGGGCCGTTGAACAGTTCGAGAATGTAGTCATCGCCCAGAGGCTTCAACGGCGTGATGCGCTCATCGGACCACTGTGAACCGTAGGCGTCCGCGATGCACTGATTCAACTCTTCGGCAGTAAAGTCTGGCAGTAGCGCGCCGAGCACATCGGCAGCGATCTGCTGATAGGTCTTACCGGCCAGGTCGGCGATATCCACCTTGGTCTTGCCCAAGTCATCCGAAACGAACAGGCCGCCGTCATCGGCGATGCCCTTGCGAATCGCCTGCTTTGCAGTCAGAGAATCGGTGGTGCTGCGAGTGGAATGGAAGGTGGTAGCCACGATAATCCTTCAATCTTGAAGCCAGAACGGTTTAAAAATCCTCTCTAGTCTATCGTGCGCCTCGGTCAGGAACCCTTAGTCTCCCGCATGCTGGTTGGCGGCCAACGTTCTCCGCCACATTCGGGTGGTGGCCATTCGTACTGATGGGCTGAGGAGTATGAAGTTTTTCTTGATACCGGTGTGAACGGACATGCGATGTAATCGGGCCTTATGACCGTCTCTTTTTTCCTAGCCTGTAGCTGTCGCCGCACATGAGCCGCAACTGCGGGGTCCATGGCGTCGATGAGTCAATGAAGAACACGATCTCACACATGGATGAACATGGGAAAGAGAAGCATTATGGGTAATAATCGGCAACGCCGTTGGCTGAAACCGGCCATCTGGACGACGATCGTCATTGTCTTGGCGATTGCGGCATATCTGGCGTACCGTGCGATTTACAACTGGCTGTTCAACGGAAACATTTCGGTCAACATCGATGATGTGTACGCTACCATCGATGCCTGCAAAGTACCGCTGATTGTTGTCGGCGCGGTCATGGTGATGGCAATCGCAGGCAGTATTGCCGTGTTCCGCCGTCAGCGCCATGTCAAAGCCTTGGTGCGTACAGAGGCGGTTGTAGCCGTGATTGCGGCCATTGTTGTAGCGGCGAACGTAATCTGTCTCAACATTGAATACTCGCTGATGCAGAAGGTACTTACCGGGTCATCCGGTGTAAGCGTTGCTACCAAACAGGCGTCGAAGGATTTGAGTCGCGATATTGTGGATGAGGGCATTGTGCTACTCAGGAATGAGGATAATGCGCTGCCGCTTGACACTGATACCAAGCTCAATGTGTTCGGCTACGCGAGCGTTGACCCGCTGTATGCCGGTACCGGCTCGGGTGGTCTTGCTGCGTCCGATGACAAGGTGAGTCTGCTCGACGGTCTGCATCATGCCGGATACAAGACGAATCAAACCCTCACTGATTTCTATGAGAACTACGACACCGGCGCGACACAAGGCGGACAGGGTGCTACGTTCGCTGTCGACTGGACTGTGAATCAGCCCACTATCGACCAGTACGATGAGCAAGGTGTGTTTGAAAACGCGAAGGAATACTCGGACACCGCACTCGTGGTCATCAGCCGTACCGGCGGCGAAGGCAACGATTTGCCGACCAGCCTCGATCCGGCTAAGAGCACGGAAAACGTCACCTTGTCTCGCAACGAGGACGATCTTGACGCGAATCGGCACTACCTGCAATTGACTCATCGCGAGGAAGACATGATGAATCGCGTCAATCAGGACTTCGACAACGTCATCGTCGTGGTTAACACCACCAACGCCATGCAGCTCGATTGGCTCGACCAGTACAGCAACATCAAGGCCGCCGTGCTGTGCGGTGGTGCTGGCACCTACGGCTTCGACGGTCTGGGCGACGTGCTGTCCGGCAAGGCCAACCCCTCGGGCCGTCTCGCCGATACGTACCTGTACGACTTGCGCAAGTCTCCGAACTGGAACAACTTCGGTTCGTTCGCCTACACGAACTACGAGGAGGCATCCAAGGACGCCGACCAGCCGATCTACTTCGTCAACTACAACGAAGGCATCTACGTGGGATACAAGTTCTACGAAACCGCGGCCGCCGAAGGCCTGATCGACTATGACAAGACCGTGCAGTACCCGTTCGGCTACGGCCTGTCGTACACGACGTTCGACAAGCGCATCAGCGGCTTCAAAGATGAGGGCGATACTGTAAAGGTCAGCGTTGACGTGACCAACACTGGCGATGTGGCCGGAAAAGAGGTGGTGGAGCTCTTCTTCACCCCGCCTTACACCAACGGTGGCATCGAAAAGGCAAGCACCAACCTACTCGACTTCGCCAAGACTGGTGAGCTGAAACCTGGCGAAAGCGAAACAGTGACGATCTCCTTCAAGCATGAGGATCTTGCCTCCTACGACGACAAGGGATACAAGGCATACGTGCTCGAACAAGGCGATTATGAAATCACGCTCAACGAGGACTCGCATACGGTGCTCGACTCCCGCACCCTGCACGTGGACGATGACGTGATTTACGACGATGCCCATGATGGTAAGCGCTCCACCGATAATCAGACTGCCACGAACCAGTTTGACTTCGCGGACGGAGACGTGACCTACCTGAGCCGTGCTGATCACTTCGCGAACTACGCTGCAGCGACCGCTGCCCCCACCTCCTACGAGATGACCGAGGAACAGATTGAGGACTACCAGTGCCGCAACACGTTCAACGCATCCGACTACGACGATGAGAACGCCGCCATGCCCACGACCGGCGCGGACAATGGCTTGACTATCCAAGACATGACAGGTCTCGACTATAACGACCCGAAGTGGGATGACCTGCTCGACCAGCTGACCGTGCAGGAGATGGATCAGATGTCTGGCGATGGCGGCTTCCATATTGTGGCTGCAAAATCGATCAACTCTCCTGACACCATCGAATCCGACGGCCCGGCCGGCCTGTCCAGCAACTTCAACTCCAGCATGAACGGCACGAGCTTCCCCTCCGCCACCGTGATTGCCAGCACTTGGAACAAGGATCTGGCCCGCCAGCGCGGCGAACAGGTCGGTCAGGAAGCCGACGAGATGTCCATCACCGGCTGGTATGGCCCGGCTATGAACATTCATCGCTCCGCATTCTCCGGCCGTAACTTCGAATACTATTCGGAAGATGGCACGCTCTCCGGATTCCTCGGAGCGGCTGAGGTCGGTGGCGCCACGTCCAAGGGTGTGATTGTCTACCTCAAGCATTTCGCACTCAACGACCAGGAGACCAACCGCGTCGGCGTCACCACATGGGCGAACGAGCAATCCATCCGCGAAATCTACCTGAAGGCGTTTGAGAAGTCTTTCAAGGAAGGCAAGAGCCTGGGCGTGATGAGCTCGCTCAACGCCATCGGCGGCCAGTGGGCCGGCAGCAGCGAGGCGCTCATGGAAACCGTGCTGCGTGACGAATGGGGCTTCCATGGCGTGGCGGTCACCGACGCGTGGGCCAACGAGTTCGTGATGGACGCCGATCGCGGCATCCGCACCGGAACCACGAAGATCCTGTCCATGAACGCTGAGGACTCCTACTTCGACAATGAGGACTCCGCAGGTACGGTCATTGCCCTGCGTAATGCCGCGCATGAGAACCTCTATGCACTTGCCAACTCCAACGCCATGAAGATTGACACAGGCATGGCCTGGTGGGTCAAGGCATTCATTGCTGCCGACGTGGTGATTGGTCTCATCATTGTGGCCGTCGAAGTTCTGGCCATCAAGCGCTTCCGCAAAGAATCGGCACAGTCCGTATCTGTTGCGGAGACGGTGCGGTAACTCTGCCCAGTCGACCGCATCCTAGATGAATGGTGTGGTGTTCGGCTCCTCCTTGTCGAACACCACACCATCCGTCTCTTCGTTCAGTTATCTGCTGCTTATGAGACAAACGCATCGGCCGATTTCGCAAGCATGCGTGCTAGATCATGTATCCTCGGGTCTGCGGACGCGGAATAGAGCAGTCCATATGGTTGAAAGAAATTCCAATCTATGGGCAGCTTCACGAATCCCGGATATGCTCGACTCCAATACTCATGAGTCAGTATCGGCATCCCGGATGTGGCGCTGAAACCAAAGGCGTTGAGGCCTGAGGTATCGGTGTCAGGTAGCCGGAAACGGATTTTAGGGTGATGCTGGAACATCCACTGCCGTACCTCATCCACAGCGGTCACCACGCCAGCCGGAGCGGCCAGCACATCCTGTCCGTGCAGGTCATCCAACGAGAAACGGGTCTTGCGTGTCAACGGATGGCCCTCCGGCACGAGAATGCACATGCGGCTGCGGAACAAGGGCACCGATAGTACGTCCTCATGTAGTAAATGACCATCAATGATACCTGGCAGCAGATCAATATCCTTGCCAAGCCGGTTGTACAGGGAGTCCAAGGATGATTCGTCATCGAACGACACGATGGAGAACCGGTAACGAACAGAGCCGCCGCCACTGTGATTGTGGTTGTTCTGTTGCCGAAGATGGTCCCATGCCTCAAACACCGGAGCACAGGGGTTGAGATAGGAGTTTCCGACACGTACGATCACCTGATCGTCGCTCGCCTGCCGCAGAGCCTTGTCGACAGCCAGCTGTTCCTGGGCCACCAATTTCCGCATGCTCTCGTAATACGAGCGGCCGGCCGCTGTGGGCACGGTGCCAGTGCGATCCCGTTCGAGCAGCTTCGTGCCCACATGGGCTTCAAGTTTGTTGATTTGATTCATCACTGAGGTGGGGGAGATGAACAATTTCTCTGAGGCGGCATTGAACGAACCGCACTCCACCACTTGGATGAAAGCGCGTACCGAAGGATCGAACATAAGCAACACCTCTTTGAGAAATACCGCACCTGCGGCCGTTGGCCGGGGCGCGACAGCCATTGCATCAACAATAGAACACCATCATGGAAAGGAACCATCATGTCATATGTCATTACTGGAGCCACGGGGCATTTGGGTCGTCTGGTCGTGGAAACGCTACTTGAGCGGGGTGTGCCGGCAGAGCAGATTGTTGCCTGTGGAAGACGAATTGGATTGCTGCGTGATCTGTCCGAACGAGGCGTACGCATCATGCCCATCGACTATGGCGATGACTCGCCGCAAGAGGTGTTTTCCCGTGGAGACCGTGTGTTGTTCGTCTCAGCGGGTTTTGGTGACCGTGTTGCGGCACATCGCAATGTAATCAGATTCGCCGAGCATGCCGGTGTCGGACAGCTGACTTATACGAGCACGATTCCCGGTCTGGTAGTCAGTGCGGACCATGAGGCAACAGAACGGATGCTTGCGCAGTCTGACGTGCCGTTCACGATTCTGCGCAATGGATGGTATTCGGAGAATTTCCTCATGGACATGCAACGTGCGGATCGAATGGGAGAATATGTGACCAGTGCCGGAGACGGCCGTATTGCATCAGTGAACCGCAACGATCTTGCCGAGGCCGCAGCGAACGTACTGATGAGTGAAGGACATATCGGTGCCACATATACGTTGACCGCCGATGAGTCATACGGGGCTGATGACCTCGCTGCAGTCATCGAGAGACGATTGGGGCGTGACGTTCCCGTGAGAAAGGTGGATCCGGAGCGGTATGGCCGCATGCTTTCCGCAGCAGGTTTCCCGGAGGATTTCATCGCATATCTTGTGGCATTCGACACTAATGTGCGTGATGGATTGCTTGATGTTGATTCGAACCATGATTTGGCCCGTCTGCTCGGTCATGAAGTACGAGGGCTTTCGTTCGGAGAAGCGAGATAGGCGGAAGTTCGCAAGTCTGAGACGGAAACATTGTGGAAGCATTCGCGGTCTTAGACTTGTGGCTCAACCGCTTACACGGTGTTGTATTGACCGACAAAGGACGTGAAATGACCGCTTCACCGCTTGCCCAAACTGCAACCGACGCTTTCAACGCGCCTATCAGCGCAGCCGATCCAGAGATCGCCGAGCTGCTTGATTCTGAACTTCGCCGCCAGCAGGGCGGTCTCGAGATGATTGCATCCGAGAACTTCGTACCGCGCGCCGTATTGCAGTGCCAGGGCTCTGTGCTCACCAACAAGTATGCCGAAGGCTACCCAGGCCGCCGTTATTATGGCGGTTGCGAGTTCGTTGACCAGATTGAAACCATCGCCCGCGAACGCGCCAAGAAGCTGTTCGGCGCTGAATACGCCAACGTGCAGCCTCACTCCGGCGCTCAGGCCAACGCTGCTGTGTATCAGGCGCTGGTCAAGCCGGGCGACACTGTGCTCGGCTTGGCCCTCGACCACGGCGGCCACCTGACCCATGGTATGAAGATCAACTTCTCCGGCAAGTTCTACCATGCCGAAGCTTATGGCGTGAACCCGGAAACCTTCCGCATCGACCCGGAGATCATCCGCCAGCGTGCACTGGAAGTGCACCCGGCCATGATTATTGGCGGTTGGTCCGCCTACCCGCGTATCGAGGACTTCAAGGCTATGAAGGAGATCGCTGACGAGGTTGGCGCAAAGTTCTGGGTTGATATGGCTCACTTCGCTGGCTTGGTGGCTGCAGGTCTGCACCCGAGCCCGGTGCCGTACGCGGATGTGGTGTCCTCCACTGCGCACAAGACGCTCGGCGGCCCGCGTTCCGGCTTCATCCTAGCCAAGGAAGAGTACGCCAAGAAGCTCAACTCCTCCGTGTTCCCGGGTCAGCAGGGCGGTCCGCTCATGCACGTGGTGGCTGGCAAGGCCGTCAGCTTCAAGGTGGCCGGCACCCAGGCGTTCAAGGACCGCATGCAGCGCACGCTCGACGGTGCCAAGATCCTGGCCGACCGTCTGATGGCGGATGACGTCAAGGCCAACGGCATCTCCGTGCTGACCGGCGGCACCGATGTGCATCTGGTGATGGTCGACCTGCGCAACTCCGAAATGGACGGTAAGCAGGGTGAGGATCTGCTCGCTCAGTGCGGCATCACCATCAACCGCAACACTGTGCCGTTCGATCCGCGCCCGGCATCCGTGGCTTCCGGCCTGCGCATCGGTACTTCCGCACTGGCCACCCGTGGTTTCGGACCGAAGGAATACGAAGAGGTCGCTGACATTATCGGTACCGCTCTCGCTGCTGGTCCGTCCGCTGATGTGGAAACGCTGAAGGCCCGCGTAGACAAGCTTGTCGAAGACTTCCCGCTCTACCCAGATCTCGACCAGATTCACTGATCAGTTAGGTGGCTCCCTCTGACGAGGGAGCTGGCAGTGAAGCTGACTGAGGGAGAGAAGCACGGCGGCAGCCGTCAGAAAAAGGCATCGGCCTACGGCCGATTCAATTTTTCCGGCGATGATATCGCCTCATCTTCTCTCCCTCAGTCTCGCTTACGCGAGCCAGCTCCCTCGTCAGAGGGAGCCACACTATATGTTTCACATATTTGATGTACCCTTAACTGTTATGAGCGATGCATTGAATCCTGAGGTATTCCGCGCTGTGTGCGACCAGGCTGATCAGGCTGCCCGCGCGCAGGAAATGTTGGCCCGCGCAAACACCGAGTCCAAGAATGAACTGCTGCTCGCCATCGCGGACGCATTGGATGCCCATGCTGGTGATATCGAGTCAGCCAATAGCCTTGATATGCTCGAGGCCAAGGAAAGCGGCATGGATGCCGGGAAACTCGATCGTCTGCTATTCGACGTGCCGCGCGTAGCGGCCGCTGCTCAAGGTGTACGCCATGTAGCCACCCTGCCTGATCCAGTAGGAGAGATTGTTCGTGGCTACAATCTGCCCAATGGCTTGCGCCTGACGCAAACCCGTGTGCCGATGGGCGTTATCGGCATGATTTATGAAGCTCGGCCGAACGTTACCGTTGATGTAGCCAGCCTCTGCTTGAAATCTGGTAATGCTGCGTTGCTCAGAGGTGGTCATGCTGCAGAACGCACTAATGCAGCAACGCTGAACGTTATCGCTCCAGTACTGGAAGAGCATGGATTTGATGCGGCATTGGTGCAATCGGTCGATCAGTACGGTCGCCCTGGTGCCACTGCCATGATGGAGGCTCGCGGCCACATCG
Source organism: Bifidobacterium sp. LH_416 (assembly GCF_056357055.1). Taxonomy (NCBI): domain Bacteria; kingdom Bacillati; phylum Actinomycetota; class Actinomycetes; order Bifidobacteriales; family Bifidobacteriaceae; genus Bifidobacterium; species Bifidobacterium sp. LH_416. The sequence continues at coordinate 242,763 of NZ_JBKEVJ010000001.1, read as the reverse complement.
ACGTACTCGTGCCGCGCGGCGGCGCAGGCTTGATTCAAGCCGTAGTGCGTAATTCCAAGGTTCCTGTTATCGAAACCGGTGCTGGCAATGTGCACATTTATATCGATCGTTCCGGCGACCTTGCCAAAGCCATCCCTATCATTCTTAACGCCAAAACCCAGCGTGTCGGCGTATGCAATGCTGCCGAAAAACTCCTGATTCATAAGGATGTGGCAGACCAGTTCCTGCCTGCTATTGCTGAAGCATTGGCCCAAGCGAACGTTGTGCTGCAAGCCGATGCGATTTCTTACGACATCATCCAAGGTGCAGCAATCGAGGGTGTCGAGCTGAATCATGCCACTGAAGAGGATTGGGACACCGAATATTTGGCGCTGAAAATGGGCGTCAAAGTGGTGGACAGCCTTGACGATGCCATCGCGCACATCAACCAGCATTCCACGGGTCATACCGAATCCATCATTGCCGAGGACTATGAAGCCATTGAAACGTTCACCAAGCGTATAGACTCAGCAGTAGTCATGGTGAATGCTTCCACCAGATTCACGGACGGCGGCGTATTCGGTTTCGGAGCCGAACTAGGCATCTCCACACAGAAGATGCACGCCCGCGGTCCTATGGGTCTGCGTGAAATGACCACCACCAAATGGATTGGTTACGGAACAGGACAGGTGCGCGCATGAGCGAGAATGCACAGAACACAGTGAACGACGTCACCGCATCTCAGGCGGATGAAGCTGTCGATCCACGAATCGGTCTGAAGATTGCAGCTGAACGCTTAAGCATCGTCCGCTATGTGTTCTTGGTTCAGATTGAAGACGGCATTGCTTCCGCAGCGCAGCGAGCCTCTTTGGAATACGCGGATGCTGTGCTCATCGGCTGGCCGGAAACCGATTCCCCTGAGGTCGTGGATCTAACTGAAGTTCAGCTCAACGTGGTGCGCGAGCACATGGAGCTGATGGAAGGCTATATTGCCAAGTTCAGCCAGATGGAACACGATGGCGATATCGATGGCATGACCGACACGCTGATTCGTATCACTGAGCGAGTCGCTGAAGTCCGCCGCCTCTATCAGCCAGAATTCCCGCTGCCGACGTTCGCTGAGATTCGTCGTGTGGTACAGGACGAATGGGATGAAGACATGGGCAAGATCGATCCGCAGGAGAACGATCCCACGGCCGATGAAATCGAAATGGAAACCGAATCCGCTGATGGTCTAAGTGGACAAAGCGGCAAAGGTGAGCAAGCATGAACTCCAACGAGCCAGCGGAACTCGTTGCCGTTGCCCAAGAGACGGCAACAGCGGAAGTCGCCCGACGCATGTCTGATTTATCCGGGCAAACGGGTGTAAGTACTCACGGCAAAGGCAGGCTTTCCGCGCGAGGTAACTGGCATACCCGTCTGCGCATCGGCATCATGGGTGGCACGTTCGATCCAATTCACAACGGCCACTTGGTTGCGGCATCCGAAGTCGCATGGGTTTACGATTTGGATGAAGTTATTTTCGTGCCCACCGGACGCCCGGTATTCAAATTGGACAAGCATGTCACCAATGCTGAAGACCGGTATTTGATGACGGTGATTGCCACCGCATCGAATCCAAAATTCACCGTCTCCCGAGTGGATATTGACCGCCCAGGCGTTACGTACACCATTGATACGCTTAAAGATATTCGCGCTCAGCACCCCGATGCCGAACTCTTCTTCATCACTGGCGCGGACGCTGTGGCTGAAATCATGCAATGGAAAGACGCCGACAAAATGTGGGACTTGGCCCATTTCGTGGCCGTTACGCGCCCGGGCTACTCCAGTCCTGAAGGCGTGAAACTACCTGAAGGCAAAGTAGATACGTTGGAGATTCCCGCTCTGGCCATTTCCTCTACTGACGTGCGTCGCCGCGCCGAACACAATGAGCCGGTCTGGTATCTCGTACCTGATGGCGTAGTACAATACATCGGCAAACACGGACTCTACTCCCGCAGCTGACTACCACCTGTGCGCTCCCGGCATAAACCCCGTTCGCGGGCTGTCTGTAGGCTGGGAGGCATGTCTTTTAATGATCCTTTCTCCATACTCTTCGGCAATGGCGGCGGCGACAATCGCGCACGCAGCCAGGCGAACAACGATGATCCGATCATCCTCGACGTTGAGGCCGATGGGGACGGCCCAGCTTCGGGCAACCGTTCACGCTCCAATGGTAATGGCAGCGGTCGTCCGCCGTTCGGCGGCCCGACCCGTCCTCGCCTGACTCCAAAACCGGCAGGTTCCGGCAACAATCGCGGCACCAAAATCATGCTCGGCATCGTGCTCGCGCTGGTTATCGTCGTGAGCCTGTTCTTCGCACTGTCTCGTTTTATCACTGACCTGATGTGGTACGGCCAGCTCGGTTTCCAATCCGTGGTCTGGGTACAGCTCGGCGTCAAGGTCGGCTTGTGGGTGGCCTATGCACTGCTTATGGCGTTGACTGGTTTTATCGCAGCATGGCTGGCCATTCGCGCCCGCCCGGATTCGGCAGATGGCTCCACTATTCGCATCAACGGCGACGTGGTGGAAGTCGGCAAATCCTTCAGCTCCAAAACCGCGCGTCGTGTGGCTGTTGTGGTCTCTCTTATTGTCGGCGCGATTTTCGGCGCACAGTTCAATGCCAACTGGAGCGAGATTCTGCTCATGTTCCATGCGCAGAGCTTCGGTGTGAACGATCCCCAGTTCGGTCTCGACAACGGCTTCTACGTATTCGTGCTGCCTGGTCTGAAACTGGTGCTCGCAGCCATCTCCATGTTGCTTGGCGTCGGCCTGGTATTCTCTCTGATTACTCACGTGCTGATGGGCGGCATCCGCATCACTATGCCGGTGAACGGACGCGGCTTGTTCTCCATCACCAAGCGCACCCGTCGACAGCTCGGCATCTGGCTGATGCTCAACATGTTCGCATGGGCGGTACGCCAGGCATTCAGCGTGTTTGATCAGCTCACCGTGCAAGGCTCCCGCATTACTGGTGCCTCCTACACTGCCGTGCACGCCAACATTCCAGTCACCATTATCATGGCCGTGCTCACAGCCGTTCTTGGCATCGTACTTGGCGTATGGCTGATGAGCTCCCATGCATTGGAAGGCCCGGCATCGCTGGGCGTGCGCGCATCCGCAGCACTGAAGGCTTGGCGAGTGCCGGTCATTTCCATCTCCGCCACCGTAGTGGTGGCTCTGGTGCTCACGGTTGCTTGGCCAGGCTTGCTGCAGCGCTTCCGCGTGAACCCGAACGCGCAGGAAATGGAATCCACCTACATTCAGCGCAACATTGACGCCACTCGTGCCGCTTATGGTCTCGACAAGCTCAAGACTGAGAATTATAAAGTGACGAGCAAGGGCGAGCAGGGCGCGCTCGCTACTGAGGCAGATACCACTGCGCAGATTCGTCTGCTGGACCCGCAGGTAGTCAGCCCGACGTTCAAGCAGCTGCAGCAGTCCAAGCAGTATTACACCTTCGCGGACACGCTTGCCGTTGATAAATACGAGGTTGACGGTGTCTCCCAGGATACGGTGATTGCCGCCCGCGAGCTCGACTTGGATGGCAACGATAACCGCAACTGGGTGAACGACCACACGGTGTACACCCACGGTTACGGTGTGGTGGCCGCCTACGGTAACAAGGTGACGGCCGATGGTCAGCCGGAATTCTTTGAATCCGGCATTCCGACCCAGGGCAAGCTCACTGAATCTCAGAAGTATGAGCCTCGCATCTACTTCTCTCCGAATACCACTGAATACTCAATTGTGGGCGCACCCAGCGGTACCCAGCCGTGGGAATTCGATTATCCGACTGGTTCCGAAGGTGCGTTGACCACGTTCAAGGGCAACGGTGGTCCTTCGGTGGGTAATCTTCTGTCCCGTCTGTTGTATGCGATTCGTTTCGGATCTGATCAGATTCTCTTCTCTGACCGAGTCACCAGCGAATCTCAGATTCTCTACGATCGTTCTCCGAAGGAGCGCGTGGCCAAGGTGGCGCCTTATCTGACGCTTGATGGCCGCGTCTACCCGGCAGTGGTCGATGGTCGCGTTAAGTGGATTGTGGACGGCTACACCACTTCTGATGCTTACCCGTATTCGCAGATGACCAATCTCGGCACTGCAACTCAGGACTCCACAACGGTTTCCTCCTCAACAGTGTCTTCTCTGGGTTCCCAGCAGGCCAACTACATCCGCAACTCGGTGAAGGCTACCGTTGATGCATACGATGGTTCCGTCGACCTGTATGTGTGGGATACTTCCGATCCGGTGATTAAGGCATGGGAGCAAATTTTCCCCGGCCAGTATCACCAGTTGAGCGATATCTCCGGCGATCTGATGAGCCATATGCGCTACCCGGAAAGCCTGTTCAAGGTACAGCGTGAACTGCTGTCCAAGTATCATGTGACTTCCGCCAGCCAGTATTACTCTGGTGAGGATTTCTGGCAGACTCCGGTCGACCCCACTGAATCTCAGGCTCAGCAGGATCAGGATATTCTTCAGCCGCCGTACTATTTGACTCTGCAAACCGGTGGCACTAAGGAGCCGGTGTTCTCCCTGACCTCCACGTACATTCCGGCTGGCCAATCCACGCGCGAAATCCTCACTGGATTCCTTTCCGTGGATTCTGATGCCGGCAACGAAAAGGGCAAGATTGGGCCGAACTATGGCACTATCCGATTGCAGGAGCTGCCGAAGGATTCCAATGTGCCAGGCCCTGGCCAGGCGCAGAACAACTTCAACGCTAACGCTGATGTGTCAAAGGAACTGAATCTGTTGCAATCCGGTGATACCAAGGTGGTGCGAGGCAATTTGCTGACGCTGCCGCTTGGTGGCGGTCTGGTATATGTGCAGCCGGTGTACGTGAAGTCTTCGGGCGCTACGTCCTTCCCACTGTTGAAGAAGACGTTGGTGGCCTTTGGCGATCAGGTTGGCTTCGCGGATACGTTGGACGAGGCGCTTGACCAGGTGTTCGGCGGTGATTCCGGCGCGAATGCCGGCGATGCTGAGAATGTTGATAGTTCCAACTCCACCAATACCTCAAATTCAGGCAACCAATCCAACTCTGGTTCCGATACGTCGAACAATCAGTCGTCCACTGGTAACCAGTCTGGTTCTGATGAGTCGAACAGCTCGAATGGTTCTTCGAATTCATCTTCCGCGAATAGTACTGAACTCCAACAGGCGCTGAATGATGCCGCGCAGGCCATGAAGGATAGCCAGACCGCCATGAAGAATGGCGACTGGACCGCGTATGGCGAAGCGCAGAAGAAGCTCGAAGACGCCCTCAACAAGGCCATCGAACTCGACAAATAACGAATTCAGCTAACAAGCCGGCGCCGGTGAGCAATATATACCGCTCACCGGCGCCGACTGCTATTGTCAGGCCTATGCCATACACATTCCGTTCTGCCACTTCATCAGATATCCAAGCCATTACCGATATCTACAACGCATCGGTTATCGCTGGCGGCGCCACCGCCGACCTGACCCCGCGAACATTCGAGCAACGCCAAGCATGGGTCGACTCCCATAAACCCCCATACGGTGTGTTCGTTGTTGAATCATCCGAGCAGCCCGGGCAAGCGATCGGCTTTGGTGCGCTCTCAGTGTTTTACGATCGCGCCGGATACGATGGCGTCACTGATCTGGCCTACTACATTAATCCTGCGTGGCAAGGCAAGGGAGTGGGCACGTTCATGCTCCAGCATCTGCTTGACGAGGCCCGCACACGCCACATGCGCAAGGCCTGTGGCATCATTTTCGCTGACAATGCTGGTTCCATCGCATTGATGAAGCATTTCGGCTTCACCCGGTTTGGCCTGATGCCAGCCGCTGCTACCGACTCCACTGGCACAATGCGAGATATGTCGTACTGGTATTTGGACCTCTAACCCTTGCGAGGGGTTAGGGTACAATCTTCCAGGTTACTTAAGGCTTAAAGGAGCGATATGGCATCGGATTTTTGGCTGATTGCAGGATTGGGCAACCCCGGTAAGAAATACGAGGGCACCCGACACAACATGGGATTCATGGTGGCGGACGTACTTGCCGAACGTTGGACGGTGAACTTCGCTGATCATAAGGGTCTGGCCATGCTCGGCAAAAGCACGATGAATCTCGATGGCCGCACAGTCAAATTCTTCTTGGCCAAACCGTTGACTTATATGAATGAGTCCGGCAATGCTGTAGCCTCCATCGCTGCCTATTATCAGATCGAACCGGATCATATCGTCGTAATTCATGACGATATGGATCTGGAATTCGGCCGTATCAAGGTCAAAGCAGGTGGTTCCGCAGGCGGCCATAATGGCATTAAATCCATCGATCGTTCGCTCGGAACGCCGAAGTACGCGCGCGTGCGCATGGGAGTCGGTCACGCCAAGCGCGGCCCCAACGCCCACGACAACACCGTGAACTGGGTACTCGGCGGATTCGGTCCGGACCAGCGCAAGCAATTGCCTGATTTCCTTGCCGACGGTGCTGACGCTGCGGAAGAGATTATTTTCAAGGGACTTGCCAAGACCCAGGAGAAATTCAATGGCCGCTGAGGCTTCTCGACCCGCTGCAGCCGCCAATAGTCAGCCCATCAATGGCTCCCTTGCCGGCGTGCTGAGCCAGCTGGAGCAGGATCATAACTTCCAAGCTCTTGCAGCAGGTGAGATTGAACCTGGCGAAGCCGCTGAGGATCCATCCATCCTGGCTGGCATGCCTGAAGGCTTGCGCCCAGCCTTGGTTGCCGCCATCGCACAAGGCGTACATGGCAAACAGGGTAAGCCGGTAGTTATGGTTGTAGCTTCCGGGCGTGAAGCCGAGGAAACCGTGGGCGCATTGCGCTCCTGGTATGACGGTGACCCGAACGATATCGCTCAGCTCGAGGCTTGGGAAACGTTGCCGCATGAGCGGTTGAGCCCACGTGCGGATACTGTGGCCAGCCGAATGGCGGTATTCCGTAGACTGAAGCATCCGGATGCTAACAATCCGATGTTTGGCCCGATTCGCATTCTGGTTATGCCTATCCGCTCGCTGATTCAGCCAGTGGTCAAAGGTTTAGGCAATGTGGAACCCCTCGTGTTCACCGTAGGGGAGGAGCTCGCTCTCGACGAGGCAGCCAAGCGCCTGATTGAAAACGCATACACGCGCGTTGAACTTGTGATGGATCGTGGCGAATTCGCCGTACGCGGCGGCATTCTTGACGTGTTCCCACCTACCGCGCCGCATCCGGTTCGTATCGAATTCTTCGGTGATGAAATTGACACCATCAAAGAATTCCATGCATCCGATCAGCGCACGTATGGCAACGGCATGAAGACCATCTGGGCTACTGCATGCCGTGAACTGCAGCTCACCGATGCCGTTCGCGCTCGAGCCAAAGCCTTGATTGGTTCCATTCCCAACGCTGAAGACATGCTGGAATCTATCGCCAATGCGATACCTGTAGAAGGTATGGAATCCTTAATGCCGGCGCTCGTGGATCATTTGGAACCAGTCGGCTCCATGCTGCCCAAGCATGCGGCAATCGTGTTGAGTGACCCGGAAAAACTGCGCCGCTCTGCCGAGGATTTGGCGAAAACGGCCAATGAATTCCTCGCTGCCAGTTGGCATGTGGCTGCATCTGGTCATGGTGCTGGTGCGCCCATCAGCTTCGATGAAGCAAGCTTCTTGGATTATGCGGAAACCATCAGTTCGCTTGAATATTCTGAACATGATGTGATTCGTCTGACCAGCTTTGGTGTGGACGCCACACTGCCCGGCCACGTGCAGCTTGATGCGCAGAATCCAGCCGAGTTCCGCGGTGATGAAGCCAAAACTGCGCGTGGCATCGAAGGTCTTATTGACGCCGGATTCCAAGTGACCATCACGGCTGCGGCAGCCGGCACTCTGGCTAGGCTTAAGCGTGCCATCAACACCACCGGCATCACCACGTTTGACGTTATTCGTTCGCAAGCCGTTGACGGTTTTGTGGATAAGGCTGCCAAGATCGCGTTGCTTACCGAACGTGACCTCACTGGCCGTACATCGGCGGTGGCCGTGGCTAAAACACCGAAGCGCCGGCGCAAAGCCATTGATTTGGTGGAGCTTAAAAAGGGCGATTATGTGGTGCATGAACAGCACGGTATCGGTCGATTTGTGGAAATGCGTCAACGCACTATTGGTGCCGGCGCAAACCGAACCACCCGCGAATATTTAGTTATCGAATACGCGCCATCCAAACGAGGCGCGCCGGCAGACAAGCTGTTCATTCCTACCGATCAGCTTGATCAGGTCAGCAAATATATTGGTGCGGAAGCTCCGAAACTGAACAAGCTCGGAGGCTCCGATTGGGCGGCAACCAAAGCCAAAGCTCGCAAGCATGTCCATGAAATTGCCGATGACCTGATTAAGCTGTACTCCGCTCGTCAACGCGCCAAGGGCTTTGCCTTCAGCGCGGATACTCCATGGCAGAAAGAACTGGAAGATGCGTTCCCCTACCAGGAGACCGCCGACCAGCTCACCACCATTGACGAAGTCAAATCGGATATGGAAAAGCCGGTTCCAATGGATCGCCTGATTTGCGGTGACGTGGGCTTCGGCAAGACTGAAATCGCTGTCCGAGCGGCATTCAAAGCTGTGCAAGACGGCAAACAGGTGGCTGTGCTCGTGCCCACCACACTGCTGGTGCAGCAGCATTATGAGACGTTCACTGAACGTTTCGAAGGTTTCCCAGTAGATGTGGCTGCCATGAGCCGCTTCCAAACTACCAAGGAAATCAACGCAACCATTGAAGGTTTGGCAGCCGGTTCAGTAGATGTGGTGATCGGCACTCATAAGCTGCTGAATCCGAAAATCAAGTTCAAGGATTTGGGTCTCGTCATCATTGATGAGGAACAGCGTTTTGGCGTGGAACATAAGGAAACGCTGAAGGCTCTGCGTACCAACGTGGACGTGCTGTCCCTGTCTGCAACGCCTATTCCGCGTACGCTCGAAATGGCCGTAACCGGCATCCGAGAAATGTCGACTTTGGCCACGCCGCCTGAAGATCGACTGCCGGTGCTGACCTATGTTGGTGCATACGAGGATGCACAAGTCACTGCTGCCGTGCGCCGCGAACTGTTGCGTGGTGGTCAGGTGTTCTATGTGCATAATCGTGTACAAGACATCTCCCATATTGCGGACAAGATTCATACGCTTGTTCCTGAAGCTCGTGTAGGCATTGCGCATGGCAAGATGGGGGAGAAGCAGCTCGACCAGATTATTCGAGACTTCTGGCACCGCGATATCGACGTGCTTGTGTGCACCACGATCATTGAAACCGGTTTGGATATTTCTAATGCCAACACGTTGATTGTGGATCATGCTGATCGATTCGGCCTTTCCCAGCTGCACCAGCTGCGTGGACGCGTGGGCCGAGGCCGCGAGCGTGCATACGCATACTTCCTGTACGATCCGACCAAGCCAATGACCGAACAGTCGCACGATCGACTCGCCACCATTGCGCAGAACACGGCATTGGGCTCCGGCTTCGACGTGGCCATGAAGGATTTGGAACTTCGCGGCACCGGCAACCTACTGGGCGACGAACAATCCGGTCACATCGAAGGCGTGGGCTTCGACCTGTACGTGCGCATGGTTTCCGAAGCCGTCGAAAAATACAAGGAGCCAGAGGAAACCGTCGAACCAATCTCCGTGTCCGTGGACCTGCCCATCGAAGCTTCCATTCCGGTGGAATACATCGATTCGGACAAGCTACGTTTGGAGGCTTACCGCAAGCTGGCTTCCGCCCGAAACGAATCCGACCTCAAGGATCTGGAAGAGGAACTCACCGACCGTTATGGCAAGCCGCCAGTGGAATTCGAAACCCTCTTCGATGTGGCCCGTCTGAAATTCAAGGCGAGAAAACTGGGTATTTCGGAAATCCTCGCGCAATCCAACCGTGTGCGCATTGGGCGTATCGACCCGCCGGAATCCATCCAAATGCGCATGGCGAGAATCTACAAGGGCACCCAATACCGTCCAGTCACACACCAGTTGCTGGTACCGGCACCCTTCAACGGTTCCTTAGGCCAAGGCCCGATGACCTCCGATCAAGTGGTGCTCTGGACCAATCAGTTGCTTGATGATTTGGCATGGAGACCTCAGCCGCGCAAATAATGCAGCCTTCTCCCACGATGCGGTAACTAACCACCTCGTGGGAGAAGTAACCCCATTATGGGTACGATGGGATGCATGAGTGATGCTGCACATGCGATTTCCGCTGTAACCCCGGATGCTTTTAATATTGCGAACCTCGCAGGTTTTACGATTCCACGCCTCGGCATGGGTACGATGGCGCTCGCCATTGAAGGCCGTCCCGCAAGCCGTGAGCAGGCTATCGAAACCATTCATGCTGCACTCGATACTGGTGTACGTTATCTGGACACGGCATGGTCCTATTACCTACCCAGCAAACCAGGCACAGGTGAACCGGACGATATGGGCTACGGAGAATATCTGGTCCGCGATGCGCTGAACTCTTGGCATGGTCCGAAAGACGAAGTGCTTGTGGCCACGAAAACCGGTTGGCTGCGCACACTGGATGAACACGGCAATTATGGCTGGCAGGCTGATGCTCGCCCTGAAACCATGATCGCCAACGCCAAGGAATCCGCACTCCGACTCGGCGTAGATACTCTGGATTTGCTGTACTCGCATTGCAATGATCCGCAAGTGCCTTATGCGGAACAGATGGAGGCGCTGAAGCAGTTGGTGGATGAGGGAGTGGCCAAAGCGGTCGGCATTTCGAGAATCGACAATGAGGATATCGAAACCGCGCGCAATATTCTTGGCGATCGTTTGGTAGCTGTCCAAAACCAGTTCTCTCCAGTGCATCGTGACCCGGAACATACGATGGAAACCTGTGAAAAGCTTGGATTGGCGTTCGTTTGCTGGTCGCCGCTTGGTGGATTCCTCGATCCGTTCAATGAACATTGTTTCGATCGATTCCGTGAAGTGGCGCAGGCTCATGATTGCTCGTATCAGCGGGTGACTCTCGCTTGGGAGCTCGCGCAATATCCGCATCTGTTCACGATTCCCTCCGCGCGCAATCCGCAGGAGATTGAGGATTCCTTCCAAGCCGTAAGCCTCAACCTTACTGCTGAGGAAATCGAGTATCTTAACGATTGACCTCAGGGTAAGGCAGGGTAAGTCGTGGCAAGTTGCGGTGAGCCGCAGCAAGGTGCGGCAAGTTGCCATCAATGATGCCGCTGTTGTGCCGCAAGTTCACGTGGTCGTTATATGAAACGAGCCATCATAAAAATGTGAGCGCTCACACTATTTTTGGGCGTGTCGTTCACAACGTCCACAAATCGCACTAGTCTTATGACTGTCATTAGATACACAACCGTTTTAAGGAGTAGTTGTGGCAGCAATTGAAAGCGTGTACGCGCGCCAGATTCTCGATTCCCGTGGCAACCCGACCGTTGAGGTCGTTCTGGACACCGAAGACGGTGCTCGTGGTCTGGGCCTGGTTCCGTCCGGTGCCTCCACTGGTGAAGCTGAGGCTTGGGAGCGTCGCGATGGTGACAAGTCCGTCTACGGCGGCAAGGGCGTTCTGAACGCTGTTAAGGCCGTCAACGAAGAGATCGCTCCGAAGGTCATCGGCATGGATGCCTCCGACCAGCGCGCTCTCGACGACCTGATGATCGAGCTCGACGGCACCCCGAACAAGGGCAAGCTGGGCGCCAACGCCATCCTGGGTGTTTCCCTGGCAGCTCTGTACGCTTCCGCCGAGTCCGCTGACGAACCGCTGTACCGCTACATCGGCGGCACCAACGGCCACATCCTGCCGGTCCCGAACATGAACATCATGAACGGTGGCGCTCACGCTGACTTCGCCACCGACATTCAGGAGTACATGATCTCCCCGTACGGCTTCGACACCTACTCTGAGGCTCTGCAGGCCGGCGTTGAGGTCTACCACACCCTGAAGAACGTCCTGAAGAAGGAAGGCCTGAACACTGGTCTGGGCGACGAGGGCGGCTTCGCTCCGAAGATGAAGTCCAACAAGGACTCCCTGAACTACATCATGGACGCCATCTCCGCTGCCGGTTACGAGCCGGGCAAGCAGATCGGCATCTCCCTGGACGTTGCTTCCTCCGAGTTCTACAACAAGGAGACCGGCAAGTACCACTTCGAGGGTGACGACCGTGACTCCCAATACATGCTCGACTTCTACGAGCAGCTCATCGAGGAGTACCCGATCGTCTCCATCGAGGATCCGTTCAACGAAGAGGGCTGGGAAGACTGGACTGCCATCACCAAGCTGCTGGGCGACCGCCTGCAGTTCGTCGGCGACGACCTCCTGGTCACCAACCCGGCTCGTCTGCAGAAGGCCATCGAGCTCGGCGCTGCCAACTCCCTGCTGGTCAAGCTGAACCAGATTGGCACCGTCACCGAGACCCTCGACGCCATCGAGCTGGCCACCGCCAACGGCTACACCTCCATGGTTTCCCACCGCTCCGGCGAGACCCCGGACACCACCATTTCCGACCTGGCTGTTGCTAAGAACACCCGCCAGATCAAGACCGGTGCCCCGGCTCGTGGCGAGCGCGTTGCCAAGTACAACCGTCTGCTGGAGATCGAGGAGGAGCTCGGCTCCACCGCTCAGTACGCTGGCTACAGCGCCTTCAAGGCCTGCAAGAAGTACCTGGCCAAGTGAGTTGAAACGCCCGTAAAGGCGTGATAATTCATTGAAGCGTAATACCCGCTCCATTCGTCAAGTCGAATGGAGCGGGTATTTTCATGAAACATGAGCAAGTCGTCCCGCACTGAATCAAACAGTAAGAACAAATCCAAACGGAAGAGTGCCGCGGGGCCTATCGCGTTCTTCCTATCGCTATTCATCGTGGCATTGGGCACTATCCAGTTGGTGTCGACCTTCCACACGTATGCGCTGAATCTCGCTGAGCTCAATGGGCTCAAACGTGAAGAGGCATCACTTGTGGCGAAAAAGCAGGAGCTTGAGAACAATATCAAACGGTGGAATGACAAAGCGTATGTCACGGCACAGGCTCGCGAACGTCTTGGATTTGTGTTTCCAGATGAGCAGGCGGTGCAGGTGCTTCATCCCGAAGCGGTGACAGGTACTGATACGCAGGAGGAAGATTCCTCTACGAGTCAAAGCACCAGCAAAAAGGTACTGCCGTGGTATAGCGAACTTGCTTACTCTTTCAAAAAAGCTGACGAGCCGATTGATGATAGTTCACAATCGAAAACAGATTCTTCGGATTCGTCTCAAAACAGCAGCGATAGTACGCAAAGCAACGATCAGAACAGCACAGGGGAGGGAACCCAACAGTGACCAACGACATCAACGCTAAGGCCAAGTCCCTAGTTGACGCCGTATTGGCGCAGCCGGCCACCGAGCAAGATATTGAGCTGGTGCAGCAGCAGCTCGGCCGTTACCCGCGAGGCATGGTCGCGGTTGGAGCGCGTTGCGTGTGCGGGCGTCCTCTTGCGGTAATTACTCGTCCGGTGCTGCCGGGAGGTATTCCATTCCCGACCACCTGCTACCTCACTGGTCCGGAGGCCGTTAAAGCCGCATCCCATGTGGAAGCTGCTGGCGTGATGCAGCAGTACAACGAGATGCTTGCCGAAGACGAAGACTTGAAGGCTGCGTATGCTCAGGCGCACGAACTGTACTTGGCGTTCCGCCATGAACTCGCCGTGCGCGTGGGAGACAGTGAAGAACATATTGAAGGCACCTCAGCTGGCGGCATGCCTGTACGCGTCAAGTGTCTGCATGCGCTGCTCGCTCAGACACTGGTAATGGGCTCGGGCGCCAATCCAATCGGTGATATGGTGCTTGAACGCGTCAAAGACGAATTCGATCCAGCCGTCTGCCGCTGCACTGTTCTGTAACCAGTGTCTAATGCACAATACGAGGAGAAGACCATGAGTAAGGAATCCGTAACCGTAGCGGGCATTGACTGCGGTACCAACTCAATTCGATTGAAGGTCGCACGCGTTGATGCCAATGGCATGCACGAAGTAGTACCACGTATTCTGCGTGTGATTCGACTCGGCCAGGATGTGGATAAAACCCATCGCTTTGCCGATGAGGCACTGGAACGCGCTTACGTGGCTGCACGCGAATTCGCTGACGTGCTCGCCGAACATCCGGTAGACGGATTGCGTTTTGTGGCAACTTCCGCCACCCGCGATGCCGAAAACCGCGAGGAATTTGAAGACGGTATCGAACAGATTCTCGGTGTGCGACCGGAAGTGATTCCCGGCACTGAAGAAGCCGATTTAAGCTTCCTTGGCGCAACTTCGGTAGTGAACCGTGACGATTTGGAAGCCCCGTATTTGGTGGTTGATTTGGGTGGAGGCTCCACTGAGTTGGTTATCGGTGGTGATGGCGTCACCGCTCCTAAAACTCAGGTGCAAGGTGCGTTTTCGATGAATATCGGTTCGGTGCGTATGACCGAACGTCATTTGAAGAACGATCCGCCTACTGATGAAGAAATCGCTCAGGCCATCGCTGATATCGATGCACATATCGATGAGGCATTCCAGCATGTGGATGCCGGCAAGGCTCGTACCATCATCGGCGTATCCGGTACGGTGACCACGATGACTGCATTGGCCATCGGTTTGAAGGAATACGATCACACTGTAGTTGACGGCTATCGTCTGCCTATCGAACAGGCCTATGCCGTGGATGATAAGTTCCTCAGGATGACTCGTGCCGAACGCCGTGAATACAAGACCATTCATCCAGGCCGTATCGACGTGGTCGGTGGCGGTGCCGTGGTGTGGAACCGCGTACTGGCCAAGGTGAGTGAAGCCGCCGAACAGGATCACGGCAAGGCGATTGATTCCTATGTAGCCAGCGAACATGGCCTCCTGGACGGCATCGTCCTCGACTACGGTCGTCGTCTGCTTGCTGCATAGCGAATAAGGTGCCTCCGATGGGACTCGAACCCACAAGCCGAAGCGATCGATTTTAAGTCGACTGCGTATACCATTTCGCCACGGAGGCGTTGGTCAACTAAACCAACCGTACTATTGTACGACACCCTAAGACGATATAGCTTGCGGGTTGCTGTGCTTCGCACAGCCGTCGTGGCATAGCCGCTCCCTTCGCCTACGGACAGCCCACAGGGCTGTCCGCTTAACGGCTCAGCCCGCTGGAGGCACCTGCATCAAAAAAGCAGTATCGGCCATAAGCCGATTCCATGAACTGATTCCCTTTTTCGAAACATTCCCTCGTTAGTCTGTGTGACGTTGTTCTAGACGTTTGACGAAACGAGGGAAATTCATATGGCTTCACGCTGGACTGCAGTTGATCGAGTCGAACAGGGCGCGTTGCCTACCATGCTTGCTCAGGCGGTGATTGCAGGTACTGCGCTCACCGTAGGAGCCATCGCCTGCTCGGGCTTCTATCTGAACATGATTGCCGATCCCGAAACCAATGCGCCGGTTATTGCTTTGGTACCGTGGATGGCGGTAACAGTACTGGTGGCGGTTGTGTTCACCTATGTTGTCGGTTTTGCACTGCTCTGGTGTGCGGAATCATTCACTATCCATTTGAAGGACACTTTCAAGCCGTGGGGCTATGCCGTGGTGGGACTTATCGGCTATGCCATCTGGGGCATGTTCGTTATGGGTTCCACCATGAATTCGATTGATCAGTCCATTAATGGCGTGGTGCTGCCGAACTCCGACATTATGGCGCTTACCGCGAACTATGCGGTCTTTGGATTCATCGCATTCCTGCTCGCACAGGCTTACGGCACCAAGCTCGCCACCAAGAAAACAGTCGCTTTCGTACTGCTTGCCATACAAGTAGTACTGGCAATCTTGGGTATTGTGGTGATGGTAATGATGTTCGGACAGATTTCCGCTGCGGCAAACTAACAATTATCAGCGAGGAGGGAGCAATCATGTTCAGTGTTCTTGACATGTTCACCATTGGAGTAGGGCCTTCCTCCTCGCATACCGTGGGGCCAATGGCTGCGGCTCACGAATTCGCTGCATCATTGCAACAAGACGCGATGATTGCCCGCACCGAACGCGTTAAGGTAACGCTCTACGGATCCCTTGCCCTAACTGGTATGGGTCACGGTACCGATCGTGCCGTTATGGCAGGTTTGGAAGGCAATATGCCCGCCAACGTCGATACCGAACACATGCTTCACATCCGTGAAACTTGCGCTCTTGATGACACGCTGAATTTGGCTGGAATCAAACGCATTCATTTCGATTACTCGCGCGATGTGGTTTTCGAGCTTTGGAAACGCATGGCCGCACATCCCAATGGCATGCGCTTCCAAGCGTTTGACCAAGCCGGCTCCTTGGTGTTGGAACAGGTCTGGTACTCCATCGGTGGCGGGTTCATTCGACAAGGCAATTCCGATGATCTGATGATCGGCATTCATGACAGGCCTCCTGCAGGCACCTCATTCGCTGACGAAGACGAATCAGACTCTACGGATTTTGGTCCGGAAACCCCATATCCTTTCTCCTCATGTGCCGAGCTCGTGTCACTCTGCCGTGAACACCACATGAGTATTGCTGAACTCGTGTGGGCGAATGAAACCGCTATCCGTTCGGGAGTTCAGGTACGCAGCGATATTGATCGCGTTTGGCATGTGATGCGCGAATGCGTTACCAATGGCTGCACATCGACTGAAACCACGCTCCCCGGTGGACTTGATGTTCCTAGGCGAGCTCCGCAAATGTACCAGCGTCTTTCCTCCAACTCCGATTTGCTGCGCCGAGACCGCCGCCGTAAAGACGCCGTACTGGAATCCTCCGATGCAGCATGGGTGGATTTGTTCGCGCTCGCAGTATCTGAGGAAAACGCTGGGGGAGGGCGTATCGTTACTGCTCCTACCAATGGTTCAGCGGGCATTATTCCTGCGGTATTGCATTACTATTGGCATTTTGTTGATGATGCGAATGAGCAAGGTGTGGTGACATTCCTGCTGACAGCCGGTGCGATTGGCTACTTGTTTAAGCGCAATGCTTCGATTTCCGGTGCCGAGGTCGGCTGCCAGGGTGAGGTTGGCTCGGCCTGTTCGATGGCTGCTGCTGGGCTTGCTGCAGTGATGGGTGGCACTCCGGAACAGGTGGAGAATGCTGCTGAAATCGGTATTGAACATAATCTGGGATTGACCTGTGATCCGGTAGGCGGATTGGTGCAGATTCCTTGTATTGAACGCAATGCGATGGCAGCCAATACTGCTATCAACGCTGTGCGTATGGCTATGCTCGGCGATGGCTCGCATATTGTGACTCTTGATCAGGCCATCGCCACGATGAAACAAACCGGCGAAGACATGATGGCCAAATATAAGGAAACCTCCAAAGGCGGTCTCGCCGTCAACGTAGTCGAATGCTAGCCTGTCCTATTTCCGTATCGCACTGGGAAGAACGACTTCCGCCGATACGCTAATGGTGATAATGTAGGGCGCATTGTGTCTGACAAGGAGGACGTATGGCAGAACAGATGCCTAAGGTGAACGCCGAATTCGGCACCACGCCCGTTATCGAGTTCCCGACCGACGAGGCTCCCAAGGGTCTTAAGTCTGTTGAACTGACCGAAGGCGATGGCCCGATGGTTCGTCGTGGCGACACCGTGACCGTGAACTATCACGGTGTGGTGTGGGGCAAGGATACCCCGTTCGATTCCAGCTTTGACCGTCACCAGCCGGCCAGCTTCGGCATTGGTGTGGGCCAGGTCATCAAGGGTTGGGATCAGACCGTTCCGGGCCACAACGTGGGCTCCCGTCTGGTTGTTTCCATCCCGCCGGAGTACGGCTACGGTTCTCGTGGCGTTCCGCAGGCCGGTATCGGCGGCGGTGACACTCTGGTATTCGTTATCGACATCATTTCCACTCGCTGACCCGTTCAGCGCAACGGAACGCCGGTGTCATAGCCGGCGTTTTTTGCTATAGACCCTGTGGGTCCCCTTGTCAGGGGAGCTGTCTGCGAAGCAGACTGAGGGGTAATCTAAGCAGATATTTTTCAGCACTAGCAGTACAAATATCACGTAAGTTCAGGAGGACAACATGGCTGAAGATAAGGTCTACCTGCTGACGCAGGAAGCATACAACAAGATGAAGGAAGAGCTCGCCTACCGCGAGGGCGAGCTGCGCGAAGAAATCGCGCACAAGATTGCCGTGGCACGTGCTGAGGGTGATCTTTCCGAGAACGGTGGCTACCAGGCTGCTCGTGAAGCTCAGAGCAAGAATGAGGGCCGTATCACCGAGCTCACCGTTAAGCTGCGTGATTCCAAGATTATTGAGAACGCTCCGGAAGGTACCGTTGGCAATGGTTCCGTAGTGACCATCGAGCTCAATGGCAACGAGATGACCTACGTGCTCGGCAGCCGCGACATTGTGGCCGGCACTGATTACGACATCATGACCCCGGATTCCCCGATTGGCAAGGCCATCGAAGGCGCCAAGGTGGGCGATACGGTGACCTACACCGCTCCGAACGGTCGCGAACTGTCCGTGGTCGTTAAGGCTTCCAAGCCTCTCGCCTGAGATACAGGCTCTATTCAAGTCCTCTTTTTCTGAAGAAAAAGAGGACTTTTTTATACATGTTTCTATTGGATTGGTGCACGGCAGAGGTGTTTAGAAGTAGCTGGTTTGTGGGGTATGTGTTGCTCGACCGTAAGGACTTGGCCTCAGTGGCCCGGAGCGTGTCGAGCAACACATACCCCATAAACCAGCGGCAACGGGGTTAACGAATTCAGCTCCACAACGCCACGATAACCATATAAATGGCCACCATATGGCAGGCATATCCGGCGACGGTGCCGCAGTGGAAAATCTCATGGAATCCGAAGATACGTGGCCATGGGTCAGGCTTACGCAGTGCGTACACAATCGCGCCCAGAATGTAGCAGGCACCGCCAGCGCAGAGAAGAATAACCACTGCTGGCCCAGCGTATGGAGATGTCCAGAAGAGCATCATGAAGGCTAGGCCGTAGATGCCGAAGATAATGTACACCACTGTGTACAGCCAACGTGGCGCGTTAATCCAAATGACGTGAATGATAAGTGCCACAAGCGTGCACACCCACATCGAAATAATGATGAAGTTACGCCAGAACGGTTGGAGTGCGAAAGAAACCGGCGTGTAGGTGCCTGCGATGAGCAGGAAGATGTTCACATGGTCGATGCGGCGTAGCACGTCGGTAACCCGTGGGCTCCAGTCGCCCAAGTGATAGCAGGCGGAGTTCGTGAACAGAATCAAGGACGCGGTCATGAACACCGCACATGCCCATTTGAGGCCTGCGCCTTGCGCCAGGCAAATCAGCACAATACCTGCAGCGAGCGATAGGGGAGCGGCAACGGCGTGAATCCAACCGCGCATGGCGGGCTTTGGTCGGCCGTGCACGTCGAGACGGATTTTGCGCTCTACTTCGGCCGGGGCGATGCCTTCGATTTTCAGCGCGCGATTTTCCGCTTGGGCAAGCTTCTTACGTGCCTTCTCCTCGGCTTTGGCTCGAATAGCTTCGGCTTTGAATTGTGCTTTGGCTCGCACTGCGTCTGCTTTGGCTTGCAAAGCCTGCTCTCGTGCTTTGACTGCGATGGCTCGTTTCTGTGCGATTTCAGGATCTAATGTGTGCCCTCTAGCGGCGTGATTCTGTTCCTCTGCCATGTGTGCCCCCATCTGTAAAGCAGGCCGAACATTTTCTTACGTTACCGTAACCTACGTTAACGTAAGTTTCTTGGTTGTCAATAGTAATCCATCATTTCCCTTCACATTATGACACTGAGAAGAATGACGGTTCCAGAGGAAAAGCATTGCGTATGATGTAAGGCATGGCTGATTTTTCACATATTCTTGCGACCCGCCCGGATTTCGATGACGACGACCGTGAATGGCTGCATCATTTGGTGGCCGATTGGCAGGTAGTAGCTGACCTAAGTTTCGCTGATTTGCTATTGCTGGTGCAGAATGGCGATGGCAAATATGTGGTGGCCGAGCAGTGCCGTCCTTCAACCGTGATGACGCTGCGCGGCGAGGATGTCGTAGGCGATGTTATGCCTGACGATATGACCGGCGAACTGGATGCCGCCATGCAATCCAGCGTGGTATTCCGCTCTACTGTGCTGCGTTCCGTAGGCAAGGCCACGGTATGCAATGTGTACGCTCCAGTGCGGCACAATGGCAAGACGCTTGGCTTGGTGGTGCGTGAAACCAATATGGCCACGCGGGAGTCCAACGGCCGCTATGAATCGGAAAGCATCAACGCTGGCAAGCAACTCTATGAGATGATTCCACGCGGACAGTTCCCGTATCAGGATTCCGTGATGAGCCAGCGCCATATTGCGCGCGTAGCCGATGGATTCATCATCCTGACCATTGATGGTGTTGTGCGCTATGCCTCGCCTAACGCTATTAGCTGCTTCAGGCGTCTCGGCTTGCTCAGCACTATGCCTGGCCAGTATCTGAGCGAATTAGGCACCCAGTTGCTGCGGGAAAACGATCCGGTTCCTGAAACACTGCCACTGGTTTTGTCTGGCAAGGCCGCCGTCGATTCCGAAATCAGCGCGAATCGTTCTGCCGTATCCATGCGTTCGCTGCCGTTGTATGACAATAATGGCCGCGTTGGAGCCATTATTCTCTGCCGCGATGTAACCGAGCTGCGTCGACGTGAAAAGGAATTGCAGACCAAGAACGCTACGATTTCCGAGATTCACCATCGCGTGAAGAACAATCTGCAAGCTGTTTCTGCACTGCTGAGGCTTCAGGCACGTAAGACCAAGTCCGAAGAGGTTAAGAAGGAGCTTCAAGAGGCACAGCGCCGTGTGCAGACTATTGCCATGGTGCATGAGGGATTGAGCCAAACCGCTGATGAGATTGTGGACTTCGATAAGGTGATTTCCAACTTGCTGCGCATGGCAGTGGATTTGGCCACGATGAAAGATCAGCAGATTGGCATTAGCTTCATGGGCAAGTTTGGCATGATGCCGGCACAAGATGCCACGCCGCTTTCTCTGGTGCTTACTGAGCTCATCACCAACTCTGTGGAACATGGATTCGAGGGCCGTAAGGAAGGCAATATTACGATTTCCGTAGGCCGTTCTGGATCCAACCTCAATGTGGTTGTTGAAGATGATGGCACCGGCCTCGGCTCCGAAGAGCAGGGAGGCATGGCACGATCCTCTGGCTCCGGCTTGGGTACGCAGATTATCAATACGTTCGTGACGAACGACTTCGGCGGTTCCGTGCACTGGGAGCCTCGTCGCGAGGGAGGCACCCGTGTGGTGCTTGATATGAAGCTTCGCGCCGCCCAAGACGAATAGTCCCTCTGGCTCCCCTCTCTGAGGGGAGCCAAGACCATAACAAGTACCCGTAACGCAAGGAACCCTCCCAAATGGGAGGGTTCCTTTGTATAAGCGATAGATATTCGCGGATATCAGATCTGCATCTGCATGGCCTGCGAGCGGCGAGCACGCATGGCGCGGCGCTTCAGCGCACGACGCTCATCTTCGCTCAAGCCACCCCAGACACCGTAATCCTGGTTGGTGTCCAACGCGCACTTCAGGCAAGCGTCAATCACCTTGCAGGTACGGCACACGGCCTTGGCTTCCTCGATCTGCTGGTATGCGGCACCGGTGTTGCCCACCGGGAAGAACAGTTCCGGATCCTTATCGCGACATGCGGCCTTGGCTCGCCAATCAAAAGCGCTGCTCATTGCTTGCCTCCCTTAAAAGCCACGTGGCTGATTGTCATTCCTTGATTTCCTACACTAGGAAACCACGAACTGTGTCCATTTTCAAGAGGTTTCACTGAGAAAATATTAAGTATTTTTATGAGGCGCATTGCACGAGTTGCGCGGATGCGCCAGTAATCAGCACCGCGCGGCCTGGAGTATCGAAGTCGGTACGGCTGAGTGAGGCCAGTAATACGGCAGGAATACCGGTCATCAAGTCGGTAGTTTTTTCGCCGCTCGGAAACACGATTCTCGTGGCGCAGTGTTCGGGAATTCGTATATGGCGTAACGATGAGGCCGTGAACACCACGCTGACGGACGGGCTTGCCAAAGCCTGCTTGAAGCGTGTCGCAAGTTCATCAGTAAGGAACGGGTCGAAAAGCCCATCGGCATCATCGACCAGCCATATTAATCGGGGAGGCTGCGGCGCAGCTCCATTGCAAGGAAGCTCACACGATGAATGATGAATCGTGTGCGTTCGCCAAATGCCATGTATCAGCCTGCTGACGCGAACAGTCAACCCCGCGGTATGGTGAATCTGCTCTGCAAGCGTCTCTACAACTGTGCTTTTTCCGCGGCCATGCCCACCAATAATCCCTATATTGCCGGTGATCAAGTCCACAGTGGCTTCAGCCAAGGTAATGCCGTCATCGCTGATACCGAACCATACATGGCGAGGATTACTGCGCTGCTCGCCAGTTTGAGCGCGAACCGCAACGGGTAGGGGAGAGGAGAACAACTGGCATGCTGGCCGTAGATTCATGAATCGTGCGGCTGTACTGATATTGCGACTGATGGTTTCGATATCGGCAGTATTTGCGCATCGCAATGCAGTCACTTGTTCAGCATCATTGCAATATGCTGCTCCTGGCATCGCTGGGCTAATACGGGCGGCTCTGCCATCGCCCAGCAGTTCAACCGATTGCAGCTCATCGCGGACACGAAGGCAGATATTCGTCGTCATATTGGCTTTCATATCAGTGCCGACCTGCCCCATCGGGTTTTGCGTACACGCGATAAGGTGCATGCCTAACGACCTGCCAAGAGAGGCGATACGCACCAGACGATTGATATAGTCCGGCAACTGATCTTTCAACGCATGGAATTCATCAATCACCACGAATAATCGAGCTGGCGGATTTGGCAGCTCCTCAATATGCGATGTGCGATGTTCGGCGGTGAGCCGCTCTCGGCGTGTGAGTTCGGATTCCAGCGCTCGCAATGCTCGAGCGGCATGAGCAAGATCCAGATCGCATACGCTGCCTACGCAATGCGGCAATTGTTCAAGTTTGCGGAATGCGGAGCCTCCCTTGAAATCCAGAAACACGAAATTGAGCCGATCTGGCCCATTGCGTGCGGCAAGGGCTAAACACCAGCTTTGCAATAAGACGGACTTGCCGGACCCTGTAGTTCCTGCCACAAGAGCGTGCGGACCGTGTTTCTGAAGATTCATGAGGTAAGGGCCGAGCACAGACATGCCGATGGGCGCATCCCATTGCGCGTCATCCAGCCAATACCTCACTATGGTTCTCCACGGCAGGGAATCGAGGTCGAGCAACGTTTCCAGCGCAACAGTGTCTATGGCGGCAAAATCTGATGAATCTGATGTGCTCCGACCATCCGCAGCACGCAAAGACGCGGCATGAGTCTGGGGCATGTTCCAGTTGGGGCCGGCAGCTGAAGGATTCTGATCCATAGTGGAATGAGATCCTGGTATGGAGACCAGTATCGACGCGAAGCAGCCGAATGCTCCGGGCATAATCATCAACGCATACAGCCATTGGCCTTGCGTCAGCATAATAACAATCATCGTGATTTGCGCGAACAATGGTGCTGCTATTGCCAACAGCATGAGGCGAGAACGCCACTGCTGCGAAATGCCTCTGTGCGTATGCCGTGATGAACGTTGTTGCTGCGTCATTGCCTTGGTCATACCTCTAGCGTGAAGGCAGCCAGGGCAATTGCGCAAGCTGAAACGGGGTATGTGGTTCTAGCTTACTGAGTTATCCACATAGAAAGGCGATCAGCCTTCGGCAAGAGTGCCCACAGTTCCAGCCGCGTGGGTGCCATTTGCCAGCTGAGAGAAGAGCTCGGTGTTCTTCTCATCGTTCAGCAGCACGGATGAGCCAACTCCATCCACGTAATAATCCGGGTCGGTCCAGTACACGCTGCCGGAAATACCATTGGAACTAGTCGCATCCTTGAATGCGAGAGCCATCTGAATAAGGCTCATGGTGGAGGCGTCTTCATCCACGGTCAAAGCACCCAGTCCGGCTTTAGCTACAGCCATAACCTTCGAAGGGTTCGTCAGCGTTTCCGTACTGGAAGCCTTCTGAATCACAGCGGCGATTACCTGACGCTGGCGTGCGTTACGCCCAAAATCACCGTTCGCATCGGAATAGCGCATACGAGAGAAGGCCAATGCAACGCCACCATCCGCAGTATGGCAACCGGCCTGCCATGTCAAACCGGAGTAAGGATCTTGAACATCCTCGTCATAGCAGAGTTGAACACCGCCAAGCGCGTCCACCACCTGTTCCAAGCCGCCAAACTTGATTTGAGCGACATGGTCGATTTTCTGCCCGGTGATGTCTTCGATCTGCTGAACCAGTGCCTTCCTGCCAATGGCCTGAGCTACGGCGTTGATTTTCATGTACTGGCCATCCACTTCCATCAGTGAATCGCGCGGAATGGAGATCAGTGAACTTGGGCCGCTCTTAGGCTTGGTGAGCACCAGAATCGTATCCGTGCGGAATCCGGTGATATCGCTGGAAGGATCATCTCGTTCATCGGAGCCAAGAATCAGCCATGTGGATGCCGGAGTGTCAGCAGTGCTGGTCAGCCAGTCGGTTTTATTCAACTGTCCATTCACCCAGTTCCACGCACCGAAGACACTGATTGCCAGCAGTGCAACCAGTAGCGCAACGGTGCCAAGAATAATGTGCCGAGCCTTATGCGTTTTCGGCAAACGTGTAGCAGCCGCAACTCCAGCGCCACGGGTAAAAGCCGCATTTGATGGTCTCATGGTCGGTGACATGCTGCTGGACGCAGCAGGGCGGTTCGCATTGCGCGATGATCCGGCGGAGCGCCTAGCGCGCGCAGGCTGAATGCTTTGCGGCGCATTGGTATGACGGGCCGATTCGTTAATCTGCCGGCGAGTATTTGAAGGAGAAAAACTCGGTGCGTTCGAGCGTCCTGATGATGTACGGCGTGATGCTGGCGGAGCAAACGATACTGGAACATCAGGCTGCGCATTGTCGATTGGACGATTCGGCTGATATGACGGTACCGAAGCGGGAGCTGCTGTGCTGGCGGGTCGGGGAACTTGACCGGATGGCCTAGTGCGGCGACCGGCAGGAGGAGTGAAGCTTGGCGGATTGATGTACTGATCCGCTTCACCTGATTCCTGCGTCATGCAAAATCCTCCCGTTGTCGTCACGTGTCTGAATGACACTTTGGCACAGCGTTCGCTTGTGATCGTTGTGGTGCGTTGTTCCTACGCAGGAACGGCACATACGCATGAGCTGCGCATGAGTATCGCCAACTGTTACGCAAACGAATCGACAATAAGCCAGATGCTCTTATAGCACAAATTGCGATAAACAGATGTATTGACACGAGAAGTAATTTGACAAATTCGAAGTAGCATGTGTGTAATTTAGGCGTTATGAAAAAGCTCAAAGGCAAGGAGGGTCGCATGTGGGGTGTGATCGACGACTCCGCCGAAGAGCCATTGAATGAATTATGGGGACTGTTCAAGCCGGACGGTGACGTGTCATGGCAGCACAAAGCATTATGCGCACAAACCGATCCTGAAGCCTTTTTCCCAGAAAAAGGCGGATCCACTCGCGATGCAAAGCGAGTATGCGCCAAATGCGAGGTGCGCGAGCAATGCTTGAAATGGGCCATCGATCACGATGAGCGATTCGGCATATGGGGCGGCATGAGCGAACGCGAACGCCGTCGCTATAAGAAGGAACACCGCGAACAAGCGTAGTACCGGTTGTCAGCAACATAACTGGTGCGACTTTTGCCGGCAAACAAGGCAAACAGTCTGAGTGAAGTCTGTGCGTATACACAGCCCTTTCAAGGTTCATGCGTACACTGGGAGTTTATGAGTTCAACAGCGAATAACGATATCCATAATGCTTTGGCCAATGCCATGGCTGCGCGTCCCTACACGCACCGGCAAGACGTGGATGCCGGAATTGCAGCCGTGGTCACTGTTGAGAACGATACTCGGTTCCTTGAGGCCACACTGCACTCGCTGCTGACGCAAAGCGTGTTGCCCGGGGTTATTGTGGTCGCTGATGCCACAGGCGGCACCAGTCAGTCATTAAAGACATCCTTTGAGGTTATTCCCTCACCTTCCGGTCCGGTACTGCAAATGCCACAGGCCAAACAGGTCAGCATCCAAATCGTACGAGCTAAAGGAGCCCGCTCATTCGGCGATGCCGTAACCAGAGCTTTGAGTAGAGCCGAACTGAATGCTTCGACTCGTGCACTATGGCTGCTGCATGATGATTCACGTCCATCCGATGCATACTGCTTGGAACATCTGCTCGAAGCATGGCGCAACGCGCCTGGCGCCAGTGTGCTCGGATGCAAGCAGTGTGATTGGGAAGGCACGCAATTGCATGATGTCGGCATGTACGCCGGCGCACATGCCGTGCACTCATTGGTAGTAGACGGTGAACCCGATCAGGAACAATACGATGGCCGCCAAGATGTGTTTGCAGTCTCTCTAGCCGGCGCACTTGTCTCATACGATGAATTCAAACGATTGACCATCAATTCCTGGTTCACTACCTATAGCGAATCAGTTGACTTCTGCCGCCGCGTATGCCTGAATGGTGGCCGAGTGGTAGTGGTGCCGAAAGCGGAAATCTCGCATCGCCGCGCTCGCTATGAGGGAATTCGCGCTCGCAATGGTGAGCCGTTGGAACATGAGCACACCAAGTCGGCTGCTATGGCTGTTGCCAGAACACAACAACGGTACTTCTATACCGACATCCATATGTCCACGTGGATTGTAGTGTGGCTGTGGCGCCTTATCCGCAGTTTTGGTGTGACTATTGCCATGCTGTTCCGTAAGCAGCCCTATCAGGCCTTGGTGCAGTTGTGCTTGCCGTGGCTGGCTTTGACTTCGATTCCGGGAGCCATGCGTTCGCGTCGTCTCGTGGCACGGCAGAACAAGGTCGGCATGTCTTCGCTGCAGGTGCTTACCGCAGATCGTCGGCAGATCAAGCAGTTCCATGATCGGCGCGATGCTTTCCGCGCTCAGCAGAATCTTGTACTGCTCAGTCCTCTGGAGCGAGCTCATTTGCGTGCGCGTCTCATTCGCCGTTGGACTGCCGCAGGCTGCATGGCTTTGGTCTGTTTCCTCGCGGTCATGCTGATGTACTGGCCAGTATTCAAAGATGTATTCTCGGGCGGCTCTCTGTATTCGGATCGATTGCTGCCCACTGGCGCAAGTTTCAAGCAGTTGGCGCAATCAGCCACAACATTGTGGGTGTTTGGCTCTGGCGTTGGAGTGCCGGCACCGCCTACGCCATGGTTGCTTGTATTGCTGGTAGCAAGTTTGGTGACTTTCGGTCATGTCAGTGCGGCACTTGCTCTTATGCTCTTCTCTGCTGCACCGTTAAGTGCGCTTTCCTTCTGGGCTTTGGCTGGTATTTTTACCCGTTCTAATGTGGTGCGCATTCTGGGCGGCCTGCTGTGGGCTTCAACCGGCGTGATGTTTGGCTGGTATGCGCAGGCTGATCTGCCGATGCTCACGGTGTTGGTGTTCCTACCTGCGGCGTTCGCTTTTGTGTTCCGTGCAGTGGGCATGTATCACACGGAAGATCCGTTGAAGCCTCGCACATCAGTGCAGGCGGCGGCGATTGCTTCACTGTGCTTTGTTCCGGTGGTTGCTGCGGAACCGCAGCTGTTGCTGGCTTTGATTGTGGCGTTCTTCATGTTCCTGCTGTTGGTGAAGCGTAAGCGTTCGGCATTGCTGTTGATTCCGGTGCCTGCTGCTTTTGCCG
This sequence comes from Bifidobacterium sp. LH_416, assembly GCF_056357055.1. NCBI lineage: Bacteria > Bacillati > Actinomycetota > Actinomycetes > Bifidobacteriales > Bifidobacteriaceae > Bifidobacterium > Bifidobacterium sp. LH_416. The sequence goes on along the minus strand of NZ_JBKEVJ010000001.1, from coordinate 215,034 downwards.
TAGCTCCCACCTTGGTGAATTCGGTTCGTTACGCTAGCGGTGGCGCATGGCGTCAGATTTTCGGCGATATCATGCAACCGTCTACAGCGATGAATGGATCGCCTGCATCGTTGAGCTTGTTCGACACTACGCAGCGAGCTTTGGGATGGAACCCTATGTCAGGCCAGGCTGCCGATGTGGCATTGGCAGTACTGTTTGCAGTGATCACTTTGCTGGCTATCGTCTCGCTGGTATTGCCATTTGCGCTGCGAGCATCCCGACTGATGTGGGTGCTTATTGTATGCGGAGCAGTGCTGTCTCTGGTCTCCAGTCGTGTGGCCATTGCTGTGGATGCGGATGGTGTTACCGCGGCTTCCACCCAGCCTGGCAATCTCCTGATGATTCTGGGATTCCTTTCCTGCACATGCTTGGTTGCTGGAGGCGCTGTCAAGCGCTTTAAGCCGCTGCATGTGTCGGCAAGCACTGTTGAATCTGATGATCAAGTAAGCAGCAGCAAGCGTCTGATTACCACAGGTCGTATGACGCTTGCCGTAGTGCTGGCGGCTTGCATTGCCATCCAATGCTGGTACGGCGTTGCTCGATATCATGACGAGGGCTTGGCTGTTTCCAACGGCGGACTGCCGATGGTGACTACTGATTATTTGCAATCCGGAGCCGATCATCGTGTGCTGGCTATCAGCGCTCAGACCAGAACGACGGTCGATTATTCGGTGATGCGTACATCTCGCGGTGATTTGATTGACAGTTCGCCTGCTGCTCGCGTCCGTCTGCTGGATGGTGAGCATGACGCCGTTGATATGAAGCTTGCTGAAGCATGCGCCACGTTGCTGTCCAATCCGGATGAGCAAGCCATCACTACAATCAGTGAACTTGGTTTTGGCGGCATCTATGTGGTTTCCAATGGCCAGGCCAGCGAGGCTTCTTCACCGTATGAGCAGTTAAGCGCCAATATTGCGGCTTCTAATGGCACGCAGTCGCTGGTTTCCACTGATGATGGCAGCTACTTCCGCTTGACCTTGCAGAATGCGGACAATCAGAACGTAGACACCTCATGGCAGCAGCGCACCCAACAGAGCGGATGGCGATATGCATGGTTGACCTGTCTGGCGGTGATTATGGTCTTCTACTGCCTGGTGGCAGTGCCGCGTAGGAAACTGTCGGCTGGACTGGAGGAGGAAGCATGAGCAAGCACATCACATCTGGTTCAAGACGAGTAACCAACATTGTGTTGGGAACCATTACCACGATTATCTTGGTCGCGGCTTTGGCTGTGCTGTTCATCCTGCCGGGACCGAGCTCTTGGGTGGATTCCGTTGCCGCAGACGACGATGCCATTGACCAGACCGTCAGCCCAACGCAAGCTGAGATGTATTGCCCGGCTCCAATGGAGCTAGCTGATACCGGCACGTATGGTGATAGTGCCTTCCAAGCCACGGTTGGTAATCTGAGCACGCAAGCACGGTATGCGGCATTCGGTTCGGTGTACACTTCCACGGTTTCCGCATTCGTGGATGGCACTAGTTCTGATGATGTGACATTGCAGGATAGCGATGTTACTGATGACGCTGATGTGAAAACCGGATCGCAGGCTTTGGATAGTTCGCGCCTGATGGACACTCGTATGCTGCAGGCATCTGAAGGCACCGGTAGCGCAGGCTCGATTGCATCCTGGGCTGATGAAGGCGATTTGAAGGGTGTCTCTGCCGCTTCCTGCATAGCAACAGCTCTTTCCCAGTCATTCCTGCTGACTGGCTCCACTACCGGCACCACGCAGCAGCTTATTGTGGCTAATCCTTCCACCAAGCCAACCACAGTGGATTTGTCGATTTGGGGCACCACGCACAGTGGTAAAGTCGCGTTGTCTACGCAATCCTCACTCTCCGTGCCGGCACAAGGCGAATCATCAATCGATCTTGCCGCTTCGGTATCAGATCAAAACGGATTGTACGTAGTAGTTTCCAGCAAGGAGACTCCTATTGCAGCCGTAGTGCGCACGATTGTGATGGATGGTTTGACGTCCAAGGGATCGGATTTCGCACTGCCCCTGCCCTCGTCGTCGAACGCATCTGTGGTTCCTTCCGTCAGTGATTCCGATACGGTGAGCGCATATCTGTTTGCTCGTACCGATACGAATACTGAATTATCGTGGATTACTGAACATGGTTTGGTTCATGCCAAAGATGTTGCTGTATCAGCGGAACAAGTGACGGTTGTTGATTTGGGCAAGGCTCCGCAGGAAGCTCTTGGAGTGATGTCCACTTCCGAAGACAAGCTTTCCTTAAGCGTGAAGGCTTCTCGTTCCGGTGATTCCGATCAGTCTGATTTCGCTTTGATCAACGCTGCATCACCCACCAAGCTCTCTGCCTTGACAATACCTGACGATGTGACTGCCGCACTGTCGCTGGTGAACACTTCTAACAGTGAGCATACGGTGACGATATATGCATATGACTCGGACGGGAAGGCAGTGACCAGCAAGGACATTACGCTGGGTGCCAATGCGGCGCAAACTATTGCCAGTAGTGATTTCAAAGATGGTGATACCGAGGCAACAATCTTCACGATGGAAGATGATTCACACGCCGTGGGTTGGGGAGCGCGACTGGTCCACGATAATCTCGGCGACGGCAAAATCGCTGGATTATCTTCCCTCGCCTCTACTTCGCTAATGCCGGTGACTTCCCACGTCTGGGCAAGAAGTAATGAGGCGATTGTCCGCTAACCGGCGTGTACTCGCCGGAACCGCCGGTTTATAGGCCCCAATCCGGGTCTATTTCCTCCGGCCTGCGCCCATAGAGTTCGGCCACACGTGATACGACTTCATCTCGTATCGCCAACTGGAGTTCGAGCTTTGTGGGCGCTTCTGTTTGCATAGGCAGTCGATACAACACCACGCGTGCGGGAATGCCATGCGAAGCGGGAAAACATTGTGACGTCATGTTCGGCTCGGACTGCCACGGTACCGGATCCGATGGCGGCACGTCTTCCACTGCGAACTGCAGCGGCCTAATCAGTTCAGGCCAAGCTTGATTCAGTCTGCGTATTTGCGCCGCCACCATATCGTCAAACATGCCGGTACGAGTACGGTACCGTGGCATGCGAATGCCGAACATAGGGGTGCGCGTACCCCTGCCGTGACGATTCCGATAAACTCTGGCGTTCCAAGGTGGCTGAAGCATGATTCCCACCATAGGCCAAGGCGAAGGCATTATGCGCTAGGATTGGTTCATTGGTTGCAATCTCGTCAGCGAGGAGGACCCGACGAATGCCAGTGCAGTCGTGGAGCGAGCTTGATTTGGACGAACTGTGCGCCAATGCGAGCGTATTTGGTTTTGATCTTGACAATACTTTGGCCAGCTCCAAACAGCCCATGAAACCTGAAATGATCACTCGATTCAGCGAATTGACCACACGCATACCAGTGGCACTGATTTCAGGCGGCAGCATGGCTATAGTTACGCTGCAGGTGCTCGACGTTCTGAACGAGCACGCCGATAAAACCAATTTGCATGTTATGCCCACCTCTGGCTCCAGATATTACCGGTGGAAGAACGGCCAATGGTCGTTAGTGTATGCCCATGATTTGGATCAGCACACTGTTGCTGAAATCGAATCCAGTTTGGAACGCCACGCCAAGGAATTGGGATTATGGGAAGACCAGGTATGGGGTCCGCGGATTGAAAATCGAGGGAGCCAGATCACTTTTTCTGCGCTAGGCCAGTACGCTCCTGTGGAAATCAAACAATATTGGGATCCGGACGACAGCAAAAAACAGGCACTCTGCGCACTGGTAAGCAAGGATTTCCCCAATTTACGTGTTCGTACAGGAGGCTACTCCAGCGTGGATGTGAGCAAACATGGCATTGATAAGGCCTATGCTGTACGCAAGCTCGCCAGTTTGCTGAATATTACTGTTGCTGACATCGTATTTGTTGGCGATCGCATGGCTCCAGGCGGCAACGATTATCCAGCAGTGGAAGCCGGTGCCAAAGGTGTCAAAGTAAGCGATCCGCGGGACGCACTGGAATTGCTTGACGCTGTATTGGATCGTCTTCCCGCAAAAGCACGTTCGTGATTCGCTTGGCGTACGCATAAGAACCGCAGAACAAATGCTACCGGGCAACTCATTACCACTCACATCAGTGCGTGCTGGAGTGTGTTCTGTGGCTCGTACAGCACGTAATCTGATTTTTCCTCGTGGCTGTGCGGGGTGCGACGCGCCCGATGAGATTCTGTGCCCTCATTGCGCGGCAGCCTTTTCATACTGTCGATTGCGGGATTTAGGGCCTCGCGGCGATGGAGGAGTGAGGTTGCCGGCATGGTCTGCTGCAACATATCAAGGGGTTGCACGCCACGCCATCTTGGAATGGAAAGATCATGATGATGTGGAACTTGACAGAGTGTTCGCTTCCATTATGGCGTCTTTGGTTGAACGTTGCGGCATCGCTGGTCAGCTCACTGATGAGTCTCAGCCGGTAATGGTAGTTCCTGCGCCATCATCATTGACTTCCATGCGCAGACGCGGCCGGTGGCATACGTTGCCACTTGCCCGTGCGGTAGCGAACGCATTACAAGCGCAATCCATTGAAGTATCGGTATCTACCGCATTGGAAAGTCATACCGAGGGCGGCAAATCGGTACAGCAAATATCATCGGCACAACGTGCGCAACGTATCGGCGGGAATATCCGCGTCACTTCACCGTCCGCCTATCGCGGCAGCACCGTGATACTGGTAGACGACATCATTACTACCGGTTCCACGTTACGCCAATGCGCACAAGCGCTCAGACAATCAGGAGCCTATGTTCTTGGCGCATTGGCGCTTGCAGAAGTGGTGGTTCAGCAGCCTTTAGAGAGCTGAAATATGGTATTTCGGCAAGGTGATTTCAAAATCAGCGCCACGCTCATCATCAACCACCTTGACATTGCCACCGTGCAGCTGGGCAGCCCAGCGCGCGATGGAAAGGCCCAAACCAGTGCCACCGGACTCAGTTCCAGGGCCTGACTTGCCTTTAACGAAACGGCGGAAGATAGCCGAGCGATCAGATGGTGCGATTTGTGAGCCGAAGTTCACCACATTGGTCACAATCGTGCCATTATTCGTGTCTTCATGCGTTTCAATCAGCACGGTAGTGCCGTCGGGGGAGTGCTTCAATGCATTGGCGATGATATTGGTGAACAGTTGCCTCAGGCGATCCTGATCGCCTTCCATCATGATGTCGTCCGGCACATGCATTTGAATGTCATGTGCATGACCGCCATCAGTGATTTCCAACGGTTCCACTGTTTCATCAAGGAAATCGGCCACATTGAATTGCTCGATGTTCAGGCTTGCAGCACCGGCTTCCATACGGCTGAGGTCAAGCAGGAACGCAATTAAATCAGAAAGACGCTGAGTTTGGGTCAGGATACTTTCCAAATTGGCTGGCGTGGGCTCAGTGACACCATCCGCCATGTTTTCGACCATAGCCTGCAGTGCAGAAACCGGTGTACGCAGTTCATGGCTGACGTTGGCGATCATGTCGAGTCGCATTTTATCCGCATGCTCGAGCTCTTCAGCCATTTCATTGAACGAACGAGCCAGCTGACCCACTTCATCATGCCGTGTGGGATCGATGGTTACACGCACGGTGTAATCGCCATCGGCCATAGCTTCCGCCACATCACGCATTTGACGTAGGGGAGCGGTAATGCCACGGGAGAAGAAGTAGGTGATGCCGAGTGCCACCACCAGTGTCAGTGGCATGGCAATCCAACCGGACCAGCCGAATTTCAGCAGGAACCAGCACATAGCGAAAGCTATTGCTGTGGCACAGACAATCAGTGCGCTGAGTTCGAGCTTAAGGGAGGAGAATAAATCAACCGGCTTGACGCCAAGAACGCCAAGCCGGGATTTCTGAGATTTCTTTACTGCATCCATTACTCAGTAGGAGGCTCGAAAGCATAACCCACGCCGTGCACGGTGCGAATCATATCCGCGCCGAGCTTATGACGAAGCGCTTTGACATGGCTATCCACGGTACGGGTACCGGACGCATCCACCCAGTCCCATACCTCTTCAAGCAGCTTTTCACGGGTGAGCACTGACTTCGGCCTGCGTGCCAACGTGGCCAGCAAATCGAATTCAGTAGGAGTCAGGTGCACCTGTTCGCCGTTCAATGTGACGATGCGCTGGGCCGGATCAATGACCATGGAACCGAAATCGAGAATTTTCTCGTTTTCTGAGTTCTTAGCAATGACCTTGGCACGCTCCACTCGGCGCAACAGCGCCTTGCAGCGGGCGATAAGCTCGCGCATGGAGAATGGCTTGGTCATATAGTCGTCTGCGCCGGCGCCCAGTCCAATGACCTTATCGGTCTCATCATCACGGGCGGTGAGGATAAGCACCGGCACAGGGCGCTCGGCAACGATGCGCTTCGTGGCTTCCAATCCATCCATCACTGGCAGCATGATATCCATGATGACCAAGTCAGGCCGCAATTGAGAAGCCGCTTGCACGGCCGATGCGCCGTCACCGCACACACGTGCGCTCCAACCTTCGGCGGTAATACGCTGGGCGATGGCGGTGGCGAGCGTTGGTTCGTCCTCCACCACCAGCACCGTGCGTACCGCAGTGTTCTGACGCGCTGTGGTATTGAGCATAAAACAGTTACCTTTCAGCCTGTTGACTAGTTCAGTCTTCTGGCTTCAAGAATACAACTCCAAGAGCAGGAACGGTGATTTTTGCCGAGAACGGACGGGAGTGGTATTCGCCCTCTTCCGCTTCGAACGTGCCGTTGTGAATATCAGAGCCGCCGTACTTGGCGTCATCGGTGGTGAACACTTCGGTCCACTTGCCGCCGGTAGGCAGTGCCACCTGATAATCAGACCATGCTTCGCCGGAGAAGTTCACCACGACGGCCAGAGTCTCGCCCTTTTCGCCGATACGCAGGAAGCTCAGCGTGTTGTGGTCGGCGTCATCGCTGGTGAGCCACTGGAAGCCTGCCGGATCGAAGTCCTGGCTCCACAAAGCCGGGTTGGCCTTGTAGAAGGCGTTGAGGTCGCCCACGAACTTTTGAATCTGGCGGTGCTCCTCCCAATTGAGGCTGTCCCAATCGATGGAAGCGTCATGATTCCATTCGCCCCACTGCGCGAGCTCGTTGCCCATGAAGGAGAGCTTCTTGCCGGGATGAGCCCACTGGTACGCGAACAGCGAACGCACACCAGCCATCTTCTGCCAGCCGTCGCCCGGCATCTTGCCGTAGACCGAGCCCTTGCCGTAGACCACCTCATCATGGCTGATGGGCAGCACGTAATGCTCGGAGTAGGCGTACACCATGGAGAACGTGATCTCGTTGTGATGCCACTTGCGGTTGATGGGCTCCTCATGGAGATACTCAAGCGTGTCATGCATCCAGCCCATGTTCCACTTCAGTCCGAAGCCGATGCCGCCTGCGCTGGTCGGAGCGGTGATGCCCGGCCATGCGGTGGATTCTTCGGCGATCATCATGATGCCAGGATTGTTCTTGTATGCGGTTGCCGTGGCCTCCTTGAGGAAGTCAATGGCTTCGAGATTCTCGCGGCCGCCGTAGATGTTCGGCCTCCACTGGCCGGGTTCACGGCTGTAATCGAGGTAGAGCATCGAGCTGACGGCATCCACGCGCAGTGCGTCGATGTGCAGGTCTTCCAGCCAGAACAGAGCGTTGGCAACGAGGAAGTTGCGCACTTCGCGGCGGCCGAAGTTGAACACATACGTGCCCCAATCGGGGTGCTCGCCACGCAGCGGATCCGGATCCTCGTACAGCGGAGTGCCGTCGAAGCGGCCCAGTGCAAAGGCATCCTTCGGGAAGTGAGCCGGCACCCAGTCCATGATCACGCCAATGCCGGCCTGATGGAACTTGTCGACGAGGTAACGGAAGTCATCAGGGGAGCCGAGACGGGAGTCCACGGCGTAATAACCGGTGACCTGGTAGCCCCAGGAGCCAGAGAACGGGTGCTGGGCAAGCGGCATGAACTCCACATGGGTGTAGCCCTCTTGCTTGACGTAATCCACCAGCTGCTCGGCGAGCTCGCGATAGGTCAGTCCCTGCTTCCAGCTGCCGGCATGCACCTCATAGATGGAGACCGGTCCCTTGGTCGGGTCGGTGGCGCGGCGACGAGTCATCCATGCGTCATCTTGCCACTCATAGTGAGAATCGGTCACGATGGATGCGGTGTTCGGCGGCACCTCATGCTGACGCTCCATTGGGTCGGCCTTCATTTCCCACTGATAGTTGGCGTTGAGAATGTGGAACTTGTAATGTTCGCCGGCTTCAACACCGGGGATGAAGATTTCCCACACACCGGAGGAGCCGAGTTCGCGCATAGCGGTACGGCGGCCATCCCAGCCGTTGAAGTCGCCGACAACGCGCACTGCGTGTGCGTTCGGTGCCCAAACGGAGAAGGCGGTGCCTACCAGCTGTTCGCCTGGAATGCCACTGGCGCTGCCCATCGGGTCGTCGTAACGCAGCACATGGGCGCCCAGTGCCTCCCAGAGCTTTTCGTGACGGCCTTCGCCAAACAGATACGTATCCATTTCGCCAAGAGTGGGCAGGTAGCGATACGGGTCATCTTCGATGACGACTTCGCCGCTTTCCCATTCGGTGCGCACGCGATAGTCCGGAACGGCTGGTTGCTTGGCATCTCCCGCTGCGGGCACGGTGGTCACAAATACACCATTGTGTTCATGACGCATCGGGTATTCACCATCCTGAGTGAGAATGGTGACGGCTTTAGCGAGCGGACGCAGGACACGAATAGTCACGGTGTCGGCATGCTTGCCGATGCCAAGATGGCCGCCGAGAACCTCGTGGGGGTTGTAGAATTCGGCGTTGCTCACAGCGTCGAGATCGCCCTGAGCAACAGGCACGGTGATGGTATCTTCTTTGATCTTTTTTTCAGTATCCATGCCCCAAAGTCTACGTGCGTGCGAGTTGAAAACGCCGTATTAACGCGGTAAATATATCGAATTTCTGTCAAATTTGTCCCGCTGCGGGTAGTGTGAGCGTTCTCAATGACGTCGGTCCACGCCAGGTGGCACAATTATTCGAGTTTTTGTGTGTAAGCCGTCAGTTCTCGGAGGATACATGTCTTATCAAGTCGGCGATATGGTCGTCTATCCACGTCATGGTGCAGCAAAGGTGGAGGCCATCACCGAACGGACTGTCAAGGGTGTGACTCGCGAATACCTGCAGCTTTCCGTGCTGTCTTCGGATGGCTTGGTCATCAACGTTCCTGTGGATAACGCCAAGAAGGTCGGTGTGCGTGATATCGTTTCCGCATCCGAAGTGGCTAAGGTGTTCGAGATTCTGCGTACGCCGATTATCGAAAAAGAGATGAATTGGTCTCGCCGCTACAAGCTGAACGTCGAGAAGATCGCTACTGGCGATGTCAACAAGATTGCTGAAGTAGTGCGTGATCTTGCTCAGCGTGATGTGGATGAGCATGGTCTTTCCGCTGGTGAGAAGCGCATGCTGACCAAGGCCCGCGCCATTTTGACCTCTGAAATCGCACTGTCCGAGAAGATTGACGAGCCGGAAGCTCAGCGTCTGCTCGACGTCAACCTTGGTTATGAACCGGCACAGCCTGGCGATGAAAAGCATCACACCGAGGAACCTCAGGAAGCTGCTGCTGATACGCTAGCACGTGTGGCTGCTGAGAAGAAGTCTAAGAAGAAGTAAGCCAATACGCTTATATCCCGGTTGCATCGCATGATGAACCGGGATTTTTCTTTTTATATTGCCCACAACTCCATATCCGTGCGGGAAAGGATCATCATGGAGCACAACAGTCTGATGATTGGCCAGGGCTTTGACGCCCATCGATTCGCGGCTCCTGAATCAGGCCGGGAATTGTGGCTTGCAGGATTACTATGGCAGGCTCCGGCTGATGCTGACGAGGCGTTGGCAGCACGATACGTGGGCATCGAGGGCGATTCCGATGGCGATGTAGCCGCGCATGCGTTGATTGACGCATTGCTGTCCGCATCCGGTTTAGGAGATATCGGTTTGCTATTTGGGGTAGGGTCTGATGCGCATGGTGCAGGCATGCATGGTACTGACATGCTCAAGGAAACCGTTGCTCATCTTTTCGCCAATGGATATGTGCCGGTATCGGCATCCGTGGCGATTGTTTGCAATCGTCCGAAGGTCGGCACTCGCCGGGCCGAAGCGGAACAAGCACTTTCCGAAGCAATCGGATGCCGTGTTTCAGTGACCGCTACGACCACCGATCATATGGGATTCACCGGCCGCGGTGAGGGCATTGCCGCCATCGCAAGCGCTCTCGTAAGCAACCGCTGACAAACAGTAGTTCTTATGGAAACAGCTCCTTCTATAAGGAGCTGTTTCCATAAGAACTACTGTGCTATTTCCTCAGTGCCTGTACTGCTTTGGCGATGGCCCAGAACAGGGTAGACAGCGTCACGATAATGAAGCTTGGGGGAGCGGGGAACATTGCGGAAAGCACTAATCCAGCCCAAATAGATACCAAGCAAAGCACACTGGCGATAATCATTGCCTTAAGCGGGGAACCGGCGAGAATATTTGCTGCTGCAGCTGGCGTAATCACCAATGCGAAAATCAGCAGCGTTCCCACAGCAGGCACAGCAATCGTAATAACGCCGGCCATAATCGCCATAAAGGCCACATTCATCAGACCAATCGGCACACCCTTGGCCTGAGCAACCTGCTCATCCATTGAGCTGAACAGCAGTGGACGATAAATTACTGCAAGCAATGCCAGCAGCAGGGCGTCGAAGATAGCGAACCCGATAATCTGCCCAGTAGTAATGGTCAAAATAGAGCCGAACAGAATGGATTGCATCTGCTGGGAAGCGGAGCTGGACAGTCTGGCGAAGAACAAACCCAAACCGGTGGCAAAGGCCAGTACGGTACCGGTGGCGATTTCGCGTTCGGAAACACGCTTGCCAAGTGCGCCGATAACCAGTGCGCCGCCTAACGCGAACACACCCATGCCAAGGGAAACCGGCAGACCGAACAACACTGCTCCAGTAGCGCCAGGCAGTCCGATATGCGCCAAAGCGTGAGCGGCAAACGTGGAGCGCCTCGCAATGGTGAAATACCCCATAACGCCGGCAGCCAGTGCGATGCACAGTCCTGCTACAAAAGCGTTCAGCATAAATGGTGCGCTGAGCGTGCTCATCCATTCGGGATCAAAAGAAAAATCGATGCCATTCATAGTGCTATTGCTCCAGCCGATTAACGTTCAGTATTCGTATGCTCATGGTGATGCAGTTGAGCCACTTCGACAGCGGAATGCATGTCGAGTGGTTGATCTTGTGGCTCGTCCGGCGTCGGGGTAACGAACATATCGCCCTGCGGCGTGGTCACTACCTGCACCTGAGTGCCATACAAGTGGGTGAGAAGGCCGGAATCCAGAACCTTGCCCATATCGGCATAATGCGGATGCCCGTCAAGCAGATACACCGCGCCAGTCAGAATCGGCAGCAGCATATTGAGATCATGCGCCACAACCTGAATGGTCATGCCCAGTTCCTGATTGAGTCGAGCCAACACATGTACGGTGGCGCGCTGGCTGGCCAAGTCAAGATTGGCCAGAGGCTCATCGAGCATCAACAGTTTGGGATCACACACCAACGCTTGCGCAATAGCCACTCGCTGGCGCAGGCCGCCAGACAATTCAGAAAGACGATACTTAGCCTTGTCCGCGATTCCAGTGAACTCCATAGCTTCACGCACTTTGGCTCGCTGCGCTTTAGTGACCAGATGAATGCCGAAACGGGTTCCGGTAAGTCCGAGCAATACCGATTGCTCGGCGGTCAAATTGGAATCGACATTCGCCACATAGCTTTGCGGCACATAACCAATCTGCTGATTCGCTTCGCCGGCAGGCTTTCCGAGCACATGTAATGAGCCTTGCGCCAACGGCAGCAGACCCAGTTCTGCCTTCATCATCGTGGTTTTTCCAGCACCATTGGTTCCCACGATGGCAGTGACCGAACCATAGGGGATGGAGAAGGTTCCATGCTGCCAGATGATATGGTCGCCACGTTTGATGGCTGCATCAGCAAAGACGATGCAATCGGATTTCACGCTCATACTTCACGATTGTGGCAAATGATGCTGACAATCGTTCTCAATAGCGGCGGGTGTAATCAGTGCGTGAATCCATCGAACGCGCGAATGGTGGTCGTGCCGATTACTTACCGGGATCAGTCTGGCCTTCGTTCGATGTGCTTTGGTCATCGCCGGATGTATCAGCATTGGCGGAATCACTGGATGAATCACTGCTATCTGTACTTGAATCAGCGGCCTTGGCCTTGCACTCGCGCACATAGCTGGGTGCAGTGCCGGTATCAGACTTCGAGTTGTCAGTAGTGTTATCAGTGCCGTCTGCTGTACCGGTGTCTGCGGAATCATCAGACTCGGTGTTCTGCTCACTGCTGGTATCAGTGCCATCAGTGCTGTTTGAGTCGGCGTCTGCGGACTCATTGCCGGAGCTGCTGTCAGAACTATCAGAACTGTCGGCGGAATCAGAATTACTGGTATCAGCATCGCAGCCATACGTAGGATCGACTGCATCAATAATGGTGTTTACCAGTTGATTGATCCAAGCATTCAGAGTCTCGATATCCTTCGGCATTTGCTCGGAAACATCAACCACCGGAACATCAGCGCGGCCGGCTGTACCGGTGATCATATTGGTGGCATCGCTGGCTTCCTGCGTATTGTTGATGAGCACATCAACCTCTCGCTTCTCGAGAAGCTTTTGCATGGATTGCAAATCAGCGGGAGCAACTTCTCCACCAGCCGCAATCGACTGTGAATAGCCTTTCGGAGTGGAATCATCAAAACCAAGATCAGCCATTAAATAATAGGCAACAGGTTCGGTTGCCGCATACGTGAGTTTCTGATGACTCTTGGTGAAATCGCCGGTCCAGTCTTCCAGTGACTTCTCACCCTGCTGCCACAGCTTAAGGCGCTCTTGGAAAACCTTCTTCTTAGTAGGACGCGCCTTAATATAGGCCTCCGTGATTGCCTCGGCCATACCGGAGCGAGCATCCTTAGAGAACCACAGATGCGGATTATCGCCTTCCATAGCGCCGACTACAGAAGCTGCGGAAACCAGATTCGACGTCTTGCCCAATGATTTGGTGGCCCAGGAATCATAACCCGCTCCATTAGCCACTACGATTTCGGCTTTGGAAATCGTGGCCACATCGGAAGTCTTCGGCTCGAAATCATGGGCATCCACGTTGGTGGAGTTCACAATGGATGTGACCTTCACGTCGTCGCCGCCAAGCTCGGCTGCGAGCGAACCCCACTGGTTGATGGAAGACACCACGGTAATAGTGCCTGTTGGCTGCTTCGTGGCGGTATCGCCATCGGTTGAGGGCTGCTCAGGAGAAGTTTGAGACCCGCACGCGGCTGCTGCGAACAGCATCATCGCGCTAATCGAGGCGGCGGCGAATCGCGTAAGTCGTGCAAATCGAGTCCCCATGGCAAGCCTTCTTCATTGTGAGATACAAAGCCGATTTATTTCAACGATAGTCTATCGTTTCGATACTATTCGCCGAAACATTTTCAAGGAAGGGCTTCGATGGCTACACGAATCGACGGCAAGAAGGTCGCTGCCGACATCAAGGCTGATTTGGCTGAGCGTGTTGAGCGTCTCAAGGCACAGGGTGTAGTTCCTGGATTGGGAACACTCCTGGTGGGAGAGGATCCGGGCTCAGTGAAATATGTGGCCGGCAAGCATGCTGACTGCAAGGAGATCGGTATCAACTCGGTTAAAAAGGAACTGCCCGCCACCGCCACATTCGAAGATATTGCCGCCGCGGTTAAGGAGCTCAATGAAGATCCGGCGTGCAATGGCTTTATCGTGCAGTTGCCGCTGCCTAAGGGCATCGACCAGAACGCAATCATTGACCTTATTGATCCGGCCAAGGACGCTGACGGCATGCATCCGTATAACTTGGGTGAACTGGTGTTGCATGTGCGCGGCGACATTACTACGCCATTGCCGTGCACGCCACGTGGCGTTATCGAATTGCTCAAGGCTTACGACATTGATTTGAACGGCAAGGAAGTATGCGTGCTCGGCCGCGGTATCACCATCGGCCGTACCATCGGCCTGATGCTCACCCGCAATGCAGTGAACGCCACCGTGACGTTGTGCCACACCGGTACTAAGGATGTGGCGGACCATATGCGTCGCGCCGATGTAATTGTGGCAGCCATGGGTTCAGCTGGCTTCGTGACTCCGGACAAGATCAAGGAAGGTGCCATTCTGGTTGATGTCGGCGTCAGCCGCGTTTTCGACGAGGAAGCCGGCCGCTACCGTATTAAAGGTGACGTAGACAAAGCCTGCTACGACAAGGCTTCCGCATACACACCCAACCCCGGAGGCGTCGGTCCGATGACCCGAGCCATGCTTCTGGCCAATGTGGTCGAAATGGCGGAGCGTACACTGTAACGATTGCCAGATATATGGAGGTGGCTGGTTCCAGTGTGTGTTGTGAGACCGTAGGCTTGGCCGAACGGCCTTGAGTGTGTCGAACAACATACACTGGAACCAGCCGCGGTCAATGTCGATGGAATGGTGATAGAGCGCGACACACCACACTATTGCAATGGTTTCTTGGCTATAGCTCTATGTATTCTGAATGCTTGTATGTCTTCACAAGGCGTACAAGCATAATTGAATATCGAGTAATTATCCATCCACTATTAGAAACCATATATTTACATGGCAGAGAACAACACTGAAGTCACCAAGGTCGCCATCAACGATATCGGCACCGAAGAGGACTTCATCAAGGCAGTCGATTCCACCATCAAGAACTTCGACGATGGTGATCTGGTTGAGGGCACCGTCGTTAAGATCGATCACGACGAAGTTCTCCTGGACATCGGCTACAAGACCGAAGGTGTGATTCCTTCCCGCGAACTTTCCATCAAGAAGGACGTTGATCCGGACGAAGTCGTCGAGGTCGGCGACCAGATTGAGGCCCTTGTCGTCACCAAGGAAGACAAGGAAGGCCGTCTGATTCTCTCCAAGAAGCGTGCTCAGTACGAGCGTGCTTGGGGCGACATCGAGAAGATCAAGGAAGCTGACGGCGTTGTTGAGGGCACCGTCATCGAAGCTGTCAAGGGCGGCCTCATCGTCGACATCGGTCTGCGTGGCTTCCTGCCTGCTTCCCTCGTCGAAATGCGTCGTGTCCGCGATCTCTCCCCGTACATCGGCCAGAAGATCAAGGCTAAGATCCTCGAGCTCGACAAGAACCGCAACAACGTGGTTCTCTCCCGTCGCCAGTACCTCGAGGAGACCCAGTCCGAAGTCCGTGAGACCTTCCTCTCCCAGCTCAAGAAGGGCCAGATCCGTGAGGGCGTTGTGTCCTCCATCGTCAACTTCGGCGCCTTCGTTGACCTGGGCGGTGTTGACGGCCTGATCCACGTTTCCGAGCTCTCTTGGAAGCACATCGATCACCCGTCCGAGGTTGTCAAGGTCGGCGACAAGGTCACCGTCGAGGTGCTCGACGTCGATCTCGATCGCGAACGCATCTCCCTGTCCCTCAAGGCTACCCAGGAAGATCCGTGGCAGCGCTTCGCTCGTACCCACGTTCCTGGCCAGATTGTCAAGGGCAAGGTCACCAAGATCGTTCAGTTCGGTGTCTTCATCTCCGTCGAAGACGGCATCGAGGGCCTGGTGCACATCTCCGAGCTCGCCAACCGTCACGTCGAGAACCCGGAGACCGTGGTCAAGCCGGGCGAGACCGTGTTCGTCAAGGTGATCGACGTCGATCTCGATCGTCGCCGCATCTCCCTGTCCCTCAAGCAGGCCAACGATTCCGTTGATCCGGCTTCCGAGGACTTCGATCCGGCCATCTACGGCATGCCGGCTGAGTACGACGAGCAGGGCAACTACAAGTACCCTGAAGGCTTCGACCCGAACACCAACGAGTGGATCGCTGGTTACGAGAAGCAGCGCGAGGAATGGGAATCCCAGTACGCTGCCGCTCACGAACTGTGGGAGGAGCACAAGGAGTTCGTGGCCAAGGAACTGGCCAACGCTGCCGAGTCTGCTGCTGCCGACGGTCAGGGCCAGAAGGAAGAGAAGCCGGTCGAGGAGACCTCCAACTACTCTTCCGCTGCTCCGGCTACCGGCACCCTCGCCGATTCCGATCAGCTCGCCGCTTTGCGCGACCAGCTGCTCGGCAAGTGAGTTTGCCGAAACGCTAACGCTTAGCGCATAACGAAAACCCGGTCCACATGGGCCGGGTTTTCTTGCGTTTCGGGCACTCAACCAGTGTGGCTCCCTTCTCTGAGGGGGGGCTGACATTCGGACAAAGGATGGCTTGTGACCTTAATCTTGACTCCCTTCTCTGAGGGAAGCTGTCACCGAAGGTGACTGAGGGGAGCACCCACTACCATGGTCACCATGATGCGAATAGGACTCACCGGCGGTATCGCGGCAGGCAAAAGCACGGTTTCAGCACGGCTGGCGCAATTGGGCGCGTTGATTGTCGATTATGATGTGCTGGCGCGCAAAGTAGTGGAACCCGGGGGAGCGGCACTGCCAATGATCGCTCAGGAATTCGGACCTCAATCATTGAACACAGATGGCACATTGAATCGCCCCTGGATTGCCGAACATATTTTCGGCCGCAATGCAGAACCGGGAGCTCGCGAACGACTGGACGCCATCGAACATCCGCTGATTTATGCTCAGGCCCAGCGTATCGAACAGGAACATGCTCAGGCCCATCTCATCGTGCACGATGTACCGTTGCTCGCTGAAGTCATTACTACTATTCCCTTCACTTTTGACCACATTATTACTGTGGAAGCGCCGGTATGCATGCGCTTAGAACGGATGGTGGAGGAACGGGGTATGAGTCTCGAACAGGCTAAAGGGCGTATCCGCAGTCAATCCAGTGAATCCGAACGCCGTCGTATCGCCGATATCGTCATCGATTCCGCTCAGCCTATGGATCGCATGATCGCTCAGGTTGACACGGTGTACGCGCACTTATGCGCCGCATCATCTCAGTGACACCATTAGTTCAGTGACACCATTAGTTCAGTGACACCATTAGAGTCGGCTTTCCAACACTGACTGTAGGTTTCCTGACATTGACTGTAGGAATTCCAACATCGACTGTAGGTTTTCCGACGAAATATGTTGGAATCCCTACAGTCAGTGTTGGAATCCCTACAGTCAGTGATCGAAAACCGTCATTCTGTGTTGGAAAACCGACAGTGCTTATGATTATGATGGCGCCATGGGATTCAATATCGAGCGCGCGGATAAGCCTTTTGTTGTCAAATCACCATATAAGCCAGCTGGAGATCAGCCGCAGGCCATTGAGGAATTGGCCGAGCGCATTGAGAACGGTGAAAACGACGTGGTGCTTATGGGTGCCACCGGTACCGGTAAAACCGCAACTACCGCATGGCTTATTGAACGACTGCAGCGCCCGACTTTGATTATTGAGCCCAATAAAACATTGGCCGCCCAGCTTTGTGCGGAATTCCGCGAATTAATGCCGGATAATGCCGTGAGCTATTTCGTGTCCTACTACGACTATTACCAGCCGGAAGCCTATATTCCTCAGACGGATACATACATCGAGAAGGATTCCAACATCAATGATGATGTGGAACGATTGCGTCATCAGGCCACGGCGAACCTGTTGACTCGCCGCGATTGCGTGGTAGTAGCCACGGTCTCCTGCATCTACGGTTTGGGTACGCCAGAGGAATATGCCGGCCGTATGCTGTTCCTTAAGGTGGGGCAGGAAATCAACCGCGACGATTTGCTGCGTCAATTCGTGGCTATGCAATATAAGCGCAACGACATTGCATTCACTCGAGGTACATTCCGGGTGCGCGGCGACACGGTGGAAATCATTCCCGTATATGAAGAACTCGCAGTGCGTATCGAATTCTTCGGCGATGAAATCGACCGTATCTCCACGTTGCATCCGCTGACCGGTGACGAAATCGCTGAAGAGAACGAAGTACATATTTTCCCGGCCTCGCATTACGTGGCCGGCCCAGCTCGTATGGAGCGCGCTTTGACAACAATTCGCGAAGAGCTTAACGAGCGTTTGGCCGAACTGCATAAGCAAGGCAAGGAGCTTGAAGCGCAGCGGTTGAACATGCGCACCACGTATGATCTGGAAATGCTCACGCAGGTGGGCGTCTGCTCTGGTGTGGAGAATTATTCGCGGCACTTCGATGGTCGCGCTCCAGGCACGCCGCCGCATACGTTGCTGGATTTCTTCCCTGATGATTTCCTCTTGGTTATTGATGAATCGCATGTGACGGTTCCTCAGATCGGTGCCATGTATGAGGGTGATGCCTCTCGTAAGCGCACACTCGTGGAGCATGGTTTTCGTCTGCCATCTGCAATGGATAATCGCCCGCTGAAGTGGCCGGAATTCTTGCAGCGCGTTGGCCAAACCGTATACCTGTCCGCAACTCCTGGCGATTACGAACTGGGTCTTTCCGATGGGGTAGTGGAGCAGATTATTCGCCCGACTGGATTGCTCGATCCGAAGATTGATGTGCGTCCGGTGGAAGGACAGATTGATGATTTGTTAGGTGAGATTAAGGCGCGCGTTGCTAAGAACGAGCGTGCTCTGGTCACTACGCTGACCAAGAAGATGGCTGAAGATCTTACTGATTATTTGCTGGAACGCGGCATTAAAGTGGAGTATTTGCATTCCGACGTGGATACGTTGCGCCGTGTGGAACTGCTGCGCATGCTGCGCGAAGGCAAAATCGACGTTATTGTGGGCATCAATTTGCTGCGTGAGGGTCTTGATTTGCCGGAAGTCTCATTGGTGGCCATTTTGGATGCTGATAAGGAAGGCTTCCTGCGCTCGTATCGTTCGTTGATTCAGACCATCGGTCGTGCTGCGCGAAATGTATCCGGCACAGTGATTATGTATGCCGATGAAACCACCGAAGCCATGCGCAAGGCTATTGACGAAACTGATCGTCGCCGTGCTAAGCAAATTGCATATAACAAGGAGCATGGCATTGATCCGAAGCCGCTGATTAAGAAGATCAGTGACGTCAACGATATGCTCGCCAAAGAAGATGTGGATACGCAGACGCTGCTCGAAGGCGGGTATCGCAATGCAGGCAAAGCCGGTAACACACATCTGGGCGTGCCGACCCTCAATGCCGAAGAAGCAGATAAGCGCCATGAGGAGATTCTCAAAGCCGGATTGCCGGCTCAGGATCTCGCTGATCTGATCCGTCAGCTCTCCGAGCAAATGCACACCGCTGCTGAACAACTTCAGTTCGAGCTTGCCGCCCGTTTGCGTGATGAAATTCGCGACCTCAAAAAGGAACTTCGCCAAATCACAGAAGCAAGTAAGTAAGTTCGATTTTTGGCAATAAGGAGCCGGAGGGTAGGGACATGTGTATCTCGACCGTAAGCAGCGGAGGCGTGTGCTAAGCTCTGCGAGCACACGCTGGAGCGAGGCCGAACGGCCTTGAGTGTGTCGAGATACACATGTCCCTACCCTCCGGCGGCCAAACTGCTTTGGAATGACAGCCGTCAACTACATAAGTTAGGGTAGGGAATCATGGCAGAAACCCCTCTTGCATTTGAAATCGCCACGTTTGTGGTGCTCGCGCTGTTCTTCATCGTCGACCTGTTCATCATTGGTCGACGACCTCATGTGCCGTCCACCAAAGAGTGCGTGCAGCATATCGCATTCTTTGTGATTATGGCACTGATTTTCGGCGGCTGCATCTGGTATTTCGCCGGTTCCAAGCCGGCCATCGAATTCTATTCCGGATGGCTCACCGAGTATTCCCTGTCCATCGACAACCTGTTCGTATTCGTCATTATCATGTCGAATTTCGCGGTGCCGAAGAAGATTCAGAAGTACGTACTTTCCGTAGGTATTACCATTGCGTTGATCTTCCGCGGTTTGTTCATTCTTATCGGTGCGGCTTTGATCTCTCGCTTCACGTGGGTGTTCTTCATCTTCGGCGCGTTCCTGATTTACACGGCGATTAAGTTGGTCGTCGGCGGTGATGAAGACGAGGAATATCACGAAAACGGCTTGATTCGCACGTTGCGCAAGGTTATCAAAATCACCGATGAATATGATGGTGAGAAGCTGCGCACCACGCGCAATGGTGTCCGTTATTGGACTCCGATGCTTATCGTGTTCTTGACTATCGGCACCACTGATGTGATGTTTGCATTCGATTCCATTCCGGCAATCTTCGGTTTGACCAAGGATCCGTTCTTGGTATTCACCTCTAATGTGTTCGCATTGCTTGGTTTGCAGCAGCTGTACTTCCTGCTCGGCGCACTGCTCGATAAGCTCGTGTATCTGCCGATTGGATTGTCTGTTGTGCTGGGCTTCATCGGCGTCAAGCTGGTGATGGAAGCGCTGCATGGCAATACGCTGCCGTTCATCAATGGCGGTGAAGGTGTCCATTGGGTTCCGGAAGTGCCTACTTGGCTTTCGTTGGCAGTGATTGTTCTGGCAATTGGAGGCGCGTCCATCGCTTCCGTAATCAAGATGAAGTCTATGGAAAAGGTTGAAAAAGCCTGATTTCATGAGGAATTCAACTCCTCGAAACCCAATAGGCGCAACAATGTGAGCGCTCACAACACACCGGACAAAAAACTTGTCATGCGTCGGTGAGCGCTAGTAGACTGTTGCTCGGCAAGTGAGGCTTCGCGCCTCGAACCAAAAAGGAAAGAATAGGCAGGCATTCATGCGTAAAGCCAAGATCGTAGATACTATCGGTCCCGCCAGCGAGGATTACGACAACCTCCTCAAGCTCGTCGAAGCAGGTATGGACGTTGCTCGTCTGAACCGCTCCCACGGTACTCCTGAGGATCACCTCAAGGTGTACAACAACGTCCGCAAGGCCAGCGAAGCTACTGGCCGCAACGTCGCTGCGCTCGTTGATCTGCAGGGCCCGAAGATTCGCTGCGGTTGGTTCAAGAAGAACGCCGAAGGCGAGGATAAGGTCCAGCTCGAGCTCGGCCAGGAGTTCATCATCACCACTGATGACATCGAGGGCGACGAGCACATCACTTCCACCACGTTCAAGGGTCTGCCGGGTGACTGCCATCCGGGCGATCCGATTCTGATCGATGACGGCAAGGTCCGCCTCGAGGTCACCAAGGTCGAAGGCAACAACGTGTACACCAAGGTTGTTGTGGCTGGCCCTGTGTCCTCCCACAAGGGCATCAACTTGCCGGGCGTCGCCGTCTCCCTGCCGGCTCTGACCGAGAAGGATGAGGCCGATCTGCGTTGGGCTATCCGCACTGGTGCTGACATCATCGCTATGTCCTTCGTGCGTTTCGCCACCGATATCGACCGCGCTCACGAGATCATGGACGAAGAGGGTCGTCGCATCCCGATCGTTGCCAAGATCGAGAAGCCGCAGGCTCTGGAGAACCTCGAAGACATCGTCAAGACCTTCGATGGCGTTATGGCCGCTCGTGGCGATATGGCTGTTGAGTGCCCGCTGGAAGAGGTTCCGCTGGCCACCAAGCGCATCATCGAGTTGGCTCGTCAGTACGCCAAGCCGGTTATCGTCGCTACCGAGGTCCTCGGCTCCATGGTGAACAACCCGGTCCCGACCCGTGCAGAGGCTTCCGACTGCGCCAACGCTGTGCTCGACGGCGCTGACGCCACCATGACCTCCAACGAAACCGCTGTCGGCAAGTACCCGGCCGTCACCGTGGACACCATGTCCCGCATCTCCGGCTACGCCACCGATCACGGCTTCGATCGCATCCCGGAGCTCAAGAACCTTGACATGTCCTCCACCGGCGCTGTTTCTTCCGCCGCTGTGGACCTGGCTGACAAGCTGAACGCCAAGGCCATCGTTGCTTACACCCAGACCGGTTCCACCGTGCACCGCGTTTCCCGCGAGCGTCCGGCTGCCCCGATCTACGGCATCACCAACAACGAGCACACCTACCACTGGCTGGCTCTGTCCTGGGGCACCGAGGCCTTCCTGACCTCTGAGGACTACCACGACAAGTCCCGCAAGGATCTCATGGTCTTCACTGACAAGATCCTCAAGGATGCCGGCAAGGTTGTTGACGGCGACAAGATCGTCATCCTGAGCTCCGCTCAGGGCGATCACCAGCCGGGCCGCACCGACTCCATCTACGTCCACACCGTTGGCGCTTGCGACTGATTGAATCAGTAGCCTGCGAGCGGTAACGCATCGTAGACATACAAAGCCCCATCCGTTATGGATGGGGCTTTTTGCATGAGAAATAATCAATGCATGCCAATAAAAAATGGTTGCTCTGCACAAGAGCAACCATGAACCATTACAAAGTCAATAATGAACAGTAACGATGGCAACGCTACAATCAGCGCTCACCGTCATTGCTCATTAATCATTGAGATGTTCGAAGCCACCGCACTTCAAACGCAGAATGGCGATAATCGTCTTGGCATCCACAATCGTGCCATTGAGAATCATCTCATAAGCCTCATCAAGGGTAACCAGACGCACTTCAGAGCGCGGCGTTTCCGGCCCAATGGCTTGGCGGGAGGCCGGAGCCAGACCGGTAGCAAAGTAGAGCGTGGTGTGCTGAGTGGAATAGCTAGGCGTGTTCAGGAAGCGTGCAAACTGCGTGAACTTGGCAGCTTCGTAGCCGCCCTCTTCGGCAAGTTTGCGTTGAGCAGCCTCCAACGGACGCTCCGAATCTGCAGCATGACCGCCAGGAATCTCCAAAGTCCAACGATGGTTGGCTACACGATACTGTTCCACCAGCGGAATCTTGTTGTCTTCCGTCAAGGCAAGCACGGCAACGGTGTCTCCACTATTGTCTTGAATGCAATAACGATCAAAAGCTTTACCATTGACTGATTCATAAGACACATGATCGATGTTGAAGTAATGCGTCTGAACAATCTGTTTACGGCCGGTTTCCTTCACTGGAGCCGTGCGCCACGGGTCGAATTGACGGTATGTTTCGTTGCTCATAACCCCTCCTCACCAAGGTAATACATCGAAACTAAGCTCATTGTATGCCGAGAGCTTTCATAAATATTTAGGCAACACACGCATGCGCTGATATGTCGAAAAAAATTTTTGAAATAGTCATTTTGCTTGATATTCCAAGGTT
This sequence comes from Bifidobacterium sp. LH_416, assembly GCF_056357055.1. Classification (NCBI taxonomy): domain Bacteria; kingdom Bacillati; phylum Actinomycetota; class Actinomycetes; order Bifidobacteriales; family Bifidobacteriaceae; genus Bifidobacterium; species Bifidobacterium sp. LH_416. The sequence goes on along the minus strand of NZ_JBKEVJ010000001.1, from coordinate 191,891 downwards.
TTAAGGCACTTATTTCAGTGCTGGAAGGAATGCAAAAGAGAAAATAATGCGTGTCTTCGCCCCGCAGATCGAATTGATATGCTATTCTCTCGAAGAGTGCTTTGGCACGCCCTCGTATCCCAATTGGTAGAGGAAGCAGCCTCAAAATCTGCGCAGTGTGGGTTCGAGTCCCACCGAGGGCACCCTTTAATATGACTCTTGCTGGAAGGCAAGTCATATTTCCCTAGCAAGTAAATCTCATAGGAAAGAGGTTGGCATGGCTGCAAGGAAGAGGTCTGACGAACCGAGCATCAATATGGATGAGGTGCTCACTGATGAGGAACTAAGGGCCGCAGCCGCTGACGATGAAGCTCCAGCAGAGCGTAAAGAAAAGCCGGCAGATGCGCCTCGCACTGTGGTCGTAGCTGAAGATGAAGCCGTCAACCGTATGGATTTGGTGGCCATGCTGGAAGACAACGGTTATGAAGTTGTCGGCCAGGCTGCCAATGGTGAAGAGGCTGTTGAACTGACTCGCAAATTCCGTCCTGACGTTGTGTGCATGGATGTCAAGATGCCGCGCATGGATGGCATTACTGCTGCAGGCATTATTTGCGATGAGAACATTGCTCCGGTAGTGATGCTGACCGCATTCTCTCAGACCGATCTGGTGAAGAAGGCAACTGGTGCCGGTGCTATGGCATACGTCACCAAGCCGTACGAGGAATCCAAGCTGCTGCCTACGCTCGAAGTGGCTATGGGCCGTTTCGCGGAAATCAATGATTTGCTCGATAACGTTGAGCGTAGCGAACAGAAGCTGCGCGAAACCACTGATCAGCTCAAGGAAGCAGAAGAGAAGCTGAAGAAGGCCGAAGATACGCTCGAAGAGCGTAAGCTGGTCGACCGTGCTAAGGGTCTGCTGATGGATAAGGCTGACTTCTCCGAGCAGGGTGCTTTCCGCTGGATTCAGAAGACCTCCATGGATCAGCGTATTCCAAAGAAGCGTCTGGCCATGGCCATCATCGCCAAGTATGGCGATCCGAAGCCATCAAACACGGATGAGCGCTGATATTCAAGCGCCTGTAAGCGCGGCGGCCAACGATACACTGCTTGTAGTAGATGGTCATTCGTTGGCTTTCCGCGCTTTTTTTGCGCTTCCAGTAGAGAATTTCAGTACTTCTGCCGGCCAGGCCACCAATGCAGTATGGGGATTCGCATCCATGCTGTCACAGGTCATCAATGCGGAGAAGCCGACCCGCCTAGGCGTCGCTTTTGATGTCAAAGGCGGCACGTTCCGCAATACCATGCTGCCGCAATACAAGGGCACTCGTGATGCTGCGCCCGAGGAGCTGCTCACTCAGCTGCCGCTTATTCAGCGCATGCTCAAAGCCTTGGGCGTCACCTATATTGAAAAGCCAGGCTATGAAGGCGATGATGTTATCGCTACACTTGCCACTATGGGAGATCAAGCCGGCTACCATACGCTGGTGCTGTCCGGCGATCGTGATGCTTTCCAGCTGGTGGATGATAACGTCACTGTGCTGTATCCGGGGCATCATTTCAAAGATCTCAAGCACATGACGCCACAATCCATCGTGGACAAATACAAGGTTACTCCGGCGCAATACCCTGATTTGGCTGCGCTGCGTGGCGAGACTGCAGACAATATTCCTGGTGTGCCGGGCGTTGGCGATGGTTTCGCGGCCAAATGGATTAACCAGTATGGTTCGTTGGATGGCATTTGCGAGCATGCCGATGAAATCGGTGGCAAGAAGGGCGAGGCGCTTCGCGCCAATATCGATCAGGTCAAGCTTAACCGCAAGGTCAATGCTTTGGTTCGCGATGTGGATCTGGGAATCAGCCTTGATGATTTGGGCTTCGGTGCAGTCGACATCAACCAGGTTGATGAACTGTTCAAGGAACTTGAATTCGGTGCACGAACCAAGAGTCGTGTATTGAAAACCTTTAACACGGGTAATACGTCGCCTTCGTCATCTTCTGCATCGACTTCCGCACAGGCAGCTGATGTAGCCGAACAGTCTGATGCCGACGATGGCGAACTCGCTTTGCACATTCCAGAGGCAGTAGCCATTGAAACTGCACAACAGCTTCATGAATGGATTGCTGTACAACGCACAGTAATCAATGTGCCAAGTGCACTCGCTGATTTTACCGTTACGGATTATGCGGAAACGACTGATCGTCAAATTGCTTGCGGTAATGCTGCAGCTCATGCTTGGACCGTGCACGCTTGGGGAAACGCTCGCCCGGGGCGCGCTGCAATACAAGCATTAGCGATTGCTACTGAAGGTTCCGCTGCCATCATTCATGTGGATGGCAATACTGCGCTGAGTAAGGAACTTGTTCAGGAACTGAATGATTTCTTGTCAGTGGAACATGGCCGTACCATCGTCCACGGTTACAAGGAGCTACTGCACATACTCAATCAGGCTGGTGTTGACATGGGACTTCCCCTGTTTGACACCAAACTTGCTGGGTACATCAGTCAGCCGGACTTCCATGCCGATGATTTGCAGCAGATGTCTGAACACTTCCTGGATTTGCATTTCGAGCAAGTGGATCAGCCGACGCAGGGCACACTCGATTTCGACGATGATCAGCCGGAGGAGCGTCCCGATGAACAGCGACTGCGTGATCTTGCTGTGATCCGTTCGCTTGCATTGACTTTGGCTCCTGTGCTCGACGAGCGTGAGCAGTATTGGCTGCTGCGCGCTATTGAATTGCCGGTTTCTCGCGTGCTGTATGGCATGGAACATCTTGGCGCTCAAGTGGATCTTTCCCGTTTGACGGATATGCGAGACCAGTTTGCTGAGGATGCTCGTTTCGCACAGGAAGAAGCTTGGAAGAACGCTGGTTCTGAAATCAACCTGCAGAGTCCAAAGCAGTTGCAAAAAGTACTGTTTGAAGACATGGGATTGAAGCCCACTAAGCGTACCAAGTCAGGCTCGTACACTACGAATGCTTCCGCATTGCAGGATCTGTACATCAAGTCTGTTGATAACGAGCGAGCCAATGGTTTCTTGGGAGCTTTGTTGCGTCATCGTGAAACCAATAAGCTCAAGCAGATTGTGCAGACCCTGATTGATTCAGTCAATCCAGCTGACACGCGCATTCATACCACATTTGAACAGACGGTGGCAGCAACCGGTCGTCTCAGCTCGGTGGATCCGAACTTGCAGAATATTCCTAATCGCAATGCTGCCGGCCGTGAAATCCGTGGCGTATTCGTGCCTGGCGAGGGCTATGAAGCATTGATGAGCTGCGATTATTCACAGGTTGAATTGCGTATCATGGCTGATTTGTCTGGCGATGAAGCGCTGATTGAGGCGTTCCGTTCTGGAGCTGACTTCCATAAGTATGTGGCTTCGATGGTGTACAAATTGCCTGTCGAACAGATCACCAGCGATCAACGTTCCCACGTGAAGGCGATGAGCTATGGTCTGGCCTATGGTCTCAGCACTTTCGGTTTGGCGCAGCAGCTCAAGATTGCGCCGCGTGAAGCGGAAGCGTTAAAAGCTCGATATTTCGATACCTTCGGCAAAGTGCACGATTACCTTGAATCACTGGTTTCTTCGGCTCGTGAGAACGGCTATACCGAAACGATGTTTGGTCGGCGTCGGTACTTCCCGGCATTGCGTTCGGTGAATCGGGTGGCTCGTGATGCGGCTGAGCGTGCTGCATTGAATGCGCCGATTCAGGGGTCCGCTGCCGACATTATGAAGATTGCTATGATTCGTGCGGATCGAGCATTGAAGGATGCTCATGTGCGCAGCCGAATCATTCTGCAGATTCATGATGAATTGGTAGTGGAAATTGCTCCGGGAGAGGGCGAGCAGGTCACTGAGTTGGTGAAGAACGCTATGGAACATGCGGTGAATCTCGCTGTGCCGCTCGATGTTTCCTGCGGTATGGGCGCGGATTGGCAGCTTGCCGCTCACTGAGAGGTTGTCGGTTACAATAAACCGTATGCCGAATCTCAAGCAAGTCATCGACGTTCTTGACTCACTGTATCCGCTTCGTTACGCCGAACAATGGGATGAACCCGGCCTTATTGTGGGCGATTTAAGCCAGAGCGTTCAGCGAATCGTATTCGCTGCGGACCCAACTTCCGCCATTGTCGATAAAGCCATTGACGCCAATGCAGACCTGCTGATCACGCATCATCCGCTATTCTTCCGCTCAGTGCATGAGGTAGGCGGCCTTGGATTCAGAGGAGACATTGTTCGCAGACTCTACAATCATGGCTGTGGATTATGGGTAGGTCATACGAATGCTGATTCGGCATGGCGTGGCGTTGGGCAGGCGGCCGCGGATTATTTCGGGCTCGAACAGCAACGTCCATTGGTGCCGATTCAGGATGCCCAGTCCGAGCATCCGGTTGGACTCGGGCGTATAGGTGTGCTGCCTGAGCCAATGACGTTACGTGATTTCGCTCAGCGCGTATTCAACGAGGTATCTGAGCATGGCATGGCAACCCAATTAGGTGTGCAGGTGTGCGGTGATCTGGATGCACAGGTGCAGACCGTGGTGATTCTTCCAGGCTCGGGCGACTCGTTGTTCGATGAGGTTCGTGCGGCGGGCGTGGATGTCTATGTCACCAGCGATCTGCGCCACCATCCGACTACGGACGCCATTGAGCAGGCCCGATATGAGGCGCGTATGCGTGCACAAGGCATTGCGCTGGGGCAGGGGAGTGCGCAGACCAGACCGTATCTCATCAACACTCCGCATGCCGCCATTGAATCCATGTGGTTTAACTATGCAATCGAAGACATTCCCCAGGCCATCGAGCAAGCGACCGGGGAACATGTGGATGTGGAATGGTTCCATGACACGACCGATCCTTGGACGCTGTCCATCACCCATCGTGAGGCATGAGCGGCTACAGTAGTATGTCGGGACCACTCATCAAGGAGGAATATGTTCGGCCACAACAAGCAGGAACAGCTGGAACATCGACTTGATCGTAAGTTGAACGCCAGCTCGGACGGCATCGATATGGACGTGCCGGCCGAAGTGGTGAATACCGCCACCGTGTACACCGGTCGCATCTTCCATGTTGATGATTTGACTCTGGCATTGACGGACAAGCAGGGCAAGAAGCATGAGATCAGCCGTCAAGTGCTGCGTCACGCGCCTTGCGTGGTGATGCTGGTGCACGATATGTCTACCGACCGTTACCTGATTGAGCGTGAATACCGTGCCGGATCAGACATGTTCGCCTACGGTCTTCCTGCCGGCCTGATGGATGAGGGCGAAGACATGATGGATGCCGCGCTTCGTGAATTAGCCGAGGAAACCGGCGTGGTACCTGACCGTAATACGATGGGTGTGGATTATGTGGGCGACTTCTACTCTTCAGAAGGCATGACTGATGAACTGGCCCACATCATGGTGCTGCATCTGGGCCCATTCAAGCAGGAGGAACGTCATTTCGACCCGGATGAGCATGTGGAATCCGCCTGGATTCCATGGAGCGACTTGGTGGCCACGCGAATCACGGCCTCCAATTCGATGATCGCCATCCAACACGAGGCATTGCGTCGCCTGATTGCCAAGCACGCTGATGATGAAAACAAACCGTCCTTGTTCGCCTGACGTTCAACTCCGATAGACTTTGGTAACACAAGAAAGTGGGATACTGGAACTATGCAGATCAGACCTGGATCAATGTACCCGCTGGGGGCCAGCTATGACGGCGCCGGTGTGAATTTCGCGCTGTACTCGCAGGTCGCACAGAAAGTGGAATTGTGTCTTTTCGATGACGATGACAACGAGACTCGTATCGAAATGACTGAACAGAACTCGTACGTATGGCATAACTATATTCCCGGTTTACAGCCTGGACAGCGATACGGATACCGCGTATACGGCCCGTACGACCCGGTGCATGGTTTGCGGTGCAACCCAAATAAGCTGCTGCTCGACCCATATGCGAAGGCCATCGAAGGCAACATCGACGGTGATGAAAGCCTCTTCTCCTACTGGTTCAAAAGCCCTGACGATAATTCGTCCATGAACACCCTTGATTCGGCGGCTCATACCATGAAATCCGCCGTCATCAATCCTTACTTCGATTGGGGCAATGACCAGCACCCATACATCCCATACCATGATTCGGTCATCTATGAAGCCCACGTACGCGGCATGACCAATCTCAACATGGATGTGCCGCCGGATATTCGCGGTACCTATGCGGGTCTCGCATACCCGAGCGTTATCGAATATCTGAAGAAACTTGGCGTCACCGCCATCGAACTGATGCCTATCCATCAGTTCGTCAACGACTCCTTCCTGCAGGAGAAGGGCCTGTCGAACTACTGGGGATACAACACCATCGGTTTCTTCGCCCCACACAACGCATACTCCAGCTCGGGGGAGCGCGGCGAACAGGTCAACGAATTCAAATCCATGGTCAAGGCCTACCATCGCGCCGGTATGGAAGTAATTCTTGATGTGGTGTACAACCACACCGCCGAAGGCAACCATATGGGCCCCACCTTGAGCTTCAAGGGCATTGACAACCAGTCCTACTATCGACTGGTAGATGGCGACCCAATGCATTACTTCGATACCACCGGTACCGGTAACTCGCTGCTTATGCGCTCGCCGCATGCACTGCAGCTCATTACCGATTCGTTGCGCTATTGGGTGACCGAAATGCATGTGGATGGCTTCCGCTTCGATCTGGCGGCAACACTGGCCCGTCAGTTCCAGGAGGTCGATAAGCTGTCCGCCTTCTTCGACATTGTCGAGCAGGATCCGGTTATTTCCCGCGTCAAGCTCATCGCCGAACCGTGGGATTTGGGCTCCGGCGGTTACCAGGTGGGCGGCTTCCCCTCCAGCTGGTCCGAATGGAATGGCCGCTACCGTGACACAGTGCGCGACTTCTGGCGCTCGCAGCCATCCACGCTGCCGGAGTTTGCTTCGCGCTTGATGGGCAGCTCTGACTTGTATCAGGTCAACGGCCGCCGCCCAGTGGCTTCCGTGAACTTCATCACCGCGCATGACGGCTTCACCATGAATGATTTGGTGAGCTACAACGAGAAGCACAACGACGCCAATGGCGAAGGCAACCGTGATGGCGAATCCAATAACCGCTCGTGGAACTGCGGTGTGGAAGGCGCCACGAATATCCCGGATGTCAATGACCTGCGACAGCGTCAGATGCGCAACATGTTCTCCACGCTGTTGCTCAGCCAAGGCATTCCTATGATCTGCGGCGGCGACGAGGTATGCCGCACCCAGCAGGGCAATAACAACGCCTACTGTCAGGACAATGAGATTTCCTGGACGAATTGGAATCTCAACAAAGACCAGAAGAGCATGCTTCGGTTCGTCTCCAAGCTGATTCATCTGCGTCTGAACCATCCTGTGCTGCATCGTCGTCGTTTCTTCACCGGCCGCGAACCGGGGGATGATTCCAACAAGATTCCACAGGTGGAGTGGTTCGACCACACCGGTTCCATCATGGATATGGAAGATTGGCAGAACACTCATGCCTTCTCCATGATGATTTACCTGAACGGTTCGGATATTCCCGAGGTTGACTGGTACGGCAACCGGATGGTCGACAACGACTTCATCCTGATTTTCAACGCCCATTACGAGCCGATCATGTTCACCCTGCCGGATGAACGCTATGGCCGTAAATGGCAGCTGATCGTGGATACGCATAATCCCGATGGACCTGAGCTGAGCTATGAGGCGGGCTTCATGATCACCGCGCAATCGCGCAGTTTCATGATGCTCATGAGCGCCAAAAAGCAAAAGAAGCCAGAGCTGGGGCTGTAGGCTTGTTTACAGCTATCCGTTGATTTTTTGTGTATGGGTGCCTTTGCCTACATTATGTCGGCAAAGGCACCTTTGAATTGTGCCACGCAAATGCAATATCGGTCGATTTGCGCTGGCGTGGCACGTGAGCTTGCCACGCCAGCGTATTTGAGGTCTTTTTGCACTCGCGTGGCATGGTTTTTGGCACAAATCCATGGTCGTAAAGAGGATGCCGCGGCACGTCAGCGCAAAACAACCGAAAATGCGCTCGCGTGGCACTTGCACACGCTTTTTTATTCATGTCCGGGGCGTGGAGCTGAGCAAGGCTGCATCAATCCTGAGTTTTCGGATAAAATCGGATAACTCAGGATTGTCCGGCGAAAAAATAAAGCCCTACATTCCAAGCGGGAGTAGGGTTTTCGGTCGGGCTAGCGGGATTTGAACCCACGGCATCCTGTTAGGATTCGGGGTCTCTTGGCTCAGACCGCCGGTCTTGGCTCACCTCAAAACCCTTGGAATCAAGCCATTTTTTCAGGTTTCGTGTTTCTTTGTTCAGACCACTCAGCCCAGCAAATCGTGATGGTCATTGTTAGCGTCTCGGACCTTCAGAACGGCTTAAACACTCGGCGTGTCGCAACTCCGCTTCAAAAGGTCAGTGGGCATCTTCACCTTTCGTGGTAACAGCTTTCTCCGGACTAGTGATTTGAAACAATGGCCGTTTATTCGATGGACCGCGGTTCCTGTTCAAGCACCAGCTTCATCTTGCTGTTGTCCATCAGCCATGCGTGCAGGTCACGGTCTAGGATCATCGCCAGATCAAAGCACGCCTGCACCGCCTCTGCCAGTGTGATGCGCCGGTTCTCGCCGGGCAACGGGATGCCGTTGACGAGCGGCTCGTGATGAGCGACGCGGTTGCGCAGAGCATGTACGGTCTTGACGATGTCCAACGCATATCTTCGCGTCCATCGTTCTTCCATCGCACGCGCATATTGACGTCCATTGGAGAACGTCTTGTCGAGCCCATTGCGCCAGAAGTCGTTTTCGTAGTCAGCGCGGCTTTGGGCCGGCCATTTCGTATGAACCGTACCGCCGTCCTCCAGAAGGTTGCGCCAGAAGCCGAACGTCAGCGCCGCGACGAGATGGCCGTGCGCGTGACGTTTTCGTTGTTGTGGAGTGAGATGACTCCATGCCTCGCGGATCTGATATTGGGTTCGGTCGTCGAAGCGGAGCTCCGCCATATACCAATCCTCGGTGCCGGATTGTTTCAAAGAGATGAGGGACAACTGCCGATCCATATGGTTGCGCAGGGCGACTTCAAGGATGGCGATGTCGCCCATGCAGGCACTAGCCATGTCATGATCCCACAGATACAGTTGAAGCGCCGTACATGAACGCCTTTGAGTTTCGTGATTGTAGGATGCGAGCCTTTCATCGGTAATGCACGCACGCAATGCCTTCTCCTGTGGGGTGCCCTTACGAGGAGTCTGCGAGAGGAGGAAACCAGCTGCTGCATTTGACTGTCGACTCATGGTTCATTATCATATGTTACGAATTCCCCCAAAGGGCCTCTCCGGACGGTCTTTGACTCAGCCGTGATGCACTGGGGGTTCTCTTTTATTCGGGTAAATCAGTCTGCCGCTAGTTTGGCCTTGTATCCTTCGCCCCAGCTCCACATGGCATCGATGACAGGCTTGAGGCTCTGACCTGTGTCGGTTAGGGAGTATTCCACGCGCGGCGGTACCTCCGCGTAGACCTCGCGGTGTACAAGACCATCATTTTCCATCTGGCGAAGGTTTGAAGTGAGCACCTTCTGAGAGATATGACCAATCGAGCGGCGCAGTTCGCTGAAGCGCCTGGTGCCGCCCAGCAGGTCGCGGATAATGAGAATCTTCCATTTGTCGGAGATGAGCGTGAGCGTCGTTTCCACGGGACACGCCGGAAGCGCGTTGACATCGACCATGATTCAACCTCTTGAAATCGTTGGAATAATCCAATAGTTCCTTTTTGGTTACTATAGCACTTTTTTGTGCCTTCTTCCATTATTGGCTGTACTCCCATAACGTGAATCATGTCGGCAAGACAACAACGCCATCCATCGAAGGAGCACATCATGATCAAGAACATCGCAGTCGTCGCCGCCAACGGTAAGGCCGGCAGGCTCATCGTCAAGGAGGCCGTCGGCCGCGGACTCGACGTGACCGCGGTCGTGCGCGGCGAGAACAGGACCACGGCCCAGCACGCGATCATCAAGGATCTGTTCGACCTGACCGCAGCCGATCTCGCCGGCTTCGACGTCGTCATTGACGCATTCGGCGCCTGGACTCCGGACACCCTGCCGCAGCACTCCACCTCCCTGGAGCATCTGACCGACATCCTCTCCGGCACCGACACTAGACTGATTGTGGTCGGCGGAGCCGGCAGCCTGTACCTTAACCCGGAGCACACGCTGCAACTGAGTCAGGCGGATACCTTCCCGGCCGCGTTCGTGCCCCTCGCCACGGCGATGGGTAAGGCCCTCGCAGAGCTGCGCAAGCGCGACGATGTCAAGTGGACGTACATCTCCCCCGCAGCCGACTTCCAGACCGACGGCTCTCGCACCGGAGCATACGTGCAGGCCGGCGAAGAATTCACCGCGAACGAAGACGGCCAGAGCGCCATCAGCTATGCCGACTACGCCATCGCCGTCATCGATGAAGCAACTGCCAATCCGACCGACGCGCATGTGGGCGAGCGCATCTCCGTGCGCTGGTAGCCGATGATCCGGAACCGATAGTTAAAAGCCCTACTTCCCAAGCGGAAGTAGGGCTTATCGGCCGGGACGACAGGATTCGAACCTGCGACATCCCGAACCTTCCGGCTTTAATTTGGCTAAAACAAGCGATTCGGCTTAACCGATTAGCGTTGGATTTTTGTATTTCTAAGGTTTGAGTTTCTTGGCTGGACCGAGTACGATCGGTGAATTCTGACGGTCATTATTAGCAAAATGTTAGCGTCTTAGATGGTCTAGGTAGCGTGACTGTTCGGCGTGTCGCAGCATCGACAAGAATGTCCTCATCGCGCAATGAATGCTCTCAGAACAGTTGCCGATATTGCCATTGATCATCGTCGCCCACAGGAGCAAGGGTAGTCATCATGAAGTCTCATGGAGTGTCATTCCTGCAGAGCTCCAGAGCCAATCAAGTTAGCCTCGTAATGTTCGCCAGCACTCATGCAGGGTTGAACTACTCATCAGGGTTTCAATGCTTAAAAGACGAACGGTTGAAATTACCCTAATATGATTTCATATTGTTTTCACCAGAGTCATGTCTGAATCCCTACTTAGAGATATAACGAGCCTGCTGTTGCTCATTGACAGAACGCAAATAGCTTTCTTCTGATTGATGGAATTCTATGAAAAAGTCTTCATAATCAGGCATTTGCAAGGGTTGTGGTTTGCTCATCGCTTGCTCAAGTTCTTCCAATGACATCCGATAGTTAGACGAGCTATAAATTTCTGATTGTGTTTTTGGATCATAAAGATTGGAATATGAGCACAATTGACTCGTGGCAGCCTTTGCAATTTTAAAAAGAACCAAAGTACCTTCTCTCTGAATATGCTCCGCTTGAAACAAGGCTTTACAACATTGCTCGTTGGATTCAAGACTGTTGCCATACTCATCAAAATGATGAATGTCATATAAACTATGCGGTTGGCTGTCTCTCATTTGAGCTGCGGTCAGAATATTCTGTTGCATCTGTGTAAGAGGAGGATGCCCGTGCCACTGAAGAACAAGCTTGTGCCATCGGGCGACAGGATCCGCCGCTCCATTCTTCTCCAACGAAACAAAGTTGAAGTACCGATCCTTCTTGGCAAAGTCTGTTAGGAAAGTCAGCACCTTCGTGAGTTCTTCGTCTGGAATTAGGACATTGTCAGCCATCTTTTTAGTTATTAGATTAGTTAATTGTCGAGTTTTCTCATAGAGATTGAGGAGATTATGACCTTCATTTTTTAACTGAGCATCAGTAAGAAAACTACCACGAGTACTGTATTCATGTGATTCCAGAATGAGTTTGTAGATACGTTCAAGAGCTATTGTGATATTAAAGAAGCCTGTGTAATAAAATTCCTGATGCCCAAAGTCCGCGCTGCAAAGCGCGTTCAGGCCAAGAGAGAGCATGCGTCCGGATATATTAGCTTCTCTCTGTAGGGCTATCCATTTGGGGTCATAGGGGGAATGTGAGATTAGGGTCATGAGTTTTCCGTCTGTTCTCGTGTCCAACCGTTTTTCCCATGATACTGGTTTGTGGGTTGTTTCCGTTTGATTTCACGGTTTCTGGGTATGCTGATGAGGATTTGCGATTCAGCTGCGCGAGCACGAAGGGGTGAGTCGTGTTCCGGCGAGTCATAGTCAACCGAAAGGCGTGTTGGTTCGCATGGTGCTCGCTAGGCCGGAGCCGCTGCTGAAGAGCGGGGACGTGCTCGGATGGTATGAGGACATCACCGATATGGCCGAACGGGTCCACAGGGTAGTGAATCCCGCGAAGCCGCGCATCGCGTTCGGCTCGTGCCCGGACTGCGGCGGCGTGGTGTGGGGAGATCCAGACGAATCGGATGGCGAGTGCGCGAGCTGGTGTCGTTGCTGAGGAAACGCGCCGAGTACGGGAACAAGGACTGAGGGGTTGCCGTTGACAGTGTGTCAGCGGCAACCCCTTACGTATCACCGGAAGGGTTCCTTCCCGTAGAAGGTCATCTGCTCGTCGCCCCACCACGTCAGGAACTGTTCGGCGGTTTCACCGTTGTGGCCTCTGCTGTCGAATGCCCCGTCAGTGGACGCCACACGGCCGTTCGTTTCCTCGGCCAATGCGGCGGCGACAAACCCGTATCCGGTCGAGGCGACGGCCGGGCCGGCGAAGTTCCGTATGTCGTGCCAGAAATGGGGTTGCGCGTTCAGCAACCGCATGTCGTCATCGGACATCGGCACGTCGAACTCGTCGGCTTCGATGGGGAAGCATTCGCCCAGCATCGACGGCGGATAGCCTTTCTTCCCGTCGGACTGCACGTAGTCATCGACCCGCGGCTGATCGATCCGAGTGCGCTCCCACAGCGATGGCCACGAGCTGGATTGCCACTGTTCGTTGATCAGATATGCGAATCCGAGATCCATCTCCACCTTCCAGCGCGTGCCGGGATCCACGTACTGCAGTTCCTCATCGGGTTCGCATGGATAGAACGCCTTCACCTCCACGGTGCTGGCGATCCCGTACCGGTCGAGCAGCTGCTGATACAGCTCTTGAGTGCGGCTGCGCGTCTCTTCGACCAAAGGCATGTAATCCGTCGTCGGATATACGTCAATCGTGGTGGACATGCCCTCATCGTACCCGAGACCCTTGGAATCACAGGGATGTCGGGCGATAATCGCTAGTAACAAAAATGTTACTGGAACGGGCCATCCCGGTAACACTGAAATTTTGTTGCTGGAGCCGTCATCTGAAAAAGAAGAAGCCCTACATCCCAAGCGGGAGTAGGGCTTTCGGTCGGGCTAGCGGGATTTGAACCCACGACATCCTGTTAGGATTCGGGGTCTCTTGGCTCAGACCGCCGGTCTTGGCCCACCTCAAAACCCTTGGAATCAAGCCATTCTTGAGTTTCGAGTTTCTTTGTTCAGACCGCCCAGATTGGCAAATCGTGACGGTCATTGTTAGCAAATTGTTAGCGTCTGAGGCCTTCAGAACAGCTTAAACACTCGGCGTGTCGAAACACCGTCCCAAAAGATCTGTTAGTATCTCCGTCCTTCGTGAGGACAACCTTTTCCGAACTAGTGATTGAGGAGAGCGTCACCCGCCTTCAGTTCAAACCAATTGCATCAAAAGCGCCATCTGTTAGTTTCAAGCAGTACTTTATTAGTTTCGACGCGCTCAAAGACGCATTGGAGCCACTGGCAGGCAACACCATGTCTGCGTAGAAATGTTGTGGAATCTTGACGTAATGCCCTATGAACGGCGACATTGCTGTCGATACACATGGGCAAACAATTCAAGATTCTCTATTGTCGGATAAAGCACAAGGGCAAGGCTTGAACTTTTAGGCTTTAACAACTGGGTCTTTTTCTTCAGCTCATCATTGTTTTCTTTGGAAGTATAAACGGTCATATTACCTATGGCTGACTCACTGGCGTGGGTAATGCCGCTACATATCTTCCAAACAGTCAAACCGCTGTACAGATGTCTAGCGCCAATCTGCTTTCTATAGATAGAATCAACCTTCTGCACAGCTTGGCTTCGATTGATTGCTTTGCTAAAACTTTTGGTCCTATAAGCCTTCATTTCATTTTTGCAGTCATGCAGGAGAGCTAAGGCCAGATTCTGTATTTCTTCGATACTTTTATCCGATTCGGCAACTTCTCGAAAGGCGTCTTTAGAATTTGTATAATTGCAATATGTTAAATCAATTGCATGAAAAGCTCTTTTTTCTACGGAGTCAAAAGAAGCGAGCCATAACGCAACGGATATACTTTCAATGGTTGCTCGATTGAGAACATAAGTCATCAATCCAGTCTCTTTACCAAGAAGAGAAAAAATGGTTTCTAGGTTATCAGACGCAAATTCATATAAATTCTTCATCTGCGACTGATATATTCCCATTGAAAATCTGTTGACTTTATCAACTACGCTATCTTTTTCGGCTTCGATCTGGAGAAGCTGCATCGATTTGATCTTATCAAAGCGAGATTTAAGCTCCACCAATGCCATATCCGCGCGATGTTGGGCCGCAGCCCGCAGTTCTGCATCGACATAGGGATTGACGAGATTGCTATACTCTAGCATTGTTCCCCCATCTAATTCCACGGTCAGTTTGTCTAATACAAGTTGGTTTTACATATCAGCCTCGCATGCTTCACCGTCATCTATGGCAAATTCGCAAGGCTGATACAGAACTGTCTGCAGGCGCGAGCTGCCCATCAAGGTGTTCCTTAAATTATCCGACCTGACCATCTCACATCTCTTCGAACTCTTGCGCCGGGATGGCGGTGCCGAACAGACCGACCTGCGTATCCTGCTCGTGTTTGTCGATGCCCGCGTAGGAGAGGCTGTCGTCCTCGTAGCGCTTGAACTTGTACACGGCGTCGTTCATGCGCGCCGGGTTGAACACGTTCAGGCTCAGCAGCAGCTCGAAATCATCCTTGGTTAGGCCAATGATCTTCTTGAACAGCTCCGGTTCCGGCTTTGTGATAACGTCACGCAGCATCTGCTCGTGATAGTCGGTTAGGTACATGAAGATCGGGATGCGCGTGGCGAACTTGATGAACTGCTTCGATTCGAAGTTTCCTGCCATCGCAACACCTCCTTTGCTACATGGCAAACAAACACTCACGGAACATGCCGGCAAATGCGCCGAAGACGGAGTCAGAATTGCTTGCGTCGTAGGACTCTAAGGTAGTTCTTGCGGAAGTCGCGCCGATCTTTGAATATTTTACGATCGGTGGCCGTATCCTCGCCGGCATCGAATTTCAACGAGGTCAGTTCGATGGCACACATCAAATCTGCCGCCTGCTTTAAGCGATAGTCCTTGGGTCGAGCGTCTCGATACACGACGGCCTCTTTGGACAGTGCATAGTCGATGGAGGCTTTCAGCGCATTCGTGACGATTTGTTGTCCGTTGTCGTAGTACACCTTGATCGTTTCGTACGACTGGAACTCGTCAAGATGAGACAGGAAGAAGTCCGCCAGATCACGTTTGAGTTGCGCCTCGAACCGGACCTTGCTGCCGTCGAACATGCTCTTGCGGTGCGCGAACGTTATGTATCGGAATGGCAGATTGCGAGCAAGTGTGAAGAACGAGAAGAACAAACGCTTGCGATCTGCGAATGAAACGTTCTCGTAGTCGTCATGCCCGTTGAACAACGGTCCGGCATGGAACGGAATGTCCGGAAGACATGAATCGGTCAGATGCCGCTCGTACTTTCCAACATGCTCCGCGATGGATTCGGACTGTACGTGGAACACCAGTGTGATGAGATAGTATTCAGACAGCTTGCCCCACTCGCCGGATTCGTCAACGAATACACTCAGCTCGCTCAACCGAATCCCCTGACCAGACAACGGATAAAGGAATGCCGGGGGAATACCCCCGGCGACTTGGAGCCTTGCCCTTGCGGAACAAAGCATTGTCAATTATGCCAGAACGCATTGCGTCGTGCAAGTGCAGTAAGTATACGCTTCATTATGAGAGAAGTTGGCCAACAATGTTCGATTTCAAGGAGGAACGCAGGGGCTGCATCAGTGGAAAAATCCTGCCAGAGATTGTCCATCCGCAAAACGAGCAACGTAATCCGGTAAGGTCTGCGGTCATTGTTACCAGTGTTGCCATTAGCCTGTCCGGCGGAATGCAATAAAGCCCTACTTCCCAAGCGGGAGTAGGGCTTTCGGTCGGGCTAGCGGGATTTGAACCCACGACATCCTGCTGGGATTCGAGGTCTCTTGGCTCAGACCACCGGCCTTGGCCCACCTCGAAACCCTTGAAATCAAGCCATTCTTGAGTTTCGAGTTTCTTTGTTCAGACCGCCCAGATTGGCAAATCGTGACGGTCATTGTTACTGGTTTTTTACTGGCTATGAGCCTCAGAACGGTGGAATCAATCGGCGTGTCGAAGCACGGTCCCCAAAGATTGTTACTGATCTTTCTCCGTACTGTGTCGGCCTTCCCCGAACAGGTGGTTGAAGAGAGCTTCACCTGCTTCCTGTTCACGCTGATCGCTACTGAGTAACCCCTTGTTAGTTTGAGAGGTCGCTTCGCTGGTTCCCGTGAGCTTTGTTGGTCTCGTTTTTGGCGTAATAATGCCGTTTTCGCGACCCTCGCGAGATTCGTTGATTGCCGTCGATTTCGCTGTTTTCAGGGGTCATCGTGTCTGACGAGTCAGTCGAGCGGGGAAAAAGTCTTGAACAACATGTCCAGCGAATCCTTGATGCGCGAGGAGTCCACTATACCCCACAAGCAATAACCGAAGAGAACAAGAAGCCAGACTTCCTGTTTCCTGGGGCAGAAGAATATGCAGATATGCAATATCCATCTTCGCGTCTCAGGATGTTGGCCGTCAAGACAAGTACTAAAGATCGGTGGCGTCAGGTGTTGGACGAAGCTGATAAAATCGTCGAAAAACACCTGTTTACCATTGCGCCTTCCAGCATATCGGTCAAGCAGAACAAACAGATGATGGACAAGCATCTGTGCTTAGTTATGCCTAGGAGAATCCGCAATACTCACCCCCAAGAGGTGAGAGACAATACAGTTCTGTTCGCCGATTTCATCTCAGAAGTAAGTGAAATCCAGTGCCATGCCAATAAGGAATTACTCGCTTGAAGTAGTTTTCTCTTCAGTGTCTTCATTTGTTTCTTGACCGCCGGCTTCTTTCAATACTAGCTCTTTATATAGATTTGGTTGAAGGATATCGGACCAATCGATGCGGTCTTTCCACCTTTCGATGGACATCGGGAGCATGGCCGCAAGATCCATGGCCAGATGATTCTTATTGTGTCGAGAAGAGCCGGCATATCTTCCGTCTACTTCATTACCGTCATAGAACAGACCGAATAAAGTGTTTTGTGATTCAAAAAACTTTTGTAGACAGTCATGCTGTGCAGAATATCCGGTAGGCCACTGTCCTGCGAGGTAACTCTCCAGAAGTCTGGAAGTCAAACTAATATCGCCAAAAATAGAGAAGAAATAACACTCTGATTGCTTCAAGCCATTATCCGAAGATTGTCTGTTGAAGAAATATCGAGAAAGCATCATTCTGAGAGGTATTTTCCCATTAATATTTAATAGCGTCGATGACTGACCGCCATTCAGCGATATAGCATTTCGAGATCTTACAGGCTTCCTTTTCCCGCCGCTTTTGACGTATGCCCTAATATCCGGAATCCTTTTAAGCTCATTCTCATTCTGAAGGTCATGGAAGGCATCCCAGTAATAGTAGTACATCGATACTTCTTCGCCTCCACTTATTTTTATGGGAAAAGAGAAGACCGTCTTGCTGTTAAACAAAAATGGACGCAGTCCAAACGTATAATCAGAGACATACCTTTTGTACTCTCTGCCGTAAACTCTATATCCAAGGGTTATATCAGAGATGCTTGCCGAAAAGCGACCACGATTAGGAATCGTGATTTTCAATAGCTCTATACCTTCGGCATAGTTAACCTCACGACTAATTCTCCCTGCATTAAGTCTTTGGACAGACTTTTCTTGCAATATATCTTTTTTACTATTGCGGACTGGATAATTAAATGTACTACCATTCTCTGGCTCATAATAAGCAAAATCAAGATTGACGTGAATCCTACTGCCAGCCATTCTAAACAGGACATATTGCGAAATCAGAGAGATAACAGATATAAGTGCGGCAATACATGAGATAAAAACTTGTGGGCTATGTATGAACTGATTCCATACATCAATCACTGTTTTTACCTCCGGTTCGGAAGAACTCTAACATTTGCTGTCCCTGCAATTCTACGCCCGCTGCAGTTCCCGAACGGTCACAAGAGCCGCAGCGGACATTCGGTGTCTACGACGCCTCAACGTCCTTGCTGAGCTTGCCGCTGAACGCCTGATTCACTAGCGTGTAGACGGCTTGTGCGACGCCGACGACGCCTGTGAGGACGATGCCCCAGCTGTAGCCGTGGAAGCCGTTCGTGGCGGCGATGGCGAGCACGCCGAGCAGCACGCTCACTCCGAGGGACGTGAGACCCACGTAGTCGGCGGGGATGTACTTCTTGAATGCCTGAATCAATGCCGGTGCGATGAGCGCGACGATGGCGGCGGCGAGGGTGGTTGCTTCGGAAATATCCATGATTGTTCCTTCCAGTAGGTGAATTGGAGAAAAGCCCCGGCATTGCGTCGGGGCCATTGGCGGAGGTCAGTAGCGGAGCTGCTGACCGGGGTAGATCAGGTTCGGGTTGGCGCTGGGAACGCGCCATGCGGACAGGGGCCACAGAGACCGGTGCGGGTTGCGCTACCAGACATGGTGGAGGGCGTCTAATTGTTTGCGTATGGGTTGCCATTCTGGAATGATTGAATCATGGCGGTCTTGAAGGGCGATAATGGGGGTCGTGGGTTCCGGTGGCGCCGTTGCCGTGGGGTCGGCGCGCGAGCTGGTGGATGGCCTGGTCTCGTCAGGGGCCTTGGATTCCCTGTTCGAGCGCATCGATCGTGATGACGTGGGGTTGACGGGCGACGGCGGTCTGATTCCGGGGCTGGTCCGGGTGGCCTTGGAACGTGGTCTGGAGGAGGAGATGACATCACATCTGGGCCTATGCGTCGACGGCCGGGAGGACAAGGAGGCTAGCGGCATGGCGAATTCGAGGAACGGTTCGTATCCCAAGACGCTGGCGACTGAGGTGGGTCCCGTCGCGATCCAGGTGCCGCAAGACCGTGACGGATCGTTCACACCGAGGCTGGTGCTGAAGTGCTCGATGAGGCTGGGCGGTCTAGTCGTGGCCGACCGGCTGCTGGCTCGACTGATCGTCAGCGAGGTCAGGGGCACCGCAGCCGAGCTGAGCGCCGAGTGCGCGAAGGCTAGCATCCGCCTGCCGGCGAGCACGATACGGAGCTGGGTCAACCGTGGCGGTCTGCGTTACGGATCCGACGGCAAGCTGACCTGAGCGAGCTGGTGCCGTTGCTGAGGAAACGCGCCGAGTACGGGAACAAGGACTGAGGGGTTGCCGTTGACAGTGTGTCAGCGGCAACCCCTCACGTATCACCGGAAGGGTTCCTTCCCGTAGAAGGTCATCTGCTCGTCGCCCCACCATGTCAGGAACTGTTCGGCGGTTTCACCGTTGTGACCGTCGCTGATAAAAGCGCAATCGAAGGACGCCAGCCGACCGTTTGTCTTCTCGGCCAGGGCCGCTGCGACGAATCCGTAGCCGGTCGAGGAGACGGCCGGGCCGGCGGCGTTCCGTATGTCGTGCCAGAAATGGGGTTGCTCGTTCAGGAGCTTCATAACCTCATCGGACAGTAGCACTTCAAACTCGTCGGCCTTGATGGGCCAGCATTCGCCCAGCATCGACGAAGGATAGCCTTCCTTCCCGCCTGACCGCACGTAGTCATCGACCCACGGCTGATCGATCCGCGAGCGCTCCCACAGCGATGGCCATGAACTCGCCCTCCACTCGCCGTTGATCAGATACGCGAAGACGAGATCCATCTCGACCTCCCATCGCGTAGCCGGATCCACAGACCGTAACTCTTCACCGGGGCTGCGGGAGTAGAACGCCTTCACCTCCACGGTGCTGGCGATCCCGTACCGGTCGAGCAGCTGCTGATACAGCTCTTGAGTGCGGCTGCGCGTCTCTTCGACCAAAGGCATGTAATCCGTCGTCGGATATACGTCAATCGTGGTGGACATGCTCTCATCGTACCCGAGACCCTTGGAATCACAGGGATGTCGGGCGATAATCGCTAGTAACAAAAATGTTACTGGAACGGTCCATCCTAGTAACACTGGATTTTGTTGCTGAAGCCGTAATCTGAAAAAGAAGAAGCCCTACTTCCCAAGCGGGAGTAGGGCTTTCGGTCGGGCTAGCGGGATTTGAACCCACGACATCCTGCTCCCAAAGCAGGCGCGCTACCAAACTGCGCTATAGCCCGTTTGCAGTAAAACCATCAATCAGTTTCACGGCACAAACCAACATTGTATCCTATGGTTGGACCGGGACACGGTCTAGAATGTGTTTTTGGACAGGTATTTCTCAAATTCATGAGAAATTGGCTGACAAATACACTGAGAAACGTATTCCGGGAGGTGCGAAGGAAATCATGGGACGTCATCAACGTTCGGAAACATCCGGACTGATTTCCTTCGTAATCTGTGCCATTGTAGGCGCTGTCTCCATGAACTTCTATATGGAATATGCACCTGCCATCTGGCAGCTCACCCAACGTCGATTCATGGTGTGCTCGGGCATTGTGGCGGCCTGCGGCGTGATTTCCTTTATTGTGGGCTATGCACGCAAATCGCGGTCCTTGAACCTCAAAAACGGCTGGCTTGCACCGATTCGACGTATCGTGGAAATCGTGTCGCTGTCCGTGGTGTACGGATCCACAATCTTCCTCTCATCATTCGCGCTTATCGGCGCCGCAAACGACATGATGGGCAATGCCATCTTTGCCGGCTACATTTCCAGCGTATGCGCCGGATTCGCCGGCGTAGTAGGGTATATGACCTTCGTGCAGGCGGAGATGATGAATGCCAAAACCATCGCCAGCCTCTTGCCGTTCTTCGTGATTTCCGGCGTCGTCACCGCTGGAGTCACTACCGATGATCCGTATTGGTATCACAATAACTTCTCGCAACTTGGCGACCGCACCACATTCGCGGCGCGCATGTTCAATTCGACGCTGATGCTGGCAGGAACCTGCATCATCATCGTCAGCTACTTCGCCATCTCCGAGTTGGTAACCACCGAACGCCTGCAACGCCTCTGGCATGATCGCACCAAAACCGACCCGAACCGCGGCTACATGATCCCGCATTTCATGGTGCGTATCGGTGTGCTCTCCGTGCTGCTCACCGTTTCTGGCCTGGCATTCATCGGCATCGGCGCATTCCGCTACACGCCGCATAACCTGATGCACAACATCTGCGCCAAGGGCCTACCGTTCGTAATGCTACTGCTGTTCGTACTGTTGCCCTGGCTCGCGCCGCGCATTTCCAAAGCGGTTATGGTGGCTTCCGACTTGGCTGCAGCCGTATGCGCCGCATTCTGGGCCAATATGATGATGGGGCACAATACATTGACCAATGTGGAAGCGCTCGCCGGCCTCATGTTTCTTGGCTGGTTCATCGTATTCTCTCGTCAGATAGCCGCTATTGAAGCCGACCGTGTGGAAGCACAGCTCCTGCATGCGCAAATGATTGAAAACGGTATGGAACAGCATGCTTCGGCGGAACCGGAAACCGCAATAGAATCACGTATCGCAGCAGACCGTTAACGCAAAACGAACTGTTTCGGTGCGCCGCTCGTACAAGAACATTCTTATCTGAATTTTTTGCTCTTCTACCAGCTCAACGCTCACGAATGACGCATAATAGAGTACGGAAATTAGCCAATGCAATCGAGGAGGAAACATGGCTATTGAGAACTCTAAGGTGCTCATCATCGTTAATAACTGGGGTATTGAAGAAACCGAACTGACCCGCCCGCTGCGTGACTTGAAGGCTGCTGGTGCTCAGGTGACGCTTGCTGCCACCACGCTTGACCCGTGCGAGACTGTGCAGCATGACCGCTATGAAGGCGAAACACTGACCCCGGATGCTCGTCTCGCTGACGTGCAGGCTGCTGATTATGACCTGCTCGTGGTTCCTGGCGGTACCTGCAATGTCGATCGTATCCGCGTGAACGAGGATGCTATCACCTTGGCTCAGGAATTCGCTCATGAAGGCAAGCCGATCGCTGCTATCTGCCATGGTGCTTGGTTGCTGGTCAATGCTGAGCTGATTGCTGGAAAGACTGCTTCTCCATGCCGCTATATTGCTGCTGATATCGAGAACGCTGGTGGCCACTACGTTGACAAGCAGCTGACCGTCGATGATGAGAACGGTTGGCGTCTCATCACCTCCCGTAAGCCTGACGATCTTGACTATTTCGTCGGTGCAATCAAGGATACGCTCGCCTGATTCGCTGCTGAATCGTTGCGGATTCGCTTTGCATACTATGAATCGGCTGTGTTCGGCACTTTATGCTGGACACAGCCGTTCTTGTATGCACTGAGCTTGATACATTGGCAGGTATGACAGAACACACGAATCTTTGGCCCGCTCCAGTCGCTACGAAGCCGCTGGATGCCACGGTAACCGTGCCGGGCAGTAAATCATTGTCAAATCGTTACTTGATTCTTGCCGCACTTGGCACCAAACCGGTGCAGTTGGTCGGTTTGCTACGCTCCCGTGATACTGATCTGATGATGGGTGCCTTGGAAGCGCTGGGTGTACGTTGCGAAGTTGATCCTAACGTAGATACTACGGTGACGGTGATTCCGCCTGCACAAGGCCGATTCCATGGCAATGTTGACCTGTTCTGCGGTCTCGCAGGCACGGTCATGCGCTTTGTTCCCGGCCTTGCCCTGTTCGCGGACGGGCCGGTGCATTTCGACGGTGATGAACAGGCGTATGCGCGCCCGATGAAGCCGGTACTGGACGGTTTGGAACAGCTTGGTGCCACGGTGGAATATCACGGCGAAGTCGGCCGTCTGCCATTCACGATTACTCCGCCTGCAATACTGTCAGCCGACCGCGCTCAGGTAAGTATTGATTCCTCTGGTTCCTCTCAGTTTATTTCCGGACTGCTGCTGATTGGTTCTCGACTGCCAGGCGGTTTGGCATTGCAGCATACGGGGGAGAAGACCCCAAGTTTGCCGCACATTCGTATGACGGTTGCTGATGTGACCGGTGCTGGCGGCAAGGTTCAGGCTGATGAAGCTGCACGGTCATGGACTGTGGAATCGCACGCGTTGCAGCTGCCGGATAAGGTGACTGTAGAGCCTGATTTATCCAATGCAGCGCCATTCCTGGGTGCCGCATTAATCGCGGGCGGCACTGTTCGTGTGCCGCACTGGCCGGAAACCACCACACAGCCGGGTGGTTTGCTACCGGGATATCTGGAGCAGATGGGAGCGAAGGTGAGCTTCCCTGTGATTGATGACGTGCGGTATTGCGAAGTGTCCGGTGATGGTACTGTGCATGGTCTCGGCAGATTCGATTTGACTGCCGCCGGTGAGATTGCCCCCTCGCTCGCTGCGATTCTGGTCTTTGCCGATGCTCCTACCGATATGGTGGGCATCGGCCATCTGCGTGGCCATGAGACGAATCGATTGGCTGCATTGGTGAACGAGATCACTCGCGTAGGCGGCAAGGCGGAAGAACTGCCGGATGGTTTGCGTATCGAGCCAGTGCCGGTAGATCAGTTGCATGGTGCTGATATGGAAACCTACGCCGATCATCGTATGGCAACATTTGCTGCGATGCTGGGCTTGCGTATTCCTGATATTCAGGTGATTAATGTTGCTACCACGCGCAAGACGTTGCCTGATTTCGTTGGCATGTGGAGCAGCATGCTGGGGGAGTGACGTATTGCTTCTGACTTTATCCGTGAGCTAGTGCCGGATTCATCAACGGAACTAACTCACGGAATAATGCTTATTCCCTTCGTGATGTTTCCGTATTATGCCAGTTGATTTTTGCTATGATGTGCAGCATTAAAACGTTTCGACAAAGGGGTCGTGATGGTTGGCATCAAGGATGTGGCAGAACGTGCTGGCGTATCGATTAGTACCGTATCGTATGCGTTTTCAGGGAAACGTTCGTTGACCTCAGAAACGCGTGACAGAGTTATACAAGCTGCAAAAGAATTGCAGTATACGCCTAATGCTGGTGCTCAACTTCTCCGTAGTTCACGTCGACATATTTTGGCGTTGAGTTCTCCAATTGGTCGGAGTACATTGCTGAATATTTATTCCATGTTCTTTTTCGAAACTGTAATACGAGCAAGAAAGTATGGCTATGATGTTCTGCTTCTTGCTGGTCAACATGAGGAAAAAGAGCTTGAGCGTGTGGTAGAAAGCGGCCTCGTTGATGGCGTGATTTTACTGGAAGTTGAGATTGACGATGCACGCGCAGCAATGGCGAAACGCTTAGAGTGTCCTTTTGTCGCTATTGGTTATCCGGAAAATAATGAGGCCATTTATTCTGTCGATATTGATTTTGTGCAAATGGGTCGGTCTGCAATCGACACGTTGGCTGAACAAGGGCATCGAGAGATTTTGTATATCGGTACTGTAGAGAGTGAGTATCGACGTGGAGCTAATTTTCATATCAGACTTAGAAAAGCGTTGGCTGATCAAGCTTCTAGACGAGGTATGACTTTTCATTTCTCATATAACACGGGTGATGATGCTGCCGATGTAGGTGCTTTGATTGATTCTACTTTTGAAGCGCATCCCCGTATCAGTGCAATCTTGGCAGCAACAAATCTGATTCACATGAATAATGCAATCATTGCTTTGCAAAAGCGTGGGCTATCTGTTCCCAAGGATGTTTCATTCATTGCTCTCTGTATGCAGGGGAATGCTAATAATCTTGACGTTCCGCTAGACGAGTTTCCGTTGCTGCCTAACGAGACGTGCTCTAGTGCAGTGGATTTAATGATGAGTGTTCTCGATGGTAATGAGCACAAGGCCGGTGAGGTGAAGTTGATTCCTCCTCAATACTTGGATAGAGGCTCTGTTACTTCTCTCATACAGTAGGTTTTGAGTGTTATGTAATACGGTTAGTAATCACAATCGAAATCTGTCGAAATGATTCGACAGTGATTTTCTCCCTTGGTATCCTGGCTATGTCATCGAAACGAATCGATGACAACAAAAATGGCAATGGTGCTATTACTAAGGCGGGAACAATGAAGTTTGATATCAAAAAATGGCTGGCGGCAGCTGTAGCTGCAAGCAGTGTAGTCGGACTTACTGCATGCGGATCCAGTGAAACGGCACAAGAGTCGAATCCGACGTCCATCAAGGTATGGGCTTATGAGGAAGACAACAGTGCCATGGGAATCGCTTGGAAAAAAGCCCGTGAAATCTTTGAAGAACAGACAGGGGTCAAAGTCGAGTACGAAAAGAAATCTTTCGAACAAATTCGCAAGAATGCGGCGCAGATTCTTAATTCCGATCAGGCTCCTGATGTTATGGAATACAACAAGGGTAATGCCACTGCTGGTCTGCTGGCGAGCCAAGGATTACTAACCAATCTCAATGATTATGTGAGTGAGAAAGGTTGGGATAAAATCCTCACCGGTTCTATTGCGTCCACAGGCAAGTACACGGATAAAGGCGTCATGGGATCTGGTGATTGGTATGGAATCACCAATTATGGCGAAGCCGTAGTGATGTCTTACAACAAGGACATGTTCGACAAGTACGGCATCCCAATCCCTTCCACTCTCGAAGAACTTGAAGATGCTATGCAAAAGTTTGTGGATAACGGCGTAACACCACTCTCCGAAGGTGTGAAGGAATATCCGTTGCAACATTTGTGGTGGCAGCTCGTGCTATCCAAAGCTGATGATGATTTCATCAAGGCGTACGAGATGTATGACGGAAATGTCGATTGGAATGGCAAAGCTGTGAAATATGCTACTCAAACCATTAAGGATTGGGTCGATAAAGGATATATCAGCAAGGACTCCACAGGAATTGACGCTGAAACTGCTGGTCAGGGATTCATGAAGGGTACATACCCCATGTTCTTCTCTGGCACATGGTTCTTTGGCCGTTTCCAGAATGAATTGTCTGGGTTCCAATGGGAAGAATCACCTTTCCCGGACGTGAAGAAGGTCCCCGGTTCATCGGGCCAGATATGGGTCATTCCTGAATATTCCAAGAAAAAGGATTTGGCGGCGCAGTTCATCGACATTACTCTGAGCAAAGAAGTTCAGGATTTGATGGGTAACTCTGGCGGAATTCCAGTCGCTGCTGACACATCTTCGATTACAGATGAGAAAACGCAGACATTGATTGGACAATTCAATGATCTGGTGAAGAACGATGGACTCGGTTTCTACCCAGATTGGCCTACCGCGACTCTGTATGATGAGCTTAATGCCAGTCTGCAGGAACTGGTCAATGGTACTAAAGATGTGCAGGGCACGATTGACCAGATTCACAGTGATTATGACAAGGGCGTCCAAGCTGCTGGAATTTAGTATCTGCCGGTAGTACTGGCTCTTCCCGATAAAGAAATTTGTGGGGACGTTGCACATACATCGTCCCCATCCTCTCATCGTTGACTAGGTGATTATGATGAGCAATGCAAAGTCAGAAAAGCATGATAATCCGGAACGGTCTCGTCAAAGGAGACGACGCCAATCAACGGACTCCATGTCTAGGATTCCAGGAAGTTCTTCCAATCGTTTTTGGTTATATCTGATTCCAGGTTTTCTTCTTCTGGTGTGGATTATCGTCATTCCCACTGTTTGGAATGTGTATCTGAGCTTCACCAGATATCGTGGTATACGTCCGCCACAATGGATTGGTCTAGAAAACTGGAAATATCTATTACACGATGATACTTTCTGGTCTTCG
Organism: Bifidobacterium sp. LH_416; assembly: GCF_056357055.1. NCBI lineage: Bacteria > Bacillati > Actinomycetota > Actinomycetes > Bifidobacteriales > Bifidobacteriaceae > Bifidobacterium > Bifidobacterium sp. LH_416. Next base: position 165,011 of record NZ_JBKEVJ010000001.1, on the reverse strand, counting down.
TTCCGTAATTCGATATGGATGGTCATAGCCATGGTGGTTCTGCCTATCCTGCTTGGCCTGATTATTTCGACTCTGCTATTTGATGTTGTGCAGAAGAAATTTGGAGCTAAAGCAGCGTCCACGTTACGAGCCGTATATTACATTCCACAAATTTTGCCGATTTCTGTTGCCTCGCTAGCTATCGGCTGGATTCTTCGTCCGCAAGATGGTGCTCTCAATGCACTATTGGATGCAGTTGGATTGAAAGCTCTACAACACGATTGGCTGGGTAAACCAGATACTGCTTTGATATGCCTGATGATTATTATGATTTGGATCCAACTTGGATATCCGATTGTCATCTTCATGTCAGGTCTGCAACGCGTTGATCCCGAATTGTTCGAAGCTGCAAGCATCGATGGCGCAAATTGGTGGCAGCGTTTTCTTGCTATCACGCTACCTGCAATTAAGCCGGAGATTTTCGTCGTGGCTCTCACCTGCACAATTGCAGCACTGAAGGTCTTTGCACCTGTACAAATGCTAACGAGAGGTGGGCCAGGTACTTCAACTATCGTTCCTTCGTACTACTCGTACAGCCAGTTCTTCCAATCCCAGCAGGTCGGCTATGGCGCTGCAATCTCCACGGCTCTTGCAGTGCTCATCGTAATTATCTCGATTGTATTTACACAGGTACAGCAAAAGGTCGAAGAAAGCGATGAGGAGTAATGATGAGATCTCAAACAACTGCAACAAGGGTTCGGATTAATCGCACATTCTCTGATTACATCATTATTGTGCTGCTGATCCTTGGCGGTATAGTGATGCTTTTCCCTATTATTGTGATCTGTTTGAATGCGTTTAAAAGTTCAGCGGAATACAATTCGTTCGGTCCATTGTCCCTGCCTCATAAGTTGAGCTTTACTGGTCTTAACAATTTCTGGCAGAGAGCGAATTATCCAGAGAAAGTCTGGAATTCATTCTGGATTAGTGGTCTGGTCGCTGTCTTCGCTGTACTTTTATCGGTACTGAATGCATTTGCTTTGGGCATAGGTCGTGTCCGGGGACGCCGATGGGTCATTTTGCTAATCATGTTGGCGAATATGATGCCGCAGGAAGCTTTGCTGTATCCGCTGTACATCATGTTTAAGCAAATAGGTTTGTACAACAATCAATGGGCAATCGTAATTATCTTTACGGTTATCCAAAGTGCGTTCGGCACATATTTACTTGCATCTGTGTATGGCACGTTCCCGAAAGCTATCCTTGAGGCAGCAGCTATCGATGGTGCAAGCCGATGGAAAATACTGAAAGACATTGTCTTTCCTATTTCGTGGCCGACGTTGAGCGTTATGTTGGTGTTCTTCTTCATCTGGACATGGAATGAGTACATGATTCCTCTTGCATTTTTGCTTGACAATTCGACTCAGACCATACCGATTGCGGTCAGTGCATTGTCTGGCGATAAGTTGATGGATGTCACTACTACCGCTGCAGCATCGTTGATCAGTATTATTCCGACGCTTATTTTCTTCTTAATATTCCAGCGCACGTTGTCGAAAGGCATCACTGCTGGCTCCGTTAAATAATAGTCTTAAATAGAAAGTAGATTCTCATGAAATTCTCTGATGGTTATTGGCTTACTCGTAACAACGTTGATGCGATGTTCGCTAGAGAAGCTTATGAATTGTCTGTGGATGAGGAGCATAAGAGCGCAGAGATTCTGGCTACGACAAAAGTCATAGCGGATAGAGGTGATACGTTAAATTTGCCGACTTTTACCGTGCGAATCAGTTCTCCTATTGAAGGAGTAATTCGTCTGGAAGCCTCGCACTGGTGCGGAACATCTGAGAACCCTGGATTCCCCCTATCTCCTGATGCCACGGTTGCACCTGTTATGAACATTACGGACGATTATTTGTCATATTGTTCTGGTGATCTTCAATGCACAGTTAAAAAAGGTGCTCCTTGGAACCTTGCATTTTCTGCGCTAGGCAAGACGTTGACTTCATCCTATGGCAAATCGCTGGCTCGATATAAGTTGAATGAGCTGTCTCCTGTGGCTACCCAACCTGTGGGAGATCTTGGCGTTTGCACCAGCGGTCGTGCGGTGGACGAGTCTGAAGTCTTTACCAGCATCCAGCTTGATCTAGGCGTTGGCACCACAGTATATGGATTTGGGGAACGTTTCGGTCCATACGTTAAGAACGGACAGACGATTGATATCTGGAATTCTGATGGTGGAACTTCAAGTGAACAGGGATATAAGGATATTCCTTTCTACCTCACCAGTGACGGATATGGAGTTCTAGTCAATAATCGAGGTCATGTTTCTTTTGAAGTAGCTTCTGAAAATACTGATGCCGTACAGGTCGCTGTGCCGGGGGAGAAGATTGACCTCTGTGTCATCTATGGGCCAACGCCGAAGGAAATTCTCAATCGATACACTGCCCTTGTTGGACGTCCGGCTAATGTACCGGCTTGGTCGTATGGTCTATGGCTCTCCACATCCTTTACTACTCGATATGATGAAGCAACAGTGCAATCATTTATTGACGGTATGTCGGAGCGTGATATTCCTTTGTCGACATTCCATTACGATTGTTTCTGGATGAAGGAATTCCAATGGACCGATTTCACATGGGATGCCCGATTCTTCCCAGACCCAACGAAGACGTTGCAGCGATGGCATGAAAAAGGTCTACATGTGTGCTGCTGGATTAATCCGTATATCGCACAGCGAAGTGTTTTGTTTGATGAAGGTGCGAACAACGGTTACCTGCTGAAAAAACCGAATGGTGATATTTGGCAGACCGACCTTTGGCAAGCTGGTATGGGGATTGTTGATTTCACGAATCCAGAAGCCCGAGAATGGTTTAAAAACCATGTCAAGCGGTTACTGAATATAGGCGTTGACGCAATCAAGACGGATTTCGGTGAGCGCATTCCAGTTCAGGCGCAGTGGTTTGACGGTTCCCGTCCTGAGAGCATGCACAATTGGTATACGCAGTTGTACAACCAAGCTGTTTTTGAGGCGATTACGGAAACTCGTGGCACAGGTGAGGCCATTCTGTATGCGCGTTCAGCAACGGTTGGAGGGCAGCAGCAGCCTGTTCATTGGGGCGGTGATTGCGAATCCACATTCCGTGGCATGGCTCAGACTCTTCGTGGCGGATTGTCTCTGATTTCATCTGGCTTCGGTTTCTGGAGTCATGATATCGGCGGCTTTGAAGGAGAGAAGCCAGATTCGGCTGTATATAAGCGTTGGGTTCCATTTGGTCTTTTGGGATCTCATTCGCGTCTGCATGGTTCAAAGGTCTATCGCGTTCCGTGGCTGTTCGACGAGGAAGATGAAAAGAACCACGTTGAACTGGTTCCAGGACAGACTGCGGTAGATGTGCTTCGCAAATTCACTAAACTGAAGCTTGAGCTTATGCCGTATCTGTACCAGACCGGATTGCAGCCTCATCTCAATGGCACACCGGTTATGCGTTCGATGTTTATGGAATATCCAGATGATCCGACATGTCGTGCACTAGATCGGCAATACATGTTTGGTCCTTCTCTTTTGGTAGCTCCGATTTTCAATTATTCCGGAGAGGCGTCCTACTATCTGCCACATGGTGTTTGGACGAATTGGTTTACTGGCGAAATTACGCAAGGAGGTACATGGCGCAAGGAGATTCATAGTTTTGATTCCATTCCATTATGGGTGCGCGATGGCAGCATCATCGTGACCAATCCTGGAGCATCAACGTCGGACCATGTATACGGTGACAACGCTTTGATTTCTGTTTTTATGAATGATGTCGAAACGGCAGAAGCGACTGTTAGCGAGATTGATTCCTCTTCCGTCGTGTTCACTGCTCGTCGTGTGGAAGACGGTATTGAGATCATCAGTTCTGATGGACGTCCGTTTAAAGCACGTATAGGAACTTCTGGCCGCATCGTCGAAGCAACTGAAGGCGTTGTAGTGCTGTAAACTTGTTTGGCGATTGAAAATAGGTAGAGGCCCTGATGAATTCCGGAGGGAAATCATCAGGGCCTCTACCCATTTAGTTCAGTGAATCACTTGGCGAACTTGTTGCCGTAGGTGTCTTCGCCGGCCTCTGCAATGGCAGCGGACTTGCGGGCGATAGCCAGCTCCTCGTTGGTCGGGATTACGGCGATGATCACGGAGGAATCCGGAGTGGAGATGATACGCGGTTCCTTGGAACGGGTGGCGTTCTTCTCTTCGTCCAGCTTCACGCCGAACGGAGCGAGCTTGTCGCACACCATCTTGCGCACGATGTCATCGTTCTCGCCAACGCCAGCGGTGAAGGTGATTACGTCGCAGCCACCCATCTGGTAGGTGTAGTTGCCGATGTAGCTGACGATACGGTGCACGTAGACGTCCAGAGCCAGCTTGGCATCCTCGTTGCCTTCGGCCACCAGACGGTGAACCTCACGCAAATCGCCGAAGCCGGTCATACCCATCATGCCGGAACGCTTGTTGAACAGGGCATCCAGCTCATCCACGTTCATGTGAGCGTTACGAATCAGGTGGAAGACCACAGCCGGGTCGATATCGCCGGTACGGCCGCCCATCATCAGGCCCTCAAGCGGGGTCAGACCCATGGAGGTCTCAACCGGCTTGCCGGAGATTTCAGCGGAAGCGGAAGCACCGTTGCCGATGTGCAGCACAATCTGCTTCAGGCCTTCAGCCGGCTTGCCGATGACGTCCGGCACCACGGAAGAGATGAACTCGTGGGAGGTGCCGTGAGCGCCGTAACGACGGATGTGGTACTGGTCGGCGATTTCCTTGTTCAGCGCGTAGGTGCTTGCAGCCTTCGGCAGCTGGAAGAAGAAGGAGGAATCGAAGACGAAGATCTGCGGAACATCCGGCAGCAGAGCGCGCATGACTTCAGCGCCCTTGGCCTCCGGGCCGTTGTGCAGCGGAGCGAGCACAGCGAGGTCCTTGACGGCGTTGATGGTCTTGTCGTTGACCAGAGCCGGCTTCGGGAAGAGGGAGCCGCCCTGCACCACGCGGTGACCGACAGCGACGATGCCAGCGTCGGAGAGCTTCGGACCGTACTCCTCGAAGAAGCCGAGCACGCGCTTCAGACCCTGCTCGTGGTCGTGAATCGGCTCTTCAAGCTCATGCTTTTCGCCGTTGTACTCGTGCTTGTAGTGGCCGTCGACCGGTTCGCCGATCTTCTCGACGAGACCAGAAGCGAGGCCTTCGCCGGACTCGAGATCAACCAGCTGGTACTTGATAGAGCTGGAACCGGAATTGATGACAAGGACGGTTTTCGCCATTGTGGGCATCCTCCATTGTGATATGTTGCGTCCCGCCAAAACAGCGGGTTACCGAAGATTAGATTACTCGTTGCTTGCTACAAAATGTGGCTCTTTGCAGAGAAAGAGCCACATTTCGTATTTGGTTGCAATTGGACCGTGGAAAGTTTGGGGGATACAATGCTGGACACACTCAAGGCCGTTCGGCCAAGCTTACGGTCCTGCATTGTATCCCCAAACTTCCCACTCTGTTATAGAAACAGTTACTTAGCAGATTGGTTGATGAACGATTACTGTGCTTCGATGGCGGTGAGGGCGATGGTGTTGATGATGTCCTGCACGAGCGCGCCACGAGACAGGTCGTTGACCGGCTTGTTCAAGCCTTGCAGCACCGGGCCGATGGCCAAAGCGCCGGAAGAACGCTGCACGGCCTTGTATGCGATGTTGCCTGCGCACAGATCCGGGAAGACGAACACATTGACGTGTCCGGCAACGTCATTGCCCTTGGCCTTGGTTGCGGCCACAGTGGGGGACCAGGCGGCATCGAACTGAATGGAGCCGACCACCGGCAGATCCGGAGCCTTCTCCTTGAGCAGCTTGGTAGCCTCTTCCACCACGTCGACGTCCGGGCCCTTGCCGGAGCCCAGAGTGGAGTAGGAGAGCATACCGACCTTCGGATCCAGACCAAAGGCGCGAGCGGTTTCAGCGGACTGCAAGGCAATCTCAGAAAGCTGTTCAGCATCCGGATTCAGGTTGATGGCGCAGTCAGCGAACACGGCCACGTGATCCTTGAAGCACATGAGGAATGCGCCGGAAACCAGCTTCTGGCCAGGCTTGGTCTTGATAACCTGCAGAGCCGGGCGCACAGTGTTGGCAGTGGAGTTCACGGAACCGGAAACCAGACCATCCGCGTAGCCGAGCACTACAAGCATCGTGCCGAAGTAGCTGGCATCAGCCAACTGCTTACGAGCCTGTTCCTCAGTCATACCCTTCTTGGCCCTGAGCTCGCAGAGCTTGGCGACCATCGGCTTCAGAATGTTTTCATCATCCATAGCCTGGAAGCGTGCACGCTCCAGATAGTTGAGACCAAGTTCCTTGCCGCGGGCCAGAATGGCATCCTTATTGCCGACGATGATGAGGTTCACGATTTCGCGCTCGAGCAGGTAATCGGCCGCCTTGATAATGCGGTCTTCCTCGCCTTCGGGCAGCACGATGGTTTTCTTGTTGCTCTTGGCCTTGCCAAGCAGTCCGAACTGGAAGGAGTATGGGGTAGTGGGCGGGTTGAAGTCCACATCAAGAGCTGCAAGCACCTCTTCAGTAGGAGCGTACTTGCGGAACGTTTCCAAAGCCAGCGCCTTACCGGATTCGTCGGTGAAGGAAACCTGCGGCAGAGTCCATACTGGCAGACCGTACTTGGCGAGTGTTTGCTTCACGGAAACGGAGTGACGGGTTTCGCAGCCGGTAACGAAAATGCCGAGTACCCTGTTGCCTGCAGCTTCCATACCTTCGATGGAAAGCTTGACGGTTTCATCCAGCTCGTGTGGCCAACGATCGATGGTGCAGACGGCCAGGAACACGCCTGCCTTGAGATCAGCGGCTACGTTGGCGTTGAATTCATAGCTGGTGGGATCGTTGACGTGGGACTTGTCAGTGCCGACAATAAGTGCGGCATCGGCGCGAGCCACATCCATGGCATCGTTGAATGCGCCGATAATGTCACCACGAGCGGTTTCCTTGTCCGCACGTACGGTGTGCACATCAAGGCCAGTGGAGAGGGCTACGCCGAGGCCGGCATTGGAAGCGGACAGCAGCACGGGAGTGAAATCATCATGATTGGATACCGCTGGACGGAACACAATAGTCTTGTACTTTGAGGTCAATGCATTGAGTACGCCATAGGCCACTACGTTGCGGCCATTTGCACCTTCAGGGCTGGCGATATATACACGGGTAACGGTCACTTTGGTCTGTCTCCTTTGATGATCAACATAATTGGGACCACACATCATTGTACTGGCGATTGTTATCGTTCACGCTTAAGACGCGTGGAATTACATAACAAAAAGGGCTTGGGACGAATCCCAAGCCCTTTTCTATGCCGTTAGGCTAAACCTCAAAGGAGAGGAAATCACTCGTTGTCGCCAGCGGTTGCGGCGGTAGCGGTGACAGCACCCTTCTCTTCGGTGTTCACGCCGGAGTAGATCCAGTCGGTGTAGTCCGGGTGATCGTAGCCGTTGTCGACTGCGAACTGGAAGGCCTCATCGCGGAACTTCTCGAGCTCGTCGATCTTGTCGGCGTACTTCTCAGCGTCAATCATGCGCAGAGCTTCAGCGGTCAGCTCGTAGCGATCGATGCGGTTGACGCGAACCATGTCGAACGGGGTGGTGGTGGAGCCCTCCTCCTCGTAGCCATGGACGTTGAAGTTGTCGTGGTTCGGACGATCGTAGATCAGGCCGCGCACGTCGTGAGCGTAGGAGTGGTAAGCGAACAGCACCGGCTTGTCAGCGGTGAAGATGTCAGCGAACTCCTCGTCGGTCAGAGCCTCATCGTTCTCCTTAGCGGACTGCAGGGAGAGCAGATCAGCAACGTTGACGACCTTGAACTTGATGCCCATAGCCTTCAGCTTGTCGGAAGCAGCCATGATTTCCTGAGTCGGAACATCGCCAGCAGCGGCAAGCACGATCTCGGCCTCGTCGTTGGACTTAGCAGTGGAAGCCCAATCCCAAGCTGCAGCACCCTTCTCGAGCTCAGCGCGAGCTTCGTCCAGGGTCAGCCAGGTGGCAGCCGGCTGCTTGCCAGCGATGATGGCGTTGATCTTGTTGGTGGACTTGTAGCACTTCTCAGCGATAGCCAGCAGCATGTTCGCATCGGTGGCGAAGTAGATGCCGATGACGTGATCGTTGTGGAAGCACTTGTTCAGCAGGACGGAGGTGACACCCGGATCCTGGTGGGAGAAGCCGTTGTGGTCCTGACGCCAAACGTGAGAGGAGACCAGCAGGTTCATGGAAGCAATCGGCTTACGCCACGGAATCTCGCGGACGGTAGCCTCAAGCCACTTGGCGTGCTGGTTCAGCATGGAGTCGATCACGTGGACGAAGGACTCGTAGGAGCTCCAGATGCCGTGACGACCGGTCAGCAGGTAAGCCTCGAGGAAGCCTTCCATCTGGTGCTCGGACAGCTGCTCGACAACCTGGCCGGAGACGTGCATGTGCTCGTCGACCTCGTCGGAGATGTAGCCGGCATCCCACTGCTTGTTGGTGACTTCGTAGGAAGCCTGCAGACGGTTGGAAGCGGTCTCATCCGGTCCGAAGATACGGAAGTCGTGCATGTTGCGAGCGATGATGTCGCGGGTGTAGGCGCCCAGGGTACGGGTGGCTTCGAGCTGGCCCCAGCCGTGGCCGTACTTCTTGACTTCCTTGACCTCGTAGTTCTCGAGCTCCGGCAGGTCCAGATCCTTGCGGATCACACCACCGTTGGCGTTCGGGTTAGCACCGATACGCAGCTCGCCCTTCGGCATGAAGGCGAGGACGTCGTCCTTCACGGCACCGTTCTCGTCGAACAGCTCTTCCGGCTTGTAGGACTCCAGCCAGTTCTTCAGAACTTCGAAGTGAGCCTCGGTATCGCGGGCGGAAGCCAGCGGCACCTGGTGAGAACGCCAGGAGCCCTCGGTCTTCTTGCCGTCGATGTACTTCGGGCAGGTCCAGCCCTTCGGGGTGCGGAAGATCAGCATCGGGTAGAACGGACGATGCACGTTGTCGGTCTGGGCGGTTGCCTTGATGTCGCAGATTTCGTCCCAGATGGTCTCCCACAGCTCGGCGAAGCGACGGTGGATGGACATGTGATCCTCATCGTCGAAGCCAGCGACGAACTCGTACGGCTCGTAGCCCATGCCGTGGAAGAACTCGTGCAGCTCTTCGTCGGAAATACGGGACAGGATGGTCGGGTTAGCGATCTTGTAGCCGTTGAGGTGCAGGATCGGCAGCACGATACCATCGGTGCGCGGGTTCACGAGCTTGTTGGACTGCCAGCCGGTAGCCAGCGGGCCGGTCTCAGCTTCGCCGTCGCCGACGATGGCCGGGACGAACAGGCTCGGGTTGTCCATGATGGCGCCGTAAGCGTGGGACAGAGCGTAACCCAGCTCGCCACCTTCGTGGATGGAGCCCGGGGTCTCCGGAGCGAAGTGGGACGGAATACCGCCCGGGTAGGAGAACTGACGGAAGAACTTCTGCAGACCAACCTCATCCTTGGTGATCTTCGGGAAGGTCTCAGTGTAGGTGCCATCCAGGTAGGACTGGGAGGTACCAGCCGGGCCACCGTGGCCCGGGCCCATGATGATCACGGTGTTCTGGCCGTGGTCAGCGATGAAGCGGTTGATGTGGCCGATGAGGAAGTTCAGGCCAGGGGTGGTGCCCCAGTGGCCGACCAGACGGTGCTTCACATCTTCGCGAGTGAAGGGCTCCTTCATCAGCGGGTTGGAACGCAGATAAATCTGGCCGATGGAAAGGTAGTTGGCAGCGCGCCAGTACTTGTCAACACCTTCGAGGGCTTCCTCGGAAACCGGAGCGTTGAGCTTCTTCCAAGGGGTGCCAATAACAGGACTCGTCATGTGTACTCCTGTACTCCTGCACGGTAATCGTGCGATTGATTATTTCTGTTCGGTCGCGGGCCTGGTTCCTTGCGGTACCTAGGTTTTCCGTTCCCAATCAATCGTCATGGTACGAGGACAACACGACTTTTGAACGATTTCTTGCGGGTGTGTTCGAAATTGTTGCGGAAATTTCAGTATTTGTGCGTTTAAGCCTTAACTTTGTCAACATTTATTTTTTGATCTTATATCCATAAAACCGCAGAATAAAGCCAAAAACCCATGGTTTTGCACACGTTCTCACGTTCGTTTTTCAATGTTCTAAACCGGCGTGTTGGCTTTGTGAAGGCGTGTATTTTGTTTGCTTTTCGCACATTCTGCATGCGTGTCGACGTTGTCGTATTGACCAGTGATAATCGTGCATGTTTAACCCACGTAAAGTCCCAATGAACGTTAGGGGAATATCAATGGCAAATGGTCCTGTGCTTGTCGTCGATTTCGGCGCCCAGTACGCCCAGCTCATCGCTCGCCGCGTCCGCGAGGCCGGCGTCTACTCAGAACTTGTGCCGCATTCCATGCCGGCTGACGAGATTCTGGCCAAAGATCCAAAGGCAATTATTCTCTCCGGTGGCCCGGCCTCCGTATTCGAACCCGGCGCACCTTCTATAGATACTAAGGTCTTCAATGCTGGCGTCCCGGTGCTCGGCATCTGCTACGGCTTCCAGGTTATGGCCTACGAGCTCGGCGGCAAGGTAGACAAGGCAGCGCTCGGCGAATACGGCAAGACCAGCGCCACCATTGATAATGCTGAAGGCATTCTCGCTGATTCCCCTGCGGAACAGACCACGTGGATGAGCCACGGTGTGGCCGTTGAGCAGGCTCCTGAAGGCTTCGAAGTACTGGCACATACTGAAGGTGCACCGGTTGCCGCCATGGCGGATGAATCCCGCAAGCTGTACGGCGTGCAGTGGCATCCGGAAGTCAAGCACTCTCCGCTGGGCCAGAAGCTCATCGAAAACTTCCTGCACCGTTGCGCTGCCCTGCCTAACGATTGGGATGCTTCCTCCATCATCGAAGACCAGGTCAAGAAGATTCGCGAACAGGTCGGCGATGCCGAAGTAATCTGCGGCCTGTCCGGTGGCGTGGATTCCGCTGTTGCCGCCGCTCTGGTGCACAAGGCCATCGGCGACCAGCTCACCTGCGTATTCGTCGACCATGGTCTGCTGCGCAAGGGCGAAGTGGAACAGGTCAAGCACGACTTCGTCGAAGCCACCGGTATCCGTCTGATCACCGTTGATGCCGCTGATGACTTCCTCACCGCACTGAAGGGCGTATCCGAGCCGGAACGCAAACGCAAAATCATCGGCGAAAAGTTCATTCGCACCTTCGAAAAGGCCCAGAAGCAGGTACTCGAAGAGGCTGGTGCCCGTGGCAAGGAAGTCAAGTTCCTCGTTCAGGGCACTCTGTACCCAGATGTTGTCGAATCCGGTGGCGGCGACGGTGCGGCCAACATCAAGTCCCACCACAACGTTGGCGGCCTGCCCAAGGATCTCAAGTTCCAGCTCGTTGAGCCGCTGCGTACCCTCTTCAAGGATGAGGTGCGCGCCATCGGCACCGAGCTCGGTCTGCCGGACGAAATCGTCTGGCGTCAGCCATTCCCGGGCCCGGGCCTCGGCATCCGCATCATCGGCGAAATCACCAAGGAACGCCTCGACCTCCTGCGCGAAGCCGACGCCATCGCTCGTGAAGAGCTCACCAAGGCTGGTCTCGATCGTGACATCTGGCAGTGCCCGGTAGTGCTTCTCGCCGACGTTCACTCCGTTGGCGTCCAGGGCGATGAGCGTACGTATGGTTCCCCGATCGTGCTGCGCCCCGTGTCTTCCGAAGACGCCATGACCGCTGATTGGGCTCGCGTCCCATACGACGTGCTCGCCACCATTTCCACGCGCATCACCAACGAATGCCGCCAGATCAACCGCGTGGTGCTGGACTGCACTAGCAAGCCCCCAGCAACCATCGAATGGGAATAATCGAATGATGGAGCGTATACCGCCTTTCCTTACCCTCGACGCACCTCAGTGCGCCTTCGGGTTCGGACGGCGGTCTCCGCACGCATCATTCGATCATTCATGAGTGAAATATTCTGATGGAGCGTTAGCTGCGTTGCGGGACATTCGACGTACTGTTGTACGCCTTCATGTCCCGCGCCTTGCTACCGCACGCATCAGAACATTTCACTAAGTAATCGAATGATGGAGCGTTAGCTGGATTGGGAGTTACCTTGGATGGTGACTCCCTTTTTTATGCTGCGTGACAATAGGCTATAATCTTTCCGTTTACGACGATGTTCGGGAAGGAATATTCGCCTTATGAAGCAGGGCTTTGACAACGCGAAGTATATTGAGCTGCAGTCCAACAACATTAGGAAGCGCATCGCGCAGTTTGGCGGCAAACTGTATTTGGAATTTGGCGGCAAACTGTTCGACGATTATCACGCTTCGCGCGTATTGCCAGGCTTCGAGCCGGACGTGAAATTCCAAATGCTCAAAAGCATGGCCAATGATGTAGAAATCGTTATCGCCATCAATGCCAATCACATTGAAAAAGCGAAAATGCGCGGCGACCTCGGTATTCCATACGACGAGGATGTGCTGCGACTCATTGACGTCTTCCGCTCCCACGGCCTCTACGTAGGTTCAGTGGTGCTCACCCAGTATGCGGGTCAGCCTGCCGCCAACGCATACCGTCACCGTCTCGAACAGTTGGGCGTCACATGCTATCTGCATTATCCGATCGCCGGATATCCGCACGATATCGAGCATATTGTTTCTCAAGAAGGCTACGGCAAGAACGATTACATTGAAACAAGCCGCCCACTGGTAGTCGTCACCGCGCCAGGTCCAGGTTCCGGCAAACTCGCCACATGCCTGTCCCAGCTGTACCACGAGCATCAGCGTGGCATCGAAGCCGGATACGCCAAATACGAGACGTTCCCGATTTGGAATCTGCCGCTCAACCATCCGGTGAACATCGCCTATGAAGCCGCCACCGCCGATCTCGACGATGCGAACATCATCGACCCATTCCATCTTGAGACATACGGCAAAACCACCGTCAACTACAACCGTGACGTTGAAGCATTCCCCGTGCTCAAAGCCATGATGGAGCGAATCATGGGGGAGAGCCCATACCAAAGCCCCACCGATATGGGCGTCAATATGGCCGGCTATGCCATCGTGGATGATGACGCTTGCCGTGAAGCCTCCCGATTGGAAATCGTGCGCCGATACTTCGCTGCCGCTGAGCGCGTAAAGCGTACCGGAACTGGTGAAGAACAAGTAGAACGCTTGCGTTCAATCATGAACAAGGCTGACGTAACGCCTAATTTGTCTCCGGCTCGAGCTGCAGCGCTTGACAAGGAAGCAGCTACAGGCGCGCCAGCCGGTGCGATGGTATTGCCGGACGGCAGTGTGGTTACTGGTAAAACCGGTGATTTGCTTGGCGCAGCCAGCGCACTGCTTATGCATGCGCTGAAAGCCGTCACTGGAGTAGACGATACGGAGCAAGTCATCGATGATGCAGCGATTGAGCCAATCTGCCAGTTGAAGACGGAACATCTCAACAGTGCAAACCGACGCCTGCATTCCGACGAAACGCTGATCGCATTATCCATCACCAGTGCCACCAGCCCGGTAGCGGCCCGCGTTATTGCCGGGCTCGAACAATTGCGCGGCTGTGATGCCTTCTTCTCAGTAATTATCTCCTCTACCGATGAGGCGCTGTACCGCAAACTCGGCATTAACGTTTGCTGCGAACCTAAGTACGAGCGTGTAAGCCTGTACCACAAGTAAGCAAATAAGCAAATAAACAAGCAAGTTCAGCAAGCCCTGCGAAACCCAAATAATTCTGGGATTCGCAGGGCTTGCTGTGTCTGTGCCTATTGATGTAATAACCAACCGAGAGAGCGACTGAAAAGAGAATAAGAGAACAAGCCAGTGGCAACAGCAGTTCATGGACGTTATATAGGCGTCAATGGTATTAAAGGTTTGGCAATTATCGCCATCGTGCTATATCACACACAACAGCAGATGCTGCCAGGTGGATTCTACGGAGTCGATGTATTCTTCACCATTTCAGGATTTTTGATTGGCATAAGCCTACTGCGGTCGTTGTTCAACACCGGCTCACTGCACCTTGACCGATACATTACTAAACGCGCCGCGCGACTCTACCCAGCACTATTCTTCATGGTTCCCATCATGGTATCTGTGGGATGGTTGTATGACCATGACATTCTGGTATCCATACGCAACCAAATCATCACAGTGTTGTTGGGTTGCTATAACTGGTATGCCATCGCAGGTGGGCAAAGCTATTTTGACCAGATGAACCCGCAGGTATTCCGCCATTTATGGTTCATCAGCGTGCTGATGCAGTTCTACGTTGTTGTGCCGCTGATTACATGGCTAATGTGGCGGATTCGCCGGGCGAGTGCTGTTTGTATTCCATTGATACTAGCTGCGATAAGCGGTGTGCTGATGTGGGTACTGTACACGCCTGGTGCCGATCCCACGCGCGTGTACTTCGGTACGGATACCCATGGGTTTGGATTAATGCTGGGCGTTGCCTTGGCTTGGCTGGTTATTCGTTATGAGCAGCGGCATCCACGCTTACCGCGAATCGTTCGTACTGTACCGTATCCAGATGGCACATCTGTGCCTGTTGCCTTACCCAAAGTGCCTCAGCCGATACGCATTCGCATGTGGAGGGCTATTGCTCCTCTGCTCGCTTTCATCAGCTTGGTTATTCTTGTTGCGATGACTATTGCCGGAAAGCAGAATGATTTTGCTTTCCGCGGCGGCATCATGCTTGCCAGCGTGCTCGCGGTCGTGCTGATTGCAGGAACAATTTGTGAGGATTCTTGGATGCAGGATCTGATGGTGTTCCTGCCGCTCGCAGGTTTGGGCAAATACTCATACGGCATTTATCTATGGCATTGGCCGTTGTGGATTGTGTCCCTTGCTGTAGCACCGCAAATAATACCGGCGCGCGGACCTTGGCCATTACTCATGACTGCCATACTGACGGCGATTGCTGCAACTGCATCATGGATTCTGGTGGAGCGTCCGGCAGGCGTCCGTTCGGCACTGTTCGTTATTCTGCCAATTCACAACGCCACACCAGGGCATATTGTTCGCGCGGTGATAGTGGATGTGCTTGTAGCCGTATCGGTATTCGGCTGCGTGCAAGGTGTGGCTCATGCTCCAACGCAAACCGTTATGCAGCAGGAGCTTGAGGAACAGGCCAGACGATTGGAAGCGGAACAGCAACGCACGGGCGATTTGCTGCGCAATAATGTTCCTCAACCACCACAGCCACCTCAGCCTCGATACACCATGCCTACAGGCGATCAGATTACGGCTGTCGGTGATTCTGTGATGTTGGCATCTTCGCAAGGCTTATCAGCAGTGTTTCCTGGTATTCAGATTGATGCTGATGTGTCCCGTTCGATGATTGCGGGTGCCAGCATCATCAAGAATGATGTTGCATCCGGTACGTTGCGCCAATGGGTATTTGTTGGTTTAGGTACCAATACCGCCGCCAATACTGGGCAGTTGGATACTATTTATAACCAACTAGGCCCAGATCGCATTATGGTGCTCATCAACGCGCATGGCGATCGTTCCTGGATCGGTCCTACTAACCAAGTGTTGTCTGACTATGCCAATGCACATAACAACAATGTGATATTGGTCGACTGGGATGCCGCCGCTAACGCGAATCCTCAAGTATTGGGCTCCGATGGAATCCACCCGAAGGGCGGTAGCGACCTGTATGCGCAGACCATCAAACAGACCATATCTGATTGGATCGCCAATACTCATTAACCGGCTGTATGCACAGTTGGTAAACAGTAGGCGACGCAGCTGTGTATCCCAGTCGCCAAGAGCAGCTATGCTTAGGATTTGCATCAGCGAGACCACACGTTGGGAGTAATGGTGAGCGCAATCCTTGAAGGAAAGCCTGATAAGAACCTGATTCTCGTTACGGGAAGAATTCATCCGAAATTGGCCGAAGATGTTGCACAGCAACTCGGCATCGATCTGCTGGAAACCACGGCATACGATTTCGCCAACGGCGAGATGTACGTGCGTTACACCGAATCGGTCCGTGGTGCGGATGTTTTCGTCCTGCAAAGCCACTATCAGCCGATTAACAAGGCCATTATGGAACAGCTCATCATGATTGATGCGCTGAAGCGTGCCTCCGCACGCTCCATCACAGCCGTATGCCCGCTGGTCGGTTATTCCCGCCAGGATAAGAAGCACCGCGGCCGTGAGCCAATTTCCTGCCGTCTGATTTTCGACCTGCTCAAGACCGCAGGCGCAGACCGCATCATGTCCGTCGACCTTCATGCCGCACAGTCTCAGGGCTTCTTCGATGGCCCGGTCGATCATCTGATCGCCATGCCTGTGCTGGTTGATTACATTCGCGATCGTTTCCAGGGCCAGCTCGATAACGTTGCTGTCGTTTCCCCGGACGCCGGTCGTATCCGCGTTGCAGAGCAGTGGGCTCAGCGCCTTGGCGGCGGCCCGCTCGCCTTCGTACACAAGACGCGCGATATTACGCGCCCGAACCAGGCTGTAGCCAACCGCGTGGTTGGTGACGTCAAGGGCAAGGATTGCGTGCTCGTGGACGATTTGATCGACACTGCTGGCACCATTGCCGGCGCATGCCACGTACTGCAGGATGCTGGCGCAAAGTCGGTGACCGTAGTCGCCACGCACGGCGTACTGTCTGGCCCTGCAGTGGAGCGTCTGAAGAATTGCGGCGCTCGCGAAGTAGTGCTTACCGACACAGTTCCGATTCCAGAAGAGAAGCGTTGGGATGGTCTGACTGTGCTGTCCATCGCGCCGCTCCTGGCCAGCGCCATTCGCGCGGTCTTCGAGGACGGTTCTGTTGCCGAATTGTTCGATACCTATCCGGAGCATCACGGTCAGGGCTTCCTGTTCGCGTGACGCGCCAAGGCGTAGTCATTCGACAAATTCCGAATATATGGTATAAATGAACACTTGTGGGTTGAAAAACCCACGATTCCCCCATGGTGTAATGGCAGCACACGGGTCTTTGGAACCCTTTGTCTTGGTTCGAGTCCAGGTGGGGGAGCCAAATACGGCGCTGAGGAGACATCCTCGGAAGCGCCGAGCTTGGCCCCGAGAAATCGGGGTCGAATGGCATCACGAGAGCGCGTGGACCGGCAGCGGTTCCGCGCTCTTTTCCGTTTTCAGGATCATCCGGCTTCACGATGTAACGAGGACCGGAAGCGCCAGCAAGCTCCTTGGAAGTAGGGGCATTATCAACCTGCACACTTTGTGCAGGTTGATAATGCAAACTAGGCATAACAAGGTTGTTAGTTACAAGATATGCCACAGGAACTTTGAAATACTCTGAAATATATGCCAAATCATCGGCGTTCCAGCGGACCTTGCCTCCCAATTTTAGATTCAGGGATGATTGAGTTAAGTGCAGTCCCGCAGCAAGTTTTGATTGAGTGACGTGATTGTGCTTCATAAGCAACCAAACGTTGCTCGAAATTATCGTCGCTAAGGAAGTAGCGGCTTCTGTATTGGTGCCATGCTCGTCATTCATGTTGTTCATGCTTATATAGTAAACCAATAATTATTTACTTGTCCAATATTCGGGTATGATATGAGTATGACTCATAAATCTCCAGAAAAACTTATGGCTGAACGTGTGGATCAGCTCAGAAGGGATGCGGATATGACGCAACAGCAAATCGCTGAAGAAGTCTTTCATTGTTCACAGGGAACCGCATCCCAAAAGCTATCGGGTAAAAGCCGCCTTAGTGCTTCTGACATATTGAGCAGCGCGAGAACCTTCGGAGTGTCTACGGACTACATATATGGGCTCACTCCGAACGACAGGTGAGCTTTACGGGATTGAGGGAATTGATGAGTGAGAGAGTGTTGTGGATTCATCTGTATGTGACCGGACCGACGCCGGCATCGGGTGAAATCGTCGGTCTGCGCATTGAGAACCGGCAGATGCATCAGGTCCTGTTCGACGGGTTCTTCCGGCCGCTCAGGGATTTGGGGCTGAAGGTCTTGCCGGTAGGAGACGAGAATGTGAATCTGGCCAAAAGACTGCCAATGAGCATCTACGTCGCACCTATCGAACGGATTCTATCGCAAGCGACCACAATCAGGGGCGACTGCGTGGAAAGGGACATCATGTTCCTGCAGGCGGCGGGCGTCCATATAGAAAAACCGGTCATCACCCGAAGCGTCGTGGCCGAGCATAACAGAAGACTTGCGCAGGGGATTGCCGTCCCCGCGCACATCCGGGATCAGGATTGCCGTCCTTCCCCGGACGCACTGGAAACCATCCAATAACCCAATCCCATCCAAAACCCATGAAGCAGAGAGAAACCAGAATGTCAGATGACAATGTCCGACAGCAGTGCCGTCGCGGCCTCGCGGCGGCACCCCGCCAGCAAACGGATGATCTCGGAAGCGAAGACACGGCCGGAATCCGACATGGCATCAATCAATACGAGCCGTTCCATCAACTCGGTGTCACAACGTTCGTTGCGGGTGAAACCGACGGAAAGCGCCCAACGGACACCGGCCTCAAACGCGAGAGAGGAGCCGACCGTATAGGGGCGCACGAAACCGGCTCCCCTGATAACGTCACGGTAAGCGAGCCAGACGAGATCGACTCGTTCGCAAAGAGGCAATGGTCCGCGGCCCTCAATCAGGTTCTCATACATAAGACCCGCAACCGCCAATTGGGCGGGGGAGGGAACATGATAGGCGGCCTTCACGCCATGAAGCCAGTCGCGACGGCGAAACTCGACGCCGGACAATCCGCGAAAGCGGAGAACGGTGGCGAATCCGGTATCCGCGGGGTTCCTCATGACGACCGCCATTCCATAGACATAAACGATATCCAACCAATCAAGCCACATGAGCATGTCGCGATATCGACATGCACGGGTTGGGGCGAATAAAAAAGCCCTCGTATGAATTGCCGTTCACACGAGGGCGATGGTCCCATCCTTTAACCCATTTTGCATTGCCCCGCATCGGACGAATCCGATGAAGGTAAGGAACCAGACCAATCCAGTGAAAGGATCCGCCCGACCGCACAGCATCAACCAAACCAATACCAGTCAATCGAAACGAAAACACCATCAAAGGATCAGCATGACCAATTCTTACATCAACCCCACCCAGCAGACCATCAACGGGAACGAATATTCACACGAAGATTCCGACCAAGACATGGAAATCGTGGACGTGGAACTTGCAGAGGACGACCAGCCACAGGGTGCTCCGGAGCCAATCCGCATCGTGGACACGCCCGAACCGCAGGAGCTCACCGTCAGCGACGCCGTCATCGAATACGCCCAAAACAACCTCCCCGTAAACGTGGGAGACGACAACGGCAGCCAATTCACCCGCGAGGAGGCCGAACAGCTCACAGCCGACATCCAGGAGGCGTTCTACGACACGGCCAAGTCGCAGCAGAAGCTCTATGAGCTGATTAACAAGGCCTACAACGGGCGAGTTTGGGTTGCGCTCGGATACGAGATAGGGATGAAAGGCTGGATTGCATATTGCACGGACCATCTCACCGCCACCGCCATTCGTATGACTGTGCAGCATCGCACCAACCTCATCCTCGATTTCCAGAACGATCCCATCAGTAATGTCTCGTTGGCTGCGGCCTTAGGGGTCAGTCGGGAAACGGTACGACGCGTACGGGCCAAGGCCGGTGTGGAAGGCGCAAAGCCGAAGCCCGTTGTGGGTGCGGATGGTAAGCGTCATGCGGTCAGGGAATTGACCGAAGCGGAGCGTCTGGAACTGGATTCGAAGATATATGACATGAATCTGCGCAAGGACGAGGGCGGGCAGGGCATGACCCAGCAGGAGATCGCCGCCAAGCTCGACATGGCGCAATCCACGGTCAGCGCGTCCATCAAACGCGAGAACACGCGGCGTATGAGCGAGGGGCTCAAAGAAATCGAACCCGCAGCGGTCGAGCCCGACGAGATCGGGGAGATCGCCGACGACCAGCAGCTCGACGTGGACGCGCCGTCCATCAGCATGGACGACCGGTACTTCATCGACGCTTTCCGGCAGGTGGCATCCACCGCAGCCTCCAGCTTCCAGCAGCTCATGGAATTCATGAGCGGAGACCAATGGCAGCCCGGAAGCGAAACCGTGGACATGATCATGGACCGCAGCAGCGGCGACCTGACGGGAATCCTTTCGAACATCAGCCTCTACCTGCGGATCCTCAACCAGGACATCGACGACCTCTGGCCGGACGACGAGGACGGATCCAACCCGGAACAGGATCAGGTGCTCGAACTGTTCGAACAGATCTACACCGTATCGAAGGAAATCGCCTGACCGCATAGAAGGCCGGACGATTCGCCGAAACCGACGAGACGGGGAATAAGGCAGGAGAGGAACAATCATGGAAAAACAGAACAGGACCAGGAACGACGCCAGCGTGAGCATGCTGCCGGGTGTGGCCGTGGGCGTGATGATCGCGGTCATCGCGTTCGTGCTCTCGTTCGACGCTCTGCGCCTGGTGTTCGTGGCCAGCGGCATCAACCCGATGCTCTCATGGGGAGGCCCCTTGTGCGTGGACGGCACGATCCTCCTGTGCACATGGGCCACATGGGGGTTCAGGAAGGGCCACATCCGCGGCCGCTGGTACCCGTGGGCGGGACTGGTCATGTTCAGCCTGTTCTCCGTTACCGGCAACGCATTGCACGCGTGGCTCAACGCGGGTGGAAGGCTCCCCATGTGGGGAGCCCCCGCGATCATGAGCATCCCACCCATCGCGCTCCTCTACTCCACGCACCTGATCGTGATCATCGCCGGCGACCGCCAGGACAAGCTCGCCCAGGCTATCAACGACGCCATCGAACCAGGAACCGTGCCGCCCGCCACGGAACAACGCCCGCCACGCTCCGTGGCCGCGGCCGAGACTCGAACGACGGCATCGAAGCCGGACAATGCTCGTCCACCGCATCCCGAGCCCATGCCTGAACCTCAGCCGCGCATAGGGGAGGCGACGGTGGCGGCCGACCATACTCCGGTCGAAGAAGTCCCGGCCGACGACGACAAGCCGTTCGACCAGGAACTGTCATGGCCCAGCCAGCCGCTCATCCAACCCGAGCCGCACATCATGGCACGCATCCCGGAACCCGCCCCGGAGAGGACAACGTCGATTCCGAGCGTAAAGACCGAAGAGGAAACGACGAACGGGGAAAACCCGGCGACGGCAACCGGAAAGCATGAGGAAGAGACGGCACCCGCCCCGACGACCCCAGCAAAGAACAAGACGGTGAAAACCGGCAAGAACGTCGACGCGTCGAAGACGAATCCCAAGAAGGAGAACAAGCCGGCCGGCGACGATCGGAAGGACGGGAACACGACCGGTGATGCCGGCCCAAAAGCGTCGGCCTCCATTGACCTCGGCTTCGACCCCGAACCGTGGCGGGAATGGGCGCGGGAAGCGAAAGCGAAAGGACTGCCCGTGACCGCCGCCACCGCACACGAGCGCGGCCCGGCCACCAGCCTGAGGACCGCGAAACGACGCCTGGCCGACCTGCGCAAGGTCTGGCCCGAGGAATTCTGACCTTTCCACCCACAGGGAAGCAAGTGATCGCCCATGAGAAAAGCGAACAAGGAACCAGTGAACGTCATCGACACGCTCGCACGAAACGGCGTGACCGTATCCGAGTTCACGGCCGCGCTGGAGGACAACCGCGGCCGCGTCCGCAAATGCCTGGGAGCGGACTGGCAGTGGGCCGAGGACGAGATCATGAGCGACCTCGCCATGCGCGTACTGAAACGCCTCGACTACTGGCGGCGCACCAACGCCACCAGCCTGCCGGCGTTCGCCAACCAGCTCGTGCCCACCACGGTGGGCGAATGGATCAAGACGGAACGCCCCAAACACCGCAGCGGCATGACCCAGGCCCCGGACCGCAAGGCGGGAAGAACCCGTCCACCGGCCGACCCGGAAGACACGAAGGCATGGGAGCGATACCGGCGGCGCGACCAGATGCTCGCCGACTCCGACGTGATCTGCGAGGCCGGCGACATCTTCGAATCCCGTGAGGGAAGGGACGGAGGCAGCGGCCTGTCGGGCATGGGTGACCTGGAATCATACCGGCGTTGGAGCCAACCGGACGACGAAGAGGATTCCACAAGAATCAGCTCCGAATACCGGAAGGACATGAAAGCCCTCGAATACGCGGTCACCGCACGGTGGGGAATGGAGGCATGGCGACGGATCATCAACCGATGCATGACATCGAGCAGGGCCATGCCCCTGCTCCGTGAGATCCGCCACTGGCTACAGTCCCACCACGAGAACAGGCCGCTCGACTTCGACGCATACCCGTACCTGACCGCCTGCGCCACACGCAAACCCGCCGTCGGACCCGATCGACGCAAGCTCAGGTGACCAGCATGAACCATCATCCCACACCCGCAAGGCAACGAGGCCGGAAACGAAGGAGACCATCATGAACACGACCACAGCCACGGAACCGGAACCCGTCACGCAACAGTTCCCCCGCATCCCGGACCGTCCCATCAGCCGCGAAAGGGCCGACCAGCTCCTCGACTCCACGCTCGACGCATGGAACCGTCTCGGCAACGAATTCCCCACGGCCAGGGGAGACGACTGGCAGTGGATACGGCAGATCATCGAACTGCCCGCCCACACCACGTTCATCACGCCGAAAGGCGACGAACCGGCCGTGTACGCGATGGCCGCCGACGAACACTGGTTCGGCAGATGGCACGACATCCTCAAGGACCGCATACGGTCGATACTCGACCAACTCGTCCGCAACGACCCCATCATCCTCGAACTCGACCCCGACATGTGGCTCCACATGCCCGAACCCGAACTGAGCGAACGTGTCGCGAGCCGACACGACCCCTCGCACGGCACCCTGGACACGAGCCTCGAACCCATCACGGAATGGTGGTGACCTCATGGAGGAACGAAGCGAATACGGCATCATCGACTTCATATCCAGCAACACGGCGTTCGACGGCGACGACCGGCTCCAATGGGAGCTCAGACGCGAATATTGGCGCGAACGCGACAAATCGCATGGTGAGGCACTGGAGGCATGCATACGCCTCGCGCGGGAGCACGGGATAACCGGCCTCCTCTACAAGGGTTCCAAGGACCCGTCGAAACCAAGCGAATAACACAGGAGACCGTCACAGGGAAAGGGCAGGAGATGAGCGTCAACGTCATCAGGGACGGGCACGGCGGCGTGGACACGCAGGCTATGGCCCTCGAACGCATCAACAGCATCGAGGGATTCGAACCGGGCACGCCCATGAACGCCGAACAGTTCGTCGCCATCTGGACCGACGGATGGAACAAAAGCATGGAGGTATGCCATTTCCTCGAGGAACGGCTCAACCGTGAGGACCTGACCGAACACGAGGGCACGGGGGAGGTGTCGTTCAGCGATGCAAGACGATAGGAACCGAACCGAAACGGAATCCGCGGGACGCACCCACGGAAGACTGGAACCCACCAGCCAGGCCCTCGACCGGCTCGCGCACGAATACCGGCAACACCACGACCAGCACGACCAGGGAAAGGAGCAGGGAAGATGACCGCGGGAACACTCGAGAAGGTATACCGGCTCAACGATCCGAGACTCACACCCGCCGCGGGAGCCGTCCTCGGCTACTACGCGTACCGCGCCTACTATCCCGACGGACGCGCCTCATGGCCAGCCGTCGAGACCATCGCCCGCTCCTGCTTCATGGACAAACGCACCGTGATCAGGGCCCGCGCCCTCCTCATCCAGCTCGGCTACATGCGCGTCGCCCCCGACCAGACCTGGAACGTGCGCGACGGCGAGACCGGCGAATGGAAACGCAAGAACAACCGCACCACCGTATACGACGTGCTCATCGAGAACTTCGACGCCATGTGCGACGAAGGCCCGGCCGAACGCGCCGAGGAGAAGGCTGAAGCCACGGAGGAACGGAACGGGAAACAGGGGTTTCAGAATGTCACCCCTCCGGAAAACGTTGGAAACAAGCCGAAACCAAGGGGTGTCAGAATGTCACCCCTCCAAAACGGCGCGGAATCCGAAGGTGACATTCTGACCGGCTCAAGGTGTCAGAATGTCACCCAACTAACTAATGACCAACTAGTTTCCCCTCTGCCACCTACGGTGGCATCTCCCCGAAACGGGGAGAGCCACGCCACGGGGAAGAAACAACAGGGCAGCCAGATGAACCCGGAACCCGAGGGAACGGAACCGGGCCGCGACGAGGACGCATGGGAGCCGGCCGAACGCGAGGAACCCGCCAAAGTGCCGGCCGGCATGCGGGCCGGATGGCTGCTCGACCGGCTCGAGGACAGACGCAAGGCGCTGGGACTGGGCGTACGCCGCCGTAGCCGCCGAGACCTCGTCGCCGTCACACGTCTCGTGGAACGCATCGACCGCGAGCACGAAGACGCGAACACGCTCATGCGACAGGTGCTCGACCACGCGCTCGACTCCGGGTTCCAGGCCAAACGCGTCGACAGCGGCCGAAGGTTCGCCAGGCTCTTCGACGAACTGCGCGACGACCTGACCGTGGACCGTCGAACCCTCGAACGCCGACGCGGGGAAACCCCGGACCCGCAACAGACAGCCGCGGGCGACGGAACCCGGGACGCGACGACGGAACCCTCGCCGTACCAGACGGCATGCAGGATGCTCGCCGGCAGGCTGCACGGCGAGACCGAAACCACGCGAAGCACCGCCACGGCCATGCTCGCCGACCGCCTCGAACAGAACCCGGCCATGAGCCAGACGGAACGGGAGAACGCCATCGAACAGGCTCTGGAGGCCGGCCGCCAAGAAACCAGGCTCATCCAGAAGCGGCGCAGGGAAATCCAGACCGAACTGGACGAATACCGGACCATGCACGGAGGCAGCAGCTTCGCAGGCAACTGGGACGCCGGCACCGCGGCATAAGACCACAGGCCGCTCACTCCGGAAAAGCCGGGCAACCCCCGATATAGCAGCCGCCAAGGGTGAACGCGAAGGGACGCAAGGGGCCGGGACGAACAACCGCTCGGCCTCCCCGGAAAAGAGGAAACGCTATGGGAGCGAGAAGGAAACCGGTAACCATCGCACAGCTGGCCAGCCAATCCGGCCGGCCGATGGACCGCATCATCAAAGCCGCGAACACCTGCGGCATCACGGGAGCCCACGCCACGCTGAGGGTCACCGTCGCGCAGGCCACGGAGATCCTACGCCAGCTCGACATCGAGGACTGGGACCGATGACGGCCGTGGACAAACAGGACTGGAACGTCTCCATCAACGTGAGCATGGGAGGCCGGACCATGCCGGTCGCCTACATCGGCCACGACACCCAGGGAAACGCGGCAATCGACTACATCGACGTGACACTGCGCCATGACGACGCCGACCACATCATCCACGCGGTCGACCTCGCCGTCGCAAGGCTCCACGCCATGTACGACGACATAAGAAAACCGGAGACTATATGAGCAGGGACGCGTTCACCGAACGGCAGATGGCCTGGCTCGGCCAACTGCCCGCGGTCAGAAGCGTGAGCCGGACCCGCATCTACTACACCGAGGAATTCAAACAGGAGACAATCCGCCGCTACCATAACGGCGAACACCCCGCCGACATCTTCCGCTCCGCGGGACTCGACCCCGCCATCATCGGCCACAAACGCATCGAACGATGCATCAACCGATGGAAGGACCGACCGGACACCACAGCGGGCACGCAGCCGCAACACGCGCGGATCCCAGCCGCGATCACACCCAGGACCGCGTTCAAGGGATCACGCCCCACACCGGACAGCGCATGGGGCCTGCTCCTCGACAACGAACGCAGAATCGACCGGCTCGAAGAGAGAATACGCTCCATCGAACAGGCCCTCACGAACAGGGACAGGCCATGACCACCACCATCAGCACCGCAGCGCCGGTCGAAGGACTCGAACGGATCTTCACCCAACTCAAGACATCGCCAAGCATCGACCTCGCGGTCCAGGGATACGAACTCGAGGACCTTACCGGACGACTCAAGGCATGCGACCTCGCCCTCGCCCAATGCGTGGCCGGCCTGCGCATCCTCAACGGCACCGTCACCGGCCTCGAGGAACGCGCCTGGAGAATCAGAATCCAGATCAACGCGCTCGGCCGAATCCAGCCGGCATCGGCCAACACCATGAGCAGGACCGGAAACCGCACGACCGCGAACGAAAGGAACACATGGAGAACATGGACCGACTGAACACCCGCGCGGGACGACTGTTCATGGGAGCCCTCTCCCGCATCGAGACCGACACGCGCATCACGATTCGAAGACTCACCCGCAAGCCACGCGGATGGCATCTCGGCCAGGACGACATGGACAGCCCCCTGCTCGACATCCTCCCCGACCGGTACGCGGACCGCTACGACCGCGACTTCGCCTACAGGATGCTCGGCGTCCTCATCCGGCTGCGCGACCGGCTCAACAACCCCCAGGCGGACCACCAGGCACACAGCGTCATCGAGGAGATACTCATCCGCGCCGCCATCCGCGACATCGAACAGGACGCCGGCGAAGACCCCGAAAGCCTCGAGGAATGGCTCGAGGAATGGCTCGGCGACCTCGACGTGGACCTCCTCTACGATCCACGCCAGGACGAAACCATGCTCGGCTCCGGATACGACAACGGCACCGGCGACCTGAGATTCAGCCACTGGTTCGAACCCCAATACTGGAACGACGCGAACGACGAGGAGGATGCATGAACGAGAACAGGCTCAAGGCCATCATCCTCGCCGTCGCATGCCTGGGAATCCTCCTGCTCCTCGCCGTCGAATGCATGGCCATGCCGGACCTCGGATGGATATGGCTCATCACCGGCATCATCGTCCTGGCCCTCCTCGCGGCATGTATCGTCATGGCGATCAGGCCGAAACGATGATGGGACCCGTGAAGGATGCGGAACCGATACTCATCCACGGAAGACCCGCACGGTTCACGATCGACCAATGGGTGCTCCACCGCATCCGCCCCGGAATGTTCGAAGGCATGAGACGACACCTGCTGAGGACGAGGGGCCAGTCATGGCACAACGACCCGTCACGAGGAGGGGAACGCGGGAGCCTCGAACGATGGACCATCCTCGTGGGACACCACCCCAACGGCGGCACCGGTGTCATCCTCGAAAAACCGGACGGCGATCTCGTCGCCGTCTCCCTCGAACTCGACGGCGCGACGCCACCCGCAGGCCGCTTCTGGGCCGACCCGAACCACACCTACCCGATCCTCGAAGCGCAACGCGCCGGCATACTCCACCCCGTCGAACCCGCCATAGCGACCTACGGCCCATACGGCGGCATCGCCAGGCTCATGGAATTCAATGAACCATACCTGACCATGCTCGAACGCAAGGAGGAACCGAACCGGGACGACACCCTCCGACACCAGCGCCACACCGGAACGGATCGTGACGACGGCGCGCGGGACGCCCATTATCGGAGAACGAAAGGGTGAACCAACCGGAAGAACAAGAAAGAGCGATCTCTCTGCCGTCCTTCCACGCCATACGGCAGCGGGCCGTATGGAAGCGCAACCGAGACAATACGGTGGCATGCTCCGGGCCACGCGCGCAAACAGGAGCATCCGGCCGTGCGACGGGAAACCCGGACGCACGGCAACGCCCACGTAGCTCAGAGGAAAGAGCGCCGGTCCCCGGAACCGGAAGCCGCCAGTTCGAACCTGGCCGCGGGCACGGCGACACCGCACCCGCGGCATCGCAAGCGTGCGACAAGACAGTTCGATGGTTCACCAAACGGGCAACGCCTTCCGGCCCGCGCACACGAAACGGGAAGGCACGCGGCATTCATCCAACGGCAGGATACGGGCTTCCCAAGCCCGGAACACGGGTCCGACACCCGTATGCCGCTCACGGCACGGCCCCCAGGCCGTAAGCCCGCGTAGCTCAACGGATAGAGCGCCGGTCTCCTAAACCGGGTGCAGCCGGTCCGACTCCGGCCACGGGCACGCGCGACCGCACCCATGCGGCCGCGAAGCGCACCACCGAACACAATAGGCGCATCCCTCCGATCCGGGATGAGCGCGCAAAAGGATCGGAACGCCGCAGTAGCTCAGCTGGCAGAGCGGCCGCCTCGTAAGCGGCAGGTCGCCGGATCATACCCGGCCTGCGGCTCCACCGACGACCACCAGGAAAGCACGGCATGACGGAC
This sequence comes from Bifidobacterium sp. LH_416, assembly GCF_056357055.1. Classification (NCBI taxonomy): domain Bacteria; kingdom Bacillati; phylum Actinomycetota; class Actinomycetes; order Bifidobacteriales; family Bifidobacteriaceae; genus Bifidobacterium; species Bifidobacterium sp. LH_416. The sequence continues at coordinate 136,850 of NZ_JBKEVJ010000001.1, read as the reverse complement.
GACGCCAGAGAACGAATACGACGACTCCTCGAACAAGGGTCCACCCCACGACAGGCCGCGGAAACCATGCAGGTAAGCCTCGGCACCGTCTACGCCATACTCAACCAGACCCAGCCCACCGGCCTGCCGCCAAGAAGAACGACCTACGAACAACTCCGACAGGGACTGGCCGAATGGCTATGGAACACCACATGCAGGGACGAGGACATCGACAGCCTCGCGGGATACCTCTACTGGAACCACAGCACCCCGGTCGGCAATCACAGGAAAAAGGAGAAACAATGAACGCCCGCCACGCGAAGACACGAACCAGCGGAAAAAGCAGACAATCCACGAAACCATTCCGAACCATCGGAACCTATATCACGCAAACCGTTTCGGAACTGGCCAAGACCGTCACCCCCACAGCCAGACAGCTCTCCGGATGGAGCGCCGCAGTGTTCGCATTCGTGGGCATCCTCATGCTGCTCGTCACCGGCATGGACATGGGATTCGGCAGAATCACGCTCCTGGTGTTCGGCTGAACCATGAACGTCCATCCAATCGCGTGGGGCGTCATCATATGGCTGCTCTCCATGACGCTCATGTTCGCCATACTCACGCTGCGAAGCCGGGACGGATACGAGCTCCGCTTCTACGAACGATGCATGAAGGCCAGCCTCGCCCTGCTCATCCTCCTCATACCCATATTCCTCATGGAAGGATTCATCCAATGGCCGTTCTGACAAAGCCAGACAAAAACCAACTCGGATTCGAATACGGGGAACACGGGGAAAGCGAACTGGCCTTCAAAATCGTCACGAACCCGACCGGCCTGGAACCCGTGCTGGAGATCACCGCGGACGACACCACCTACATGCTCTACGAATCCGCATGGCGGCAGCTCCTCGACATGCTCAAACAAATGAGCCGATACGAAAACGAATACAAAGGAAAACCCTATTCCGCCATGACCTACACCCTACGCATAGCGGAACTCGCCATCCACAGAGGAACCGTCGACACATACCGGGAAGGAAACCCCGACGAACGGAACATGCTGAAAAGAGCCTCCGCGCACATCGAACTCGCCGCATGCGCCCTCCACGACGCATACGAAGCAAGGAAACGAAAGAGAGAACCATGATCCGATTGGACGAAACCAGGTATTGGGGGATCGAGAATGTGGAGGAAGTGCGTTCGGGAGACATCGTGTTCGCCGTCTCCGGCAACCACTACAAGGCGAGCAGCCTGCCGCCGGAACGCCAATGGAATTCCGTCGAGTCCATTCGATGCCGGGTCCCCGACGCCCCTCCGGACGCGTTGGCGGACTATCTGATTGACCTGCCGTACAGCCGGTTCGACTACGCTCTGAGGCACAAGCCGACCGGTGCACCCGACCGGCTGGATGAATGGCAGCCGGAACCGAATGGCACCTGTCCGGACTGCGCGAGAAAGGATGCGTGGACGAACGATGGATGCGCGCCGCGCGTATTGGAACCCACTGGCATGATCCTCTGGTATCTCCGCTGGAAGTGCGCATGCGGCCACATCTTCAAATGCTGCGAACGGGACAGCGACAAGGACAGGAGAATAAGATGAACGATCCACAGACCATCATCCACGAGGAAATCGTGAAAGCCCACAAGCATGGCATCAAAGACGATTGGAACGACGGCTACGTCACAGGCCTGTCCCACGCGTTGCACCGCATCATCGAACACGACGGCGTGAACCGCACCGGCTGCCCCAAGTTCGACCTGAAGGAGGAACAGTGACCGGACCGATCACCATGCCCGCGACCATCCATCACGCGGACCTGTACTGGGAGCCCGGTATCCGTCGGCCTCGCATCATCATCGGCTTCGACGTGAAGGATACGACCCTCATGGTGGACGATATCAACCCGTTGCGGCTCCCCATGCTCCTGAAGGCGTTCAACCTGCCGGAGGGCGCCGCGCTCCGCTGTCTGGACGGACGACACGTCACCGTCGAATTGGACGACTGTGAGGAAAGCATCCTCGCGTTCACCCCCGAGAACGGGGAAAGGTTCCGGCCATGAGCCCGATGGACCATCCCGCATATTACGCGGACAGTCATCCCGGACTGGAATGCATCGACCTGGCCGACGACCTGTCGTTCAGTTTGGGTAACGCGGTCAAATACGTGTGGCGATACCGGTCGAAATCCAGTCCGGTGGAGGATTTACGGAAGGCCGACTGGTATCTGCTGCATGCGATCCGCCGCCGTGAAACCGTGAGCCTCACCCGCAGTCAGATGCTCATCTTGGACGAGCTCATCCGACAAACCGAGGGAGTCGAGCAATCGTTCTGGACGGCGTTCAAAACCGGTGATTTGGACGAGTGTCGAAACGCGGTATGGAATCTGCTTGCGAACGGAGGGGTGTGAAACAATGATTGATTATTCGGATTGGCTGAAATCACTCGGCCCGTCATCGGATGGCATACTGTCCGTGGCGTTGTTGTCGTTTGTACTCGGATCGGCGTTTGCTGTGGTCGGCGGCATGATGATTATTGAGGAATTTCCTACGGGAAAGCTGGATTCATCGCTCCGGAAGGTCATGACCATCGTTCCGAAAATCCTTGGCGTATGTCTCATCCTGGCTTGTGCCGTCTCCATGTTCAACGGTGTGAAAGTGTGGGTGGATGCCAATACGATCCGTGATTCGACTGTCACGTTCACCGTGCAGACGGAGCGGACGTTCGGCATCACGAACCTGAAATGCGACTCCGGCTGTCCTGCGTATGGGCTTCCCGATGACCGGACGCACGCGAGTTGGATGGGCGGGAACCGGTTTGTTCAAGGTGTGATCCTCGTAGACGGGAACAAGGTCGGATTGGCCGGGCCGGACGGACGACTATTGGAGGCGAGGAAATGACACTGTTCACAACAACACCGAAACCGATACCCGGCCTGCGCGCATGCCCGTTCTGCGGGAGCCGCATGCTCGGACGTTCGAAGCCGACACCCACTCCCGGCAGCTGGGTGTTCTCCTGCGAGAATGAAAACTGCGTACTGTATCGTACCCGCAACCAGATCCGTATCTACCGGTACGAGCGGACGGAGACGGAGGCCATCGCCATCATCAACGGGGAACGGCCATTGTGCGGGGAGAGATCATGACGCTTGACCTGGAGGGCCTGCCGCAGGAGGATCCGGAAACCCGCACGCTGCGCGAACTCGACAAAATCATGTCGGAACGATTTATGACGGGCGAACAGGCGCGCGCCCAGCTCATCCCCCTGCTGCGCGAATACGCCCGCCTGTCCCGCACCCTCTACCAACGGTTGATGAACCTGCGCTCCACGGAGATCAACCGTTTCGACCGCCTGCTGGAGGAAATCGGACTGGAGACGGGCCTCATCCCATTCGAGCCGCCCGACCCTGACGAGAATCTGGCGCAGGACTGGAACCTCATGGACGCGATCGGTGATTTGGAGGAGACGATGATCGGCCGCGCCGAGGACTGCGAACTATTGGCCGCCCGGATCGCCTCCAGCCAGCACGTGGAGATCACCGAAGTGGAACGGCGGGCGTTGGAACGCCGGCTCATCGAACACGAGCTCACGGAAGCGCGCATCAGTCTGCTTGAGACCGGGGAAGCCTACCGGACCGCGCACACCCGGCTGTTGAAAGGCGTGAAGGATCGGGACGAGGAATTGAAGCTCATGGAGCAGTGCGTGGCGGCGGGCCGACGGCATACGGAGACGAAGGAAGCCATCAGCCGGTTGAAAGCCCGGCTCAAGGAGCTGGTCGGCCCTTTCGCGGCTGATGGGACGGTCCGGGATGCGGGGAACGATGATGAATGATTATTGGCTCGGGGTCGTCACCCCGTTCGCCATCCTACTCGCCATACTTCTCCTGTACCTGTTGGCGAACCTGTTCGGCGCGCTGGTCAGCTGGGCGTGGAAGAAAGCCCACTACGGGCTGTTGAAGAAGGCGGTGATCCCGGTCGGCTGGGACGAGGAGACGAAAAAGCCGAGTGTGCGCCCCGAGGCCGTGAAACTGGCGGACGCGTTGACCGCGTCAGGCGAATACCGGGTGTTCCCGTTGTTCGGCTGGGTGGTGGTCATCACCCGCGACCATCGGAAGTAAAGTCTCAGGACCCTTGCGAATCCTCCTGAATATCGGGAGAACGAGACGTGGACCGTTTAGACGGCGGGAATCCCTCGGGGAATGCCCGACTGCCACCGTCACCGCGCCCATGCGCGATGACGGGACATTCCCCACCCGCCTCCACCCGCAACAAGGAAAGGGAAAACGTGACCGACTCGAACACGCGAAACGAGGGGGAGGAAACCCAACTGCTGCAACCCCTCAAGGAATACTCAAGACAGGCGGCCCCGCCGCTCGACCTGCCCAAAGCCAGCTTCGGAGGATACCGAACGGAAACGGTCGAACAACTCGTATCCCAATTACGCACCCAGCTCGACCTGGAAAAACAGCGCGTGATCCAACTCAAAAAGGAAATATACGAGCGCCAAAGCGAGAACGGAAGACTCAACCAAAGGATCGCGGCACTCACCGAAGAGAACAAGACGCTGAAATACGCGGCGGAGAACCCCTACGAACGCGTCGGCGTCAACATGCAGGAAATGGTCAACAGCGCCAAAGGGGAACGCAAGACCATACTCGAGGCCGCGCGCAAGCAGGCGACCGACATCCTCGACAAGGCGAACCGGAACAAGGAGACCATGCTCGAGGAAGCCCGCACCAAGGCCGAAAACGACATAGCAGAGGCAGTGGAACGCAAGCAGCACATCGACCAGGAAGCCGACAGGCGGGTCGAGGAAAGCCGAAGCAAGGCCGACCAGATGATGGCCGAGGCCCGAGCCAGGGCCGACGCCGTGCTCGACGCCGCGAAAGCCAAGGCCGAACGGCTTGACTCCGATTCCAAAGCCCGTTGCGAAGCCGCCGACCGACGTGAGAACGAAGCCGCAAACACAGTCGCGCAAGCCCACCGCATGCTCGCGGAAGCCGCGGGACGACTGGTGCAACCCGCTCCCGTGCTCGTGGGAGTCAACGAGAGGAACGATTCGAACGCCGAGGACTCGCGACAGGAACAATAACGGGAAAACGAGATCGTGGGGGTGTCCATGCGTATATCGCATGGACACCCCCACGGCCTTGAAGTCCCTCATCCTTGCCCCACCGGCCGAATGTGATAAAACCATCGCATACGGGAAGGTATGAAGCCAAGCCCGCACCTTTTGAAAGGAACCCCATCATGACCGACACCATCGAAATCGAACGCGTCCTCGCCGCCGCGGACAAGCAGATCAAGGAGCTCACCGTCTCCCCGCGCGACATCCCCCAAGGCATCCCATCACGCCCGACCCCGTTCCAGACCGCCAAAGGCGGTGCGATCGTGGAGGCGAACTGGCGACATGTGTTCGACCAATTCCCCGACTGGGCGGAACCCGCCTACGAACTCCAGGGATTCGACTACCGGACCGACTCCATCGCCGCGATCCTCGACCGGGAAGGAGCCGCCGGACTCGCAAGACTCCTGCGGGAGGAGGAATCGGCCGAACTGCAACGGTTCGACGACATGAACGAGGAGGAATGGCCATGACCCCACTGGAACTGGCCGCACGGCGCAGACGGCTCGGCCTGAGCCAGGAGGAGCTGGGCCGCTGCATCGCGCTCGTCAGCCCCATGCCCGACGGAACCCCAAGGCCGGCCGTGAAACAGAACACGATAGCCAGCTGGGAGGGAAGCCGCGGCATACCCGACCACATGCAAGCCGCCCTGCCCGAGATCCTCGACCTGATCGAGGAGGAGACCGACCTCATGTGCGACCGGATCGGAGGGCTGATCGAGCATTCCAGCGCCGTGCGCGGCGAACCGGACGTCACCGTCACCGGCTACACGTCGGACGAGGCGTTCTGGCGGGACTGGCCCGACATGCGAGGCTGGCCGCACATCCTGTGGAACATCGCCGCCACCGCCGCCATCGACGACGCCCAGGACGAATACGGCGTCAACGCCCGGCTCGAAGCCCGATGACGAGGTGGAGGTAGTGGCCGCCGCCTATAATCAACGCAGTCGGCGCTTCCGCGGTTGCGTTGGAAGTCGGAGCCGGAGACACCCTGCAGAAGCAGGGCCCGGCTCCCGCGAAATCCTTTGGCTCTGTTAAACCAGCTTTGCCAGAGCCAATCCTTTTCCGGGTTCATCAACGATGATGAAACCTTCCGTCACACGTTCACCACACGGTCACATGACTGTCTGTGACCGTGTGGTGAACGTGAGCGACCGTGTGATGAACGTGTGATGACTGTCTGTGAACGTCTGTGACCGTGTGCGTTTCACCTGATCCTCATCCGGTCGCGCTCCCGTGCGGCCGGCTTCCGTGCGGCCGGCTTCCGTGCGGATGGATGATACGGTCGGCGTGGGGTGCGGAGGGCCAGCGAGGTCAGCATGTCGAGCATGGCTTCACGCAGTCCTTCCAGCTCCTCCGCCGCATCATTGAACTGTTCTTCCAGGCAGGCGTTCTCCAGTTCGGAGTCGATGCCTCGAACCCGTTCCCGACAATCCGCGGTGTCCCTATATCCAAGCTGCTCCAGGGTGGCGGTCAGCGCCTCCGCGTCCTCGCGCGCCGTGCAGTACTCTCCATACGCGTCCAACGTGTCGCCCCACAGCCAGCAGTCGTCCTTCATCGGCATGGCATCGGAACCCAGCCGGCACCGGTTGAGCGGCCACCATTCGCCGCACTCCGGGCAGCGCATCTCGCAATACGGGGTGCGGTCGTAGACGCGTTCCAACGGTTTCAGGCAGCGCGAACAGGATTTCAAGCCGAGATAGGTGACGATCGTCGCGGGCGGCACGGCATCCTCGAACAGGTCGGGATGCGATCTTCTCATGTGGCCGCCGATGACGCTCATGGAACAATGCCGGTGGCATATCGGACAAGCCACCAGGCGCATCCCGAGCTTCGTCCACTCGCGCATGCGCATGCCGTGCTCCGTATACCCGTGCATGTAGATGGACCCCAACGAGTAGGTCCTGCCGCACTCCGGGCATTCGATGAATCCGTTGTTCGTTTCGTTTGATGATTCCATATCATTCACCGTAGCGGTCCGAAATGATCGGCGCATACGGTCGGAGTGTCGCGAAAACCCTTATGGGAGTAGGGCTCACGGGGACATGATGTCCGCTCGAGACCGCGTCTCGGGATGGGGCGCGTACACGGCGGACGGTCGGCCGGAATATCCGATGACGTCATGTTCGACGGCGTCGATGACCTCCGCCGGGATCCCGGAAACGGGGATGGCCCACATGGTGTCGGAACGGGGATTGAAGAGGCCTAGCCTCCTGACCGATTCGTACTCGGGATGAACGGAATGCAGCCCCATGCGCCAGTAGACGAGCAATTGCAGCGTGTACACCGGATTGGGCGGCCAACGGCTCACCTTCAGGTCCCATAGGCCGTCGCCGGCGAGCAGGTCGCCGTCCCCGTCCGTGACCAGATCCGTATAACCGCCTTCGAACGTGAACCCCTCCCATATGACCGGCCCCACGAGATCCATGAAACGCAGCGTACGTCCCACCATTCGCCGCACGTTGGAGACCGTGGCGGAATCGGGGCATGACACGCGCCCGGGAAGCCAACGGGAGGGGCCGCGGCGCGAGGCCGCGTCGTAACCGCAGAGCATGATCGCGGCGGCGACGGAACGGTCGGAAAGTCCGTCTATCGCGGACAGCAACCGTTCCGCCTCATCGGCCATGCCGACCAGCGACGCCCCCGTCAGGGGAATGCGGAAGGCCGCACGCGCCGAAGAGCCCCGGCAAAGGCGCGACAGATAATCCACGGCAAGACCCACGACATCGGGAGGGACGTTCTCCCGCGCATGCAAGCGGAACGGATCCCCAAGCCGTTCCCGGTCGAACGACGCCGGGGGAAGCCATCCGCCATCAGGCTGGGCGACGCGGCGGATCCTCGACGTCACGGGAATCCTCGGCCCGGGCTCCCCGGCGGACTCCTCCTGATCACGGTCCCAGCGCTCCATGAGATCCGGAGGCCTCATATCGTATCCGAATTCGTCGGGATGGAACATCATGCACCTCCTCACATGCACACCCGTGCCGACCGGCGTGCAACACCGATAAAATACAACCATCATGCTATACTTGGGGGTATAAAACAGATTCATGGGAGGAAGGAAGCCATATGGCGGAGACCGCATTCGCGTTGGCGGCGCTGCGCAGGATCTTCGGGTTCGACGCGTTCCGGCCGGGGCAGCGCGAGACCGTCGAAGCCGCGGTGGAGGGACGGGACGTCATGGCCGTCATGCCCACAGGCGGAGGCAAGAGCGTCTGCTACCAGCTGCCCGCGGCCAGACCGGGGACGTTCACCCTCGTGGTGACGCCACTGCGCGCGCTCATGCGGGACCAGGTGCAGCACCTTGAGGCGAAGGGGATCCCCTCCGCGCTCATCGACTCCGGATTGACGGAAAAGGAACGGCTGGACGTGTACGCCAAGGCCGAAGCCGGTGGCCTGCGCATCCTCTACGTCGCGCCGGAACGCCTCGACACCCCCGACTTCCGATCCTTCATACGGGGCATGCAACCGGACCTGCTCGCCGTGGACGAAGCCCACTGCGTGCTCCACTGGGGCGGCGACTTCCGCCCCGCATACCTGCGCATCGGCGAGTTCATCGACTCGCTGCCGCAACGCCCCACGGTCATGGCGCTGACCGCCACCGCAAGCCGTCGCCAGGCCGATGAGATCTGCAGACTCCTCCGACTGAACGACCCGCTGCGCATCGCCACCGCCGCCGACCGGCCCAACCTCACCCTCGCCGTCGTCAAGGCCAAACCACGCGAACGACGCCGCGACATGGCCGACTGGGCGCGCGAACACCCCGGCAGCGGCATCATCTACAAGGAAAGCAGGAAAGGCGTCGAGGACCTCGCCGCCATGCTCCGGGACGAAGGCATCGACGCCGCCGCCTTCCACGCGGAAATGAAGGACGAGGACAAACGCCGCATCCAGGACGGTTTCCTCGCCGGCTCGCCCCGCGTGATCTGCGCCACCAGCGCATTCGGCATGGGCGTGGACAAACCCGACGTCAGATGGGTGCTCAACGACGGGCCATGCAAAAGCCTCGAAGCCTACTGGCAGGAGGCCGGCCGAGCCGGCCGCGACGGCAGACCCGCCAAGGCGGTACTCTACTGGAGCGAGGGCGACTGGCCCTGGCTGCGCAAGATCACCCGCGAGGCCATGAACAGGGCCGAGGAATCAGGCGACCCCTACCGCATCGAGGCATCCCGCCAGGCCATGCGCCGGCTCGACGACATGAGCGAATACTGCGAGACCCGCGAATGCCTCAAACGCACGATCCTCACCATGTTCGACCCCGAAGGCACCAGACGCGCCAACTGCGGCGCATGCTCCAACTGCCTCGGCCGACACCCCAGGGAAACGATCGCGGACCGATACAGGCGCACGCGCCGTCCGGCCGCACGCCCTGCACGGAACGTCATCGAACGGGGCCGGGCCATGACCTGCAGCCGGAACGCCGGGACGGCCATGCGCGCACCCGCGAGCAAAACCTCGGGAGACCCCGGGAAAAACGAGATCGGCATCATCATCGCCTACCTGAGACACATCGAGGAGAACATCGGCCACGGGGTCGGCGCCGACGTGCTCGCGGCCGGCCTCGCCGGCCGCGACAGCCAACGAATCCGACGACAGGGACTCGACCAGATCGAAGGATTCGGTTCACTCAGGGGAACCGACGAGCGGACGCTCACCGACCTGTTCGAGAAGATGGAAGCCATCCAGGCCATCGAACGCCACCGGTTCAACGAACTCACCACCGGAACCCTGGCAGGAATATACGAACACTCCAAGGAGGATGCGCGATGAGCGGAAGAATGACCACCATACCCATCACCGGCAGCCAGCTACGAGCATCCCGACGCGGCGAGGGCATCACCATCGAAGGCCTCGCCCGGATCACAGGCCTCGAAACGGCGACCATCCAGGCCATCGAACACGGACGGGCCTCCACACGGGAGCTGCCGCAGGACGCCGCGCGCCGCTGGGCCAGCACCCTGCACGTCAACCCCGCACGACTCACCGGCGGAACGCCACCGACGGCGGGGGAGGAGAACGCCACCATGATCCGCACGCTCCGACTCGAACACGGATGGAGCGTGCACCAGCTCGCCGAACACGCCGGCGTGTCCGAACTCAGCCTCAGGAAATACGACGACGGCACCCGCAACGCCAACAACCTCGCCGCCGGCATCCTCCACAAGGTCTCCAAGGCGCTCGGCGCGAGCATGGAACGGCTCGCCGGCCGACCCGAAAACCACCATCCCACGTCCGATCCGCCCGCATCATGGACACGCACCCGCCTCGAATGGCACCGCCGCGCCAAGGGTCTCAGCCAGGCCGAACTATCCGTAAGAAGCGGACAGACCGTGCAGAACATCGGCGGCGTCGAACAAGGCCGCTGGCCAATCGGCCGCAAACGCAGCAGATTCATACTCGACGTCGCCGCGGCGCTCGAACTGCCCGCCGAAACACTCCTCGACCCCGACGAGCCAGCAGCCAAATCATGATGGCCGCCCACGAACTGCACGACCTCAAAGTACCGCCCGGAAACCGGCTCGAACCATTGAAAGGCCACTGGAGCATCCGGGTCAACCAGCAATGGCGGCTCGTGTTCGAATGGGACGACGCCAACAAGGAGGCAACCGATGTCCACTTCGACGACTACCACAAATAATCTCTACAGCACCCCCGGCAAGATCCTGGACGAGGAATTCCTCCAGCCGCTCGGCATCAGCCGTTACCGGCTGGCCAAAACCATCGGCGTGAGCGAGACCGCCATCGGGGAGATCGTCAACGGCAAACGCCGCATCACCACGCCTGTGGCATGGCGGCTCGGCAAGGCGCTCGGCACCACCGCCGACTTCTGGGCCAACCTCCAGACCAACTACGACCTGCTCACCTTCGACCCCAGCACCCTCGGCGACATCAATCCCCTCGTTGACGCCTGACCCGGGGGGACCGCCCGACGTGCGGCCGCATCTCATGGGCGGCTGTCGTTGGCCGCGATGCATGTCGCCATGCGCCGGGTCTCCGCCTCCACCTCGTCGCGCGTCCACTTGTGCGGTTCCACATACGGCCAGCCCATCATCGCGCACAGGGCACGCCGCCGTTCGTCAAGATCCTCGCCGTCCAGGGCGATCATGCTGCCGTTGCCCTGCAGCGTGTCGAACCCGATCCAACCCCGCTCATCCGGCCCGTAGGTGACGCCGCCATACACATGGGCCAGCGGATCCAGATCGTCGGCGATCAGATTCCGCCATACATGACCATCCGGAATATGCGCGTACCCCTGCCATGCGAAGAACACGTCGTTGGCCACGATCCGCCATTCCACGCCGTCCGTCACGCCGGAACGCACCGCCCGATCCATCCACGGACGCCAATCATAAGCCGCCATCGGATTCCCTCCTCGCTTCACGGCCTGGTCTCGGCGAACATGATCGTCACCGGCAGGCCCAACGCGTGCAGACGGTCCGCGGCCAGCCTGGTCGCCGCGTTCTCCGCACGCCACGCGCCGGCGTCACGCGCGTCCGGATGCGCGTCACGCCACTGGCCCGCGTCCCGCCAATACGAAAGCATCAGCGGCGCCGGCTCCACGCCACGATCGCGCGCCGCCGAAGCCGCCTGCGAGGCTATCTCCACCAGGGCCGTGGCCTTTGCGTCGGCCTCCCGCCACACACCCTCGACCAGATCCCAGGCCTCGCGCGACGGCGGATAGAACTCGCCCGGATCCTCCCAGTTGCGCACCGTGCGCGGCGTCACCCCGATACGCGCCGCCACCCACGACTGCGGCAGGTCCAACATGTCCCGCAGCATACGGAAATCCGCCTTCGACCTCGTATCCGACAAACGAACGGCCATGACATCCTCCTTCAGGTCAACACGTCCATTATTTCCTCTATAGGGAAATAATATCACATCAAAGAGGAAACCCGCATTTCTTGCACGGGCGCATCACCGACGACGTCGAACGAAAACAACCCCTGCACGACCATCCCCCCGGAACACGCGCGAAAAAAGCTACGGCCGCCCGCTACGCGCCCGGCATCCGCCACGCGGGGCCATGCCCCGCGGAAACGGGATCCGCCTGCGGCGGATGCCATACACCGCGCCGCGACCCATACGGGTCGACGGACGCAAGCAACCCACAAGGAAAAGGATGCGGATCGCGGAGGGGTTCCGGCCGGCTCGATTTTGCAGGCGGAGCCGGTGAGTCGCAAGCGTTCGCGCGTCCGCCGGCAAGGGATGACACCCGCCTGCGGCGGGCATCATACACCCCATGCCGACAGCCACGCGGCTTGCGAAACACAACGGCTCCGCCTGCGAAATAGAGCCGTCCGGAAAACAAAGGCATGACATAGGAGCGTGACACATGGACGACAACACACGGACGCAAGGCGAAGCCATACCCGAAACCCTGTGCGAGAACTGCGACCAACCCATCATCACGGAGGCCGACCAGCACCTGTGCGCACGATGCGAAAGCACCATATGCGCCGACTGCTGCGACGAATGCGACTGCGGAAACATCATATGCGACTCATGCAAGAGCGAATGCGACGACGGGAGGTGCACGGCCCGCCTGTGCGACGACTGCAAACACGAATGCGAGGAATGCCATCGCACGCTATGCGAAAACCACGTCTACCGGTGCGAGCAATGCGAGGACGAACTATGCGATGACTGCTCATGCGCCTGCAGCCAGTGCGGCGCAATCCTGTGCGATGAATGCTGCACATGGTGCGACGAATGCGAGGAGAACTACTGCGGCACATGCATAGACGAACACGGATGCTCCACTAGGGAAGCCGCATATCGTGACCCCTACGAAGGCAAAACCGTCAGGAACCCCTTCACATTCGGACTCGAAATCGAAATCGACGGCGAACACGACCGCGAACGCATGGAAAACCATGAACTCATCGCCGGATGGAGCCAAGACGGAAGCCTCCACAACACCGGCTCCCGCGAATACCAGACCCACCCCATGACCATGCGAGACCTCGACGACATCGCCGCGCTCATCAAGGAAATCCACGTACCCGAAGGCAACGCCGGAGGCCACATGCACATCAGCCGAACCCCGCGGCAGACCGCGGGCCGATGGTACTGGGCGCTGGCCGGACTCACCCCCGCCATGACCGGCCGGCTCAACATGAGGCACGCCACGGAAAACCGCTGGTGCCAGCTCACCCACCTCCGCTACCACGGCAAAGCCACCGCCGTCAACGACGACCATACGAACACCATCGAACTACGCACCTTCGGCGCATGGAACGCCGACAGCGCCGACCAGCTCGCACAGGCCGTCACATGGGCCCACTCCATGTGGCGATTCTTCCAACACCACCCCAAAGGAAGCCTCAAGACCCTCGACATCACCGCCACCAGCCGAACCATGTTCGACGCCGCCGTCGAACGCGAACGCCCCGGCCTCGAGCAACGACTGCGCGATTACAAAGCCCGGAAAACCCTCGGCTTCTGAAACGGAAAGGACACCCACCATGTGCGTGATAGCCACCAGCGAAGCGGGAACCATGCCCGACCCGCTTCAGATAATCCTCATGAGCGGCACGAACCCGGACGGGGCCGGAATCGCATGGCACGACGGCCAACGACTCCACCGCTACCGCAACCCCGACAACCGGCAGACCCTCGCCTACATATTCCAGCACTGGAACCAGCTCGAACAGCACCCGTTCCTACTCCACTTCCGCGCCGCCACCCACGGCAGGATAAGCACCGCCAACACCCACCCCTTCCAATACCGGAAACCAGACGGCCAAAACGGATACATCGCCCACAACGGCATCGCCCGCATGTTCGCGAACGGCCCCCACGCGTGCGACAGCCGCAACGCCATCGAAGCATGGCAGGAAGGCAAAGCGAACCTCGCGGACGGAACCCAAGGCCAGTTCGCGCTCATCGACGAAACCGGGAAAATCCAATGGCTCACCAACCGCCACACGACCATAGACGGCATGAGCGGCACCATCAACGTCAGCAACACCTACTGGCTCGACCTCTACGAATACAACATGGCCGACATGTACGGAACAGGCGAATGGGAGGAAGGCTTCGAAGCCGGATACCAACAAGCCATAGAGGAAAACGGCATCACACCGCCCGACGACACCGACAGCCTCGACTACACGCCACGCCACGCCATCCGCCGACCGTGAGCAAGAGTCATGCCACCCGTGAGGTGCGGGTGGCATGACGCCGGCCCCGGAGCCGCCGGACCCCGCCCAGGAGTCGAAAAGGAGCCCGCAGGCGCGGCCGTGGCATGTTCCGCACGCCGTGCATGGCGGGCCGTTCCACGGCCCATGATGCCATGCGCGGCATGCGGTCCACGCCGCCGCGCGCGGGCCGGCCATCCGGCCGCGGGAAACCGTGCTGCGCCCGTGTGTCTCCGGCCCGTGGCGAGGCCGGCCCTATGGGCCGATGATGCCACGCCACGGGCCTGCGCCACGCGGGGCTCCGCCGTCCCCTCGAATGGTGCCGGCCAGACGCTTCGCGTGGCCGGCGCTGTGACGTCGAAAACCATGTTTTCGACTCTTTTCGGCAGCTGGAAGACTACCGGCCGTCCGGGAACCCGTCAACGCCGACGCACGCGGACCCCTGCGGGGATCCGGAGCGTCGCCTTATGACGGAACCCCGGACGGCCGGTAACGCCTTCGCTGACCGAAAAGGTCAAAAAAACAAAATCGCTTTACACCACAGGAGACACACCATGACCACCGCGACAATCACACGAACCAGCGCCGCCGCCACCCGCGAAATCAAGGAATCCCTGCTGGCCAAAGGCCGCAGGAAGACCATCGAGAACATCGGCCTGCCCATCATGAACGCATGGGCTTACGCGCTCGACTTCGACAAGCCCATGAACGAGGAAGACCTCCCCGTCATGGCCGCGCTCATGAGCGAGATGCTCCCATACCGCGACTCGCTCATCATACAGGCCATCGAACCCGAAACAGTCACGGGCGACGCACTGCAAATGGCCATCAACCCGCACACGAAAGCCAACAGGCAACGCATGACCGCCACCCTCACCCGAACCATCATGGACAAGACATACCGTCCCGACACCGAACGCCTCGCCCACGCGTTCGCCATCATGCTACAAACCGCGGCCGCGGCGGACACGGAACAGTCGGCGCAACCCACCGCCGTCGCCGCATACCTCGCATGGATAAACGGAGAAGACGACACGGCCGGGGCACTGGCGCTCGGGGCGCTCACCATCGACCCCGAAACCAATCTGGCGCTCATAGTCCTGCAAGCCCTCGAAACGCACCGCCGACCCGCATACCTGAACTGAGAGACCTCCACAGGGCCGCGACCAAAGAAAAGGCCGCGGCCCCGCAAGGAGAACAAGCATGAAAGCCGAAGAAATCACCCGCATCATCGCCGTCATCGACGACCGGCTCCGCGACCTCACCCGATACGAGGGATTCCAACCATACGAAGGCGTCTACCGGATAGGGGAATGGGGATACGTCACCGAACACGAATGGCGGCAGGCCATCCAAGACCAACCCGCATGGGCCGAAGACGCCTACATGTGCGAAGCGAACGGCATGCCAATCAGCAACATCATCCGACATATCGACAACGGCGGAACCCACGAACTCGCCACCGCCACCGCACACATGTTCGACACCGGCCACGCGGAAAACGTGTTCTACACCGAAGCCACCGAACAAGGCACCGTATGACCCGCACGACCAACGACAACCACGACAAGAAGGACAAACCATGAGCACGACAGTCAGCATCACCATCGAAGGCCTCGGCGACGGCATCCTCGCCGGCACCGTCTGGAACCAATCCGACGACCTCCAAACCGACATCTACCCGCCCGACATCGAACGGTTCGCCGCCGCACTGGAAACCAGCGACCTCATAGCCGAAGGCCCACGCGACATGTACACCGCCACCTACTACACGGAGGAATACCGCAACCTCGCCGCCGCGCTCGGCGACCAGGCCGACATCCTGCCCCAAGCGCCCAGCGACCGATACGACGAGAACCCCGCCCGCATCGAAATCCGCTACTGAAACCGACCCGCCACGCCACCACCGCAAAGAGTCATGCCACCCGTGAGGCATGGGTGGCATGACGCCGGCCCCGGAGCCGCCGGACCCCGCCCAGGAGTCGGAAAGGAGCCCGCAGGCGCGGCCGTGGCATGTTCCGCACGCCGTGCATGGCGGGCCGTTCCACGGCCCATGATGCCATGCGCGGCATGCGGTCCACGCCGCCGCGCGCGGGCCGGCCATCCGGCCGCGGGAAACCGTGCTGCGCCCGTGTGTCTCCGGCCCGTGGCGAGGCCGGCCCTATGGGCCGATGATGCCACGCCACGGGCCTGCGCCACGCGGGGCTCCGCCGTCCCCTCGAATGGTGCCGGCCAGACGCTTCGCGTGGCCGGCGCTGTGACGTCGAAAACCATGTTTTCGACTCTTTTCGGCAGCTGGAAGACTACCGGCCGTCCGGGAACCCGTCAACGCCGACGCACGCGGACCCCTGCGGGGATCCGGAGCGTCGCCTTATGACGGAACCCCGGACGGCCGGTAACGCCTTCGCTGACCGAAAAGGTCAAAAAAACAAAATCGCTTTACACCACAGGAGACACACCATGAACGAGCTCATCACCGAATACCTCAACAGCCCGGAATTCGCCGAACTGCTCGGAATCCTACTGCTATTCGCCATCGTCACCGCAAGCTCATGCATCGCAATGCTCGCCACGGCGATCCGCAACTACCTGCATCCACGCAGCTACGACAGCGCAGAACGCCGCGCACGAGCCAAGGCCCACAGCGCCCACGACGCCAACTGACCACAAAGGAGAGAACCAATGAACAAAATCACCGAGGAAATCCGAAACCGCACATGGAACACGCTCAGCGACAACGGCATGAACCCGCTCAGAGCGGAAGCCGCCGCCAGCATCACACAGGCCATATGCGAACTCATAGGAATCAACACGGAACCCGACAGCGGAGAACCCGGATACCGAAACAGCGACGGCGCCGACTCGCTGCGCGAGGAGACCATCGAACGCGCCCGCCTCATCGCCGAAGCCACCGCCTACAACCAAGACAGGGACAACGCCGAATACCTCACCACATTCAGCGTCAAAGACCTCGGAGCCCTCGACCTTCAAGCCCGCGAAACCTACGACGCCACCGCCAGCAGCGTCGAACAACGCCTCGCCTGCGCCCTGTGCAACGAAATCAACGACCTGCTCGGCATCGAACCGCCCGACGAGCCGGCCACGCCACCGGAACCCGACAGCGGACCCGAAGCCCACTGGAAGGAATGGAACCCGCAAGGCATCGAACAGATGCTCGACGACATCGGACAGAAAACCGGCCACCTCATCGCCCTCATCACATGGCACCAATACAACCGGCGCGAACACCTCGAAAAACCCGACCAGACCCGCCAGCGATGCCTCGACGCCATCGACGACCTCAGACAACTCATGAACAGGGACGCCAGCCGCTGACCGGCAAACCACCAATCAAACCGCAGCAAAAGGAGCTCTAATGTCATACCGCAGCTCATACACCGGAACCATCAGAACCAGCCACCCGACCATGACAGCCGAACAGCTGGCCGAAACCATCACCCACATACTGCAAGACATCACAGGCGGATGGCTCGACCCCGAACAAGGCATCACCCGTGTCAGCACCGACCCCAAGGAGACCAAACCCGCCGACAGATGGCCGACCGCATGCAAAGCCGTCATCCAGATAGAACCCGAGGGAGAGGAAACCTGGTACGACTGGCACGATGACATCACCCAACTGCGCGACAGGCTCAAAGCAAAAGGCATCCAATGCGAAGGCGACATCTACCGGCACAGTGACGACAGCTATGAACCCGACTACGAACGCCTGACCATCACCACCGACACATGCAAGACCGCCATCGCATGGCCCGTGTTCCCGGACGGGGAGAAATGGTAGCCGACCATGAGACGCCCCAACCTGACGCACGCCACCCGCATCACCAGCTGGAACCGCAGCCGACATCGACAGCACGCGCCACGTATGAACCATGAAGACCCCGAACTAGTCGCCATCATGCTACGCGACCGGCAGACCATCGACCGCTACCGGCAAGCCACCGCAACCAGACGGCCCGCGTGAGGAGAGCCATACCACCCGTGAGGTGCGGGTGGCATGGCTCTCCTCACGCGGCCCAAGGGGCCCACGCCGCCCCTTGGGAAACTCCGATGCCGCCGAACCCGGCACCCGAACCGGTCCCCGCACGCCGCATGCGGCGTGCGGGAGGACGGGCAAGCCCTGCCAGATGAAGGAGCTCGCACGGCTCGCCGGCCTCCCATGACCTTCTTCGGCGGCTAGGACGATACCCGCGTCGCCGGAACCCGTCAACGCCGACGCACACGGGCCGCAGGCGGCCCGGAGCGTCGTCTTATGACGGAACCACGGCTTTGGCGGGATACGCGTCCGCTGACCGAAGAAGGTCAAAAAGAAAAATCAGGACACCATTTCCAACCACACGGGAGGCACACATCATGGCACGGAGGAACACCGCCAAGGAGCGCGAACAACTCGCCAACGAACTCCAGACCAAGGTCACCGCATACGTGAAGGAGCTCAAGGACGCCGACGCATGGCGCCGCCTGCTCGACTACATGAGCCGCTTCCACACATACAGCGTCAACAACGTCATCCTCATCATGAGCCAGAAACCGGACGCCAGCCTGTTGGCCGGATACCGCCAGTGGGCCGAACACGGCCGCCATGTGCGCAAGGGGGAAAAGGCCATACGCATCTTCGGCTACAGCACGCGCATCCTCAAGGACGAGGACGGCAACCCCATCATCGATGAGGAGACCGGCGAGGCGAAACGCCGCGCATGGTTTCCCATCGTCTCCGTATTCGACATCAGCCAGACCGAACCCGACGACCCGCGGCACGACGAATACGCCGAAGCCATCAAACCACTGCAACCCGCCGACCTCGAAGGCGAGGACCGGCAGAACATCCTGCCACGCGCCACCCGATGGCTCGAATCCAAAGGCTGGACCATCGGACACGAACCCATGCGTGGCAGCCTCAAAGGCTACACGCAGGCCGCCGAACGCCGTATCATGCTCAACCAGGCCAACAGCCCACTGCAGGACGCCAAAACCATCCTCCACGAAGCCGCGCACGCCATCCTCGCCACCGACTTCGGCAACACCGACCACACCACCGACTACACGGAACACCGAGGACTGGCCGAAACGGAAGCCGAATCAACCGCCTACGTCGTAGCCGGCATCCTCGGACTCGACACCAGCGGCTACAGCGTCGCGTACATCGCCGGATGGAGCGACGGCGACCCCGACACGTTCCGCGAAGCCGCCGAACATGTGCTCAACGCCAGCCGCGTCATAGCAGACGGCATCATCGGCGAAACCACCGGCCGCTGAACAAGAGTCATGCCACCCGTGAGGCATGGGTGGCATGACGCCGGCCCCGGAGCCGCCGGACCCCACCCAGGGGCCGCGACACCACACGCGGGCCCACACAGCCGGGGAGCGGAGCCCGCAGGCGCACCGTGTGCGCGCGGGCCGGCCCAAGCGGCCGCGGGAAAAGGAGCTACGCCCCGCAGGGACGCGGGGCTCCGCCAGCCCCTCGCATGGAGCCGGCCAGACGCTTCGCGTGGCCGGCCCTGTCACGTCGAAACGGTTGTTTCGACTCTTTTCGGCACGCACGACGATACCCGCGCCGCCGGCTCCGTCAACGCCGACGCACACGGACCCCTACGGGGATCCGGAGCGTCGCCTTATGACCTCCCCGGCTCGAGCGCGGGGTACGCATGCGCTGACCGAAAAGGTCAAAAAACAAAAACTCGCTTTCACACATAGGAGACACACCATGAACACCGACCTCGACCGCATCGCACTGGACCTCATCGCCGCCGCCATCCGGACCCTGCAACGCGCCCCGGAACCATACGGGAGGGAACTCGCCACCCCCGGATACCTGCCGCAGCTCATCGCCGACATCGCGCTCGGCGACATCCTCGAGGGAGCCGCCGGCGGAATGCCCGACGGCAACAGGCCCTGCCCCGAGGAACTCGAACGACTCATCACCGAGAACGGGATGACCATCAGCCAGGTGGACGCCGAAGTCTACCGCCGATACGGGGCCGCCGGAAGCGAGGACGACCGGTACAACGCCGCGATCGGCCTCACCATCCGCCGACTCCTCGGAATCCACGACTGAACGCGGCCGAAACCACCCATACCACACACCGACACGGGAGCAACACCATGACCACCGCGACCATCAGCATCTGGAACAACGCCACCGCCACGCTCGACACCATCATGGAATACGCGCGGGCCGACGCCATGAATCTCGCCGAGGAGACCATCGCACTGCAGGACATCAACCCGGAGAACGACTGGCTCGTCAACACCATCATCGAGACCGGGCTCAAGGCCGTCGCCAAGGCAAACACATGGACCACGACAAAAGCCGACAGCCTCCGCCGGGCCATCGACGGCCTCGACATGTGGCACGAGCCACGCCTCGGCAGGGCCGTCGGCGAATACAACGACGACCACCGGCGCCGCGAGATCGAGAACCTCGACGCGATCCGCCTCGACCGGCCCATCATCATCACCGGCAAGGCCGGCGTCTGGCAAGGCACCCGCACCATGTGCAGCATCCTCCGATTCGACACCATCGGCGACATCCTCCGCCAAGCCCCGTGGAACGACATGGACGTCGACGACTGGAGCATCGACGAAAACGACGATCTGCGCTACACCGGCATCCACCACGACGGTACCAACACCTGCACATACCGGCAGCTCAAAACAGGCGCCAGAATCACCGCCACCAGCAGCTACTCGTCGATCCTCCGCAAGAGCGAACCGCTCGGCCGACTCATCCGCGACCACTACGGCATACCCTCACCGGAACACCGGTCCGCGTGAGGAGAGCCATGCCACCCGTGAGGTTCGGGCGGCATGGCGGCCTCCGGCGGCCCAAGGGGCCCACGCCGCCCCTTGGGAACCCCGATGCCGCCGAACCCGGCACCCGGACCACTCCCGCACGCCGCATGCGGCGTGCGGGAGTACGGGCAAGCCCTGACAGATGAAGGAGCTCGCACGGCTCGCCGGCCTCCCGTGACCTTCTTCGGCGGCTAGGACGATACCCGCGTCGCCGGAACCCGTCAACGCCGACGCACACGGACCCCTGCGGGGATCCGGAGCGTCGCCTTATGACGGAACCACGGCTTTGGCGGGATACGCGTCCGCTGACCGAAGAAGGTCAAAAAACAAAATCAGGACCAGACAAGGAGACGGCAATGAACAGCACGACCGAGACACCGAACCTCAGATTCCAACTCGACGACGGCGACTATGACGCATACGCGCGGGCCGACGGCGGCCACGCCTGCGAGGAGCACCCTCCCTACTACGTCATCCACTCCATCACCCGAGGCTATCTCAAAGGAAGCTACGGATTAACGGAGATGTTCGCGGACGGACAACAGGGCGAAGCGGGAACCCTGCCCGTGGAATTCGCCAAGACGCGGACGGAATCCGACCGACGCCTCCCATACGCGAAGGCCATCATGCTCATCAACCGGATGCGTCGCGACCGCAGGGAGGAACTCCGCCGGCTCCTCGGCAAGACCGACGCCCCGCGCACGGCATGAAACCCGACATCCACACAAGACCCGACAGACAAGGAGAACCATCATGGGAAAGCCAGAAACCATCAATGTGCTCATCGTCGAACCGATGAAGAGACCACGCCGCGCCACCATCGCCAACACGCTCGAAAGCCTCCAGCACGAGGTCGGCGGCTACATCGAACGCATCGACCTTGGAGCCGGGAACATCGACTGCTGGTGCAACGAGGAAGGCAAAATCAACGGCCTCGAACCCAACCGAGGCATCCGCTACCAGGAGGACACCCCATATGGACGCAAAGGGGAACTCGCCGACATCATATGCGGAACGTTCGTCATCACCGGATACGACCAGGAAACCGGAGAGGAGACCAGCCTCACCGAGGAACAGGCATCACACTGGGAACGGCGCTTCCATGACCCCGAAGCCGCGTACCGCACCCCAAACGGCAGAGTCGGCATGATCCCCGTATACGCGTTCTGAACCCGTCAACACCCTCTCCATGCCGGAGAGGGCACCATTCGAAACCTTTGGAAACAAAGGGAAAACCAACCAAACCCACTAGACAGAAAGCATAATGTATGCTATACTTGGGGGTGTAAACAAGGAGGGTGGAAATCCTCGGAAGGAGCGGGACATGACCCAATACCGCATCACCGTCACCATGACCAAGGACACCGACGCCACCGACGCCGGCGCATGGCAGATGGGCATCGCATGGCGCAAAAGCGTCACCCTCGACCCCGCCGCCACCGAGGAGGAGGCCGAACTCAAGAACCAGGCATGGAACGGAGACGACGCACCCGACGTCTGGAAACAGGTGGACGCCATCCGCCACCGCGAACAGGAACGCCTGCGCGCCCAGGTCAAGGCGCTCATCGACCTGCTCAACGCGCCACGGCCCGCGCTCGACCCCGACGGCTACCGCCTCTGGGACCGCGTCATGGCCCTCTCCAACCGCCAATGCTGGCAATGGGAGCTCGCCTGCCCCCACAGCAGCTGCCTCAACGGCATCATGCAGACCGCCGGCATCGACGACTGGCCACCCGAGCAAAGCATCCCCGACGTCACCAACCCACTCATCACCATCAACCTCGCAGTCAACAACTGACAGGCCGGCGGGGCGATATCCGCCCCGCCGAACCGTGAACCACACGAACCCGGCACACCACGCCGGACGCAACCAAAGGAGCAGCAAACATGGCAACCATCAACTTCATTCCCATGACCGTCACCGGCAACAGCAGCCAAATCGACTACCGCACCAGCCGCGACGGCACCGTCTTCGCCAGCTTCAGCGTCGCGCAGACCGCCCGCACCCAGAACCAGCAGACCGGCCAATGGGAGGACGGCGCCACCACCTGGATCCGCTGCACCGCCGCAGGTCCACTCGCCGAACATATGCAGGCCAGCGGCTTCGTCAAAGGCATCTACGTCACCGTAACCGGCACCTACCAGCAGCGCGAATACCAGGACCAGAACGGAGCCCGTCGCACCAGCTACGAACTCCACGCCGACGACGTCGCCGCAAGCCTGCGCTTCGCCACCGTCAGCATCGCAAAAACCCAGACCAGCCAAGGCTTCGCCGGCCGCAGCCAGCCGGCCATGCCCGCACCGGGCCAACAGTCATACGCGCCACAACCCGCCTACACCGACGGATTCGCACCCGCCAACCCTCAGCAACCCACCATCTGAGCGAACCCGCGCCCGACCCATGCCGCAGGGGATGCCGTCAACGACGGCATCCCCTTTTCCGTATCCAAACGGACACCGGCACCGGCCACGAAGAGGGAGCCGGCCGTGGAATTCTGGCCGGTCGGGCCCGCACCGCGAACCCGTCCGAAGCGCCGAAGCCGGATTTCAACCGCGGTGCGGCTCGACGCCATGCAATAATTGTGGTACAATTATTGCATGGCAATAAGATTCGACCCGAAATCAGCGTACCGTCACTTCGCGGAGGACCGTCTGGACGAACAACTGATAAGGAAGTCGATGCGCGATCCACTCTGGGTGGCGCTGGTCGACCCGAACGACGACCAGGTGGCACCCCCGGCGAAAACGGTGAGGCCGCCGGTGGTCCTGATGATATGCAAAAGGCATCCAGGCGCGCTCGAGAACGACCTCATCGAACTGCTGATAACTATGGACGGAAGCGACAAACTTGTGTTCCATGCCGAGCATCTGACCGACAAGTGGCGGACCTATTGGCTGAAATGGGATAAGGAAAGGAACTATCATGGTCGATGAGGAATACCTCAACGGACTCGCAGACGAACACGAGCCGGCGCCGTCGAAACCGCCACTGGCGGCGTTCTCCGGCTCCGCAGCCGCCGACATGGCCGCAATGCTGCTCGATGACGACATCCCGGCCGAGGACATGTTCGAAGCCATGAGGGAGTCGGGACGCAGGGGCAGGCCCCCCGCGCGGGACGAACGGGAGAGGAGCATGCAGGAACGGTTCCGGCTGCCGGAATCATGGGGAAGCTACATCGAATACGCCGCCCGACGAGACGGGTACATCGATAAGAACGGTCGCGTCAACAAGAGCGACTACTATCGTGCCCTCATCATGGCCGACGCCGCAGCACATCACGAGGAACGCAGGCTTCAACCGGCCTGACCATCCACGAGACCCGTACCACAGGGGATGCCGTCAACGATGGCATCCCCTTTTCCATGTCCGGACGGATGACGGCGACGACGGCTAGGGGAGCGTGGACCGGTCCGGGAAACGGAGCGAGGGTCCGGCGAACCGTGTGACTCGGATACCTTGGCTCCCATTCGGCAGCGGACGGGAATGCGATAAGGGGAGTCGGCCGCAGTCGTTCATTGTTCCGTTCCTGTCTGATTGATGCCGTCCGCATCCTGACATGGGGCGGGGATCCGCGCAACCGGCCCACGCCTCGCCTTCGCTTCGCTGCGGCGGCCGTGTTCCCGTTGCGCGGATCCCCGCCCCATGTCCTCCTGTTCCCGTCATCAACCAGAAAGGAACGGAACAATGAAGAACGACAACAACCAGACCACCGCAGCATTCGACCCCTGGGCGCCCGTCACACACACCGCATACGGCATCGTCAACTACGTCAAGAACACCGGAACGTATCCCGAATGCTGCGACGACTTGCCGGAAAAGAATATCGGATTCGACCCCTGGGCTCCACAGGACTAGCGGCCACGGCCCGCAAGGGCCACCGGCCGTTCCGGCCGGTTACAACGGTCACGATATCGGCCGATACCCACACCACGCGATATCGGACCCGCCGGCCGCCACCCGCGATATCGGCAGACAAAACGAACCGGCCGATATCACCAGCTGACCAGGGAGGAAAAGACCGGCCTGGCCAGCCGGTTCCGCCACAACGGACATCAAACCGATATCGACGCCACGCGATATCGGAACGTACGGACGGACGCCATGTCCGGCCGTGACGGCCATCGGCCGTTTTCCCTCCGGCCGATATCAGCACAACCCGCATAACCAGCCGGCCGGAAGCAGCAACCGGCATGAAGGACCGCATCGACGCAGGCATGGAATCATTGCCGGAGAAACACCGGCCGTGCACGAGCGGATAGCCGGCATCCCCTCACGCCGCCGAAACCGGACAATGAGGCCCGCATCATGACGGCGGCATGAGGGAAGCATGGAGGATTCAGGTCCAGGCCGGGGAAAAGGAAAAACACGGAAACCCCCACCCAAAAGTCAACAAACCAGAAAAACCCACAGACAATTCCACACCAAAAAAACAACCAAGAACCATCAAAAGCAAGAACAACCAATCAAAACCACATCACAAAGAAAAATCCATCAAAATAAGAGAACCCAACCTCAAAATCAAACGACATGCACTTCTTGCACCCATGCCCTTCAGGGCACCGCCTTTCGGCGGAATTCCAACGAAATTAGCGTCCCTCGTGAGTTTCGACCCCGATATCGGGGAAACGATATCGAACGGGGTCCGCAGGAGGCTCGGGTGGAAGGCTCATGAACGATGAAAACAGCGTGGAAAAGCCTCCCGTGTGCCCCGTATGCGGGTTGGAAGTGTTGGAGATGTACAGGAGGAAGCCCGGGTATAGGAGAGTGCACCGAATCTGTGAGAGACGGGACGCTCACCGCCGAGAGGCCGAAAGGGAGTATCGGCGTCGCATGAGGGCCGAGGCCGAGCTGCTGGCAGCGAGACGGGATGCGGCCCTCGCGGCGAAGGGCCTGGTTCGCGCGGTGAGGGAGCGCAACCGGAAGGCGGACGAGGCCAACCGGGCCGCGGTGGAGGAATGCTACTGGAAGGTCAGGCTCATGATCGAGGTCATGGCTCTCACGCCCATGATCCTGGTCGAATGGCGCGAGGAATGGCTCGTGGCCCTCGCACGCGATATCGGACGGAACGGCATGGACCGGATCGCGGACCTCACCGGATGGATCGATGCCAGGCCCTGGACCATCGACCCCGATATCGATCCAGAGGGATCCAAGAGGCTCGTGGCCCTCTGGCCCGATATCGGGCCGGACGACTGGCCCGCCTACACCGCGGACCTGGACCACGCCGACGACCAAGGCTCCGTCATCGACATGGTCCAGGTCGTGGATCGCATCTGGAACGAGGACCACCACGGCAGAAACCGGTTGGACCACGGATGGTGGAGCCTCGAGCCAAAGGACCACCAATGATCCAAGAGCCAAGAGGGCCACGCAAGAGGGCCACGCAAGAGAGCCTCGAGAGCCACACGAGAGCCACGCCATCACGGAAACCGGACGAAAAGCACGCCGGCTACTGCAGATGGGAACGATGCCCAAACGGATACACCGATCTTTGGCCCGACGGATTCTGCTCAAGCCGTTGCAGAAGACAGTCACGCAGCATCCACCCCGACCAAGTGCCGGCCTCCTACTGCAGACAATGCGGAAAAGCCATGCGCAAACCTGCAAACGGACCCACACCCGACTTCTGCTCGAGAAAATGCCGCAACGAATGGAACAGGGCCCATCGGTTAAACGGCATGGGACGACGATGCAAGGAATGCCGGACAGCCATACCGTTGGGAGCACGCGGCCCCAACCCGGACTTCTGCCCGGGAAGCTGCGCCGACCGTCATCGAATCAAAGACAACGGGCATCGCAGGGAGAACGCGATCGCAGCGAACGCGACGCATAAGGGAAGGCTCAAATCGCAGACGGACGATCTGCGACGGCGCAGCGAACGAATCCAAGCCGAAATGGAAAACCTCGAGGAGAACACCGGTCGAAGCCAAGCGGAACTCCGAACCACGCTCGCGCGCATGATAGCCGTCGCGGCACGAAACGACCCCAACGGAATAAAGGAAAGAAAACCAGAAGGATTCATCGACCGACTCCTCAACCTGTGCGACGAGAAAACCGGACCGGAAACCGCCGCACGAATCCTACGACACAACAACCCAACCCGACAGTCGGAAAACAGACAACCATCATCGAAGGAAACACAGCGACCATGACGATCAGCATGACCAAGATCAGCAGCGCCGAATACACACTCGCCACCGCACGCGACCCGCTGCAGGCGGACGGAACCATAGCCGACACGGATATGCCCACAAAAATCGCAGGAGCCAACCCCGCCGCCTACTACAACGCCGTAGGAAACCCCCCAGGCCGATGGATAGGATCGGCCAGCCGGCTCCTCGGAGGAGAGGAAGGACACGAAGCCGGCGCCGACACCGTGCGCATGCTCATCAACGAACGCCGCAACCCGGAAACCGGATCCACACTCATGCAAACCGACATGCAAGCCGGAGACAACGGACAGGAACCCAACGCCGGATACGACCTCACCCAGACGGTCCCCAAAAGCCTCTCCGTACTCTGGGCGTTCGCGGACCCCGAAACACGCACCGTCATCGACGACTGCCTCCACGAGGCAAGTCGAATGACCATCGAATACTTCGAAAACGAATACGCCGCCACCCGCGCGGGACAAGGAGGAGTCGCGTCGGTCAAATGCGACGGCGTGGCCGGATTCGCGTTCGACCACTACGATTCCAGGGACGGAGACCCGCACCCTCACACGCACATCTTCATCAGCAACCGAGTCCGCCGATCATCGGACCGGCAGTGGACGGCGCTCGACGGACGCAAGGTATACGCCAGCATCGTGGAACTGTCCGAATACAACAGGAACCTCGTGATGGACCTCATCACACAGAGACTCGGATGGTCATGGCACGAGACCGAAAACACCAAAGGAACCAAAGCCATCGGCATGGAAATCGAAGGAGTCCCAAAGGAGCTCATCGACCTGTTCAGCGGACGACACGATGAAATCGCCCGAGAGACCGACAGACGCGTCGCGGAAGAGGAACAGCGCAACGGCCGGCCGGTCGGATGGCGCAGACGGGCGGAGATCGACGCGCAGGTATGGCTCGAGACACGCAAGGCGAAACCCGAAATCCAACCCAGCCTCGCGGACAAGCACGCGCTCTGGAAGCACAAACTCAAAGAGGGAGCGCCCGACCTGAACATGAAGGACGTGTGGGCGGCCGTCAACTCCCATCGCGCCACGACCATGCACCTCGACAACACCGTGGAACAATCCGCATCCATACGGCTCACCAGCCAGCTCGCCGACCACCAGAAACCGTTCTCCGACGACCATGAGCTCCAGCTCGCCGAACAGGCATACCGCACCGTATCAGGGGCAAAGACCACATGGACGCGAAGCAACATCCGATCCGAAGCGCAACGGCTCCTCTCCGGAGTCAGACTCGACCCGACGCAACGCATCCAAGCCGTGAACCGGATAGCGGATCTCGCGCTCGAACGCTGCGTCAAACTCACCCCGACCCGATACCGGGTAGCACAGACGCTCAAGGATCCGGCGCTCGTCATCGAACCAGGACGAAGCACGCTCGACGACCCCGACCTCGACCGTTACACAAGCCGGGAAACGCTCGACAAGGAACAGCATGTGATGGACCTGTTCGACCACACGGATCCACTGGCATGGAAGAAAGACACCGCGCAAACGACGCTCGAAACCATGCAGGACCGGAACAGGCCACTCTCCGAAGACCAGATGAAAGCCGCCGTCCATCTGCTCGAAAGCCCCGGTCAGGCATCAGCGCTCATCGGCCCGGCCGGCACCGGCAAAACCACCACCATGCGAGCCGTCGCCCGCGCATGGAAAAACAACACCGGCGGCGACGTGCTCGGCCTATGCCTGGCGGCCCGCGCACGCGACGAACTCGCCGACAGCATCCAATCAACCGCGATCACCATAGCCCAGCTCAAGGTCAACATGAGCCCCGAAAGCACCAGCCAGGCCAACGCCACCCGCAGGGAACTCGCATGCAGGCTCGCCGCCGCAGCGACCCCGGAGGCACGAGACCGTGTCCGCCGCGCCATCACCCGATTCGACGCGGACCGCCAAACCGGGAGAATCCACTCGGGACAGCTCGTCATCGTGGACGAGGCCGGCATGGTCAACACGCGAGACCTGTACGACATCGCACGATACTGCGAACAAGCCGGAGCCCGCCTCATCCTCTCCGGCGACCCGAAACAGCTCGACGCTCCAGAAGGCCCCACAGGACTGCTCGCATGGGCAGAACGAACCGGACGCAGCGTTGGCCTCACCAGCATCTGGAGGTTCCGCTCCGATCCCGAACTCTGGGCCAATGACCCGGAAGGGATGAAAAACCGTTGGGTGGACGAAGGGGCGAACACGCTGCGACTTCGGCGGGGAGGAACCCGTGACGATCCCGCATCCATGACCGAATGCAGGAACCTCATCAACGAATACGACCAACACGGGCGTCTCCACTGGGGAGAGGACGACCGTTGTGAGAACGACGCCTACCAGATGACCGTACGCTGGCAGAAACTCGGCAAAACGACACTCCTCGTCGCCGGAACCAACGAACAGGTCAGGGACCTCAACCGGCGGACCATACTCGAACGCCGCATACAGGGACTCTCCGACGCCGACCCGTCACGACTCACGCGACTGTCGGACGGTCTCGACGTAGGAGCCGGGGACCGGATCGTCAACAGACAACCCAGCAGAAACGTCACCGACAGTGAGGGAAGGAAAATAGAGAACGGCATGACGTTCACCATCGAACAGGTCGAACGGGACACGCTCACCTGCAGGGATGCCGAAGGCAAACGATGGAACATACCCCGCATATGGGCGCGGGAGGCCTGCGAAGCCGGATACGCGACCACCATCCACCGCACGCAAGGCATGACCGTCGACAAGTGCGCCGTCGTCGTACCCAGCGACGCGAACACACCCCTCAACCTGCTCTACGTGTCCCTCACGCGAGGCCGCGAGGAAAACCACGTCTTCTACGCCTGCAAGACCGAGGACGAACGACGGACCGACCATGAACTATACGGCACCGAAACAGACCCCCACCACATCGCACGGGAAAGAATGCTCAACACGCTCCTCACCCACCCGGACAACCGGACGGCTACCGAAACCATGCTCGACGAGCACGAGCAACGCTACGGACTCCAACGCCTCCTCCACGAGAACGCGTTCCTCGGAGGCCTGATCGCGGGACCCCACCTCATGCATCAACTCAGCCGACATCACAACAAAGGGGAGATGCGCATGATCGAAACCTCACCCAGCTACGAATGGCTTCGCGCCACATGGGCAAGGGCCTACATGACCGACCACCGTCGAGCCCTGGCCATCATCGACCGGCCGATCAAACCCAAAGAACTCAGAACCCGCACACCAACCATCGAACAGACGACCCCCTACGCATTACGAACAGCCGGCAAACACATGCCCGGCAGCGACGCGACCGACAAGGGTACGACGGGAATCACCATCCGACCGGATAAACGGGATCCGCATGCGATGATGCTGACCGACCAGTTCGAACGGCTCGGCATACCCTATGTCAAGCGCCACGGCGACGACGGAAACATCCGACTGGACTTCGACCGGAAATACGCTCCCGCCGCGGACGCGCTCATCGCCACACACATCAACAACGGCACCATACGAGCCGGCATGATACCCGACTGGAACGAATTCGACCGGAACACCAAAAACGAATACGGCAAACCCATCGGAACCCCGAAGGCACCGAAAGGACATATCGACTACGCGGCCGTGCTCGCGGGCAGGCTCAGCAACGGGCTGCTCGACCGGACCCAAAGCGCCGTCCGAAACGAATGGATAGCGGGAATCATCCCGCCCATCAAAGCCTCCAAGCACACGCAGACGCTCGACCTCGTCAAACAGAACGAACGACTCATCGAACAGGCGGCAGACCATCTCGCCGAACAGGCAGGGAAAAGCGGCGAGACATGGGCCATCAAGGCGAAGGAAACACAACAGGAGAAACAGGACCCGAACCTGCTGCGCGACATCGCCGTATACCGTGCCATGTGGAACATCCACGATCCCGAGAATCCGATCGGGAAGCGTCCTCCAAGCCAAAGCGGCAGACAGGAGCAGCACTGGTGCAACCTCGAGGCAAGAATCACCGGACAGGGAACGGGAACCGTCAACCCCGGCCGCAAGCCCGCATCCCGAAAGCCAAACAGGAAGACGGACATATCGCCCCAGCCCAACGTGGAACGGAAGACAAACACAACGCACATGGACAACCACAAAATCCAAGGAGACGCATCATGGAACAGACAGCAAGAAGCCTCGCCGAACAGCTCGTACGATGGGCCGGCCATCTGACCGGAATCCTCTCCGACTGGGACACGCCTCTGCTCATAGCCCTGGCCATCACACTTGCGGTGGCGGCGGGAGTCACCGGTCGGGCCGTCGCCGGGGGAGGACTCATCCGGCAGATCCTATGGATCGCGGTAACTGTCATACTCACGCTCGTCATGCTCACCGTGATCTGGACCATAATGGCCAGATACCTCCCGATACCCGAGATCGGAGGCCTGCTCGAGCGGATGGCCGGACATGAGCCACTGCTCCAGCCGGTGAGTTAGACGATTCAGAGACGGGATGGAACGAGTCCGCGGGTTCGAACGGTTGAACCCGCGGACTTGTTCCATTCGGGGACTCAGCGCCCGATTTTCGACCGGAGCATCCGCGCCTCGGCGGTGTCCTCGAGCTTCATCGCCGTCACGGTGAACGCGAGCACCGGCCTTCCCTGCGAAGGAGCCCACAGCCGGGGACGCCCCGTGAACCTTACGGTCTCGCCGCCGGTCGCCGTGAGCATCAGATTATGGATCCTGCCGTTCGAGGGAAGCAGCGCGATAGGCGTCTCCCGGCCGTCGTTGCCGGTGACGCATCGCAGCACGCGGATCCGCGTCCCGTTCCCCATGAGCGTGCTACGCACCCCGTTCGGCAGTATCCTCGCCACGCATTCGCATTCCCCTATGGCCAGGACGGTCGTGTCCCTCCCGGACGGCATGGAAGTATGCTCCACCATCACTCTCCCTCCTTCCCCGTATCGGGCACCGTGGCCGAGGGCCCATCCTGGGGGAACACCTCGGCCAGCCGGTCGACGTCAAGGGTCGAGGCGCATGAGGACACAGCCTTCGTGAGATTCTGCTGCGCCTTGGTCAACGACTCGTAATCCGAGGAGACGGATGAGGCCACGGCGGACGCATCCGACACCGACGATGCAAGGCCTTCGCACTCAGCTGGGATCGAGGAGCCCAGCCTCGACACCGCGGACTTCGTATTCGGCAGGCTCGATTCGAGATCATCCCTCCGATACTCCGTGGCCTTCCGCAACGCGTCCCTGTACCATGATTCCGCCAAAGGCCTTACCGCGGATGGCTCCTCCTGACGTCCCACGGCCTCGAACACGACGGTTGCGTTGCCGAGCCCGTCGTCGCCGTGGCGGAGCAGCAATTGGCCGAAAGAGTCGATGTTCCCATCCTCGGGGGAGTTCAGTATCGACCGCACCCGTTCGGCGATCTGATCGGTCCCGCCCTCGAACGAGACATCATCCGCGGAGGACGTGGAATCCGCAGCCGAAGAGTCTTCCGTCCCGTGTCCGGTTTTCCCGGTTTCGGCG
The DNA here is from genome assembly GCF_056357055.1 of Bifidobacterium sp. LH_416. Classification (NCBI taxonomy): domain Bacteria; kingdom Bacillati; phylum Actinomycetota; class Actinomycetes; order Bifidobacteriales; family Bifidobacteriaceae; genus Bifidobacterium; species Bifidobacterium sp. LH_416. The sequence continues at coordinate 104,120 of NZ_JBKEVJ010000001.1, read as the reverse complement.
GTCGGGGACGTGGCTCCCGTCTGCGGGGAGCCTGCGGAGATGAGCGGGTGGAACGGATTGACCGCCGCCATCGTGAGGGCCCCCGCCACCGCCAAGGCGACGAGCATGCCCGCCTGATGCTTCGGTGGACGCGAATCCCACCATCGACGGAGCCTTCCGCCCAATCCATCGTCGCTGCCATGTCTGGTCATGATCATTCCTTTCCGAAAACGCCTATAACGTGGGATCATTGCTGGGCAGGCCGGTGCCGTCGTCGGTGGAGGGCACGCTCCAGCCGCCCGAGGATCCGGAAGACCCGGAAGATCCTCCCGTCGAACCCGTTCCCCCTGTTTTTGGTGATTGGCTTCGACGCGGAGTCGATTGGGGTTGCGCGACCTGTGTATCCGCCTGTGACTGCTGTTCGGCCTGCTGCCGTTCCCGTTCGGCCTTCTCCTGCGCATGTCTCGCCTGCGTTCCGATGGAATCCTCCAGCTTCTTGCGCGCCTCGTCGACGCGCTTGCGCATAGCGTCGAGCTTCGTCGCGCCGGAGGAAGCCTTGAGGGATTCGGCATCGTCGACCAGTCCTCTCAGAGCGGCGATGGCGGACCTCGTATCGTCATCCTCCACGGCCCCGTCCAGCAGGGAACTGGCGGAGGAGAGCGAGGAACGGAGGGAGTCGAACGCGGTGGAATTCCTCCGGGAGGTGATGGAGGCCTTCACCTTGGCGTTCAGCCTTCTGGTGGACCGCGCGGCCATGCCGGCCTGCTCGGACAACGCCCGCGCGTCCCGCATGTCCAGGGAATCCACGTTTCGGCCGAGCAGTTCGGAGTTGGCCTTATGCCGGGCCGACAGATCATGCCATAATCCGGGTTCGGACAGCTCGCTCGCCGCGTGACTCTTCAACACGGACGCCGACACGTCATCCGCGGCCGACAGATCGGTGAGCGCGCGTGACGCATCCGAACGAGCCTGACCCATGCCGGCCGAACCGAACAAGGCCAGAATGAGAGCCACCGAAACGAGCACGCCCAAGGCGGCGGCGACCCAAGGCCATGTCCGCCGGTCCTCCGGAGCGCGGACGCTCCGATCCGCTTCCGGGGCCGGATCGGAAACCTCCAGCAGTCCCGTGGGGCCATCCTGCTCATCTGCCGCCGAGGGGAGGGACGATTCCAAGGAATGATCGGATTGCGGGTCGGCGGTGTCATCCGCGGCCGGCATGTCGTCTTCGATACCGTCGGAAAGCATGCGGCGGACCCAGTCGTCGCCGCGGTCAGCGGCGGCAAGCTGGTCGAACAGGTCCTGTCGCTTCACGCTCATTCCACACCTCCGAGCGAATCCCTGATCTCAGGTATGAGACGGGATAGCCTTTCCAGCGAATCGAGGCTGTCGTCCTGGGAGAGACGCTCGAGGTCCCGTGCCATCGCGAGCTCGCGTTCGACCGGAGCCGGACGATACGAGTCCCCATCCCAGTTCGGGTCGCCGGCCCGTTCCATTAGACGAGATGCCTGATTCTGGAGCCGACGGATGCCCTGCTCCTGTTCCGCGGCTATGGGACGGTTCGGATCCGCGAGCCTGCGGTCTCCGGCCGCCACGGCGCGTTCCAGACGTTCACGGGCCTTCAGCTCCGCCTGCCGATAGTCGGACCATACCTTGCTGAGCCGGGTGAGGCTGTCGGCCGATGCTGTGGACAGCCTCATCGTACGGCTGCTACGGTCATCGCCCTCGGGCATGGCGGCTATCTCGTCGCGTTGACGCATGAAGCCCCTCAGCTCCCTTTCCGAAGCGCCGAGCGCGGAGCGCAACCTCTCGGGCACGGGAGACTCGTCATGGTCCGCCTCGCGCGGGGGAGTTCCATAGGCAAGCAGGACGGAGGAGACGAAATCCGGTTCCGCATGGAAACGTTCCGTGAAAGGAGGCTGGCCATGCCATCCATCCTGCCGTGCGAACCATTTCGCGTATTCGCGTTCCCTGCGGACACGCCTCGCCACGGCCTCCTGGTCGGCCATGTGATGGACGTGGCCGGAACGCTCCGCATGCTCGGCTCCCAGATACTCCTTGATCCGGGCCAAAGCCGCGTGGATATCCTGAAGAAGGGACGGCGCGTAGAGGCCGCCCGTCTGCGTTGCCGCGACGATATCCGCATAGCATTTCAACGAGAACACCTCCTGCACGATCGCATCATGTTCGGGCCAGCACTCCGGCAGCGTCTGGTCCCAATCAGGGAACGTGCGGCACAGCCACTCGCCGTAGCGGATCGTGTGCAGCATCATCAGGTCGATGGAGGTGCGCGACGGCGCGCCCGTCCAATCCAACGGCCGGGCCACGGTCATCGAATCCCAAGAGATCTGCGGCATCGACGACCACAATCCGGGCCCGTACTCGGGTTCGACAGGAGGCTCGCCGGTCACCTGCTGGACCACGGCATCGATCGCCTTCACCATGCTGGCGGAGGGATCCTTGCCCTGATGGGCCTTGTAGGCCGCCGTCAGCATCCCGGCAAGTTCGACGGCGGTGGCCGAGCTGGCATCAAGACCCTGAGCCCAATTCGAGGCCGGAACGGGCCGGGCGGGGGAGGAGACCTCGCCGGTCTCCGAATCCACCCGTTCGTCCATGTACGGGCGCAGGTATTCGTCCACATCCATCATGCCGTCTCCCGTATCACGTCCGCTCATCGCGTCTCCTCCTGATTCTTTTCCCTCCACCATCCGCGCTCCATGAAATGCATGGCGCGGACCAGAACGGGCGGCATGCGCACCGGCTGCACTATCATCCAGCCATGCGGCAGCTGGCTCAGCTCATACGGCATGACGCTTTCCTCCGACTGCGTGCGCTCGGAGAAGCCACCCAAAGGACCCTGACCGGGATTCCAGGACGCGTCGCGCCGCGTGGTCTCATGCCGGCCAATCTGCATACCCCACCATTCGAGCGAATCCCGATCGGTCACGCCACCGAGCATGATCCGGTTGCAGTTCGACCAGATCGTGGCCTCGGTCTCCCGGTCATAGTCGCGGATCATCTGATTGCGGTCCTGCTCGACCATGACCAGCTGATAACCGTTGCCGCCACCCTGGGTGACCGCGTTGCGCAGTCCGCCCCACGTCTCGATGTTGCTCAACTCGTCCAACACGAACCTCGCCGGAGGCTCAATCTTGCGCAGATTGCCCCCCGGACCATTCGCGGCGGCGGACAGGGCCAGCTCCTGGCAAGCCTCCTGGAACGTGTCCAACAGCAACGCGGCGAACAAACCCGCGTTGACACCGCCGCCGGTCTGCGATTTAGGACGGGAGAGCACATACACCGTGTCCCCGTCACTGACCATCTGTTTCGGATCGATGAGCCTCGGATCACGCGGAGGCAAATCAACGCAACGACGGACGGACGGATCCGCAAGAATGGCGAACGCGTTGCGTACGCCGAACCATTCGCTGGACAACTGGCGCGAATCCATATGCTCCAACCCCTGAATCGTGTCGGCCCACTGAAGAATGCCATCACCTCCCGCGGCATGCCTGCGAATCAAGCCGGCCGCCTCACGGGCCGCCTGGGGGCTCAGGGACCACTCATAGCATTTCGACACAGGAAGATTCGACACGGCGGCCGCATACAGGAGCGCCTGAACATATCCGCCCGCGCTCACACCCCATTCACGGTTGTTCGAACCCTGACCCAATCCGCCGACCCCCACCAGCGTCTGCGCGCGACGCATCGCCGTGGTCGGATTCTCACACCCCAGAAGAGGGGTCCAATGCATGTTGTGGCAGGTCAGCCTATCGGAGTCACCCAACCCCTCGGGGTCGAACACATGCACACGATTGCCTCCATACCTAGCGCCCGTCGACGGGTCGGCCACGCCGCGTTCACGCAACAGCCTCGTCGCGGACACCACATCGCTTCGAGTCGACGTCACCAGACAGAAACCAGGAGCCTCCACCACGGCGGGAATGACGACCGACACCGTCTTACCGCTTCTGGCAGGGCCCAGAACATACACATGCATCTCATCCGACAGCCACACAGGGATGCGATGGCTGGAACCGACCAGCATGGCCGCCTGCCATGCATGAGGCCAGACGGGAACGCCCCCAGGCCTTGCGTCCTCGCTCCGGGCCCGAGCCAGCATGCCGGGAAGGACGGAGGGAACCACCGAGCGCATCACCGCGCGAGTGCCCAAACGCTCCGCCACCTGACGCCGCGTCGCCATGCCCGGCTGACAGCCGAGCCTGTCCACCAGCCGTTCCGGCGAATCCCGGTACGCGTCCCAAAACGCGCACAGCACGATCGTCACGGCGGCGGATGCCGCCAGCATAGGCATCGACAACAGCACCGCGGCCAGCGGATCACCTCCGACCGAAACATAGACGACAAACAGCGCCAACAGACCGGCCAGCGCCGATCCGATGGCAAGATGCCTTATCAGAAGCGACCCCTCGCGGGACAACGCCTTCACCAGACCCGTGTGCTCAACGATCCACGCGCCGCAATCCGAATCCTTCCAACGCCGCCACCGGACCATCAACCCGCGTCGGGAATCCGACCTCATCTCCTCATCGCCATACGGCGACGATCCGAAACCATCATCCGGCCGCAACCTGTCATACCAGTCGACGCCCAAGCCGGTTCGTTCGGAACCTATCGTCATCACGCACTCCAATCACGCCAAGGGAAAGAAAGGGAGAGTCAGGATGCGGAGCGCAAATCGCTCGTATCCAGCAGCCTGTCCAACGAGGGTCCGGCCAGACCCCGAACCAGACGGGGATGCTCACGGCCGATACGCCAGATCGCCTGCCCCTGCGCAAGCTCGGGAATCAGCATCTCCTCGTCCTCGCTCAGATCCGGTATGAGCTCCCTCAACAGGTCGATGTTCGTGCCACCCTGCCTGAAAAGTATCTTCGTCTGCGTCTGGTTCAGAATCTCCTCGACCCTGCCTCTCAGCTCCGAACCCTCGCCGAGCACCTTCGTCATGTCATTCACGCCATGCACGATCAGCCAGGTCGCGCAACCCCAATGACCGGCCGAACGCTGCCTCGTCTGCAGGGAATCGACCAGCCTCTCATTGGACAGCAGCCACCACGCCTCCTCTCCGATCACGATGCGGCGAAGACCGTCACGGCCCTGAAGCAGACGGTCGATCCAGGAGCTCACCGCCGCCGTGTACACACGTCGAAGCTTCTCGTCATTCAACGAAGGGGAAGAGGTATCGAACACAATCATCGGGGACGTCGGATCCAGAGCGATGGTGGACTCACGGTCGAACATGCCCGCCAAGGTGCCACCACGAACCATCGGCGCGAACACCCTGGCTGCGGCGGCCGAAGACATGCGGGCCAGACCGGGATCATGCTCGAAACCGGTTATCGTCGGAGACTCGCGGTCGATCCAATCCAAATCGGTGAGCCTGTCAACCGCCGCATCCAACGTCATAGGGCCCGTACCGAACGATGTGACCACACGGTCAACAATCGTCTGCATGGCCGTGTCCAACGGGAACGGCTTGCCTGGATCCCGCAACGCCTCCGCCAGACTCATAAAAGCGGCCTTGCGCCCCGACACCACCTCCTGACGCCACAACTCGTCCAAACCCTCTGCGGGACAATCAGGCAAAGCGAACGGGTTCAGATACCGTCCACCACCCGGTGACACCACCTGGCCTCCAACATGCTCGGCCACCCGCACCCACTCGCCCTGCCTGTCGGACTGGACGATCACGCGCCTTCCCCATTCAATCTCCCGCAGGGCCAGAATCTTCACCAAATAACTCTTCCCATTGCCACGCAGACCGCAGACGAACAGATCCGGACTCGTCGTCATATGAGGACCATTCACACCCCACGCGTCATACGTGGCCCACGAATCGAAACGAAACAGCTCATGCGTGAGAACATCCACCCCGATTACCGGCCCATCAATAGCAGGAGAGCCGGAACCCGCCGTCAACGTGGTCAGAACGCCGGCACGGCCGGTGCTCGTCTGATGCCAAGCCGTAACCGGACGAAGACTCATATCGCGCGTCAACAGTTCAATCGGGGAAACCGACGCCAACGGCAGACGCCCCTCCTCGTCCGAAGCCATTTCACGGCGTCTGTGCCGCTCCTCCGCAGCCATGCGCCGCAACAGAGCCGGCACCACGGCCCGCGCATCCTCCACAAGACGCCGGTCCCGGCGTGTGAAACGATAATCAGGCAGTTCGCTCACATCCGCCCCGGATGCCAGATGCCGTTGAAACCACATGGCTTCACCGAGATTCAACGTCGACTTCGCCGGAACCAACCCCAACACGAACACACCGCGCCGGCCGGAAGGGCCAAGCCGATGCTCGCCGGACAGTCGCATCCCCTCGGAATCCTCCATGAACCAATCCCTCTCAGCCAAAGTCAAGAAACCGCCCCGAAAGGCGGATTACATGAAACACAAGGAGAAAACTCAGATGGAATACCCCGTCGATCCCAGATACAGCCCCAAAGCGACAACCACGGCCACGCAGACCAAGGCAAGCAGCAGATTGCCCCAGAACGCCTTGACCCGCTGGGCATGGCTGCGCGAAAGAATCGATTCACGGAAACGCCGGCCAAGATAAAGGCTCGACTCCCTGGCCCTCAGATACCAGAAAGCCCGATACAGGAACGTTGCGGCGACGGCTATAAGTGCGATGACGAGCAGCTGCGGAACAAATGACATAGTAACTCCCAGCGCCAACCCCGGAACGGATGGAAAAAGGAAGACAAGGGGGAGGCGGAGCACATGTCTTCCTCGGGAACCCACCATGCAATCCGCCGATAACGGTCAAAAGAGGCGACGGTTCTACGGCACGGAGCATCATGAGCATGACCGTGTGTGACCGTGTGTGACCGTGTGGTGACCGTGTGTGACCGTGTGGTGACCGTGTGTGACCGTGTGGTGACCGTGTGTGACCGTGTGGTGACCGTCTATGAACGTGTGTCTGGGTTCGGTCCGATCCTCCAAATCCCGTCCGAATCCGGCGATATGGAGGTGACTGCCCGTCCCATCGATGAGACCATATACGCGCAGGGCGGAGAGAATCGCTCTGAACGTGCCAGCGGACGGTGAGGCTGGAAAAGCAGCCAGACCGACCCCGCCACCGACGGACGTGCCCCCATCGTCGAAATCCAGTGGGAAAGCAGGGAAAACGTCTCCGACCCGTATGCGGAGATCACCGCCAGTCAGCGGAACCCGTACGCCGACTGGTGGATCACGCACCGAGAGGATGCTGTCGAGACCATCATCCGAACGATCCGGTCTTAAGCGGCTGGCTGCTGCTGTTCCCCGAGCATGTTCTCCCGTAATCGTGAGAGGATCATGCCGGCGTCCATGATCGTGGCCATGTCGCGGATCCAGGTCTGATCCACGGTTCCAGATTGATTACGAATTCCTCTTCCATGCATCTTACGGTAGCGTTCCATATGAGGTTCCACTCCGCCCCGCGTGTCGCGGAAACCCTTACGGGAGTAGGGCTGAACCGCCCCCGACAGGTCAGGCGGACGATGGGCGGAACGGGACGGACGAGGGGCACGGAGGCGACAGGGGGAGGCCGGCATCCGACGGCCGACGGGCGAGAACGGAGTCCGGTGTGCTACACCGGATGAGAGGAAGGATGGTCGATGATGACCGAGACCAACATGCTGAGGCTCTGCCGGTTCACCCGGGACGGCGAACCGGATATAGGCGAATACGAGTTGAAGCCGGATGGGACGGGCGTATGCCGGCTCTACGGGTTGAATGGTGTCGAGGAGACGATCCTCGTGCACGACAGGGACGGGCTCATGCCCGACGGGATCAGCGACCTGCAGCTCCTGAATACGCCCGTAAACTTGAATCGGACGGACGACCCCGATCTGAACGAATTACGCGACCAGACGGCCGAGGGATGCGCCGAAACCGATCTGATCATCGATGAATACAAGGCCGGAGTACTGAATGAGAGGGAAGCCGCCGAACGGCTGTGGACACACCTGTTCGGCGGATAAGGACATGGCGGATGAGCCGCAGCGCAAAGACGAATGGACAATGAAAGATTCTTCAGTTTTGCGGGTGAATCGCTTGTTTAATCTCGATTTTGCTAGAATATGTAATATTTATATAAGCGTTATATGTTATAGGCGGCAACATGGTCGAAAAAGGAAAAAGAATCGATGACGCGGGTCGCGACGACGGACGCGAGCGGGTCATCATATCGATTTCGATTACGAGAGCGGACAAGGAGCGGTTCTCGACCGCCGCCCGCGAGCATGACATCGCGTTGTCGGCCTTCCTGCGGATAGCCGCCGACGAGTACATCAAGAACCACGAGTGGTAGACGGAAACGAGGCATGACATGGCTACCGACGTACAGACCTCGGTCATCAACCCCGAGACCATCCTTGACTTCATCGACGGCACGACCCAACGACGTGACACGCCCGAGGAGCGCGTGCGCCAGGAGATCCTGAAGTCGCTCGTCCGCGAGTACGGCTACAAGAAGGAGCAGATCGAAGTCGAGCGGTCCGTCAAATTCGCGAGCAGCCGTAAGGCCGTGGACGTCGCAATCTGGGAACCCGGCGCCGACCACACGCAGGAGAACATCCTCATCATCGTGGAGTGCAAGGATCCCAAGACGAAGAGCAAGGGCAGGAAGGACGGCGTCGACCAACTGCATTCGTATGCCGCCGCCTGCGCGAACGTCCGCTACGGCATGTGGACCAACGGCGACGACCTGCTGGCGTTCCGCTACCTGATCGACGAGTCCGGCAGACGCATCCACGATTCCGTGCCGGACCTGCCCTACGCGGGCTCCGATGTGCCGGAGGACGCGCCGAAGTTCGACCAGCTCCGCCCGGCGGCCTCCGACTCGCTGCTCTACTCGTTCCGTCGCTGCCACAACTACATCGCCGGCAACCAAGGCATCCAGAAGGCCGAGGCGTTCCTGGAGCTTTTGAAGCTCATCTTCTGCAAGATTCAGGACGAGCGCGACTCGCCCGCGCCGACGTTCTACATCACGCCCTCTGAACGCCATGACGCGTCGGGCAAGAAGCTCTGCCGCAAGCGCGTCGAACGGCTCTTCGAGAGCGTGAAGAAGTCCTACGACACGATATTCAAGGCAGACGAGAAAATCGCCCTCACCGACGAGGTGCTCGCCTACATCGTCGCCCAGCTCCAGATGTACTCGCTGCTCGAAAGCGACGTGGACATCAAGGGCCATGCGTACGAGACGATCGTCGGCTCCAACCTGCGAGGCGACAAGGGGCAGTTCTTCACGCCGCGCAACATGTGCCACATGATGGTTCGCATGGTCGATCCCGATGAGGAGGACGTCATCCTGGACCCGGCGATGGGCACCTGCGGCTTCCTCGTCACCGCCATGAACTACGTGCTCGAAAAGATCTCCGAGTCGGTGGAGGAGAGCGGACGCTCCGCCGCAGCGAAGCAGGAGGCGCTCACGCGCAGGAAGCACGACTTCCTATCGAAAAACATCGTCGGCATCGACTTCGACCCCATCCTCGTGCGGGCGAGCAAGATGAACATGGTCATGAACAACGACGGGACAGGTCGGCTCTTCCATGCGAACTCGCTGGAGCCGCTGGCGAAGTTCCCCGACGCTCTCCGGCGTGCGCTCAGGCTCGATGCCGGGGACGTGAAGGCGAACATGGCACGTCAAAAGGGTCATGGAGTCACGGCGATCATGACGAACCCGCCCTTCGGCTCGAGGATCCCGATCGATGACCCCGAGATCCTCGACAGTTTCGAGCTCGGCCACGTGTGGAGCTACGTCGAGGGCAAGGACGAGTGGGTCATGGACGAGAGGACGAGCTCGCGTCCCCCCGAGATTCTTTTCATCGAGCGGTGCGTCGAGCTGTTGGAGCCGGGCGTAGGCATCGCCGCCATCGTCATCCCCAACGGCATCCTCGGCAACCCGGGCCTCGGCTACGTGCGCCAGTGGATCCTCCGCCACGCGCAGGTGCTCGGCTCCATCGACATGCACCCCGATGCGTTCCAACCCAACGTCGGCGTCCAGACCTCGGTCCTCGTCGTTCGCCGCTTCAGCCACGACGAGGAGGTAGCCTGCGCGAACGGCCGCATCCCCGATTACGAGATGTTCATGGCCATCTGCGATCACGTCGGCCACGACAAGCGTGGCGTGACGACCTACGTGCGTGACGACGACGGCTATCCCATCGTGCGCGAGCAGGTGAGCGCAGTGACCGGCATCGTCGCCTCGGATGCCGAGGCGAGCCACGCCTCGAAGGAGCGCGTGGTCGACGATGAGACCATGCGCATAGCGGACGCGTTCCTCGAATGGAGGCTCGACCAATGATTACCGACATCTGCTCGCGCCCGGTACGGGTCGCCGCCGTCCTCGGCGGCGACATGCGCCTGGAGGCGTCAACCTATCTTCGCAGCGGCTACGGCTTCGTGCGTCTGGCACGTCGGGCACCGGGGTCCGTCGAACTGGGGGAGCTGGCTGATATCTGGCAACCCTCCAGGCTCACGGGATACACCGTGCCTGAGGGAAAGGGGCTCCCGTTCTTCACGGCCGGTCAGGTGTTCGAGGACTTCCCGCGCGTGCGTAAGTGGCTCGCCAAGCAGTTCGTCTCACAGGCGGAGGAACGATACGTGGATACCGGCTGGCTGCTGATGTCACGGTCGGGAGTCGTCGGCCGTGTCACCGCCGTCTATCCGCATCATGTGGGAAAGATTATCACGGATGACCTGCTGCGCGTCGTACCCAAGGACGCTAACGAGTACGGTTGGCTCTACGCCTATATGAAGACGGATTTCTTCCAGCAGGTCGCACGGGCCGCGCAGTACGGCCACATGATCAAGCACATCGAGGTCGCCCACGCCGCCGCATTCCCCATCATCATGCCCGACGCAGATACGCGCCGCGCGATCGGCGACGTCGCAGTCGAGGCGGTGGGGAAACGCTCGGCCGCTTGGGCCTTGCGTGACGAGTCATTCGCACAACTTGAAGAGGCCCTGGGTGCCGACGGCCGCATGCTGCCGGTCGCGTCCGACCACGGCATCGTGCGGCTTTCCGGGGTCCTTCAATCCAGGTCTCGGCTCGACGCCGGCTTCTATGAGGGGACAGTCAAGGATGCGCAGGGTCTTGTTTCGAACCATCCTTCCGATGCTCTTGGAGAGGTAACGGCATTCTGCAGCGATTTAGGACGATTCGCTCGAGCCTATGGTGACGGAGGCGTTCCTTACGTCGGTGCGTCAGAACTGTTTGATGTGAATGCGAAACCCACAAAGCGAATATATGCAAAACTGGTTAGGAATTGGGCCAAGTACGTTCTTCATAACGGGACGATCGTCATGGCATGCTCCGGGCAGAAATACGGCATCATCGGTCGATCGCTTCTGCTCACGGAGAACCACGAGGGATTGTTCGGCAGTCACGATCTCATTCGCATCGTCCCTGATAAAAGCAGGATGCGGCCGGGCTACCTGCTGGCTTTTCTCAACGATCCCCTCGTCGGCAGGCCTTGCGTGGTCCGTAACGCCTATGGAACCTCGATCCCGCATTTGGACCCCGGCGACATCCAGAAGCTTCGCATTCCACGACTCGGCGACGATGCGGAGAATGCCGTGGCCGACCTCATGGAGCGCAGCGTGGCCCTCTCCGCCGAAGCCGACCGTCTGGAGAACAAGGCGGTCGATCTCGCCCAAGAACAGATAGACAGGGCAATCAGCTAGATCGGGCGGATGTATAAGGAGAAAAAGGCTCCGTTAAATCAGCTTCGAAAGAGGAAAACCCGGGACACCGCTTGAAAGCAGGCATCTCGGAGATGAGCCCGTATCCTCATGAGGCGCGACTCAACGCTCTGTATATGGTGGCTCGGCCGACATGCATCATCGCGGCGATCTGGTTGACCGTTACCGTCCGGGAATCATAGAGTCGGCGGATCTCGGCGACCTGCTTCGCATCGAGCTTCGCCGGCCTGCCACCTTTGCGGCCACGTGCTCGGGCTGCCTCCAGTCCGGCGTTGGTGCGTTCCCGGATGAGATCGCGTTCGAACTGGGCGAGGGCGGCGAAGATGTTGAAGATGAGGACTCCTCCCGGAGTGGTGGTGTCGATTGCCTCGTTGAGGCTCACGAATCCCACGTTCATCTCCTGGAACCGGTTCATGAGCTCCATGAGGTTCTGCACGCTTCGGCCCAATCGGTCCAGCCGCCAGACGACGACCACGTCGCCCTCTCGCAATAGTTCCATCATCCTGTCGAGCTCCGGCCGGTGAGCCTTCGCCCCGCTCGCCGTGTCGATGAACAGCCGGTCGCACCCGGCCTTCTCCAACGCGTCCCGCTGCAGGTCGGCCGTCTGACCAATGGTGCTCACCCTTGCGTATCCGAATCGCTTGCCCATACCCATGAACGTATCACAATCCGTCACATCAGGCATGTTATGAGACGTTGATAAAGAGACGGGTTGTGATACATGTTTCCCCGGCGTTTCGGAGACGATTCCGGATCGGCGGGGAAGTGTCCGGAAACCTCCGTTAACGAGACGTTTGCCATCGGCGCGCGGGACTGGACGAGACCAACGCATATATCCTTTTCGCGAAGGGCGCGAGCTTCCCTAGCGAAAATCCACTTTGACGATTCTCCGAGATTTGCCTCCGTCCTTCAACCTTTTCGAAACGGACTGACTCCTGACGCTTTTGGGATAGAAGACGTCTCCATTGCAGAATTCTGATCTCATGGAATGTCCTTCGCGATTTGAGTCAATCCCAAGGCACCAAGTCTCATTGCCTAGATAGAACATCACCGCGGTTTTATCCGAATCAACGACCAGTTCCGCAGTCTCGGCGAATGCCAGCACATCCGACAGAATCTTAGCCTTCCCAAGTGTCCTGGAATAATCCGAGTAGTGAATCGCGGAGGAAGGAAGACGACCTTTAATCAATTGATCGAAGAAATATTCCGACTCTATAATCTTGCCGGCGTGTATTATCTGAGCGGGTCTATCGCACCAAATGCCACAAAGATGCTCGAAATTCCTCTTCTCCCAGAGAATGTCAATCGATAGTCCGTCATCGCACAATACAATCGTGTGAACGTCCAACAGACCATTGTACTGTTTCGCCGCCGCTCGGAATAAGGGTATGAGCTTCTTCTTTCTGGCTCGTTCGAGTTCAGAACCCTTGTGCGGTTTGCTGGACACGAACACCCCTCTCCGAAAGAACGAGAAGGCCTGGGAGCATTAGGCCGGCAATGTTCCCAGGCCTGTGAAGAATCGTTTTTCGGTCTTCTGCATGACTACCCATATGGGTCAAATTCGGACTCAGGTCGATGCCGTCGCACCGGCCCGTATCACCTGTTCGATGAGGCTAGGTTCCCTATTCTCGCAACATGAACCGCGGCGTCGGTTCATGGGGAATCTGCGGCAGCCGATTCTTCGATAAGACTTCGGCTTCAACCTCGTCCTCCGGACGGGAAGAGGAGCATGGGCCAAAGCCCACCATTAGGGTATCTAATACCGTTCGCCAAGTCAAGCTAATCTTTCGCCGTTGATTAGTTTGCCGGTGATGCGTTCGAGTTCGCTGTCGTCGCTTTTGTAGTTGGCGACGTCCCATTGTGTTTGGAGGTTGAGCCAGTATTCGGGCGTGGTGTCGAGCACGGTCGCGAGTTTGAACGCGGCTTTGAGGGTGATGCGTTTGTTGCCGTGGATGATGTCGCTGACGAACACCTGGGGCACGTGCATGGCCTTCGCCAGCCGGTACATGCTGATGTCGTTGGGTTCCAGCCAGTCGTGCAGGAGGACGTCTCCGGGCATACGAGTCTCCGGGGGAGTGGGGGTCTCGGACATGGTGCGCCTCCTTTCAAGTGGTTGATGCTTATCCGTCATGATACTAATGCAAGGTATATGCATACGGGTTCGCCCCGCAGAAAAGTCCCTGCCGTTCAAGGCTGAGGGGGTTCTGCGGGGCGAACGTGGCCGATGGGGCAGACGCTAGTCCTCGAGCTTCCAGTCGTCGGCGTGCTTGGCGGTGTAAACGCGTGTGAGCACGCATCCGGCACCCGCGACGGCGAGCAGGGCGGCCAGGGTGAGGATCGTGGTGGAATCCGCGCCGGTGGAGGACAGGACCTCGGCGTTGGCCTTGGCGGCGGTCGCCTTCTTCTTGGCGGCATCGGACTGCTTCTGTGCCTGGTCGGCTTTCTGTTGGGCTTCCTGTTGCTTCTTCTGCTCTTCCTCCGCTTGCTTCTTGGCGTCGGCTTCTGCCTTCTTGGCGGCGGCCAGCTCGGCGTCGGCGGCATCCTTGTCCGTCTTGGCCGTGTCATACGTGGCTTTGGCGGTCTCATAGGCGGCATCCGCCTTGGTCTTGGCCTCGTTGGCTTCGGCCAGCTTCGCGTTCGCCTCCGTGAGGGTGGCTTCGGCCTTGGCGAGACGATCCGGTGCGGCCTTGTAGTAGGCGATGGTCTTCTCCGCCTCGCTCTTCGCGTTGACCGCCTGGTCGTGCGTGGCCTTCGCGGTCTCGTACGCCTGCTTGGCCGCATCCACCTTGGCCTGTGCGGCATCAAGCTTGGCCTGAGCGTCCTTCACCTGGCTGTCGGATGCGTCCTTCGCCGTCTGGGCCGTCTTCAAAGCGGTTTCGGCCTTAGCCTTCGCCTGCTTCGCGGCCTGGAGCTCCTTGCCGGCCTCCGTCTTCGCCTCGGAAGCGTCCTTGATCTCCTGCTCGGCGGCCGTCTTATCCGACTGGGCCTTCGCGATGCTCGTGTCCGCCGAATCCACGGCCGACTGAGCGTCCTTCACCTTCTGGTCGGCCGCATCCGCCTTGGCCTGCGCATCCTTTTGGGCGTCCGCCGCCGCATCGGAATCCGACTGGGCTGCCGCGGTGTTCTGTTTCGCGGTCTCGTATGCGGTGTTGGCCTGATCCTGCTCCTTGCGGGCCTGCTCCAACGCGTGAGCCTTGTCGCCCTGCGCCTTCACCGCCTCGTCGTACGCGGCCTGCGCCTCCTTCGCCTTGGCGGCCAGCTGGTCGGCCTTCTCCTGAGCCGCCTTTGCTTCCGCGGCCGACTTGTCGGCGGCGGATTTCGCCTGGGCGAGCTTGTCGGCGGCGGTCTGCGCGGCCTTGGCGGCCTGCTCGGACTTCGACAGGGCATCCTGATACGTGGAGCCGGCGGCGGTGAGCGAGTCATGGTAGGCGGTGAGATCCTTCAGGTACGCGTCCACGTCCATGACACGGCCCGCATCCATGCCGATATAGTCGGGGTCGTCGGCGAATGTCTGGCCATGTGTGACGACGCCGAAGTCGCCGTTCTGGCTGACCGCGAAGCCAGTGACCGTGAACGAGTCGTTGATCAGGTTCGTGTAATGGCCGTAATTGCCTACCCGATTGCCGTCGGGGGCCTTCCCGTCAAGCACTCCGTCGGCCATGTCGCGGTCATATTCCGTTTTCTCCTTCGTGTACCAGCCGTCGAATGGGTCGTCATAGCCCCAGGCGAGATTCTCCGAAGCCGCGAATTGGCCGGCATGGTTCAGGTTGGATTCCGACCAGTCGACATCGGCCATCGCATAGGCCATCATCGTGTCCGTCACCTTCAATGCGGGAAGGTTATGCTTGGCGCGCAGCTCGTTCGCTTCCTGGATCCATTTCAGGGATGCGATCATGTTCTCGAACGTGGTCGCGTCACCCTCCGCCCCGTTCTGGATGGAGTCGATGTACTGGGTTGCGTTCGGGTCGGTGAGCACCTTGACCGCGTCGGTGGCGCCCTTGTCTCCGAAGTAGGCGACCGCGCCTTGGCTGAGCTTGGCCTGCGCCTGGTCGGCGAACTCCTTCTTCGCGGCCGCATCCTTCGCGGCCTGATCGGCCGCCTGCTGCTTCGCCGTCGCATCGGCGCTGGTCGCGTCCGCCGTATCGTTCGCCGCCTTGGCTGCGGCCTCGGCCTTGGCCTGGGCCGCCTTGGCCTCCGTCGCGGCATCCTGCGCGGCCTTCAACTGCGCGGCAAGATCGCTCAACCCGCCGTCATCCTTGGACAGCTGCTCGACCTTCGCATCCGCCTTATCCTTCGCGCTCTTGGCCTGGGCTTCCGCCTTCTTTGCGGCGTCCAGTTTGGCCTGCGCGTCCTTGACGGCCTGGTCGGCGGCCTTCTTGTCGCCGGTCGCAGCGGACTGCGCCTGTTTGGCGGCTTCCAGCTCCTGCTTCGCGGCGGTCTTGGCGTCCTGCGCCTGCTTCAACGCCGTATCCGCCTTGTCGGCCTTGGTCTGGGCGGCGGTGAGCGTCTGGTCGGCCTTGTCGGTCTTCTCCTGTGCGTCGGATTCCGACTTGGAAGCGGCATCCACGTCCTTCTGCGCCTTGTCGGCCTCCTGCTGATGCTTGTCGGCTTCGGCCTGCGCCTTGTCCTTCGCATCCTGGGCCGTCTGCTTCTCCGCCTCGGCCGTCTGCTGATCCTTCTGCGCCTGTTTCATCGCATCCTGGGACTGCTGGATCGCGTTCTGTGCGTCCTGCACGGCCTGCTGGGCCTGTTCGATCTTCGCGGGGGCGTCCTGAACATCCTGCTGCGCCTGCGACTGGTCGGCCTGCGCTTTGTCGGCCGCCTGCTGGGCCTGGGTTTGCTGGGTTGCCGCCTGCTGCTGCGCCGAAGCGGCCGCATCCAGATTCTGCTTCGCCGAATCCAATGCGCCGGCGGCCGCGTCCGCCTTCGCCTGCGCCTCAGTAACCGAAGTCGGCGCGGCCTGCTGCGCCTGCTGGACGCTTTCCTGCGCGGTGTTCACCGCATCCTGTGCTTGACTGATTGCCTGATTCGCGGCATCGCTCTGCGTGGATGCCGTTTCATCGGCCATAGCCACAGCCGGAGCAGCCAACGTGGCCAAAACGGCCGCCGATGCGACGCCTGTCTTCATGATTTTTCCGGACATTTATCCTTCTTTCCTCTGTCGGGATTTGTCTTCGTCGCCATATCCCGTGGCGTGCGGCCTGCGGGTGACATGCCCTCATGTCTCGGTAACGCAAAACCAATACTAATACGCGCTATTACTAATAACAAATAATAGTAATAGCGCGTGTCGATATCGGTCGAACCAGACGATCGATGCACGGGCGACGTTTGGTTCACGTTTCCGTTGTCCGATAACGGCTGGGATTCCTATTCTGCGCGGGGCATGGTTCCGCTCGTGTTGCCGTTGCCGTCGTAGGTCAGCGGGTAGGCTTTCTCGAAACTGATGTTGTCGATTAGATTGCCGCTGTCGCTGCTGCTGCTGGACTTGTTGAGGAACGTGAACCGGGTGACCGGTTGGCCGGCGGGGATGACCACCGTGCCTTCGTATGTCTCCCACTGGCCTTTGTGGTTGCGGGCCGAGCATCGGATTCCGTCCGCGTAACAGTCCTGCGGCTTGTTGGACACGGTGGTGGCGATCGTGGTGGAGGATTCGCCCACCTTGTCGCCATGCCCGTTCGACGTGACGCGCGTCATGGAGACGGGTTGCTCCTTGCCGGGAGCCCCGATCATGACCTGCATCTTGTCGAGCCAGGTGCGGCTGATGCTCGCGTGGTCGAGCTTCACATGGTAGACGACCGGAGTGTCGCCGGCGGTGTCGATGTCCTGGTAGATGGCCGTGCCGGCCTGGGCGGCCGTCAGTTCCGCGTAGATGTTGCCGGTCTCGTCCTCCTTCTGGAGTTCGACCGCGCCCGCTCGCTGCTGTCCATTCCGGTCTCCGTCCGTTTGGGTGCTTGCCCATGCGAAACGGCCGTCATCCCAGCCGGGCACCTTCCATGACCATTGGCGGCCGTTCGCCGACGCGAAGGATGTTCCGGTGGCGGGTCGATGCTGGTCCAGTTCCCGAGTCCGGGCTGTTGGAGGTCGCCGGTCAGCTCCCGCCATGTGTAGGCTTCGAATCCGCCGTTGATGATGTGGTCGGGCAGGTTCGCGTCCGTTGCGGCCGCGGGCATGGCCGAAGCCTGCACGGCTGTGGCGTCCGTGGCGGATGCCGCACCCGTGCAGGCGGTCAGGGGGGAGAGCATGCCAAGCATGGCGAGCACGGCCAGTCCCTTAGTCAGTCTTGCGGGGGGGGGGTGATGGTTTTCATGGTTGTTTTCCTTCCTATTTGGATTGCTGTGGTGTGCTGCCGCCGGTGCTCCCGTTCCCGTCGTAGGTCAACGGGTACGCGGGCTGAAAGACGATATCGTCCACTAGGTTGCCGCTTCTGGATTGGTTGTTCGGATCACCGTAGGTGAGGGCCCTGAACGTGAACCGTATGATGCTCACTCCGTCCGGTACCCGATAGAAGCCCCTGTACGTCTCCCACGGGTGGAAACGCCGGTCGGAGGTCGCGTGCGTGGTGATTGTGTCGGAGGTTTCGCCCACCAGTCCGGTCCCGTTCGAGGTGACGCGCTCCGCTTGCTGGACTGTCTCATGCCCGGGCGGACCGATGAGCACTTGCATGCTGTCCGCGTCGCGTTGCCCCGGATAACCACGTGGCGCGTGTTTGAGACTCCAGGAGAGCGCCTCGCCGGGAGTGACCTTAATATCCTGGTAGATGCTGTATTCGCCTAGTTCGCTGACGATTTCGGCGAACTGTTGACCTGGCGTGTCCCCTTTTATGTCGGTTTGGATTTCCACGGTGCCGGCATTGAAGCCATTCACAGCCGGCGTGGCGGATTTCCAGCCGAAGCGTGCCGGGTCGAACCCGTCGAACCGTCTAGGGGTCTTCGCCACGTCATCCTGCGTGGCTGACTCGTCGGGCAGGATATACGTCCACCATGCGTATCCACCCAAGATGGTGGAGTTGCGTATGCCGCTCACATCCGGATATGTGAAGTCGCCGTTGACCAGATGGTCGGGCAGGGTGATTTCGGCCGCGGTATGGGCCGTGGCCGCCGTGGATGACATGTGCGTCGCCTGCGGCGTGCCGCATGCCGTCAATGGGATGATCGCGGCGGCGGCCAGCATCAGGGCCAATGGTTTATGAATCCTCGCTCGGGGGGGGGGTGAGTGTTCGGGGCTTGTTCATTTCTGTGTCCTTTCCTGTTTGATGTGCATGCCGAGGGTTTCGCGTCGGCGTGTGAGCGGGATGCCGGCGAATATGATCGCGGCGGCCATTCCGCCTCCCGTGACGAGCGCCTTGCGTTGGTCTCCGGGCGCACCGTCGGGATCCTGATGGGATGGGTCGTCGTCGCGTATCCCGTTGACGATGAGCCGCATCGTGTTGCCGGGGCCGGTGCAGGTGAGCAGCGTGGCCATGTCCCGGTTTTTCCTGATGCGCAGTGTTTTCGTCTGGTTGGGGCCGATCACCTGTCTGGAGGTGACCTTGTAGGCGATCGTGTGGCCCATGACGCGGATGTAGAACCGGTCTCCCTCCTTCAGTTCGCCCAGACGCGTGAACAGGGTCGCTCCCTTCAGATTGCTGTGCCCGGTGATCACGGTGCGCGTGTTCCGGCCGCCGACCGGCAATGAGGTGCCGGGCAGGTGTCCGGCCGCATGCTCCAACACCTGCTGGCCGGCCCCGTGCATGATGGGCATGTCCACGCTGATCGCGGGGATGATGAGCTCGCCCATCGCGTCCAGGCCGTTCACGCTCAACTGGCGTTGGTATTCGTCGTCACCCTGGAAGCCGCCCTGGGTTTTCCCGTCGAACACGGGTTCCCCGATCACCGGCTGGCCCGACTCGTAGAGGCGTCGGTTGTAGGCGACGGCCTGTTCGACCGCGGTCTCCCTGGCCGCTTCGGGGAACATGGCCGTCGTCTCCGTCACCTCGCGCGCATGGGCCTCCACCGCACGCTGCCCCCATGATTGGAGGATGAACGGGGCGAGCGTGAGCGTGAGGCCGATGGCGAGGCAGACGATCGCGGCGACGAGGGTGAGGCGGGCGCGGGAGGCCAGGCGGCGCGCCCTCGATTCGCGTGCCGCCTGGATTGCCGCCGTATGGATGATCTCACCCCATACGGCGTCCGCGTCCGCCATGCTCATGCGGCATGCCTTCCACCCATGACGGGCGTATGGCGTCCGTTACGGCGACGGGATGCCATACGCAGCCGCATGAACGGCATGACGGCCCCCAAGGCGAGGAGCATCGCGCCGCCCGTCAGCCATATTCCGATGGTCGGCACCCTGAGCTGGCCGCCGGTGAACGGGAGCGTGGTCAACGCGGGAACCCATTGCGCGTACAGGGTGACGGTTCCCTCGGCGGGGAACGTGACCTGGCCGGCGCCGGGTTGCAGCAGGCCGTCCTGGCCGGCGGGTGTCTTCTCCGTGCTCCAGCCGGTGAACCGGAAGCCAGGGCGTGTGACCTTCGGCTCCTTGTAATCATCGGGGATGACGCCCGTCGTGTACGCGTCGCCGGTCAGGTCCGGCAGGCTTCCCGTGCCGCCGTTCGGGTCGAACCGGATGCCGGTCCGGTTGATCTTCCACTGCGCGTACAGGACGTGCGTGTTCGCGGGGGTGACGGTCTCGTCGGCGGTGAGCGTGTAGTCCACGTTCTCCTTGACGTTCGTGCCCTTGCCGTCGGCCTGCGTGTTCCAGCCGGTGAACGTGTAGCCGGTGCGCGTGTACGGGTTCGTGATCGTGGTCACGGTCTGGTCCACGACCCCGTCGACGGTCCTGGCCTGGCCTTCGCCGCCGTTGGGCTGGTAGACGAGGTGCGCGGGGTTCGCCTTCCACGTCGGATGGTAGGTGGTGGTTCCCGGCGGGAGCGTCACCTTGGTCCCCGGTTGCACCGGCGTGGTGGCGTCGGCGCAGTCCTTCGACCAGCCGGTGAACGTGTAGCCGGGGCGGGTGAAACCGTTGCCCGCCAGGGTCACGGTGTCGCCCGTATTGCCGGTGGTGTCGGGCGTGCCGCCGGTGACGCCGCCGTCCGCCGCGCACGGCTTGTAGACGATCTTCGCCGGATCGGCCTTCCAGATCGCATACAGGTCGTTGGCTCCGGGCTGCATCACGTACTGGCCGACGCCGTTCGCGCCATCGCCGTACGGGGTGCCCGTGTCGTCGGCTTTCGTGTTCCAACGGACGAACGTGTAACCGTCGCGTGTGAACCCGTTTGCCCGCGTGGTGATGGTCGAATCGGTGTCGGCGGTTTGGGAAGCCACCGTGCCCTTGCCGCCATTGCCGTGATAGTTAAGGGTTTGTTTCTCTGCGGTCCATTGCGCGTACAGGGTGGCGTGGCCCTTGAGCGTCCAATCCGAACCTTCCTTGACCGGGGTGCCCTTGCCGTCCGCCTGCGTGTTCCAGCCGGTGAACGTCCAGCCGTCGCGCGTGAACCCGTTGGCCCGCACCTTGACCTGTTCGTCGGTTTTGCCGGATTGGGGGGCGGTGCCGCCGCCGGTGGCGTTGTTCCCGTCATACGTGAGGCTGGCTTCGCCGGCCGTCCACTGCGCGTACAGGGTGAGCGTGCCGAGCGCCGTCCATTGGGTGCCGGGCGCGTATCCGTCGCCCTTGCCGTCCGCCTGCGTGTTCCAGCCGGTGAACGTGTAGCCGTTCACAATCCAGCCGTTCGAGCCGATGCCAGGGGTGTCGCCGGTGTGCCCGTTCCAGTCCGGGGTGCCGTCGCCGGATGCGGTGTTGTCGGCCGGCGGGTTCGCCTCGTAGTGGATGGACGCGGGGTTCGCGGCCCATTGGGCGAGCATGGTGACGGTCCCGTCGGGCTGGTCGGTCAGATTCTTGACCTGCTGGCCGTCCGTATACGCGTCGCCGGTGTCCTGGCGTTTCCAGCCGGCGAACGTCCAGCCGTCACGCGTGAACGCGTTCATGGTGAGGTTGCCCGGCTGGTCGAACGTGAACGGCTGATCCTGCATCGTGCCCTTGCCGCCGTTCGGCTCGTAGTGCACCGTGTAGCCGATCGGGGTCCAATGCGCGTACACGGTCACGTTCGCGGTGAGCTTGGACGCGAAATCGTATCTGGTGTTCCCGTCCGCGCTCGTGTACCAGCCGTCGAACCGGTAGCCGGGGATGCGATCGGTCTCGCCTTCGCCCCATCCGCTCGAGTTCGCGGCGACCGCACCGTAGTCCACCTCCTGCGGTCTCGGCGCGTCGGGCGCGGTCGTGCCCTGTGGCGCGTTCACATCATAGGTGAGGGTCGGGTTGATCGCCCACAACGCGTACACGGTCTTCGCGCGCGCCGGCATGGTGATCGTCAACGCCTTGCTCTTGTCCAGGGTGGCGCGGTCCATGCTGTCGGCCACCGGCACGTCCTTGTCGTTCGCGTCCGTGGCGGCGCTCCAACCGTAGAACGTGCGATGCTCCTTGGAGATCATGCTCTTGTCCCAGCAGTCGGAATCCTTCTGCATGGTCGCCAGCGTAATCTTGGTGCCGGCCGGATAGTACACCTGGCAGCCGGCCACCGCGTCCGTCGCGTCGACGATGGTCTCCACGCGCACGCTGCCGTCCGAACGGGTGATGGCGCGAGTGCTCGTCCCTTCCTGATTATGGCTGGTCACGTCACCCGTCACCACACGATCCGTCAAAACGTCGGAACCGGTGGAATCAGAGGATTCAATGTCGGCTGATTCGGTCGTGTCCGTGATCGGTTTCACCGTGCCGGCCGTGGTCGCGGCCGCCGTCCCGGTTTTCCCGGCCTCGGTGTGCGAGGGCACGTCGCCCGTGCCGCCGTTCGGCTTGTAGGTGAGGACCTGGGTGCGGGTGACGGGCGCTCCGAACGTCATGTGCACGCCGTCCGTGCGGCCCTGCGGGTTCTTCAGATCGTAGGAGAACGTGAACGAGGGGCCCGTCCAGGTGGCTGCCAGCCGGTGCTTCACCTGCTGTTCGCCGTCAAGGTCCGACTCGTCGACCGACCGTTTGACGCCGGCCCAGCCGTTCGTCCCATAGGAGGCGAGTTCCGCGTCACGCGTCCTGTACGCTCCGTCGAAGCCGGAGAGGAGCTGCACGCCCTCGAACGGGATGTCGGGCTGCGTGTCCCAGCCGTCCAGGTCGTTGAACCCGGTGACGCCCTTGAACGTGTCGGGCACCGGCGTGCCGTCCGAATAGGTGAAGGTGACGGCCCACTGGCAGCCGACCCGCTTGGACGTGTCGATGTCGCCCAGGTTCCTGCGTACGGCTGCGGGCACGTTGGAGTTCCTGTATTCGGCGTTGATCCAGAACAGTCCGTCGCCGACGATGTGCTGGTTCGCGTCGAAACTGTTCAACTGGCTGATGCTGCCGCCGTTCCATGAGGCGAGCGAGAGTTTCGCGTCGATCCCGTGGGTGACGCCCTGCGGGTCCGTCCACGAGCCGACGTCGGGCAGCGTGACCGAGGCTCCCAGCCGGGTCGGCCAGTGGAGGCTGCCGCCGGCACCGTCCCTGGAGGTCGTCCAATCCGAGTCGAACCGGGCGTCCGCGAGCCTCGTCTTCGTGGTGTTGAACTGGAATTCACGGTATTGGGCGGGCACGTCCGCGGACTCCAGATCATGGGATGGGACCTTGGCGTCGGTGGCGGCGATCGGTTTCACCGTGCCGCTTGTGGTCGTCGCGGCGGGCTGCGTGGAATCCGCGTCCGAGGAGGACGGGACCTCACCCGTGCCCTTGTTCGCGTCGTAGTTCAGCTTGTACGCGGTTTTGAAGCTGATGTCATCGAGCAGGTTGCCGCTCGCGTTGTCGATGCTGTCGACGGCTTCGAACGTGAACGTGGTCTTCGAGCCGGTCGCCACATAGGTGCCCTGGTAGGTCTCCCATTGGCCCTGATGGTCGCGTCCCGACGTCTTCGACACGCGTGTGGCGACGATCTCGCTTTTCTCACCCACCTGGTCGCCGTGCCCGTTGCTCGTGACGCGGGTCATGGGCACGACGGTCCTCGTGCCGTCCTCGCCGATCATGACCACGCGCATGGAATCCGTATGGTAGTAGTACAGGCTCGCGTGCCTGAGGCTCACCGTGTAGGCCACGTCCTTCACCGTGTCGATGGTCTGGCGGATCGCGGTGCCCTTCTGGTTGGCGGTGAGCTCCGCGTACATGTTGCCCGTCTTGTCGAGCTGGAGCTCCACCTCGTTGGCCTTCCTTTGGCCGATGCCCGCGTAATCCGTGCCGTCCGTCTCATTGGAGTCCCAGCCGAACTTCGACTTGTCGAAGCCGGAGGGGAGTTTCCGCCATGCGAACGAGCCGTTGATCTTGGTGAAGTATTGGCCGGTCGCGCGTTCCACTCCGGCCCAGTCGGTGTCGCCGGGGATGGAGTGGTCCACGCCGAGCATGCCGGCACCCGGGTATTCGAAGTCCCCGTTGACCAGATGCTCCCTCCCCGCGTCGGCCACCGTGACGGCGTTCGAGGGCAGGCCGGATCGTTCGGCGATGGTCTTCGCCTTGCCGTCGGTCTTCGACGCGATTGGCGAGGCGGTCTTCTTCTGGCCGCCGTTGCCGTCGTAGGACAGCTTGTAGGCGATGGTGAACGTCAGGTTGTCGATCAGGTTGCCCTTCGACGGGTCCACGCTGTTCAACGCCTTGAAGCTGAACGTGGACACCGGCGTGTTCGCGGGGATCGTCACCTGCCCCTCGTAGGTGGCCCACTGGCCGTCGTGATGGAACCGGTTGCCGTTGGTGGCGTGCGTGACGATGTCCGTGCCCTTCCAGCCGGTCGGATCCTTCGCCAGGTTCGAAGAGACGCGCGTCACCTCCACGGGCTTCCCGTTGACCAAAGCCTGCATCGAATCCGCGTGGCTGCCGCTCAACGCGGCATGGTCGAACCGGATCGTGTACACCGTGTCCGCATCATTCTGCGTGTCGATCCTCTGCAGGATGCTCTTGCCGGTCTCGCTGCCCACGATCTCCGCGTACGTGTTGCCGGTCGCGGAATCCTCCTGGAGTTCGACCGAACCCTTGTGGTCGGTGACGCCGCCCTGCGGTTTGCCGCCCTCCTGGTCCGACGTCCAGCCGAACCTGGAGGCCTGGAATCCGGACCATGCCGTCCATTTCGTGGTTGGCAGGGCGGGTGCCTGCGCGTCGTGGATGTATTGCCCGTTGATCGGGTCGACGCTCGTGTAACGGCCGCCGAGCTCGCTGCCGGTGCTCCCCATGCCGTTGGGGTTGATCGTCTTCCACCCGCCTTCCGGCAGATAGTCGAACGTGCCGTTCATCAAGCTGCGCGGATACGATGCGGTCGAATCCGCCGTCGTCTTCGCGCGGGTGGCGAACAGGTTCGCCACGGTCCTCGCATCCGGCAGGTGGATTTCGTCCGCGTCAGCCGTGCCGGCGGCGAGCATGCCGCCCGACAGGAGGATCATGACGGACGCGAATCCCGCGGCCAGTCGTTTCAATGGTCTCCTCATTGTTTCCCCTTTGCGTTTCCCTTCGCTTGGAAGTTGTCCGAAAGGGACGCGCGGACGCGGGATCTGCTCCGCGGCCGCGCGTCCGGATGGTTCAGGCCTGGATCCTGGTGGACAGGAACCCGGCCTCTCGACGGTCCCTCAACGCCTTCGCGGTGAGGATCAGGCCGGCCGCCCACACGGGGCTGGACGCGGCGATCCAGAACATGAGCGCCAGGGTGCCGCCCGTCTGCGGCAGTTGGGTCAGGCTGGCGATGTTCCACACGGTCACATGCGTGTCGTCGACCGGCTTGGTCAGGTTCGGGCTGGCGGTCGTCACGCCGGTGAACGTCTTCGTGCCGTCCTCGGCGATCGTGACGGTGAACGCGGGTTTCGCGAGACTGGAGTAGCCTGCCGGCTGCTTGGTTTCGGTGACCGTGTACGTGCCGGCGCCCAGGCCGGCGAATTCGATGAGCCCCTTCCTGGCCGTATCGTCCTTCGCGTCGGCCACGCCGTCGCCGTTCGTGTCGCCGGTGACGAACGTGGTGGCCGGCGTCGAATCATCCGCCTTCACCCATGCGCCGTCCTTGAACGCGAGCTTGACGGCCTGGTCGCCGGTGCCGGACGCGATCTGGAAGCCAGCCCCGTTCAGGAGCGTGGCCTTGTCGCCCTCCTCGGCGTTGGTCTTCCTGAGTTCGAACCCGTAGGATTTCACGTCCACGGTGTCGTCGCCGTCGACGGTCGTGTACGCGTTGCCGTCCTTGAACATGCCGTGCGTGACGGCCTTGTTCGACGCGGGCTTGTCGGGTGTGGCGGCCGTCACCTTCGCACGGTAGCTGATCTGGATCTTCTGGCCGCCGTTCGTGGCGATCAGGCCTGTCAGATCCAACGCCCAGCCGCCGTCCGGCACGGTGACGTCGGGATCGGCCGGAGAACCGTCGGATTTCAGCAGCGTCGCGTCGCCGGGCATGGATTTCGCCCCGTTCTGCGTGGCCCCGTCATACAGGACGGTGTTGGCGGTCAGGTCGGTGTTGTCCTTGGCGAGCCTCACCTGCAGCGAGCCCTTCACGTAGGCGACGCCGGACGGCGTGTCATGGAGCTTGAATTTGACGGCGGTCTTCGGAACGGTCGTGTCGATCGTGTAGGACACGGTGTCGCCCAGCGTGGCGGACGCGGGATCCGTCTGGCTGCCCTGATGGGATTCCTGCTTGCCGTCACGGCTGACGGTGACACGCTTGTCGGTGGCCACGCTCTTCGACTTGATGACCGCGACGCCCAGCGTCCGGTCCGCCTGATCCTTCATGTGTTCGCCCGCACCGGATTTCGTTCCGACGATGATCGGTTCGCCGGCCGAATCGGTGATGTAGTAGAGGCCGGGTTCCGGCACGCTGATCTGGCCGTCCGATCCGGTGAACGTGAGATTCGCGCCGCCCTGGATGACGGCCGGCTTCAGGGTGCTCTGGTTCAACGCGGCCTGGATGTTCGACAGTTGGCTGGTCTGGTCCATGCCGATGGACGCGATGTCGCCGGCGCTGTCGAATCCGATGCGGTCCGTGATGTCGTCGCCCGTGTCCTTGGTGTACGCGTTCGCGATTTTGATCGCGTCGGCCGCCCACTTGTTCGACGCGTCGCTGCCGGCCACGCCGAGCCCGCTGATCGTGTTCCCATCCAATTGCACGTCGGTGTATCGGCCGATCTCGTACACGTCGAACGTGTGGCCGGCCAGGCTGGCCCCGTCCGCACCCTGCAGGGTGATGGTCTCCGTGTCGGCGGCGTACGCGGCGCCCCCGGCCAGGCCGGCGAGCAGCATCGCCGACGCGCATGCGATCGCGGCGAGGCCGCGCGTCCTGATCATGTTGGACATTGCTTGATCCTTTCCTTTTCCATGTGACGGCCAAAGGACGAACGACTGCGGCCGTCACCGAGCGTCCACCGGGGGAGTCGAACCCCTTTGCGACGCAGCCCGTTATGCTGCCGGTGGACCGCATCCGTCATGGATGCCTTCCCCTCGCGGAAGTGAAGGACGAGGGAAAGAAGGGAGGCCGGGCTTCGGCCCGGCCGGTCATGGGGCCGAATCCATGCGGGATGCGGCCCCATGTGGGTCACTTGGCGGAATGCGCCGCCTGACGGGAGGAGGAACGACGACGGAACGTGGCCACCGCGAGGCCGGCGCCGCCTGCGATGAGCAGGAGCGCGGCCGCGGCCACGGCCGGCAGGATGCCGGCGCCGGTGGACGCGAGGTTGGCGTTCACGCCGTTCCAGTCGTCCGTGTTGGAATCGACCTTCGTGTCCTCGCAACGGGTCTGGCCGTCGACGGTCACCTGCTTCAGGCCGGTGGATTCCGTGGAGCCGTCTGCCTTGCCGTCACCGGTCCCGTCCTCGCCCGTGGACTGGCCGCCGAACGGATTGGAATCCGTCACCGGGCAGGAGACGAGAGGGGTGCCGGTCACCTTGGCGCGATCCGTGTGGTTCGACTGGGTGAATCCGGTGAGCGTGCCCTCGACGTCCACATGGTCGCCGGGCTTCAGGATGAGAGTGTCCCAGTTGGCCGGGTACTTCAGGTTCGTGACGGTGCCGTCGCCGACGATGGTGTGGTCCTCGAGCTTCAGGTCGGAGGCCTTGAACCATGCGCCGTGGCCGGAATCGTCCTTGCTGGTGTTCGTGATCGTGAACACGATCACGTCACCGTCCTTCGCGCCCTTCAACGCGTCCTTGGAATCGTCGCGGTCGCCCTTCGGGAAGCCGCTCTTCTTGTCCCACTTCTCGAGCTTGATGCTCGGCGTGAGGTCCGGGGTGCGGGTCCACACGATGTTGGAGACCAGGTCCTTGCCGTTGTAATGCTCGGTGAACTGGTTCTCGTGGCGTTCGGTGACCTTCACGCGCTTCACCTGCAGGTAGGCGCGCCAACCCTGCTCATGGTCCACGTCCGCGGACACGAGCTCCAGATAGGCGTCGGTGGCGGTGATGGCCGTCTTGCCGGTCTTCGCGTCGAGGGAGGCGGTGAACAGGTCTCCGCCGAGCTTCGAGGAGTCGAAGCCGCTGCCGGCGATGCGTTCGCCCTTCTTGGCGACGACCTTGCCGTCACGGTACAGGTCGCGGGTGGCGTACACCGCCCACTGGCCGGTCAGCTGGTCATACGTCGGATCCAGCTGGTCGTCGATGCCCCAGTTCGCGACCTTCTGGTAGGCGCGGGATGCGGGGATGACGCTGGAATCCAGCTGGTAGAGGAACGTGGAGCCCAGATAGACGCTTTGGCCGTCGGCGCTCTCGCCGCCGACCTTCACGGTCACGTCCTTCTTCGGGTTGATCGGCTTCAACGGGTTGGACACCGTGTTGGTCTCCTTGCGCACGTTGTTGACGATCTGGGTGGCCGTGTTCTTCACCACGTAGCCGTCGGTGACCTTGGAGACGGTGTAGGGGATGGTCAGCGTGTATTCCTGGCCGAGCAGCTTCTGGTCGATGGACGGATCCTTCAACGGGTCGTAGTCCTTGTCGGTCCTCTCGCTGTAGGCCTTCAGATCATCGGGCTGAGGGTCGCCCTTCACGGTCTCGCCGGTGGCCGGGATCTCCGTGTCCACGGTCCTGGCGAACGCGTAGACCACGCCGTCCTTCAACTGGACGTTGAAGGCCTTGGTGTAGTCCTTGCCGTCAGCGCCGGTGATCTCCAGCTTCGTCGGGTCGACGGTCAGATACTCGTCGTCGTAGTCGTCGACCACGCCGAGCCTCCACACCTTGTAGGCGTTGTCCTTCTCCGTGGCGTCGATGGCCACACGGTAGTAGCCGGTGTCGCCCAGCAGCAGGGTCTTCCCGTCGATGCTGATCGTCGGATCGCCCTGTTCGGCGGACTGCGTGTCCTTCTTGGACGGCTTCCATGAAGGAGGCAGGTTGAACACCTCGTTCGACGGGGTCAGGCTGTTGTTCAGGGTCAGCACCCACTTGTTGCCGACCTTGTGGTCACCCGGCGCATCCTCGTTCACGATGCCCTCGAAACGGATCTGGACGCGTGGCTTGGAACCGGAGCGCCACTGCTTGATGAGCTCCTGATCGGTGACGGTCAACTGGAACAGGTGCTTGGAATCATCCCATTTGGTCGTGTACTTCGACTTCGGGACCACCTTGCCGCTGTTCATATCCATCATCTCCACGGTCTGCTTGTCCGGGGTGAGATACCGGTCGAACGTGTCGGTGAACGAGACGGACTTCACGATGTAGGCGAGATCGGCCGGCAGGCTCGGCTCCGTGGTCAGCTGGTATTCGACCTTCTGGCCCGGATACACGGTCTTGCCGTCCACGCTCTCCTGGCCGCCGCCCTGCGAGGATTCGGCGATCACATCCTTCTTCACCGGCGGCACGTAGCCGCAGATCTCGGGCTCGTTGGTCGGAACGGTCTGGCCGTTCACGCTCTCCGCGCCCTTGTTCGTCAATCCCTGGCCGGAATCGTCCTTCCCGTCGGTCGGGTTCGTGCAGAACGTGAGCTCGTCGCCCTCGGCCTTGCCGAAGTCCTTCCTGACCTGTTCCGCGCCCTTCCCGTTCGCGAAGTTCGCGACGAACGGGACGATCACGGTCAGCTGGATCGGGCCGCTCATGCCCTTCAGCTTGGCCAGATAGTCCTTCTTCGCCGAAGCGGTCACCACGGTGCCGTTCTCCGTGATGTCGAAGCTCGAGGTCACGTCCAGACCCTTGTTCGCGATATCGGCGACACTCGTCTTCGTCATATGCTTCACGGTCACGCCCTCCACGGTCTCCGTGGAATCCGCGGTGGCCGCCGCCGCATACACCTTGACATCGCCCTTCCGGTCGACCAGATAGTCGGCGTTCGTCCAATCATCCGTGATCGTCAGCGACTTCGGGGCCTCCTTCAGACCACCGTCGACGGTCGCGTTCACAGCGGAGCCCACGATATCCCCGTCGAGCAGCTTCGCGTTGTCCGCGCCCGTGGCGTTGGTCTCATCCGGGTCGATGACCGCCTGCCACTTGCCGTCGGACCATTTGATCCAGCTCTTGTCCGGGTTCGGCTTCCACGTCGGGAACTCGTGCGAGGCCACGTCGCCCGTGCCCTTGTCGTTCCAGAGGACGGACGGGGTGTCCTTCACCTTCGACGTCTCAGGGTTCGACACCGTGATCGTCAGATGGTATTCGAACGTGTGCTCGTCCGGCAGGCTCCCGCCGTTCCATGTGGCCGTGGCCACGTCATCCGGCGCCGCCTCGCCGTCCTTCGTGTTGAACGTGAACTGGCCGCTCACATCCTTGTTCCCATCGGTCGTGTCGATGACCTTCTGGCCGGTGACCGTGTACTTCATGCCGTTCGGGTCGATCGCGTCCCTGATCACCATCTTCGTGCCCAGACGGCCAGTGCCAGTGGAGATCACGGTCTCGTTCGACATGGAATCCGCGGACGTGCCCTTCTCGACGGTCTTCCCCGGTGCCGGAGGCGGCGTCTCCCCGTCCGGCTCGTACTGGTTCAACGCGATCACCACGATCGAACCCGTGGAAGCGTCGTTCACATAATCCGGGGCGTACGTGTCAGCGATCTTGTCCACGCTCCAACCCGGCTGGTCCTGGAACTCCTTATTCGTTGTGTAGGATGCCCCGTTGTTGGCGAAATGCACATTGTCCACGACCTGGTGCCAGTACTTCATCCACAGCTTGTGGGTCGCGCCGCCGATGCCGTTCCAGGTGCGCGTGTTGGCCGCGCCGACCACACCCACGCCGACCACGCGGCACTCGCCCTTGCCCTTCTGGTCAGGATGGGATTCGTCGAACCGGGCGAGGCAGTTCGTGTTCGCCTCGTCCGTGGCTTCCTGCATCACCTGCTCGGACTTGCCGCCCAGGTTGTACCAGTCCTTCTTCACCGCGGTCTCGGTGGAATGCCAGTCCGAAGCCGGGCCGAAACCGCCGTTGTTGTTGTCCGAATACTGCCAGGTGATATTGAACTTGCCATCGGCGGTCAAGCCGCCGCCACCGGCGTTGCCGCCGCCACCACCCGCATACGCGGTCGACGCGATCACGCCGCCCGAGGCGAGCGTCGCCACGGCAGCCAAAGCGGCCAGCGTGCGACGCGCCCCATGCCTTTTCATGTTTGCGGCGGCCAGCGGTTCATGACTCCGCGGCCCCGCAGCACCATTGTTGAACCCCATAGGTTCCTCCTGGTTGTTGATCAACAGGACGGGCCTCTCCCGCCCCTCATGCATGGACCGCCGAAACCGGGATTCCACGAACCCCTCGTATGGCAATCCACCAACCCCACCCGGAGGAAGGCCAATGGAAGGCCGATAACGGCATAAACGCCTGAAAACGGAGGAATCCCACACCCGTCACGGGCATGGGATTCAAGGAGAAAAACAAGAAGGGGAGGCACAGGGGTGGCGAGACTGCAGATACGCAAAAGGCCCCGCACCGGGAAACCGGTACGAGGCCAATGCTTGTTGGAAGAAAGAAGGACTGCTGTCAGTAGCAGCCGTCGGAATGCCATTTCTCGGCGGGGCACTCGGCTGGGCAGTTGTTTCCGCAGCCCTGTGCGGATCCGTGGTAGTTGGAATCAGCGTCGGGGAATCCACCAATCGAGCTCCCGCCGGAGGAACTGGAACCGCCGCCCGTGTAGCGGTTGGACGTGGATCCGGAGTAACGGTTCGAGGAACCCGAATACGAGTACCTGGACGAGGAGGAGGCCGAGGAACGCGACGCCTGCGCCTGCTGCGCGGCCTGGGCGGCAGCGGCCTCGGCGGCGGCCTTCGCGTCCGCGTCCGCCTTCGCCTGGATGGAATCGTTCACCGTTTTCATCGCGTCCTCCAGACTCTTGCGCGCCGCATCCAGCTTCGCCGGATCGTTGCCGTCCCTCAGCTTGTCCGCCGCGTCGATCGCCTTGGTGAGCGCGTCTCGGACCGCGTTATCCTGCACCTTGCCGTCCGAATCCGCGAGCAGCTTCGACGCCTCGTCCAGTTTGGACTTCAGATTGGCTTTCGCCGTGTCCAGGGTCTTCGCCGCCTTCGACTCGGTGACGGCCTTCACCGCCTTGGACAGGCTCCGCTCATGGGCCGTGTACCATGCGGCCTGATCATCCAGGGTTTCGGCCGCCTCGTCCAACCCGGCCTTGTCGTCGGCCACGCAACCCTCGTATCCGGGCGCGGTCTCCTTCAACGCGGCCTCCAAGGCCTTGATGGTGTTCGCGTCCTTCACCTGGTCGGCCTTGATGTTCGACGCGTCGGCCGCGTCGCCGTTCAGCAGGGTGCTGTACGCGTTCGCGGACTCCCTGACCTTCTCCGAGGCTTCGGCGCACGCCGTCTTCGCCACATCCAATTCATGGTTAGACCAGGCACGGTAGCCGACGACGCCGGCCGCTATCAGAACCACCGCGCAGCCTCCCGCAATCGCCGGAACCAGCCACTTCGGACGGGGCTTCTTCACCGGGGTTTCATCGGATTCATCCCCGGACGAGGACGGAACCACGGGAGGAACCGGTCCACCCGCATTCCCGTCGGAGGACGGTGCGGGATGATCTGGGGACTCCTGGGGCCATGACACCCCGTTCTCGAACAAATCGTCCATAATGCTCTCTCCTTTCGAAAAATCAAATAATCCCATGAAAACACGGGACGAGTACGGGGTGACCCCATCGAGGGATCATCGTCCGGATGAAGCCTCCGCATCGCGGACCGCCCCGCGCGCGGCCTCCAACGCGACGCGCGCGTCATGCTCGTACGGCTTCCGCACCCGTTCAGGCAGATCCGGGAACGACACATGGAATGCGTCCCCCATCGTGGAATGCATGCAATCCTCATACAAGGCCCGCGCCGCGGCCTCGATCTCATGGTCGGTGGGCGACGCCAGACGTCCCTCCGCATACGCCTTACGGCTCAGCATCGCCGTCTGCACGCGCGTCAACGGGACGATCAGCCTCTCCGACTCGACCGGATACCGTTCATCCAACTCGTCATCCAAAACACCCATAGGAACAATCCATCCTTTCCGAGACGAAGCCCGGCCGGTCGGGATCATCCGCCCCGACCGCTCCATATCGCTCCGACGAATACAACACCCTTCACCAACCCGATAACGGGGGATGAGGTAAAGGAAAGACATGAAACGGGGCCGGCATCGAAACCGGCCCCGTTGTCTCGAGGAGATTCCTGCTACTCCCGCGGCGTATGTCCGCTCGTGTTGCCGTTCCCGTCGTAGATGAGCGGGTATGCGGTCGTGTACGGCATGTAGATGCCACGGCGATCGCGCTGTCACCGCTCGTGTACGCGTGCTGGCTGAAATCCACGGTGAACGTGGACGGTTCCACGGCGCCGGCGACGACCGCGCCCATCGAGTCGCTGTTCCCGTTCGGCCCATACGTGCCGTTGCCGCCGGCCAACGTCACTTTGACGGTGTCCCAGCCGGTGTTCGTTCGGGCGTAGGCGCGGGTCTTGTCGCCAAGCCAACCCAGTTGGGTGAGTGGCTTGTCGGATTCGATGACGGTCTGCTCATAGGCTCCGTCATTCCAACCGCTCATGGTTTCCGCATCCCCGAACGCCATGCGGAAGTCTTTCAACGTGTTCACCATGCTCCCGCTCATGTCCGGGATGGGCGTGATGTTCGCGAACGTGACGGTCGCGTTCCGATCCGCCTTCTCGCTTTTCGTCTGACGGAATCCCAACGCCGTATTCCCCGTGAGCTTGTATGCGGGGATGAGCTTCGAATAGCGGGCAAGCGTGCCCGTGCTGTAGTCGTTGACGAACAGCGACGAATTCGCCGAATGCGAGAGCGTGACGTCCGCGTCGATACGCCCGCCGTCCATCGTGATCGACACGGGGGTGGTCCCGTCCTTCAACGGGAGGTTCGACCAGTCGATCCAGCAGAAATCCGTGGCGTACGGGCCGGTCGCGTTCTCACCCGATTTGACGCAGGGGAGCGTGATCCGGGTGGCGGCGGCAGGGCGTGCGACCGCATGCGAGACCGGCATGGCCGTGCCGGGGGATGCGCAGCCCGCCAGCAGCGTCGTCAGAAGCGTGACGACGGACATGATTGGCGTGATCCTACGGATGCTCCGGGGGGGGGGTGATGGTTTTCATGGTTTTTTCCTTTCTATTCGGCTGGTTGCGGCGTGCTGCCGCCGGTGCTCCCGTTGCCGTCGTAGGTCAACGGGTAGGCCTTCTCGAAACTGATGTCGTCCAGAAGGTTGCCGGTGTCCTTGTTGTAGCTGGTGACGTTTTCGAACGTGAACACGGTCACGTCCGAGGTGGCGACGTACGTGCCCTCGTAGGTCGCCCACTGGCCGGAATGGTTCCGGTTCGTGATCCCGTCCGTGTTGGTCGCGTGCGTGGCGATCGTGGTGGAGGATTCCCCCGCCTTGTCGCCGGCCTTGTTCGACGTGACACGCGTCATGGCGACGGGTTCGGTCTTGCCTTCGGGGCCGATGAGCACGCGCATGGAATCCAGGTATGCGGCGGATTGGCTCGCATGCTTCAACCGGACCCGGTAGGCGACTCCCGGCGTGGTGGCGATCTTCTGGTAGATGGCGGTGCCGGCCTGGCTGGCCGCCAGTTCCGCGTACTGGTTGCCGTCCAGATCCAATTGGAGTTCGACCACGCCCGCACGGTGGGGGATATCGTTCGGATCATCGGTCTGTGAACTGGTCCACGCGAATCTCGTCCTGTCGAATCCGGGGATGGTCTTCCATGTCTGCCTGCCGACGGTGGAGGGGTAGGCGAGACGCTGTCCGGCCGCGGGGTCGATGAACGTGAAATCGGTGGGGTCGCCGGTGACGTTCGGCCGTGACATTATCTGCGAGGCCGGGTATTCGAAATCCCCGTTGACCAGATGGTCGGGATAGGATTCCGCCGCGATGGCGGTGGCCGGAGCGGCGGAATCCTGCATCCCGCCTGCGGATGTGGAACCCGCGCATGCCGTCAACGGCACAAGCAGGCCGACCGTCGCACCCAGGGTCACGATCCTACGGATTATTTTTCGGGGGGGGGTCATGGCTTTTTCCTTTCTTGATTCCAGAGTCCAAGGAATCAGGGTGAATGATGGATTCCTCCGGAATCACCTTGAGGGAAGTGGAAAACGAGCCGATATGCGAGAGACCCGATCCCGGGCGGAAAAACGGGGATCGGGTCTCGGCTATGGTCATGCGGCGGGGAAGGATGCGCGGGATTGCGGGGAATCATCGCCGCCGCCACTCGATGATGATGAGCACGTCGAGAATCGCGGCCATCGTCAGGTTCACGACCTGCAGCATGCTCACCGGCCCGCCCCACGGCTCACGGAACGCGAGACATCCCACGCCGACCTGCAGCGCGAACATGACGAGCATCAGCCAGGTGATGAGACGGGCGAGCTCGTTGGTCCGGCATTCGTCGGCCTCCAGCCGGCGGCAGCAGGCGGCGACGCCGATCAGATAGCAGATGATCTCGAGCACGTCCAAAAGATTCACGATGATCTCCTTTCGCATGGACCCGAGGACGGTTTCCCTACCCATTGCCGGGGCCGGGAACATCAGTGGAGGAATGACGGCATTCATAGCACAAGCCGTCGGCGGCCTTGCGGGAGCGTGTGCGCCCGCAGTTGCGGCACTTCGGCATGCTCTCCCAATGCAGGCAGTGGCCGCATAGCCTGCCGCCCTTCCTGGCCGCGTATTTGCCGCACCGTTCGCACAGGTTCATGCTCCGAAGCCGTTCCAGACGTTTCAACTGCGCGCGTTGAGGGGCGCCGCTTCGACAATACTCGACATACCGTCGCAGCTCATGTCCAAGGAGCTCACCCATGCGCGCCTCCCTCCTCCCACGAATCCAATTGGACGGTGAGCCAGTCGCGCAGGCCCCTCACCGATTCCTCATCCAACCCCGTGGCCGCCACCGGATTACCTGACGGATCCACCAGACGCTCCTGCAGATCCAGGCTTCCCACGGCGGACACGTAGCACGCCACACGGCCCTCGGCGTCACGCATCACCCTGCACGACAGCACCCCTCCGGGCAGTCCGGGCGAATCCACGATCACGGCATGGCCATCCACGTTCCTGACAGTCAACGGCCATCCTCCCCGCGATCGCCGGAAACCGATGCGATGGCATCGAGATGCTCCTCCATCATCCGGAAGGCGTCCGCCATGCCCTCGTAGCGGGCCGCGGTCACATGCATATGCTCGGCGCGAGCGTCGGCGAGCCTGCGTTCCGCGAGTCCAGCGGCCGACGTGAGCCATTCCCTCAGGCCAATCTCATCGACGGTCACCGGGCATCACCCTCACGGCGGTCGGCGAACAAGCCCCACAGGAAAGCATGGGAGCCGTCACGCCCGTCGACGGCCTGCGGCTTGGACCCGGCCGATGGATGGACCACGGGCCTTGACATGATGCGAGCCATCGCCTCGTCATCGAAAAAACCATTCACGGCCTGGTCCGAAACGTCAACGATACGGGCATGGGGCCTGGCCGCGTTCTTCCTTCCTGCGCTCATTCCAACCTCCCGGAAACGGCAGATGAATCCAATATCAGACCCGTCACCCGAAGCCGGGCCGATAAGAGAGGAACACCGAAAACCCGAAAGGAAGGGGAGGAGGACGTCAACGGAGTCCAGTGAGCAACGACTCCTCGATATTGGATATGCTCCTGGCGAGACGGTCCATATCCGCGGCCGTGGCCGAACCGTCGCCGAGCATGGTTTCGCCATCGGCAACGAGGTCCTTCAACCGTTGCCGCACGTAGGGGACCTTGAGTTCAGAACCGTCGGTGCTTTCCAATGTCTCCTCGGCCCGCTTCACCGCCGAGGAGAGACGGCCCCTGGCCAGGGTGAGATCATCGGCCTTGGAATCCTTCGATATCCGCGTGGACAGGGTCTCCAACCGGCCGCCCCTCGCCTTGAGATCCTTCGTGGCGTCCCTCAACGATGCGGTCACGGATTCCAGTTCACCGCGCCCCATGCCCGCATCGCAGGATCCCGCATCGGACGGGTCGGACGAAAGGGAACGCAGACGGCCGGCCATCATGGGAGAGGATTCCTCCAACGACTCCATGTCCACGTCGGACAGCACCCGTTCGACGGTGCGACGGAACAGCCTTTCCTCATTCGCGTACGATTCCGCGGCCGAACGGCAGGACGTGTAGGCCCTGCCGCGGGAATCCTCGGCATCCCGGTGCAATGCGAGCATGCCGAGCCCGAGCGTCAGCGAAACCGCGGACAAGCCCATCAACACGGCGACGGACCCCTTCAACCCATGCGGCGTATGCTTCACGAGCCATGATCCGGCCTTCAGGACGCTGCCCCGCCATCCATCATTCCCGGAACCCATGCCGTCGCCGGCATAATCGAAATCCTCCCACGCCCGGCGCATGTCACAACCCCAACGGCAGCACGGCAGTCAACGCCTTGCGCTGCTGGCCCGTCAGACCATTCAACGTCAGATGGTATTTGCCGGTCTCCATCCTCAACCCCCGCTCCAACTCGTCCAACTGGGCTCGATCGCGGGCGAACAGGGTTATATACCCCTGATGATCGGTATCAGGCCAGTTCGCATCCTGCTCCGCCTCGCGCTGCGCCTGCTCGCGACGCTCCCTGCGCTCATCCCTCGTCAAACGCTTCTGGTCGGCGAGACGGTTGCGCTGCATCATGCTCGACTGCTTGCTCGCGAGATCCTTCTCGCTTTTCTCCATCGACAACGGCCTCCAGATATGAGTCAACGCGATCATCCGATCGCCCTGCAGGATGTCACGCGTCCAGCCGGCGGGCACCGGCCGGTCCGGCCACTGCGTCACCCACCAGGAGCGCGCCACGCACGACTCCAACGTCACATAGTCGCCGTCCGCGCTCTCCTCGCAATACGACAACGTGGGTTCGCCCCGACGCACGGGACGACGCGACGCCGCATGCGCCGGATCGGAAACGCTGCGTATCATGTCGCGCAGCTCATCCACGTTGCACCAGCGGATCGAACCATGCTGACCACCGCACTCCACCAGCGCGGGAGCCACCACGTTCCGTACAAGATCCCCCAGCATGACGCCCACACGGTTGCGTTCGGTCAACCTGTCCATGTTCCTCGAACGGCCGGAAAGCCTGTCCACGTTCACGCTCACGCACACCCAGCTCACATTGGCCAACGGGGTGGCTATCTCGGGCATGGACCACAATTCGGCCAGATCGCCCCTCGCCCAATCGGGAAGACGCGGATCGTCGAGATCGGGAGGAGCCGGCGCGGAGGTCGGCATCAGCAGACTCGTCTCCTTCAACTCGACCACACCCGGCGTGGAGGCCAGCGTCATCGTCAGATCGTTCAACGCCATCGCCCGATCACGCTTCCGGCCGTTCGTGCTCAACGTCCACTCCTCGACCTTCAACGACAGCACCGCCGTGGCCTGCCGCTTGTCCGGATCATACAGATAGCAGGCTCCGCCCCACGGCGTGCCAACCACATCCACGGACTCGCCCTCCACGACCTGCGCGCGATCCTCGACACGACCCCACACGCCGAGCACGCCGACCGTGCGTCCCGGATCCAAAGGAGCGGCGCTCCACACATACGAGCCGTCACGCAGCCGACGCCGCCAGGCGAACCACACATACGTCCATGCGAGCAGGCTCAACCCCTGGAAACGCAGCAGGCCGTACGCCATGACCAGCGATCCGGCCAACATGACCGGAAGATTGAAACCCGAAGCGCCACCCAGCACCAGCATCACAAGCCCAAGCACGCCGACCGCAAGCTGCGGCCACGTCCAACCGAACAACACATTCGTGGCGCTCAACCGGCTGAACGCCGCCACAGGCACCTTCACGCCGCCATCACCGGAACCCGAAACCATAACACCCCTCACAGCAAAGGAACGGAAAACAACAACAGGGAACAGGGACTGACGATGAGGGAATACCGCAAGCCAATCCCTGACATACACCCACGGGACACGCGAATAACACGGGCGGCGCTCACGCCAGCACAGGCCCCTGTCGGGGAGCATCGTCACCGGCATCCATGCCGGTACGGCCATCCTCACCGGGCAATCCAGGCGAACCCTGACCGCCGTCGCCGCCGGTGCCTCCGGCACCTCCAGTACCATCCAAACCGTCACGCCCGTTGCGGCCACGCGAACCGTCGCCCCCGTCACCTCCGGAAGCAGACGGGGAAGGCGGATAGGCGGGGGAGGAAGCCGGTGAGGGAGCGTCCCGCGCATCCTGCGAACCCTGACGAGAGGAATCCTCGGCCGGGGAAACGACCCCGGCATCCGAACCGCGATCACCTGGAGAGGAGGAAGAACGGTCTTCCGCATCATCACCGTCACGCCCGTCGCCGCCGTTCATCATGTCGGCGAACTTCGCGCCGGCCATGCCCGGTTGGCCGGCCAACATATGCAACACGCCCTGGCCGCCCGGACCCATCTGCATTCCACCGTTGCCGACGAACCCGGAGCCCATCGTCGCGGCCTTGGTGACCACATCCTTGGTGACGTTCACGGCCGTCGTTATCGCGTTCCTGCCCGCCTGGCTGGCTGCCTGCTGCATGCCCAGGCTCCGGTCGTCGCCGATGAAATGGACGACCGGCATGATCAGCTTCGGCGAATAGCACGCCATGAAAATGCACGCGATGCCCACGAACAGGTCCGAAAAACTCCCGTCCTCAAGCGAGGACGTGGTCTGCCTGGTCATCAACGCGGAACCCACCACGATCACCAGCGCGGCCAACGGCTTCGCGAGCAGGACCCCCGCCACCGCGGACAGCCAACGACGCATAGTGGAACGGGTGGATTTCCATCCGGCCATCATCACCGGCACCGGCGCGACGGCCGCCAGAAGGATCAGACACAGGGAGCGGGCGGCCAGAATGCAGCACAGAAGGAGCACGCCCACGAACAGGACGAGATACACGAGAAGCATCAGGAACGTGCCCAGCACATTCGCCTGGTTGAGAATCTTCTTGAAGAAAGCGGACGCGATGTCCGCCGCACCCCGTTCGGAATTATCAACGGCGCCCACCAGCAGCATCTTCGCCGTCACCAGACTCAGCACACCCTCCACCGAGATCATCACGCTCACGCACACCGCGGTCAACGGCCATGCGAGCACGCTCATCGCGAACGCCTTCAACGCGTCCGCCACATTGGCCTTCACGCTCGCATGCACGGCACCGGCCACGCACACCGCCATGTTCACGAACCCCATGATCCAACCGACACGGTTCGCCGCCGTGATCGCCACATTCCACTCCGAGATGCTGACACCGGCCGCGTTCCCCGTGAACGCTCCGACGAACATGGACTGCAGGGACACGCTCATAGGATCCAACATCCACGGAATCAGCTTGTCCAGCACCGCCTCGACTATCTCACCCAACTCAAAGACTCCCCACACACGAGAATTCCGGAAAAAGAAAGAAAGGCCGCCGCCGCACGAACACGACGACGGCCCGCACCCGCCGCACTGATGGAAACATGTGCGACGACGACGGAAAATCAGAACATCGCCTGAGTGGCGAAGAACTTCACAATAGCCATAGACGAGCCGAGCAGCATCGTACCCAATGCGATCCACACGAACACAAGACCCGAATACTGCTGCATCGTGCTGTTCCCCACCGCCTTCGATATAAGCCAGGCGACCGCGCTGATGATCCAGGCGCCAACCGCGGCATACAGGCCCACGGCCCACAGGCCGCCCACGATGTTCCGCACCAGTTCGAGGAACGGGAAGAAATCATAGTTCGGAGCCACGTTGAATTCGGACAGGTCGCCATCTTCCAGGGCAAGGATGAGACCGTCAGAGATGATTGGGTGAATTGACATATCGCCCTCCTTTCACCCTCACAACACCCAAGTAGAAGACGCTCCGACACCGATAACGCCTGCGCTGCCACCCGTGAGCAGCGAATACAAGCCCTGCAGCCCGTTGCCGATCTTCTCAAGCACATTGCCGTTCCCATCGCCGCCCGACAGGAAGTCCCATACCTTCCCGCCAGCCTCCAATGATCTAGAGATCGCGCCGGCAGTCGCCTCTCCGATCCTGTCCGCGATATCCTTGCCCAGCTGGGAGACCACGTCCGACAGGTCGTCGCTCCTCGACTCCGACTTCGAATCCACGCCGGACCAGTCGGGGGAATCGGACTCATGCTGATAGGCATTCGACTGCAACCCCTGCGAGCCAAAAGACAGATACGACCAAGACAGGCCCGAAGTCGCCGCCCCTATCGTCATCGGGATCAACACGGCGCACAACAGACGCTTCCACGAGAACGCGCGCTCCATCATATTGTTCGTGATCAGACCAGGCAGCAGCGTCAACACCCCAAGAATCACCATGCCCACCGCCAGATACAGGCACACCGCGAGCACGCCGCCCACAAGATCACGGACCCCCTGGACATCCCAGGACGGATCAGGCACCAGCCCCTTCAACCGTTCATCAGCCAGAACAACCACGGCTCCGAATCCCATCGGATCCTCCATCCATTCGACCATCGACTTCACGACATGTCACACGCACTCAAGCGCGAACGGCACTGATAACGGCGCAACCCCGCACCGGCGCGATCCCGGCGAAGCACGCGGCAACGACCGGCGTGCCGGAAAAACGGAACGCCCGCCACCCCGGAAACCACGGGAATGACGGGCGCCACCGACAGAGAGGAGCGGAGCGATGTATGCAGAGAGAGTATTGAGACCCCGTTCCAACCCCTCCACCCGAACCGTGCCTGATAACGACACGCAGAATAATCAGGAAGACTATCATCACCGATAACGGCAATAGGCAAGGACTGATACATGGCTGGAAAACGAGCAAGAAAACCCAAACGCCGCAATCCCAACGGGCGGAAGAATCATGCGGCGAAAAAACCCTCAATCGAAGAACCCATCATAAGGGAACTTAAAAAAATCGAAAACAACAGGAATGAGCAGTCTCTGCCAGCGAAGAGTAACAGCAACGCTGACGACCTGGAGAAGGAATCGCTCAAGATAGACAAGGCCGCGCTGGTTGTTTCAATCGTGGCGCTGATAGTCGCAGGGATTGCCTTTGCCATGCAGATATACCAATGGCGGAACGAAGGCTCGGTGTACAGGATTCATCCGCTATACGATGCATCCGCGATCTCCACATTCGACGGGAGTCATAAGATCTACGCCCAACAACGCCAAGCGATCATAGTGACGAACACCGGCAGAACACAGGGAACGATTATCGACATCAAACGGGAAGCCGACAACGACACCGAAATGATGGCCTGCATCCCCGACATGGACGAGGACGGCTCATTCAAAGCCGCAGACACCAAGAAAGCGGTCGAACTACTGAAAAACCGGCAGATAACCCTTCAGCCGGGAGAATCACGACTGGTGCTCTTCACCGAAAAAGCCAGCAAAAACACCAGTGCCAAGAACCCGACCACATTGCTGAACGCCGGAGACTTGGAGGAATCAAAGTATGTGCTTCTTGAAGCGGATGGCACACGGCATGAGTTCTCGATGACGGACAAGGATGTCCTCGATGAAACAGCGAAGAAACATTACGAATCACTCCCGGGATTCTCCCAAGCCGAGTTGCAATGCGTCCAAATAGCCCAACGAGGCTAGCATCGCTCTTTCGCATCATAGACATGCCCGGCCAGATATATCTGAAGGACATCGCTCATGTCAACACGGGACTTACGCCACATCCACCAGGCGCAAGCATCCAAAACCATCGCCACCAAGCACAAGATGAGCGACGGCAGCAGTCCAAAGGCGGCGAGGAACAGGATCGGCAGCACTTGGATGACGACGCACGACCAGATTAGGAACATCATGAACATCCAGAACGCTTCAATGATGAGCCGGTTGTCGCGGCGGGCCATCCAATAAGAATCATCGGAGTTTTCCACCTCGGGGTCGAACGACGGGCCGGCAAGGAACTCCCGCCACAGGGACGGAACCACAGGACGAGAGGAGACAGCGGAATCAATGGGGGAGGCGGAACCCGATCGGGTCTCGGAATCGGTGGTGGACATGATCGGCATACCTTTCGTATAGGTGGGTGATTGTTCAACCTCAGCACGCGAACGACCCCCGATAACGAAGAGAGGTGACGGATGGCCTAGTACCAGTGGGGACTGCGGGAGTTCCACGTGCCCCAGGCGCCGCAAGGCGTCTGATAGCGCTGCTCGATGTATTTCAAACCCCAGTCGATCTGGGTGGCCGCGTTAGTCTTCCAATCCTGGCCGGAGGAAGCCATCTTGTTGCCAGGCAATGATTGAGGTATCCCGTACGCGCCGGAAGACGGGTTCTCCTCATCCCAACGCCAACCGGATTCATGATCCCACAACTGGACCAGGCATTCCGCCTGCTTGTCATCCCAGCCATGCTCCTTGACCTTACGGCGCGCGATCCTCTTCGCGTCCTCGACGCTCGCCTTGTCGCCGGAGGAGTCGTTCGCCGTGCACGTCGCCGTGGAAGCCGCACCGTTGATCGAATCCTTCGGCAGGATGTACGTGGCACCGGAAACAATCGGCAGCACACGCTTCGAATACAAGGGGCCCTTCACGTTCATCTCGCTGATCGTGACCTTGCCGGCCGCCGTATCAACGGATTCGACCACGGCCACATGCCCGTACACGCCATCCGCGCCCTGCACCCCGGGAGGGAAACTCACGATCGCCCCTGGAACAGGGGAAGTGGAAGTCACCTGATAGCCGGCTGCGGCGGCCGAACGGGCCCAATCACCACCATTGCCCCAATGGCCTCCGACCTGCTTCCAACCCATATGATAGGCGCGCACGCAGGCACCCCAAGTGCACTGGCCAGGCGGATACGCGTCGCACACCGTGTAATCGACATCCTTCCACCGGCTACGCGCCTCAGCCACGGTCATACCCTCCCAACCCGAATCCGAAATGCCGCCCGACACTGCCTGGAAGCCGGCCGTGGAAGGCGCACGGTAGACACGGGAATACGCCGCGGACAGCGAAGAGGTCACACTGATCTCATCACCCGTCTGATCGCCGGACTTCGCGCCCTCGATCCCACCATCCTCGTCATGATGCGCGCCGACGAATCTGCCGTCACCAACATAGATCTCCGTGTGCCCCGTGGCCCACACGATGTCACCCGTCTGCAAGGAGGCAACGTCCTTGAAATCCATACGGGTGAATCCGGCCTTGATGAGCACCGAATCCATGCCACCCGTGGCGAAAGCGGTGGAACCCACATCGAAGCCGGCATGCTTCAACGCATACCAGACGAGACTCGAACAGTCATAATCCGGATCCCCGTTCCGATGCCGCTGGGAATACCCATGCGAATCATCGTCCGCAATCGATTCCGCCCACTGCACCCAGGAAGAACCACCCGCCGTGCAGTTCGCCCAACCATAATCCGACCGCAGCACCGCCACGATCAACACCACCAGACACACCAGCGCGACGACCACGGTGACCAGCAGCGCCAGCACGCCTCCGCCAAAGAGCCCTGCCACCGCAGCCAGCCCCCTGCCCCGTTTGCCGGAATCCCCGTCAGACACACACGCCTCCCAACCCGGATCACGAACCGATTCCAAAACACCACACGGAACCCA
Organism: Bifidobacterium sp. LH_416; assembly: GCF_056357055.1. Lineage (NCBI taxonomy): Bacteria > Bacillati > Actinomycetota > Actinomycetes > Bifidobacteriales > Bifidobacteriaceae > Bifidobacterium > Bifidobacterium sp. LH_416. The sequence goes on along the minus strand of NZ_JBKEVJ010000001.1, from coordinate 59,486 downwards.
GGTCGGGCGGGAACGATAACGAGGCGGGCGCGGAAAGATTCAGGCGGAGGGGACCAGGGAGCCGATCATGGCGAACAGCTCCTGGATCCTCCTCATGATCTCGGACAGTTCCTCGGCGTTCCCGACGAACGACAAGCCCTGCGGGCCGTCCTTCGACACGACGCCCAGCAGACGCATCAGAGCGTCATCCTTGGCCGACATCGAATCGGCCATCCTGTTGACCACATCCTTCTGATGCTCGGGAATGGTCCGCGTGTAATGACGCATGACCACCTCCTGGGTCGAATCCCCGATGCTGTCCATAGCCTCACGGACCGTGCCCCCATGCTGCAGCAGCTGGGTCGTATGCGTGACCCGGAGCGTGCGGAACGTCGCACCCGGGCAACCGGCCTTCTCACGCGCGTTCCGGAACTGGGTGGCCAACGTGTTACGAGCCAGAATCCCTCCCTTTCGAGCCTGGAACAACATCGGGTTGCCGGGGTCGCAATGATCCTCTATATGCTTCCTGATCAAAGGAACCAAGACCTCGGGAAGAACGCACACACGACGTGAATGACGGCTCTTCACCGGCCCGAGGACCGTAACACCGAGATCATCCTCGTCACGGCACACCGAATGCTCGACCCTCATGAGACGCATATCCAGATCCAAATCGGAAACCCTCAACGCGCACACCTCGCCGATGCGCATGCCGCCTGCCCACACGGCAAGAAGCACGGAAAGACGCGTATACTCCGGCATATGTTCATACAGTCCGCGCAACTGGGCCGCGGTAAGAGGAGGAACCTCCCATGACTTCGGCTCCGGATCAGGAGGCATGGGCAGAGTGAACGGATTCGACTCCAACAAAGGCATGTCGCCACCGAACGAATCGGAACAGGCAATCGAAAGAATCGCGTTCAACCGCTGACACATGCGAGGAAACACCCACGCGCCCTCATCATGAGGGCCGAAATACCATTTCGCGATCACATCCGGCGTGATGTCGGTAAGCAGAAGATCACCGAACACATCCTTCAAATGCCCTACATCCGTCCGTAGATTCCTCTTCGCGCCCCCACGCAAGGCCGTACCATCCGGTTTGCGATGATTCTCCACATACCAGTCCGCCAGCTCGTGGAACCGCATCGACATGGCCCTACGACGACGATCCCGTACCTTGGGATGAACCCACTCCTGAACACCGCGACGATGCAGATCCACAAGCAGGCTCTCCGAACGAAGCCAATCCTCCGCGGCCGCGCGATCGTCCGGCCCGAATGCCCTCTGAACGCGCTTGGAAGGTTCGATGGGATTCGGATACCTCGCCAACCAGGCCGACACCGTGCCATCGGCACGCTTCCTAGCGACCACGGAGCCGAAGCGGCGATGCCCGTCTGAACTACTCTGTGCACCCATTTCAACCACTTCCTTCCGTGGCAATCCCTGAAAGGAAGCGGTTTACCGGACATTAGCCGTGCACCTGAAAATGCACCTGAAACACCGAATCAGACAGGGAAACGAAACAACTACCGAACAACGAAAGAGACATGGACACCTTCTCTAGAGTTTGCCAGAAGAGAGAAGGATGCAGGCTGTAGCAAGCTTTTTCGGATTCTGATTTCCGAAAGATGAATCAGAGCATAAACACAGCAGCAGAAGAAGCAGTAAAAGGTGCGAGTCCAGGTGGGGGAGCCCATAATAACGGCCGCTCGACATTCGAGTGGCCGTTATTTGTTTTTCCGTCTATTCTTTTAGATTGTTTGCAATAGCACAAGTTATTCCGAATCGAAGGGAATACGTCACTTATGGCATTATCCGCAGCCATCATCCTCGCCGCAGGCGAGGGCACTCGTATGCGTTCCAACAAGCCGAAGGTGCTGCACACCTTTGCCGGCAAGACTTTCCTGAACAGGGTGATGAACTCTGTAGCGGCACTGGACCCCGATACGCTCGCAGTGGTCGTGCACTTCCAAGCTGAGCGCGTGGCCGAAGCTGCACGCTCATACGATGAAAACGTGACCATCGTCAACCAGGACGATATCCCTGGCACCGGCCGCGCCGTGCAGTGCGCCATGGCTCAGCTGACTGAGGCTGGTGAACTCAATGGGCCGGTACTGATTGCCGCGTCCGATATGCCGCTGCTTGATAGCGAAACCCTGCGCAAGCTGGTGGAATTCCATAACGCTTCCGGCAACGGTGCCACTGTGCTCACCACGATTCTGGACGATCCAACCGGCTACGGTCGAATCATTCGCGACCGTGAAGGCAACGTATTGCGCATTGTGGAGCAGAAGGACGCTAACCGTAGCGAACTTGCCGTGCAGGAAGTGAACACGTCCGTATACGTGTTTGAAGCCTCCGTACTGTCTGAGGCCATCGCCGGACTGAAGTCCAATAACGCTCAAGGTGAGTTCTACTTGACTGATGCTTTGGAAACTGCCAAGGCTTCCGGTAAGGTCGGCGCTTTCGCAGCTCCTGATCCGCTCACTGTGGAAGGCGTCAACGACCGCGTACAGTTGGCCGCTCTGTCCAAGACCTATAACCGCCGCGTATGTGAGCGTTGGATGCGCGACGGCGTGACCATTCTCGATCCGGAAACCACATGGATTGAAGACGACGTGGAAATCGGCCGCGACGCCACCATTCTGCCAGGCTCCTTCCTTCAGGGCCATACGGTAATTGGTGAGGATGCTGTGGTGGGCCCATACACCACGCTGATTGACGCCACGGTCGATGCCGAGGCAGTGGTTGAGCGCTCCCGCGTGCAGGAATCTCACATTGGCGCACGCACGAACATCGGCCCATGGACCTATCTGCGCCCGGGCAACGAGTTCGGCGAGGACGCCAAGGCCGGTGCCTTCGTGGAAATGAAGAAGGCCCATATCGGCAACGGTACGAAGGTGCCGCACTTAAGCTACGTGGGCGATGCCCAGCTCGGCGATCACACCAACATCGGTGGCGGCACTATCACCGCCAACTATGACGGCGTGCACAAGAACCGCACCACCATCGGTTCCGGCTGCCATGTGGGAGCCGGCAACCTGTTCGTGGCTCCGGTTCAGGTGGGAGACAATGTGACCACCGGTGCCGGTTCCGTGATCCGCCATACCGTGCCCGATGACACGATGGTCTATTCCGAAAACACGCAGCACAACGTTGAGGGCTGGAAGCCCGCCTGGGAGCGCTGATCAATGCCGGCGCTTCAGGACTCCATTAATGCCGTTCGCGTGGCGGCTGCAGCTGCTGACCGCATCAAAGCTACGGATATCGTGGCTTTCGATGTTGCCGATTTGCTTGGTATCACTGACATTATGATGATTGCCGGCGCTTCGAATGAACGTCAGGTACTGGCAGTGGCCGAGGAAATCGAAAAGGATTTGTATCTCAAATGCGAGGGCCGTGAGCCTCGTTCACGTGAGGGATTAACCGAAGGCCAGTGGGTGCTGCTTGACTATGGTGACTTCGTCGTTCACGTTATGCATGATGAAGCTCGCGAATTCTATGGTTTAGAGCGACTGTGGAAGGATTGCGAATCCATTGATCTACAGCTTGAGCATCCGGAAACGGTAGTTCGTGAATCGACTGCCGATTTGGCTGACTAGCAAGCGATAGCAATGCGTGTGGCGGCAGTGGACATAACCTTGCCGCCACACGCATTCTGCAATCATCTGTTGTTTCTGTTGGTACCAGAGCTAAGGACTGTTTTATGGCACTTCAGCATGTCCGTTCTATTTTTTTGGTTCGTCATGGCCGTACGTCATACAACGCGGCGCATAAGCTGCAAGGGCAAGTGGATATTCCGCTGGACGCAGTAGGGCAGTGGCAGGTGAAGCAAACCGCTGCCGCACTCAAAGATCTGTATGTGGACCGCAGGCCGGAAACCGATCATCGACTTATTGTCTGCTCTGATTTGGTTCGTGCGCATGCCACAGCACAAGCCTTTGCTGATGCTTTGGGTGGAGCGCCTGTTCATGATGACGTACGCGTGCGCGAACGGAGTTTTGGCGACTGGGATGGTCATGCTGTCTCTGAACTCGCCCAACGCTATCCGGAGGACTTCCGCTCATGGATGGAACATCGCGGTGGCGAGATGAAATACCATGCCGAAGCCAAGGAAGATGTAGGCAAGCGTGGCGTTGAAGCATTGGAAGATTGGTCCACACGCGCCGGCATGGACACTGATCTGTTCGTGTTCTCCCATGGCGCGTGGATCTCTCAAACCTTGCAAACGCTGTTGGGCTTAAGCAAGGTTGACTCCACATTCGCGTCCCTGCTGTCGATGCGCAACGCGCATTGGGTGCGTTTGATTCCGATGGATATTGAAGGTGAGCCAACTCGTTGGCGATTGCTGGATTACAACCACGGACCCGCCATTGCCGATACGGATGAGTGGGAGAAGGAACGCTGAATCGCAATGTTCAGTAGGGATAACGGCACTTGTTATCCCTACTGAACATCTGCCAAATCACGTGCATGTGATTTGGCGACACGCCGATTTGCCCTATCGTTCATTCCGTCGTAATGTATACGAGGTCCGAACGACGGGCCAACAACTGAAAACGGGGCTATAGCGCAGCTGGTAGCGCATCTCCATGGCATGGAGAGGGTCAGGGGTTCGAATCCCCTTAGCTCCACAAAGAGGTTATTGATAGTCAGCATTGATAGCTTCCTCATGATTCATATGATTGTGAATCAACCCATTTGGGGCTATAGCGCAGCTGGTAGCGCATCTCCATGGCATGGAGAGGGTCAGGGGTTCGAATCCCCTTAGCTCCACAAACAAGGCCGGTGCAGTAAGCGCCGGCCTTTTGCGTTGTTCATCCGTTGTCTATCCTGCAAAGTTTCAGGACAATATCTCGAAATGCTTCAGCGCATTCAACACGCCATCATGATCCACATCGTCGGTCACATAATCAGCAGCGGCTTTAGGTGTGTCAGTGGCGTTACCCATTGCCACGCCAATGCCAGCGTAGGCGAGCATATCCGTATCATTGCCGCCATCGCCAAAAGCCATGGTCTGTTCTCGCGCAATACCGTAATGCTGCATAAAACGTTGAATACCGCGAGGTTTGCCACCATCGGCCGGAATCAAATCAGTGAAATCAGGATGCCAGCGCACGCCGCGCACATTGCCGCACAGTCCCACTAAATCGGCCTCCTCATCAGGGCCAATAAACGGGCTGATCTGGAACGTCTCATGCGTTAACGCACGCTGATGAGGGTCATCGAAATACCGTGTAGGTGCTGTTTTGCCAAGTTGTGCCCACGTGGCTCGCAGCGCCTCATTGGTTTGATTGAAATACACGTAATCTTGTTCACCGAAATTAGCTACCACATCCGGGTGCTTATCCAGCCAATCGAGAATCACCTGAATATCAGCCGGCTCAATGGACTGAGAAGCAAAGAAGCCGGAATCATCGAAACAGTACTGCCCGTTGAATGCCACAATGCCATCGAAAGAAACCGGCATAGTATCCAGCACCACATTCATCTGCGAAGGAGCACGGCCGGTGCAGATAAGCACTTTGATGCCCTTGCTTTGAAGCTGATGAATCGCCTTCACGGTGGAATCGGGAACCTTATGCGTGGCAAAGCTGGTCAGTGTGCCGTCAATGTCAAAAAACACGGCCTTGATGTCGTTGTTGGTCATGCTTTCATTGTCCGTAAACGTCCATACGAATACGTAGCGCCACGCCGCCATTACTTCGAAAAACCGCAGTGTTGTGCGGAATCTCATACCGGTCATAAACAACACCTATACGGCAATTCGCCATTTTCGGTGTATTCAGCGCAGTTCAGCCGCTATTGTGTAACACGTCCATCAGCGAAAGCCGTGTACGTTCAAGACATGGCGATAGCGCGAATGAACGCTAAGAAGAAGAGGAAAGAAAGACCATGACCGCAGCAAACCAACCAGCTACTCCGGCCAACAACAATGAGCCGGTGCGCGTGAACAATACGCCGCGCAACATCATCATCGCCATTGTAGTCGTCGCCATTATCGCCGTAGCCGCATTCTTCGGCTTCCGCGCTTATTCCAACGCCAACCAGGAAGCCGTGAAGGGTTCCAAGGATAATCCGGTCAAGATCGGTGTGGTCGGCGCAACCGATCCGGAATGGGTGCTGTTCAAGCAGAAGGCAGAGAAGGCCGGCATCTACGTCGATATCGTGGACTTCCAGGACTACACTTCCGAAAACCCGGCTCTTGACTCCGGCGAGCTCGACCTGAACGAGTTCCAGCACCTGCTGTACCTGGCCAACTACAACGTGAGCAACAACAAGGACCTGCAGCCCATCGGCGGCACCGCCATCTACCCGCTGGGCGTCTACTCCACCAAGGTCAAGGACATCAAGGATATCCAGCAGGGCGCTACGGTGACCATTCCAAACGATGAGACCAACCAGGCTCGTGCTATCGGTGTTCTTAAGGCTGCCGGTCTCGTTACGCTGAAGAGCGACTGGACCGCATTCTCCACTCCGGCTGATATCGATGAGGCCAAGAGCAAGGTCAAGGTCACTCCGTTGAAGGCTGAACAGGTGGCAACCATGCTGAAGGATCCGACCATTGCCGCAGGCGTGATTAACAACGATTACGTGGCTGATGCCGGTCTTGACCCGAAGGACGCCATCTACCAGGACAACGCTGAATCTGAGGAAGCCCGCCCGTACATCAACGTGTGGGTGGCCCGCAAGGATGACGTCAACAACGAGACCTACAAGAAGCTGGTGGACATCTTCCACGAGCAGGATGTGCTGGACGCGCTCCAGGAGAAGTCCGGTGGTACCGCTGTCTTTGCCGACAAGTTCACCGGCAAGGAGCTGCAGGGCTTCCTGGCAGACATTGAAAAGGACGCCAAGGCTCAGTAAGCCTAAAGCACGATCAGTATTCGCAATCGCTCATGCCGGGTGAGGGAATCTGCCACGACCAGTCGTGATAGTAACCTCACTCGGCATAGCCGATTACATTTCAGGAACACAGGCACAATCAGGGAGGACCATGAGCGAGCCAATCATCACCTTCGACCATGTGGTCAAGGAATTCAAGACACGTGGGCACGGTGGTGCCGCCACTCGAGCTGTGGATGACGTAAGCCTGGCTATCAACCGTGGTGACATTTTCGGCATCATCGGATATTCAGGTGCTGGCAAGTCCACACTGGTGCGCCTGATTAACGCCCTTGAACGCCCAACTTCGGGCAGTGTGACGGTGCTCGGTACCGATATCACCAAACTGAGCGAAGCAAAATTGCGTCCGATTCGCCAGAAAATCGGCATGATTTTCCAGCAGTTCAATCTGTTCTCCACCAAAACCGTGGCGCAGAACATCGCATACCCGCTGCAACTGGACCATTGGCGCAAGGATTATCAGGATCGCCGTGTGGCGGAGTTGCTGGACTTCGTGGGTCTTTCCGAACATGCCGACAAGTACCCGTCGCAGCTTTCCGGTGGCCAGAAGCAGCGCGTCGGCATTGCCCGCGCATTAGCCACGAACCCGGAGATTCTGCTTGCCGATGAGGCTACCAGCGCTCTTGACCCAGAAACCACTACCGAAGTGCTGAACCTACTCAAGCGAGTCAATGAGGAATTCGGCATCACCATCGTGCTGATTACCCATCAGATGAACGTGGTCCAGCAGATCGCTGGCCGTGTGGCCGTTATGAGCTCCGGCCGTGTGGTGGAAGCGGGCGATGTCTACGACGTATTCGCAGCACCTCAGCAGCCGGTCACCAAGCGCTTCATCGCTACCGCACTGTCCGGCCTTCCGGAAGAGGAACGCGTCGATCGGCTGCATCAAGAATGGTCAGGCCGTATCGTCACCGTGCTGATTCGTCAGAAGGATGTGTCCGGTTCCCACGGCCATACGGTTGGTGCGTCCGGCCAGAACATTTCCGGATTGATTGCCAAGCATGGTGTGGAATCCAGCTTGCTGTACGGCGGGATCGACACGGTTCGCGGCACGGCCATCGGAGCCATCACGTATGAATTCAGCGGACCCAATGTGGAGCCGTTCCTGAAAGAACTTGCGCAAGACAGTGACGTAGTCGACTTTGGTACTGCTGCACAGCCGGTGGATTATGCCGAAGCGGTTTCCGGATATTCGCCGCAGTCGCAGCCTGTTGAACTGTCGACTGAACCGTCTGCTGAAACGCCGGCCGCAACGAACGAAGGAGCTGAATGATGATTACGCTCGCCAACTCTCATAGCGATTGGACTGTGCTGCGTCCGCTGCTGTTCGAATCCATCGGGCAGACGCTCACCATGGTGCTCATCACCTTGGTCGTCGGCGGTTTGCTGGGCCTGATTCTTGGCGTAGTACTGTATGGAACCCGTCCGGGCAACCTGTTCGAGAACGCCATCGTGTACCGCATTCTCGACGTCATCGTCAATATCGTTCGACCCATCCCATTCATCATCTTCCTTGCTGCCATGCAGCCGCTCACCATCGTCGTGGTTGGTACATCCATTGGTACCGTTGCCGCAATCTTCCCGATGGTGGTGATGTGCACCTTTGCCACATCCCGACTGGTCGAACAGAATCTGGTGCCTGTTGATCCGGGCATGATTGAGGCCGCGCGCTCCATGGGTGCAAGCAAGCTCACCATTATTCGCACGGTACTGATTCCTGAAGCACTTGCTCCGCTGATTCTCGCTTATGCGTTCCTGTTCATCGGCGTACTTGATATGTCCGCCATGGCCGGATACATCGGCGGTGGCGGTCTCGGTAACTTCGCCATCGCCTACGGTTATCAGAAGTTCGATCAGACCGTCACCTGGACAGCTGTCATCATCATGATCGTGCTGGTGCAGGTGGTGCAGGGCATCGCCAACGCCATCGCCAAGAAACTGCTGAAGCGCCAGCAGTAAGCTGCCTGATTCAACGCTCAATATCTGTTGTAATCTCTCACTGGATGTATTCCAGTGAGAGATTTTCCATAAGCAAACGCACACATTACTAGAATCGCCAACTATGAGTGAACATATCGATTTCGATCCGGAACTTATCTCCATCCGTCACTATCTCCACGCCCACCCCGAGCGGAGCTTCAAAGAATTCGATACCAGTATTTACCTGGCCGACCAGCTCAAGGCGCACGGCATCGAAGTATTGCCGAATCCTATGGAAACCGGCGTCGTGGGATTAATCGAAGGGCAAGCCGGCCCCGGGCCGCGCATCGGATTGCGCGCCGATATCGACGGCCTGCCCATCGTGGAAGATACCGGCTTGGAATTCGCCTCGGTCAACCATGGTGTGATGCACGGCTGCGGTCACGACCTGCATATGACCGGTTTGCTGGGAGCCGCATTCTGGCTTGCCGAGCATCGTGACAAGTTCGCCGGTTCAATCAAGATTCTGTTCCAGCCCAGCGAGGAAACCGGCCAAGGCGCCCGCGCAATGATTGATGCTGGATTGGTGGACGATGTAGAGGCCATCATCGGCACGCACAATAATCCGAACTATGCTCCCGGACAGTTGGCCATCGGTGTGGAACCGATGATGGCCGGATGTGTGAAGTTCCGCGTTGACATTCACGCCTCGGGCTCGCACGCCGGATACCCATATAAGGGCACGAGCCCGATTGAAGCGCTCGCCAGCATGATTATGAGCCTGCAAACCATCGTGAGCCGCAATGTGACTCCATTCCATCCGCTGGTGCTGTCAGTGACCGAAGTGCACGGTGGTGATGTGTGGAACGTGGTACCGGCAGAGGCCGGCTTCCAAGGCACGGTACGCTACTTCCATAAGGAAGACGGCAATCTGGTGGGCCGCCGATTCAAGGAGATTGTGGAACACACAGCCAAGGCTTATGGCATTAGCGCTGATGTGATGTGGGATGATTTCCAGGATCCGCTGGTTTCAGACTCCGGCTTGGCCAAAGTTGTGGCTGCGGATGTGCATGATTACGCGCAGCTTGAACCGATTCGTCCATCGATGGCGGGGGAGGACTTCTGCGAATTCTCCAAGGTGACGCTGCCGGTGTTCGCATTCGTGGGCTCCAATGGTCAGGAAGGCTGCGCCGACTGGCATAGCCCGCACTTCGTTGGGCTGGATGAATCGATTCCGACATTCGTAAACTTCTATGTCAACGCCGCTCTGCGTGTGCTGCACGAATTAAGCTGAGTACACTAAGAAGCCATGACACAGCTACGTTTTGCACTCGCCCAGATTGACACCTGCGTCGGCGCACTCGACGCTAACGCGGCCAAGGTTCTTGACTTCTCCCGTAAGGCTGCCCAGGGCAACGCCCAAGTGGTGGTTTTCCCGGAAATGACGCTGACCGGATACCCTATTGAGGATTTGGCATTGCGCCGCACCTTCCGCCAAGCCGCTTGGGAAAAAGCCAACGAACTCGCCAAGAAGCTGAACGACGAAGAACTTGGCGATCTGTTCGTTGTGGTGGGAACCGTTGGAACCGACCATGCCACAAGCAAGCCGCGCAATCGTCTCGTGGTGCTTCATGAAGGCGTGGTCTGGGCCGGCTATGACAAGCATTTCCTGCCCAACTATGGCGTGTTCGATGAATTCCGCATCTTCTCCGCAGGTGAGCGTTCCGTAACGTTGGACGTTGATGGCGCTCGCATTGGTGTGGCCATTTGCGAGGACATCTGGCAGGATGGCGGCCCGGTTGCCGAACTGGCGGACAAGAATATCGATGTGCTGCTTACCATCAATGGTTCGCCATACGAGGAAGGCAAAACCAACACCCGCTTCGAGCTGGCACAGAAGCGTGCCACAGAAGTCAATGCTCCGGTGATTTACCTCAACCAGGTTGGCGGACAGGATGATTTGGTGTTCGACGGCGGCAGCTTCGTCGTGGATGCCGATGGCACTTTGCTGGAACGCAGCCCGATGTTCATGGAAAATCTGACCTTCTGGGACTTCGACACCACGGCCGAACACCAGGCCAAGGCCACAATTGTTCCGGAGCTTGATCCGGATGAGGAAGTCTACACGGCCTGTGTGCTGGGCTTGAAAGATTACATGGCTAAGAACCACTTCCGTGGTGTAACCCTTGGTCTTTCCGGCGGTATCGATTCCGCACTGGTGGCTGCCATGGCTGCCGATGCATGCGGGGGAGAGAACGTGTGGGGTATCTCCATGCCGTCCATGTATTCCTCGGACGGTTCCAAGGATGATGCCGCTGATTTGGCTCAAAACATCGGCGCACATTACGAGGTGCAACCTATTGAACCGTTGTTCAATGCCTATCAGCAGCAATTGCATCTCGAAGGCGTTTCCGCGGAGAACCTGCAGGCCCGCATCCGTGGCGTGATTGTGATGGCCAGCTCCAATTCGCGTGGCTTGCTTGCCGTGGCCACCGGAAACAAGTCCGAGCTGGCTTGCGGTTATTCCACGATTTACGGTGACGCGGTCGGCGGTTATGCTCCGATCAAGGACCTGTTGAAAACCCGCGTTTGGGAAATTAGCCGTTGGCGCAACAAGGCTGCAGCCGCAGGCGTGGGCATCGGTGGTTTGAAGATCGTCGGCAATGAGGAAGGCAATGCAGGAGTGCCGCTCAAGGACGGCATTATGATTCCGGTGTCTTCCATTGAGAAGGCTCCGTCTGCCGAGCTCCGCCCTGGCCAGAAGGATTCCGATTCGCTGCCTGAGTACGCGTTGCTCGACAAGGTACTGGCCGCATACATCGAACATGCGCATGGCCGTGCTGATTTGCTTGCAGACGGTTTCGATGAATCAACGGTGGATACGGTGATGCGATTGGTTGACCGCGCCGAATGGAAGCGCCGCCAGTATCCGCTCGGCCCCAAGGTCACCGCACTCGCTTTCGGCCGCGATCGCCGCTTGCCGGTTACCAACGCCTTCCGCGAGTAGTAGTGATTACGTGCTAGAAGCGCATTCTTCACCGCAGAAAAGCACCTCGTCATGAGGTGCTTTTCTCATATATTGAGATAAATGGCGGCTTATAACCGGTTATCAAGCGCAAAACCCGTAATGCCTCGTAGCGGGCTATAAGCAGGCCGTATGGCTAAACGGGCAGTAGGGCGTCTTTCAGCCTCTATCGTTGGGTCATGTCATCGAGGGAATGACTTGACCGTTCAACAGAGGGGAAATCGAAATGTCCGCAGCAACTCAGACTCAGGCACCCATTAATCCGCAGGAGCCGGTGAGGGTGAACCATACACTGCGCAACATCATCATCGCAGCCGTGGTGGTGGTACTGGTTCTGGCCGGAAGCTTCTTCGGCTACCGTGCATTCGCCAACAATGCGACCGCCGAAAAAGGCTCCGAAGCCAATCCGGTCAAGATCGGTGTGGTCGGCGCATCTGACAAGCCATGGCAGGTGTTCAAGCAGGAAGCACTGAAGCAAGGCATCCACGTCGACATCGTGGACTTCCAGGATTACACTTCCGAAAACCCAGCACTTGATCAGGGTGATCTTGATCTCAACGAATTCCAGCACTTGCTGTACCTGGCCAACTACAATGTCAAGAACAACAAGGACCTGCAGCCTATTGGCGGAACCGTAATCGTGCCGCTGGGCCTCTATTCCAGCAAGGTCAAGAGCGTTGACGACATCAAGCAAGGCGACACCATCGCCATTCCGAACGACGAAACCAACCAGGCCCGTGCCATTGGCGTACTGCAGAAGGCCGGTCTGGTAACGCTGAAGAGCAAGTGGACTGCCGTCACCGCTCCGTCCGACATCGACGAATCCGCATCCAAGGTCAAGGTCGTGCCGTTGGGTGCCGAAAAAGTCGCCAACTCGCTCAACGATCCGCAGCTGACCGCAGGCATTATCAACAACAGCTACATCAAGGATGCCGGTCTTAACCCGAAGGACGCTATCTTCCAGGACGACCCAAGCGCCGACTCCGCCAAGCCGTACATCAACGTGTTCGTCTCCCGCAAGGCCGACGTGAACAACCCGGTGTACAAGAAGATCGTCGAAATCTACCAGAGCAAGACCGTTACCGATGCCGTACAGGAAGATTCCAAGGGCACTTCGGTGCTGGCAACCGACTACAGCGCCAAAGAACTGCAGAGCTTCCTGGCTGAAATCGAATCCGATTTGTCCAAGTAAGCAAAGCTAACGCGAAAGCATCATCTCCATTCATGAACTGGCGGCTCAGCAGTATATGAGCCGCCTTAATCAACCTTCAGCAATCGCAATCAATCTCAATCAATCGCAATCAACGAGGAGTACAGCACCTATGAGCGAGCAGGAATCCATCGAAACCCGTGTAGCCAACGCCAAACAGCGCATCAGCGACTATGTGGATTCGGTGTTGCCGGACTACCAGCGTATTTCCTTGGCCATTCACGACAAGCCCGAATACAGCAACTACGAATTCTTCGCTTCGGAGACGTTGTCGAACAAGCTCAAGGAAGAAGGATTCGACGTCACTCTTGGCGTTGCCGATCATCGCACTGGTTTCGAAGCCGTCTACCGTACCGGTAAGCCAGGCCCGGTTGTGGTATTCCTCGCTGAATATGATGCTCTGCCTGGTGTGGGGCATGGTTGCGGCCACAGTGTCTTTGGCCCCAACTCGTCGCTTGCTGCTGCGTCATTGAAGCGCGTCATCGACGAATTCGGCGGCGAATTGCGTGTGTACGGCACTCCGGGCGAGGAAGGCGGCGAAAACGGTAGCGCCAAAGGCAGCTTCGTCAAGGATGGTTTCTTCGACGATGTTGATATCGCGCTGTGCGCTCACCCGCACGCTGGCGGCAACTATCTGTCCTCGCGCAACCTTGCATGCCAGCCGATTGACATCGAATTCCATGGCAAGGCCGCTCACGCTGCGGCGACGCCTGAGCAAGGCATCAATGCACTGGATGGTGTGATCCAAACATTCAACTCAATCAATGCGCTTCGCCAGCATCTACCCAAGGACGTGCGCGTCCATGGCATTATCACCGACGGTGGCTTGCAGCCGAATGTGGTGCCTGACTATGCCAAAGCCAAGTTCTATTTGCGTTCCGCTTCAGTACCAGGACTGCTCTCGTTGCGCAAGAAAGTAGAGAATATCGTAGCCGGTGCCGCGCTCGCTACGGGAGCAACCGGAACGTTGAAGCCATACCAGAATCAAGTTGATAATATGATTCCGACTCCACTGTTCGATGAAGTCTGGCAGCGTAATGCGGAAAGCTTGGGTCAAGTGGTTGAGCCGACCGAACAGGATAAGGTGAGCTTCGGCTCCAGCGATGTGGGCAATGTTTCTCAAGTGGTGCCCACCATCCAGCCGATGTTCTCCATCTCCCCGGAAAAGCTCGGCGGGCATAATGAGAAGGTGGCTGCTGCCGCTGCAAGTCCATTCGGTTTGGAATCAATCCGTTGGTCCTCCAAGGCACTGGCCTACACCGCGCTTGATGTGATTGTTGACCCTGCGTTGCTTGAACGGATTAAGGAACAGCATGCCGCACGCGTCAAGACGCAGGAAGCCGATGTGGCCGCTGTAGTCTGAACCGGATACATGCTTATGTGAGCATGAGCGGAATAATGTGTGCCTGTATGTTGATGGTGTCTCGGCTGCGAGTCACCATCAACGTACAGGCATTCTTCAATTGATTGAAGGAAGGGGAACGGAAATATGAGCGAGAACGATAAGCAGTGGTACTTCAACATGGTTAAGGGCCGTGCGGAACTCGGACCTATTTCTCCAATCGAACAGCGTATGGGCCCGTATAAGAGCAAGGAGGATGCCGAACACGCGTGGGATATCGTGGCTGATCGCAACGCCAAATGGGAGGAACAGAACCGTCAGTGGAACGGGGAAGGATATCGCCACTGATATAGCAGTGGCTTGCTGTGTGCGGTTGCCTGTGCACACGTGAACGTTGTTAACGGTCACATTGTGGGAAAACGTTCAATTATTTGTGTTTGAAATTGACGGTTTTACTGTGATGTAGCTCATGGTCTGCGGTGCAAAACGTTGCAATATCAAGCAAATCACACGAATGTGATATAGCTCACTTGCAATTTCAGCTTTTCCCAAGCATGTGCAAACTACACTTAGTGGCAATGGTTCCGTGAAGATGCGAGACCAACAACCCCACTAAAGGAGTGACATGACCGCAGTAGAGAATGCAGCTGTCTCCCAGGAGGAGCTCGACGCAAAGGCGTGGGCAGGCTTCACCGAGGGTAACTGGCAGAAGGATATTGACGTTCGCGACTTCATCCAGAAGAACTACACCCCGTACGAGGGCGACGAGTCCTTCCTGGCACCTGCCACCGAAAAGACGAAGCACCTGTGGAAGTACCTCGACGACAACTACCTGGCAGTAGAGCGCAAGCAGCGCGTCTACGATGTGGATACCCACACCCCGGCCGGCATTGACGCCTTCCCGGCTGGCTACATTGATTCCCCGGAAGTCGACAACGTGATTGTCGGCCTTCAGACCGACGTGCCGTGCAAGCGCGCCATGATGCCGAACGGCGGCTGGCGTATGGTCGAGCAGGCCATCCGTGAAGCTGGCAAGGAGCCGGATCCGGAGATCAAGAAGATCTTCACCAAGTACCGCAAGACCCACAACGATGGCGTCTTCGGCGTCTACACCAAGCAGATCAAGATCGCTCGCCACAACAAGATTCTGACCGGTCTGCCGGATGCCTACGGCCGTGGCCGTATCATCGGCGACTACCGTCGTGTGGCTCTGTACGGTGTCAACAAGCTGATCGCTTTCAAGAAGCGCGACAAGGACTCCGTGCCGTACCGCAACGACTTCACCGAGCCGGAGATCGAGCACTGGATCCGCTTCCGTGAAGAGCACGACGAGCAGATTAAGGCTCTGAAGCAGCTCATCAACCTCGGCAACGAGTACGGCCTCGACCTGACCCGCCCGGCTCAGACCGCTCAGGAAGCCGTGCAGTGGACCTACATGGGCTACTTGGCTTCCATCAAGTCCCAGGACGGCGCCGCAATGTCCTTCGGCCGTAACTCCGCCTTCCTCGACTGCTTCATCGAGCGCGACCTCAAGGCCGGCAAGATCACCGAGACCGACGCTCAGGAGCTCATCGACAACATCGTCATGAAGCTGCGTATCGTGCGCTTCCTGCGTACCAAGGATTACGACGCCATCTTCTCCGGCGATCCGTACTGGGCAACCTGGTCCGACGCTGGCTTCGGCGATGACGGCCGTCCGCTGGTCACCAAGACCTCCTTCCGTCTGCTCAACACCCTGACCCTGGAGCACCTTGGACCTGGCCCTGAGCCGAACATCACCATCTTCTGGGATCCGAAGCTGCCGGAAGGCTACAAGCGCTTCTGCGCCAAGATCTCCATTGACACCTCCGCCATCCAGTACGAGTCCGACAAGGAAATTCGTTCTCACTGGGGCGACGACGCCGCCATCGCATGCTGCGTCTCCCCGATGCGCGTGGGCAAGCAGATGCAGTTCTTCGCCGCTCGTGTGAACTCTGCCAAGGCTCTGCTGTACGCCATCAACGGTGGCCGCGATGAGATGACCGGCATGCAGGTCATCGACAAGGGCGTTATCGACCCGATCAAGCCGGAAGCCGACGGTTCCCTGGATTACGAGAAGGTCAAGAACAACTACGAGAAGGCTCTCGAGTGGCTGTCCGAGACCTACGTCATGGCCCTGAACATCATCCACTACATGCACGATAAGTACGCTTACGAGTCCATCGAGATGGCTCTGCACGACAAGGAAGTGTACCGTACCCTTGGTTGCGGTATGTCCGGTCTGTCCATTGCCGCTGACTCCCTGGCTGCTATCAAGTACGCCAAGGTGTACCCGATCACCAATGCCGAGGCCAAGAACCTCGAAGGCCACGAGTACGAGTACGTCGAAGGTGCTGACGACGATCTGGTCGTCGGCTACCGCACCGACGGCGAGTTCCCGATCTACGGCAACGATGATGATCGCGCTGATGACATCGCCAAGTGGGTTGTCTCCACGGTTATGGGCCAGGTCAAGCGCCTGCCGGTCTACCGCGGTGCAGTCCCGACCCAGTCCATCCTGACCATCACCTCCAACGTGGAGTACGGTAAGAACACCGGTTCCTTCCCGTCCGGCCACAAGAAGGGCACCCCGTACGCTCCGGGCGCCAACCCGGAGAACGGCATGGATTCCCACGGCATGCTGCCGTCCATGTTCTCCGTCGGCAAGATCGACTACAACGATGCTCTCGACGGTATCTCGCTGACCAACACCATCACCCCTGATGGCTTGGGTCGCGATGAAGAAGAGCGTATCGGCAACCTGGTCGGCATCCTGGACGCCGGCAACGGACACGGCCTCTACCACGCCAACATCAACGTGCTGCGCAAGGAGACCATGGAGGATGCAGTTGAGCACCCGGAGAAGTACCCGCACCTGACCGTGCGCGTCTCCGGCTACGCGGTGAACTTCGTCAAGCTCACCAAGGAGCAGCAGCTCGACGTGATCTCCCGTACCTTCCACCAGGGCGCTGTCACCGACTGATCTGTCGACTGACACCAACCGTGTGAAACGGTAGAACGATGAAGGGGGTGGGCAAGTCCCACCCCTTCCTTATGAGATTCATTTTTGGCTTCCCTCACCAAAGAAGAATCAGCACAACATGATTGAGGGGAAGGTTGAGCTCTGGCCGAACAACACAGAGCGAATAGCATCACTTGCAGGAACAGGAGGACAATGATGCCCGACGACCAGTTCCGTACCACTACGCGCCACATGTTGCGCGAATCCAAGACTTATGCATCCCAGACATTGATGGGTGGCCTTTCCGGTTTTGAATCACCTATCGGTCTAGACAGGCGAGACCGTATCGCGGCGCTGAAATCCGGTGACATCGGATTCGTACACTCCTGGGATATCAACACATCCGTGGATGGCCCGGGAACTCGTATGACCGTATTCATGTCCGGATGCCCATTGCGTTGCCAGTATTGCCAGAACCCGGATACATGGAAAATGCGTGATGGCAAGCCGGTGTATCTGGATGCGATGATTAAGAAAGTCGACCGTTACAAGGACCTGTTCAAAGCCACGCATGGTGGCATCACCTTCTCCGGTGGAGAATCGATGATGCAGCCGGCCTTCGTGTCGCGAGTATTTCACGCTGCTAAGGAAATGGGCGTGCACACTTGCCTTGATACTTCCGGCTTCCTCAACACCAACTACACTGACGAAA
This sequence comes from Bifidobacterium sp. LH_416, assembly GCF_056357055.1. NCBI lineage: Bacteria > Bacillati > Actinomycetota > Actinomycetes > Bifidobacteriales > Bifidobacteriaceae > Bifidobacterium > Bifidobacterium sp. LH_416. The sequence goes on along the minus strand of NZ_JBKEVJ010000001.1, from coordinate 41,409 downwards.
TGTTGGAAGACATCGATTTGTGCCTGTTGGATGTCAAATCAGGCGATGAGGCAACCTACCATAAGGTGACCGGCGGCCTGCTGCAGCCCACTATTGATTTCGGTCAACGATTGGCGAAGGCCGGCAAGAAAATCTGGGTTCGTTTTGTTCTTGTCCCAGGCCTTACGGATTCCGAGGAGAATGTGGAAAACGTAGCCAAGATCTGTGAGACCTTTGGTGATGCCGTAGAACATATCGATGTGCTCGGCTTCCATCAGTTGGGCCGTCCGAAGTGGCACGAGTTGCGTATTCCATACCCGCTGGAGAATCAGAAGGGTCCGAATGCCGCCACCCGCGAACGTGTGGCGAACCAATTCAAGGACCACGGTTTCACTGTGTATTAAACGGCGCATTAAGCCGTGCACTGACGAAGTATTGTGCATTTGGTGCATTTGCATATCCGGCTCCCCTCCCAAAAGAGGGGAGCTGCGGCATTCCGTAAATTTATGCGTGCCGCACGCGTCAATACCGCGTTTTTCTCAGTTCGCTCGTAGCCTAGAGATATGGCTGACATCTACGCATTTCCTGTGGGTGTGCCCAATGAAGGGCAGCCCTTGCGCCCTCAAGGTGTGCCGGATGAGCTCTGGGCTGCAGTCGAATCAGTAAGCGGTATTACCAAAATCGCCGGCGTGCGCTATCGCGAAATTCCAGTGCCTTCCACCTTGGCGGATTACGGCATTGGCGTGGAACTTGAAGCGGATAATTCAGATAGTTCAGCACATCACGAAGGCGCAAGCCGAGACATCAATGCAATGGATTATGCAGCCATGCGCTCAGCTACAGGCTGGCTTATGGTGCTGTACTGCAATACACCTCGCCCCGATTGGGGATCGCGATGGCGATGTGTGGCGTTCGCCAGATTGCCGCTTGAAGCTCAAGAAAATGATTCCTTGACTCCTGGCATGTACTGGGATGATATGTGCGATTATCTCGACAATGTTGAACCGGACTCCGTTTCCGGCACGGTAACCGTTAATCAGAACACGGCATTCGGTACGTTAGCCGGCACCACCAGCGCAGGGTGTGAGATTCGTGTCTCCTGGACTCCGCTTGACGGTTCTGGCCCGGACGGTACTATGGACGCCGGCGCACAAGTGAACTCGTGGGCCGCATTCATAACATCCGCTGTTCGCTTTGAGGAGGCTGACGACAGGTGAGTGACGTCCGCGACACCCAACCACGGCTATTGAAAGAACCTCGTGGGGGAGTGCCTAATGTCACCGCGACACTCGAGGAATACCATCGAGCCTGTGAAGCGCTAGCTGAGGCGAACGGTTCTTTGGCCGCAGACGCCGAACGTGCATCCGGATTCCGCTATGGTCATGAGGATTGGTTGATTCAATTCAAACGCGAGGGCGCTGGCATTGTGCTGCTCGACCCTGTTGCGTTGACTGCGGCTGGTGCGGATTGGAATGAATTCAATGAGGCCGTGGGAGATGCCACCTGGATTTTGCATGACTCATTGATGGATTTACCGGGTTTTGCAGATATCGGATTGAAACCTCAATCACTGTTCGATACGGAGATTGCCGCCCGACTGTTGGGGCTTCATCGCTTCGGTTTGGCTGCGGTTACCGAACATTATCTCGGCATTACGTTGGCCAAAGAACATTCCGCAGCTGATTGGTCGTACCGCCCATTGCCGAGGGATTGGCGTAATTATGCCGCTTTGGATGTCGAAGTGCTTATCGAGCTTGAAACTTTGATGCGCCGCGATCTCAAAGCCGCAGGCAAGGATGAGTGGGCGGAAGAGGAATTCTCCTATGCATTGCATAAGGGGCTTGCTCCCCGAAAGCCGCATCCTGTGCCATGGCTGCGTATTTCGCGCATCACACAGTTGAGCAAAGACCCGCAAGGATTGGCGGTTGCCAAATCACTATGGGAAGAACGCGATCGACTCGCCAAACAATACGATATTTCACCATCGTTGCTGCTGGCTGACTCGTCAATCATTGAAGCAGCCACTCATAAACCGCACAATGCGGCACAATTCCGTATGCTGCGTTCATTGAATGAACGTGTGCGCATGCATACCGGTACCGAACAAGACAAAATGTTCGAACGATACGCTCCGATTCAGCGCATTGTGAAACCAAAGGTATGGAAAGGTGCCATTGATAGAGCTCTTGCGCTCAAACCATCCGAATGGCCGGCAATGCCGGTTCCTGAACAATCGGATGATAATGGTGTTGTCAATGCGCCGCGGTCAATGAAACTATGGCAGCAGCGCCACCCGGATCGATACGAGCGTTTGCAGCGTGTGCGCAAAGTCATCAACCAGATTGCAGAAGATACGCGCACGCCATCGGAAATGATTATCAAACCGCAGATTGTACGCAATCTTTGCTGGGTGGAAGACCCGGGCATGATTGACGTAATGGACTTCCTCTATGAGCAAGGCGCACGAAACTGGCAGGTGAAGCTTATTGCACCGTCCGTAAGTGGCGTTATCATGTAGAGGTTGCCTAACGGCAGATTATAAGAATTAACGACTTTTTTTGAGGAGTCATTAGCGTGAAGATCAGCGTTCGTAACCTCGAGCCCACCAAGGTGAAGCTCACCGTCACTGTTGAACCGGAAGAGCTCAACCCGTTCCTGGATGAGGCCCGTAAGGAAATCGCTAAGCAGGTGAACGTTCCCGGCTTCCGTAAGGGCCACGTGCCGGGCAAGATCATCGACCAGCGCATCGGCTTTGCAGCCGTCGCCGGCGAGGCCGTGAACAACGCAGTGCCGGAGCTGTACTCCAAGGCTCTCGAGGAGAAGCAGATTCGCCCAATGGCTCAGCCTGAGTTCGACGTGCAGGAAGTCCCGCAGTCCGCTAAGGATGAGACCAAGCTGAAGTTCGTGGCTACCGTTGAGCGTCGCCCGGTCATCGAGCTGCCGGAAATTGACGGCATGGAAATCGCCATCTCCAAGCCGGAAGTCAAGGATGAGGATGTCGACAAGCGTCTGGAAGCTCTGCGCCAGCGCTTCGGTACCCTGGTCGGCGTTGATCGCCCGGCCACCAAGGGTGACTTCGCCAACATCGACCTGTCCGCTGAGATCGACGGCGAAGTCGTTGACTCCCAGGAAGGCGTGAGCTACGAGCTCGGTTCCAACACCATGCTCGACGGCCTGGATGAGGCTCTCGACGGCCTGTCCGCAGGTGAAGAGACCACCTTCGAAGGCACGCTGGAAGCTGGCGAGCACGAAGGCCAGAAGGCTCAGGTCAAGGTCAAGGTCAACTCCGTCAAGGCTGAAGAGCTGCCGGAGCTGAACGACGAGTTCGCTTCCGAAGCTTCCGAGTTCGATACTCTCGAAGAGCTCAAGGCTGACATCCGCAAGGCCGCTGGCCAGGATGCCGAAGGCCGTCAGGCCACCGAAGCTCGCGATGCCTTCATCGCCAAGCTGCAGGAAGGCCTCGAGATTCCGGTGCCGAAGGGCGTCAAGGCCAACATGGTCGAAGAGCAGCTCAAGGGCATGACTCCGGATCCGGAGAAGGCCACCAAGGAGCAGAAGGACGAAGCCGAGAAGACCGTGGAGAAGGATCTGCGCGATCAGATGGTGCTCGACGCTCTGGCTGAGAAACTGGACGTCAAGGTCTCCCAGTCCGACGTCTTCAACTTCCTCGCTTCCATCGCCCAGCAGTACGGCATGGATCCGAACGCCTTCATCCAGGCCATCATCAAGAACGGCCAGCTCGGTTCCGCCGTGCAGGAAGTCGGCCGCTCCAAGGGCCTGCTCGCCGGCATGCGCGCCGTCAAGTTCACCGCTGATGGCGAGGTCGTGGACCTCTCCGCTTTCCTGGGTGACGCCGCTGAGGACGAAGAAGCTGAGTCCGTTGAGGCTGCTTCCGCTGCCGCCGCTGTGGCTGACGAGCTGTCCAAGTCCGATGAGGACCAGGCTGCTGACGCTGAGTGAGCGTAATCCTGTGGCGCATATAGCGTAATGAAAGCCCGGAATCGTGTGTACGATTCCGGGCTTTTGTATGTGCGTTACTTTTAGTTTTTGAGTAAGACTGCTTACAGTGTTGCTGATTCAAAGAGAGCAGGCATAACTATGCAATCGACCATCACAGCCAAACGACTCGGTTGGCTTACAGCTGCGACTATTGTGCTCGGTGCTTTGATTGGCGCAGGAGCAGGTTTGCTCACATTATTGCTGTATGGCGTAGAACATGTGATGCTCGGGTTTATTGAAAGCTCCGATATCCCCGGCGCATTTGGCGTACCCGCCATCCGGCGCATGATTGCTGTGACTGTCGGCCTGACCATCGCTGGCATTATCTGGTATTTTCTGCGCAACAAAACCACTACGGTTCCTTCCGTCAAGAAAGCTGTGGCAGGGGAGCGCATGCCGATTTGGCAAACCGTGTTGCATGTGGTGCTGCAGATTTTCATCGTCGGCTCTGGTGCTTCCATCGGTCGAGAAGTCGCCCCGCGAGAACTTGGCGCCATGTTGGCGCAGCGATTCTGCGATCTGTTCCATATTGAGGGCAATGATGGCATTGACCGCCGTATGGTGGTGGCTGTTGCCGCAGGCGCTGGCTTAGGTGGCGTCTACAACGCACCGTTGGCCGGTATGTTCTTCGCCGTGGAGATTCTGCTCGTTGATGTGACATTGGAAAAAGTGGCATTCGGTCTTGGCATGTCTGCCATGGCCGCATTCGTGGCAGCTTCGATTAAAGGACATCACACGTTCTACGACATCACCGCCATGCAGCCTTCATCAACGCCGAGCCTGATGCTGTTCGCCTTGATATGCGGCGCTGCTTGCGGCGTGGCGGGCGCATTGTTCCGTAAAGGTTCCTCATGGGCTGAATCCCATAAACCCAAGTCCAAGGCAATACTGTGGCAAATGCCGCTGGCCGGCTTGATTACCGGTGCGGTGGCGATGGTGGTACCACAGGTGATGGGCAACGGTCGAGCGGCTGCGCAACTGGGATTGAGCACGTTCATTCCCGAAACCTCTACAGTTTCTGGTGCCTCGCAATCCGTGGCATCGGCGGATTCTTCGCCGTGGGCGCTACTTGCTGGCAGCGGCAATGTATCCGGCACGGCTGGCTCGGCACTGAACGCAGGATTCCCGTTGTCTCAGGCACATATCGGCATGCTGCTCGGTGTTCTGGCGATAACCTTTGTGGCAAAAGCACTGGTTACTCTGATGACCATTCGTTCGGGAGCTTCAGGCGGCGTACTTCAGCCGGGTATTGCCTTGGGCTCAACATTGGGAGCCATGCTGGGACTGCTGTGGATACTGGCATTTCCGGCCGACTCGGTGACGGCGTGTGCTCTGATTGGTGCGGCGGCATTGCTGGCAGCCTCCCAACAAGCACCGCTGATGGCCATGTGCCTGGTAATGGAATTATGCGAAGCCCCTATTACCTTCTTTGTGCCGGTCGGATTGGCTGTGGCTGCATCCGCACTGGTCTCAAAGTGGATGCTGAGCCGTCAGTAGGTAGTCTGTTGGCTCCCCCTCTGAAGAGGGGAGCCGAGGAGAGGGATATGTCTGAAAACACCGAAATCCGCGCAGCCTTGGAATCGTTGGCTTCGGAACCGTTACCGGAACAGATCTCCTATTATCGCAAGCCGTTCATGGTGTTATGGGCGGCCATTCAGGAAGCTAGTAGCGACGTGGCCGAAGACTACGATCTTCCCACAGAAATGGCCCAATTATGGGTGGCGGAACAAATGCGTCAGGTCTCCGATTCTCTTGTGGACCGGCTTGCGGAAAAAGCAGTGGCACACGGGGCAAGCAAATCGAATGTCGCAAGAGCGGCTGGAGCAAGCCCGGCCAACGCTGAACGACGCTTCCCCAGGCTCAAAGGCGAAGGCCCGCAAACCCGTCTTCTGGTAGATGACGTCCTCGATACGCTGGAATAATCGTCAACGCCTACGCTAGCCGCCGAAATACAGGCAAAAATACGCTGTCAGTCGCTTCAAGGCGGTAGTCTGAACAATGTTCGAGTTATTAGAAGGAGTTTCAAGGTGAGCAATACCTTTGCGACCTTGCCGGTTATGGCGGGCGATGACGTCCCGGCCGGCCCTGTCGACCCGATTTTCAACCGTCTTCTGAAAGACCGCATCATTTGGATGGGCGAAGAGGTCAAGGATGATATGGCCAACCGTATTTGCGCTCAGCTGCTGATGCTGGCTGCGGAAGATCCCAAGAAGGATATCTGGCTGTACATCAACTCTCCGGGCGGTTCCATCACTGCCGGCATGGCCATCTACGACACCATGCAGCTGATCGAGCCTGACGTGGCAACTGTTGGTCTTGGTATGTGCGCTTCCATGGGCCAGTTCCTGCTGAGCTCTGGTACCAAGGGCAAGCGTTACCTGACTTCCCACGCACGTGTGCTGATGCACCAGCCTTCTGGCGGCATCGGCGGCACTGCAACCGATGTGCGCATCAACGCTGAGCTCATCATGGACATGAAGAAGACCATGAGCGAGCTGACCGCTGAGCAGACCGGTCATACCGTTGAGGAAATCTACCGCGATAACGAATACGATCACTGGTTCACCGCTCAGGAAGCCTTGGAATATGGCTTTGTGGACAAGCTCGTTACCACGCCGGACACCATCGGCAATAAGGGGGAGTGAGACATATGGCAAGTGAAGAAGCAAAGTTCGCCGCCCGCGCCGACCGACTGGCCGGCCGCCAGGGCGTAGTCGGTTTCATGCCGGCCGCCGCGCGTGCACAGGCTGCCCAAATGCCGACCAACCGTTACATCATGCCGCAGTTCGTGGAGAAGACCCCGTATGGCATGAAGACTCAGGATGCTTACTCCCGTCTGTTCGAGGATCGCATCATCTTCCTTGGCGTACAGGTGGATGACGCCTCCGCCGACGATGTGATGGCACAGCTGCTGGTGCTGGAATCCCAGGATCCGAACCGTGATGTGATGATGTACATCAACTCTCCTGGCGGCTCGATGACTGCAATGACCGCTATCTACGACACCATGCAGTACATCAAGCCCGATGTGCAGACTGTGTGCCTGGGCCAGGCGGCTTCCGCTGCAGCTATTCTGCTCGCATCCGGCACTAAGGGCAAGCGCTTGATGCTGCCTAACGCCCGTGTGCTCATTCACCAGCCGGCTATTGATCAGGGCTTCGGCAAGGCCACGGAAATCGAGATTCAGGCCAAGGAAATGCTGCGCATGCGTGAATGGCTGGAGAACACGCTGGCTAAGCACACCGGCCAGGACGTGGAGAAGATCCGCCGCGACATCGAGGTGGACACGTTCCTGACCGCACCTGAAGCCAAGGATTACGGCATTGTGGATGAGGTGCTGGAACACCGCCAGTAAATGATATTCCATTGCGTGTGGTTCCCAAATGAACAGGGAGCCACACGCATTCATATATGCATGGCAAACAGATCATGCAAACAAGCGCAAAGGGGCATTCATGGGACGTGTGGTGAGCTACAACGATGACATACCACGATGCACATTTTGTGGCAAAACCGAGCGTCAGGTCAAGAAACTAGTGGCCGGACCGAATGCGTCCATCTGCGATGAATGCATCGCGTTATGCGTAGACATTATTTCCGAGGAGCGAGTCAAAGACGCTGAAGTCAACTCGTTGAGCCTGCCTAAGCCAACACAGATTTTCGAATATTTGAACCGGTATGTGGTAGGTCAGGAAGACGCCAAACGCACATTGTCTGTAGCCGTATACAACCATTACAAGCGCGTCAACATGGAGCTGCGTGAAGCAGCCGCGCAGTTGGACGGCAACAATACTCGAAGCAATGCCCTGGACGATGTTGAGGTCGCCAAATCCAATATCTTATTGCTGGGCCCTACGGGTGTAGGCAAAACATATTTGGCGCAATCATTGGCGCGCGTCATGAATGTGCCGTTTGTTATTACTGATGCCACTACATTGACCGAGGCCGGTTATGTAGGCGACGATGTGGAAACCGTATTGCAACGGTTGCTGGAAGCGGCCGATGGAGATATCAGCAGCGCGCAGCACGGCATCATCTACATCGACGAAATCGATAAAATAGCCCGCAAATCAGGGGAGAATACATCCATCACCCGAGATGTTTCCGGCGAAGGCGTGCAGCAGGCGTTGCTGAAAATCCTCGAAGGAACCATAGCTTCAGTACCGTTGGAAGGCACCCGTAAACATAAGGATCAAGACACGGTGCAAATGGACACGCGTGGCATCCTGTTCATCTGCGGTGGCGCTTTTGTGGGGCTTGCTGACATTGTCCGCAAGCGGCTTGGCCGGCGAGAAACCGGATTCGGCACGAACTGGCATGATGCGGACCTCAACGATGCTGAATTACTGGAGCAGGTCAACGCCGATGATTTATCCGAATTCGGTCTACTGCCGGAATTTATTGGTCGTCTGCCGGTCACCAGTGTGCTGCGCGATCTTGACGTGGATGATTTGGTTGAAGTCCTTATCCGGCCAGCCAATGCGCTGATTAAGCAATACCGTAAGTTATTCGCTGTGGACGGTGTCGATTTGGAATTCACCGACCAGGCGATTCGTACTATTGCTGAAACTGCTATAGGGCAGGGCATAGGTGCTCGCGGATTGCGATCCATTATCGAGAAAACCCTGCAAGATACGATGTTCCAGATTCCTGGCCTTGACGATGTCAAGCAGGTAATTGTTGATAAAGCCAGCGTCACCGGTGCGAGCAGCCCTAAACTGCTTCGCCAAGCCGTGCAAATTGAAGAAATCAATCAACGCCGTGAAGCATAAGCAATATGGCTGATACAGGTGTGAAAAGCTTGAAATAACGCCGATTCCAAGAAGTTCACGCACTGCGACACGCCGAGTTGCGATAATCGAAAGAGTGGGTAATATAAATCGAGTTGTCTGAACGACAACATGCGCCAGTAGCCCAGCGGATTAGAGCAGCTGACTACGGATCAGCAGGTCGCAGGTTCGAATCCTGTCTGGCGCACACCTCGCACCGCACGAGGCAAAACAGCGGTATGCGCCAGTAGCCCAGCGGATTAGAGCAGCTGACTACGGATCAGCAGGTCGCAGGTTCGAATCCTGTCTGGCGCACGATAAAGCCTCGAAAGCGAAATGCTTCCGAGGCTTTTCCAATTTCACACGCTTTTGCTTTTGTACACAGGAGCTGTGAAGTTTGGGGTGGGGTGCAGGACCGTAAGCTTGGCCGAACGGCCTTGAGTGTGTCCGGCACCCCACCCCAAACCTCACAGCGGCCCGTTGCTAACATCGTCGCAGGAGTGCAGAGAAGGGAAAGGACAGGCAGTGACGCAGCAGTCTCGATATGATTTCGATACGGTTCTTGAGCGACATGGCTCTACCTCAATCAAATGGCACATGATTGAAGAGGCAATGGGCCCCGCATCCAAGGATGTGATTCCGCTTTCCGTGGCCGATATGGAGTTTAAGCCGGCTCCGGAAATCGTGGAAGCTTTGGCTCAGGCTGCTGCGAACGATGTATTTGGCTATGACTATGCCACGGATGATTATTTTGCTGCACTTGTTGGCTGGATGCAGCGCCGCCATCACTTCACTGTGGATCCATCTTGGGTAAGCCTGTCTGACGGCGTGATGCCGGCCGTCAATACCGCGCTGCGAGCGGTCACGCATCCTGGTGACAAGGTCATCATTCAGCGTCCGGTCTATTATCCGTTCACTTTTGCGGCTGAACGCAATGGCCTGACCATTTTGGACAACGAACTGGTATTGCATGAGGCAGCCGGGCGATATGAGATCGACTTTGACGATCTGGAGGAGAAGGCTTCCGACCCGCGCTGCACTGCCATGATTTTATGCAACCCTCACAACCCGGTAGGCCGCGTGTGGACCGCTGAAGAATTGACGAGAATCGGTGATATTTGCCTCAAGCATGGCGTGTATCTGCTGTGCGATGAGATTCATGCGGATTTTGCCCATTCAGGGCACCAGGTCACGCTGTTCGGCACACTCGACAGCAAGTACACGGATATCCTCTTTGAGTTCACCGCACCGACTAAAACCTTCAACCTGGCTGGCCTGCTGTGCTCGAACGCTATTATCCCTAATCCTGATTTGAAGCGTCGTTTTGATATTGCCGCTGAAAACATCGGCGGATTAACGGTCAGCCATTTTGGTCTAGTGGCCTGCCAAGCTGCCTATAACCATGCCGAAGCATGGTTGGATGAACTCTTGAAGGTGCTCGAGCGCAATGTGAATGTGGTCCGCGAATTCACCCATCGTGTGGACGGCATCCGTCTTATCGAGCCGGAAGGCACCTACCTGGCATGGTTGGACTGCCGAGGTCTCGGTTTTGCCTCTCCGGAAGCGCAGTGCGAATTCCTGCGCAGCAAGGCCCGAGTCTGGTTCGATGAGGGATCGTTATTCGGCCATTCCGGCGATTTCTTCGAGCGCGTCAATCTGGCATGCCCAACAGCATTGCTGGAACGCGTACTGAACAATATCGAACAAGCATTAGCTGATCGCCACTAACGCAGTATTCGACACATCACTACTCAGCCCGGGGCGGAACTGTTCCCGGGCTTTACCGTAATATGGATAGTCGGTTTGACCGCATGATGGTGCGGCCTGTAGACGAGGAGTAATGATGGCTGGAACAGATACCAAGCGGAGCGTGTGGAGCGTAATCAAGCGGATTGCCGCATCTGATCGCATCTCTGGCCTCATTATGCTCGGATTTGCATTAATCGGCTTGGTATGCGCCAATCTTCCATGGACATATCATCTGTTTGAAACCATTGCGGAAACGCATATCGGCATACCGCACACCAATATTGATTTGCCTATCGGCCATTGGGCTCAAGATGGTTTGCTGACCATTTTCTTCCTGACCGTCGGCCTTGAATTGAAGCAGGAGCTCACCACCGGCTCACTGTCCAATCCCAAGGCGGCCGCTGTGCCCATGCTGTGTGCTGTGGGTGGCATGCTGGCTCCGCCGCTGCTATTTATTGCGACTATCGCCGTGTTCTCCCAATACGGGCCAGGCCAAGTCGGTAGCCTGATTCTCACCACAACAGGAAGCAGCATCCCCTTTGGTGAGATGGCGCATGGCTGGGCGGTTCCAACCGCCACCGATATCGCATTCTCCCTGGCCGTGCTCGCCTTGTTTGCCAAGGCATTGCCGGGATCGATTCGCGCGTTTTTGATGACGCTCGCCACCGTGGATGATTTGCTGGCGATTATTCTGATCGCAGTGTTCTTCTCCTCGGTGAACGCGTGGTACTGGTTCATCGGTATCGCCGTATGCGCAGTGGTATGGTCCTTCCTGGTTCGTATGCGGCGAGTACCGTGGATTGCCGTGGGATTGGTCGGTATTTTGGCATGGATCATGATGTTTGAAGCTGGTGTGCATCCCACGCTGGCTGGCGTCGTGGTAGGACTGTCCACGCCATCGCGCGAAATGTATGGTGAGACCACGCCGCGAGCAGAACGCTACGCGACCAAACTGCAGCCGTTCTCCGCACTGCTGGCGTTGCCGATTTTCGCACTGTTCGCCACCGGTGTGCATTTCGAGGAATTAACCCCAGCATTAATGCTTTCCCCACTGGTGATTGCACTGGTGGTGGCGCTCGCCGTAGGCAAACCTTTGGGCATTATTGTTACGGCTTGGCTTGCCACTCATGTCGGTGGTCTGAAAATGGCTAAAGGCTTACGCGTCAGGGACATGATTCCCACGGCATGCGCTTGCGGTATCGGATTCACCGTATCCTTCCTCATCGCATCCTTGGCGTACAGCAATGCGGAACTGTCCGCTGAGGCACGATTCGGCGTGCTGGTGGGATCGCTGGTCTCCGCACTAGTTTCCGGCATATTATTAAGCCGTCAATCCAAACAATACGAACAAGCGATGGCCTCGCAGGAAGACTAATAATGATGCAGAATCAGCAATCGCCATCAGCAGATGATGAATTCTCTCCGCAAGGAAACACATACCATCGTGGACCGGTGATTCTCCGTGGACAGATGATTCCTTCGGATAACACCACAGCGAATCTGCTGAAAGCCGAAGCGGACACTGACTGGCTGCACATGGACCCATGGCGTGTGCTGCGCATTCAATCCGAATTCGTGGACGGTTTCGGGGCGCTTGCCGAACTCGGTCCAGCGGTTGCGGTGTTCGGCTCGGCACGCATCAAACCTCAGACAGCCGAATATGAGGCCGCTGTGCGGATGGGGGAGGCGATTGCACGTAAGAACATCGCTGTTATCACTGGCGGCGGCCCTGGCGTCATGGAAGCCGCGAATAAGGGAGCATTCCTCGCTGGAGGAAAATCCGTAGGCCTCGGTATCGAACTGCCTCATGAGCAGGGGATCAACGATTACGTGAATCTTGGTATGAGTTTCCGCTACTTCTTTGTGCGAAAGCTCATGTTCGTGAAGTATTCCTCCGGAGTGATCATCTGCCCGGGAGGATTCGGCACGCTTGATGAAATGTTCGAAGTTCTGACACTGGTGCAGACCCATAAAGTGGCGGATATGCCCGTTGTCTTGTTCGATAAGTCCTACTGGCAAGGGCTTTTCGACTGGCTGGAAGGGTCAGTGAAAGAACACGGCATGATTTCCTCAATCGACCCGCATCTGGTGACTATCACCGATGATCCAGATGAGGCTGTGGCAATCGCCACAAGCGCGATTCACTGATACGATTTTGCCCTAGAGCCCTCTTGACAACGAGAACTCTAGGGCAAAAAATCTGCGTAGATTGCGCAGGAACCGAATTCACTTCTTGACTGCAAGCAGCAGACCCGTGCCATCAGGAGTCAGCGTGGATTCGAATGCGTCATTCTCTTCCACCGTGGCAATGAGCTCGCGCATAGCAGTCGCCTTAGCGCTGCGATCAGCGGCGTCCAGCACGCCACCATTATCAGAGCTCAACGCCAACACGTCGGTAAAAGCGATAATGCCATGCGCGCGCAGTAGTCGAGATGCCTGTGCGAATGTGGCGGCATAGTTGGCGGCGTCACCGGCCACAACAATCATGTCGTAATCATTGGCATTCAGCCTTGGTAGGAACACACTTGCCGGTGCATTCACCGCACGCAGTGAAATATCAGTAGTGTCCTGCAATTCGGCAAATACCTTGCGAATCATGGCAATACCTTGCGCGGTGGAATCAACGGCAGTAAGTTGCCCGTTGCCGTTCAAAGCATGAGCCAGTTGCACGGTTTCCACAAGAGAACCCGTACCCACGGCAATCACCGACGAAGCACCAGTAATATGCACGAGCATAGACAACAGTTGAGCTTGTGCTGCCGGTCCCTGCGGTTGGCTGGACTGCTCAGCACGTTCGCGTACTGCAGCAATCGATGGCAGCTCACGTTCACGGGCATGCTCTTCCGTATATTCCCATGCTTTGGCGAGATTCGTATACTGCGCTTTATCCATAATCGTTCCTCTATAGTCGTGCTCGTACTGTGAGCATTACTGCATTCCTGATGTGCAGTTTACCGTTCTCGAACCTTAGCCACGATCTGCCACATTTCCTCGCCGACATCAATGCCGCGCGGGCAGTGTCGAGAGCAGGCGCGCACGGACTGGCATGCTGCAACACCATCGGCAGTATCGATGGCATCCATGCGTTCCATAGCCTTGGTATCACGCGAATCATTGATGAATCGAGACGACCAAATCAGTGCAGCAGGGCCAATAAATGCGTCGCCACCGGCAAACACCGGGCAGGAGCCTTCGCATACGCCACAAGCGATGCAGTTGCTGAGCGTCTCGTACTTGGCCAGTTGCTCCGGATGCTGCAGATATTCGAATGCGTTCACCTTACCTTCAGCAGTGGTGGCCAGTACGCCATCGGCTTGAAGATACGGGGTGAGTTTGCGAATCTGATTGAGCATCGGGTCGATATCGGCGATAAGATCGCGCTGTGGCGGGAATCCAGGCAGAGGAGCGAGTTCGATAACGCCCAGCGAATTGGCATCCGCCGATGAAGCTTCCTCGCCAGTATCGGCATCCTCGTCAGTGCCGATATGGCGGAAACCTTCGTCATCCACCTGAGCTATTGCACCGGGCTGCTTGGCCCAATCGCGAATGGAAGCCGTACACAATAGGGTAGGAGTGCCGTTAATGGCCACTGCATCCGAACCGCACATGCCATGACCGCAGGAATAGCGGAAAGCAAGCGTGGGGTCAACCGTTCGCTTAATGGTCAGCAGACAGTCGAGAACCGTATCTTCCGGGCGGGCAGGAATCGTATATTCCTGCACCCATTGCTTGCCGCGCGGGCGGCGGCGTGCAGCATTATCTGAGCCGCCGCCGAACGGGGAACTCTTACGGGCGAACGGGCTGCCTCCGCGCGCACGTTCCGCGCGCTCGGGACGCGGCGTAAAACGATGCACCTGCAAGGTAACCGTTGTGTTGTTCGCCTCAACCATGCTTGTCCTCCATGAAACAGTGCGTCATTATCTGACTAATCAGCCAACCTATTGTGCCACAAGCCCTAGGCGGCTCAGTATTCGCGCTTCTTTGGCGGGTAGTCAGTAATCACTACCGGCTTGAACGTAACCGCGTTGGAACGGTCCACCATCGAATGAGCCAGGAAATGCTCATCATCACGTTCAGGGAAATCAAGCCTGCGCATCGAACCGCGAGATTCTTGACGTGCATCGGAAGCGGTCAACACGGCTTCCGCCAATTCGATGAGATGACGGGTTTCCCAAATGGCCGTGACCTCCTGGTTGAAGGCAGCCGTTTTGTCATGAGCGACCAGCGATTCAGCCGCAGGTGTAATGGTTTCCTCCAACTGTTCGCGCGCCGTTGCAATGGTTTCAGCACTGCAACGCACCGCCAGAGCGCGCTCCATAACCGAGCCAAGCTGAGACATCAATGCGTAGGCATTCACATCGTCTTCGGCAGCCGATGATGCCGCATCATCAGAGCCTTGCAGCAGGGTATTGAGCTCGTCAGTGCGTGCATGCGCCGCCTGATCAACTGCGGCAATCAGATCATCATCAAGAGAATCATCCGACATGGGGGAGTCGACCGGGTTGTGCGCAATATGGTCAGCCAATGCGCGGCCGGCACGAGTACCAAAAAGACACGCGTCAAGCAGGGAATTGCCGCCCAATCGGTTGGCACCATGCACGGAAACACACGAACATTCACCGGCTGCAAACAGGCCATCGACCACAGAACGGTGTTCGCCATCCCAACGGTACACTTCACCATCCGTCGTGATGGGCAAGCCACCCATGGTGTAATGCGCGGTTGGCTTGATCGGCACCAAATCCTTGGTGGGGTCAAGATTCGCGTATTGCTCGATGGTCTCCACCACCTGAGGAAGAACCTGCTTCATACGTTCCGGGTCGATGCCCGTCATATCCAGCCAGACGCAATCCTTCGGACCATTCGGATCCTTCGGATCAGCCACACCGCGACCGGCATCGATTTCCGCCATGATGGAACGAGACACCACATCGCGAGCCGCCAAATCCTTATGTTCAGGCGCATAGCGTTCCATAAACGCTTCGCCGTCTGCATTCCTCAGAATGCCGCCCTCGGCTCGGGCTGCTTCAGAGAGCAGAATACCCGTGTGAGCAAGGCCAGTGGGGTGGAACTGCACAAACTCGATGTCTTCAAGCTGCAAACCAGCGGTGAGGGCCAGCGCCATACCATCGCCAGTCAAATCCCAAGAATTGGAAGTGGTGTGGAACAGTCGACCAGCGCCACCTGTGGCAATCAGCACATTGCGCGCATGAATAGCCTGGATCTTGCCGGAATGCGTGTCAAACGCCACAATGCCGGCCGCCTTGGTTCCTTCCTCACTGAGCACCAGATCGGTCACATACCATTCTTCAGCGAACTCGACACCTTGCGCCACACACTGCTGCCACAGGGTATGCAGAATCTGATGGCCAATGCGGTCGGCCGCATAGGCGGCACGCTTAACCGGCTCACCACCGAAATCACGCGTATGACCGCCAAAACGGCGCTGCGCGATATGACCGTCCTCAGTACGAGAGAAGGCCACACCCTGACGTTCCAAATTGATAACGGTTTCCGGCGCGTACTCGGCAAGCAGCTTGGCCGCATCCTGATCGACCAGCCAATCGCCACCCTTAATCGTGTCGTAATAATGCCAATGCCAATCATCGGATTCAATATTGCCGAGGCTGGCCGCAATGCCACCTTCCGCAGATCCGGTGTGCGAGCGCAACGGCTGCAATTTGGATACCACAAGGATTTTTGGCTCTACGCCTTGCTCCTGCAAATCAGTGATTTCGGGGGAGCGCAGCAACCCTAATGCCGCGGACAGGCCGGCTGCTCCAGCACCGATGATCACCGCATCATACATATCTTCCAAACGTTTCGGACTCATGGGTTTGATTCTCGCACACCCGGCGAACAGCTCAGGTGGGGATGATCTACTTCCATGCAATGCGCGTGTGGAAAGTGGCGTGTGGCGAGGAGTATCAGGCGACGAATTCGCTTAAGACCATGGCATCGGCCTTCCTTTCCACAATACCGTTGAGTTCCATTGTTCCCAGTAGTTCCAATACGGTTGCGATATCGGGAATGTCGTCAGCTGCGATGGTTCGCGCCACTCGCAGCAATGCGTCGGGCGTGGTAACAAGATGGCGTTTGTTGCATTCGCGAATCAGCGACACCATCATCCGTTGCGTTTCCGGCAGATCACTGATTCGTATTGGTGCGCGTCGGAGTACGCGGTTCGTTTCCGATGGAGCTCGTAAATCTGGCATTTGTGATGGATACGTGGTGTTTTCCGTATGCGCCGAATGACTGAAGCCGGCAGTCGATGATGCTGCGCGTGATGATTCGGTTGTTTGTTGCGCAGATGCTTCAGACTCACCGTAAGCCATGATGGGAGGATGTGCTTCATGGCATATGTCTTCGATGGCGGTGGCCGCACAGAGCAGTACGGCTTTCTGTTCGCTGATGATTTTGTTGCATCCAGCGTTGACTGGCTGATTGATATCTCCTGGTGCGGCATAGACTTCGCGCATGAGTTCGCATGCCCATCCTGCCGTATTCAAGGCGCCGGAGCGTAACCGGGCTTGAGCCACCACCAGTGTTGATGAGAGCGCGGCGATAATTCGATTGCGCAAGAGGAAACGTCTTGCTTCAGGCACCACATTCGGGCAGAGTTCGCTGATTAACGCGCCTGACTGGGCTTCGATTCGTTCGAACAATGTGCGGTTGCGCATCGGACCCATATGGTTGAGGCCTCCGGCGAATACTGCGACCGTTCGTCCGACGGTGAGTTGGTTGCGCCCATGGACTGCGTTGAGCGCGCCCCAATGGGCTGCCGCATCAGTGCCCATGGCTCCTCCCGAAACCACGAGATGGCCGGAAGCCGCGGCTTGTTCCGCCAGAGTATGAGCAACATATCTACCGTATTCGGTTACGTCGCGGGAGCCGACGATTCCTAAGGGTTTGGAGCAGCTGGTGAGTGCTCGCGGGTCGCCTTTGCCCCATAAACATAATGGTGGCGCCCAATCGGATCGAATGGCCAGATCTTCCAATTGGCTGGGCCAGCAGGGACTGCCTGGCGTGACGATCCATTGGGTTCCATCCACAGTAAACCAGTCGGCAAGTGCCAGCGGATTCATATCGGGCAAGTCCTGCATACGGTTATGCCAATTCGCCACTGCGGTTCGAAATGTTTTCATCATGCCTGCAGTAGGCTTGCGGCCCCATCGAACCAGTCCTTCGGCAAACATGCGTTCCAGCTCATTCATTGCCGAAGCGCATATATTGGATGGTTTGCTGGGGTGAGATTCAGCTAGTACACGCCATATGGTTTCCGCGCTATTGGCGCTTTTGAACAGGGCATACATTGACGCGTCAGCTCCATCAAGGCAGAATGTGAGCGCCGCTCGGAATATGGCATCGCGTGACAGTATCGGCATTGTTGCGGTGTGTTGTTCGCTCATGACATCCTCGTTCTCAATTCAATGCCTTGATGAACATCCTGTTCAGTAGGGCTGGTTCTTCCATCCAGATCGGCAAGCGTCCATGCAAGTCTCATAGCTCGGTCTGCGCCGCGTAAGGTGAGTTGATGATTCGATAACGCCGCATTCACCAATTCCATGGCTTTCAGTGAAGTATTGGCATGCAGCCATTTTCCTGATGCCTGCGCATTGCACGTCCAGCCGAACTGTTTGAACCGGCGCATTGCTGTTTGCCGAGCTTGAATCACACGGTTGCGGATAGTTTGGCTTGTTTCTCCTTGAGGTTCATGCTGTTGTGCGATGCGCGAGACGGGTGGTACGGAGAGTTGAATGTCAACGCGATCGAGAATCGGGCCGGATAGTCTGGAGAAATATCGCATACGGTCCTTTTCCTTGCATGTGCAGCGCTCGCCGGTGCCGTAATAGTATCCGCACGGGCATGGGTTCGCTGCCATGATGAGCTGGAATGAAGCCGGATAATACGTGCTGCCTTTTGAACGAGATAATGCTATATATCCGGATTCCAAAGGCTCACGCATGGTTTGCAGGGCTCGAGCACTGAACTCCGGAGCCTCATCGAGGAAGAGAATGCCGCGATGCGCTCGAGTAATGGCCCCCGGTGTGGCTAAGCCACTGCCACCTCCCACCAATGCTGCCGTGGTGGCAGTGTGATGCGGCGCTTCAAAGGGTGGTATATCCGTGATGCCGTAGTGGGGTAATGTGCCGCATAACGAGCGAATCGACGCGACTTCCAGCTGCTCGTCCTCACTCAAAGGGCACATGATGCCGGGCATGCGTGAAGCCAGCATGGTTTTCCCAGCTCCGGGAGGGCCAGTCATGATGAGATTATGACCGCCTGCCGCCGCTACCTGCAACGCCCATTTGGCGTATTCCTGGCCTAACACTTCACTCATATCGCCGCAGGATTGCGCGTCTGCAATCTGTAATGAGTCCGCAATGGCTTCTTCACCGTTTTGAGGGAGATCCGGTATTCGATACGTGGCATTACCACCCAAGAGCTCGATAAGCTCACCAACATGCTGCACGCCGATAACATCCAAGCCTTCCATCATCTCGGCTTCATCGAGATTGCGATAGGGGACGATGAGCTTATGGATACCGCGTTCCTTAGCATGCAGCATGATGGGCAGCAAACCATGGATCGGCAGTACCGAACCATCGAGATTCACCTCGCCAAGCACGATGGTATCTTCCAGACAATCGTGGCTGATGGCATTCGACGCGCACAGCACACTGGCTGCTATGGCCAGATCATGTGAGGAGCCACGTTTCGGCACTGAAGCAGGGCTCATATTCACGGTGACTCGGGTTTGCGGCCACGAAAACCCACTTGCTTGGCATGCGGATTTCACGCGCTCGCGCGCTTCAGACAATGACGTATCCGGCAGTCCGATAATGGAAAAGTACGGCAACCCTGGGCTGACGAATGCCTGCACTTGGATAATGAAGGCCTTTAAACCAATCAGCCCCACTGACAGTGTGCTTCCTATAGGCATGGTGATTCCTTTCAGAATGCTCCTGCAATGTGATGAACCGTGGGAGAGCCCATGCTCAATACGATGGTGATGACATCAAAACGAATTCCTGAATGGGGTATGCGATTGCGCGAATCGATTAGCCATTCGCAGGCGGCTCTGCGAAGATTCGTCTGTTTGGCTCGTGTCACCGCCTCCTGTGGTATGCCGTAATGCACATTGCGCCGTGATTTCACTTCCACGAACACAATGGTGCGATCTGGTGTCATCATCACGATGTCCAGTTCGCCATACCGGGTATGCCAGTTGCGGCTTAATGTATGCCATCCTTGCTGTTCAAGCCAAGCTGTGGCATATTGTTCGCCAAGCTTGCCGAACTGTTTTGGCGACAAGGCGGAATCAGCCATGGCAACGGCAAGGTGATGTAATGGCTGTTCTTCACCATGAAGAGGCGAATCCAACATGGGTTGTTGGTAGTGCGGCTCGGCGGCTATGCCGACTTCCGTAATCTGCGGTGATATGGAAATGCTCATGTATCCACTGTGAGGGCTGAAGCATTCGCTGCACAAGCGCAACCGGCAAATGTGGATACTATGACGCAGTTTGGAGTGTTGTGGATAACGTGTGGATGGAATACGGGTTATCCACCGTTTGTTAAGACCCTTAGCAGCTATGTAATCCGTGAGATGACAACAAACGGTCATGTTGCATGCTCAACAATGCTAGCGTGACTCATAGGGGTCGGCAGTGAAGCCGGAGGATGGGGAAATCATCATGAGCGATGCAACAGCAACCAATCAGGCAGACGTGCATGAGGAGCAGAAGCAATCCGTACGACCTATCGTCACCATCGGTCTGGTGGATAATGACGCATTCTCTTTGGCGTTCCTCGAACGGTCCATCAGTGAATTGATGCCCGAGGCTCGTATCCTCTGGAAAACCACATCCGGTAGGGAAGCGGTCACCCGTTGCCTCGACCCGAGGCAAAGTCCCAACGTGTTGCTGACGGATATGTCGATGGACGAGCTTTCCGGTCTTGTGGTCTGCAAAACCATTCGTATCAAAACCGCCCGCGTCATGATACTGGCCGTCACCTCGTTCTCACTCGCCGTGTATTCCGGCAAAGCCGCCGAAGCCGGAGCACAAGGCATTGTGCCCAAATCCGTGGAAGTGCCCATCATTGAAGCGATTCGTACAGTGGCAGCCGGCGGCACATGGGGAGAGGGATTCCAAACCGCACCAGCCGCACACGCCCGGTTAAACAGTCAACGCATGCCAAGGCAGTTCCTGCTCTCCGACCGTGAAGCCGAGGCAATGAACCTGTGCTCAAGAGGACTCACCACCGAACAAATCGCTCACGACATGCAGGTCAACACGTCCACCGCCAAAACCTACCTCACCCGTGCCATCCATAAGCTTGGCGTCATCTCGCGTGGGGCGGCCGTGGCATTATGGACCGGAGCCTCGGAGGAAGAGCGATGAGCCGCGGAAAGACTCCAAACGCAGCGGAAGCCACCGCAGCCCAGACGCCATCGCACGATGGCATCAAACAGTCCAGCGGTGATTCACGATGGCCGGCAGGCACGTCGCAGATAGTACGGTGGCTCAGATCACATTGGTTTCGCATTGCTATCGCAGCATTCGCGCTCGCGGCAACCTTGGTGGAATGGTCGGTGATCCCGCCAATCTACCCGTTGAATTTCCTCTTCTCAGGGCTGTCGGTCATCGCCATCATCCTGTCGCCGTTCATTCCCCGAACCTCCGGATGGGTGATCATCATCACCGTAGTGGCCAGATTGTTCGTACTTGATCTGTCCGGTCCGAATCCGCTGTGGGCGGCATATCTGGCGCTCGCCATTATCGGCTACGATTGCACGATTCCGGTGGCTATTGCAGCGTTGCTCACTGTAGCGATAGCCGAATGCGTGCCAGTGGCATTGAATACCTTCAATGCGCTTTCCGCCACATGGATAGGCATGGTCAATTACATCGGCATGTTCACGCTCGCCACCATGGGTGGCATGTCGTTCCGCTGGCGCAAGCAGCGCGATGAAATCCGCGAACAGGCGATGGTGTTGGAACGCAAACAATGGCAGTTGGATACATTGCAGCGCAATACGCGGCTTGCTTCCCGCATTCATGATTCCGCCAGCGGTGGGCTTTCCTATATTGCATTGACTGCACAACGCGAGCTGCGGCGCATCGGCGATGATGCCAGTCAAACAAGTGCACGACAGGATTGGCAATTCGTCAACGATCAGGCGCTATCCGTGCTTGATGAGATCCATCATGTCATCGATTTGCTCGAACGGGCCGATAGCCGTAGTGGTTCGATAACTCAAGAAGACACTCCATCAATCGCAAACGCCGCACGCCAATCGCGGGGGAGTGATTATCATTCCAGCAATCAGGAACCTGACGAACCACCTACCCAACAAACAATCCAGCAGGCTCTACATGGAGCCCAAACCAAGCTCACTCATCTGGGATTCGTTGGTTCCATGGAATCGCGCGGTTCGCTTCCCTCCGACTGTTCCGCTCAAGCTATTGAGACCGCCGCCAAGCTCATTGGCGAAATCACCGCCAACATCACGCGACATATGAGCGTAGGACTCGGTGAATACTATTGCATGGTCACGTTGCGCGCAGAAGCCATCGAAATCATGGAAACCAATCCGATGGCAAAGAGCAGTCGATACGACAGTGCAGGCGAATTGAAACCTCACGGCAGCGGGCTCGACATGCACAGGCGAATCATTGCCGGTCTCGGCGGTGAGTTCAACACCACAGCCGAAGATGGCGACTGGGTGCTGTATGCGCGCATTCCCACACGCAGCACGGCACAACCCGTTCGGCAGGGGAGTCGACCATAACACAGTTTCCGATGTATGTGCCATAGGCGCGCAGTGCGCTGCGAATCCGAATCCATGTAATCTCTGCGACTACAGAAGTGTGCCGTTTTCCGCGAGACAACGCCTACACTCACAATCAGACAGAGAAGTCAACATACTTGATGGGGGAGGTAGATACTATGCGCATTCACCATGGTGTTTCACGCATGGCTGCGTTCGTCGCTGTGTCCATGCTGCTGATATGTGCTGGCTGCGGGAGTCCGACGAACAAGACCGCGGGCGCAAGCGGCGATGGTCAGCATGCGGGCACTGTCGCCGCGTGCAAAGCTCCGGATTTCCAAGGCCCGTATGCGAGCGAATTCAAGCATGCATACGAGCAATCCACAACGCAGCTCGCCAAACGGATTTTGGAGGATTGCCAAATCACCGACGCGGAATTGAATGAAATATATGACGCACAGAACGAATGCCTTGCCCCATATGGGCTGGTGGCCACGAAAGGCCAGCTTTCCCCAGTGCGTGCTAGCGGTCTTACCTCTGAGGAAATGAATCAGAAGAACACCGAGTGCGCCGCCAAAACGGATTTGTTCAATGTGGAGAGCATATATGACGCGTTGCAAGACAATCCGAATAACCTTGATGCTGAAGCATGGCAACGCAAAACCTATGCATGTTTGCAGCAGCATGATCTGTTGCCCAAACCCATCAGCGAAGAGGATTATCTGGCGTTGAAGGTGACCAACGCCGAGGGGCTTTCGGACGATCAGATACTCGAGCAAACCCGCAAATGGAACGAATCCTTCCACGTATACATGGAATACAACGACGACGGCAGTAGAAATCCCGACTACGACTCCAGCAAAGCCCAGCAGTTCTGGCAATGCCAAACCGATCCGTTGAACTAGGGGCCGTTGCATCCGTTGCGTCAATTGCATCAATGGCGATGCGGTACATGACGGTATCAGGGTGGGGAGGATGATCATGACCCGAGGAAAGCCAACGATAACGCCTCGAAAGGAACGCAAAGCCGCACGCAATGGCGTAGCGGTTTCCATCGTCGTGCTGCTGGCCTTGATGATGCTGGCGATTGGCGTAAGCGCGGGATTCCTGCTGACCCGCTCCAAGATTCCGCCGTCACTGGTTTCCAATACCGATGCCGGCACGGTGAAGGTGGCGGCATCGCAATTCGATGACTCGCGTTCGATCGCACTGACCGTAAGTCTGGGAGAATCCTCGGTGGTGACTTCGCCCGCATCCGGCACCGTCACGGGCATATCTGTGAGTGCCGGCGCGCCGATATCCGCAGGACAGGTGGTGTTCAACGTGGATGCGACGCCGGTTTTGGCACTGCATACTGATGTGCCGCTGTACCGTGGGCTTAACAGTGGTATGGGGGGCTCGGATGCCGCGGGGCTCAACGCCGCTTTGCGCAGGCTCGGCTATGGTGCACCGGATTCCGACACCATGACCTGGGATACCATCGCCGCTTACAATGCACTCGCCCAATCCGTAGGTGCCAAGCAACTCAGCAGAGACAACGGCTGGGCCATAGATCCCAGTTGGTTCGTCTGGCTGCCCGCCGATTCGGTGACGGTCAAACAGGTCTCCATCGCCGTGGGCAGGCAGGTCACTGTCGGCCAGGATCTGTTCACCACGGCGGCGATGCCCATCAAAGCCACACTGCCGGCAGCCGCCACGGATGTGGTGGCGGGCGATCGCACACTGATCATTGGCGAACAGACCTTTGATGTGCCTGCAGGCACCACGGAACTTACGGATGCCGCGCTGCTCGCGGCGATCAACGGTTCGGTGGCCTTCCGCATGGCCTCGCTCGGCGGGGACTCCGGTAATGCGATGGCTTCCGGCGGCGGTGCGGCCGGCAATGCAACCGGTGCCGCCGCAGGTGGGAGCCTGAACGTGTCGTATAACTGGAGACTGAAGCAGCCGTTGACCGCGCTTACCGTGCCGCCATCCGCCATCTACGATGCGGCGGCCGGTTCGGGATGCGTCAGCGTGGACGCCAAGCCGGTCGCAGTGTCGATCATCGCTTCGCAGCTCGGCAAAACCATGGTCAGTGTTGACGGCAGCCGGACGTTCGACCATGTGGATGTCACGCCCGGAACCACGGCACACTGTAAGGCAGCCGGTGACGCATCCGCAAAAGCCTCCGATGCCGCCGAAAGCGGCAGCGCACAAGGCGGGCAGTGAGATGATCCGCTCGCATTGGCCGTTGTGCACAGCCATAGCGCGTCCGCAGGAATCGGTTGAACAAGCCGAGAAGGCCGGTTCGCTGCGACGTTCGGTCATGCTCACGGACGTCGGGCACAGCTTCGACCGAACCGGCCGGGACATGCTGTTCCGCCACCTGACCATGACGCTGCTGCCGAAACACGTGTACGCGCTGACCGGGCCATCCGGCTCAGGCAAATCCACGTTGCTGTCCATCATCGCCGGATGGGTCACGCCGGTGACCGGTTCCGTGGAGCGCATCGATTGCGGGCGCGTGTGCTGGGTGCTGCAGAACCCACATGGAGTGGCGAGAAGAACCGCGATCGACCATGTGTCCCTGCCGTTCATCGCACGTGGGGAGCGGCGGCGTGACGCCGAAACCCACGCGATGGAGCTGCTTGAGGCATTTGGCTTGACGGACTTGGCCAACAAGCCATTTAGTGATCTTTCCGGAGGCGAGGCCCAGCGTCTGATGCTCGCGCGAGGCGTCGCCTCCCATGCAGGGCTGCTGCTCGTGGACGAGCCGACCGCGCAACTGGACCTCAACACCGCCACCACGGTCAACGAGCATCTGCACAACCTTTCGATGAGCGGCGCCATCGTGGTGGTGGCCACCCATGATCCCCGCACGCGCGATGCCTGCACCGATCTCATTGATTTGCGTGACTGGCAAAGCGATGATTCCACACGGTTGGCTGAATCTTCCGGAGCGCCTGATCATGCTGACGATGCCGCGCCTGACAAGTCGGCCCGGGAAGGCGGTGAGCATCATGCATAAACGAAACAATCGTCGGACATGTATGCGTTTGACCGGCATACTGGGGGAGTGCGGGCGCAATCTCATCACCGGAACCAGCCATGCATGTGCGCTGGCCGTGGCGTTCGCGTGCATGATTCTGTTGCTTGCCGGTGCCGATTGGCTGACCATCGAAGGCATTGAACGGCAAACAGATGATTACGTGGCGTCAGGCGGCTCAACTTGGGTGTTGGAGTATCCAAACCATATCGACGGTGCAGCCTGCGACCGACTCATATCATTGGACGGAGTCGAAGCGGCCGGAGCAGTGAAACAATCAGCAAACAAACTGGTATTCGCGGCCCTGCCATCCACCAGCGTGCCGGCATACGACATCACACCGGGTGCCGTTGCAGTATTCATGCGCAGTACCACCGGCACGTCATGGAAGAACGGCACAGGTAAGGATTCCGGAAGCGTTTCCGTACGGAGGGAAGGCGCATTGCTTTCCAGTGAAGCCGCAAAACCATTCCAAGCTCAGGCCGGGCAATCCCTCGCACTGCAAGATGGGCGCAGGCTCGATGTATCCGGAGTGTTCAGCTGGCCGGATGATGGTAGAAAATCAGGCTTCTCCTATGCGGTGCTGACTCCCATCCCAGCGGATTCCAGCACCAACTTCAGTCAATGCTGGGTGCGTGCATGGCCGCAAACCAGGAACCTGGAATCATTGCTGCGCCTGGCCGGCAACGATACGGCAAGCGCGACCGCAACAGAACGGCCTCAAATAGTCAAGCTCAATACGGACAAAGGCAGCACATTGGACAGTGCCGGGCTGTTCGAATCACGGTTGACTGCTTATGTGCCATGGGTTGCGTTCGCTGTGGCGTTGGCATTGGGTTTCCTCGCCATGCGCACGCGCAAACTGGAGATGGCCTCCGCGTTGCATTGTGGGGTGCCGAAAAGCGCATTGGTTGTTGAGGCCATGCTGGAAACCATCATTTGGAGCCTGGCAGGAGCATTACTGACCAGCCCACTGCTCGTATGGGTCTGGCTGGAGGATAACGCCGGTGAAGCCGCGGCATTGACCGACATATTGTTGCGCGTGCCCGTTGCCGCGCTGTTGGGCGTACTGTTCGGTGCTTTTCTGGCGGTGCTGTTCACGCAGGAAAGTCATCTGTTGAAGTACTTCAAGAACCGATAAGCCCGGTTAGTTCGCCGAGATTAAGCTCGAAACTCAAACCGCGATCCTCGAAATGAGGCTGATTGCGCGTATTGGCCATGGCGTGACGCACGAACTCACCGGCAATTGTCGCGGATTCGGCTAATCCGCGGCCGGCCATCACCGCCCCGCACAGGGCGGATGCGAACGCGTCACCAGTGCCGTGAATCATAAAGGGAAGCTTCTCATGGGCGAGCTCGATCTTATGCTCCACGCCGGTCGCTGCGCTTGCCACATAGTTGATGATGCGCCCATCGCCATGGTCGATGCCTTTGAGCACCACGTTCTTCGCGCCAAGCTTCAACAGCGCTTCGAGCAGACGATTCACGCTTGTATCGTCCAAATCATTGCCAAGATAATTGGATTTGGTCAAGATTGCAGCTTCGGTGAGATTCGGCATCAGCACATCCGCGCCGATCGCGAGCGAGCCCATGGCCTCGCATAATTGGGGCGTATATGTGGCGTACATCTGCCCGCCGTCGCCCATCACCGGATCGACCAGACGCAGCGCATCGGGATACTCGCGGTACAGCCGCTCGATGATGGCAACCTGTTCAGGAGAACCCAGGAAACCCGAATAAACACCATCAAGCTCCACCTCTTCGGCCTGCCAGGCATCCAGATATCCATTCAGCATATCCGTGGTGTCATGGAAAGTGAACACCTTGTACTTGGTATGTGCCGAAAACAGGGCGGTAGGCACTGGGCACACATCGCATCCGGCAGCCGAAAGAATCGGAATGGCGGACGTCAACGAGCATTTGCCATAGCCGCACATGTCGTGCACGGCTGCCACGCGCGGAATGTAGTGCGGGTCGCGGTCATACAAAGTCACGTCAGCCATGGTTCTCTTTCGGTTCGCTTCGAGCAGATGGGGTATCGCAGTTCGGATGTCATCCGATATCACAGGGAAAGCGTAGTCCAGCGTATGCATCGGCGAGGCACAAATGCCCACATCCTGCAATCGCGGTATGTGTGCTGCAGTGCGTTTCAATATGTGATGTGCTGATACGTCGCATGCTTTCTCGAGCGTGAAATCCGCGTCGACGGCGATGCTCATATGCATGCAGGCTTCGGCGTGTCGTGAGTTTTTCGGCAAGGAAAAACCGCGATTGAAGCGCATGAAATCCCAATGATTCCAACGGGTTATAAGGGTCTATAGGCAACCGTGATAACGCTCAGCTTGCGCCGCGCCGAGTTGCGCGCGTACTTTCATAACCAACACCTCGCCAACCGCCGAATACGGCAGGCGGGTGGCAAGGAAAAAGAACCTCGCGACCAGCACAACCAGCAAGGAGCACACCAATGGCCGAGAACAAGAAGTACCGTTTTGAAACCCTGCAGCTGCATGTGGGCCAGGAGCAGGCCGATCCGGCTACCGATTCCCGCGCAGTGCCGATTTACGCCACCACTTCCTACGTTTTCCACAACTTCGATCACGCCGAGGCTCGCTTCGGTCTCGCTGACCCGGGCAACATCTACGGCCGTCTGACCAACTCCACCCAGGGTGTCTTCGAGGATCGTATCGCCGCCCTTGAAGGTGGTACCGCAGGTCTTGCCGTGGCTTCTGGTGCAGCCGCTGTTGAATACGCCGTGCGCAACATCACCCAGTCCGGTGACCACATCGTCGCCGCCAAGAACATCTACGGTGGTACCTTCAACCTGCTGCGTCACACCCTGCCGCGTGATGGCATCACCACCACCTTCGTCTCCGCTGAGAACCCGCAGGAGTTCGAGGACGCCATCCAGGAGAACACCAAGCTCGTCTACTTCGAGACTTTCGGCAACCCGAACGCTGATCTGCCGGACTTCGAGGCCATCTCTGAGATCGCTCATAAGCATCATCTGCCGGTGATCGTCGACAACACCTTCGCCACCCCGTACCTGTTCCGCCCGCTGGAGCACGGTGCTGACGTCGTGGTCGAATCCGCCACCAAGTTCATCGGTGGACATGGCACTACCTTGGGCGGTGTGATCGTTGAAGGCGGTAACTTCAACTGGGCTGAGGTGCCGGGTAAGTTCCCGACCCTGACCGAGCCGGATCCGTCCTACCACGGTCTGAACTTCTACGAAGCTCTGGGCGGCACCGCATTCGTGACCCGCATCCGCGCCATCCTGCTGCGCGACACCGGCGCCACCCTGTCTCCGTTCGCTGCCTTCCTCCTGCTGCAGGGCACTGAAACCCTGTCCCTGCGCGTTGAGCGCCACGTCCAGAACGCACTGAAGGTTGTCGAATACCTGCAGACCGTGCCGGAAGTCGAATCCGTTTCTCACCCGTCCATTCCGGGACGCCCGGACCATGACCTGTACGAGAAGTACTTCCCGAACGGTGCTGGCTCCATCTTCACCTTCGACATCAAGGGTGGCAAGGATGCAGCTCGTGTCTTCATCGACAATCTGCACCTGTTCTCTCTGCTGGCCAATGTGGCCGACGCAAAGTCCCTCGTCATCCACCCGGCTTCCACTACGCACTCCCAGGAGACCCTGGAAGAGCTCGAGGACCAGGGCATTCACCAGGGCACCATCCGCCTGTCCATCGGCACCGAGAACATCGAGGACATTCTCGATGACCTGAAGGGCGGCTTCGAGGCCCTTCGCGCTTCCGGCTTGGCCAAGTGAGGTCGACAGGAGGGTTGACGGCCCGATGAGAAGGGGCGCGATGCTAATGGGGTGCATCGCGAATCATCGAGCCGCATGGGGTGCCTTCCGTCCGATAACTTGACTCAAGGAGTAGAAAGCTCGCACTGACGTCATGCAGTGCGGGCTTTCTTGCGTCTGTATGCCTCACACTGTTTGCGCAGAGGCATGAATAGTGTGAGACCTGAGACGACATAATCCTCAAGGATGAGGGCCGGCGCGTGGCCGACCGCCCAATTCAGTCTGGCGCACGATGGGGCGCGCCGTTATTTCTTCATAAGTTGGAATCATCATCCGGGCATAAGGCCCGGCCCAATATGGAGAGGCATTATGAACGTGCAGAACCCGTCCGCATCGCGCGGCATCGTTATTCAGGCCGTCGACTTGGTCAAGAACTACGGCACCGGCAGCAATATGGTTCACGCCCTGCGCGGCGTGAACGTGAGTTTCGAACGCGGCAAATTCACCGCCATCATGGGCCCATCCGGTTCCGGCAAATCCACGCTGATGCACACGCTCGCCGGTCTCGACTCCGCCACTTCCGGCCATATCTTGTTCGGCGGCGCCGACCTGACCCGCATGGACGACAAGCAGCTCACCTTGCTACGTCGCCACAAGATCGGCTTCATCTTCCAAAGCTTCAACCTGCTGCCGATGTTCACCGCCGAACAGAACATTCTCATGCCATTGACCTTGGCTGGAGCGAAACCCGACCGACAGTGGTTGCGTCTGCTGGTGGAAACGCTTGGCCTTAAGGAACGTCTCAACCATCGTCCGAACGAACTATCGGGAGGCCAGCAGCAGCGTGTTGCCATTGCGCGAGCATTGATCACCAAACCGAAACTGGTGTTCGCAGACGAGCCCACCGGCAATCTTGATTCCGTATCAAGCGCCGAAGTGCTGAGCTTCCTGAAACGTTCCGTCAACGAACTTGGCCAAACCATCATCATGGTCACGCATGATGCGGTCGCCGCGTCTTACGCCGACCGTGCGCTCGTGTTCGCCGACGGCCAGATCGTGGCGGACGTAAACAAGCCGACAGCAGACCAGATGAGTGAACTGCTGATGAAGGAACGTGAGGCCGCCACAATGAATGTGGCTTCCGCGAGACATTCCCGCTAAACGCACTATAGAAGCATTCGAAGAAGGGAACAGAATCCACCATGTGGTCCATCACTTTGAAACTCATGCGAAAAACCAAGCGCATGCTCATACCCGCAGGCATCGCCATCATGATCGGCACGGCGTTCATCGCCAGCACCTTCCTGTTCGGCAATGCCATGAACGACTCCCTGACACGGCAGCTGACCGCCATGTTCGGAAACGCCAACTATGCGGTGACCGTCAACAGCTCCGACCTGAGCGATAAGGAACTCAACGAGGCGTATTCCAGCACTGTCGGCGACTTTCATCTCGACCAGATCGCCGGCATCGAAGGGGTTGGCGGCGTCCGTGCCTCGGTGGAAACCGGCGTCAGCGTTTCCAAGGGAGACAGCACCATCAGCGGTGAGATCATCTCCACCGCGGCACAGAAGAACATGCTCCCCGTGAATATCACGGAAGGGGACCAGCCGAAGGATTCCAACGAAGTCGCGCTGCCGGAAGACATGGCGAAACAGTTGAACGTCGGCGTTGGAGACACTGTAAGCCTGACCTCCCGATATGCGGTAGGCGACGATGGCAAAGCCAAGGCGGACAACGTGCGCGTGGTAGGACTCACGTCCGATCCGAACGGCGTCTACTCATACTATGGTGGTGCGATCGTAGGATCCAACAATCTGCTTGCCGCAATGCAGGGAGTGGACGATTTCAACGCCACCGGAACAACAATGGTGTATCTCGACCTTGCCTTGGATGGAAACAGCGTATCCGCAAAAACCATCAACGGTGTGAAAGCGTTGCTGCCAAAGCATTTCGATCTGATGTCACGACAGCAAATCAGTGACGAAAGCATCAAATCCTTAAGCGGCAACCAAACCAACATCGTCACCACATTCCTTATGTGCTTCGGCGTGCTTGCCATGTTCGTGGCGGCTCTGGTGATCGCCAACACGTTCCAAGTGCTCGTGGCGCAACGCCGCCGCACACTCGCCTTGCTACGCACCATCGGCGCAAAGAAAGGCCAACTGTATGGTTCCGTGCTGTTCGAAGCGGTGGTGCTCGGCTTCGTCGCATCCGTGCTTGGCGTGGTGCTTGGAAGCCTGCTCATGTGGGGCATGTGCGTCAGCGACATCATGCAAGAGGGTATGCGATTCAATTTCTCTTGGCAGGCCGCCGTCGTACCTATTCTCTTCGGTATTGTGGTGACGGTGCTCGCATCCTTGGGATCCGCACGTTCCGCTACTGCGGTGACGCCATTGGAGGCATTGCGCCCGATTGAACTGACCGACAACCGTCGTTCCAGCCTCACGCGAGCCATAATCGGTATTCTGATGGTGGTGGTCGGTATCGCCATGGCAGTATTTTCCATCTGGCAGGTACAAGCCACCAATGGCGGCGAGGAGGCGAACAGCGATCAATTCACGATGATTCTG
This sequence comes from Bifidobacterium sp. LH_416, assembly GCF_056357055.1. Lineage (NCBI taxonomy): Bacteria > Bacillati > Actinomycetota > Actinomycetes > Bifidobacteriales > Bifidobacteriaceae > Bifidobacterium > Bifidobacterium sp. LH_416. The sequence goes on along the minus strand of NZ_JBKEVJ010000001.1, from coordinate 9,783 downwards.
CTCATAGCCATCGCCGGCGCCGCACTGGTGTTCCTCGGCATGGTGGTCACCGCGGTGTTTTGGATGCCGACCCTCATGAAGGGCGTTGGAGCGTTGGCCTCGCTGACAGGACCTTCCGCAACGGTTGCGCACGCCAACATTCAGAAGAATCCGCGACGCATCGCAGCAACCGGTGCCGCTCTGCTCATCGGTGTCACCCTGGTTTCCACCATCGCAACCGGTGCCGCTAGCGCCAAAGAGACTATGAATGGTGCGCTCGCCACCCGTTATAGCGTCGACATCGTGGCCATGGGCGATGACATCAGCCAGCAAATGGCCAAGGATGTAGCCGACATCAACGGCGTGTCCGACACATTGTATGCGCCGGCGGTTTCCGTGACCTTGGAGAAAGCGGATGGAACCCAGCCTACGTCCGCATTGCTGGTCGGTGTGAAGAACATCGATCAGGTCAAGCAGGTCATGCGTGCCAACTTGGGTAACGCCTCCATCGACAGTGATAGCGTGCTCATGCCAACATACAATGCGCAAACCGGCAAGGAACTGCAGTTCGCCAATGGCACGGCTGATTTCTCTACCGAATGGAACCAGGACGGCGTCACTACGCGTTCGCTGACATTGCAAGCAAACCAAGCCGACTACCGTCGCGTATCCGCACAGTATGGAGCTGTCGGATTCGTGGATGAAAGCCATTTCACCAATGGTGACCTCGATGCCGCCACCCATGTGTTGCTGGTCAAGGCAGATACTGACAAGTCAGGAGTTTCCGTTGACGGCATCTACAACGACATGCAGGCCGCATTGGAGAAGAGCGCTGATGCGACAGTGACAGGACCGATCGCCGAACGCATCGTATGGGCGAAGATGATCGACTCCATGATGATGCTTCTGGTGGGATTGATCGCTGTGGCCGTGCTCATCGCACTTGTCGGCGTGGCCAACACGCTGTCGCTGTCAGTGATCGAACGCACCCGAGAATCCGCCACATTGCGCGCCATCGGCATGACCCGAGGCCAGCTGCGACGCTCTCTTGCGGTGGAAGCCCTGCTCATCTCGCTGGTATCCGGCATCGCGGGCGTACTACTTGGCACCCTGTTCGGCTGGCTGGGCGCATACGTGGTGTTCAGTATGTACGGCAAAGTGGTGTTCCCGTTCGAATGGGGCATTAACGGCATCGTACTCGCCGTGGCAGCCGTGGCAGCATTGCTCGCCAGCGTATTCCCCGCACGCAGGGCAGTGAGCACGCCTCCTGTTGAGGCGCTCGCCGAAGCCTAAGCTTCATAGCAAACACAACGAAAAGGACTCCTGCCACAAACATGGTAGGAGTCCTTTTTGCGTATCATGCATACGCAAAACAACAAATCAATCAGACCAAATGGTTTTCGTAAGCGAACACCACCGCCTGCACACGGTCACGCGCATTGATCTTCGCCAGAATATGCGCCACATGCGTTTTCACCGTCGGCAGACTGATGAAAAGCTTGTCGGCAATCTCCTGATTCGACAATCCACGTGCGATCTCAATAAGCACTTCGCGCTCGCGATCAGTCAGTTCATCTAATTCCGGATCGGTGTACGTCGAATCAGAAGTGGAAGAAGCAGTGGAATTTCCATGTGCACCAACATTCGCAGCCATGAAATCGCCTTCCATCATTTTCTCGATAAGACGTTTCGTGGCGGACGGTGCGATAATCGCATTACCTTGAAAAACCGTGCGAATCGAATTCAACAACGTTTCCGGTTCCGTATCTTTCAGTAGAAAACCGGAAGCCCCGGCAGTGATCGCAGCCATAACATATTCATCCAAATCGAATGTCGTCAGAATGATCACTTTGGTATGAGTGACTTCTGATTGCGTTCCATCGGCAGCAAAGCGATGCTGCAACGCACTGATCTGCCGAGTCGCCTCGATACCATCCATGCCGGGCATACGCACATCCATCAACACCACGTCAGGATGCAGCGTTTCCGCCAACGCCACAGCCTCTGCACCATCGCGAGCCTGCGCCGCAACCGCCATATCAGGTTGGGACCCGATCACCATGGCGAAACCGGCACGTACCAATTCCTGATCATCGGCAATGACCACACGAATCTTCTGTTCTTCACTCATACTCTCCACCTTATCGGCATTGTTCCGCTCACAGCGCGAAACAAACCCTTAAATCTCCCTGAAAACTTGAACCGGCTATCGAGACGCGCGCTGCAGCTGCTCCTCCAGCGGTGCTGCGGGCCTCAACTGTAGTTCGCTCGCGCTACCGGCATGAGCGTCATCGCTGAAACCAGTCTCACGAAGCACGCCAAGCAGTTCGCGCATACGTTTAAGCGCGGCGCGCCCCTGTTCTCCAATGGCTTTGAACGCTGTGGAAATCTCGTCGGCGGTAGGCTCTTTGCCTTGTGCTTCGGCGCGATCCAGCATGCGGATACCATCGACGGCTTGGTTAATCACGCTGTTCAACGTGGCAGTGACCTCAGCCTGAATGCTGGCACTGATACGGTCACGTTCCATATTCGCCGCGAGAATACGCTGCTTCTCCTGCTCGGCCACCAGCGCTTCCTCTCGCGCCTGCAACACCAGTGCGTTTGAATCACTGGAACGAGCCCAACGTGCCCACGCCATAATGCCGGCGCACAGCATCAGCACTGCAACCGTATACATAACGCCGGTAAAGAACGCCGCCGTAGTACTTGACGTGACTGAAACCGGTTTCGTCAAGCCTGCAAAAGCGGCGATGGCGCCGAACAAGGTAGTGTATCCGTGTTGATCAGCCGCGATTTTCAAGCCCATCAGCACCGAACAGGTAGCGGCGGCAAGACCGGTCCAACGCCATGCGTGTTCACGCCCATACAATACGGCTGAATACAGCGCACACAGCGACGCTACGATATGTCCAACCTCAATCGATCCCAAAAACACCAATTGCACAACTGACAATACGAACACAATAAGCGCGCAAGTCTCGGGGAACCTGCGTCGAAGAGCCAGCGCCAGCAAGCAGCATGCGGCGATCGCATTTGAGAGCTGCGCATGAGGTGAACTATCAAAAAAGAACGTAACCGACATGCGATTCAGCAGCATGACCAATGCCACGGCACCAACGGAATCCATGAGCGCATAATGGCGCTGCGTCCACGCGGAAACACGTTCCACCCAATTCAGCCCTCGCGAATTGGATGTATTTGCAAGTTCTACGGATTTCAGTTTCAATGATTTGAGCAAATCATGCAGATTGGGTGCGGTGATGCGCAAATGTTGCAGGGCATTCGAACGATGATCGCGACCGGTCGGTTGGTTGGTTTCCTTCGTTTGCTCCGATGGCTGATCTGGGATTCGCGCCGATATGTTGACGACTGTGTGAGGTGCGATTGCTTCGTCGGATAATTTCGCTTTGCTGGATATGGCAGTTGTGTTGCACGATTCGGACTGTTCCGAGGCATACTGTTCGCCGGTTTCTTCTGTCACCTGTTCTTTACCGCCGTAAGGCAGGGTGGCCATGACTTCGAAGCCTCCGCCGAGTTGAGGGCCAGCCTGCAACGAGCCTCCGGCCGATTCGATGCGTTCTTTCATGCCCAGCAGGCCGTAACCTGGCGTATGCCCGTCGATATTGGCCGCCGCGCCATGACCATTGTCGGTGATGGTCAAAGTGAGCAAACCGTTGTTCCATGACTCTTTAATGTGCACATCGACGTGCGGCCCCGCATACTTGCGGATATTCGTCAGTGCCTCCTGCACTACATGGTAGGAAGCTATCGAGGCTTGTTCGCCGAGTTGTTCCGGGCTGGCGGTGCCGGTGATATTCCGTCGGATTCGAATGTCGGGGGAGACGTTTTGCGCTTGTTCCACAAGATTGCCGATATCGTTATAATCGGCGTGCGGTGAACCCCCGAATACTCCCAGAAGACGTTGCATGTCATGCAGTGCGCGTTCCGATTCGTGTCGAATCGTCTCCATGGTGTTTCTGGCCACCGCGGGATCATGCGTGCCTGCATAGCGACCACCATCAGACTGCACGATGATGATTGACAAGGTGTGCGCCACCACATCGTGCATGTCACGTGCGATGCGTGCGCGTTCCGCCAACGCGGCGATATCGCGTTCATCCTGGTCTCGCGCGGCGATTGCCTCATTGCGTTCCCGCATCATGCGAATGGTTGCCAGACGGGCACGCTGCCAGAACGCTACAATGACGGTGGAAATGATACATACTTCGAAAATCGGCGTCAGCACCAACATGTATTGCGCCACCATGTTGGCGACTTCCGATATGGATGTTCCTGTGTAGATGGAACCGAGAGTGTCTTCCGTGACCATAACGCCATTTGGATTTGAGTCATTCCAGCTGCTCCATGTATGCACTTTGCCTCCGGTGAGCAGTGGTCCATTGGTCATGGTCCATGCCGCCAGCGCCGAAGCCAGAAGACCGATGGTCAACGCCAGAATAATGAAGGCTTTCGTGTTTTTGGGATTGCCGTAGACGATCACTGAATACAGCATGAACAATGCCAGAATATCGGCACCCAACAGGCAAGGGCCGAATATGAGATGCGCCAAGGTCAATGCCACGCAGAGCAACGCTCCGGTCTGTGGCCACCATCGACGGATTAGCAGCGGAATAAGCATTGCCGCTTCCCATGTCATCTGCGTGGAAGGCTTAAGGTCAAACAGCAATCCCGGATTATAGGTGATGCCGCCGGTCACGCCGAACAGCAGAACACCTATAACAAGCGTGATGATGAGATCGCCTGCGAAAACATGGCCATGCATCCATGACAAGAGACGCTGCTTGAGATTCGGCATACGTTCCACCCTAGCGCCAGATATGCTGTGACGCCATCATGCGCAGGAATGAAATAGCGGTAAGATAAAGCCGCTTTTGTGAGGTAAGGTTGTCTCCGCATGTGGGTGGGATGGAAGCCATCAAAAAGTCACTACCCGCATTGAACATGCCGATGATGCCAAGGGAAAGGTGAATGCATGACGTTGCTGAGCGAATACTACGTGCCCGGATTGCATATTGAGGATCGTTCCATCAAGGTGCCGTTGGATTGGACGGGCCACGAGCCTGGTCATGGGTTCGATGGCGAATCGATCAGCCTGTTCTACCGTGTGGTCACCTCTCCCGAACATGTGCATGACGACCTGCCGCTGCTCGTGTTCCTGCAGGGTGGTCCCGGCGGTTCCGGTCCGCGTCCGCTCGGCCCAAGTTCCGATGGTTGGATCGAGGAGGCTATTAAGCATTTCCGCGTGGTGTTGCCGGATCAACGTGGTACGGGGCGTTCGTCTCGTGTCGATACGCATGTGATTGAGGGCATGGATGGCGACGGCAAGGCAGGTGCCGCGTTTTTGAAGCGTTTCCTCGCCGATTCGATCGTTCGTGATTTCGAGCATCTGCGTCGTACCGAATTCGGGGGCGCACGTTGGGTCACGCTTGGCCAAAGCTATGGCGGATTCCTGACGCTGACGTATCTTTCGCTGTTTCCGCAAGGAGTTATCGCCAGTTTCACCACGGGTGGCATTCCGCATGTTCCCGCCGATGCGACCGACGTGTACCGTCATACGTTCCCACGCATGGTGGCAAAGACGAAGCAGTTCTACGAGCGTTACCCGATCGATATCGAACGTGCCGCGGCCGTTGCCGACGTTCTGCAGTCGCGTAAGGTCGCATTGCCGGACGGCGATCCGCTCACGGTGGAACGTTTCCAATGCTTGGGATCCGATTTCGGTATGAAGCCGAGTTTCGAACGCGTGCATTGGATTCTTGACCAGGCATTCCTTGACGGCGACGGTTCGGCCTCGACCTCGGCGGAACTGTCTGACGAATTCCTGTCTTCCGTGATGAATGCGACTTCATCTCGCCCGCTGTATTGGCCGTTGCAGGAGTTCATCTACGCCAATGGTGAGCTGGAAACGCCGATTTGCTGGGCCGCCCAGCGCGTGCGTGGCGAGTATCCGGAATTCGCGGGTGACATTCGTCCGCTTAATTTCACCGGCGAGGCCATGTTCCCGTGGATGTTCGAGCAGGAACGTGCGTTGCGTCCGTTCAAACCAGCCATGGACGTGCTTATGGAAGACACGCATTTCGGCACGATCTACGATGCCGACCAGTTGGCGCGCAATGAGGTTCCGCTGCAGGCTGCCGTCTATTTTGACGACATGTATGTCGACTCCGGTCTGCAATTCGATACGCTGTCCCGTGTGGGACGATCGCACTATTGGACCACCAACGAATTCGAGCACGACGGCGTACATGGTTCCGTGGTGTTCAAGCACCTGTTCGACGAGGCGTTGAACAGGGGAGACCTGGAAGAACTGTTCTGACATTCCCGAAATTCTCCGAAACCATCGCATCCAAAACAATTACGTCCATTAGAAAAGACGACAAGGAGGACACCATGTCCAATCCAACCATCGGATTCATCGGATACGGCAATATGGCGCAGGCCATCGCCGAAGGACTCGTCGCAGCCGGCGCCGTCGACGGTGCCGACATCGTGGCTTGCGCCGCGCATTACGACAAGCTGGAAAAGACCACGATGAAAGTGGGTGCAAAGCCATTGCACAACGCGGCCGAAGTCGTTGCAGCGTCCGACATGGTCGTCATCGCCATCAAACCGTACCGAATCGAAAGTGTCATCAAGCCAGTCATCGGCGCGATTGCCGACGAAGACAAATTCGTCGTATCCATCGCGGCGGGCTGGGATCTTGACAAATACCGAGACTTGTTCGGCGCCGATTTCAACGCGGCGCATATCCAATGCACCATTCCGAACACGCCGATGGCCGTCGGCAAGGGGGTACTCGTCACCGAAGCCGACAACACGCTGACCGACACGCAAGCCGAAGTGTTCGAGCGGCTGTTCTCATCGATCAGCCTCATCGAACGCGTTGATTCCGCGCATATGGGCATTGGCATGTGCATCGCAGGCTGCGCACCGGCATTCACCGACATGTATATCGAGGCGCTCGGCGACGCGGGCGTGAAATACGGCCTGCAACGTGCCACCGCCTACCGTCTAGCCGCGAAGATGGTGGAAGGCGTCGGTGCGCTATACCTCAAAAACGAAACCCATCCGGGCGTCATGAAGGACGCCGTCTGCTCGCCGGGCGGCACCACAATCAAGGGTGTGACCTCGCTGGAGGAAAGCGCGTTCCGCGGTGCGGTCATCAAGGCCGTCGACGCCATCGAAGCCTAATACTAAGCTAGGGAATCATGTCTCTTACTATCGGAATCGTCGGACTGCCCAACGTCGGCAAGTCCACCATGTTCAACGCACTGACCCGCAACAACGTGCTGGCGGAGAACTATCCGTTCGCCACCATCGAGCCGAACACCGGCATCGTGCCGCTGCCAGACGACCGTCTGCCAGTGCTTGCCAAGCTCGTGCATACCGAAAAGATCGTGCCGGCCACCGTCACCTTCGTGGACATCGCCGGCATCGTCAAGGGCGCCTCCGAAGGCGAAGGCCTGGGCAACAAGTTCCTGGCCAACATCCGCGAGGCGGACGCGATCTGCGAGGTCGTGCGCGCCTTCGAGGACGACGACATCGTCCACGTCAACGGCAAGGTGGATCCGGCCGACGACATCGACACCATCAACACCGAGCTGATCCTCGCCGACCTGCAGACCATCGAAAACGCGCTGCCCAAGCTGGAGAAGGATCTGAGGGGCAAGAAGATCGAGCCGGCCTACATGGACGCAGTCAAGCAGGCAAAGACCATCCTTGAAGCCGGCGAGACGCTCGACAAGGCCGCACGCGAAGGCCGCTTCGACAAGGATTCCGTCTACGACCTGCATCTGATGACCGCCAAGCCGTTCATCTACGTGTTCAACGTGGACGACAACGAGCTGGCCAACAAGGACCTGCAGGCTAAGCTCGCCGCATCCGTGGCCCCGGCTCCGGCCGTGTTCCTCAACGCTCAGTTCGAGGCGGACCTGACCGAGCTCGACGAGGCGGATGCCCGCGAAATGCTGGCCGACGCTGGCTTGAGCGAGTCCGGTCTCGACCAGCTGGCCCGCGTGGGCTTCGACATCCTCGGCCTGCAGACCTTCCTGACCGCAGGCGTCAAGGAAGTGCGCGCCTGGCAGATCCACAAGGGATGGACCGCCCCGCAGGCCGCCGGCGTGATTCACACCGACTTCGAAAAGGGCTTCATCAAGGCCGATATCGTCTCCTACGATGACTTCGTTGCCGCCGAAGGCTCCATAGCCAAGATCAAGGAGGAGGGCAAGCTCCGCCAGGAAGGCCGCGACTACGTGATGCAAGACGGTGATATCGTCGAGTTCAAGTTCAACGTCAGCAAGAAGTGATTGCCGCATAGCGCCGAGGGCCTTGGAATTCTGATGATTCCAAGGCCCTCGTCCATACTGTAGGCAGTTAATTGTATGCGCGAATCGTGCCGTTGCAGCCTCGGCGCGTGTCTGATAATTCTTATGCTATACGAAGGAAGATGACACATAGTTTGAACTGAAGACTCAGGGTCTTAGAAATTCTCAAACCTGATGAAATTGCTGGTGTGGCGAGGTTCTCTGGCTGTGTCGTAGAAGTACTGATTCATTCGCGGCATTGAAACGAATGGATAGATGAACGGTGTGAGTGGACCGCCTAACAACAGCCCCGCTCGTGCGTAAAATCGGACTTACTGTGTTAACAAGAACCGGCACCTTCCCAACTGGCTCCAATATACTGTTCCGCCGTGTTTGATATACGAGCCCTGGTCTCACCGCAATCCAATGGGGACACATCAATACGCCCTCTCAGCAGAAAACGCGATATGGTTTTCGTATTGGCCGAAGACCGGAATGGTGAGGCAAAGGGGCTGCATAATGGACGCAAAAGAGGCTATCGAACTGAGTATTCGCATATCCAAGAACGGAATCACCGCGGAGAATCAGGCGGCAAAGCGCGTGGAAAGTGTTTTGAGGAATTCGGAAACAGTAGAGAGTGAATCTTCCGGCGCTTCCGGTGACGTCGAATCGACCGCTAGGGCATGGGCCAAGGCCATCGACTTTTTCCGGGTTCCCAAGGGCAAAGTCGTCAGCAGCTGGACGTTGCGCGATGCTGCGGGGGAGCCCAACTCGGCGCGTAGTTCAAGGGCCGGTCAGCGTACGTGGTCTTATCTGAATCGACAGCTGATGGCGTTTTACATGCCGCAGATCCGGAAGCTTAGTCCGGAGGAGCTGCCGATGCTGTATACCGAGCAGATCACGGTATTCGATGATCAGAACGGATACGATGAGAAATATCCAGACAGATGGACCAATCTCGATTGCGCGGACCCTCAGACGGGCAAGGTGTACCACGTGCATCAGTTTGGCGCGGCCGAGGCCTTCTATAACGCCTATGCGCTCATGCGCGACCTCGATACTGTGGGGAGTTACCTAGACTTGTCCTTTCCTTGCGATGCGCAGGCGTACAACAAGTATCTGAACGACGATGAGATCGACAATGGCCAATCAGCCACAGTGGAAGAGGACGATGAGGTCGATGACATCTATGAGGATGACGATCGTCCCGCCAATCCGCTTGACGCGAGTCTGAATCTGATCTTCTTCGGAGCTCCCGGCACGGGCAAGAGCTACGAGATGAACAGGATGGTCACATCTGATTTTCCGAGACGAAGCGAACGCGTAACGTTCTATGCCGACTATCAGCACGCGCAATTCGTGGGTGGATTGGCTACAATGTATTGGACGGTTCATTGAGGGACTAGGCAACGAAGGAGTTGATGGTCATGGCCGACCCGAGGCATCCGCGCAGGTTCACGGAGGAGTTCAAAAGGCAGAT